>NZ_CP019606.1:0-1311566 GCF_001997345.1 Tessaracoccus aquimaris | reverse complement strand
TGCGCGACCGCGCATCTGGCGGTGAGGCGTAGACTGACGACCATGGAAGCCTATGTGGAGCCGCACCTCAGGTGGCGGCTCTTAGGCAGTCACGATGCCCCCGAGATCGAGAGCTTCAGGGCCCAACTCGAGGCGCTGGACAACTCGGTTCTCTCGGGGATGACCGCGGCGATCCTCGACAGAGACCTGCTCCCCGCAACAGGGTTGGCCGTCGGCGGCTGGGACGCCTACTCCTCGCTCTCGGCCTTCGGCGCCGGATTCCTCGCAAGCACCGATCCGCTCCGGATGTACCTGATGGGCGGCGTGCACCCCGTGCACCGTCACATGATGGTCGGCACCGCGCTCCTGAAGTGGCAGATCGAGCGCGCCAAGGCCTGGCGCGACGAGAACCATCCGGGAGTTCCGCTGTGGCTCGGCTGCTACGCCGAGGTCGGCAGGCCGGGCCTCGAGGGCGTCGCCCGCAGGCAGGGCTTCGAGCCGGAGCGCTACTACTACGACCTGCACCGCGACCTGGGCCAGCCCCTGGTGGTCCCGGACGCTGACGGGATCTCGATCGCGGGCTTCCTCCCCGCCGACGCGGAGGAGGTGCGCGTGCTGCACAACCTCTGCTTCAAACCCATTGGCGGCGCGGAGGTCCAGGCCGAGGAATGGAACCAGCGCCTGGCCGACGTCGGCTTCCGCCCCGAGTGGTCCTTCGTCGCGCGCGACGGCGACCGGATCGTCGGCTATGCCATGAGCGTCGTCGACGACGGCGACCCCTGCGGCGGCTGGACCGAACGCTTCGGTGTCCACCCCGACTACCGCCGCCGTGGCATCTCCCTCGCGCTGCTCGGCTCGTGCCTGCGCTCGATGCGCACATCCGGCTGCACCGAGGCGGGCCTCGGGATCGACACGCCGGACGGGCTGGGGCTCTCGCGGCTCGCCCGCGAACTCGGCTACACGACACGGGACGCGGTGGCGCTGCTCAGCAAGGTCGTTTAGGGCCGACACGATAGGCTGCTCTATCGAGAGTTACTTCTGCGACGAGAAAGTGGGACCGGATGAGCGGCCATTCCAAATGGGCAACGACCAAGCACAAGAAGGCCGTCATCGACGCCAAGCGGGGCAAGCTCTTCGCCAAGCTGATCAAGAACGTCGAGGTCGCGGCGCGGATCGGTGGCGGTGACCCAGCGGGCAACCCCACTCTCTACGACGCCATCCAGAAGGCCAAGAAGTCCTCGGTTCCCAACGACAACATCGATCGCGCCGTCAAGCGCGGCTCTGGCGCCGAGTCCGGCGGGGCCGACTACGAGACGATCATGTACGAGGCCTACGGCCCTGCGGGCGTCGCCATCCTGATCGAGTGCCTCACCGACAACCGCAACCGCTCCGCGTCCGACGTGCGGGTCGCCGTCACCCGCAACGGGGGCACCATGGCAGACGTCGGATCCGTCCAGCGACTGTTCTCCCGCAAGGGCGTCGTCGTCGTGCCGAAGAAGCAGACCTCGGGCGAACTGAGCGAGGACGCCCTGCTGGAGGCCGCGCTGGAGGCTGGCCTCGAGGAGGTCTCCGACAACGGTGACGAGTTCGAGGCCTACACCGACCCCAACGACCTCGTCGAGGTGCGAAAGGCCATCGAGTCGGCCGGTCTCGACTACGACTCCTCCGAGGTGCAGTTCGTGGCCTCGTTCGACCAGGAGGTCGACTCGGTCGACGTCGCCCAGAAGGTCGAGCGGATCATCGACGCGTTGGAGGACTCCGACGACGTGCAGAACGTCTTCACCAACGTCGATGTCACCCCCGAGGTCGCACAGGCACTCGAAGACGAGGACTGAGTAACACCTCCATGCGCGTCATCGGGATCGACCCCGGCCTCACCCGCTGCGGCGTCGGCGTGGTTGAAGGGACGGTCGGTCGGCCGCCCCGGTTGGTGGCCGTCGGCGTCGTCCGGACCCCCGTCGGTGAGGACGTCGCGCTCCGACTGCTTGCCCTCGAGCGCGGCCTCGTCGAGTGGTTCGACGAGTACCAGCCTGAGGCGGTCGGCATCGAGCGGGTCTTCGCGCAGCACAACCTCGCATCGGTGATGGACACCGCGCAGGCCTCAGGGGTCGCGGCGCTGACCGGCGCCCGCCGAGGGCTGCGAGTCACGTTCCACACGCCAAGCGAGGTGAAGGCGGCCGTGACCGGCTCGGGATCGGCCGACAAGGCGCAGGTCGCCGCGATGGTGACAAGGATCCTGGGTCTCGACGCAGCACCGAAGCCGGCCGACGCGGCCGACGCGCTCGCCATCGCCGTCACGCAGGTGTGGCGCGGCGCCGCGACCAACAGATACGCCGCGGCCGTAGCGGCAGCCAAGGGGAAGCGATGATCGCTCAGCTCAGCGGCACCGTGCTGAAGGCCGGTGCCACCTCCTGCGTGCTCGACGTCGGGGGTGTCGGTTTTCTCGTGCACGTCACCCCGTCCACCGCCGCAGCCCTCCGGCCCGGCGAGGCGGCGGTCGTGCACACGTCGATGGTGGTCCGCGAGGATTCCATGACGCTGTTCGGCTTCGCGGAGGAGGGGAGCGCGAGGCCTTCGAGCTCGCCCAGACCGCCTCGGGAGTCGGGCCGAAGCTCGCCCTGGCGATCGTGTCGGTGCTGACCCCCGGCGAGTTCCGCCGCGCCGTGCAGGCAGAGGACCTCGCCAGGCTGTGCTCGGTGCCCGGCATCGGGCGCAAGGGCGCCCAGAAGCTCGTCATCGAGCTGAAGGACAAGGTGCTCGTGCTCAGCGACGGAGGAGACGAGGCCCCCCAGCCGCTCAGCAACGCGGAGCCCGAACTGTGGCGCGCGCAGGTCGCCGAGGGCCTGACCGGGCTCGGATGGTCGGCCCGCGACGCGGAGACCGCTGCCGACAACGTCGCGCACCTCGTCGACGAGAACCCTGACATCGGCATCGGGCAACTGCTGCGCGCCGCGCTCAACTCGCTGGCGAGGAAGAAGTAGTGGAGCTCTCCGAGGTCGACCCGCACGCACTGAGCGAGGAGCGCGACTACGAGGCTGCGCTGCGACCCAAGCGGCTCGCCGAGTTCGAGGGGCAGCCGCGGGTGCGGGAGCAACTCGCACTGGTCCTCGACGCAGCCATGCACCGCGGCACCGCCCCGGACCACGTCCTGCTCTCCGGCCCTCCCGGCCTCGGCAAGACGACCCTTGCCATGATCATCGCCGCGGAACTGGGCTCAGGGCTGCGGATCTCCTCGGGTCCCGCCATCCAGCACGCCGGCGACCTTGCGGCGATCCTGTCCGGCCTGGATGAGGGCGACGTGCTGTTCCTCGACGAGATCCACCGGCTGTCGCGACCCGCGGAGGAGATGCTCTACCTCGCGATGGAGGACTTCCGCGTCGACGTCATCGTCGGCAAGGGCCCAGGCGCGACCGCCATCCCCATCGAACTGCCCCCGTTCACGCTGGTCGGGGCGACCACGCGCGCGGGTATGCTGCCCGGCCCGCTGCGCGACCGGTTCGGGTTCACCGCCCAGTTGGACTTCTACGACCCGGCAGACCTGGCGGGCATCGTCGCCGCCTCCGCGGGAAAGCTGGGCATCCGCATCGACAAGGCCGCCGAGGGCGAGATCGCCCGCCGCTCCAGGGGCACCCCCCGCATCGCGAACCGGCTGCTGCGCCGGGTGCGCGACTTCGCGCAGGTCAGGGGGCACGCCACCGCGCACCGCGACGTGGCGCGTGCGGCCCTCGAGTTGTACGAGGTGGACGAGCGTGGCCTCGACCGGCTCGACCGTGGTGTCCTTGAGGCGCTGTGCAAGCTGTTCGACGGCGGCCCCGTCGGGCTGTCGACCCTCGCGCTCAGCGTGGGGGAGGAGATCGAGACCGTCTCGGAGGTCGCCGAGCCCTTCCTGATTCGGGAGGGCCTGCTGATCAGAACCCCACGCGGCCGGGTCGCGACCCGCGCCGCCTATGCCCACCTGGGCGTCCGCCCCCGGCGGCGATGCCCGCGCTGTTCGACACAGACGAATGACGCGGTTAATGACTATCGACGCGGCTCCGCTATTCTGAGCGGTGGCCCAGAACTCAACCGGAGTGAACCATGGAATTGATCCTTTTGATGGTCGCGATGTTCGCGATCATGTACTTCCTGATGATCCGCCCGCAGCAGAAGAAGATGCGCAAGGACCAGGAGATGCGAGCCCAGCTCGGCGAAGGGGACCGGGTGCTGCTGACCTCCGGCATCTTCGGCACGATCGCACACGTCGGCGAGCGCCAGATGATCGTCGAACTCGCCCCCGGGGTTGAGATCACGGTCCTCAAGGGCAACGTCGCCCGCAAGGTGACGGCCGAGGACGAGGAGTTCGAGTTCACCGACGAGATCGCCGAGGGCGAAGCTCCGGTGGGCATCGGCTACGACGCCGACCTCGACGCCCCCCTCGCGCACGAGGCCTCGGAGGCGAGCCCCTACGCCGACGACGCCGTCAGCCCCTACGCTGACGACGCCGTGAACCCCTACGCCGACGACTCGGCCCGCGGCCCCTACGACGAGCCCGTCGCCGAGACCGAGACCGTCGAGGCCTCCAACGACGACGCGAGCGACTACCAGCCGTGGGAGCGCAAGGACGCACCGTCGTTCGAGGCCCCCGCCGAGGAGAAGCCCCGCCCGGAGGACTCCAAGTAAGTGGCGACCACCGCTAGGAGGCGACGCCCCGCCGTCGTCCTGACCGTATTCCTGCTCATCATCGCGGGCCTGTTCGTCATCATGGCGGTCACCAGGACGTGGTCGCCGAAGCTCGGCCTCGACCTGCAGGGTGGTCAGACGATCACGCTGTCGGCCACCAACAGGTCGGTCCCGATGGACTCGCTCGAGTTGGCCCGCGACATCATCCAGCAGCGCGTCGACGGTCTGGGCGTCGGTGAGGCCTCCGTCGCCATCCAGGGCGACCGCAACATCGTTGTCTCCGCCCCCAACGTCGACCGCGACGACCTGGCCGAACTCGTGGGCGCCACCGCGCAGCTCGCCTTCCGGCCAGTGCTCGACGTGGCGGCTGGCACCGGCCCGACGGCGACCCCCAGCCCTGGCGAGACCCCGGTGCCTGGCCTGCCGACGGCCCCGGCAAGCCCGACCCCGACGCCTAGCCCCGCGGCCACGCCAACGGGTGGTGCCGACGGGCAGGCGGGCGACGAGCCACTGCTGTCGATGGCCGACGTGCTGGCCTACCAGCCGACCGCGGCCGACACCCAGGCGCTCGCCGACTTCACCTGCGGCGACCCGACGCACGACGATGCGGACCGCGCGCTCGTCGCCTGCGACGACCAGGACGTCTACAAGTACCTCCTCGGCCCCATCGCGATCCGCGGCCAGGACCTCAACACCGCCTCCTTCGGCATCCCGCAGGGTGACCTCGCCTACGCCGTCACGCTGAGCTTCAACTCGGAGGGCGCCACGCGCCTCTCCGACCTGACCGGCACCCTCGTCTCGCAGACCCAGCCGCGCAACATGTTCGCGATCGTGCTGGACGGCGTCGTCGAATCCGCGGCCCGCGCAGAGGCGAAGATCGCCAACGGCGAAGCAATCATCCGAGGCGACTTCAACGCCGACTCGGCCGCGGGCCTGGCCAACGTGCTGAAGTTCGGCTCGCTTCCGCTCAGCTTCGAGCCGAGCCAGGTCGAGACCGTCTCCCCGACGCTTGGCGGCGAGCAGTTGCGCGTCGGCATCATCGCAGGCATCCTCGGCCTCGCGGTCGTGGCGCTCTACTCGTTCCTGTACTACCGCGCCATGGGCATCGTCGTGGTGGCGTCGCTCGCAGTCGCGGCCGCCGCTACCTACGCCATGATGGTGCTGCTCGGTTCCGTGTTCGGGTTCGCGCTGAACCTGCCAGGAATCGCCGGAGCCATCGTCGGTATCGCCGTCACCGCAGACTCGTTCATCATCTACTTCGAACGCATCAGGGACGAGATCCGCGAAGGCAAGTCGCTGAAGTCGGCGCTGCAGTCGGGCTGGGAGAAGGCCCGCGGCACCATCGTCATCTCCGACGCCGTCTCGCTGCTGTCGGCCGTGGTGCTGTTCATCCTTGCCATCGGCTCGGTGAAGGGCTTCGCGTTCACGCTCGGCCTGACCACTCTTCTCGACCTCGCCGTGGTGTTCTTCTTCACCCGGCCGCTGGTCGAACTGCTCGGACGCACCAAGTTCTTCGGTGAGGGACGTCGCGGCTCCGGCCTCGACGCCGCCCACATGGGAGTCACGCAGGAGTCGCTGCTCGGGCGCAGGCTCCGCCGCAAGGACTCCACCTCGACGATCGCGCAGGAGGCATGATGGCCGAGAAGAAACTCAGCGTCGCCGAACGGCTGTACACGGGGCACCTGTCCTACGACTTCATGAAGAACCGCAAGGGCTGGTTCATCTTCTCCGGCATCCTCGTGGCACTCACGGTCGTCGTGCTGCTGGTGCGGGGACTCACGCTCGGCATCGAGTTCAGCGGAGGCACCGACTTCCAGGCGCCCATGAAGATCACGTCGTCCACCGTCGACGACGTGCGCGCGCACATGAATGAACTGTCGGTCGACGAACTCGACGCGCAGGTCTTCTCGCTCGGCGACTCCAGCATCCGGATCCAGACCCGGTCGCTGACTCCCGAAGAGACGACGACCACGCGCGCCGAGATCGCCAAGATCGCTGGCGTCGTACCGGACGATGTCACCTACAACGCCATCGGCGGCTCGTGGGGCCAGCAGATCACCCAGAAGGCCGTCATCGCTCTCGTGGTGTTCGTCGCGCTCGTCATGGTGCTGATCGCTGCCTACTTCCGGGACTGGAAGATGTCGATCGCGGCCATCGTGGCCGTGTTCCACGACCTGATCGTGACCGTCGGCGTGTACGCGGCGGTCGGCTTCACCGTCACCCCGTCTACCGTCATCGGCGTGCTCACCATCCTCGGCTACTCGCTGTACGACACCGTCGTGGTGTTCGACAAGATCCGCGAGAACACCAAGGGCATCGAGCACACCACGTACACGTACTCGGAGCAGGCCAACCGGGCCATCAACCAGGTGCTGGTGCGCTCGCTGAACACCACGGTGATCGGCGTGCTGCCGGTGCTCGCGCTGTTCATTGCAGGCACGGTCCTGCAGAGCGGCCCACTTGCGGACCTCGGCCTCGCGCTGCTGGTCGGCATGATCGCGGGCGCCTACTCGTCCCTGTTCATCGCGGCGCCCCTGCTGGCGTGGCTGCGCGAGCGGGAGCCGAAGATGATCGAGCACCGCGAGCAGATCGAGCGTCGTAAGGCCCGCTCGGCCGCCAAGGCGGCTCACCGCGAGTCCGTCGCGACGGCGGCGACGTCGGGCGCGGCGGCAGGCACCGTCACTCTGACGGAGCCCGTCGTCGAGGTGACCGATGAGCAGGGCGCGCGGCAGCAGCGTCGCACCAACGTGAGCAGGGCCGACCGAAGGAAGGGCAAGTGACCAGCGACACGAACCGGGAGCTGATCGGCTCCCTGATCGTCGACGTCCCCGACTTCCCGAAGCCGGGCGTCGTGTTCAAGGACATCACGCCGCTGCTTGCCTCCCCGGAGGGGTTCCAGACCGCGGTCGACGAGTTGGTCGCGTCCGCCCCCGAGGGCATCGACGTGGTCGTCGGCATGGAGGCGCGCGGGTTCATCTTCGCCGCCCCCGTCGCGTTGGCGCTCGGCGCCGGGTTCGTCCCGGTGCGCAAGCCGGGCAAGCTGCCGGGGGAGACGATCAGCCACTCGTTCGAGCTTGAGTACGGCTCGGAGACGCTGACCATGCACCGCAACGCCATCACTCCCGGCGCGAGGGTGCTCGTGGTCGATGACGTGCTCGCCACCGGAGGCACCATCGGCGCGACAGCCGAACTGCTCAAGGCGATGGGCGCCGAACTGGTGCACGTCAGCGTCGTGATGGAGTTGAGCTTCCTGCACGGCCGCGAGCGCCTCGTCGAGATGGGCATCGACAAGTGCACCGCGCTGGTGACAGTCTGAGCCAATGGAAAAGCTCCAGTCAGGGGCGAGCAAGGGGGCATCCTGTCCCTGGTCTCGCTCCCGCGGATAGCGACGAGCCCCTTCAAGGAACTGGCTCGCCGCTCTCTGCTGGCGCTCGGGCTGCTGATGCTCACGACCATGCTGGTGTGGGTGGACCGCGGTGCCTATATCGACAACACCGGGGGAGACGGGGTCTCCTTCATCGACGCGCTCTACTACGCCACCGTCACGGTGACGACGACGGGGTACGGCGACATCACCCCGATCGCGCCGCATGCCCGACTGATCAACGCCCTGATCATCACACCGCTTCGCATCACCTTCCTGGTGGTGTTGGTCGGTACGACCATCGAGGTGCTCGCCAACCAGGGCAGCCGCGCGATCAAGGACTCTTTCTGGAGGAAGAAGATGCGCAACCACATCGTCGTGATCGGCTACGGCACGAAGGGCCGTAGCGCGGTCAACACGCTGCGCCGCCAGGGGGAGAAGCCGGACAAGATCGTGGTCATCGACGCGAACACCGCTGCGGTCAACGAGGCCAACTTCGACGGCTATGCGGCCTTCCAGGGCGACGCGACCCGCCGCTCGCTGCTGCGCAGGGCCGAGGTCAGCAAGGCGCGGCAGGTGATCATCTCGCTTGACCGCGACGACGCGTCGATCCTGACGACGCTGACGGTGCGCCAGTTGAACCCGACGGCGGGGGTGATCGTGTCGGTGCGCGAGCACGACAACGTTCCGCTGGTGCGCCAGTCGGGCGCCTCGGCGGTCGTGACGAGTTCCGAGACCGTGGGCCGCCTGCTCGGCCTGTCGGCGATCGGCCCCGAGTTGGGCACGATCATGCAGGACATGCTCACCGGCGCCGAAGGACTCGAGGTGCACCAGCGCCTGGCGACGGCCGACGAGGTCGGCCAGCCGCCGTCCGCGGTGCTGGGCGAGCGCGTGATCGGCGTGATCCGCAACGGGACGCTGCGCAGGTTCTACGACAAGTCGGCCACCCGGATCGAGATCGGCGACGAGTTGATCGTGGTGCGCAGGGCACAGCCGCCGTCGCCCAAGGACAAGAACATCCTGCGCTCCTTCGACGACTGAGAGGCGCGCGCTCCCGCGGGTCCAACGTTCCCCGAGCTTGTCCTTCGTTCCCCGAGCTTGTCGCCTCGTTCCCCGAGCTTGTCGAGGGGTCCGATCACCGAGCGCTACGGTCGTTCCCCGAGCTTGTCGCCTCGTTCCCCGAGCTGGTCGAGGGGTCCGATCACCAAGCATTCCGGTCGTTCCCCGAGCTAGTCGCCTCGTTCCCCGAGCTGGTCGAGGGGTCCGATCACCAAGCAATCCGGTCGTTCCCCGAGCTAGTCGCCTCGTTCCCCGAGCTTGTCGAGGGGTCCGATTGCCGAGTGCTCCGGTCGCTCTCGGGTCCCTGTTGCTGTGCAGGTGCGTGGGGTTCCGTCATTGTTGAGGGTTGCGGACCTTTCGACTCGGCCGCGCGACTTCGTCGGCGGGCCGGCTCAAGGAACGATGCTCCTCGAGCTTGTCCTTCGTTCCCCGAGCTTGTCGAGGGGTCCGACCACCAAGCGTTCCGGTCGTTCCCCGAGCTAGTCGCCTCGTTCCCCGAGCTTGTCGAGGGGGCCGATTGCCGAGCGCTCCGGTCGCTCTCGGGCCCCTTACGTTGTGCAGGTGCGTGGGGTTCGGTCGTCGTTGAGGGTTGCGGACCTTTCGACTCGGCCGCGCGACTTCGTCGGCGGGCCGGCTCAAGGAACGATGCTCCTCGAGCTTGTCCTTCGTTCCCCGAGCTTGTCGAGGGGTCCGATCGCCGAGCGCTCCGTCCCGGTCCGCGGCGTCCATCGCCCCGCATGCGTCTGCCTGTGCGCGTCGTCCCCCTCGTCTGCCCTGATCAGGCCCCTGTTTGCCCGTCGGGCGGCAGAATGACATGACGCAGACAGCGACATCGAAGGTGAGGATCGCCATGGGCAAGGACAAGTTCGACGAACTACGCGACGACCGCGAAGAGCAGGAGGAGCGGCGCGAGGAGATCCGCGACGAGACCCTCGGCGCCGACGACCTCGGCTCCCAGGACGAGCGCCGCGACGAGGGCGATCGGGAACACTAGACGCCGACAGACGAGAGGCGTCGTGCGTGCCGGTGGCAGTCGGACCCCTCGACAGGCTCGGGGAACGGGGCGCCAGGATCGGGAGCACTAGACGCCAACGGTCGAGAGGCGTCGTGCGTCGCCGGTGGCGGTCGGACCCTCGACAGGCTCGGGGAACGGGGCGACAGGCTCGGGGAACGGGGCGCCAGGCTCGGGGAACGGGGCGACAAGCTCGAGGAACGCCGCGGCACCAGGCGTGAGGAACGCCGCCCAGGCGGGTTGGAGCCCGGCACAGGGAGGTCACCGCAGACGCCCGAGTTCCGCGTCCGACTACAGGTGATGCGTCACGGCGTGGTCATCGGCCCTGCGTGTTGTGGGCGGCACTAGACTCTGCGCATGGCAGACGAGGGCTTGACGGGCGTTTCCCGGTTGGTGACCGGGCCCGAACAGCCGCGCCTACGGATGCGTCACCGGTTGGCGAGGCTCGGGGCCGTGCCGTCGAAGTCCGCCGTCCTCGATCCGCTGTTCAGGATCGTCCGGTCGAACCACCCCAAGGCCGACCTGGCCGTCCTCGAGCGGGCCTACCGCACCGCCGAGCACCACCACGAGGGCCAGACCCGCAAGTCGGGCGACCCGTACATCACGCACCCGCTCGCGGTCGCCACCATCCTCGCCGAGCTCGGCATGACCGAGCCCGTGCTCGTCGCGGCCCTGCTGCACGACACCGTCGAGGACACCGACTACTCGCTCGAGCAACTGCGCGCCGACTTCGGCGACGAGGTCGCCCACATGGTCGACGGCGTCACCAAGCTCGACAAGCTGACCTACGGCGAGACCGCGAAGGCCGAGACCATCCGCAAGATGATCATGGCCACCAGCGAAGAGGTCCGCGTCCTCGTCATCAAGCTGGCCGACCGACTCCACAACATGCGGACCCTCGGCTACCTGCGGCCCGACAAGCGGGTCAGGATCGCCACCGAGACGCTCAACATCTTCGCCCCGCTGGCGCACCGGCTCGGCATGAACACCATCAAGTGGGAGCTCGAGGACCTGTCGTTCGCGACGATCGAGCCGAAGGTGTACGCCGAGATCGTCGACATGGTGGCCCAGTCGGCGCCCGGGCGCGAGCGCTACCTACGTGAGCTGATCGCCGAGTTCCAGTCGAAGCTGGCCGAGAACAAGATCAAGGCCACCGTGTACGGGCGACCGAAGCACTACTACTCGATCTACCAGAAGATGATGGTCCGCGGCCGCGACTTCCGCGACATCTACGACCTGATCGGGCTGCGGGTGCTCGTCGACGACGTCAAGGACTGTTACGCGGTGCTCGGCGTCGCGCACGCGGGCTGGAAGCCGATCCCCGGCAGGTTCAAGGACTACATCGCCGGGCCGAAGTTCAACATGTACCAGTCGCTGCACACGACGGTGCTCGGCGCTAACAACGAGCCCATCGAGTTCCAGATCCGCACCCACGAGATGCACCGTCGGGCCGAGTACGGTGTCGCGGCGCACTGGAAGTACAAGGAGGACCTCCGCAACGGCGTCACCGCCGAGGAGGCGGGCATGCGCGCCATGCACCAACTCGGCGTGATGAGCAAGGAGACCGAGGACCCGAGCGAGTTCCTCGACTCGGTGCTCTTCGAGATCAACTCCGACGAGATCTATGTGTTCACGCCCAAGGGCGAGGTGATGGCGCTTCCTGTCGGTGCGACCCCGGTCGATTTCGCATTCGCCGTCCACACCGAGGTCGGCTACCGCACCATCGGTGCCCGCGTGAACGGGCGGCTCGTCGCGCTGTCGACGCCGCTGCAGCAGGGCGACAAGGTCGAGGTCCTCACGTCGAAGGCGGAGGGCGCCGGCCCGAGCCGCGACTGGCTTGGCTTCGTCGTCTCCTCGCGGGCCAGGCAGAAGATCCGCCAGCACTTCTCGCGGGAGCGCCGCGACGAGGCCATGGAGCACGGCAAGGAGACCCTTGCGCGCGACCTGCGCCGCACGGGCGTGCCGATGCAGCGCCTGCTGACGTTGGAGAACCTCACGGCGGTCGCCAACGAACTCGGCTACAAGGACGTGCCGAACCTGTACGTCGCGATCGGCGAGGGACACATCGGGGCGCAGGCCGCGGTCGAGAAGCTCGTCCAACTGCACGGCGGCGAGGAGGAGACGGTCGACACCGTCACCGAGGACGTCGTGGTGCGGCAGCGCCGCAGGCCCGTCAGCGACGGCGCCCACATCCTGGTCGACGGCGACGACTCGGTCGTCGCAAAGTTCGCCAAGTGCTGCTACCCGCTGCCCGGCGAAGACATCATCGGCTTCGTGACCCGCGGCGACGGCGTGTCGGTGCACCGCGCCGACTGCTCGAACGTGCCTGCGCTGAAGAAGGAGCCCGACCGGATCGTCCCGGTGTCCTGGTCCGGCGCGGAGACCGGCAGCACCTTCGTCGTCACGATCCAGATCGAGGGCCTCGACCGTGCGCGGCTGCTCTCCGACGTGTCCTCCGCGCTGTCCGAGCAGCACCTGGACATCCTGTCGGTCAACATCTCGACGAACAAGCATCGCCAGTTCACCGGCAAGTTCACCTTCGAGTCGGCAGACCCGACGCACCTGCAGCACGTGATCAACCAGGTCCGCCGGGTGCCAGGCGTCTACGACGTCTTCCGCGTCTCCGGCTAGCCCGGCCGACTCGTCGACGCCCGAAAGCACGAAAGGTCGGGACCCGGATGGGTCCCGACCTTCTCGGCGTTCTTCGGGCTCAGCCCTGGAAGTCGGTCAGCGTCTCGCGGGCCTGGTCGAGCCAGCTCGTGTAGGTCTCGATCGACTTCGCCGCGTCCTTGACGGCGCGCGAATCGCCCTTGGCCTCGGCCTTGTCCAGGTCGGCCTGTAGCTTGGCGATCTGGTTCTCGAACATCGCGACGGTGTCCTCGGCGCGCTTGCGGGCCTCCGGATCGGTGCGACGCCACTCGTCGGCCTCGAGTTGGGCGACCTTGTCGCCGATCGAGCGGACCTTCGAGTCGAGTTCGCGCATCGCATTGCGGGGCACGTGACCCAGCTCGTTGAACTTCGCCAGGAACTCGCGGTGGATCGACTTCGCTGCGTCGACCTCGGTGACGCCCTCGAGGTCCTTTGTCACCTGCGCGACCAGTTCCTGCTTCGCGGTCAGGTTCTCGGTCTGCTCGCCGTCGACGGCGCTCTGGGCCGTGGTGCGGGCGTCGAAGAACTGGTCCTGGATGGCGCGGAACCGGCTCCACAGCGCGTCGTCCTCGGCGCGACGGGCGCTGCCCGCGGCCTTCCAGCGCTGCATCAGGTCGCGGAACGCGGCCGAGGTCGCACCCCAGTCGGTCGAATCCGCCAGCGGCTCGGCCTCGGCGATGATGGCCTCCTTGACGGCCTTTGCATCGTCGCGCTTCGAGTTCAGCTCCGAGAAGTGCGCCTTCCGGCGGCGCGTGTACTGCGTGCGGGCGGACGAGAAGCGGTGCCACAGTTCGTTGTCGGTGGCGCGGTCCACGCGGGGGAGCGCCTTCCACTCGTCGAGCAGCACCCGGAACCGGTCGACCCCGCCGCGCCAGTCGTTGCCCTGCGACAGCGTCTCGGCCTCGACGACCATGGCCTCCTTGGAGGCGACGGTCGCGGCGTTCTGCTCGGCGCGGGCCGCCTTGCGGGCCTCGATCTGCGCGGGAAGCGTCTCGCTCAACGCGTCGAGGCGCGTGGTCAACGACTCGAGGTCGCCGACGGCGTTGGCCTCGGCGACGTTCGACTTGGCGGTGGCGATGGCCGACTTGGCCTCTTCAGGCGACATCGCCTGCGCGCCGACGCGCGTCTCGAGGAGGGTCACCTCCGCCGCGAGGTTCTCGAAGCGACGGACGTAGAACGCCATGGCCTCTTCGGGGGTGGAGTCGGGGATCTGCCCGACACTTCGTTCGGTGCCACCCGTGATGACGTAGACCGTGCCGTCAGGATCAACACGTCCGAAGTCGGAGGGCGCTTGTGCTTCGCTCATGGCCTTAATCTAGCGGGATAGGGTGGCCTTGTGCTCATTCAGCCCATCACTGTTTCGCCCTGGCAATCGAACTGTTATCTCGTGCGCGCGTCCGAGGGCGCGCGCGAGGTCCTGATCGTCGATCCGGGCGTCACCGCGACCGAACCGGTCGCCGCAGCCATCGACGATGAGGGCCTGACCCCTGTCGCGCTGTTCGCCACCCATGGCCACTACGACCACATCGGCGACGCCCACGCGCTGGCGGCCCGGTTCGACATTCCGCTCTACCTGGCCGACGACGATCAGCACCTCGTCACCCGGCCCGGAGACGGGCTCGGCCCGCACGGCACCGCGATCGTCGAACAGATCACCGGCTCCGCCGACGCGCCGCCGGTCGCCGACTTGCGCGGCTACGGGTCGCCGGTCGAGGTCGCGGGCCTGACGGTGACTCCCTTCGCGGCGCCGGGTCACACGCTGGGTTCCACGCTGCTGAGCGTCACGGATGGCGACGTCACCGTCGTGTTCACCGGTGACGTCCTCTTCAACGGGACGATCGGGCGCACCGATCTGCCCGGCGGTAGCATGAACCAGATGCGCGCCACCCTCGCGAGCATCGTGGAGGAGTTCCCGCCGGACTCGCCCCTCCTTCCCGGGCATGGGCAGCCGACGACGCTCGGCAACGAGATCGCCTCCAACCCCTATCTGCAGCCGAACACCCTCTAGGAACGCCTCGTGCCACGCCCCAAGCCGCTCAGCGGCTTCCCCGAGTTCCTGCCCGCCGGGCGCATCGCCGAACTCGCCGTCCTCGACGTCGTCCGCTCGACCTTCGAGTTGCACGGGTTCGCACCCATTGAGACCCGCGCCGTCGAGCCCCTCGACCAGTTGGCGCGCAAGGGCGAGATCGACAAGGAGATCTACGTCGTGCGGCGCCTGCACGCGGACTCCGGCGACGCGGACGAACTCGGCCTGCACTTCGACCTGACCGTCCCTTCGCGCGCTACGTGCTGGAGAACGCCGGGCACCTCGCCTTCCCGTTCCGCCGCTACCAGATCCAGAAGGTGTGGCGCGGCGAACGCCCGCAGGAGGGCCGCTACCGCGAGTTCACCCAGGCCGACATCGACATCGTCGGGCAGGGCAGCCTCGCCGCGCACCACGACGTCGAGATCCCGCTCGTGGCGATCGACGTGTTCGAGAAGTTGCACCGCGACCTCGGGGTGCCCCGGTCACGCTGCACGTCAACAACCGCAAGCTGTCCGAGGGCTTCTACCGCGGCCTCGGCATCGAGGACCCGTCCGCGGTGCTGCAGCGCGTCGACAAGTACGACAAGATCGGCCCCGACGCCGTCGCGCAACTGCTCACCACTGAGGCGGGGCTCGACGACGCGCAGGCCGCCGCATGTGTCGCGCTCGCCGGGATCTCCGCCGCCGACGAGTCCTTCGTCGACCGGGTCCGCGCGCTCGGCGTCACGCACGAACTGCTCGACACCGGGTTGGAGGAACTGGCCGCGCTGATCCGCGTCGCCCGCGCCTCGGCACCCGAGCGCGCCGTGGTCGACCTCAAGATCGCCCGCGGCCTCGACTACTACACGGGCACCGTCTACGAGACCCTGCTGCAGGGCTCCGAGAAGCTCGGCTCGGTCGCCTCCGGCGGGCGCTACGACTCGCTCGCCAGCGACGGAAAGACGACGTTCCCGGGCGTCGGCTACTCCTTCGGCATCACCCGCATCCTCGCCCCGCTGATCGGCAAGGGCGCCCTGACGGCGTCGCGCAGCGTCCCGAGCGCGGTGCTGGTCGCCGTCGACAACGAGGACGCCCGCGAACAGGCCATCTCGGTGGCCAGCCAGTTGCGCTCGCGCGGGATCCCCGTCGAGGTCGCCCCGAAGGCCGACAAGTTCGGCAAGCAGATCCGCTACGCCGAGCGTCGCGGGATTCCCTTCGTCTGGTTCGGCGCCGGCTACGACGACTCCGTCAAGGACATCCGCAGCGGCGAGCAGGTCGCCGCGTTGCCGTCCGAGTGGACGCCGCCCGTCGAGGATCTCACCGTGACGGTCGGCCAGGCGTGACCCAGTCGCGCAGGCTCGGCATCATCGGCGCGGGCAAGCTCGGCACCGCCATCGGCCGGCTCGCGCTTGACGCAGGCTACGAGGTGCGGATCGCCGGGTCGCCCCGCCAGCCGATGCTCGCGCTGGTGATCGAGACCGTGCTGCCCGGGGCCAGGCTGCTGCCGGAGGCCGACGTGGTCGCCGACTCCGACATCGTCGTGCTGGCGATCCCGTTCGGGAAGGCCGACTCGATCGACTACGGGCCGCTCGAGGGCAAGATCGTCGTCGACGCCATGAACGCCTGGGACGCTGCTGGCGGCCACCCCGACCCGACCTGGGACGGCACCACCAGTTCCCTGGTGCGCGCCCACAACCCGCGGATGCGGCTGGTGAAGTCGCTCAACCACCTGGGCTACTCCGACCTGATCGCCGACGCCCACGAGTCCGGTCACCCGCTGCGCAGGGCCATCGCGGTCGTCTCCGACGACGCCGAGGCCCGCGCGGAGGTGGCGAACCTGGTCGATCGGTTGGGCTTCGACCCCGTCGAGGCCGATCGGAGCGCCTCGCGCTGCATCGAGCCGTCCTCGCCGATCTTCGGCATCCCGGTGGGCGCCGACGAGTTGCGCGCCGCGCTGGACGCCCGCCCCGCGACATAGCGCCATTCCACGAGCCTGCTTCGTTCCTCGATCTTGTCGAGGGGTCCGCTCTCTCAGTTCCCCGAGCTTGTCGAGGGGTCCGCTCTCTCCGTTCCCCGAGCTTGTCGAGGGGTCCGCTCTCTCCGTTCCCCGAGCCTGTAGAGGGGTCCGTTCGCCGAGCGTCCGCCGCCGGTTTCGGACGTCTCGACAAGCTCGACGAGCGGTGCTCGCCCTCGTTCCCCGAGCTGGTCGAGGGGTCGCCCGCCGAGCGCTCGCCGCCGGTTTCGGACGTCTCGACGAGCTCGACGAGCGGTGCTCGCCCTCGTCGACACGGTCACGTGTGCCGTTTCCCGAGGCTGGCTGGTTCGTTCCCCGAGCTTGTCGAGGGGTCCGCTCGCCGAGCGTCCGCCGTTGGTTTCGGACGTCTCGACAAGCTCGACGAGCGGTGCCCAACCTCGTCGACACACTCACGTGAGCGGTTCACCTAGCCCGTCGTGGGCCGATTCCCGAGGCTGGCTGGTTCGTTCCCCGAGCTTGTCGAGGGGGCCGCTCGCCGCGCGTGTGCTTGACGTTTCGGACGGGTTCGACGAGCGGACCGCGCGAGGAGAACTTGATCCTGATGCGCTGTTGGCACGCTGGCTGCAACACGGGGCTTCCCTGCGGCCATTGAGCGAGACGGTCGAACGTCGGCGCGACATCGCTCACTAGACATAGCCAGTTACCCGGCGATCGTGGTGGACTCCGGCGCGGGCGCAGGCGACAGAGAGATTCTGCTGAAGAGTCGGGTGTCATGAAGAAGGTGCTGATGGGCGCATCGCTGCTCCTCGTGGCCTGCAGCGTGGCGATCATGGTGATGCCGACCTACACAATGGTCTTCGGCGCAAATGGAGGAGGGCATGGCTACAAAACGTACCGGTGGTTCGATGGGTATCTGATCGTGTACTTCGACGTGGTCCCCGTCATCTCTCTGATCTGTGCCGTGGTCGCAGGAGTCGGTCTCATAGCGGGGTTCTGGGGGTCAAGGCGCTCGGGGTGGGTGGCCGTCCCCTGTGCAATCGCCGCTGGCCTCTTGGCGATCTTTGGCTACAACGAGAACCGTGCTTCGTATGCTTCCGGAGCGGGGGTGTGGGTGGCTCCGTTGCTGGCGTGCGTGGCGGCGATGTCCTGCGCGGTGTGGTGGATCGAGCGTAGAGGTGCCAAGGGCGACCCGAAGTCGTCATGACGGCTGGTACAAGGAGAACATCGATAGCCGCGGCGTGCCCGTGAGACGGATGCCGGCTGGCCGGTGACCCCGTGGTGGGCTGGCCGTCGGCCGCCCACGATGACCTGGCCCGAGGAGCCGTGTCTGGTCAGTTCGGATCCTTGGGATCGGACGTCTCGACAAGCTCGACGAACGGGACCGACACCTTCGAAGGCTGCCATGCACCGTTCCCCGAGCCCGTCGAGGGGTCCGCTCGCCGAGCGCGTGTGCGCCTGCCGATTCCCGACGAGTCTCGACAGTCTCGACGAGCCGCGCCTCGATCCCACCGCTGGGTCCTCCCGGCGGCTTCGGCCAGCGTCGACGCGGAATCCCGGGCGGTGGCGACCAGGGGCGGAGACGGTAGACTGTGCCGCTGCTGAGCTGCACCGTCTATGCAGCCCAGAACTGAAAGGAATACCGTGATCCGCACTCACGAAGCAGGCACGCTGCGCGCCTCCGACGTCGGCCAGGAAGTCACGCTCGCCGGATGGGTGGCCAAGCGCCGCGACCACGGCGGCGTCGCCTTCATCGATCTGCGCGACGCGTCGGGCATCTGCCAGATCGTCGTCCGGGACGAGTACCTCGAATCCGCAGGCATCCACGATCTGCGCAACGAGTTCTGCATCAAGGTCACCGGCGTCGTCGACGCCCGCACCGCCGAGAACGTGAACCCCAACATCCCCACCGGTGAGGTCGAGGTCGCGATCCGCGAACTGGAGGTCCTGAACCCCGCAGCGCCGCTGCCGTTCCAGATCGACGAGCGAACCACCGTCGGCGAGGAGGCCCGCCTCAAGCACCGCTACCTCGACCTGCGTCGGCCCCGCCAGCATGAGGCGCTCGTGCTGCGCTCGAAGGTGACCCACGTCATCCGCGACGTGCTCGACCGTAACAACTTCTACGACATCGAGACCCCGACGCTGACCCGCTCGACGCCGGAGGGCGCGCGCGACTTCATCGTCCCGGCCCGCCTGCACCCCGGCAAGTGGTACGCCCTCCCGCAGAGCCCCCAGCTCTTCAAGCAGTTGCTGATGGTCGGTGGCATGGAGCGCTACTACCAGATCGCGCGCTGCTACCGCGACGAGGACTTCCGCGCCGACCGGCAGCCCGAGTTCACCCAGCTCGACATCGAGATGAGCTTCGTCGACCAGGACGACGTGATCGCGCTCGCCGAGCAGATCATGGCCGCCTGCTGGGAGCTGATCGGCGTCGAGATGAGCCTGCCGCTGCCGCGGATGAGCTGGCACGACGCCATGAACGACTACGGCTCCGACAAGCCCGACCTGCGCTTCGACCTCAAGATCCGGGAGCTGACCGACTACTTCAAGGACACCCCGTTCCGCGTGTTCCAGGCCGCTTACGTCGGCGGCGTGGTCATGCCGGGCGGGGCCTCGCTGCCGCGTCGCCAGTTCGACGCGTGGCAGGAGTGGGCGAAGCAGCGCGGCGCCAAGGGCCTCGCCTACATCACGGTCGGTGAGGACGGCACCCTCGGCGGCCCCGTCGCGAAGAACATCTCCGACGCCGAGCGTGACGGCATCGCCGCGGCGATGGACGCCAAGCCCGGCGACGCGATCTTCTTCGGCGCTGGCGCCCGCGAGTCGTCCCAGGAGTTGCTCGGCGCGGCCCGCCTCGAGATCGGTCGTCGCACCGGCCTGATCGACGAGGACGCGTGGAGCTTCCTGTGGGTCGTCGACGCGCCCATGTTCAAGTCGACCGCCGAGGCTGAGGCCTCCGGCGATGTCGCGCTCGGACACAGCAAGTGGACGGCCGTGCACCACGCGTTCACCTCGCCCAAGCCCGAGTCGATGGACAGCTTCGACACGGACCCCGGCTCGGCGCTCAGCTACGGCTATGACTTCGTCTGCAACGGCAACGAGGTGGGCGGCGGATCGATCCGTATCCACCGCCGCGACGTGCAGGAGCGGGTGTTCAAGGTGATGGGCATCACCGACGAGGAGGCGCAGGCCAAGTTCGGCTTCCTGCTCGACGCGTTCTCGTTCGGCGCTCCGCCGCACGGCGGCATCGCGTTCGGCCTCGACCGCCTTGTGATGCTGCTCGGCGGCTTCGACACGATCCGCGACGTGATCGCGTTCCCGAAGAGCGGCGGCGGATTCGACCCGCTGACAGAGGCGCCGGCCGAGATCTCGGCCCAGCAGCGCAAGGAGGCCGGCGTCGACTTCAAGCCGGAGCCGAAGAAGGACGAGGCCGCCCCGGAGGCACCCTCGAAGGCCTGACCCATCCACCCTGACGGGGCGGACGCTGCGGCGTCCGGCCCGTCAGTGCGTCGGGGACCGGACCTCCGGTCGCCCGGCTCGGGACAGGTGGGAACAGGTCTCAAGTGGCCGAGCGGGGGCTGTCGTGCCTGGGCCCGATCCCTGCCGCCGGGCGTGTGTCCGACGTCAGCGGCGCCGCGGCGGAGCCGTGGGTTCCGGCGCACCCGGCCGTCATCGGAGACGGGCCGCAGATGGGTGATGGCTATTTCGCTCAACGTGAGTGAGCTTTGCTGATGGACACTACGCTGGCTCCCGACGTGCTGTTAGCGTGAGCGCACGCGCTAGCGGCGCGAGTCGTCGGGATTGTTACTGAAGAAGGCAAAACCTGAGGCGAAAGCTCGGCCCATGTTGGTCCGGGCACACCCTCACGACGACAGTGCCGACCGCCGCGTACACCACACCATCGGCGTCACCCGCGGAAGGCCTGTCCCCACCCATCGGTTCAAGGAGGACGCCAGATGACGACCAAGAATGTGGAACCAGCCACCAAGAAGGGCGGGCTGCGCATCCCGGGCTTCGCCCAACTCCAGCGCCTGGGCAAGTCGCTGATGCTTCCCATCGCACTACTTCCCGCCGCGGGCATCCTGCTGAGGCTCGGCCAGGACGACCTGCTCGGCAGGATCGACGCCCCTGTGATCGGCCCGTTCTTCGACGCCATGAGCGCCGCAGGCAACGCCATCTTCGCCAACCTGCCCCTGCTGTTCGCCGTCGGCGTCGCCATCGGCTTCGCCAAGAAGGCCGACGGATCGACCGCGCTGTCCGCGGTCGCCGGCTACCTCGTCATCGACGGTGTGTTCAAGTCCATGTCCCCGGTCGTCCTCAAGGGCGTCGTCGACAAGGCGGGCGACCAGGCGATGATCAACTACGGCGTGTTCGCGGGCATCATCGTCGGCCTGCTCACGGCCTGGCTGTTCGACAAGTACCACGACATCAAACTGCCGACCTACCTCGGGTTCTTCGGCGGTCGCCGCTTCGTGCCGATCGTGGTGTCGCTTGCCACCCTGATCACGGGCTTCGCGCTCAGCTACTTCTACCCGATCTTCAACGCGGGCCTGACCAGCCTCGGCCAGTTCATCGCAGCGTCCGGCTTCCTCGGGGCCTTCACCTACGGCTTCGTGAACCGGATGCTGATCCCGCTCGGCCTGCACCACATCGTCAACAGCTACATCTGGTTCATCTACGGCGACTACACCACCGCCAACGGCGTCGTCACGGGCGAACTGACCCGGTTCGCCGCGGGCGACCCGACCGCCGGTGCGCTGACCGCTGGCTTCTACCCGATCCTGATGTTCGGCCTACCCGCAGCGGCGCTCGCCATGATCCATGTCGCCAAGCCCGGCCAGAAGAAGATCGCGGCGGGCATCCTGACCGCCGCTGGCCTGACCGCCTTCCTGACGGGCATCACCGAGCCGCTCGAGTTCGCGTTCATGTTCGTGGCGTTCCCGCTGTACGTCGTGCACGCCGTGCTCACCGGCCTGTCGATGGCGATCGCCTATCTGCTCGATATCCATCTCGGCTTCTCGTTCTCGGCCGGCTTGATCGACCTGTTGCTCTACGGCTCGGCGCCGGCCGCGAAGAACATCCCGCTTCTTGTCGTGATGGGCCTGGCCTTCGCCGTGTTCTACTACTTCCTGTTCCGCTTCGTGATCGTGAAGTGGAACATGATGACGCCCGGCCGCGCAGACCTTGAGGACATCGAGGACGTCGAGGCCCAGGGCGATGGGCCGATCGGCGACGCCGCACGGGCAGAGCAGCTCATCGCGGCCTTCGGTGGCCGCGAGAACCTGCTGCTCGTTGACGCCTGCATCACCCGGCTCAGGATCGAGGTCGAGGACAAGGCCAAGGTCAACCAGGCGCGGCTCAAGGCGCTCGGAGCGGCGGGCGTCATCGAGGTCGGCAACAACGTCCAGGCGATCTTCGGCACCCAGGCCGATTCGCTGAAGGCCTCCATGCAGGCGGCCCTCGCGGCGAATCCGACCGCGCCCCCGTGGAGTTGGCGGCCGCGGCGAGCGCCCCGGTCGCCGAGACCGTGACCGAGACCGCCGTGGAGGAGACCGCCGAGGCGTCTCCCGCCACGGCGGCACCCAAGGGCGAGCCGGTCGGTCTCGTCAAGCCTGTGCTCGGCCACATCGTCACCCTCGAGGAGGTGCCCGACCCCGTCTTCTCCGGCCGGGTGATGGGGGACGGCTTCGCGGTGATCCCCACCGACGGCACCTTCCGGGCCCCGGTGGCGGGCAAGCTCATGCTGGTGGCCAAGACGCTGCACGCGTACGCCATCAAGGCCGACAACGGTGCTGAGGTGCTCGTCCACATCGGCATCGACACGGTCAAGCTGAAGGGCGAGGGCTTCATCGGCCTGCGCGACCAGGGCGACCGCGTCGAGGTCGGGGACCCGATCGTCCAGGTCGACATGGCCGCGGTGACCCCGCAGGTGCCGTCCATGGCGACCCCGGTGCTCGTCACGAACTCGAAGAAGTTCGCGGTCTCGGCCGTCGACCTCGGCGCCACCGACGGCGAACCCGTCGTCACCGTCACGCCCAAGTAGGCGCGTCGCACGATCCGCGGGCGGGGCTCACGCTCCGCCCGCGGTCTCGCGCCGGAACCGGCGTCGAGCAGGCAGGTACAGGCAGGATGGAGCCCATGGCGCCGGTCACCGTCAAGAAGGTGTACAACAACAACGTCGTCCTCGCGGTCGAGGACGACGGCACCGACATCGTCCTCCTCGGAAAGGGCGTCGGCTTCGGCCGCAAACCAGGGGACAGCGTCGACGGCTCCGCCGGGCAGCGGTTCATCTCCGACGCCACGTACCGCGCGACCCACCTCGCCGAGATGCTGGCGGGCGCCACCTGGGAGCAGGCGAGCGTGGCGCAACGGATCGTGGACCTGGCCCACCAACGGCTCGGCATCACCGTCTCGCAGGCCATCCTGCTGCCCGTCCTCGACCACCTCAGCTTCGCCGTCCGACGCGCAGAGGCGGGCCTCGAGATCGACTTCCCGCTGAAGTGGGAGGTCGCACAGGTTTACCCGGAGGAGGCGGCCGTCGGTCGCAGGGCCCTCGCGATCGCCAACCACGCGCTCGGCGTCCGGTTGCAGTCCGACGAATGGGTCGCCTTCGCGCTGCACCTCATCAACCAGCGGTGGGCGCGCGTCGACCTGGAGGGCGCACCCCGACTCACCGACGTCATCGAGGCCGCCTTCGTGGAACTGGAGCGGCGCTGGGGAACCCCGGTCGACCGGGCCAGCATGGGCGCCGCCCGTTTCGCGACCCACCTGCGCTACCTGATGGTGCGGGTCTCCGAGGACAGGCAACTGACCGACACCCCGATGGACATCATGGGCGCGATGCGCCTGTCGCAGCCCAGCGCGGCCGAGGCCGCGGAGCGTCTCGGTGTCGTCGTCGGGGAACGGCTCGGCAGATCGCTGACGGCCGAGGAGGTCGCCTACCTGGCGCTGCACGCCGGTCGCCTCCTGAACGAGGTCGATGCCCCGCGGGCGGGATGATTGTCGTGCCCACCTCACGGCCGTGGCTCCCGGTAGCTAGGCTGCCGGCATGATCGGTGAGTTGGCGGTGCGCGAGGCCCTTATGCGGTGGCTCGATGCCCGGACCGATCCCGTCGTCGACCAGCTGTTCCTCAAGGGCTTCGAGTATCAGGGCCAACGGATAGCCATCGCGGGACAGCAAGGGATCATGAAGCCGCGATCCCTGCAGGCAGCCATCTCGATCAGGACCGCCTACACGGAACCGACGCAGACGCCGCCCTACGCTGACTCCGTCGGAGCCGATGGCCTCCAGCGCTACAAGTACCGCGGCGACGACCCAAACCACTACGACAACCGGGCGCTCCGGCGCGCCTTCCAGGACCGGCTTCCGATCGTGTGGTTCGTCGGAGTAGCGCGGGGACGCTACGAGCCGATCTATCCGGTCTACGTGATCGCCGACGATCCGGCTAACCTCGAGTTCACCCTCGCCGTCGATGAGGGCCAGCGGCACCTGGGGACCGGGGATCTGTCCGTTGATGCGCGTGCCTACGCCCTGCGGCTCACCAAGCAGAGGCTCCACCAGCCGATCTTCCGTAGGCAGGTGCTGCTCGCCTACGACGGCAAGTGTTCGATCTGCCGCTTGAAGCATCTGGAACTGCTCGATGCGGCGCACATCCTGGCGGACGGGAAGCCGAACGGGCAGCCGGTCGTTCCGAACGGGATCTCATTGTGCAAGATCCACCACGCCGCCTTCGACGCCAACCTTCTCGGCATCCGGCCAGACCTCACTCTGCACGTCAGGGACGATGTGCTTCAGGAAACAGACGGCTGGATGCTTGCGGGAGGCATCCAAGGAGTCCACAACACGTCCCTGGAGATCCTCCCAAGGGCTCGGGCCCTGCGCCCAGACACAGAGAGGCTCGAGGAGAGATACGCCGAGTTCCTGGCGTACACCTAGAACAGGCGGCCGCGGGGCAGGGACCAGGGGCGGAGCACCAGCCACAGCGCGACCGTCGCCAGGGACGAGCAGATCAGCATCGCGGTGCCCATCGGGACGGCGCTGGTCATGGGTACCGATCCGATCAGTGGGCCGACGATCGAGCCGACCGACATGGTGCTGGCGCCGAGCAGTGACGACGCCGTGCCCGAGCGCTCGCGGTGGTTCTGCAACACGAGCAGTTGGGTGCACGGCGCCGAAGAGCCGAACCCGGAGGTGAACAGGAACAGCGCGGGCACGAGCGGTACGTACCCGACGTCGGCCGCGTTGATCGCGAGCACCGCCAGCGAGGCGAGCACCATCAACCCGGTCGACCCGACAAGCACCCAGTGCGGGCCGAACCGCTGCGCCAGGCGGCTTCCGCTCTGGACGCCGATGAACACACCGCACGAACAGATCGCGAAGACCGCGCCGAATCCCTGCGCGCTGAGCCCATAGACCGACTGCAGCAGCACCGAGGAACTCGAGACGTAGGAGAACAGCCCGCCGAAGGAGCAGGCGGCGACCAGGATCCCGCCGAGCGAGACGCGGTCGCGCAGCACGACGCCGAAGCCGGTCATCAGCGCGCCGAGCCCGCCGCGCGTGCGCTGCGCAGGGGGCCTCGTCTCCACCGTCATCACGATGATCAGCGCCACCACGAGCGCCCCGTAGCCCGCGAGGCCCCAGAAGATGCCCCGCCACGGCATCACCGTGACCATCCAGGAGCCCACGATGGGGCGACGATCGGCGCGAGGCCGGAGATCAGCGCCAGGCGCGACAGCATCACCACGAGCGGGCGACCGGAGAACAGGTCGCGCGCCATCGCCATCGCGACCACCGCACCGCCCGCCGCGCCGACGCCCTGCAGCAGGCGCATCCCGATCAGGAAGTCGACGTTGGGTGCGATCGCCACCAGCACCGACGAGGTCACATGCAGGCAACTGCACACGACAAGCGGCCAGCGGCGGCCCAGCCTGTCGCTGAGCGGCCCGACGATCAACTGCCCGAGGGCGAAGCCGATGGTCGTAGCGGACAGCGTGACCTGGACCTGCGCGTCGGTCAGCGACCAGTCGGCCTTGATGGCCGGGAACGCGGGCAGGTACAGGTCGATCGTGAATGGCCCAAGGCCTGTGAGGAGGCCGAGGGTGATGATGATGGCGATGCGGCGTCGGCGCGAGAAGCGCCTGCCGAGATCCGATTCCATGGGGTGTGCCTAGAGATAGTGGCGCGCAAAGACAAACATCAACGATATGTGCCAGTTCAACTATCTGCAAAGGCGCCTCCGAAAGACGTCAGGGATGGCCTGAGCCGGGATCGGCTCACAATTGGTTCCATGCTCGAACTGCTCCTCCTCCTGCTGCTCGGTCTCCCGGCCCCGAACGATGATCCGAAGGTGGATCTGGGCGACCCGCCGGCCTTCACCGGCACGCAGGTGACAGCCGCCGACGAGGCCCAGACGACGCACGCAGGGGGCTGCGAGGCCCGCCTAGGGACCGGCGGCCCCGTCCAGTGGCGCTTCATCCCGACCACCTGCGCCGACGGCGAACGCGGCGGCGCGCAGGAGGGGCAGGGCATCCCCGGCGTGGACATGGACACCCTGATGACGCTCACGTACCAGGACCTCGAGGAAGGTGTGCAGCGCGGCCAAACGACGCTGCCCACCTATGTCTGCACCAACGGGTGCGAGAACTACCAGTCCCGCACCGTCGTCTACCGGGTTGATGCCGAGCGCGACGGGTTCCTGATCGGCACCGTCAAGCAGGGCCTGGTCGACGACGCGGACTGGGAGACGTGGCTGGACGGCATCGCGTTCGACCTCGACGCGTGAGCAGGTCAGGCGCGGGTAGAGTGACGGCGTGTCTGTCGACCTGTTCGGAAACCTCGACCCCGAGCCACCCCAGCGTGGCGGCTCGCTGAGCGACGCGACGAACCCCCAGGCGCCGCTCGCCGTCCGGCTCCGCCCAAGAAACCTCGACGAGATCGTCGGCCAGCAGCACCTGCTCGCTCCGGGATCGCCGCTGCGGAGGCTCGCAGATGGGCAACCCATGTCGGTGTTCCTCTGGGGTCCTCCCGGCGTCGGCAAGACGACCATCGCCTCTGTCGTCTCGCAGGCGACGCAGCGCCGGTTCGTCGAACTCTCCGCCGTCACCGCAGGCGTGAAGGAGGTGCGTGCCGAGATCGAGGAGGCGCGCAGGCAACTCGCCAGGGGACGCGCCACTGTGTTGTTCGTCGACGAGGTGCACCGCTTCTCCAAGGCGCAACAGGACGTGCTGCTGCCCGCCGTCGAGAACCGCCTCGTCACGCTGATCGCCGCGACCACCGAGAACCCGTCGTTCTCGGTCATCTCGCCGCTGCTGTCGCGCTCGCTGCTGCTTCGCCTCCAGCCGCTCACCGACGACGACCTGGTCGCCCTGCTGCGGCGGGCGCTTGTCGACGACCGCGGGCTGAGCCCCAGGTCGGGCGACGCGTTCGAACTGGACGACGCCGCGCGCGACATGATCGTGCGACTCTCGGGCGGCGACGCCCGCCGCGCCCTGACGTACCTCGAGGAATCCGCCGCCGCCGCCGACTCGCTCGGCGGCACCCTGATCGACCAGGCCGCCGTTGAATCTTCGGCCGACCGGGCCGCCGTCCGCTACGACAAGGACGGCGACCAGCACTACGACGTCATCTCCGCGTTCATCAAGTCGATCCGAGGCTCCGACGTCGACGCATCGCTGCACTACCTCGCCCGGATGCTGGAGGCGGGGGAGGACCCCCGATTCATCGCGCGGCGCCTGATGATCTCCGCCTCCGAAGACGTCGGGATGGCTGCAAGCAACGTGCTGCCGATCTGCGTCGCCGCCGCGCAGGCGGTGCAACTGCTCGGCATGCCGGAGGCGCGGATCACGCTAGCGCACGCCACCGTCGCAGCGGCGACCGCGCCGAAGTCGAACGCGGCCTACGTTGCGCTCGACAAGGCGATCGCGGACATCCGCGAGGGCAAGGGGACCGGGGTGCCCGCGCAACTGCGCGACGCCCACTACTCGGGTGCCAAGAAGCTCGGCCACGGCGAGGGCTACCGCTACCCGCACGACTACCCGCACGGCGTCGTCGCGCAGACCTACCTGCCAGAGGACCTCGAGAAGGCCCGCTACTACGAGCCGACCGACAACGGCCAGGAGGCCGTCATCGCCGAACGGGTGCGCGCGCTGCGCGATCTGCTCGGACGCGACTGAGGCGCGCCCTCCGCGCAGGCCCGGCCCACCACGCGACGACAGCGGCGGCGCCTGCTCAACCGGCAGGCCGTCGGCTAGAGTTGCGCGCATGACCGTTGGTGAAATCGCTGGCCTGATCGCGGCCGTGGCGCTCTGCGTCTTCGTCGCGCTCGCGGCCGTGCCCCTGCTCAAGCTCGGCCGAACCCTCGACGAGGTGCGACTCGCCGTGCGTGACGTCGGGAGCAACTCCGTGCCGATCCTGCAGGAGTTGAAGGGCACCGTCGTGGCCACCAACGACGAACTCGCAAAGCTCAAGGTCGTCACCGAGGACGCGTCGCGCGTCTCCGGGCACGCCACAGTGGTCAGCGAGAACGCCGCCCAACTCTCCACGCTGTTCGCCGCGACCCTCGGAGGCCCGCTCGTCAAGACCGCCGCCTTCACCTACGGCGTCCGGCAGGCCTTCCAGGGCCGGAAGCGGGTCAAGCGATGAGCCGCTTCTTCTGGCTGCTCCTCGGTGCGGGCCTTGCCGTGTTCGTGGTGCTCCGTGGCCGCGAACTGATGCACCGCCTCACCCCACAGGGCATCTCGCAGCAGGTGGAGAAGAAGGGCCACGAGGCCGCCGCCAGCTTCGGCGACTTCATGGGCACCTTCCGCTCCTCGATGGCCCAGCGGGAGGCCGAGCTCCGCCACGAGCTGAACATCCCCGCCAACAACGACTGAACATCCCAAGGAACTCTCCATATGAAGACCTCCGAGATCCGGAGCAGGTTCATCGACTTCTTCGCGAAGCATGACCACGTCGACGTGCCAAGCGCGTCGCTGCTGTACAACGACCCCACCCTGCTGTTCGTCAACGCAGGCATGGTGCCGTTCAAGCCCTACTTCCTCGGCGACGAGCCCGCCCCCTACGCCCGCGCCGTCTCCGCCCAGAAGTGCGTGCGCACGCTCGACATCGACGAGGTCGGCAAGACCACCCGGCACGGCACGTTCTTCCAGATGCTCGGCAACTTCTCCTTCGGCGACTACTTCAAGGAGGGCGCGATCCGCTTCGCCTGGGATCTCGTCACCGGCAAGGAGCAGGACGGCGGCCTCGGCTTCGACCCCGAAAAGGTCTGGGTGACGGCGCTGTACGGCGACCAGGAGACCATCGACCTGTGGCTGAAGGTCGGCATCCCGCGCGAGCGGATCCAGGAACGCGGCCTCAAGGACAACTACTGGCACATGGGCGTCCCCGGCCCCGGCGGGCCCTGCTCCGAGATCTACATCGACCGCGGGCCCGAGTTCGGCGCTGACGGCGGCCCCGAGGCCGACGAGGACCGCTTCCTCGAGATCTGGAACCTGGTCTTCCAGCAGGAGGAGCTCTCCGCGGTGCGCGCCAAGGACGACTTCGACGTGCTGCGCCCGCTCCCGCACAAGAACATCGACACCGGCGCGGGCCTGGAGCGCATCGCGCTGCTCAAGCAGGGCGTCGCCAACATGTACGAGATCGACGAGGTGTACCCCGTCATCGCCAAGGCGGCCGAACTGTCGGGCAGGCGCTACGGCGACGACCCGACTGACGACGTGCGCTTCCGCGTCGTCGCCGACCACGTCCGCTCGAGCCTGATGCTGATGACCGACGGCGTCACCCCCGGCAACGAGGCCCGCGGCTACGTGCTGCGCCGACTGCTGCGCCGCGTCATCCGCGCCATGCGCCTGCTCGGCGTCAACGATCCTGTGCTGCTCGAACTGCTGCCCGTCTCGCGGGACCTGATGCGCGTGTCGTACCCCGACATCGACGCCAACTGGCCGCGCGTCGCGGAGGCGGCCGAGGCGGAGGAGAAGTCCTTCCGCCGCACCCTGCAGTCGGGCACCGTCATGTTCGACACGGCGGTCGACGCCGCAAAGGGCGAGCACGCCACGACCCTGTCTGGCGACAAGGCGTTCCAGTTGCACGACACCTACGGCTTCCCGATCGACCTGACCATGGAGATGGCGGCCGAGCAGGGCCTCACCGTCGACCGTGCCCAGTTCGACGCGCTCATGAAGGAGCAGAAGGAGCGCGCCCGCGCCGACGCGAAGGCCAAGAAGGGCGGCGCCGCCAGCCTTGAGGCCTACCGCGAACTCCGCGAGGCGGGCGAGGTGCCGTTCCTCGGCTACACCGACCTCGACGTCAACACCACGGTGCGCGGCATCGTCGCCGACGGTGCCGCGGTCGACCGCGCTCTGGACGGCACCACCGTCGAGATCGTGCTGCGGGAGACCCCGTTCTACGCCGAGTCCGGCGGCCAGGACGCCGACCGCGGCGTCATCGTCGGCGACGGCTTCAACCTCAACGTGATCGACGTGCAGCGCCCCGTCCCCGGGCTGGTCGTGCACCGCGTCGAGGTGCTGGGCGAACTGCCGCTTGGTGCGACCGTCGACGCGCGGGTCGACGCCGCCGCCCGGCACGGCGCGAGCCAGGCGCACACTGCGACGCACATCGTGCACGCCGCGCTGCGCGAACTGGTCGGCCCGACGGCGACCCAGGCCGGCTCCTACAACAAGCCCGGCTACATGCGCTTCGACTTCTCCGCAACGCACGGCCTCAGCGAGGCGCTGAAGGCCGAGATCGAGGGCCGCTCCAACGAGGCGATCGCCGCCAACTACGCGGTCTCGGCGCAGGAGATGCCGCTAGAGGAGGCAAAGGCGCTCGGCGCGATGGCCATGTTCGGCGAGAAGTACCCGCCGCTGGTGCGGATGGTCGAGCTTGCCGGCCCATGGTCGCGCGAGTTGTGCGGCGGCACGCACGTCGGCACCACCGCCGAGATCGGCATGCTCAACCTGCTCAGCGAGTCCTCGATCGGCTCCGGTGTGCGCCGCGTCGAGGCGCTCGTCGCGGGCGACGCGTTCTCGAAGTTCGCGGCCGAGCGGGCGCTCGTCACCGCGCTCACTGACACGCTGCGCGTGCAGCCCGACCAGGTCGTCGGCCGCGTCGAGAGGCTGATCGGCCAACTCAAGGACGCCGAGAAGCAGATCGCCAAGCTGAACGCGGAGAAGCTGCTCGCCGGGTCGGCCCAGCTCGTCCAGCAGGCCGTCGACGTCAACGGGGTCCGCTACCTCGGCGTCGCGACCCCTGGCGTCGGGGGCGGCGAACTGCGCACGCTCGCGATGGACCTGCGCGACCGGCTCGGCTCCGAGCCCGCCGTCGTCGCGCTCGTCGGCGGGGCAGACAAGCCCGCCGCGCTGGTCGCCACCAACGCGGCCGCCCGCGACCTCGGCCTGAAGGCCGGTCAACTGATCTCGCTCGCCAGCGCCGCACTCGGCGGCAAGGGCGGCGGCAAGGACGATCTCGCCCAGGGCGGTGGCACCGACGCGTCGGCGGCCCCGCAGGCGATCGCGGCCGTCCGCTCGGCGCTGGAGACGCGTGGCTGACGCGCCCCGACTCGGGATCGACTGGGGCAAGGCCCGCATCGGGGTGGCCGCCGCAAACGCGGGCACCACGTTCGCCTACCCCGTCGAGACCGTGCAGGCGGGCCCGGACGAGGCGCGCCGCCTCGTCGCGCTCGTCGAGGAGTACCGGGCGGAGGTCGTCTACATCGGCCTTCCCCTGACCCTCGCGGGGGAGCGTGGCATCGCCGCGCAGTACATCGAGGAGAAGTCCGTCGCCCTCGCCGCCCTGATCGCACCGGTTCCGGTGCGTCTGGTCGACGAGAGGATGAGCACGGTTTCGGCATCGCGTAGCCTAGGAAGCGCGGGCCGCAAGGCCAAGCAACAGCGAAAAGTCATCGACCAGGCCGCCGCCGTGGAAATCCTGCAGCGCGCCCTGGACGCCGAGGAGCGTGACGGCGCACCTGTGGGGTTGAGTGTGATCGAGGAGGAACGGTGAGCCCAGCGTTCATTGACAACGACGGACGCCTGAACTGGCGCAAGATCGGGTATCACGCCCGCAGCGCCTTCGCCGTGCTGCTCGCGATCGCGGTCCTCGGTGGCGGCGGCTGGTTCGTCTACAGCAAGGCAAACGACGCCTACGTCGAGTGGCGAACGCAGGACGACTACATCGGCGATGGCACCGAGGCCGTCGAGGTGCTGATCCCCGCAGGCGGCCCGACGCCCACCCAGATCGGCGACCTGCTGACGGAGGCGGGCGTCGTCAAGTCGACCAAGACCTTCCGCAAGGTCGCCATCGAGAGCGGCCGCTGGTCCGAACTCAAGGCAGGCCGCTACAAGGTCAAGAAGCAGCTGCCCTCAGAGACAGCCCTCGACATGATCCTGGACCAGAAGAACCTCGTCGTGCTTGACGTGCTCTTCCAGGAGGGCACCACACTGGCGGAGCAGCAGCAGATCGTCCTCAAGAAGGACAAGTTGGACGTCAAGGAGGACGCCCTCACGGCGGCCTACGACGGCACCAAGTACACGAACCTGCCCGACTATGCGGGGGCAAGCTAGAGGGCTTCCTCTTCCCCGCCAAGTACCAGGTCGCCGAGCCGGTCGATCCGGTCGCGATCGTGACCACCCAGCTCAAGCAGTACGGCAACATCGCGGGCAAGCTCGACCTGGTGAACCGGGCGAAGGAACTGGGCATCACCCCGATGCAGGCCGTGACGACCGCGTCCATCATCGCGGCGGAGGTGCCGGACAAGGACGATCAGCCGATGGTCGCCGCCGTCATCTACAACCGCATCAAGAAGGGCATGATGCTCCAGATGGACTCGACCGTGCACTACGCGGTCGGCAAGTCCGGCAAGGTCACTACGACCGCGGAGGACCGCGCCAACCCGTCGCCGTACAACACCTACGTGCACACGGGATTCCCACCCGGCCCGATCAGCAACCCAGGCGAGACGGCGCTCGCCGCCGCGCTGCAGCCCGCCGCCACGGACGCGCTGTTCTTCGTGACGGTGAACCCGTCGACGGGCGACACCCGCTTCGCGGCGACCGAAGAGGAACACCAGGCCAACGTCAAGCTGTTCCAGCAGTGGTGCTCGGAGAACAAGGGCTCCTGCTGATGTTCGCGGGCGTCGTCGGCGACCCGGCGGGCCACTCCCTGTCTCCCGCGATCCACCGCGACGGATACCGCTCCAACGGGCTGGAATGGCGCTACGACGCCTACACCGTCACCGCAGAGGAGCTCGACGGCTTCGTCACGGCCCGCCTCGACGACCCCGCGTGGGCCGGGCTGAGCGTGACGGCGCCTCACAAGGAGGCGATCCTCGCCTACGGCGCCCCGGACGAGGCCTCCCGCTTGGTCGGTGGAGGAAACACGCTCGTCTTCGGCGCAGAGCCAGCCGTCTACAACACCGATGTGCCCGGCTTCGCGGTGGCGTGGCGAGCCCACGGCCTCGCCGACCCGCGCCGCGCAGCGCTGCTCGGCAACGGTGCGACCGCGCGTTCCATCGTCCTCGCGCTGGCCCGGATGGGGCTGCGCGAGCTCGTGGTGCTCGCCCGTCGACCCGAACGGGCCGCCTCCCTGATCAGCCTGGCAGCCGACCTCGGCGTCGACGCGCAGGTCCGACTCCTCGGCGACGCCGTCGAACCGGTCGACCTGGTCGCCAGCACCATCCCCGCCGACGCGGCGGCACCGCACGCCACCGACCTGGCGGGCTCCGCCCGTGTCGTGTTCGACGTGGTCTACGACCCGTGGCCCACCCCGCTGACCGACGCAGCCGCCGTCGAGGGTCGAATGGTGCTCAACGGCCTGGACCTGCTCGCCGGGCAGGCCGTCGACCAGTTCAGGCTGCTGACGGGGCACGCCGTCACCTTCGAGCAGTGCCGTTCGGCAGCCGGTCGCGAACTGAAGCGACGCGCGTCACTCTGACACAATGGCGGTCATGCTTCGATACCTGACCGCCGGAGAGTCTCACGGCCAAGCCCTCATCGCGACCATGGAGGGCATCCCCGCCCACGTCCAGGTCGGCGTCGAGGAGATCGCCGAGAACCTGCGCCGCCGCAGGCTCGGGGTCGGACGCGGCGCCCGGATGAAGTTCGAGGCCGACGAGGTCACGCTGCTGGCCGGGTTCCGGCACGGCGAGACCCTCGGGTCGCCCATCGCGATCCAGGTCGGCAACACCGAGTGGCCCAAGTGGCAGCAGGTGATGGCCCCAGGCGAGGTCGACGAGGACGTCCTCGCCGCGCTCGCCCGCAACGCGCCCCTCACCCGCCCGCGCCCTGGTCACGCCGATCTCGCGGGCATGCAGAAATACGACTGGGACGAGGCACGCCCGATCCTGGAGCGCGCCTCCGCTCGGGAGACGGCGGCCCGCGTCGCGCTCGGCACCATCGCACAGGCGTTCCTCCGACAGGCCTTCGGCATCACGCTGCTCAGCCACGTCGTCGAGTTCGGGGCATCCGCGCGACCCGCGCCGACCTGCCGACGATCGACGACCTCCCCGCCATCGACGCCGACCCCGCCCGCTGCTTCGACCCGGAGGCCTCACTGGCCATGCAGGCCGAGGTCGAGGCCTGCCACCGTGACGGCGACACCCTCGGCGGCGTCGTCGAGGTGATCGCGTGGGGGCTGCCGCCGGGCCTCGGCTCGCACTCGCAGGGAGACCGGCGCCTCGACGCGCGCCTCGCGGGCGCCCTGATGGGCATTCAGGCGATCAAGGGCGTCGAGGTCGGCGACGGCTTCGAACTGGCCCGCACCCGCGGCTCCCTCGCACACGACGAGATCGTCCCGGCCGGTGGCGGGGGAGTATCCCGCGCGTCGCACCGATCCGGCGGCACAGAGGGGGCATGTCGACGGGCGAGGTGCTGCGCGTGCGCGCCGCCATGAAGCCCATCGCGACGGTACCCCGGGCGCTGCGCACCATCGACACCACCACGGGCGAGGAGGCCAAGGCGCATCACCAGCGCTCCGACGTGACGGCGGTCCCCGCCGCGGGCGTCGTCGCCGAGGCGATGGTCGCGCTGGTGATCGCGGAGGCTGCTCTCGAGAAGTTCGGCGGCGACTCCGTCGGCGAGGCCCGCCGCAACTACGAGGGCTACCTGGCCGACGTCAAGGCACGCGGATTGGAGATCGGCCGATGAGCATCGTCCTGATCGGCGCCCCGGGCGCCGGAAAGTCGTCCGTCGGCAGGCGACTTGCCCGAAAGCTCGGCAAGACCTATGTCGACGTCGATCACCGCATCGAGGAGGTGATGGGCAAGCCCATCGCCGAGATCTTCGCCGACGAGGGGGAGACCTACTTCCGCGCCCTCGAGCAGGAGGCGACCGTCGAACTGCTGGACACCTTCGACGTGCTGTCCCTCGGTGGCGGCTCCGTCATGAACCCCGAGATCCGTTCGGCGCTCGCCGGCCACGACATCGTCTGGCTGAAGGTCTCCATCGGGCAGGCAAGCCGCCGGGTCGGCCTGAACACTGCACGGCCACTTCTGCTCGGCAACGTGCGGGGCCGGCTAATCGAACTGCTGCGCGAACGCACCCCCGTCTACGAGGCCCTCGCCACCCAGATCATCGAGACCGACGGCCGCGGCTCCTCCGAGATCGCCGACCAGTTGGCCCGCGAACGCGGGTGGGACGGGCAGCAGTGAGCGGCGCCGTCGTCCGGGTCGAGTCGGGGCTCGGACCCTACGACGTGACCATCGCGGGCGGCGCCCTCGCGGCGCTTCCCTCCCTCGTCGCGGACGCCAGCCGGGTCGCCGTCATCCATCCCGCGCCGCTCGCGGCGCTGGCCGAACGGGTCGCCGCGCTGGTCGATCGCCCCGCGACGCTGATCGCCGTGCCGGACGCGGAGGCCGCCAAGACCCCGCAGGTGCTCGCCGACTGCTGGGACGCGCTCGCGGCGGCCGGGTTCACCCGCAACGATCTGGTGATCGGCGTCGGCGGCGGCACCACGACAGACCTCGCAGGCTTCGTCGCCGCCTCCTGGCTGCGTGGCGTCGGCTACGTCAGCGTCCCGACGTCGGTGCTCGGCATGGTCGACGCGGCGGTCGGCGGCAAGACGGGGATCAACCTGACGGCGGGCAAGAACCTGGTCGGCGCGTTCTACGAGCCGCGCGCGGTGCTGTGCGACCTCGATCTGCTCGGCGGGCTGGCCCCCGAAGAGGTCGCCTCCGGGCTCGCGGAGGTCGTCAAGTGCGGCTTCATCTCCGACCCGGAGATTCTGCGACTCGCCTCGGAGGACCTCGCAGACAGCCGCGACGTGACCAGCGACCGGTTCGCCGAACTCGTCCGCCGGGCGATCGCCGTCAAGGCGGGGGTCGTCGCCGCGGACTTCACCGAGGCCACCTCCGTCGGCGACAACGTCGGGCGTGAGGCCCTCAACTACGGCCACACCCTTGGCCACGCCATCGAGAAGCACGCGGGCTTCACCTGGCGGCACGGCCAGGCGATCAGCGTCGGGATGGCCTGGATGGCGCGCGTCTCCCGCGACCTGCTGGGCCTCGACGACGACACCGTCGCGCTGCACGACGAACTGCTCGGCGGGCTCGGGCTACCACTCAGCTACCCGGCACCGTTCTCCGACCTCAGACCCATCATGAGCCTCGACAAGAAGGCCCGCGGGTCGTCGCTGCGGCTGGTCGGGCTCCGCGCCGTCGGGTCCGTCACGGCGCTCGCCGACCCGGACGAGGACGTGCTCTCCCGCAGCTACGCGGAACTTGTCTGAGGCAGCCTCTAGGCTGTCGCGCATGAGCTACGAAGCCACGCATGTGATCAGGGCCGAGGCGCGCCGCCTCGCCGACGTGATCCGGGGGATCGACGCCGCAACGCCGGTCCCGACCTGCCCGGGCTGGAACGCAGACGACCTGCTGTGGCACCTCACCGAGGTCCACCTGTTCTGGGCGTCGGTCATTTCGTCCGGGGCGACAAGCGACGCCGAGGTCGAACGGCTCGAGGCAGCCCAGCCGCCGCGCCCCGCGACCCGCGCGGAGGTGCTCGACCGTCGCGAGCGCGCCACCGAGGACCTGATCGCCGCGCTGCTGTCCGGCCCCCTCGACGCGCCGTCGTGGAGTTGGTTCCCCGGCGACAAGAGCGTCGGGTTCACCGAGCGGATGCAGCCGCACGAGGCCACCATCCATCGCGTCGACGCCGAACTGACCGCCGGGCTGCCGATCTCGCCGATCGACCCGGAGGTCGCGGGTCGCGGGATCGACCACGTCCTCGACGTGATGTGGAACTGGGTGCCGGCAGACGCCACGCGCACCCCGCTCGGCGTCGTCGAACTGCGCCCCACCGACGAAGAGCCCCGGCTCGTCGAGCTGTACCGGTGGAACGGGACCGCCTGGGGCAACGACTTCGTCGACCAGATCGGCGGCGGCAGGGCTCCCGAGGGCGCTGTGCCCGCGGCCGTGATCGCAGGGCCCGCCCAGGAACTCGACATGCTCGTCTGGTCGCGGCCGGCCACCACCACCCGCGAGGGTGACGCCGCGCTGCTGAGCGCCTTCGACGAACTGATCGCCTTCGGCATCCAGTAGGCGAGTGCCCCGCGCCGCCACCCGAGGGTCGCGGCGCGAGGTTCAGTCGCCCTTCACGTTGACCAACTGGTGCAGCGTGTGGCGGATCTCGACCAGCCCAGCCGAGTCGGCCATCACCTGGTCGATCGGCTTGTAGGCCGCGGGGATCTCGTCGATGAACGCGTCGGTGTCGCGGTACTCGATGCCCCGCATCGACTCCCGCAACTGTTCGCGCGTGAACGTCCGCCGCGCCTGCGACCTCGAGAACGCCCGTCCGGCACCGTGCGGTGCCGAGTTGAGCGACACCGGGTTACCCAGCCCGCTGACGACGTAGCTGGCGGTGCCCATGGACCCGGGGATCAGGCCCGCGAGTCCCTCGTCGGCCTTGATGGCACCCTTCCGGGAGACCCAGACGTCCTTGCCGAAGTGCCGTTCGCGCTCGGTGAAGTTGTGGTGGCAGTTGACCCGCTCCAACTCCTGGACGCCCTCGCCCATGGCGGCCGCCATCCGGGCGACGACGCGATCCATCATCTCATCGCGGTTCAGCAGCGCGAAGTGCTGGGCCCACCTCAGCTCGGCGATGTAGCGGGTGAACTCGGCCGTGCCCTCGACGAGGTAGGCCAGGTCCGGGTCTGGCAACTCGATCCACCACTGCTTCGCGAGCCGCTGCGCCACCTGGATGTGATGCCCGGCGATCTTGTTCCCGATACCGCGGGAGCCTGAGTGCAGGAACAGCCAGACCGCGTCGTTCTCGTCAGCCGTCACCTCGATGAAGTGGTTCCCGGAGCCGAGCGAGCCGAGCTGGAGGCGCCAGTTGCCCGCGTAGCCTGCCGGGTCGAGGCCGGAGCGCTCCGCAAGCGACTCCAGTTCCTGGATGCGCGGCTCGGCGCTCGGCAGCACCCGCGCGTTGTGGTGCCCCGCCGACAGCGGGATCGCGCGTTCGATCGCGACCCGCAGCGCGGCGAGATCGACGGCGGCCACCTGTGCCTTGGTGAACTGCGTCCGCACTGCGATCATGCCGCAGCCGATGTCGACTCCGACCGCCGCGGGGATGATCGCCCCGAGCGTCGGGATGACCGATCCGACGGTCGCGCCCTTGCCCAGGTGGGCGTCGGGCATCAGCGCCAGATGCGGGTAGATGAACGGCAGCGTCGAGGCGGTGCGCGCCTGGTCGAGCGTCTGCTCGTCCAGGATGCTTGCCCATGAGACGAGCCGTTTGGTGAGGTGTTCCATGATTCCTTCCTTGAACAGGACGAGTCGCTGGTCGGGGAATCATGTGCGGTGATGGCCGCGGATACACATGAGGCCCCGAACCTGAGCGGTTACGGGGCCAGAGATTGATCAGTAGATCGGTCAGCCGCGTGCCTCAGGGACGACGAGAAGGCGGTAGCAGCTCATCGGCTGCACCGCTTCTTGGCGCTGGAACTTCAGCACGTCGCTCCTGGACTCGTTCCGCGTCCCGTGACGCGGACTAGCCAAGATAGCCCGCCCGCGCGGCCGGCGTCAACGATGAGTCGCGCCGTCACCCACGAGGCCCGACGTGACAAGATGAACCCGTGGAGGTCCTGCGCGTGCTCTGGGCGGCCCTTGGGCTAGACCCTCGGCTGTTCCTGCGCGTCGATGACGCGCCCATGACGCTGCTGTGGCCAGCGCTCGGCGTGGCGCTGCTAGCCGCCGCCTCCACGATGCTCGGACACATCGCGATCCTGCTGCTCAACAAGATCAACGGCTGGCGCCTCCTGACCAGCCTGCTGCTCTCTGCGGTCTCGCTTGCGTTCCTGCACGTGCTGCAGGCCGCCATCACCTGGGGCGTGGCGTCCCTGGTGCGCGGCCCGATGCCGCTGCTGCCGCTGATCGTCGTCGGGCTGGTGTCGACGGCGCCGCTGGTGTGGAACTTCGCGACGGCGCTCCCGCACCTCGGACTGCTGCTCGGCAGGATCCTCGAGGGGTGGAGCTTCCTGATCCTCGTGATCGGCGTCGCCAGCGCCTTCGACGTCAGCCTGCTGTGGTCGCTCGGGTTCTCCGCTGCGGGCTGGGTCGTGATGCAGGTCGTCTCCCGGTTGGCGCAGCGCCCCTTGAACTGGGTCACCTCGCGGCTGTGGACGCTCGCGACCGGCCGACCCACGATGGTCACGGCGCGAGACATCCTCGCTGGCACCCCGATCACCCCCGTCTCGCAGCGTCGGGAGGTGACCCGATGATCACCTGGATCCTGGGCATCGCGGTGCTGATCGTGTTCGCCTTCGTGCTGCTGTCCCCGCTCGAGTCGCTGCGCTGGTGGGCGGACAAGGGCGAGGTCGAGGTGCGTCGCAGCTTCGACGTGATCCCCCTCGACGCCCGCGCCGAGACCTCGTCGCACCACTTCGTCGTCTACCTCTCGGGCGTCGGGACGATCGGCGGGGACGGCCTATCCCGGCGCGAGACGGCCTGGCTCGACCTGCTGCGCGAGTCGGTGACCGACGTGGTCATCGTCGACGACGTGTTTCCCTACGCGGTCGACAACCGGGGGCTGCTGCAGCGCGCCACCGAGTGGCTGTGGCGAAGGCTCGACCGGATGCGCCGCCAGTGGCGCAGCAACCCGCTCGCGATGCTGATCAACCTTCGCAACATCGCCCAGGTCCTCGTCTCGGCCGACCCCCGCTACGGCCCGACCCAGAGCATCGGCCTCGCGCAGGAGATCTGGCGCTCGCTGCAGCGCCACGGCTACCACCCCGGCAGCGGCGACCCGGTCACGCTGATCGGCTTCTCGGGAGGGGCGCAGATGGCGCTCGGCGCGGGCTGGTTCCTCTCCGGCCTGGGAATCCCGGTCTCGATGATCAGCGTCGGAGGCATCTACGGCGACGATCCGGGCCTCGACCGGATGCGGCACGTCTGGAACCTGACGGGGACCTCCGACCGGCTACGGCTGATCGGCGACATCGCCTTCCCTGGGCGCTGGCCGACGGCCCCGCTGTCGACGTGGGGCAGGGCGAAGCGGGAGGGTCGCGTCTCATTCGAGAGCGTCGGCCCGATGCGTCACGACGGCGCAAACGCCTACTTCGGCGGCCGGGCAACCCTCGACGACGGCCGCAGCTACGCCGAGGCCACCCGCGACGCGGTCGTCCGGATCCTGAACGACCAGTCCGCCTCGACACCGGTCGGCTGAGCGCTTCCTTGAGCATGTTTGGTGTCTCGTTGCGATTTTCAGCCGATGTTCACGTTCACAGGCAAACGAGTTACCAACATGCTCAAATCCCCACCCAGCCGACTGCGTGCCTAGGGGGTCCGGGCAGACTTGGGACCATGCGAATCTTCCTGGCCGAGGACCAGTTCCTGCTCCGGCAGGGCCTCGAACGACTGCTCGCCTCCAACGGCGTCGAGGTCGTCGGCAGCGTCGCCGAGGCGGGGGAGATCGTCCCCGGCGTGCTGGAAACGCAGCCCGACGTGGCGCTCCTCGACATCCGGATGCCGCCCACCAACACCGACGAGGGGATCAGGGCCGCGCTCGAACTGCGGAGGGCGCGACGCGGGTTCCCGGTGCTACTGCTCAGCCAGTACGTCGAGCACCTCTACCTCGACGAGTTGCTCGGGGACGGCGCCGGAGCAATCGGCTACCTGCTGAAGGACCGCGTCTTCGACGACGTCAGCTTCGTCGCAGCGCTGCGCACGGTCGCCTCGGGCGGGACGGTGATCGACCCGGAGGTCATCACGACGCTGATGCAGCGCAAGGTGCTCGCGGACAGGCTGTCCGCGTTGACGCCGCGCGAGACGGAGGTGCTCGAACTGATGGCGCGGGGCGAGGCCAACGCCGCCATGGCCGAGCGACTCGTCGTCACCGAGAAGGCCATCCAGAAACACATCAACTCGATCTTCGCGAAGTTGGGCCTGAGCGAGGAGCCGAACTCCTCGCGCCGCGTCCTGGCCGTCCTCGCCTTCCTGCGCGCCGGCTAACGGACCAGCAAGCGGAGCGGCCGCCGTCGGTCGGCTCTGGCGTTGAGCAGTACCCAGGGGCGCGAAGCCGTGCGCGCCGGCGACTCGGACGGCCAGCGGAGAGGGGGCCCTGGGTCGGCTGTGGGGTTGAGCAGTAATCCGTGCTCGACCCATGCGCGATGGGCGCGCGTCCACGGGGCGGTCGTTGAGCAGCATTCTGGGTTCGATGGCCGTTTCGACGTGCGCTCTCGGCGTGTCGTCCATCGACCAGTGACTACTGCTCAACCGACCAGTGACTACTGCTCAAACGCGACACCCAGCCATCGCTACACGGGACGGGGGACTCGGGCGGTTCGACCAGTGAATACTGCTCAACGCCCTAACCAGGCCACCGCTACACGGGGCGAGGGACGCGGGCGGTCACGACGGTCGGGCCGCCGACGGGGAGATGACGTCGAGGTGGCCGTCGAACGGGGCGAGCCGGGCGCGGATCCCGCGATGCCCCCGAACGGTCCCTCAACCACACCCCCGATGCCGTTGTCCGTGACCCGGGCGACCGCCCAGTCGCTCTCGTCCTCCAGATCGATGACGATCTCCGACGCCCCGGAGTGCTTTGCCGCGTTCGTGACCAGTTCGGCGATCGTGAAGTACAGCGCCGACTCCAAGGGGGCGATCAGGCGAAACGAATCCGACGCCTCGACCCGCATGTCGATCGGAGACGACGCCGCGAGCGCCCTTGCCGCCGCGACAAGGCCCCGGTCGGCAAGGACCGGAGGTCGGATGCCCCGCACCAGCCCACGGAGGTCCTGCAGAGCCGCGGATGAGTCGCTCTTGGCTGTCGCGAGCAACAGCCTCGCGCCCTCAGGGTCGATCTCCAACAGCCGTTCCACCTGCGTCAGCGTCATCCCCATGGTGACGATGCGCGCCTGGGCGCCGTCGTGGAGATCGCGCTCGATGCGGCGGATCTCAGCCTCCTGCAGTTCCAGCGCCGAACGCCGGGTCGTGGTCAACTCGTCGACCCGCTTCGCTAGAGCGGTCTGTCCGGGGCATCGGCGAGTTGGAAGGCTGCCCGACGCGCTGTCGTCAACTGGTTGACGCGTGCCAGGGGAAGCGTCGATATGAGGAGAACTGTGCCGAAGGCAAGCCCCGCTAGGTAGTTGGTGGCGTACGGGAGGTAGTCCACAAACCCGACGGCTCCCTGCACCATGTACACGACACCAGCGATCATGCAGGCCAACTGAACGGAGAGGCCGATGGCGCTCAGGAGTGGATTCGTGAGGTGCCACCGGATGTCGGCCAGCGTCTCGGGGTCGCGAAGCTGGGCGACCACTTCCTCTATGCCTGCGACTCGACGAGCGGTGAACGGCGGCGCGGATAGCGGGCGGTCGAGGACGCGGGACGCCAGTCGTCGCTGGCGCTCGGCATTCTCGCGCAGTGCCGAGAACAGCGGTGCCGAGTCGAGGCCAAGCACGCCGAGAATCAGTCCCAACGGTAGCCATCCGAGGGCGATCGCCTCGCGAAAGGCATACCAGGCAAGCCAGACGTTGTCGGTGATCGCCTGACCGAACCTGCGCTTCGGTGTGCCCTTGTCTTTCATACGCATCAGCATGCCTGGTTGCGGAGTTCGTGTCGGGAGTGCCCGCCTGCATGTCGACGGTGGTGCCAGCACCACCGCAGAGAGGCATGCCTCCAGGCCTGACCCAGCGCCAGTCGGCGCCCTACCGTCGAGACATGCTGTGTGCCGCCACCCTCGTCGCGATCGCAGCCGTCGCTGCGATATGTGCGACGCATCGGCTCACGCCGGGGGAGCCACACTGCCGGGTGATGCGGATGGTCGCAATCGTGGGGGTGGCTGGTGCATTGGTCAGCGCGCTGGCCGGGGGCCTCATCGCCTGATGGACGGCCGGGGCAACGCCTTGGGGGATTCGGGGCGTCTGCGGTAGAGTGCAACGCTGGCCGCGTGAGTGCCGCAAGTCTGCGACGAGGAGTCCCCAACATGGCGTCAACCAACGATCTGAAGAACGGCATGGTTCTCGATCTCGATGGACAGCTTTGGCAGGTTCTGTGGTTCCAGCACCACAAGCCGGGCAAGGGCAACACCGTCGTGCGCTCCAAGCTCAAGCACGTGCTGACCGGCAAGATCATCGACAAGACGTTCAACTCCGACACCAAGGTCGACACCGCGACCGTCGACCGTCGCGAGATGCAGTACCTGTACATGGACGGCGACGACTACGTCTTCATGGACAACACCACCTTCGACCAGTTCATGATCTCCGCAGACATCGTCGGCGATGCCAAGGACTACATGCTGGAGAACCAGAACGCCATCGTCGCCACCCACGAGGGCACCCCGCTGTTCATTGAGCTCCCGGCATCGGTCGAGCTCGAGGTCACCTACACCGAGCCCGGCCTGCAGGGCGACCGCTCCACCGGCGGCACCAAGCCCGCCACGCTGGAGACCGGCAAGGAGATCCAGGTTCCCCTGTTCATCACCACCGGCGAGCGCATCAAGGTCGACACCCGCGAGGGCGGCTCCTACCTGGGACGCGTCTCCAGCTAAATGGCTGACGTCAAGCCCCACTACAGCTCGCAGACCAAGGCCCGCAAGGCCGCCCTTGACATCTTGTTCATGGCGGACCAACGCGACGCCTCGGTCAGTGAGACGTTCGCCGAGCAGCGCACGCTTTCCGGCAATACTGTGCGCGAACTGACCACCGACATCGTGCTCGGCGTCGCGGAGCACCAGATGGAGATCGACCAGCGCATCGCAGAATCGACGACCATGAACTGGCCGTTGGAGCGGATGCCCTGCGTCGACCGCAACCTGGCGCGCATCGCGATCTACGAGCTCGACTACACCGAGACCCCGCCGTCCGCAGTGATCTCCGAGGCGGTCCGCCTTGCGGGCGACCTCTCGACGGACGAATCCCCGGCATTCCTGAACGGACTGCTGTCAAAGGCCCTGGCGGCAAAGCCGACAACGAACTGATCCGAAAGAGGTACGCATGAGTTCCCGTCCTGCATTGTTGGTTTTGGAGGATGGGCGCGTATTTCGTGGCCAGTCCTTCGGCGCCGAGGGGGAGACCTTCGGTGAGCTGGTCTTCTCGACCGGCATGTCCGGCTACCAGGAGACGCTGACCGACCCCAGCTACCGCGGGCAGGTCGTCCTCATGACCGCGCCGCACATCGGCAACACCGGCTGGAACGACGAGGACGGCGAGTCCGGCCGCATCTGGGTGCAGGGCTTCATCGTCCGCGACCCCGCGCCCCGCCCCTCCAACTGGCGCTCCCGCAGGCCGCTCGACGAGGAACTGCGCGACCAGGGCATCGTGGGCATCTCCGACATCGACACCAGGGCGCTGACCCGCCACGTCCGCGACCGCGGCGTGATGCGCGTCGGCATCTCCACCGACACCCTTGATCCGCAGGCTCTGCTGGCGAAGGTCAACGAGCAGCCGTTGATGGCGGGCGCCGACCTGGTCGGCGACGTCACCACCAAGACGCACTACGTCGTGCCCGCCCAAGGCGAGAAGCGCGCGACGGTGGTCGCGGTCGACCTCGGTATCAAGTCCATGACGCCCACCCAGCTCGCGGCCCGCGGGCTCGAGGTGCACGTCGTGCCTGCGCACACCACCTTCGAGCAGCTGATGGAGTACCAGCCCGACGGCGTGTTCTTCAGCAACGGCCCGGGCGACCCCGCCACGGCGACCGGCCCCATCTCCGTGCTGCGCGAGGTGCTCGAGGCGGGCCTGCCCTACTTCGGCATCTGCTTCGGCAACCAACTCTTCGGCCGCGCGCTCGGTCTCGACACCTACAAGCTGAAGTTCGGCCACCGCGGCATCAACCAGCCCGTGGTCGACCGCACCACCGGCAAGGTCGAGATCACGGCCCACAACCACGGCTTCGCCGTCCAGGCGCCGCTCGACAAGGCGACAAGCACCGAGTTCGGCGACGTCACCGTCAGCCACGTGTGCCTCAACGACGACGTCGTGGAGGGCCTCGAACTTCGCCGCGACGGAGACCTGGTGGCCTTCTCGGTGCAGTACCACCCGGAGGCGGCAGCGGGACCCCACGACGCCAACTACCTGTTCGACCGCTTCGCCGACGTCCTGTCGGCCGGGAAGGAAGCCTGATGCCCCGCCGCACGGACATCTCCTCGATCCTCGTCATCGGCTCCGGCCCGATCGTGATCGGCCAGGCCTGCGAGTTCGACTACTCCGGCACCCAGGCCTGCCGCGTGCTGCGCGAGGAGGGCTACCGCGTCGTCCTGGTGAACTCGAACCCGGCCACCATCATGACGGACCCCGACTTCGCCGACGCGACCTACGTCGAGCCCATCACGCCCGAGTTCGTTGAGCGAGTGATCGCCAAGGAGCGCCCCGACGCGGTGCTTGCCACGCTCGGTGGCCAGACGGCGCTTAACGCGGCCGTCAAGCTACACGAGAACGGGGTGCTCGAGAAGTACGGAGTCGAGCTGATCGGCGCCTCCATCGAGGCCATCCAGCGCGGCGAGGACCGCGAACAGTTCAAGCAGATCGTGCTCGGGCTCACCGACATCGCGGGCGGCGCCGCCGAGGTGGCGCGCTCGGCCATCTGCCACACCATGGACGAGGTGGTGGCCGCTGCCGACGACCTCGGTTACCCCGTCGTGGTGCGCCCCAGCTTCACCATGGGCGGCGTCGGGTCCGGCTTCGCCCACGATGAGGGCGAACTGCGCAACATCGCAGGCGCGGGCCTCTCCGCATCGCCGACCACCGAGGTCCTGATCGAGGAGTCCATCCTCGGCTGGAAGGAGTTCGAGCTGGAGGTGATGCGCGACAAGGCGGACAACGTCGTGATCATCTGCTCCATCGAGAACTTCGACCCGATGGGCGTGCACACCGGCGACTCCATCACCGTCGCCCCCGCCATGACGCTGACCGACCGCGAACTGCAGCGGATGCGCGACGTCGGCATCGGCATCATCCGCGCCGTCGGCGTCGACACCGGCGGCTGCAACATCCAGTTCGCGATCAACCCCGACGACGGCCGCATGATCGTCATCGAGATGAACCCCCGCGTGTCGCGCTCCTCGGCGCTCGCGTCGAAGGCCACGGGCTTCCCGATCGCCAAGATCGCCGCGAAGGTCGCCGTCGGGTACACCCTCGACGAGATCCCCAACGACATCACCAAGGAGACCCCGGCGAGCTTCGAGCCGACGCTCGACTACGTGATCGTCAAGGTGCCCCGCTTCGCGTTCGAGAAGTTCCCGGCCGCCGACCCGTTCCTGACCACGCACATGAAGTCGGTCGGCGAGGCGATGGGCATCGGACGCAACTTCACCGAGGCGCTCGGCAAGGCGTTGCGCTCGATGGAGGACCCGAAGGCGCCCTTCGAGTTCGGCCAGCCGATCACCGACTCGGTCGACGACCTGCTCGAGCGCGCCAGCCGACCCCACGACGGTCGCATCCAGCTCGTCATGAACGCGCTGCGCGCGGGCGCCAGCGTCGAGCAGGTCTTCGACGCCACCAAGATCGACCCGTGGTTCCTCGACCAACTCGTCGTGATGCTCGACGCCGCCCGCGAGGTCCGCGACGCCGCCGAGCTGACCCCCGAGGTGCTGCGGATGGCCAAGCGGCACGGACTCTCCGACGCCCAGGTCGCCCGGCTGCGTAACCTCAGCACCGACGTGGTGCGCGGCGTCCGGTGGGCGCTCGGCATCCGCCCCGTGTACAAGGCCGTCGACACCTGCGCGGCCGAGTTCGCGGCCGCGACGCCGTACCTCTACTCGTCCTATGACGAGGAGACCGAGGTGCCCGCGCGCACCAAGGAGGCCGTGCTGATCCTCGGCTCCGGCCCGAACCGGATCGGCCAGGGCATCGAGTTCGACTACTCGTGCGTGCACGCCACCATGGCCCTTCGCGAGGCCGGCTACGAGACCGTGATGGTCAACTGCAACCCCGAGACGGTCTCCACCGACTACGACACGGCCGACCGCCTCTACTTCGAGCCCCTGACGGCCGAGGACGTCCTCGAGATCTACCACGCCGAGCTCCAGGCGGGCCCCGTCGCTGGGGTCATCTGCCAGCTCGGTGGGCAGACGCCGCTGAAGCTCGCGCAGACGCTGAAGGATGCCGGGGTGCCCATCGTCGGCACCTCGCCGGAGGCGATCAACCTCGCGGAGGAGCGCGGCGCGTTTGGTCGGGTGCTCGCCAACGCGGGCCTGACCGCCCCGAAGCACGGCATGGCGGCCTCCGCCGACGAGGCAAAGGCGATCGCCAAGGAGATCGGCTACCCGGTCCTGGTGCGCCCGAGCTACGTGCTCGGCGGGCGCGGGATGCAGATCGTCTACACCGACGAGGCTCTCGAGACCTACATCCAGAAGGCGACCGAGGTGAGCCAGGACCAGCCCGTGCTGGTTGACCGCTTCCTCGACGACGCGGTGGAGATCGACGTCGACGCGCTCTACGACGGCACCGACCTCTACATCGGCGGCGTGATGGAGCACATCGAGGAGGCGGGCATCCACTCCGGCGACTCGGCCTGCTCGCTCCCGCCGATCACCCTCGGGGACGCGGTGATCGACCAGATCCGCCATGACACGCTCGCGATCGCGGAGGGCGTCGGCGTGCGGGGGTTGCTGAACATCCAGTACGCGCTGCATTCCGACACGCTGTACGTGCTGGAGGCCAACCCGCGCGCCTCCCGGACGGTGCCGTTCGTCTCGAAGGCCACCAACACCTCACTCGCGAAGGCGGCCGCTCTCGTCATGCTCGGCCGGTCGATCGCCGACCTGCGCGCCTCCGGCATGCTGCGCGCCGAGGGCGACGGCTCCACGCCGCTGCCCGGCGCCCCGGTCGCCGTGAAGGAGGCCGTGATGCCGTTCAACCGGTTCCGCACCTCCACCGGAGCGTTCGTTGACACGCTGCTCGGCCCCGAGATGCGCTCCACCGGCGAGGTGATGGGCCTCAGCGACAACTTCGGCACCGCCTACGCCAAGTCCCAAGCGGGCGGCGGGGGACCGCTGCCCACCGCAGGGACGATCTTCGTGTCGATCGCCGACCGCGACAAGCGCCACGCGATCTGGCCCATCAAGCGACTGGTCGACCTCGGCTTCCGGGTGCTCGCCACCCGCGGCACCGCCTCGGTGCTGCGCCGCAACGGCGTCGCCGCCGAGGACGTCAAGAAGCTGTCCGAGATGACCGAGGGCGCCACGCAGCCGAGCATCGTCGAGCTGATCAACTCCGGCAAGATCGACCTGATCTTCAACACGCCCGAGGGCTCGTCGTCGGGGGAGAGCACCCGCGAGGACGGCTACCAGATCCGCACCGCCGCCGTGCTCGCCGACGTGCCGCTCGTGACGACCGTCCCGGGGCTTGGCGCCGCGACGCAGGGCATCGAGTCGCTGCAGCGCGGCGACATCGACGTCCGATCCCTTCAGGACTGGGCTGCCCGATGAGTGAGATCGGTACCCGTGCGCTCCGCGCCGGATACCGTGCTCTCCGCGCTGGCCTGTTCCGGTATGCCGGGGGGGACGCCGAACGCGTCCACGAGGCCATGCTGCATTGGCTCTCCAGGGTGCCGGGACACGCCGACGGCCGGGTCGCCGACCCGGTGACGGTGGCGGGCGTCAGCTTCCCCAACAGGGTTGGGCTGGCGGCCGGCCTCGACAAGGACGGCGTCGCGGCGCAGGCGTGGGCGCGGTTCGGATTCGGCTTCGCCGAACTCGGCACCGTCACCGCCCACGCCCAGCCCGGCAACCCGAAGCCCCGCGTCTTCCGGGCGATCAGTAGTCGCGGCATCGTGAACCGGATGGGGTTCAACAACGCGGGCGCCGCCGCGCTCGCGCAGACGCTCCGGGCCAAGGGAGTGGCCCGCGGCAACTCGGCCATGGGGATCCCGCTGGGCGTCTCGATCGGCAAGACCAAGGCGACGCCCCTCGACCAGGCCACCGACGACTACCTGATGTCGCTGCGACTGCTGGCGCCGCTTGCCGACTACATCGCCGTCAACGTGTCCAGCCCGAACACTCCCGGCCTGCGCAGCCTGCAGGCGGCCCGTGAGATCGGCCACCTCGTGTCGGCCCTCACGACCGAGGCGCGGGACCTGTCCGACACGCCGGTGCCGATCTTTGTGAAGCTCGCACCCGACCTTCAGGGCACCGATCTGGACGAAACTCTCGCAGTTCTGCGCGATTCCTCAGTCAGCGGCCTGATCGCGACCAATACCACCCTCTCCAGGGAAGGCCTGCACTCAGCCGACTCCGCACTCGCCAACCAGGCTGGCGGGCTGAGCGGCGCGCCGCTGACCGCCAAGGCGCTCAACTTCGTTGAACGGTTGACAACCTCAACTACACTGCCGGTCATGGGTGTGGGGGGCATCATGAGCCCCAGGGACGGCGCCCGGATGTTCGACGCGGGTGCTGCGCTGGTGCAGTTGTACACGGGATTCATCTACGAAGGGCCGGCCCTGATCGCCGGGATCAACGACACAAGGAGAAGCTAGTGACCTATGCCGACCGCCTCGCCCAGGTGACCGCTCAACGGGGGAGGCTGTGTGTCGGCATCGATCCGATGCCAAGCGTCCTCGACGCATGGGGCCTCGCCCACGACCTCTCCGGACTGGAACGCTGCGCCCGCGGCATCGTCGAGGTCCTCGGCCCCACGATCGCGGTGTTCAAGCCCCAGTCAGCCTTCTTTGAGGCATATGGATCGCGCGGCGTCGCCGTCCTCGAACGCGTGCTCGCCGACATCCGCGATGCGGGCGCCTTGTCGATTCTCGACGTGAAGCGCGGCGACATCGGCTCGTCCATGGCGGGCTACGCGGCTGCCTACCTGGGAGACGGCGCGCCGCTCTGGGCCGACGCCATCACCATCAGCCCCTACCTCGGCGTCGGCGCCCTCCGCCCGGCCATCGACGCCGCCGTCGCGGGTGGACAGGGGGTCTATGTACTGGCCCGCACCTCCAACCCCGACGGCGCGACCATCCAACTCGCCGATACCGGCGCGGGAACCGTTGCCCAGCACATCGTCAACGAAACGCGGGAGATGAATGCCTCCGCAGAGGGCTGCATCGGGCTCGTCGTGGGTGCGACACACCGGGAGGCAGGATGTGATCTTGGCGGTTTCAACGGATCAATTCTGGTCCCGGGGATCGGTGCACAGGGAGGCACCATCTCGGGTCTGGCCGACGTGTTTGGGAGCGCTCTCCCGCGCGTACTACCCACTGCGAGTCGTGACATCATCGGCAGCGGACACGAGAACTTGGGAGAAAGGGCGCGGAGTCTAACTGCCGAGTTGCGCAAGTTGCCAGAAAACGGTGAAAACTACTGACTTTCGGATACAACGAAGGTAGATTCTTCTCGACACAAGGCGTGTCGATTCGAATAGTCATGAGGTGAAGGGACTTTCAATGACGATTCCACAATTGAGCAGCGAGCAACTCGGTGCCGCACGTGAGGCCGCGACGCAGGCTCGTCGCGCGCGCGCAGAACTCAAGGACCGGGTAAAGAACGGCGAGCTGACTTTCAGCAAGGCTCTCGACAAGGCGCTCGCCGATGACACCTTGTCGCGCATCAAGGTCATCGACCTGCTGCGTTCCATCCCACGGGTGGGTGTGACGCGCGCCACGGAGATCATGGAGAACCTCCAGATCGCCCCGAACCGGCGCATTCGTGGCCTCGGTCGCCACCAGGTGGAGCGACTGAACGAGTTGTTCAACTAACCACTGCGTGACCTAAGCTCGGCCTGGTGAACACCTCGCATGTGTGGGTGATCTCCGGGCCGAGCGCAGTGGGTAAGGGCACCGTCTGCGCCAGGCTCAAGGAGCTGCACCCCGAACTCTTCTATTCCGTCTCCATGACCACGCGCGAGCCGCGTCCGGGGGAGACCGACGGGACGTCGTACCGGTTCGTCTCCATCGAAGAGTTCCAGTCGTTGATCGAGCGGGGAGAGTTCCTCGAATGGGCCGTGGTGCACGGCACCAACTTCTATGGCACCCCCAGGCAGCCCGTCCTCGACGCGCTCGCCGCGGGTAACCAGGTCGTCCTCGAGATCGACCTGCAGGGCGCCCGTCAGGTCAAGCGCAACCTCCCCGAGGCGCGGCTGGTCTTCCTGACCCCGCCGTCCTGGGAGGAGCTGGTCTCGCGCCTTGAGGGGCGCGGCACCGAGGACAAGGCGGGCCAGGAGCGACGCCTCGCCACCGCACGGGTCGAGCTTGAGGCGATCGCCGAGGCCGACCACGTCGTCAAGAACATCGAGATCGAGGACACCGTCAATACTTTGGTAAGCTTGATGGGCTTGTGATCGAAATCCGTGAACGAAGGATCACCTTGAACACTCAGCCTGAAGGCATCACCAATCCGCCGATCGACAACCTGCTGCACGACATCGACTCGAAGTACCGTCTGGTGCTGTTCGCGGCGAAGCGTGCGCGGCAGATCAACGCCTACTACTCGCAGCTCGGTGAGGGCCTGCTGGAGAACGTCGGCCCCATGGTGCCTGCCGCTCCGGAGGAGAAGCCCCTCTCCATCGCTCTCCGCGAGATGAACGAGGGCCTCCTGCAGTACACCCAGATCGATCCCGCCGCCGAGGAAGCCTCCCGCGCCTCCGAGACCGCAGATCCGGCCTTCACCTTCGTCGACCCGTTCGCAACGGACGACACTCCCGCGTCCTGACCGACGCCCACAAGGGGGCGGCTTGTTGCCGCCACATCCACCCTCACCAACGCGGCTTGTCGCCGCACTAAGGAGCTCGTCATGAGCCGACTCTTCACGTCGGAGTCCGTGACCGAAGGTCACCCCGACAAGATCGCAGATTCCATCTCCGACGCCGTGCTCGACGGGCTGCTCACGCAGGACCCGCTCGCGCGCGTCGCCGTCGAGACGCTGATCACCACCGGCCTCGTGGTCGTCGCGGGGGAGGTGTCGACGACCGGCTATGTCGACGTCGCCAACCTCGTCCGCGAACGCATCCTCGAGATCGGCTACGACTCGTCCAGGAAGGGCTTCGACGGCGCGTCCTGCGGCGTCTCGGTCGCGATCGGCAACCAGTCGCCCGACATCGCCCAGGGCGTTGACGACGCATACGAACACCGCGTGGACGCCGAGGCCGACGCCGTCAGCCTCCAGGGCGCGGGCGACCAGGGCCTGATGTTCGGCTTCGCCTGCGACGAGACCCCCGCTCTGATGCCGCTGCCCATCGACCTGGCGCACCGGCTCGCGGAGCGGCTCACCGAGGTCCGCAAGGACGCGACGCTGCCCTACCTCAGGCCCGACGGCAAGACCCAGGTCACCGTCTCCTACGACGATGAGGGTCGCCCCGAGGGGATCGACACCATCGTGGTCAGCTCGCAGCACGGCGAGGACGTCACGCAGGACACCATCGGCGCCGACCTGCGCCGCGAGGTCATCGCCCCGGTGCTCGACAGGTACGGCTTCGCGGTCCCCGAGCGCGTCCTGGTCAACCCGACAGGCAAGTTCGTCATCGGTGGCCCGATGGGCGACGCAGGCGTCACGGGTCGCAAGATCATCGTCGACACCTACGGCGGCATGGCCCGCCACGGCGGCGGCGCCTTCTCAGGCAAGGACCCGTCGAAGGTCGACCGCTCGGCCGCCTACGCGATGCGCTGGGTCGCCAAGAACGTCGTCGCCGCGGGCCTCGCGAGGCGCTGCGAGGTGCAGGTCGCCTACGCCATCGGCAAGGCGCACCCCGTCGGCTTCTACCTCGACACCTTCGGCACCTCCGTGGTGCCCGAGTCGCAGATCCGGGACGCCGTGCTCGCCACCTTCGACCTGCGCCCCGGCGCGATCATCCGCGACCTCGACCTGCTGCGCCCCATCTACAGCGACGTGACGGTCTACGGCCACTTCGGCCGCGACCTGCCCAACGCCACCTGGGAGCGGACCGACCGCGCCGACGCGCTGGCGGCCGCAGTCAAGGGATAACGGTGAGCTTCCCACGGGTGGCCCGGGTCGCCGTGGACGTGCCGCTGGCCCACCTGGACCGGCTGTTCGACTACGAGATTCCCGAGGCCCTCGTGGCGGATGCAGTGGTCGGGGCCCGCGTCAAGGTGCCGTTCTCCGGCCAGTTGCGCGATGGCTGGCTCATCGAACTGGCCGACGAGAGCGAACTCGACTCCCTCGCAAAGCTCCGCAAGGTCGTCTCCCCGGAACCCATCGCGGTGCCGCGCGTCAACGAGCTGATCCGGGCCGTGGCTGACCACTATGCGGGCACCTGGTGGGACGTGGCGCGACTGGCCATCCCGCCTCGACACGCCACCACCGAGAAGGCACCGCAGCGCGAGTGGCCCGCCCCCAAGCCCCTCGAGTCGGCGACCGTGCTGCCCAGCTACCCGGAGGGCGCCACGCTGCTCGACGCCCTACGCGAAGGGCGCTCGCCGCGCGTCATGTGGCAGGCCGCGGCCGTCAACGACGGGCCGGGCGACCTGTTGGGCGGAGTCATCGAGGCCTGCGACGCGACGCTCGCCTCCGGTCGCTCCGTGGTCGTGGTGTTCCCGACGGTGCGGGAGGTCAACCGGGCGTTGACCCGCTTCCGGGCCGTCTTCGGCCACGGCGCCGTCGCCTCGCTTGCCGCAGAACTCGGCCGGTCCGCGCGCTATCGCGCCTATCTGGCCGCAGCCAGGGGCGAGGCGAGGATCATCGTCGGGACCCGCAGCGCGGTGTTCGCGCCGGTCCACGACCTCGGCCTCGTGGTGATCGTCGACGACGGGCACGACGGCTACGCAGAACCGCGCGCCCCGCACCCGCACGCCCGAGCCGTCGCGATCCTGCGCGCCTCGCGCGAGAACGCCGCCCTTCTGATCGCCGGCCACGCGCGCAGCACCGACGCGCAGGCGCTGGTCGAGAGGGGGTGGCTGCGCGAACTCGCCCTCAGCCCAGGAGACTCCCGCCGCGTCTCCACGCCGGTCCGGGCGGTGTCAGAGGTCGACCGCGACCGGGACCCGACCGCGGCCCGGCTGCGGATCCCTTCGGTGGCCTTCCGATTCCTCCGCGACCACCTCGCGAAGGGCCCCGTGCTCGTTCAGGTGCCGATGGTCGGCTTCTCCGCATCGCTCTCCTGCGCCAGGTGCGGGAACCTGGCGCGCTGCCCCAAGTGCGAGGGCCCGATGCGGGAGAAGACCCGAGGGATGCCCGAATGCGCGCTGTGCGGCTTCCGGCCCAGCCGCTGGACCTGCCCCCACTGCCACACCTCTGGGTTGCGCACCCCGCTCGCGGGTGCCGCCCGCACCGCTGAGGAACTCGCACGGGCCTTTCCCGGCGTGCTCGCGGTCAACTCGTCGGCGGACCGGATCCGCGACGAGGTGCCGGACCAGGCGGCCATCGTCGTCGCGACCCCGGGCGCCGAACCCGAGGCTGCGGGCGGCTACGCAGGGGCGCTGATCCTCGACGCCGACGTGACGCTGGCCCGCGCGGACCTGCGCGCCGCCGAGGAGGCGGTGCGCCGCTGGTCCAACGCCGCGGCGCTCGCCCGCGGCCCCCGGGAGGGAGGGTCGGTGCTGATCGTCGGGACCGACACCCAGCCGGCGATCCAGGCGATGGTCCGCTCCGACCTGGCGGGCTTCGTCGCGCGCGAACTGGCCGACCGGGCCGACGCGGGCCTTGTGCCTGCCACCAAATTGGCGCGCATCGTCGGGGAACCGGACGCGGTGAACGACTTCCTGGACAACGACGACTGGGAGGGCATCGAGATCCTCGGCCCGACCGAGGTGGGCCCCGAGCGCTGGGCGGCGTTGCTGCGGGCCCCCGTCGACCGGGGAAGGGAACTGACCCGCAGGGTCAAGGCGGCCGCGGCGATCCGATCCGCCCGCAAGGAGCGTGGAATGCTGAGCATCACCGTCGACCCCGAATCGTTGGAGGACAGATGAGACTGGTCTTCGCCGGCACCCCCGAGGCGGCCGTCGCATCCCTTGACGCCCTGGTCGCTTCCTCGCACGAGGTCGTCGCCGTCGTCACCCGCCCGGACGCGCCCGCGGGTAGGGGCCGCAGGCTGACCGCCTCGCCGGTCGCCCAGCGCGCGACCGAGTTGGGGATCGAGGTGCTGAAGCCGTCGCACCCACGCGACCCAGAGTTCCAGGCCCGGCTGCGCGACCTGGCCCCCGACGCGTGCCCGGTGGTCGCCTACGGGGCGCTGCTGCCGCAGTCGGCGCTCGACATCCCGACCCACGGCTGGGTCAACCTGCACTTCTCGCTGCTGCCGCGCTGGCGCGGGGCCGCGCCGGTGCAGCGCGCCATCATGGCGGGCGACCCCGAGATCGGCACGGCCTGCTTCGACATCGTGCGCGAACTCGACGCCGGGGACGTGTACCTGGTGGAGTCGTTCCCGATGCCGGACGCCACGGCGGGGGAGTTGCTCGCCAGCCTCGCCGAGTCGGGGGCGCGTCAACTGGTCGCCGCCGTCGACCTGATCGCCGTGGGGGTCGCCCCCACGCCCCAGCCGACCGAGGGCATCACGGTCGCCCCGAAGATCACCGTCGAGGAGGCGCGCCTCGACCTCGGCCGGGACGCCGCCTCGCTGCGCAACCAGATCATGGGCTGCTCTCCCGACCCGGGCGCCTGGTGCGAACTCGACGGGCAGCGGTTCAAGGTCTACCGCGCCCGCGTCGCCGACCCGCTCCCGCTCGGCCCCGGGCAGTTGAGCGCGACCAAGCGGCAGGTCTTCGTCGGCACCGGCGACGGCACGCTCGAACTCCTCGAGGTCCAGGCGCCGGGCAAGCGGCGGATGCCCGCGATCGACTGGGCCCGCTCCGGCGTGGAAGGCAAGGTGCTCGCATGAGCAGGCCGAGCACCGTCGACGTGCCGCGCCGGATCGCCTTCGACGTGCTGCGCCAGGTGACCGGTGAGGACGCGTACGCGAACCTCGCGCTCGCGAAGCGGCTTGCGACCGCGGGGCTCAGCACCCGCGACGCCGGGCTGGTCACCGAACTGGTGGCGGGCACCTGTCGGCTGATGGGCACCTACGACCTGGTCATCGAGGCGGCCTCCGGTCGCTCGCTCGGCACCATGCAGCCCGCGGTGGTCGACCTGCTGCGGCTCGGCGCGCACCAGGTGCTCGGCATGGGCATGAAGCGCTACGCCGCCGTCGGGACGACGGTGGACCTGGCGCGGGCGACGGTCGGGCAGCGCGTCACGGGGTTGGTCAATGCGGTGATGCGTAAGATCTCGGCCAAGCCGCTTGACGCCTGGCTGGACGAGTTGGCTGAGGGCGAGGACGCGTTGGGGGCGCTCGCGGTGCGCGGGCAGCATCCGCGCTGGATCGTCGAGGCGTACGCGGACGTGTTGCCCGTCGAGGAGATCGCCGAGGCGCTCGCCGCGAACAACGTCTCGCCGCAACCGACGCTGGTGGTGCGTCCCGGGCTCGCCGAGGTCGCCGATCTGAAGGACGCCACGCCGACGCGTTGGTCGCCGTACGGCGCCACGGCGGCGGGAGCCCCCGCCGATCAGCCCGCGGTGCGTCAGGGTCTTGCTGGCGTGCAGGACGAGGGCTCGCAGTTGGTCGCCCTTGCCCTGGCGCGGGCCGAAGCACCCGAGGGTCCGTGGTTGGACATGTGCGCAGGCCCCGGTGGCAAGGCCGCGCTGCTGGCTGGCCTGGCTCGGAGGGACGGCACGTGGCTGCTGGCGAGCGAGGCGCAGGAGCACCGGGCGCGCCTGGTCGCCGAGGCGCTGTCGGCGTACCCGGACGGCTACGAGGTGATCACCGCGGACGGTACGGCGCCGGCGTGGGGTCGCTCGTTCGCGAAGGTGATGGTCGACGTGCCGTGCTCCGGCTTGGGTGCGTTGCGGCGGCGACCTGACTCGCGGTGGAGGCGAGGACCCGAGGACGTCAGGGCCTTGGGGGAGTCGCAGCGTTCGCTGTTGCGGACGGCGCTCGCGTCGACGCTGCCTGGCGGTGTCGTGGCGTACGTGACGTGTTCCCCGCATCGGGCCGAGACGACCGAGGTGGTCGACGACGTGCTCGCCTCGACGCCTGGGGTGGAGAGGCTCGTTGCTGCGGATCTGCTGCCGGAGGTGCCGGACGTGGGGGTGGGGGAGGACGTCCAACTCTGGACCCACAGACAGGGCACTGACGCCATGTACCTGTCGCTCTTGCGGGTCCTCTAGTCGAGCCTGTGGGCCTGCTGATTTGAGCCTGTGGTCGGCGCGTAGCCGTGGGTCCGCTGACTGAACCGGTGGTCGGCGCGGAGCGTCGGCCAGCGTGTCGAAATCTACGTGACCTTGCTTGGGGGATAGGCGACCGTTCCCTGGATCGCTGATTGAGCCGGTGGGCGGCGCGGAGCGTCGGCCAGCGTGTCGAAATCTACTTGACCTCGCTGGGGACTTGGCCATCGTTCCCCGAGCTTGTCGAGGGGTCCGATCGCCATTCTTCGAGCCTCTCGAGCGGTCCGATGGTCGTTTGTTGCCGACGTCTTGATGCCGGTCAGCCGCGGCCGGGAACCGGGCGGCGTTGGTGCGGGTCCTCTTGGGGGCTGGTTGTGGCTCGGTGAGAGTGGTTGAGGCCGCCCGGTGTCCCGTCCCCGTCTGCCCGTCTCTTGGTCTTTGCTGTGGGTGGGAGCCGTGCCCCTGAGTTGCGCGACCGCGCCGCGCGCCTCCCGGTCGCCCCGCTCGGGTCGAGCGTGGTCGAGGCGTGAGGCCAGTTCCTGCCTGGTCGGGTTGGGCATGCGGCGCAGTAGGGGCGACTGAGGCTCACGGCCGTAACCTCCGGCACCTCGCGTTCCACTGTTGGCGTGGCCGGGCTTGCTGATTGAGCCGCGTCGAAATCCTCGTGTCCAGGACTGCGGACTGCACCACCGCTCCGGAGCTTGTCGACCGGCCTGCTGGCTGAGCCGCTGGTGGCGCGGAGCGGCGCCCATTGTGTCGAATCCTCGCGACCTTGCCTGAGGACTCAACCACCGTTCCCCGAGCTTGTCGAGGGGTCCGATCACCCGTTCTCTGAGCTCGTCGAAGGGTCCGATCACCCGTTCTCTGAGCTCGTCGAAGGGTCCGATCACCCGTTCTCTGAGCTCGTCGAAGGGTCCGATCACCCGTTCCCTGAGCTTGTCGCGGGGTCCGATCGCCGATCGTGAATCCCGCCGGTCAGCCGCGGCCGGGAACCGGGCGGCATTGGTGCCGGTCTGGTCCTTGGGTGCTGGCCTGTGGCTCGGTGCGAGTGGTTGAGGCCGCCCGGCGTCCCGTCCCCGTCTGCCCGTCACTGTGGGTCTTCGCTGTGGTTGGGAGCCGTGCCCCTGAGTTGCGCGACCGCGCCGCGCGCCCCCCGGTCGCCCCGCTCGGGTCGAGCGTGGTCGAGGCGTGAGGCCAGTTCCTGCCTGGTCTGGTTGGGCATGCGGCGCAGAAGGGGCGACCGAGGGCTCACGGCCGTAACCTCCGGCACGTCAAGTCTCGCTCGTGGCGTGGTTGCGTTGGGCCTTGCGACCGGGCGCCGGCCGGGGCGTCTGGCGCGGACAGTCCCTACTGATCGAGCCGGTGGTCGACGCGGAGCGGCGGCCACCGTGTCGAAATCCTCGCGACCTTGCTGAGGACTCAACCACCGTTCCCCGAGCTTGTCGAGGGGTCCGATCGCGTTCCCAGAGCCTGCCGAAGGGTCGGACCACCGTTCCCCGAGCTTGTCGAGGGGTCCGATCGCTGTTCGCGACTGTCTTCGCCTGTCAGTCGCGGCCGAGAGCCGGGCGGCGGTGGTCTGCGTCAGAGCTTGCTGGTGGCACTTGGGAGGGCCGGGCCTGCTGATCGACCCTGGGCGAACTCCGTATCGAGATCAGCCCCCGGATATCGCGTCCCGACCCTTTTGCCTGCCCTCCGAGTTCTTGATTCATACCCCCTGGGGTATATGATCCGAACATACGCGAGATACCCTGAGGGGGTATCACTGGTGGAGAGAAGAGACGTGTTCAGCAATAGATGTGCCACAGCCGGAGCTAGCGGCGCCGGGAGCCTCACGTGAGGGCGCCGACGAAGCTGGCACTCTATGCCGCGGCACTGGCAGCCGTCTTCGCGATCTCGTTCGGGGCCGGCCGTGTGCTGGTGCCCGGGAGCGCCGTCGACGACTGGAACCACCGCCCCACGGCCACCGATCATGGCACCACTGAGCCGAAGGGGGACGAGAGTGGGCATCGCTGAGGTCCGTCAATACGACACCCCGCTGAAGGGGATCGAACTCGAGATCGGCGGCATGACCTGCGCGTCGTGCGCCAACCGGATCGAGAAGAAGCTCAACAAGCTCGACGGCGTCACCGCGACCGTCAACTACGCCACCGAGAAGGCGAAGGTCACCGTCCCCGAGGACTACGACCCCGAACTGCTCGTCGCGGAGGTCGAGAAGACCGGCTACACCGCCGCCCTGCCGCAGCCCAAGGCCGTCGCGGACGAGGCGAAGGACGCCGACGATCCGGAACTGCGGTCGCTGCGACAGCGGCTGATCGGGTCCGTGATCCTTTCGGTGCCCGTGATCGCCATGGCGATGATCCCCTCCCTCCAGTTCACCTACTGGCAGTGGGCCTCCCTGACACTTGCGGCCCCTGTGATCGTGTGGGGCGCGTGGCCGTTCCACAAGGCCGCCTGGGCGAACCTGAGGCACGGCGCCGCCACCATGGACACGCTGATCTCGATGGGTACTGGGGCCGCGTTCCTCTGGTCGCTGTACGCGCTGTTCTTCGGAACGGCCGGCATGCCGGGCATGAAGCACCCCTTCGAACTGACGCTCGCACCGTCGGACGGGGCGGCCAACATCTATCTCGAGGTCGCCGCGGGCGTGACCATGTTCATCCTGGCGGGCCGATACTTCGAGAAGCGGTCCAAGCGACAGGCCGGGGCAGCGCTACGTGCGCTGCTCGAACTCGGCGCCAAGGACGTCGCGGTACTGCGCGACGGCGTCGAGGTGAAGATCCCGATCGATGACCTCAGCGTCGGCGACGAGTTCATCGTCAGACCAGGCGAGAAGATCGCCACCGACGGCGTCGTCGTCTCCGGCACCTCAGCCGTCGACGCCTCGATGCTGACCGGCGAGTCGGTCCCCGTCGAGGTCGGTGAAGGCACCGCCGTCGCCGGGGCGACCGTCAACGCCGGCGGGCGGCTCGTCGTCCGGGCGACCAGGGTTGGCAGTGACACCCAGTTGGCGCAGATGGCCAAGCTCGTCGAGGACGCGCAGACGGGCAAGGCCGAGGTGCAACGCCTCGCCGACCGGATCTCCGGGGTCTTCGTGCCCATCGTCATCGCGGTCGCCGTTGCGGCGCTGGGCGCCTGGCTCGGCGCCGGCTTCCCCGCGAGCGCCGCGTTCACCGCCGCCGTCGCCGTGCTGGTGATCGCCTGCCCATGCGCGCTCGGCCTTGCGACCCCGACGGCGCTGCTGGTGGGCACCGGGCGAGGCGCGCAACTCGGCATCCTGATCAAGGGGCCGGAGGTGCTGGAGTCGACCCGCAAGGTCGACACGGTCGTCCTCGACAAGACCGGCACCGTCACCTCGGGCCGGATGACGCTGGTCGACGTGATCCCCGCCGACGGCGTCGACTCCGACGACCTCCTGCGTCGCGCGGGGGCCGTCGAGGACGCGTCAGAGCACCCCATCGCCCAGGCCATCGCCAAGGGAGCCACGGAGCGGGTGGGGGTACTGACCGCCGTCCACGGCTTCGAGAACCTCGAGGGCAGGGGAGTACGCGGCTCGGTCGACGGCACTGAGGTGCTCGTCGGTCGGGCGACCCTGTTCCCCGACGCGCTGCCGGGCACCCTCGCCAAGGCGAAGGCAGCGGCCGAGGGACAGGGCAAGACCGTCGTCGTCGCAGGCTGGGAGGGTGCCCGCGTGGGCTCCTCGTGGTCGCAGACACCGTCAAGCCCACGAGCCGCGAGGCCGTCGCCGGGCTCGTCGCGCTCGGGCTGAGGCCCGTCCTGCTCACCGGGGACAACGAGGCGGTGGCGCGGCAGATCGCCGCGGAGGTCGGCATCGACGACGTGATCGCCGAGGTGCTTCCGGCCGACAAGGTCGACGTCGTCAAGCGACTGCAGGCCGAGGGCCAGGTCGTCGCGATGGTCGGCGACGGCGTCAACGATGCCCCCGCGCTCGCGCAGGCCGACCTCGGGCTCGCGATGGGAACCGGGACCGACGTCGCCATCGAGGCATCGGACATCACGCTGGTGCGCGGCGACCTGCGCAGCGCCGTCGACGCCATCCGGCTCTCACGCAAGACGCTCGGCACCATCAAGACGAACCTGTTCTGGGCGTTCGCCTACAACGTCGCGGCCATCCCGGTTGCGGCCCTCGGGATGCTGAACCCGATGTTGGCGGGGGCCGCGATGGCCTTCTCCAGCGTCTTCGTGGTCGGCAACAGCCTGCGACTGCGCGGCTTCCGGTCGGTGACCGGGAGCTAGGCGAGGCGGATCAGGAGTCCAGCCGTGTCAGGTATGCGGCCAGCACCGTCGCGTTGTTCTCCGGATCGTGCGCCGCGAAGAGAAGCGTGACGAGTTCCTGACCCGAAACCTTGTCAAGCAGCGACATGGCGGCCCCGGAGTCGTCGAGTTCCGCCTCGTAGCGGCGCTCGAACTCCAGGTACGTCTCGGGGTCGTGGTTCCACCATTCCCGCAGTTCGCTCGACGGTGCGACGTCCTTGTCCCACAGGTCCAGGTCGGCCTTCTCCTTGCTGACCCCGCGGGGCCAGAGCCGGTCGACGAGTACCCGGTACCCGTCATCGTCTGCTGGGTGGTCGTAGATGCGTTTCGTGACGATCCTCATGCCTCTCACCTCTACCTCGACTCTACGCATCTCCTTGCGTTGCCGTGCGGAAGGCAACTGGTTGATGCGCTCCATCAGCGGCCACTCATGGCCAGTGCACAAGCCGAGCAGCGTCACCTCCTCGCCGCGGCGACTGTGACGGAGGGTTGGTTGGGCAGGCCGGTCTCGAACCGGCGGCCCCTGGTCGACAATCAGTCGCGCTACCTGCTGCGCAACAACAGGCCCATTGGGCTGCAAGCCGACGCTGGGTGACGTGCCTACTTCACGATTCGGCGAACGTGACGGGGTGCCGTGCGTCGAGGTCCAGCAGCAGCACGTCCAGCGCCGACCGTCCCGCTGGGGAGAGGCCGGCTCGGAACTCGGCGTCGACGTCGGCCGCCGCGCGCGTGCTCGCGGCCAGCAGTCCACGGCCTCGGTCGGTGAGTTCGATGACCTGGACCCGACGATCCGTGGCGCTGCGTGAGCGAGTGACGGCCCCGGCTTCGATGAGCTGATCGACCAGCGAAACGACCAGGCTGGGGGCGACGTGGAGGAGCGATGCGATATCGCGCTGAGAGCGAGCGAGCCCTGCGCTGACGACAGCGAGCAGCCCAACCTGCTTGTGCGTGATCCCGACCTCTTCGACGCGTACGGAGAACTCCTGCGTGATCCTCGCTCCCAGTAGGCCGAGCCGGAAGCAGGCCGCGGCGAGGATCGTTTCCTGGTTGCTCTCGTTCACACTCAGTAGTGTAGCGTGTGAATCATTCATTACTGAACGATTGGATGGTGAACGATCATGCCGTGGTGGATCGCCCTACTCAACACGCTGGCCGCCCTTGCTTCAGCCGGCTTCGGCGTCGCGGCGCTGATCAGCCCTGGCCTCATCGCCCCGCCATCACCGAAGCGCACCGAGAGCCGCTTCTATCCGGCGATGTACGCCGTTCGTGCGATCCCCCTGGGGTTGGCTGTCGGGGTCGCGGTCTGGCTTCCCTCGACCTCGGTGGTTCTTCCGCTCCTGCTAGGAGTCGCCGTGTTCGCCCAGATTGCTGACGCGGTGATCGGAGCCGTGTCTCGGCTGCCCGGCATGCTCGTGGGCGCTTGCTTCGCCGTCGCCTGCCACGCAGCAGCAATCATTGCGCTGCTCTAGCTGTACTGATCGGGGACGTTGGTCAACCGGGTGATCGGTGAGAGGTTCCCGCAGGCTGTGTGGGGTCTGTGGTGATTGTAGTGATGCAGCCATCCCGCGAGGGCATCTCGACGCTCGGTTTCTGATTGGTAGCAGCGGGCGTAGCCCCAGCCATCTGCGAGGGTTCGGTGGAACCGTTCGATCTTCCCGTTGGTCTGCGGCCGATACGGGCGGGTCTTCTTCACCGTGATGCCGAACTGGCTGCAGACCTGGTGCCAAAGATTCGATTTGTAGGCCGCTCCGTTGTCGGAAAGGACCCGCTCGACCTTGACCCCGCGGGCAGCGAACCAACCGGCCAGGTACCGGTCGGCCCAACGCTTCACCGTTGCCCAGGAGCACTGGAACCTGGCGGCGACCTCGGAGACGGGCACCCCCTGCTCGACGACGAGTCTGGCGACGGTCAAACGAGCGCGTGGGGTCAGAGCTGCGTTAGCGTGGGACACAAGAGGGCCTTTCTGGCGGTGATGGTTTCGCAACTCCCACCCAACCTGAAGGGCCCTCCCTACGTCCTCACTCCTCAGCGCGTGTCATCGCACTGCTTCAACCAACCTGTCCGGTCAGTACATCTAGCGGTCGCTCACCCGGCTGGGGATGGTTGTTGGCGTCACCCTGACAGGGTCGCGCCGTGCGCGCAGCGACCACCGTACCGACTGGACGGCGTCAGCGGCCAGCATGCGCAGGGGAGCGCCCGAGACCTGATCGGTTGCCCGATCGCTGTCTTCGAGACGTGCCGGACATGCCAGAGCCATGGTGCATTCTCCTTCGCTCAGCGTCCCGGGGGCGCGGCCCGAGACCCTGACGATGTCCTGAGGATCTGGCGACCCTCGATGACCGCGCCGAGCCGTGCGTCGATGGTGGCGGCCGACGGTGCCGCGTGGATCGCAGAGGGGCAGATCGCCCCTTAGCGAAGTCGCCGCTGTCGCTACTGACGACGGGCAGCGTGACCCGCATCCGCGGGTTGGATATGGTGCCAGCATGCGAATCACCCCGAGCATTCTCAACGCCGACTTTGCGCACCTCGCCGACGAGGTCGCCCGGATTTCCGACGCTGACGCAATTCACGTCGACGTGATGGACTACCGCTTCGTTCCGAACCTGTCGATCGGGCTGCCCGTGGTGGAGTCGCTGCGCAAGGCGACCACCCAGATGCTCGACATCCACCTGATGATCGACGAGCCCGACCGCTGGGCACCTGCCTATGCCGAGGCGGGAGCCGAGTCGGTCACGTTCCACGTCGAGGCGGCAAAGGCGCCCATCCGGCTGGCCCGCGAGTTGCGCGCCAAGGGCGCCCGCGCGTCGATGGCGCTGAAGCCGGCCACACCCATCGAGCAGTTTGAGGACATGCTCGACGAGTTGGACATGATCCTGCTGATGACGGTCGAACCGGGCTTCGGCGGGCAGAGGTTCCTCGACCTGGTCCTCCCGAAGATCCGCCGCACCCGCGAACTGCTCGGCGACCGTCCGATCTGGCTGCAGGTCGACGGCGGCGTCAGCGCCGAGACCATCGAGCGCTGCGCCGAGGCGGGCGCCGACACGTTCGTGGCCGGCTCGGCCGTCTACAACTCCGACGACCCGAACAAGATGGTCCGCGATCTCCGCGAACTGGCCGTTGCCGCCTGCCGCCACTGACCGCCGACCCGGCCGGTGGGACTGGGGTTGAGCAGTAACGCGGGTTCGTTGGCCGGAGAGCCGCGTTTTCACGTTCAACTCGGAGACGAACACGCAATGCTGCTCAGCGCCTAGCCATCCAAGCGTCTCCGGCCGCGAGCCCGTCCGACCGGCCGCCTCCCGCCGGTGATTGTCGACCGGTGCCGGTGGGACTGGGGTTGAGCAGTAACGCGGGTTCGATGGCCGGAGAGCCGCGCTTTCACGTTCAACTCGGAAACGAACACGCAATGCTGCTCAACGCCTAGCCAACCAAGCGTCCCCGGCCGCGAGCACAGGGCCGACAGGTCCGCCTCCCGCCGGTGATTGCCGACCGGTGCCGGTGCCGGTGGGACTGGGGTTGTGCAGTAACCCGGGTTCGATGGCCGGAGAGCCGCGTTTTCACGTTCAACTCGGAAACGAACACGCAATGCTGCTCAACGCCTAGCCTGCCAAGCGTCCCCACTCGCGAGCGCAGGGCGTCGGAAGGTTCGCCTGCCAATGGGAAGGGTCAGGAGCCAGCGGGGGGTTGGGGGTCGTCGCCCTGGCGGCGGAGGAACTTCTCCAACTCGGCGGCGATGGTGTCGCCCGTGGCGCCCTCGACCTCCTCGGCGTCGCGTGCCTCCTCCAACTGGCCGATGTACTCGGCGATGTCGGGGTCCTGCTGGCTCAACTGGTCGACGGCGAGGCTCCACTTCGCCGCCTCCTCCGGGATTTCGGCGTGGTCGAGGCTGACGCGCAGCACCGTCTCGAGTTCCGTCAGGAGGGCCTCCTGCGCCTTCGGGTTCGGCGGCGTCGACACGTAGTGCGGCACGGACACCCACAGCGAGGCGCTAGGGATGCGTTCGTGCAACAGCAACTGAGTCGCGACGCCGATCATCCCGGTCGGGCCGGTGTAGTCGTTGGCCTCCATGGCGAACTTCTCGCCGACCGACGGGTCGGTCGAGTAGACGCCGACCGGCAGTGGCCGCGTGTGGGGGGTGTCGCTCAGCATCGCGCCGAGGAACAGCACGATCTCCGGGTCGACCTGGCGCAGCGCCTTGACCAGTTCGAGCGAGAACGTGCGCCACAGCAGGTTCGGCTCGGGGCCGAGCACCGTGATGATGTCGCGCTCCGGGTGGTGCACGACCCGCATCCGGATGGCCGGCCACTCTATCCACGGCCCGTCGGCCTCCCGGTGCAGCATCGGGCGGGTCTGCTGGAAGTCCCAGTAGCGCTCGTCGTCGATGAGCCCGAGGTCGGTCCCGGGGTAGGCATCCATCAGGTGACGCAACAGGTCGCTCGCGGCGTTGCCCGCGTCATTCCAGCCGGAAAACGCAATGGCGACGGCCGGGTTGCGGAGGTCATCCATAGGCGCGAATTGCATTCGTCCAGCCTACCCGCTGCCACCTGGGGAGGGCGTCTACGGCCGCTCGCCCCCAGCGAACTGACACCGGCAACCGGTCGCGTACACAACAGGCAGCCATGTGTATCCATCTCGATCTTCGAGCCGACCGGAGGGATCGCACCCGACAACTTCGAGCAGGTCGTCGGGACGTGCCTCGAGGCGGGCGCGACGCATGTCGTTCCGCACGTCTACACCTCGATCGTCGACCCGTCGACCGGCGAGACGATCCCCGATGAAGTGGCGGCCCTCGCGGCTGTCGCGGCGCGCCTGGCGACCTCCTGAGGCGCGGTGCGGGGGAGAACTTGAGCATGTTTGGTTGCTCGATCGGCGACACGCCGACGAATCGTGGCTCCTCGAGCAACGAGCAACCAAACATGCTCATCGTCATGCCCACCACGCGCAGGCACTTCTAAGGAGACACTTCGGGTGGGGCCGCGCGTGAAACGGAGCCCCGAGCCTGACGCGGGGCGCACTATGGTTGCCCCGTGCCGAACACCTTTGCAGACGTCCTTGGAACCCGCGTACTCGTCGCCGACGGGGCGATGGGCACCATGCTGCAGTCCTTCGGCGATCTCTCGCTGGAGGACGACTTCCAAGGCCTCGAGGGATGCAACGAGATCCTGAACGTGACAAGGCCCGACGTCGTCGCCGCCGTGCACCGCGCCTACTTCGAGGCGGGCTCCGACGCCGTCGAGACCAACACCTTCGGCACCAACCAGGCCGCCCTCGCCGAGTACGACATCGTCGACCGACTCGAGGAACTCTCCGAGGCAGGCGCCCGGATCGCCCGCGAGGTCGCAGACGAGTTCTCCACCAGCGAACGCCCCCGATTCGTGCTCGGCTCGGTCGGCCCAGGAACCAAGCTTCCGACGCTCGGCCACATCGAGTTCGCCACCGTCCGCGACGCCTACCAGCGCCAGGTCGAGGCCATGATCCGCGGCGGCATCGACGCCGTCCAGATCGAGACCTGCCAGGACCTGCTGCAGGCGAAGGCCGCCGTGATCGGCGCCAAGCGTGCGCGCGAGAAGGCGGGCGTCGTCCTGCCGATCCTCGTCAACGTCACCGTCGAGACCACCGGCACCATGCTGCTCGGCAGCGAGATCGGCTCCGCGCTGACCACCCTCGAGGCCCTCGGCATCGACTGCATCGGCCTCAACTGCGCCACCGGCCCCGCCGAGATGAGCGAGCACCTGCGCCACCTCGCCCGCCGGGCGGGCATCACCGTCGGCGCCATGCCCAACGCCGGCCTGCCCGAACTGACGCCTGACGGAGCCCGCTACCCGCTCAGCCCCGAGGGCCTCGCCGAGGCACTCGGGCAGTACCTCGACGAGTTCGGGCTCGGGCTGATCGGCGGCTGCTGCGGCACCACCCCGGAGCACATCAAACTGCTGGCCGACCGCTTCAGCGGACGCGAGGTCGTGGCCCGCGACGCCGAGGACGAGCGTTCCAGTTCCAGCCTCTACATCGAGGTCCCGTTCGCGCAGGACGCCAGCTACCTCAACATCGGTGAGCGCACCAACGCCAACGGCTCCAAGGCCTTCCGCGACGCCATGCTTGCGGGCAACTGGGACGAGTGCGTCGACATCGCGAAGGCCCAGGCCCGCGACGGCGCGCACGTGCTCGACCTGTGCGTCGACTACGTGGGCCGTGACGGTGCCGCCGACATGTCCGAGGCCGCGTTCCGGCTCTCCACCGCCGTCACGCTGCCGATCGTGCTCGACTCCACCGAACCGCACGTGCTGCAGGCGGGCCTAGAGAGGCTCGCGGGTCGCAGCATCATCAACTCCGTCAACTACGAGGACGGCGACGGCCCCGACTCGCGCTTCGGCAAGGTGATGCCGCTCGTCAAGGAGCATGGCGCCGCCGTCGTCGCGCTCACCATCGATGAGGAGGGCCAGGCCCGCACCGCCGAGTGGAAGGTGCGCGTCGCCTCGCGCCTCATCGACGACCTCGTCGAGAACTGGGGCATGGACGTCGGAGACATTCTCGTCGACTGCCTCACGTTCCCCATCGCCACCGGCCAGGAGGAGACCCGCCGAGACGGCATCGAGACCATCGACGCCATCCGCGAACTCAAGCGCCGCTACCCCCGGGTGCGCACCACGCTCGGCGTCAGCAACGTGTCGTTCGGCCTGAACCCCGCTGCGCGCATCGTGCTGAACTCGGTGTTCCTCAACGAGTGCGTGCAGGCGGGCCTCGACTCCGCGATCGTGCACAGCGCCAAGATCCTGCCGATGGACCGCATCCCGGAGGAGCAGCGCAAGGTCGCCCTCGACCTCGTCTATGACCGCCGCGACGGCGACTACGACCCGCTGTCGCGCTACCTGGAACTGTTCGAGGGAGTCTCCGCCGCATCGGTGCGCGCCTCCCGGGCTGCGGAACTCGCCGCGCTCCCGCTCGCCGAACGACTCCAGCGCCGCATCATCGACGGCGAGGGCAAGGGCCTCCACGCCGACCTCGACGAGGCGCTGCAGGGCAAGCCCGCGCTGGGGATCATCAACGAGGATCTGCTCGCAGGCATGAAGATCGTCGGCGAACTGTTCGGCTCCGGCCAGATGCAGTTGCCCTTCGTGCTGCAGTCCGCCGAGGTGATGAAGACCGCCGTCGCCTACCTCGAGCCCCACATGGACAAGTCGTCGGCTGGTGCAGGCAAGGGCACGCTTGTGCTGGCCACCGTCCGCGGCGACGTCCACGACATCGGCAAGAATCTCGTCGACATCATCGTCAGCAACAACGGCTACACCGTCATCAACATCGGCATCAAGCAGCCGATCCAGGCCATCGTCGACGCAGCGGAGGCGAACAACGCCGACGCCATCGGCATGTCCGGACTGCTCGTGAAGTCGACGCTCGTGATGAAGGACAACCTCGTCGAACTGAACCGGCTCGGGCTGGGGGAGAAGTACCCCGTGCTGCTCGGCGGTGCCGCGCTGACCCGCACCTTCGTCGAGCACGACCTCAACGACATCTTCGACGGCGAGGTCCGCTACGCCAAGGACGCGTTCGAGGGCCTCGCGCTGATGGACGCCGTGATGGCGGTCAAGAACGGCGTGCCGGGGGCGGAACTGCCGCAGCCGCGCCAGCGCCGATTCGCCAAGACGTCGCTCGTGGAGGTCGTCGAGCCCCAATTGGGCGTCCGCTCGGATGTCGCCCGCGGCGTCGACGTGCCGACCCCGCCGTTCTGGGGATCGCGCGTCGTCAAGGGGATCTCGCTCGCCGACGTGAACGCCTGGCTCGATCACCGCGCGACCTTCGTCGGGCAGTGGGGGCTCAAGTCGCTGAAGGGCGGGCCGAGCTACGAGGAACTCGTCGAGAACGAGGCGATGCCGCACCTGCGGATGTGGCTCGACCGGATCAAGACCGAGAGCCTCGCCAACTTCGGCGTCGTCTACGGCTACTTCCCCGTCCACTCCGAGGCGGAGACGCTGATCCTCGGCTCACCGGAGGACCCGGAGCGCGAGGTCGCCCGGTTCACGTTCCCGCGTCAGCGCCGCGGTCGCCAGTTGTGCCTGGCCGACTTCTTCCGAGACAAGGACGAGGCGGCAGAACACGGCCCCGACGTGCTCGCCATGCAACTGGTCACGATGGGTCCTGAGGTGGCGAAGGCCACCCAACGGATCTTCGAGGCGAACGCGTACCGCGACTACCTGGAACTGCATGGCCTGTCGGTGCAGCTCACCGAGGCCCTTGCCGAGTTGTGGCACTCGCGGATCCGCGACGAGCTTGGCCTCGGCGCCGCCGACGGGGACGTGGACGCGGCGATCCGCGACCAGGCCTACCGGGGGTCGCGGTACTCGTTTGGCTACCCCGCATGCCCCAATCTTGAGGATCGACGTACCCTGGTGGGACTGCTCGACCCCTCCCGCATCGGGGTCGCCCTGAGCGAGGAGCTCCAGCTCCATCCCGAACAGTCAACCGACGCGATCGTGTTGCACCACCCGGAGGCAAAGTATTTCAATGCTGGCTAAGCCCAAAGCGGTCCTGTGGGACTTCGACGGAACACTGGTCGACACCGAGCCCATCTGGGCCGAGACGGAAGCGGAGATGCTCGCCGCGCACGGCGTGGTCTGGGACGACGCCAAGATGCGCTCCATGATCGGGCAGAACGCCGCCGAGACGACCCGGCAGATGGCGGAGTCGATCGGCCAGCCCGACCGGGTCGACGAGATCCACCACGAACTGCACGACCGCGTCGTGGCACGACTGCGCCGCGACGGCCTGCCGTTCCTGCCCGGCGCGCTGCAACTCCTCGAGGACGCGGCGGCAGACGGCGTTCCCGCGGCCGTGGTCACCGCCTCGAACGGCATCATCATGGAGGCCGCCATCGAACTGCTGCCCCCGACGGTGCACTTCGTGATCTCCGCCGACGATGTGCAGCAGTCCAAGCCGCACCCCGAGGCCTACCTGCTGGCGATGGAGCGTTTCGGCGCCGCGCCGGAGGAGGTCATCGCCCTCGAGGACTCCGTCCCCGGCACCGCATCTGCCCTGGCCGCCGGCGCGTTCGTCTACGCCGTCCCGGCGCTCGCGCGCCTCGAACCGCACCCGCGGATGGTCGTCTCGACCACCGGGCTGACCGCCACCACCTGGGCCGATCTCCTGCAGATCTGGCGCGACAACACGAAGGCAACGCTGTGACCAATCTCTCGGGAGTCACCACCGGAAACCTGCGCGCGGGAGAACGGGTCACGCTGACCGACAGCAAGGGCCGCCGCAAGTCGGTCGTGCTCAAGGAGGGTGGCGTCTGGCACACCACCAAGGGCGCCGTCAGCCACGACGACCTGATCGGCGGGCCCGAGGGCGTCACAGTCACCTCGGTCGGCGGGATGAAGTACCTGGCGTTCCGGCCGATCCTCAACGAATACATGGTCTCGATGCCGCGCGACGCCGCAGTCGTCTATCCCAAGGAGGCGGCGCAGATCGTGATGTGGACCGACATCTTCCCGGGGGCGCGCGTCCTCGAGGCGGGCGTCGGCTCGGGTGCGTTGACGCTGGCGCTGCTGCGCGCCATCGGCCCGGAGGGGTCGCTGCACTCCTACGAGCGGCGGGAGCGCTTCGCCGACGTCGCGCGGGCCAACGTCGAGAACTTCCTCGGCGGCCCGCACCCGGCATGGACGCTGACGGTTGGCGACCTGGTCGAGGCCATCGAGGACGAGCCCATCGACCGGGCGGTGCTCGACATGCTCGCCCCGTGGGAGTGCATCGACGCGGTCGGCGAACGACTCGTCCCCGGCGGCGTGATCTGCTGCTACGTCGCCACCGCGACACAGTTGGGCCGCGTGGCCGACACGCTGCGCGCCCACGGCGGTTTCACCGAGCCACACGCGACCGAGACGACGGTGCGCGACTGGCACGCGGAGGGTCTCGCGATCCGGCCAGGACACGGAACGTCGGCGCACACCGGGTTCCTGATCATCTCCCGCAGGCTCGCCCCAGGAGTCGCCGCACCGATGCGCAAGCGTCGCCCGGCACCCGGCGCCTACGGACCCGACTATCAGGGTCCACGCCCCGCGAACATCCCCGCCGAACTGGGCGGTCGGGCGCCTGCGCCCCAGGCGGACTGAGGCGGCCAAGGTTAGGCCTTGAGGCGTCTCCGCCCGCGCTCGGGAGTCCGTGACGCGACGCGGGCGCCGGACGCCGTCCCGCTCAGGCGGTTCGACGACGGCGCACGGCCCGGGCGACCACGCGCCAGCCGAGCAGCGTCACCCCGAGGAAGATCGTCGCCACGATCATGAAGGCGACCGCCGCGGTGTCGCCCGAGGCCACCCGCAGCGCCATCCCGCCGATCAGCGTGACGAGCCAGACGATCAGGCCCGCGCGCCAGCCAAGGCCGTCGTCCTGCAGCACGAGAAGCACGATCCAGGCCGCGACGCACGCCACCAGGAACGGCCACGCCGTCAGGAACGCGCCGAGGGGGCTCTCCCCGTGAGAGGCTCGCCCGACCGCCGCGAAGACGACGACGAGCACGAGATCGATGAGCAGCCAGCCGAAACGCACCATGGCGCCAGTCTAGGCAGCCGCGGGGACATGAGGTATCCGCCGATCCGCCCTAGGATGGTGCGGTGACCCACCTGCCTGATGCGAGCCCCTCCTTCGTGGAGTACCTGCGCAGGGTCGCGCCGGACACCCTCCCGAGGGTCGCCACCGATGCGCTTCCCGCGGTACATGGAACCACCATCGTCGCCGCCCGCTATCGCGACGGCGTGGTGATGGCGGGCGACCGCCGCGCGACCATGGGCTCCGCCATCGCCATGCGCGACATCGAGAAGGTGTTCTCCGCCGACGAGCAGTCGATCATCGGCGTCGCGGGAGTCGCGGGCGTGGCCATCGAACTGGTGCGGCTGTTTCAGGTCGAACTTGAGCACTTCGAGAAGGTCGAGGGCGTCGGCCTCAGCTTCGACGGCAAGGCCAACCGGCTCGGCGCGCTGATCCGCGGCAACCTGACGCAGGCGATGCAGGGCCTTGTCGTCCTCCCGCTGTTCATCGGCTGGGACGACCGCGCCGATCGGGGCCGGATGTTCTCCTACGACGCGACCGGCGGCCGCTACGAGGAGCAGGAGTACACCACCGTCGGCTCCGGCGCCGCGTTCGCCCGCGGGGCCCTGAAGAAGCTGTACGATCCTGAGGCCGACGAGCGCGCCGCCGTCGCCGCCCTGCTTCAGTCGCTCTACGACGCTGCCGACGACGACTCCGCCACGTCGGGCCTGGACCTGACCCGCGGCATCTTCCCCCTCGTGATGCGCGCCTCCGCAGACGGCGTCGCGCGATGGTCCGAGGCGGGCGTCCGCGAACTCGCCGAGGCGATCGTCGCCGCGCGCGCCGGTCGACCCGACGGGCCGAGGGGGTACGCGCTGTGAGCATGAACTTCTACGTGTCGCCCGAGCAACTGATGCAGGACCGGGCCGAGTTCGCGCGCAAGGGCATCTCGCGCGGCCGCGCCGTGGCGGTGCTTCGCTACGCGGGCGGGATCGTGATGGTCGCCGACAACCACTCGACGACGCTGAACAAGGTCTCCGAGATCTACGACCGGATCGGGTTCGCCGCCGTCGGCCGCTACAACGAGTTCGAGGCGCTGCGCATCGCGGGCATCCGGCACGCCGACCTGCGCGGCTACGCCTACGACCGTCGCGACGTGACGGGCCGCAGCCTCGCGGGCGCCTACTCGCAGCAACTGGGCGGGGCGTTCTCCGGCGCGGAGAAGCCGTTCGAGGTCGAACTGATCGTCGCCGAGCTGGGGGAGAGCGGCGAGGGCGACGTCATCTACCGGATCAGCTACGACGGTGTCATCACCGAGGAGGACGACCTCGCGGTGATCGGCGGAGACGCGGAGCGGATCACGGCGCAGTTGCGCGGGGGCCTCGACCCGCAGGCGTCGCTCGGTGAGGCGCTGGCGCGGGCGCGCGAGGCGCTGTCGTCGTCGAGCCTCGAGGTCGCCGTCCTGGAGCGCGGCACCGCGCGCCGACGGGTCTTCCGTCGCCTCACCGCCGACGAGGTGGCCCGTGGCTGAGAGCGTCCTGATCCTTGGCGCAGGCCTGGTCGGCTCGTCGCTCGGCCTCGCCCTGACGCGGGCCGGCTACGACGTCGTGCTGTGGGACATCGCCAGTTCGCACGCGCTCGTGGCGGCGGGTCTCGGCGCGGGAAGGGTCTCCGACGAGAGCACCGACGACCCCGACGTCGTCGTGGTGGCGACCCCGCCTGACGTGATCCCCGAACTCGTCGCCGAGGTGCTCGGCAAGTTCCCCGACGCAGTCATCACCGACGTCGGCTCGGTCAAGGCGCCGATCCTGCGCGCGATCGACCGGCTAGCCCCCGAGCACCGCCGCTACGTGGGGTCGCACCCGATGGCGGGCTCGCAGTTCACCGGCCCCCTGACCGCGTCAGGCGACCTGTTCCGGGACCGCACCTGGGTCGTCACCCCGGAGCCGGAGAACGCGCCCGAGGACGTCGCCGTCATCGAACGGTTGGCCCGCGACGTCGGCGCGAAGGTCGTCACGATGCCCGCGTCGGAGCACGACGTGGCCGTCGCGCAGGTCAGCCACGTGCCGCACCTGATGAGCATCCTGACGGCGTCGCACCTGCGTGAGGTGCCGACCCCGAACCTGCAGTTGGCGGGCCAGGGGATCAGGGACGTCACGCGGATCGCTGGCTCCGACCCGGCGCTGTGGCGTCAGATCCTCACGTCCAACGCCGACGCGGTGCGTCACGAACTGCTCGAGGTCGCCCAGGATCTCGCCTACCTGATCGACCAACTCGACCGCCCAGATGCGTTGGAGCGGTTCCTCGGGATGGGCCAGGCGGGCGCGCTGTCGCTGGTCGGTAAGCACGGCCAGGACCCCCTCGACATGCTCGAGGTCACCGTCGAGATTCCCGACGAGCCGCGCGCGCTTGCGAGGCTGTTCACCGATATCGGCGAGGCGGGCTTCAACGTCGAGGACTTCGAACTGAACCACGACCCGATCCGCGAGGTCGGCTATCTGTCCATCTCCGTCGAGCGTGAGATGGCCGAGAAACTCAAGACCAAGATCATGGAAGGTGGCTGGCAGGCATGGCTGGGGAGCAGGAAGTGAGCGGCGCGAGGTTGTTCGCGATCGACGGGCCGAGCGGGTCCGGAAAGTCGACGACGGCGAAACTCCTGGCGACCCGCCTCGGCCTCGGCTACCTCGACACCGGCGCGATGTACCGCGCCGCGACGTCGGAGTACCTGCTGCGCTGCCCCGACGGCGCCAGCCAGGACGAGGTCGCCCGGCTGGTGGACGAGGCGAGGCTGGAGTGCCAGACCTCTCCCGACGAGCCGCGCTTCTCCATCAACGGCCGCGACGTGACAGACGAGATCCGCGAGCCCCGGATCTCGGCTGCCGTCTCCGAGGTGGCCACCAACCGCGAGGTCCGCCGCCTGCTGACGGCGAAGATGCGCGACATCATCGCGGCGCACGAACGCAGGATCGTGGTGGAGGGGCGCGACATCACCACCGTCGTGGCGCCCGATGCGGACGTCCGGGTGCTGCTGATCGCCGACCCCGAGGCTCGGGTCGCGCGCAGGGCCGCCGAGGTCGCAGGCAAGGCGACGGACGCGGAGGTCACCGATCAGGTGCTCCGCCGCGACCGCGACGACTCGACGGTGTCGAACTTCACCGACGCGGCCGAGGGCGTCGTCGTGATCGACTCGACCTTCCTGTCGCCTGACGAGGTCGTCGACCGGATCATCGCGCTCGCCGACTGAGCCCCGGCGGGTTCAGCCGATGGCCACCACGGCGCTGTTGTTGCCTGCCCACTCGGCGATCAGCATCGCCTGGGCCGGTTCCTGGGGGGCGCCGAGTTCGAGTCGGCGTACCAGGATCAGGTCGCTTGGCGTCACGACGTGGGGTTGGGCGACCCGGACCACCACCGGCGGCGTGCGGACCTCGATGAGCTTCTCGTCGGGGCCGTAGACGTTGAGTTCCGCCTGCTCCTGCTCTCCCGCCAGGGCGCGCAGGAAGGCGTCGACCGCCACCGGGTCGTGAGTGGCGTCATAGACCCAGCGCTTCCCGAGCACCGAATGGTCCATCGTGGCGATGAGGAAGCCCTCGGCCCCCGCCAACGGCGCGTCCCGGTAGGTGAGCGGGAGGTGGAACGCGTCGTCCCCACGGGTAGCGATGAGGCCCTCGATCCCGACCTTTCCCTGGGGATCGTCGTATCGGTAGCCCCCGACCAGGTCGACGGGGCCGCCGCCCCACCGCATGGTGTCGAGATAGGTCGTGACCAGTTCCAGCTTCGTCGGGTTGAGGGTCGCCTTGTGCAGAATCGCCATGGTTCGATCCTAGGGAGGGCCCGCTGCTCCCGCTGGCTTTCCCGCCGTCGTCGCCGCATTGGACGGAACCGATAGCATGGGTTGTCCGCCCAAGCCCCAAGGAGCAGCAGTGACTGAGACAGTCAAGCCGATCGTCGCCGTCGTCGGCCGGCCGAACGTCGGCAAGTCGACATTGGTCAACCGCATCCTGGGGCGCCGCGAGGCGGTCGTCCAGGACACCCCAGGGGTGACGCGCGACCGGGTCAGCTACGACGCCAACTGGAACGGCAAGGAGTTCGTCCTGGTCGACACAGGCGGCTGGGTCTCCGATGCCAAGGGCATGGCTGCACAGATTGCCGAACAGGCCGAGTTGGCCATCGCAACTGCCGACGCCGTCCTCTTCGTCGTCGACGCCACGGTCGGGACACTGGACGAGGACGAGGCCGTCGTGCGGGTGCTCCGCCGCTCCAAGAAGCCCGTGGTGCTGGCCGCCAACAAGGTCGACGACCAGCGCCACGAGGCGCTTGCGGCCACCATGTGGAACCTGGGACTGGGGGAGCCCTATCCCGTCTCGGCGATGCACGGGCGAGGCTCCGGCGACCTGCTGGACGCGCTCCTTGACGCCCTCCCCGACGCGCCGCGCGAGGCAGAGGTCGAGGAGGCCGGGCCGCTGCGGGTCGCCATCGTCGGCAAGCCGAACGTCGGCAAGTCGTCGCTCCTGAACAAGCTCGCGGCACAGCAGCGGGTCGTGGTCTCCGACATCTCGGGCACCACCGTCGACCCCGTCGACGAGATCGTCGAGGTAGGCGGCCAGGTCTACCGCCTGATCGACACCGCCGGCATCCGTCGACGCGTCAAGGAGGCAAGCGGGCACGAGTACTACGCCAGCCTCCGCACCCAGGCAGCGATCGAGCGGGCCCAGGTCTGCATCATGGTCATCGACGCGTCCGAGCCGATCAGCGACCAGGACCTGCGCATCCTCAACTCCATCGAGGACGCCGGTCGGGCCATGGTGATCGCGTTCAACAAGTGGGATCTCACCGACGAGGAGCGTCGCCGCTACCTCGACCGCGAGATCGAGCGGGACCTGATCGCCTGGAAGTGGGCGCCCACCGTCAACATCTCCGCCCTGACCGGCCGCAACGTCGACAAGCTGAGCAAGGCCATCGAGACCGCCCGGGCCGGCTGGGAGACCCGCATCTCGACGGGCAAGCTGAACGCCTTCCTCGGTCGGCTCGCGGCGTCGCACCCGCACCCCGTTCGTGGCGGGAAGCAGCCGCGCATCCTGTTCGGCACCGAGGCGCACAACTGTCCCCCCACCTTCGTGCTGTTCACGAGCGGCCAGATGGACGACCCGTACAAGCGGTTCATCGAGCGTCGGCTCCGCGAGGACTTCGGCTTCGAGGGCTCGCCGGTGCACGTCGAGATCCGAGCGCGGGCCAAGCGCGCGGACCGCTGACCGGTGTGGACGCTGGCCCTTCCCGGGCTGGTGCTGCTGGCGATCTTCTTCATCGCCGTCTATCGGGAGTCGCGGCGCTTCGGCCTCGGGCTGCTGCTTTCGCTCGCGCTTCTTGAACTCGGCGGCGTCGCGCTCGGCACGGCGCTGCCGTTGTTGAACGCCACCACGTCGGCTGAGGTCGGCACCTGGGCGCTGCTCGGCATGTTCTTCCTGCTGGTCGCCGGCATCGCGGTGCTTGGCGCCTTCCTGATCGTCAACGCGTTCACGATGCTGCGCAAGGAGGGCTTCGGGCTGTCGGCGCTGCTGTCGGCGGGCCACGGCATGGTGATCCTGGTGTACCTGGCGGGCACCGTGATCGTGCTGATGAGCGACCGGACGGACTGGTTCGTGTGGCTCGGCGTGCTGGGGCTGCCCGGCGCCTACGTCGCGTTCCTGTTCGTGTCGTACCTGCTGTACTCGCAGTTGTACCAATGGGGCACGCGCCGCTTCGGTGGCCCCGTCGACGCCGTCGTGGTGCTCGGTTCGGGGCTGGGCGGCGGAGAGCGGGTCACGCCGTTGTTGGCTGGTCGGATCGAGCGGGGTCGCGCCGTGTTCGAGAAGTCCGTCGAGGCGGGCCGCTCGCCCATCCTGATCGTGTCGGGCGGACAGGGCAGGGACGAGAAGTTGTCCGAGGCTGAGGCGATGCGGCGCTACCTGCTCGAGCGTGACTTCCCGGCCGACTCGCTGGTGCGCGAGGACCGGTCGACCGACACCGAGGAGAACCTGGCTAACTCTGCCCAGTTGATGAAGCGTTGGCAGGCCGAGGGCGAGGTCGCGGTGGCGACCAGCAACTACCACGCGTTCCGTTCCGCGGTGATCATGCGCAAGGCGGGCATCCCGGGGTACACAGTCGGCTGCAGGACGGCGCCCTACTACTGGCCGAGCGCCACTATCCGCGAGTTCGGCGCGATCCTGCTCGAGCACTCGCGGATCAACCTGGCAATCATCCTGCTCCTCTGCCTGCCCGTCGTCCTTCTGACCATCAACTGGATCGTCACCCCCTGACGTAACCGCTGGGGCAATCTCCCTCACCTCCGGGTGAGCCGATCTGCCGCTGGGTGAGCCGACCTACCGCTGGGTGAGCCGACCCGGGAGCGCAGCGACCGGGGTAGTGTCGAAGCCGTCCGCGACAGGACCGCAATCCCGCCCACAGCAGGTCACCGCCCTGTGTCACCACGCCGAGGGTGAGCCGGCCCACCGCTGGGTGAGCCGACCCGGGAGCGCAGCGACCGGGTCGCGTCGAAGCCTCTGTAGCAGCACCGCCATCCCGACTACAGCACGCGTCAGGTCCGGCCGCGGGATGTCGCCTGGCTCACCCGCGCGATCGCATTCCCGCGCGAGTCACGCGCAATCCCGCGCGCGAGATGCCGAAGGACCAGCCTCGGCCAAAGGCGACCGGGGTCAGCCGCCCGGTTACACCACCGTCGGCCGGTAGTCGAGGATCTGGATCCGGCCGTCCAGCACCCGCGACTCGATCAGGTCCAGCCGCACGTCGGGGTACCCGTCGTAGATCCGCTCCTGTCCGGTGATTCCCGTGATGACCGGGAAGATCCCCACCCGGAACCGGTCGACCAGACCCTCCCGCAGCAGCGAGCGACACAGCGTCAGGCTCCCCAAGGTGCGGAGGCTGATGCCGTCCTCCTTGAGGCGGCGGACCGCCCCGATCGCGTCGTGGGTGATCACGGTGGTGTTCGGCATCAGGTCACTTTCATTGATCGACCCCGACACGACGTACTTGGGCGAGGTCATGATCTCCTCGACCCCCGGCTCGCCGCTCGCCGCGAAACCGGCCATCAGGCGGTAGGTCACACCGCCCATCACTATCGGCCAGCCCTTCTCCGCCTGGGCGTTCAGCCACCCGATGTACTCGGGCCCTTCGAGTCCCCAGTAGCCCGGCCAGCCCTTTCCCGCGCCATATCCGTCGAGCGAGGTGATGAAGTCGACCAGCAGCGCTGCCTTGGTGTCCATGCCTCGACGCTACGACGACGATCCCGTGACGCAAGCCCTCAGCGTCATCCGTTGTCGCGACACGCACAAGGCCCGCTCGGCGCTTCAAGGCATGGCCTGGGCGCCTACCGGACCAGGCACTTGAGCATGTCTGGCAACTCGTTTCTGAATCGATCGTTCAAACGTGACGCATGGGCCAACGAGCAACCAAACATGCTCATCCCCAACCGAACCCCACGCTTGTTGCCGGGTGTGGAACGCCGGAACCCGCCGCGACCGTTGGGGCGCTACGTTTGCCCTGACAGGCGACGGAAGGACGAACGATGACGCATCACCACCACCCCGACGAGGCACGCGAGCCGGGGGAGTTCTGGGAGTCCTGGTACCAGGAGCGCGACCAGGTGTGGTCCGGCAAGGTCAACGCCGTTCTGGCCGAGGTGGCCTCATCTCTCGAGCCAGGCTCGGCCCTCGATCTCGGCTGCGGCGAGGGAGGCGACGTCGTCTGGCTCGCCCAGCAGGGCTGGGACGCCATCGGCATCGACATCTCTCCCGCCGCGATCGAACGGGCGCGGCTCGCGGCGGAGGAGCAGGGCGTCGAGGACCAGGCGAGCTTCCTCGTCGGCGACCTGACCGAACTCGACCTCGACGGCCACTTCGACCTTGTCACGGCAAGCTTCCTCCAGTCGCCCGTTGCACTCGAACGGGCCGCCATCCTGCGCACCGCAGCATCGCTGGTGGCGCCAGGCGGACGACTCCTGCTCACTTCGCACGCGGCCCCGCCGCCGTGGGCAGCCGACGAGCATCGCCACGACTTCAAGCAGTCCTCTCCCGAGGCGGAGGTCGCCGACCTGGACCTGGCTCCGGGGGAGTGGGCCGTCGAGACCGCTCAGGTGCGAGGCCGCGAGGTCACCGCCCCGGACGGGGCTCCGGCGGTGCTGGAGGACTCGATCGTCCTCGTCAGGCGCCTGCCCTGACGGAAGCCTGACGGTGCCCGCGGCCCCAGTTGGACCAGAACGCCCTGGGTCCGCTAAAGTCTTCTTTCGGATCGGAAACGATCCGGGCGGGCTGTAGCGCAGCTTGGTAGCGCACCTGACTGGGGGTCAGGTGAGTTGAAGCGGCAAGATGGCTCGAAAACTAAACAACGGGATGTGGCGCAGCTTGGTAGCGCACTTGACTGGGGGTCAAGGGGTCGCAGGTTCAAATCCTGTCATCCCGACAAAAAGCCCTGGTGAGAGGCAACTTTCACCAGGGCTTCGTCGTTTCTGGATGTGGTCACTGGCTGGTCCACTTGCTCGATCTGCTCGAGCCTTCTGCTGACTAAGTGGACCAATCCTTTTCGAGCTCGTCGCCCGTGGGGTGCACCAATAGGTGCCCATGAGGTGGACCAGAATCCGGGCAGGCCGATGCTCCGGCCCCTTCTGGAAGGGGCGGAGCGGCTGTTCAGCGGTGGTCATAGGTGGGGTCCGTCGCGGCGGGCTGGGTCCCTTCTGGTGGGTGCTGCGGAGAGGAACTGGTTGGCCTGCCTGGCGGCTTCGGCGAGGTGCCGGTGGTCAGGGTGCAGGTAGCCCTTGGTGGTCTCGATCGACTGGTGCCCGAGGATCTCTTGGAGCACATGGAGGGCGATGCCGGCGTCGGCCATCCAGGTTGCTCCGGTGTGGCGGAGCCCGTGGCGGGTGAGGTTGTCGAAGCCAAGCTTTGCCACGAGGTCGTCCCAGTGGGTGGCGTCGCGGACCGTCGCTGTAGTGAGGACGCCGCCGCGCGGCCCCCGCAGGAGCGGGTCGTCGGGCTCTTTCTCAGCGGTGAGACGTTCGAGAACGGGTTCGAGAGCGTCGAGCATTGGGACGGGACGGTCTCGGCGACCTTTGGTCTGTTTGATGACGAGACCGCCTCTGCCGGGGTAGTGCTGGCGTCTGATCCAGACGATGTGGTTGTCCCAATCCACGTCACCTGCCCGCAGTCCTGCGACTTCGGAGCCGCGGGCTGCCAGCAGGGCGGCCAGCATGACGTGATCGGAGTATGACTGGTGCACTTCCCCGCAGGCGGCCGCGAGCTTCTGCAACGTCGGGAGATCTGGGAGTGCGTACTGTCGGAGCGCTCCGGTGGTCTGGGTGACGTGTTTGCCGAGGTTCCGGCGGGCGCGGTGCTTGGCAGGGTTGATGGAGATGATGTCGTCGCGGACGGCTTCGTCCAGGACCCGGACGAGTGGGGCGATGGAGTTCTTGATCGTTGAGGCGGAGTGCTCGGTCTCCCAGGTGTCGATGGTGCGGTCGATCATCCCGGCGGTGATTTTCGCGACTCGGATGTGCCCGAGCGCTGGCAGCACGCGAAGCCGGAGCCCGGTGTCGTACAGCTCGGCGGTGGAGGTGGGGTCGAGGCCGCGCTGCCACCTCTCGCCGATCGAGGCCGCGTAGTCGGCCAGCGTCACGGTGGTGTCGTTGCCGGTTTCGGTCGCCGCCCGCATCTGCTCGAAGAACTCCTCAACCTCCTCCGCAGTTCTTACATGGCTGACACGGCCGACTCGCTTATGACTTGAGGGGTCGGTCCAGCGCACGCGAGCCCGATATCCGTCGATGCGACGCTCGACGTCGGTGGTGAGTTTCACTCCAACCGGCGGCATACGGCGGTTGCGTGGATCAGCCATGAGCCTGCTCGTTCGCGTTGACCCATGCGCGCACCGATGACGGGTTGTAGCGGGAGATGCCGCCGATCTGGAGGAACGGCGGCCCGACCTTTTCCCTGCGCCAACGCGAGAGCGTGGCTTGGGAGACGTTCAAGAACTCGGCGACGTCCCTGGCACACCACAGCGTTTCGACGTTGCCGATGCCGTCGTCAATCCTCGGTTGGATGTTCATCGTCGAGACTCGCGTAGAACTCATCCTCAGCCGCCTGCCGTCTGGCGACGTCGGCGGTCACGAACGCTTCGAAGTCTGCCGAGCGGTCTGTGAGCACGACATCATCGATCGCGGGTCCAGGTTCCTCACCAGGCCAGGTGGTCTGCCGGGTGGGGCGATCACGATCCAGGCGGGTCCCGGAAGCGGCAACCCACTCGCGAAGCCGTTGCCGTGTGTCAGCAAAGTCGCGGTGCCACCCGAGAGGTGCGGACCCGTTCTGGTCGGGGTCGTAGGCGCAGAGCCAATGCAGATGCAGTGCCGACAGTTCCCACAGCAGTTCAGGGTGTCGGTACCAGAACGGTGGGATCACCGAGGCCGGTAGGCCGTACGTGCGACGGAGCCAGTGCACCCATTGGTCGAGTTCGATCCATTCGGCGCCGGCTTCGTCCGCGGTGAGCAGGTTCCAGTTCACCGGATGGGGCGGCTCGGCGATCAGTCCGGTGTCGACCAGCGGGTGCTCGTCGTAGTCGTGCTCATTGAGTTGGCGCGGCTCTGGTTCGTCAAACTCTGGAGCCTCAGCGATGTCCTCCATGACTGGACTCCTCACAACCCAATCGCGGGCCCGTTGTCGGGGGATGTCCGTCGCGCGCCTGCATGTACAGGGGCGGACCGGTCGACGGGCCCTCGGGTCGGAGCGACTTGTTCAACGGCGTCCGGGGCACGTCGTGTGCGGTCGACTTCATAGGTGGTGCGGGCGAGGTCGTGACCGATCTTCTTGGCGACGAACTCTTCAACGTCGGTGCTCTGCCCGTCGCGCTCGCTCGTGTAGGGGTGGACGTATCCCTCGGCGACGAAGCTGTCGCCCTTGGCGAATCGTTCATGGGCGCGCTCGGCGGTGGCACGAAACGCAACGAGATCGTGGAACGTCGGCTCCAGCCGGGTAAATGTCCCGTCGCCTTCCCGACGGAAGTGCTGCTGCCCGATCCGCGCGTAGAACCTCGCCTCGCCCTTGGACGTGTAGTTGAGCTGCGGATCAGACGCGATGAAACCTGAGATGGACTGCTGAGTGCGGATAGCCATCGGGCTCTCCTCCTGGCGTTCGTGACGACCGCCGGTGCGGGGTCGCTCGTATGAGGCAGGTGCACAGCAACGCCCACGGTCGCTCTCGTCAGGAGTCGACTGGGCGTCGTAGCCGCGCCTCGATCCCTGCCCGCTCCTCCTTGAGCTGGGTGCTATCAGGGCGCGAGGTCCAGGCCCGCAAGTCGGTGATGATTGGTGGTGCGGAGCGGAGCAGGGTGACGCCGGTGCCGAACGGCAAGGTGCGTATGCGGTCCGGCGGGAGGATCGGCACGCGGCGGATGGAGCGCTGGTTCGAGCGGCTGCCGTGGTCGCCGAGGGTCACGCTGTCGATGTATTCGTCGCGTTCGCCGATGAGCGTGGAGAGGTCTTGGAGGTCACGGGAGTTGGAGGCGCCGCCAAGGATGATCTTCACGATGGACGCGTCCCAGATCGCACCGGCGGCGTTGTCCGACCACTTGTCCCGAGCCTGGGCCAGTGACTGAAGGACAGGCATAGTGGTGATGCCGGTGCCGCCGCCCTCCGCCATCAGTGTCGGCAGAGACGGTAACGGGGCGAGGTTGCCGATCTCGTCGAGTGCGAGCAGCAGGGGCGGGTCGAGGCGTGCGCCGGGTGACCGCGCGGCAATGCGGCGAGCGGTCTCGATGAGGTCTTCAACGAGCGCTGCCACGAGTGCGGCGGATGCGCCGGCTCCGGCGCCGGTGGCGAGGAGGTAGAGGGTGCCACGTTCTCGGATGAACGTCTCGGGGTCGAAGCCTTCGCCGGGCCCGGGTGAGACGGCGTCGAGGACGCGGGGGTCAGCGAGGGCACCGAGGGCGAGGGCAACGCCCTGCCAGATCGAATCGCGGGTCTTGGGGTCGGAGTCGATCATCGCCCCGAGGGAGTCCGCCCAGCCAGTCGCGGCTTGAGCGCTGTTCGTGAGGATCGCGACGGCTTCGGCGGCAGCCGTGGAGTCGAGGGTCCACCGGAACAGCTCTGATGGTGGCCGCTGGTCGAGGGCGGCGGCGTGGAGGAGCGCTTGGAGTGCGGTGCGGGTTTTGCCTTCCCAGAATCCGCCAGATTCGACTCCGCCGGATGAGAGTCCGGTGGCGGCGGCGAGGCCGGTGGCGCGGATCATCGCGGTTAGCGGGTCTTCGCAGCCGCGGATAGGTGACCAACGCATGCCTGCGGGGATGCCTTCGGCGAGGTGCTGGGGGTCGAACACGGCCGTCGGGCGTCCGTCACGTTGCCGCGCGCGGAGAGTGGCGGTGAGGTTGTCTGGGCGTGTGCTGGTGGTGACGACAGCGCCGGGCGCATCGAGGATGGCGTTGATGACGATGTGGAGGCCTTTGCCGGAGCGGGGTGGTCCGATCAGCAGGATTGAGTCCTCGACGCTGGCCCAGACATCTCGCCCTTTGGAAGTGCCGATTCGGTAGCCCACATCACTTGGGGTCGGTTTGTCGACGGAGGGGCGGAGCGTAGATGCCCGGCGGAGAAGCGCCTTGGCTGAGGCGGTCTGTGTGACCTCGTGGGCGGTGGCGGTGCCGATCAGACGTCGCGGGTCGGTGTCGACCTTTCGGGTGTGCCGTCGAAACCTGACCCACACCCAGATCCCTGCGGTGGCGAGGCTCGCGAGCAGGATTGCGGTGGTGCCCCAGTACACGATCGGGCTGAGGCTGCGGGCGCCGAGCGCTGTGGCCGGGTCGCCCGGATTGGCGAGCACCGCCAATCCGGATGCTGGCCCCGATGTGGGTTGTGGTGTGCCGGAGAGGACCGCTGCCATGCTTCCGGCGGCACGCAGAATGAGCGCGACGCCGAAGATCCCGACCAGTCCGACGAGTGCGGCGTTTGTCAGCTCATCGCCGACCGAACCACCCTGACGTTGCTGGGATGGGTTCATGGCAGCCGCCGAACGTGAACGGTGCCGGAGATTCGCCCGAGGAGCACGACCTCGCCGGTCCGGTCTCGCAGCAGGGAGGAGAGGTGAGTCTTGTCGAGGAGGGTGCGGGCGCGGCCGGTTCCAGTGGCATCGGTGTGGGAAACGATGACCGCGACGGCGACGTCCTCGCCCGGCACGAACCCGTCCGCTGTCACCTCGACCAGTTCGGGCGTTCGTGTCCTCGTGGCGTGCTTGCCGCCCTGTTTCCCCGGCTCGGGCGCTGCCGGGTCGGGCGTGATGCGCCGGCGGGCGCGGATGATGTCGGTGAACACGCTCCCGTCGGTCTCACGGACCTCGATGCGTACTGCGGTCGCCCGGTCCTCGGTGATGGCATCGAGCAATGCTCCGAAAGCGCTCCGCGTCCACGCCTGCTCTTCGGTCGGCGGTGGGAATGCGGTTCCGTCGACAGTGACGTCCAGTTCACCATCGTCAGTGACGGTGACGACCGTGTGCGGAAGCACGACGGGGGTCTGCTCGGGTTCGTGCCAGGTCGAAGGGCGGAGGGGCTTGCGGTGCATCACTTCACCCCCTGCGTGAGCCGGGAGCTGGTGTCGAACAACTCCAGCTCGGCGGGATGCAGTTGGTGTTGGGTCACGAAGGCCCTGTCCTTGATCCGCCACAGTCCTTGTCCGACACCTAACGAGGGGAGAAGCTTCTGCTCGGTGCCAGTGAGCCCGAGGGCCTGTGCCGTGGGACCGAGCTGGTCGGATTCCTGCCGGTAGACGATCCTGGTCTCCGCATTGGCTAGCAGTGAGTTCGCCAAGGACCGCATCGCGGAGCCGGCATCGCCGACGTTGTCGAGGTCGCTCAGCTTGTGGAAGATCAGCATGTTCGCGATCCCGTAGTGCCGAGCCAGCCGCCAGTGCGCGTCCATCCTGCGCAGCAGCGCCGGGTGGGACATGAGCCGCCACGCCTCGTCGTAGATGACCCAGCGTTGCCCGCCGTTCGGGTCCAACAAGGCGGATTCCATCCACGCCGACGAGCACGTCATCAGCACGGAGATCAGGGTGCTGTTCTCGGTGACCCGGGACAGATCCAGGCTGATCATCGGCAGGGACGGGTCGAACGTCACCGTAGACGGGCCATCGAACAAGCCGGCGAGGTCGCCGGCGACCAGGCGGCGAAGAGCGTGGCCGACGAGCCGTCCGTCGTCGGCCAACCGGTCGTCGGCATCGGCATTGGGACTAAGGATGCGATCAACGACCATCGGCAAGATCGGCACGGTGTTCTCCCGCACCGTCTGGGTGAGTGCCAGGTCGATCGCGGTGTGCTCCAACGGAGTCAACCCGCGAGCCAGGACCGTTTCAGCCAGTGACCCGATCAGGTCGCGGCGGCGGGATGCAACGGTGATAGCCCACTGCTCATTGGACAGACCGGAGGGACGGTGGCCCTCGTCGAGCGGGTTCAGGCGTGTGTTGAGTCCATGGCCCAAGACGATCGCGCGCCCACCGACGGCCTTCGCGACCGCAGTGTGCTCGCCCTTCGGATCGCCCGGAACATACACGCGGCGGCCGAACGGAATGCTCCGCGTGTAGAGAGACTTCGCGAGGCTGGATTTGCCAGAGCCGACGATCCCCGCGAGCACCACGTTCGGTGCCGTGATGATGCCTCGGGCGTAGAGCACCCAGGGGTCGTACACGAACGACCCTCCCGAGTAGAGGTCTTGACCGACGAACACCCCGTCGGCGCCGAGCCCACCTTCTGCGACGAACGGATACGCCCCCGCCAAGGTCGCAGAGGTGTCCTGATGCCGAGGCAGGCGGAACTTGCCGGGGGAGCGCAGTGCTGCCGGGCCGGGCTCACCCGCCGCAGGCAGGTAGGCGGTGGCTCGTCGTTCGGCGCGCTCGGCCTCCGCTTTCGCCCTCGCTTCGGTGATCTCGGTGCGGCGATGTTCAGCCTGGAGGTGGGCGGCGGCCTGCCGTCGCTGCTTACGGAGCCGGCGGCGCTCGGAGGCAGGCGCGACTAGTACGGATGTGTGCAACTGCTCGCGTTCATTCACAGCGACAGCCCCCGCCCCATAGAAGCCGTCCCGCCGGCCGGACCAGCGAACCAGTCCCTAACCGCCACCGGCGACGTCCGCATCGCCTCGCGCCTGGGCTTGGCACCCGATCCAGCCAGAGGCGGATCAAGCGGAACCGGGTACGCGCGTAGCAGGCTCACGTGCCCCATCGCCGCGTTTGACGTGAGGGTGTAGTCCCCATCGGCAATCACACGGTCCAGCGACCCCGCCGGGGGCTCGTCGTAGACGTACCCGTTCTCCATCGCGGCTGAGGTGGTCTCGTCGCCGTAGTCGAATCTCTTCAAGTGTTCGATCGCCGCGTCCGTGCCGTCCCGGTCGATCAGGTCGAGTACCTCATCGGCGTCCTCGCCTTGGAGGAACATGACAGAGACCCACCGCCGCGCGGCGGGCTCGCTTAGCGACGCTTGTTCGAGGGCGGGTTCGGGGTGCCAGGCGATCTTTCCCGAGTGTCCGAACGCTGCATCAAGTCGATCGTGCACCTGATCCAGCAGAGTGCCCGCCTGGTGCAGCTCATCCGCAGCGGTCAGGGCACTACCTGCTCCGGCAGCGTGATTGCCGGGGTCGTCGTGGGCGCGCTCGCGGTGTGTCAGATGAGCGTCCGCGAGCTGATCGAGGACCTGTCGCAGCGACCGCACTCCGGAGATCACATCTCCGAAAACGGCGTACGTGTCGGCGGGGTTGTCGAAGGTCCGGCTGGCGTGGGCGAGGCCGCGCAGCGCTTCTGATGCCTCGGCGGCATCGGCGAGTGGATCGTTGAATGTCGGCATTGCGAGTCTCCTTGGCACGTGGCGTGTCAAGCAGGTGCGCGGCGATGAGCCACGGGTGTCCGTGGTCGGGCGTAGCGTGGCTAAGAGTGGACGCAATGGAGCGAGGGGTAGTCAGATGAGCGCGAGTCAGTACCGGGGTCAGCTTGAACGGAAACGCAAGCAGCGGATCGAGGCCGAGAAGAAGGCCGGCGAGTATCGGACGAAGGAGTCCAAGAAGCGTGCAGAGGCCGCCAAGGCCCGACAGTCTGCGTCGAAGACCAAGAGCGAGACGACTGCGAAGAGCAAGCTCCGCGAAGCTGATCGCAAGGACCAGGAAGCCGAAACCGCGGGCAAAGAAGCCGGCCGGTTGCAGTCGAAGGCTGCCGGGTACTCGAAAGAGGAGTCCGCATTGCTGATCAAGCTGACGCGAGCAGAGCAGTCTGAGGCAGATGCCGCGGAACGCCGCCGTAAACGCGAACAGCAGCAGGCGGACCGGCGGACTGCCGCTGATCGGGCAACACTGGAGTCACGGATCAGTGGAACCGAATCAGCGGTCGATCAGGTTCTTCGCCAGCTTCCTACCCCCAAGCCGGAAAAACTTCGGGTCCTGATTCTCGGGGCATCCTCGGAAGGAGACCTCCGAGTGGGAAGGGAACAGAAGCGCATCCGGGCGGCCGTCGAATCCGCTTTGCATCGCGATCAGATCGAACTCGACGTACGTCCGGCGGCGACCACCCATGACCTCCTCGACGGAATTACCAAGTTCCGCCCCCACGTGGTGCACTTCTCAGGCCATAGCAACGAGGATCTCATCGTGTTCGAGGACGAGCAGGACGCACCGCACAGCGGCGTGATCGTCACGGCCCGCGCGTTTGCCAACGCCATCCGCGCCACCGATGATCCGCCGCTGCTGGTGCTGCTGAACTCCTGCAAGTCTGCAGCCCAGATCGATGATCTGGTGGACCAGGTCGTGCCGTTCGCGATCGGCATGGCCGACAGCATCGACGATGCCGACGCGATCAACTACGCAGCCCAGTTCTACGCCGCAATTGCCAACGGGCAGTCGGTCAACTCCGCCCACCTGGCCGGACAGGTCCGTCTCGAACTCGACGGACTGGACAGTGCCGATCTGCCCACGCTGGCGTGGGCCCCCGATGTCGACCCGACAACAACCATCCTCGTCAGGCCCACCGATCCCGCCTAAACCTCAGACAGACCGGCACAGAGGCAACGCGGCGGCCGTAAAGGCCGCCGCCTGCTGACCAACGAGGGGTCTGGTCTCGCAAGAGGCTTGGATCGCTGCCTGTTCAATAGCCGCTACCGCCGCTTCCAGCTCGTCGACGGTAGGGGCAGAGACGCTGATGAGACCGGTGTAGCGCAGTACCCCGTGGCCTGCGGTGAGGTCGGCTTCCTGCTGGAGAACGTCTTGGTACTCGGCAGTGAGGGCGGCGTCCTCGATCTGGCCAATCTTCGCCCTCTGAGTGGCGTCGCTGATGTGCTCGACCTTCTTCTTGCGGATGTCTCGGGCGGCTTGGTCCGAGCGCATCGGAGTGCAGATCAGCGAGAAGCTGCGTTGGACGCCGGTGGACAGCAGTACCGGCGACAGGAATCCGGGATAGACCATCGAGCGGGGCCACTCACTGATCCACAGTGTCGTGTGGTGGGCGGAGTCGGTGCGCAGCCGTGTCCAGGACTCGTTGACTGCGACCGGGCCGGCGGTAGCGAGGTTCTGTCCCAGCTCGCCGTGACGTTCGAGGGTGGCGGCGATCGCCGGGTCGTAGGCACCGCGGAGGATGACGGCGATCTTTCCAGCGGTGAGCCATCCGGAGGGTGTGAGGTCGGCGGAGCGCAGAGCTGCAACGAGGGTGGACATCTCCTGGCGGAGTACGGCTGCGCCGCCGCGGATGCCGCCGCCGGCGGTCCTGATCTGCCGAGCGGCGGCTTTCATGTCCAGCGAGAGAGACAGGGTGGTGGCGTGTCGTTCTCCGGCGGGCCCGGCGCGGTCAATGAGTTCGGCGTAGGTGGTCGCCGCCCAGGAGTCGTCGGAGATCCCGTGGGAGGCCCACCATTCGGCCAGCCCGGTGCCGGAGTCCGGCAGGGTGCGCTCCAACACTTGGAGAGTGGCGATTCGGCCGGATCGGCACACGGTGGCCAGCACGCGGCCCCAGGAGGTGACGCGACGCTCCTGCTCGCCCGGATCGAGGAGCACGAACGCGGGATGGCTGATCTCGCACACAACAGTCAGGGTCTGCTGGTGGGGGTCGTGGATCATCCCAGCGTTCGTGTCGGGGTCGGTGTATTCGCGGAGTCGCGCCGTGTCGCCGGGCAGGGCGAGGGTGCCGACGGGGCGTGGGGTGACGACCCGCCTGCGGTAGAGAAGTTGCCCGCCGGTGGAACGCCAGAGCCACCAGGACGCGACGGGTAACCATTCGATGGCTGGGCGTCCGGCGATGGGTGTCCAGGTCAGGGCGGCGGCGAGTACCCAGACGGGTGCGGTGTAGGCGAGCAGGATGCCGCCGCCGGCGTATAGCGCGCCGACGATGCTCAGGATGCCGGTGGCCAAGGTGATGAGCTGGGTCAGAGACAGGCCCAGCAGCACTCCCCGGCGGGTGAGGCGGGAGAACTTCACTGGCACCAGTTCCGACGACATGGCGCGCTCGTTCTTGGTCGTCATGGTTCTCACTCCTTCCCGGTCGGCTTCGGAGCCGGAGGTGGGGTCTGTTTTGGTGCAGTCGGTGTCTTGGGCGCCGGGGTGGACGGCGGCGGTGTCTGTGACGGCGGGGGTGTGCTGCCTGCCTGGGAGGCGGAGTCTGCGGCGGTCTCGCCGTGCCCGCCGAGCGCGGCGCCGGCTTTGGGCCCAGCGGTAGCGGCGTCTTTGGCGACCTTTGCTGCGATTACTGCCGCTGCGACCGGGCCTGCTGCCGCGGCCCCTGCCCCTGCGGAGCTGCCGCCCGCGGCGGCGGCCTTCCCTCCTCCGGCTCCGGCAACGCCACCAGGGCCCTGGGGCGCCGTGTTTGTCGGTGGCGGCGGGGTCTTCCCACCCCCGCCGCCTCCGGAGTTGTTGCCGCCGTCGAGGACCTTCTTTGGCTCGCCGCCCTGCGGCTTCGATGGTGTGGGGATGGGCCGGTTGAGGGCGTTCTTCGCGTCCTGCTCGGACCCGATCGCGTGGTACATGTCGAAGCCCACAAAGGACAGGAACTTGTACGTCAGGTAGGGGGCGAATGCGGCCATGGCCATCAGCACGATCCCGGCGATCGGATCGGCGACGGAGGACAGATCCCCGTCGATCGGCGCGGAGACTTGGGTGATGGCGACGAGGAACATCACGACCAGGACGAGCTTGGAGACGATCAGGGCGATGACGAACATCGCCCATTTGCTGATCCATCCCTTCGTGGCATCCCATGACGCACCGGAAAACGCCAGCGGCGCGAGAACGATCGCGACTAGCAGGAGGGCCTTGCGGACCAGCAAGCTCAACCACACGATGGCGGCGGCGGCGATGGCGAGGCCAGCGAGGAAGATCGTGATGATCGCCCCGACCCCGGGGGCGGCGATGTTGATCCCGACCAGGCCTGCGGCCAGCAGCGTGATCTTGTCACCCATCGATTCGGTGGTTTCGCCAGCGGCTTGGACGATGCCGATGCAGAGCTGATCGACGATCTCCAGGAGCAACGCGGTCAGGGTGATGACGACGAACGATCCGAGGACGGATTTTGCTAGGCCGAGTGCTGCCCGGGACAGGGCGGTCGGGTCACGGCGGATGAGGCCGGTGATGAGTTGGAGGCAGAAGAAGATCAGCATCACGAACACGGCGATGCCGAACAAGATGTTGTAGACCGCCACATACTCCGGCCGGGTGACGTCGACCAGGGTGGTGGTGTCGAACACGGTCCAGACGGCCTCGAACAGCCAGCCCGCGGCGGCGCCCATCGCGGAGGCGAGCCAGTCGAACGGTGCCGCCACCAGGGACGCGGCGGCTTCGCCGGCTGTGTCGCAGACGGACGAGATGATGGGGACATCGCACACACCCACCGCAATCACTCCTCACACTTAGGGGTCGAGTCGGGTGGGTGGGTCAGACCTGCTGGCCGACGTTCCAGAAGAAGTTGATCAGCGTCACCGACGCTCCGCAGATCACTGCCGCACCGCAGGAGACGAGGACGCCGACCTTTCCGCGGCCGGCGAGATGCGGGTTGGAGGAGTTCGCGCCGAAGCCCCACACGATCGCCGAGATGATCAGCGCCAGCACGGACAGGATCAGTCCGACGGTCATGACGGCGCCGACGATGGTGCGGAGTTGTGCGATACCGGGCAGGCCGTCGCTGTTGGGATCGATGTTGATGTCCATGGGCATGAGCACGGGCAGGGCGGTGATGAGATCGAACACGGTGGGCCTCCTGACGAACGTTCACCGCCCATAGGGCGAAGAACATGGATGGGTTCGTCGGGCAGGTGCGCGGCCCAACCCGCGACGCTGCGAACACGACAGGTCCGGGACGGGGCGGCAGGGCGTCGTCAGAGCTGCTGGCCGAGGGTGATGAGCCAGTTCATCCACGCGACCCCGCCGCCGGCCACGACTGTGGTCCCGAGGGCGGTCCACGCGCCGATGCGTGCCTTGGACGCGGCGGTGTGGTTGCCGTTGGCGGTAGCGATGGCCCAGATGATGGCGGAGACGATCAGCATCAGCACGGCGGTGATGAGCACGAACGTCAGGAGCGCGCCGACCACTTCGCGCAGGTCGCCGATGCCGCTCAGGCCCTCGAAGTCGGGGAACACGTCCATGGCCGTCAGCTTCCGGTTCGCACGGTAACGTGGAGGTGGTCGATGTGCCGGGTGGTGATATCGGTGCCGTGCGCGTAGTCGCGCCACCCTTCGACGTCTCGGGCCAAGGACCAGATCTTGTCCTGCCAGATCAGATAATCGACGCCGAGGGTTTCGGCGTGGTCCTTCATCCAGTTGGTGACCCGCCATCCGGCCTCGAGCTGCGGGGGAGTCGGGCGTTGGCCGATGGCGTTGCCGAACGTGAGATCGCATGCCCGCCCCAGGGGGTGTTCGGAGACAGTGCCGGGACGTGGCCAGTAGCAGGACCACGAGGTCTCCGGGAACGCTGCGGTGGCCTGGGTGTGGAGGTTCAGGAGGCGGGCGGTGATCTGCCCACCGCTGGTGGGGTCGTCGACCATTCGGTCTGGGTCGCCATCCACCGGCTCCGGCTCCCCGCCCGGTGTCCCCGGCCTGGGGTTGCAGCCGCCGGGTGTGCCGGTGGCAGGCTCGGGCAGGTCGGCGGCGTTGTGGGCGTTGAGCCAGGAGGCGGGGTCGGTGTGCTGGCCGTTGGTGCCGCCGTTGCGGACCTCGAAGTGCAGGTGTGGTCCGGTGGAGTTGCCGGAGGAGCCAACGTCGCCGATGTGCTGTCCGGCGGTCACGGTGTCGCCGGCGGTGACGCGGATGCCGGTCTCCCACATGTGCGCATACGCCGTCGCGACGACTGCTCCGTCGATGTGATGTTCGATGACGACAAGTCCGCCGTAGCCGCCGGAGAATTCCGCGACGGTCACGGTGCCGTCTGCTGCGGCGAGGATGGGGGTGCCGTCGGGGGCGGCGAAGTCGGTGCCGGTGTGGAACGAGTTCTCCCCGGTGATTGGGTGGACCCGGGGCCCGTAGTCCGAGGAGGGAACCCAGGTGCCCTCCGGCAGCGGGAACACCACCCGCGACGACTCCGCCGCGGTCATCACTATCGGCGCAACTGTGCCGCCGGTCGAAGTGCCCGCAGTGGTCGTGGTGGTGAGGGTGGTCAGGATGGTCTCGGCGACGGGCTCGTAGTTGCGGTACCGGTCGGGATAGGCAGATACCTCGACGGCCTGGGCGGCTTCGCCCTTGTCCATCGATTCCCAGCCGGGGATATCTAGCAGCCCTCGGGGACTGGGGTAGTTCGGCCCGTCTGGTCCTCCGAAGAACGCCCGCGCCTGATAGACGGGGTCCATGAGGTCGGCGACCGTGCCCCACCCGGACTGAGGTCGCATCTGGAACAGACCCAGCGAGTCGTGGTCGGAGCCGTCACCGTCGTTGGGGTAGTTCCCGGATTCGGGGTAGGTGCCCGTGTTGGCGAGCATGCGCAGGGTGGATTCGGTGAGGGCTGCCATCAGCGCGATCTGGAGCCCGTCCCGGGTAACCCCGTCGATGCCCGAGCCGGTCTCGATGATTGTCGCGGCGTGGGTGAGCTGCCGGTTGTTGAGGGTGAATGTCTCGCCGTTCGCGGTGGTCACGGTCAACGACTCGGGGACATCGCCGATCGTGATGCCGTTCCCGGTGACGGTGCACGCGGCCGTGGAGGCAGGGTTCATCAGCACCCCGATCCCGACCAGAGCGAACGACGGGCCGAGTAGAACCAGGGCGAGCGCGGCAGCGGCGAGCTTCTTCACGAGTGATTCACCCCGGCCTTATCGGAGGGGGTTGTCGAGCTGGGACAGCCGCAGCAGATGGCAGGTGTCGTAGGTCGGGCCGCAGACGATGAACACCGTGAACGTGACCGGGTGTTCGGAGGTGACCGGTTGGTTGTTCCAGAGGCCGGTGCGGTGGCGGGTGCCCTCGAATGTGAAGGCGGTCGTTCCCGCAGCGAACTGGCCCGGCTGGGCTTGGCCGATGGCGGTGTCCCAGGCATCGGGGACGAACAGGGTGTCGATGGTGAGGTGCTGGGTCGTGGCGTACTGGCGCAGCTCAACCCATGCCTCCCGGGTGGGCAGGTAGGTGGTGATGTCGGAGGCAAGCCCGGCTTGCTCGGCGCCAGTGGGGTCGCCGACAGCAAGAAGTACTGAGGTGTAGTCCAGGGGCATGAACCCGGACGCGGTGTCCCAGGCGAAGAGGGCGGCCGCAACGTTGCGGGCGAAGGTCTCCGGATCATCCGACCCGGCTACGACGGGCAGGCGCGGTGTCGCAGTCGGCGCCGGGACGGTAGGTGTCGTGGCGACCGGCCCAGGACCGGCCGCGCCGCTGTCGGTGCCGGCTGGCGTGGGTGGTCCAGTGATGAGGCCGTAGACGCCGACACCGGCCAGCACGAGAACCGCCGCGACGGCGGCGAGCACGGCGATCCACCGGCGACGGATACGGGGGTCAGTGAGGTCGGGTGTCTTCATGCCCCGTAGGTGCACAACCGGAACCCATCGGCGCGAAGGAAGGCGCGGAGTAGTCAGAGGGCGCGAAGGTGACCGCGGACGGGCGCGAGGTCACTGCCGGTCTGTCGGTCGTGGGCAGCACGCAGCTCGTCCGCGAACCGGCCAGTCCCGGCGACCGTGCTCAAGAAGGACTCGATCTGTTCGTCGCTGAGTTCGGCGGCGAGCTGATCGACGTCGTAGTGGGTCCACCAGTCGGCCAGTTCGCCCCAGGTGAGCACGAACGCTCGCACCGGATACTGCATCGGCTCGCCACCTCCGTCGGAGGACGGGATGGGGCGGGGTGTGCGTTTCTTCGTCTTGCTGTTCTTGGCTCGGGACAGCGCGTCGGAGGCGATCTGGTGCAGGTCAGTCTCACGCTGATCTTGAGCGGTGGTCGCGGTGGCGCGGATGGATTCGTAAATGGGATGGACCGGCGCGCCTGCATCGATGCGTGCCAACTCAGCGGTGACGTGCGCGCGGAGTTCGGTCGGTTGGGCAGGGTCGGCGGCGATGTGCTCCAGGTAGCCGATCTTGTCGAGGGTCTTGTAGGAGGCGCCGCCCGGAATCATCGCCGCGGCCTGCTCGCGGGTCTTGCCGCGAGGGCCGGGTGACGGTGGTGGAAATTTTCCACCACCGTCAGCTCCCGGCTGGTGGTCGCTGCTGAACATGGTTGCTGCTTGTCGCCGTTCGGCGTCTTCGGCCATAAGCGTTTTCAGTTCCCGGTAGAGGGCGGCGGCCTCGGTCTGTGTCAGTGGCTTGTGCAGCGCGTTGTCGTCCTGCTCGGCCAGGAGATGTCCGAGGCGGTCGGAGATCCCGGAGCGGACCCACACGTTGACTTTCTTCCAGCCGAGACGTGTGATCGCCGCCAGCCGACGTGCACCGCACACCAGCACCCCGTCGGGGGTGATCGTGATGGGTTGCAGGAGCCCGTCGCGCTCAATAGACGCAGCGAGTTCATCGATGTCGCCCAGCTCGGTGCGATGCCGGCGTCCGACCCGAATCGAGGCGACCGTCCGCTCCAGCTCGATGAACCCCGATGGCGCGCTCACCGCGACCCACCCCCGCCAGGTTCGCGAGGTGCGGCGAGAGAGACAGCGAGGACGAGGTCGTCATCACGCAGCAGCACCGTGACGGGCTCGCCAATCAGCAGCCGTAGCAGCACGCCCCGCCCGGCAGCGGTCGCGGCATAGGCCGGGTGGGGATTGCCCAGCACCGCTTTCAAGAGGGCAGTCCAAGAGGTGCGAGGGATGTCGAGCTGGGCGCGGGCGTGCTTGTCGCGTCGCAGCGCCTCGTAGGTGGCCTGGCGGGTGCCAGCCCTGGTCAGTGCCCCGCAGAGGTGTTCGATCCCGGCTCGCGCGGTCGACGGCGGCCAGTCCAGCAGGGTGAAGAACGCGATGGCATCCTCTACCGCCGCCGACGCCGAGGTGGACGCCCCCGCCAAGGGCTCGTCCTCATCCTGGCTCTTGCCGTCGACGGTTGGCGTTGGATCGGTGACGTGGAACGCGGGGTCGTAGTCGATCAGGGGATTGTCGCGGTCGCTGAACCGTTCCGGGTCATGGAACGCCGACACATGCGGGCGTCGTGCCTGATGCACCGAGCACAGCAAGCCTTGGGCACGTTCCTCAAAGATGCAGGTGATCCGCACCGCATGAGTGACCACCGCCCACGGATCGATCGCGGTCCGGGCGGCCCGGGTGCGCATCACATCGAACGCTGCGGACGCGGCCTCCCACGGGTCCAACCCGTGCTTGCGCGCCAAGGGCGCGTACTTCTCGGCTACGAACACCATCAGCTCAGCAGCCAATGGGTCGCGTCGCCATCCGCCCGGCCCTGAGGCGTGGAGCCGGCGCAGCAGGACCCGCAGGCCTTCGCCGGTTGTGAAGTCCTCGACGCTCTCGGTCGGGCGCTCGGTGGTCGTGTGCGTGTTCTCGGTCATGGTCAGGGCACCTCCTGACACACAGGTGCGCACGCGCCTCCAGCAGACGTCATCGGCGACGTGTCGGTGCTGGGGGCGCGCATCGTCAGCTCACCCCAACCCGATCCCCGAACGCGTCACCCACGACTGTGACCCACCCGAACGACCGAAGTCCGACACCGGCGGTAGACGCCGTGCCCGCTCTGCCTCGACGGATTGTGCGTCGCTGATCCGGCGTCTGCCCGCACGGACGGCCTGAGCCGGGAGGTTGCGGGTGCGGCGGGTCAGCTCGACCTCGAAATCGATACCCCGACCCGCCAACGCGGCACTGTGCCGGGCCATCAGGTCGGTAGGCCGCACCCACTCCACACCCCTCACACGGCTGACGGACGCTCCTGCCGGCGATGTGTCGCTGCCCGGACGGCTGACTCTGGCGGCCTGCACAGCCTCCGGGGTTTCTGTCCTATCGGCACGCCCCGATGAGGCGGGCGTCGTATCCGGTTCGGGCGCGTGTTGATGGCGTTCGTGTGGCTGGGCGGGATGGCTGCTCATGAGTTCTCTGCCTCCTCGACGTTGGCATCTTCGGTGTCGTCGGGAAGGTGCGCGCTGGCGAACCACCGGCCTACGGTCGAGGGATGTACCTGGAGCTCGCGGGCAATCTTCTTGTTAGACCACCCCCGGCCATGGAGCTCCCGGGCATGGTCGCGCCGATCCGCGCCCGCGGCAGCAGCCGCGCGGGGCGGTGCTTCCTTAGCCGCGGAGGGCCGTTTCAGGAGCGTGCTCCCAATGCGCGGCGGCTGTGGTGCGAGGCTTCGTTGCGCGGTCGTGGTGCCTGAGACTTCCGGCGTCTCCTCAACGGGTGACGGCTCCCCAGCGGTGGGGATGGGGCGGGTGAGGATGACGGTCAGATGGGTGATCGCCAGCAGCACAACCGGCGGGACTGCCGCCACACTCGCGGCCAGCACACCTGGGACATCGGCGTCGGCGGCGACGACGGCGTGGATCGCGTTCGCGGTCACAGACACGGCGGCCCCGCCGACCAGCAGCGCCCACGGGTACCAGGCTGACCGCTGTCCGGCCAGGGCGACGACGGCGACCGTAGCGACAACAATGATCCCGTCCACGATCAGCGGCCAAGCCCATGCTTGTTCTTCGCCGATTCCGGACCGGGCGGCGAGATCTGCCAATGCCGTGAAGCTGAGCCAGAACGCCCCCGCAGCGATGAATATCGTCCCGGCCTCAGCCGTCACCACCGCCCAGCGCCGGCCCGCGTGCTTGTCGAGAACGGAGGTGGACATCAAAGCCTCCGCATATTCGACGGGCCCACAGCAGCAGGATCTCCGGCAAACCAAATGCCTGCCTCTGAAGGTGCCAAGGCTCGCACCGAGGCCGAGGCCGCGTCCCGGTCGGGATGAGCGGCACGGTAGGCAGAACGGATGGTCGCGATGATCTCCCGTTCGCTCAAACCCGCATCCGAAGCAGCAGTGCCCAGTGCGTCGAGGGCATCGGAGGTTGGTAGGCCGTTCTCCGCGAGCCGGCACGCGGCCCAGAACAGGCTGCGGTTCCGCTCACCCTGCGCGCGTCCAGCGACCCATCTCGCCAACCGTGACACATCCGCACCTTGCCGCTGAGCTGTATTCATTGGCTCGCGAACTGTGGGACGCGGGTCGAGGAAATCCCGCAACCGATCCGAGTCAAGCAACGAGGACGTTCCTGCCTCGACCCGCCGCACCCGATAACAGACAACGTCTCCGGCGATGGACATCCGTGAGGGCGGGACGACGATGTATCCGCCGTCGCCACGGAAATCGATCCCCGCGCGCGCCGCCTGCCAGGACCGTTGCACCTGACCAGGCGTGGACTGGTAGTAGGCGTGCATCCCACCGGACGGCGTGGATACCAGGAGCTGCCACCTGTCCAGCAGATCCGCTCGATGGGCGCGCGAGAAACCACGAAACCCATCGACAGGGCCATGGACATCGACATCCACCACGACCATGCCCGAGGGTGCACCGGTCGGGACGCCGATGTTCGCCCCAGGAGACCGGCCCCACCATGCGGCGACTCGGTCGGCATCGGTGGTGGCGTCGTGGAAGCCGTGCTCGGTCAGCGGTCGCTTCCCGCCCGGTATGCACGGGAACACCGGTACTCCCACGCGAGCCAGCTCTTCGGCGGCAGCAGGCAACGACTGCGGGTCGGATGCTCGCGTCAGCGCACGGGCGAACACGTCTGGGAAGACCATCACAGGCCCCTCTCTCGCGCCGTTGCGGTCGCTACGGTCGAGACCCGCGCGCCAGCGTCATGTAGCAACGCTGCGCGTTCAGGCGCTGACCGTTCGCTACCGGACTGGGGCCGTTGCGGTGTCTCGCGGTCCAAGCCCGGCGGGGTGCCGTCCCCGATCTGGGTGGTATCGAGCTGGTCGAGGATTCCCATCGCGATCTTGCGAACCCGCTCACCGGTGGTCTTGACGATCTCGACCGGCTCCTTGCCGTCGACCCTGGCCGCCCACGTCGACACGTACGGAATCGTGTAACCAGAAGTGTCCATGCCGTGGGCAGCGCCGATCATCAGCGCGACCGACTCCGCCTCGACCTCCCCGATCCCACGATGCTGGCGAGCGGTCTCGGCATCAGGGCCGTGCATGAGCACATGACCGAGTTCGTGAGCGAGAGTCTTCACCTGCGCGGCCGAGTCCATGTCTTCTCGCACCGCCACCGTCTTCGCGGCGTAGTCCGTCAACCCGTTGGCACCGTGGATCATCCCCTCATGCGGGACCCGCAGCACCTCAAACCCGCGCTCCTCCACCAGAGCCGCCAACCCGCCCCACAGACCGGCCGGTGCCTCGCCTTCCAGCAGGCGCGGTGAGGGCGGTTCCGGGATCGGGTCCCCAGCCGTCTGCGCGACATCCCACACGTAGGCAGGGCGGGCGGCGATCATCTTCGACCGCACTACCTCGCCCGGCCGGGGCTGCTCGCCCTTCCCAAGCCGACGCCATGAATCGGAGGCAGCGGGATTCGATGAGGCGAAGCGTCCCGTTACCGGGGCGAAGATCATGTACCCCGGCTGGCCCTTCTCCACCTGACGGCCCAACCCCTGCCACTGCCTGTAACCCGCGACAAAGGACGGCATCGGGTCGGGCACGCGACCTGCCTCGTAGGCGGCCTCATGCTGCGCCCAGATCAGCAACGTGTTGGAAAACGATCGCGCCCGGAATCGTGCCGCGAACGCGAGCGCCCGAGCCCAGTCATCACCGGAGACGAGCTGTTCCACAGCGCCGGTCAGGCGCTCATGCAGCTCGTCGAGCTTTGCCGGCTCTTCACAATCCACGGTGTAGTTGGGGTCTGAATGTGATGTCTCACGACATCGTGGCCGGTTGTGTCTCGGGACTTCGTTGACGGTTGGGTGTCTCATGACTTCGTGGACGGTCGGTTCTGGGTGGGTCCGTGCCAGCCGTGGCGGGTGGTCGGTTTGTCGTAGGTCGCGATGGTGTGTCCTTGTGCGTCGGTGATGGTGACGGTGTCGGCATCCCAGCTGATCGTGACGTGTTCGCCTCGGCGTTTGTAGCCGGCGTAGAACTTGGAGGCGAGGGCTCCGACGTAGCCGCCTTTGGTGACGGTGCGCATGGCGGTCCCGCTGATCCCGGCGGAGGGGCTCTGGCGGGTGGTCTTCATCGGGGTGCCCTGCTGGGGGTTGCGTGGCCCGTAGTACATGCCGGTGGTCGCGGGTCGAGGGTAGGTGTTGATGACCTCGCCGTTGAGGTCGATGATCTCTACTGCGGCTGGGGTCCAGGTCACGTGGACATGCTGCCCGGCCCGGCTGGTGGCCACGTAGAACAGGCAGCTGAGCGTCTTGATCTGGCCGTTGGGTCTGACCTTGACGAGGGCCTGTCCTGTAGCAGGGTGGAGGGTGAGCCGCGTTCTGGTAGCGATCATGGCCGTCTCGGTGGAGGACGGTGTGGTCGTGGCGCGCGCCGAGGGTGGGATCTGCGGGAGGCGGGGTTCAGGAGTCGGTTCGGGTGCCGCCGGGGTAGCGGCCCACGCCTCGGCCGGGGTCTTGCCGTCGAGTGCTTGATGGGCTCGTTCGTTGTTGTAGTACTGGTCGAACTGGTCGACCAGTGCTTGCAAGGCCTCGATCGTCTTCGCGGGTGGCCTGGCGTTGAGCCACTTCTGCAGCGTCTGGTGGAACCGTTCGTTCTTGCCCTGGGTTGTCGGCCGGTCCGGTTTGCCGGTGATGGGCTTGACCCCGAGGTCGAGCAGGTAGTCGACCAGCTTGCCGGTGAAGCCGCGGCGGGTGGGGTTGAACGCCAATCCGTTGTCGGACAGCAGCCGCTGCGGGACGCCCCAGCGGCGGATCGCGGTAGACACGACCAACACAGCGGCTTTGGCTGTCTCGCCGTCGGCGACGAGGCTTGCGGTGGCGAGCCGGGAGTGGTCGTCGATGACCTGGTGGATCGACACGCTGGTGCCATCAGCCAGTGACCAGGCGAACGCGTCGATCTGCCAACAGCAGTTCGGGGCCGGGTAGACGAACCGGCGGTTCGCCGCCCGCGGCCGCTTACGCGGTTCCGGCTTGGACACGCCAGCGGCAGCGAACGCACGAGCGAGTGTAGCCCTTGAGGGCGGGTTCAGCCCCTGTCGGCGCATCCTGGCCAGCACTGACAAGGGGCCGGCGTCCAGCCCCTGCTCGGAGAGCCAAGCTCGGACGGCCAGCGCGTGCTCGATCACCTGCTGGTCGGTCCGGTTCGGGCTGTGATGGGGGCGGCGTGAGCCCGGCTCTGTCGCGCCGACCGGACCGACCTCACCGGCCTGGCGTCTGATCTTGTAGAACACCGCCCGACTGATCTGGTGCCGCTCGCAGAAGCGCGTGACCGCACCCCGCTCGGCATCATCGGGCCAGTTCGCGATCGCCCACCGCACGTCCGCGGGCACGTGGTTGAAATCCATGCCCAAACCAACCACCCGCACCCAGTGCCCACGATGTCGTGAGACTCACTGTCCACGATGTCCCGAGACAGAACCGGCCACGATGTCGTGAGACTTCACATAGTTGGGGTCTGAATCCTCCGGTCTCGAGCAGGCTGCGGGCGATGTAGTTGGTGAGGTTTCGGAAGCCGAGTGCGCTGCCGCGGAGGTGTTCGAGGCGACCGTTGATCGCTTCGGTAGGGCCGTTGCTGGTGCCGGGCCGGTCGAAGTAGGCAAGCACGTCGGCGGCTCGCTGTTTCAGGGTTCGGCCGAGGGATCGGAGTTCGACGAGCGCGGTCGGGACGCCGCTGCTGAGGCTGGCGATGAGTTGCTTCATCAGGCCATGGCCACGGGCAGGGTCGGGTTCGCGGTAGGCGGTGATCATTCGCTGGTAGGCGGCCCAGGTGACTTCGACGGCGACGTGGTCATCGTCGGTGAACAGGGCATCAAGCCGGTTCTTCTGCTTGTCGGTGAGCAGGCTCGTGCCGGTGTGGAGGGTCCGGCGCGCCGAGTAGAGCGGGTCGCCTGCCCGGCCGCGGTGGCCGTGGAGGTCTTGCTGGATCCGGCGGCGGCACTTGTCGAGGGCGTCGCCGGCGAGGCGGACGACGTGGAAGGGATCCATCACCGCGACCGCGTCAGGCAGTTCTTCGGTGGTGGCGGTCTTGAAGCCGGTGAAGCCGTCCATCGCGACCACTTCCACCTGGTCGCGCCAGGCTTGGTCGCGTTCGGACAGCCAGGTCTTGAACACGCTCTTGGAGCGGCCCTCGACCATGTCCAGCAACCTGACCGGTCCGCTGTTCGTCCTTGCTGGCGTCAGGTCGATGATCACGGTCACGTACTTGTCACCGCGGCGGGTGTGTCTCCACACGTGCTCATCCACGCCGATCGTGGTGACCCCGGCGAACCGTGCCGGGTCGTTGATCAGCACCCGCTTACCCTCGGCGAGAACCGCGTCGTTCGCCGTGTTCCAACTGACGTCCAAGCCTTCGGCGACCCGGGCCACGGTGAGGTGCTGGACCACGATCCCTTCCAGAGCCCACCGCAGCCCGCGGCGCGACAGCCGCGCCTTGGGCTCGGCCGCCTTCGCGGTGTCCTGGCGCCACACATGAGCGCAGTCGGCGCACCGGTACCGGCGGACGAGCACTTCCAGCACGGTCGGCCGCCAGCCGAGCGGTTCGTGAGCGAGCCGCCGCACCACCGTGTCACGCAACAGACCGTGCTGGCCGCAGCGGTGGCACCAGTCGTCCGGATCGACAACCCGGCAGGCGATGACCGCCCGTCCAGGTTCGAGTCGTTGACCAACAGCGACGAGCCCCAGCTCGTCGAGCCGGCAGAAGGTGGTCAGGTCAGGGGCAGCGAAGGTAGCGTCGGGCACGTCGAGGTCTTCCAGATGTTCGGTGTGAGAACCTCCATCCTCGGGAGGCCTCGACCCTCACCCCGGCACCGACGCGCCGGACCTGCTCACACCCCGCCTACACCCCCGATTGCGATGAGCCGCTTTGCCTCCCGCGCCTCCTGGGATTGCTCCCGCGTTCTGGCCATGGCCTGGTCTCCTCCCGATACCCTGAGCACCGGGCCGATCGGGCTCGGTGACCAACAGGTACGCCGGGACCACCAGTAACGAGAGACGGACAGCGAAACAAGCGTTGCGACCGTCGGGCGCGGCGGTGAACCCAACGAGTCCTATCTGGACTACCAGTCGAGCGGCTACCTCCGGGCGGAGGCGCGGGTGAGATGCGGATACTCGTACCTCACATGCGCAGATGTGTATCACTGCTCACTCTCTGAATTTGTCCCGACTGAGCTGCCGGTATCGAACCGGCGTTACTCCGACGGCCTCGCGGAAGATTCGGGAGGCATGGCCTCGGCTTAGCCAGCCGACCTGGCGCATCGCGGTTTCGACAGGTACGTCGGTCTCCCGTAGCAGTCGCGCCAGGTTCTCGGCGCGCACTGTCGATAGGTAGGTCATTGGCGTCTTGCCGTAGGCATCCACGAAGACACGTCCGAGTTGCGACGGCGACAAATGCACGGCAGATGCGAGATCTTGAAGAGTCCACCGCTCGTCGGGCCGGTCGCGAAGCAATTCCAGCGCCTGCCGAGCTTCAGCGCGCAAAGGCGCGAACTGACGAAGCGACGGGGGACCGGGCCGGCGGGAGGTCTTCCGCTGGCTGGGCGTGCGGCGCACCGAGGTGGTTTTCACATACGGAATGGTCACGTCGAGCACCGCGAAAAGCAGGGCTTGCATCCGGAAGAACCGATCCGATGATGCACCGCTGATGCTGAGCGCCACCAACTCGTCCAACCACGGCATGAGCATCCCTGCACGGTTCTCGCCAAGGTGCAAAATCTGGGCGGGCTCGGAGTACAGCTCGTCAGTGAAACCTTGCGCGTCGAGCCGGTCCGCAAGCAGCGCGGCGTGTTGCCAGAACACTTGGTCGACGATGTAGTCGCGATCTAGGTACAGGGTGGTGACGGTGATCGACCCCTCAGGGTCGCTTCCGCACAGAGTGTTTGCCGCGAGGGCCACGACATCGCCCACCTTGACTGGTTTCTCGCCGAATTCGCTAAACAGAATCGCGGAGCCATCGCGAACAAAGATCAACTTCACACAGTCGTAGGCGACGGGGGCGATGGGGGCATGGATCGTTCGGCTTCGAGCCACTAACGGCTCGAAGCCGACCTCCCGAGTCGTCTCGTGAGACACCGGTCGCTGTTCAGTGAGCGTCCAGGGGGTGCCGTACCTCGCTTTCTCGCATGCGCCCAGCCATCAGCGCGATGAGCGCCAGAACTGGTGGGATGACTCCTGCGATCACGAAGATCGTGGGGATGGGTATGAGGAGCGAAAGGGGGCCGGCTATAGCGATCGAGACCGGCATGAACGCGATCGAGACGAAGAAGTCGAGGCTCGCGACTCGGCCGATCATGTCGAGCGGCACGAGTCGCTGAAGCAGCGTCCCCCAGACAACGACCCCGGCTCCCGTCGTTGCGCCGACAAGGAACAGCGCTCCGAGCATCAGGATCAGGTTGTTGGCGACGCCGATAGCCACGAGAGGAAGCGTGCCCCCGCCCCAGCAGACGATCATGAACGTGAGGTAGCGACGCGGGAGTTTCAGCGACGACACGACGAGCGAGCCGACCGCCCCGCCGATCCCGTATGCAGCGAGGAGGAATCCGAAAGTCGCTTCGGCGTCCTCGAATCGGTCGCGGGTAAGGAAGGGCAGGAGCACCTCGATCGGACCCTGCATGATGAGCGCGAGTGAGGAACCGAAAATCAGCGTCCAGAGCAGCCAGCGCGTGCGCGACACGTAACTTACTCCCGCACGGAGGTCTCCCCAGATGCTCGCACGCTCCTCGGGCGATGTGCCGCGAACTGGTTCGTCGCGGTGGCTGAGGAACAGAGTGATGACGAATGCAACCAAGTACGAACCCGCGACGATTGCCGCCCCGATGGCAGGGAAGAAAAGACCGACGACGATTCCCCCGAGAGCGGGGCCGAGCCCTTGACCCATCGATGGGCGTAGTGCGCCCTCGAGTCCATTCGCAGCAAGGAGTTGTTCTGCCGGAAGTACCTCTGGCAAGTACGCGCTGTACGCCGGATAGAAAAACGCGCTTCCGGCGCCCATCGCGAACGAGGCGACGCCGACATGCCACAGCTCGATCGTTCCGGTGAGCGATAGAACGGCCACCATACCCATAACGACGGCGGTGCAGCCCTGAACGGTGATGATGATTCGGCGTTTGGAGAATCTATCCGCGACCACGCCGCCGAGAATCGAGAACGCGAACAGGCCGAGACTCATGCCTGTTGCGACCGCGGAGAGCGCAAGAGGACTGTCATCAAGCGCGAGCACTTGAAAGACCATGACGATCGTCCACATACCCGTTCCGAAAACCTCGATGCCCACCGCAGCGAACAGAAGGCGGTAGTCCCGAGTCGCCAGAGGCCGCAAGGCACGCATCCGGTCGAACTTCTTCTCGCTCATACGAGTGCCTCGCGATCGACCGACGCCGTCAGTTGAAGACTCGGCCAATCCTCCACGTCACGGAGGAGCTGCCGATCATGCGTCGAGAGAACGACGGCCGCCTGAGTTGCGCCGAGAGCCTCGGTGAGTTCTTCAACGAGCGCAATGGAGAGATGATTGGTGGGTTCATCCAACAGCAGCACGTGGGGACGTGTCGCGAGCACGAGGGCCAGATCAAGTCGGCGCTGTTGCCCCATCGACAGCTCTCCCACGCGCTTGCTCGCCTCACGCGGACGCAGGAGACCGAGTTGTGAGAGGCCGATGGCTTCCGAGGATTCCATGACGCCTGCGGCGATGAGTTCGCCGACGTGCGCGGCATATAGCTCGCTGACCCTCCGGTCCTCTGGCAGGGCAGTTTCCTGGCGGAGGTAGCCCAGCCGCGTTCCACGAGGACACCGAGCAGTTCCGGTGTCCGGACTCAGATCGCCAGCGGCGATGCTCAGCAGCGTCGACTTGCCGACGCCGTTCGGTCCGGTCACCACGAGGCGGCCACGGTGTGAGAGCGAGAACGAAACCGGCTCGGTCAGCCGCCCTGCGACACTGACGTTGTCAACATCAATGAGGACGGCCCCGGTCCTTGTCGGAAGGTCGGGGAACCGGAAGAGCTGCGGTGGTTCGGGACCGTAATGGCGTGAGCTTCGAGGACTTCCTGGCGCCGGTGCACGTTCTGCACGAGCCCGCCGGCGCGGGTTGCGCGGCCGTGCTTATTGGTGCCCTTTTCCGGACGCCATCCCGAGACGAGCCTGTTCTGTGCGGCGCTAAGGCTCTCCTGCAGGCGGGCATGCTCGGCTTGCTGGCGGTCGTAATCCTGCTCCCACCGGACGCGTTCGGCTTGGCGCCCCTCCCTGTATCCGGAGTAACCGCTGCCGTAGATGCGCGGGCGATCATCCAGTGTCGGGTCAAGATCGACAACGGTGTCCGCAATGTCGGACAGCAGGGCTCGATCGTGGCTGACAACGACCACACCGCCGCTGCGACTTCGGAGCTGCGCCGTCAAGAAATCGAGTCCGCTGCGATCAATATGGTTGGTGGGCTCGTCGAGTAGAAGGAAGTCATGGTCCGCGCCTAGGAGGCAAGCCAAGCGGACCCGATACCTCTGCCCCACAGATAGATCAGCGAGCAACTTAGTCTTGTCGGTCTCCGCCTCCAGGGCTTCGAGCGCTATCTGCACGCGCCGCTCGGCATCCCAGGCATCGAGCGCCTCGGCGAGTTCCAACGAGGCGGCGTACTCCTCTGCGGCTCCATCTATTCCGTTGGCAAGCGCGCGAGCGGCTGCATCGAATGTCGCCAACGCCGCAAGCGGTTCGGCGATTGAGTCCGCCACAGCCTGGCCAACGGTTCTCTCGTCGGCAGCTGTCATCTCCTGTTCGGCGAGACCAAGAGTGCCAATGCGTTGCACAGTTCCGCTATCGGGCGGCAATGTGCCGGCCAGGACGTGCAGGAGGGTGGACTTTCCGCGCCCGTTCTCTCCCACGATCGCGACTCGGGATGAGGGCGTGACGACGAGGTTGACGTAATTAAGCACAGACATCGTGCCCCTCATCACAGAGACGTCGGTGGCAGTGAGCTGCGCGTGATGGCGCGCCGGATGACGGTTGGTAGGGGTGAGCATTCGAATCCTTCGATACGGCGCACCAGAAGCCGAGAGGCAATCGGGTACGCAAATGACGGCGACCCTAGGAAGGGTCAGAACGAGCGGCCGCCGCGGGCTCGGAGTTACTCAACGAGCGCGGTGGGCCTACTCAGCCGTCACAGGAAGTACAAATGCATCTGATCAGTGTACAGGACACGGCTGAACTCTCGCCAGGGCCGTTCCGCTCGCCCCGAAGCACCCGCGGTCTCGGGCAGCCGGTCTCGCTGTCCGAAGCGGCTTCGCGCCCAGAGCTGCCACGCCTCTTGCAGGTCGAGGAGCGGCACCCGTGCCGGAGAATGGGTGCATGCCTGAATCTTGTGCTTTTTGCGGGTCGGTGGGGCCCCTGACTCGCGAGCACGTTTTCGGTCAGTGGGTGAGCAGGACTGGCTTGGATCTCGCTCCGATGCGTCATCACGCGGGCCCGATAAATGCTCTGCCGCGCGACATGGGGGAGCAGCCCCCGTTCCGGCAAACGGTGAAGAGCTTCTGCGGCTCGTGTAACAACGGGTGGATGAGCAACCTCGAAACGGTTGCGCAGCGAGTGCTGACCCCGTTGGTCCTCGACGAGCCCGGGACGATCGCGCTGGAAGACCAGGCGGCGATCGCAACGTGGGTGCAGAAGACCGCGCTGACAGCGATGCTCCTCTCTAGCAAGGAGCAGCGAGAAAACGGCTACGGGCTCGCCCCGTCGGAGTACAGGGCACTCTACGAGCGCCGCGAGCTGGTGCAACCGCTGGATTTCAGCCAGTTCTGGGTCGGCCGATTCGAGGGAGTCAAGGGATTCTCGGCTGTACGCGTCACTCCGCTGACGGTTCGCATCCCAGACTTTCCCGAGCCGCCGCTGCCCCAGGGCTACGCGATGACGATCGTCCTCGGGGCGCTCCTCCTGCACGGCGTGCGGTTCACCACTCCAGGCCTTCAGGCAGACACGAAGACGGAGCTGGGGATGCCACAGTTGTGGCCGTCGGAAACGTCGGTGATGTGGCCAGTGGGGCAGACGTGCACGGAGACGTCTCTGCTCGCTCTCGCGGATGGGGGGACGTTGCGCGCAACGGGTGGGGAGGTGCGGCTGCAACCCTGGTCTCACGCAGCTCACCTCCCGCAGAGCGCCTTCGAGAACGGTGCAATCAAAGTCCCGGCGCTGTGCCACAAGCACGACATCTACTACCCCGCGGCGCTATTGCAAGAAGCGCACCAGGGGCAGTTCTACGCATTCATGACTTCGTGCGAGTGCAGCGCCTATCTGATCCATACGGACTCTGACCGCATCCGCTTCCGAGCCGCGGGCGAACCGGAAGGCATCGCGGCCATGTACGCGGACCTGGTTGGCGACGAGTTCCTCATCGAGGACCAGATCGGGGAGTTCGCCTGCAAGAGGCTGCCCGCCTGAGGCGACCGGCAGCGCCAAGCGCGGGCAGGCACACCTGCTGCGTGTGACGGTCTCGATGCGAGTGATGTCCGCCGGTGACGGCTACAAGTACCTCCTGCGTACGGTAGCCGCCGCAGACGGCGACAGATCGTTTTCTACGCCCTTGACTCGCTACTACGCCGAGGCGGGAACCCCGCCGGGCCGATGGCTTGGGTCGGGCGTCGCGGCCCTCGGGAGCGGCCAGCTCGCGGTGGGTGATCGGGTGTCCGAGGCGCAGCTCCAGCTCCTGATGGGGATGGGCCGTGACCCGATCACTGGAGATCCCCTCGGGTTAGCGTTCCCGGCCTACAAGTCCGTCTCAGAGCGGATCGACGCGCGGATCGCAGACCTCGACTCAACTATGTCTCCCGGTGCAATGGGAGACGCGGTCGCGCAAATCCAGGCCGAGGAGACCGAGCGCGGGACGCGACGGGCGGTGGCCGGGTTCGACTTCACCTTCTCGATTCCGAAGTCTGCATCCGCGTTGTGGGCGGTCGCGGATGCAGGGACGCAGGCGTTGATAGGGGAGGCGCACCACACGGCAGTTGCTGAGGTAGTTGCATTCATGGAACGCGAGGTTGCAGCCACTCGCACCGGTGCAACCGCCGGCGACGGAGCCGTTGCGCAGGTCGATGTCACGGGACTGGTTGCGACGGCCTTCGATCACTTCGACTCCCGTGCCGGTGATCCCCATCTGCACACCCACGTCGTCATCTCCAACAAGGTCCAGACCGCTCTCGACGGGAAGTGGCGGAGCCTCGATGGACGGCCGATGCACGCCGCCGTCGTCGCGCTATCCGAATTGCACGAGGCCGTTTTCGCCGACCACATGACCCGCACCTTCGGCGTCGAGTGGGAAGCCCGTGACAGGGGTCGTGACCGCAATCCCGCATGGGCGATCAGCCGCGTGCCGGAGGAGTTGGTGGCCGAGTTCTCGACTCGCGCCCGGCACATTGATACCGAGACCGACCGCCTCATCGCCGACTACGTGAGCAAACACGGCAGGCGGCCACCCCCGGCGACGATCCTGAAGCTGCGCGCCCAAGCAACCCTCTCCACACGGCCCGACAAGGAGGTCCGGTCGCTGGCTGACCTCACTGTCGAATGGCGATCGCGCGCCACCGCCGTTCTCGGTCAAGACGCCACTACCTGGGCGCGCAACCTCACGGGCAACAACAGCCCGCTCCTGCTGCGCGCCGACGACGTGCCGTTGGACGCCATCGAAGAACTCGGTACCGCGGTAGTTGAGATCGTCGGTGAGAAGCGGTCGACCTGGCGGCGATGGAACCTGATGGCTGAGGCCTCGCGGCAGACGATGCACTGGCGCTTCGCGTCCATGCAGGACCGAGAGGCGATCGTCGGAATGATTGCTGACGCTGCCGAACAGGCGTCGCTGCGGCTGACCCCACCGGACCTTGCCACCAGTCCGGCGGCATTCCGTCGCGTCGATGGAACCAGCGTGTTCCGGCCCAAGCACTCGACCGTGTTCTCCTCCGAGCTGTTGCTGGCCGCCGAAGACCGACTACTCGACCGCTCACGCGCGTTGACGGCACCCGCGGTCTCGGTGCGTTCGGTCGAGAAGATCACCTCTCGCCCCGACGCCGAAGGTCGGATGCTGAGTGAGGACCAGGCCGACGCGCTCATGAAGATTGCCGTCTCTGGCCGGATGCTCGACGTACTCGTCGGTCCCGCCGGCGCGGGCAAGACGACGGCCATGAATGCCCTGCGCCGCGCGTGGGAAGCCGAACACGGCAGAGGGTCCGTGGTCGGACTCGCGCCGTCCGCGGTGGCCGCGCAAGTGCTGGCAGACGATCTCGGCATCCAGACCGAGAACACGGCGAAATGGTGGCAGAACCACCTTGTACACAGGACCTCGTTTGACGCATGTCAGCTCGTCATCATCGACGAGGCCTCGCTGGCCGGCACCCTGTCCTTAGATCGGATCACGCACCTGGCAGAGCGGGCAGGAGCGAAGGTGCTGCTGGTCGGCGATTTCGCCCAGCTCCAGTCCGTAGACGCAGGCGGCGCGTTCAATCTCCTGGTAGCCGACCGGGACGATGCGCCGGAGCTGGTTGACGTCCACCGCTTCACGAACGCGTGGGAGAAGACAGCATCACTCGCATTACGGCACGGACGCACGGCAGTGATCGGCACCTACCTCGACCACGACCGCATCCGAGGCGGTGAGGCCGATCTGATGACCGATGCCGCTTACTCGGCATGGCGAGCTGACAGAGAGTCAGGACTTGCATCGGTGCTGGTCGCGGAGACCCGCGACCAGGCGACCGCGCTCAACACCCGCGCCCGCGCAGACCTCATCCTCGACGGCACCTTGATGCCAGGCCCAGAAGTCGAACTCGCTGACGGGACGATGGCCGGCGCGGGGACACGATCATCACCCGCCGCAACAACCGCAGGCTGCGCAACGGCAAGGACTGGGTCCGCAACGGCGACACCTGGGCCATCAAGGACGTCCGCGACGACGGCTCGGTCACCATCCGCCGAACTGGACGCCGCTTCGGCGGAGCGATCGTGCTCCCGGCTGCGTACGTGGCTGAGCACGTTGACCTCGGCTACGCAGTCACGGCTCATCGCGCACAGGGCATCACCACCGATACCGCGCACGTCCTGGTGGAGCCGACCACGACGAGGGAGAACTTCTACGTCTCGATGACCCGCGGCAAGCGCTCCAACCACGCCTATGTGGTCCTCGACCGAGCCGACGACAACCACGCCGCCCCGCACCCGGGCGACAACCCCGACGCCACAGCACGTTCCGTGCTCTACGGCGTCCTGCAACACGTCGGTGCCGGGCTGTCCGCGAACGAGACCATCACCAACGAACACGAACAGTGGGGCTCGGTCGCCCAGCTCGCCGCCGAGTACGAGACCATCGCGGCGGCCGCTCAGCGCGACCGCTGGGCGGCTCTCATCCGCGACTCTGGTCTTACAGAAGATCAGGCAAGCGCTGCTGTCGACTCCGATGCGTTCGGGGCTCTGACTGCCGAGCTACGTCGGGCCGAGGCAAACCATCACGATCTCGACCGCTTGCTCCCGCGTCTCGTGGCGGCGCGGGGATTCGGTGACGCCGACGACATCGCCTCGGTCCTCCACCACCGGGTGGCGCGGGCAACCGCAGGCCCGGCACGCTCCGGCCGCGTACGCGAGGCGCCGCGGCTGATCGCAGGACTTGTCCCCGCTGCGAGCGGTCCCATGGCCCACGACATGCGCCAAGCACTCGACGAACGACGCGACCTGATCGAAAAGCGAGCCGATGCCGTGCTCGACAGCGCCCTCAGCCAAGTAGCCGTGTGGACGAAAGCTCTCGGCTCGCCACCTCGCCCGGAGGCAAAGCGACACGCCTGGCTAAGGAATACCCGCATCGTGGCCGCCTACCGCGACCGATATGGCATCACCGACGACACTCCTCTCGGCCCCACCCCGGTGGCGACCGCGCAGAAGATCGATGCCGCCCGTGCGAAGGCGGCGCTCGACGGGGCACGTAGTGTCACAGCAGGCCCGGAAGAGGCGCCGGGGCGGCAACGTGGACGCGAGCCACTGGGCCGTTCGTTCTGATCGCCGGCCCTTCCCGGTGTCGCCGCGAAGTCGTATCGTAGATGTCGAGGCGGCCTCTATATTGGCGCTGTCGCTCCTCGCGACAGTATGACCTTCCCCGGCAACGGGCGGTCCTTTCAGGTTCTTGTCGCCGAACCCTCGAAGAGGACTGTCCATGTTCCGACTCATCTGGGCGCTCAGCGTTCGCACCCGGTACTTCCTGCGCCGCTACATGCCCACCAACATCCTGCTCGACGCAATCCGCACCAGGCGCGGCCTGCGATGGGGAGTCCCAGCGATGCTGCTGGCGATCCCGTACCTGTACGCCGCGAGCATCTGCGCGCAACTCGCTGAGAACGGCGGTCCCGGGTGGCTGCATCTCTTGGTGCTGCTGTTCATCTGGAACGCGCTGAAGTTCGCCTTCATCGGGCCCATCAGCCTCGTCCTGTTGATTCGTGTTCGCCTCAGGGAGGTCTCACGCTCACATCGTGCCGTGGATGTCGGCGCGGCTCAGTAGCCTCATGACCGCCACCGGTAGGATGGGCGAAGGATGTCAGCACTCAACTGAGGGAGGCGAGAGATGGCGCGCGCCGACCTGCTTCTGGACCTCGTTGAGGCCGAGCGTCACGGGGACCGTGATCGGTTCCGCACCCTCGTAGAAGCGGTGATCGCCGAAGAGCGTGCCAACCAGCACCACCTAGTGGCGGACCGTCTCTCTGAGCTGATCACCACGACCGGGCAAGGGCTTGTCCGCGATGATCGCGCCACCGCGATTCGAGACCTGGTTCACGAAGTCGTCCCCAGCCGTCGCCTCGATGACCTTGAACTCGCCCCCGTTCCACGGCGGGTCGTCACAGAACTGATTGAGGAGCAGAAGCGCGCTGAGCTGCTCCGCAGTTACGGGATCGAACCTCGCAACCGGCTCCTACTGTCCGGCCCCCCGGGCAACGGTAAGACCAGTGTTGCGGAGGCTATCGCTTCCGAACTGATGCTCCCCTTCTACGTGATTCGTTACGAAGGCGTCATGTCTAGCTTCCTCGGCGAGACAGCCGCCAGACTCGACAACGCCTTCGAGTTCGCGCGCACGCGACGATGCGTATTGTTCTTCGACGAACTCGACACCATCGCGAAGGAGCGGTCAGATCAGCACGAGACGGGCGAGATCAAGCGCGTCGTGTCCACCTTGCTGCTCCAGATAGACCGCCTCCCTGCGCACGTACTCTTCGTCGGCGCGACTAACCACAGCGAACTACTCGACCGCGCCGCATGGAGGCGCTTCCAGATTCGGGCCGAACTTGAACCCCGAGCCGCTCCGAAGCAACGCGGTTCCTCGAACGGCTCGCCGCACGGCTCGGCGGTGACCTCGGCTTCACTCCACGCACATTGGCAGACAAACTCGCCGGAGCCAGCTACTCCGAACTGGAAGAGTTTGCTCTCGACGTGCGCCGCCGAGCGGTGCTGGAACTGCCGGAGAGTAACCTACGGCGGATTGTGCAAGAACGTCTTGAGCACAGGCGCGGTCAGGCCACTGCGTGACCGCGGAGCGCCGACCGCTCCTGGCATTCGGTCCGCCAGTCGTCGCCGAACGGCCCACGCAGACTCCGCGAGACATGCCGCGCCTATCCAAACCCAGTGCGGGCAGGCAAGGAGAGCGGCTAGCGCCTCAATTCGGTGACCTGACCGCAGCGTTCGACGCCGAGCGGGTGCGTCTCTCCGCGGAAACCCCCGACGAAGTTGATCCGGCACTGGTGGTTGTTTTCGACCTCGCAGGCAGCATCAAGGACTTCCGCAACGCGATCGACCAGATCGACGGTCTTGAGTTCCTGTCCGAGTTGCTGGGGGACCGCTCCGATCCGGACGACGACTTCTACATGGCCGAACGGGAAGCTGGGCGCACGGACAAACCCGTCGCGCACTCCCTGTACCTCGTGATGTCGAACGCCAAGGCGATCGAAGAACTCTTGAGATTGTTCACCCTGTGGCAAGAAAATCCATCGGCCTCATTCGAGCACGGCCTTGGCAAGTTCAAGTCGGCGTTCCAACAGTTGACCGCGATCCGACGATGGGGTCCAGAGGACCGCATCCGTGAGACAGGGCTGCGCGAGCAGTGGCAGGAAACCCTCGACCTCGTCGGACAGTCCTTCAGCACGGTCATGGTCGAAATCGAACTTTGGTACCGACACGACGCGGTGCAGCGCGTCAGCGCCCAGACCCACGTTGAACAAACCATCGCTGCCAGCGGTGGACGAATCATCGACCACTCACAGATCGGCGACATCGGCTATCACGCGGTGCTCGCGGAACTTCCTATCCAACAAGTTCATTCCGTACTCAACAATGGCGCGGCGTCCATCCGACTGCTCACAACCGACGAGGTCATGTTCGTCAGCCCGTTCACGCCCATGAGCGTCGCGCCACCTACCCTCGAACCTGTCGCCGAAGTTCGACTCCCATCCGGAGATCGAGTGGATGGGTTGCCGCGCATCGCACTCCTTGACGGGCTTCCGTTTCCGAACCACGACGCCCTCTCAGGCAGGCTAGTGGTCGATGACCCTGACGGCCTTGCTGAAAGCTACCCGCTGTCATCACGCAACCACGGCACTGCGATGGCCTCACTCATCGTGCAAGGCGACCTCTCCATCGGCGGCGAACCTCTGGACCGCCCTTTGTACGTGCGACCCATCATGCGGCCCCACGAGTTCGCCGCGGGGTACGAGCAGATCCTCCCCAACAGACTCCTCACCGACCTCCTACACCAGGCCATCAAGCGCATTGTCGAGGGCGAAGGGGGAAGGGCAGCAGTGGCACCCAGCGTCCGAATCGTCAACCTCTCCATTGGTGCCCAAGCGAGAGCCCTCGTGAGGAGAATGAGCCCCGTCGGACGTCTGCTCGACTGGCTCGCCCACTCTTACAACCTGCTTTTCATCGTGAGCGCAGGCAACCACAGCGACCCGATTATCATCCCCGCCGCGAACCTTACAGATTCCAACGCCGCACGGTCAGCGGCAACTCGTTCCGTCTACGACGCCGCGCTCCTACGGGGCATCTTGCCCCCGGGCGACGCACTCAACGCACTCACCATTGGCGCCACTCACGAAGATGGACTCGGAGACATCGACGTGCCCGACACCGTCTGGGACATCACCCACCCAGGCGCGCCCGCTCACTACGGTGCGACAGGTCCAGGTGTCGATCGATCCGTCAAGCCGGACCTCCACCACACCGGCGGAAGGGCGCTCTACACCCGCCCGATCACCACGCCCGGTGACGAAACAGTCACCATCGAGCCGGCCCATACAGCAATCGCGGGCCCTGGCCTCCAAGTAGCCGCTCCCGGACGAGCTGGCGCGACCAATAACACCGTGTTTACGGTCGGCACCAGCAACGCCACCGCATTGGTGACGCGCGAGGCGAGTCGCCTGTTCGACATCCTGGAAGCAGGCGCACCCGACGCCCAGGACGCAGCATTGCCCGATCCGCAATACCACCCACTGCTCGTACGCGCCCTCCTTACCCACGCAAGCAACTGGGGCGACTGGGAACCGAGACTCCGCCGCGAACTCGGACTCAGCAACCAGCAGGCCCGCCGGAGCCTGACAGCGCTTCTCGGATATGGGCGGCTCGACGCCAGCCGGCTCGGAACCGCCGCAACAAACAGAGCTGTACTCGTTGGCGGAGGACTGATCGCGCGGAACCAGCGCCACACGTACGACTTGCCGCTGCCGCCGTCCCTTCGCGCGCGAGCGGAGTGGCACCGCTTCACGATCACCCTCGCATACATGGTTCCGACCGTGGGTCAGCTCACAAGGTATCGAGGTGCCAAGGTCTACTTCGCGACACCCGATACCAGCCTCGCCGGCGGAGACCGAACGGACGCCGAGCACAACGCGGTCAGGCGGGGGAGTCTCCAGCACGAGATCGTCCAAGGGACTCGAACGATGGTCTTCGGCGACGGAGACGCGTTCCCCATCCACGTCGAATGCATGGACGATGCCCAACGGCTCCGTGCAGGCAAGACCGTCCGCTACGCGCTCGTGGTCTCCGTTGAAACGGCCGAGGAAACTTCCACGACCATCCATGATGAGGTTCGCGCGCAGCTCCGACAGCGGATCTCTGATCGTACGCGCGAGAGAATTCAGGGGAATGGCTAGAGCAACGAGCGCTGTCCAGAGAGACGTAGAGCTCGCGCACGCGGTTGGAATGGTTAGGTCCTTCGGCGCCTTTGTCGTCGTTGGCGCAGGCTTGTCCGCCGGTGGCTACCCCATGACAGCGCAGCTCCCGCCTCTTATCTGGCAGGCAATCGAAGATGTTCCCGACGCTCTCGCGGAGTTGCGGGCACGCACGAGCGCCACAGGAAGCGCGAAAGAAATTCTGTCGTCAGACTCCGCGGCTCTCCAGGTGGGGTGGGAGCTTATTCGAGAGTTTCCATCCGCCAGGCTGTCCTTTCAATCAGCCTTTGTTGCTCTCGATGCTGACCGAGAACCGTCGAGCGCTCACTTCGACATTGCTCGTCTCGTCAACACCGGACACGTCGAGGCGGTGGTCTCGTACAACTGGGATACCTGCCTCGAGCGAGCCCATGAGCGCATGTACGGAGTCGGATTGCCCGCCGGCCTTCTGCACAAGCCGCACGGGGACGCCGCCCACCCGGAAGGAAACTGGGTGCTTCCGGACGAGGACGGCCAAGTTCCCGCAGGGGTACTCGACCGAGTCATAGAACTCTCGGATCGGCCGCGAACACTCATGGTGCTCGGCTACAGCGGCAGCGATGCGACTGTCGTCGAATCGTTGCTTGCACCGCTGGAAGAGCGATGGCCTGTTGTCCGCGTCGGACCGTCTGCCACCGGCGACGGAGCGATCGTGGGCACCGCTGATTGGGCACTCGCGGCATTTGCTACAGCACTTGCGCCCGTCGACCCGCTAAGAGGGTGGAAGTACGTCACGTTCCTCCGAAGTCGGAACTTTCTGGCGGCGCTGAGGGGAGAGCGTCTGCGTCCGACAGATGTGGATGCGTGTCCTGAACTGCCGGCTGCTCCGCGACTCGCGGAGCGGTTGCTCGCGTCGCGGTTCGCGACCTTATCTGGGTCTAGCGGTACGGGAAAATCTGTCACGGCATTCCACGCTGCTCGTCGGCTCAACCGCGAGGGATGGAAGGTTGTTGAACTGAAGCAAGCCGGCGTTGCTTCAACTGTCGATGTAGAAGAGTTCCGTCGTCTGAAAGGTCCCGTGCTTGCGGTGATCGACGACGCCCAAGCCATTGAGCGAGGAGTGGTCGCTGATTTTGAATCGTCCGCGGATGACACGCACGCTGTCCTCTTGGTTTCCACAGAACGGCTGGAGACTCGGGACGATGAGACACTTCTCGCGGCCCAGGCGGTAAGAGTTCTCGATCAGTACTGCCGAGCCAACATTGACATGGTCGCCCCGTTGCTGACGCAACTTGATGACCGAGTGCGATGGTCCGTCTTCTCGGATACGCCTGAGCAACGTCTCGACCTCGCGGCGCGCACGGCTACAGAGCCATGGCTCTACATGTTCGTGGCGTCAGGCGGCGAGCGTCGTATTGTCGGTGCACTGGATCGGGCTGTTGAGGACGTTGACGCCGCCCTGGTGCTCGCGTTCATCTGCACAGCTCAGATGACGTCGAGAGACGCAGGCGTTACACGTGAGGAGCTTGCCTCTGTGGCCGCGAAGCAGGCGAGCGCCCGCTTCGGTCCGGAGGGTGCACCGCAAGTGGATCGCATCGACCGGGCACTGTTGCTTCTGACTAACGAGAAGCTCATCCGCGAACATGACGGCCGCGTCCGGGCCGCACACATCCGGATCGCTGAGCGGGCCTTGCAGAATCTCGGACAACGCGAAGCCGACGGGATCGGGGCCACAGTACGAGCGGGCGTTCGTGCAGCCCTTCTCGACAACCAAGTTGAAGTTGCGGGCAAGTTTTGGCTTTTTCGAGTATTCGATCGTATGGACGCGTACCGCTACCGGTGGGCCACCTCAATTCTCGACCAGGAGGTCTCCGAGAGTCTTCTCCGCCAGTGCCTCGCAGCGACGCCTGGTAGCGACCGCGGCGTCGCACTGAACCTCCTCTGGGCCTCCGAATGGCTGCTCAAACTGCCCGAACCAGCCGCCGATGAGCTTGCGAGCAGCATCATCCAGTGGCTTCCGTATGTGGCAGCCGAAGAAGTCAACGGCTACCGATGGATGTTGAGTGGGCTTCGTTCAAATCACGAAGCTGCTTACGAGAGAATTCGGGGCGCCGCCGCGGCCAGAATGATTGCAAAACGGCTTTCTGTCGCGGGGACCCGCTGGTCGGCGATGGACTGGACCCACCTCATCCAAGAACTCTGCCCAGACTGGCGGAGCGGAAACCTCCTTGCCTGGAGCGACGAGTTTGAGAGCGGCGTCGACCCAGATGCCCTCACACGTTGGCTGTCGGAGAGGGACTCGCGATCGCACCCGTTTGAGGTGTACGACCTCATCGACGCGCTCGCCTCCATCGCCCCTCGCACAGCCAGAACGGTCTTCGAGGCCTGCGCCGGTGAGATTCGGGACGCGATGGAACATGACCTCGCGGATGCGGCAAGTAACTTCTCAGACTGGATCTTCGGCACGATGATCCTCGTAGCCATGCTCGCCGATGCACCATCCGCACGCGATGACGATGATGATGATGACGAACGCGAGCCCCACGAGTCGGACGCCGCTCGCACGGCATTCATGGAAGCTACCGAGCCTGGGCTTCGTGAACTAGCCGCGACCGTTCTCTCAGAGATGGAGGCGGTTGACTGGACCGCCGCTGCTCTCTCGCTGGAACGCAAGAAGAAGTATCAACTCCACAACCTCGACCTGCTGCTCGCGTGGCTCTCGTACCTGTCGACAGGCATTACGGACGAGATCGCCAGCAACTTGTCGACGGACTGGCTCTTGCGTGTCGTCGAAGAGGCACGTGAGGAAGGATGGCCTGAAGGCCGTCCTTTCGGCGCGATCGAGCACCTGCTCCACCATCTGAGCTGGGGAGAGCGGGGCAACGGCGTCGTGCGCGGGTTCCTCGAAGAGCATGAGAAGGACATTGAGCCGTTCCCTTCCGCGCTCGTGAGGCAGTACCCAGACCTCGCCATACGTTCGATCCGCAGAGGGGCTCGCGTGGAGACTCACGCTCCAGCCGGCTCGGGATGGGGAACACTCACCGCCGATCTAGGCGCCATCGCAGGCATCGATCGGGACGCGGCAATCCAATGGCTCAGCCAGATGCATGGCGACCTCGTGCCGGCCATTACGAAGCCTCAGAACCATGATCTGGCAGGGATAGCGCGATTTATCGCTCTCGCAGATGACCTGGATGCCGCTGTCCTCGACGCTGCCATCAATCAGATCGATACTGCCGCTGCCGCAGACGTCTGGACGTCAAGATGGGCAGACGCACGCGCCCGCGTTCAGCCGCTCCTTGAACGCGTCTCGAAGACCTCAGGTGATGCGGCAGGACTGGCCTTGTCCGTAACCAGCCTGGAGTAGTGGACTCCGCGAGCGTCACCGATGGCAGGCTGATCGTCATGGCAGATCAAGACGCTCACTTCCGCGTTATGGATGAGGCGCTGAAACATTCCGAAGGTCGCGCCAAGGGTGGCGAGCCCTGCGTCATCTGTGGTGAACCGATACCAGCCAGCGCCCACTGGGTTCAACGTGACAGACATGTGTGCTCGGGACGGTGCAACAGCCTGTTGCGCCGCCGCTACGGACGGGGCAGCGCGAGCATCGACGCCGAGGGGGTGGCAGCGGCGGTCGAAGCTGTCGGGCCCCGACCGAACCCGCGCACCAGCGGTCCTCGCGTGTTTCAAACCCGGCCGGACGCCCTCTTGCCTGAACTACCTATCGAATGGGAGGGATATGGTCCGCACCCCGGTGACGTGGTCGAGCGTTACGGCATCCTGACCCAGTACCTCGTCCAGGACATGCCCGACAACTACTTCACCTCGCGGGTCGTGATAGCCGTTGCCGAGAGCGGCGACATGTTTGTTGCCGGTGCCACTAGCGATGGCTACTACTCATCCTTGGTGATCGGGCCGCACGCCCCAGGAGGCGAACGGCTTGAAGGCCAGTTGTTCAGCCACACTTTCCAAGTCAACGGCGTGCTGTGTGAATGGCGTCGCGAGCGTATTACGGACCTACAGCCCGACGGCGTGGACTACTTCTTCTGGGAGTGCTACGCCGCGGCCCCCGTCGATTCGCCGCACTATCCTGCGCCGATGCATTCGGCTCGCTACCGAGCGGAAATGGATCGTCGACGCCGAGTCAGCAGCAACGCAGCCAAGCATGAACGGAGGGCGCGGGAGGAAGCGGCCATCGAGCGATTCGACCCGTTGGAGGTGTACGAACGGGACCGTTGGCTTTGCGGTATCTGTGGACAGGAGGTCGACCCCGAAGTGCTGCATCCCGACGCCATGAGCGCGAGCTTGGACCACGTCGTGCCGCTGTCGAGAGGCGGAGACCACACCCGAGACAACTCAGTGCTCGCTCACCTGATCTGCAACATTCGCAAGTCGGCGAGTTGAGATGACGAACATGGCAGTCTCGCGGCCCGGGATGTGAAGTGGACCAATCAGGTGACCAACAGCCAGCAAACCGTGCAAATCGTGATGCGCAGAGCACGCTCGTGAAATACAAAACCCCAGGTCAAGTGGCCTGGGAGTCGTACGCCTGGCACCTGGGGGTCAGGGGGTCGCAGGTTCAAATCCTGTCAGCCCGACAGAAATGCCCCGATGAGAAGTCATTTCATCGGGGCTTCGTCATGTCGGGCGACGGGTTTTTGCTGGTCCCCCTCCGGACCCCTCGTCGAGGAGCCCGACGCTGCGGCGGACTGTTTCAGCCGCTCGAAGGCGCCACCCTGTGGACTAGGGGACCAAAGGGCCCAGACCGCCGCAGGGGCGATCTCGTACATCTACAGTGACCGTGGAGCCTTGCTGCGAGGCGAGTCCCCGGCCTTACCGAGCGGGCCAGAATGGGGTTCGCCTGCTCTGCGGCCGATGCAAGGTGGTATTGCAAGGCGCCGAACGAGCCTGGACAGTGGCATACCCTCGCCCGGATTCTGAACGACTCCGACCACGATACCGACCCTCCTCAGCCCGCCGACTTGAAGACCTGATACGACATGCTCAGAGAAATCAAGAGGCGCCACGGCGTGAGCACGTCGCCGCCGACCATCGGCATGGCCGCGTAGTAACCGTTCCAGGAGCGGCTCGCCGGAGTGGCCAAGACCGGTCGAAAGAGGTCTAGTTATGTGATCGGGCGCTTCAACGACTGCCAGCACTTTAGGCTCCTGGTGTCGCTGCCGAAGTCGCGCTCGACGGGTCAGGGCAGCCGGCTGCTCCGAGAGGTCTACTGGAGGTCGCCTAGAAGTACTGCCAGCATGGCTTCCTCGTGGAGGGCTCTGTTCAGCTTGTTCATCGCGTCCGCCAGACCGGGAGCCCACGCAACGTCCGGGACCTTCCCTGCAAGAGGCGGCGCGCTAGGAAGCCGGGGCGCAGCCTGAACGTATTCGTGGGCGCTCATCCGCCAGGGTCGCGCGCCTCGCGCGTACAGGCGAGTGGCAATTGCTAACCCGGCGACATCGAAGTCGCCATGGTACAGAACGTCAACGCCTTCTTGGACCAGTCGGTCAAGAACAGTGAGGCCGATCGATGCTGGATTGCCTGAGAAGCAAAGCAGCGGTCCGCGAGCGCCTGAGGTGATTGCGGCCTGGAGCACCTGGGGATTCTCGCAAGCCCACACTTGCTGCCCCGGAACTCCCCATCGCTCTTGTCCCGCGGAGACCTTCCATTCCTGCATGGTCACATGGCTGACGAGACCGGCTTCGGCTCGCTGCCGCATCATCTTTGCCCAAGGCCCATCACCAGGTGGCCGTAGCCCCCACGCGATCAGCGTGCCGGACACCGTGTCGGCTGAGACGCCGATGCGCAGCCACAACTCGCGCCTACCGGGGCCAGTGGACGGCATAGGTGTTCCGGTTGCCAGCGCAGCGGCTCGGAGGACGAGGAGCGATGCAGCGGTGCCGTCGTCGAGACCGTGCGCGTCACCAGCGCACTGCGACGCCAACTGCGCGATCTCCCACGTTGGCTCAGGCAGGACGTCCGATATGAGATTCGTCGACAGCAGGGCGAGCGCTCTGCTCGCGACCGCTACTGTCTGGGCTGCGCTATCGCCGCTTCTCGTCAGCAGCCCCGTGCGCCGAACGCTCTCCACCAACGCTGATACCCACGGCTGTGCTGACAGTCCAGCAGCCTCCACGCCGGCCTCAAGTGCCGCGAGCACAGACGCCCTGGATTTCGTCCGCTCCCGCCGGACGCTTTGCCTGTCTATGAGCGGGCCGGTGAGCTCCACGCACACCGAGATCAGGCCACGAGCAGCCGCGGAGCGCCGTAGCGCGGCATCGACGCTCTCGAGCTTGATCCTTACGTTCCCAGTCGGCACCGAGGCGCCTAACAGACCGCCGACGGCATCGGCGCCCTCATCATCGAGATTGACAGAGACGGTTCCAGCCGGAACGAGACCGTTTCTCTCGAGGCGGCTTCTGACAGCGGCCCACAGCGGGTCGAGGCTCTGAGCCGCGAGGTATCGACGCACGGGGCCGGTGAGTCGTGGATCATCCTTCGACTGGTTCGGCGCCATCAGGCGACCCGCATGTGGCGAGTGTGACCATCCCAGTGGACATGCGTAGTCACGGCCGGCCCATCGCTTTCCCGGCGAATCTCGTAGACGTCGAGGCTTGGAACCTCGGGGAACGTGCCCCACAGCCCATGACCGGTCATGCAGAAGTCGATGTCCAGGCGAACCAGAAGTCCCATGAGCTCAGCGATCGTCGGCGTGTCGACCTTTGCGAAGGCGTCGTCGAGGACGATCAGGCGAAGCGCTCGGTCCGCATCTGGAAGGCCTGAGAGGTGTGCATCCACGGCGGCGAACAGGATCACATAGGAGACGAATCGTCGCTCGCCCTGGGACAGCGGGGTGCGTCGGGTGACCGGAACGTCCTTCACATGTCCGAGCTCAGGGCGGGTGAGAGCCATCTCGATCCTGTGCCATCTGCGATAGTCGAGGGCGTGCTTGAGGTGGGTGGCGTAGCCGACGGTTGGGTCGATGGCGTATGCCTCCTCCACGCGAGCACGCAGCAGCTCCACAAGCTCTGCCGTCTCGTGCGGCGGGCGGAGATCTGCGGAGGTCGCGGTCAGCTCAAGGATTCGTGCGATCGGAGTTCCTGCATCCTCTGCTGCGCGCCAGTGGAGCTTGACCTTGATGCCGTGGCTTGTGGAGATGCCCCCGAGACTAGTGTTCATCGCGGCGACCAGTTCGCTGGACTGGCGAGTCCGTCGACGCAGTTCTTCACCGACTCCACCGATCACGTACTCCGTGAACACGGTGCGCTCGCGTTCCGACACGGCGTCCTTCGCTTGCAGGGCCTTCTCTTCGATGCGCGAATGCGCCGCGGCGATGGGAAGTCGCGCTTCTGCGTCAGCGAGTTCGACCAGATGGACGTTGCTCGCGACGGAGACGATGACCTCGTAACTTGCACCCAGGTCACGAATCAATGCGTTCTCAGCTCTAATGAGCGCGGTCTCTTCGACGGCCGGACCTGTCTGCATGGCGTTACGCATCTCGCGGAGCAGCCCACGCACGCTGTGCGGCGTGACAGTCTCGTCAGCAAGGTCTCGACATCGCTTCTCGATCTCGTCTGCGCGATCGCGGAAGACCGCGCTCGCAAGCCCGTGGAGGGTCAACCCGGTGTTCAGCTCTGAGACGGAGCTTCGCAGGTGAGACGCCGACCCTGTCGCCTCGGCAGCGGCTGCTGCGGCGACGTTGACGGCGACGGCGGCGTCCTTGCCGATCTGCTCACTGTTGTCCCGCGCCTCCTGGAGCGCTTCCTTGGCAGACGTCAGTTCCGTCTCACGGTCGTGCAGCTGCCGATTGATATCGGAGGAGTCGAGACCAATCGTCTGCTCCAGCGTGTCGAGCTCTTCGTGTCCTTCGGACCATTCGGCCCATGCCTGCTTGGCAGAGCGTTCTGCAGATTCGCGACGGCCTCGGTGCGTCGGGACCGCCTGCGCAAGCTTCTCGTGCGCAGCCAGCTGAGCGTTGAGGCGGCGAGTCTGTGCCTGGGCGTCGCGGCACACAGTCACTGAACTCGTGGCTTGCTCCCTTGCATCCGAGAGTCCTTCGATGGTGTGCGGCAGATTGTTGTGGTCGCAAGCGAGTCGGTGATCGGCGTTTGCCTTCGTCCAGGCTGCGAAGAGCTCGTGGGCGCGTCCCTCCTTTGCAAGCGCTGTGGATCGGTCGTCCGCCGCGCGACCTTGCGCTACCGTGGCGAGGCTCCGAGCAGTCGAGAGGTCTCGGCTCTGCGGCGCGGAACGAACATGAGCCGACAGTGCCTCGTCACGGGCACGCAAGGACTCGTACTGCTCGTCTCTGATGAGCCGGGCTCGATCGAGCCCGGCGAGCTCCTGATCGATCTCTTCGATGCGTCGCGCGCGCCATGCCGCCCGTGCCGATGCCCCGATGTGCTCGGCGGTCGCGGCGCGATTCTGTCCGTGTAAGGGGCCGTTCCCCCAACTGCCGTCCTCCGCAACCCATGTTCGGTTGCCTGCCGGACCGCGTCCGATGCTTTGAAGGAGGGCACTGACGAGATCAGCGCTCACGGGCGAGTCGGGATCGACGCTGAGGAGACTGCTGATCGACGCCTCGGCCTGCTGCGCCTCACCGATTAAGAGCCTCTGTCCGTCGAGTGGCACAAGGCTACCGTCTTGAGTGACGCCGGCCGTCAATATGCCTGCAGCGAGAAGCGCCCCTTCCAACGCACCTCGCTCGTCGTCGCCGAGGCCCACGGCGAAGTCGACGCATTGCCAGAACGGGACGGCCTGTGGCGGCAACAGAGTCTCCCATGGAGCTACCGGCGGCTCGGGGTCATGAGCCGAGAGCCACCTGTTGCGGTCAGACTCCAACTGCTCCCGTCGAGCTTCGTCTGCGGCAGCCTGCGCGTCGAGCGCCGCGCGTTCGGAAGCCGAGCGCAATCGCGCGGGCTCTGAGGAATGCACCGCGATCTGGTCCAGATCGGTGAGGTCGACATCGAATGGGCCCAGGCCGGCAAGGCTGTCTACATCGACGAGAAGGGGGTGCAAGATCGTGCCGTGCCACTCGACGTCACCTAACAGATCTGCGGTCTCGGTCAGTGCCGTCCAACGCCGCCACTCATCCGCGTAAGTGCGCGCTGCAGAGTCACGTCGAGTCTCGGCGTCGTCGGCATCGCCTGCTGATCGCTCCGCGTTCTCGGCGGCAAGGTCGGCCTCCCGCTGGGCGGTGGTCGCGGCTTTCTCCTCTTCAAGGAGGCTGGAAGCTACGCTTCGGCGAGCGTTGGCGAGATCGGCCCTGGCAGTCGCGCTTTCTATGGCGTTCGCGAGGGCTCGGGCCACTGATGACATATCTTCGGGCTCGATCGCAAGCAGACGCGGTGCCGGTCTCGGGATCATTGTCAGGTCATCATGAAGACCCACACGGACCGGGTCCTCCTGCGGCTGCGGATCGAGGAGTTCGACGCTGGCGACGGTCGGGAACGAGGTTGTCGGCACCAAGGCGGCGCGGAGCTGCGTGCCAGCCGTGCCCAACGCCCCAGACAGTTCTGTGGCTATGGTCTTCAGCTCCGTTGCGGCCTGGTCGACGCGGGTGACGGCCTCGCCCTCCTCGCGTCGAGATTCTCTTGCCGAGTCGAGACGGCCTGATGCCGCCTTCTCGAGGGCGGAGACGCCGCGTCGGAGATTCTCCAAGTCGAGCCCAGCCAGATATGCAGGGGATTGTCTGAGCGCGATGATCACGTTGCTGAGGCTTGTCACGTCCTCGTCGAGTCGGTCACGGCTGATGATCGCGGCTCGTGACTGTTCGGCGAGCGTGTCTCGATGACTGGCACGCGTCTCCGCCGTTGCCGCGCTGTCAGCGGCGTTTACAGCCGCGGCCTCGACCGAGCTGATCGTTGCTGACAGCACGCCTGCGGCGTATCGCTGATATGTCGCAAGGAATGCCGACACCCGTTCCAGAGAGGATTCCAGCCGTTGCTGGCTGGCACGAGCCTCTGATAGCGCGTCAAGTCGACTGCCTGCATCCACGAGCGCCTGTTCGGAGAGCGGTGGAAGCGCCTCGGACAGCAGGCGTGGAAGGTTGCCTTCGTCAATCTGGTTTCCTACATCGGGCGACCGCAGGGTGTGCAGAAGTTGGAGGAGTCCGGAGTAGCGCTCATCACCGGTTACGCCAGTCAGCCCAAAGACTCCGTTTCGGACTCGTTCCCGGTGCAGTCTGGCCACATCGGTGAGATTGTCCGGGCCGATCCTGCTTGCGAGTTCTTCTCGACGCAGCGGCTGACGCTGATGGTCGATCAGCACAAGATCATGCCCCACACGGAGCGGGGTGATGAAGTACCAGACCTTCGCCTCGTGCGTCGACGTGGAGTACTTCACATGGGCGCCGAGCGTGAGATGTTCCTGTTCCCCTGTGCCGTCGCGCTCCAGCTCAAGCCAGAGATAGCCGACGCGGTTTGTCTGCCCTTCTCCGCCGGCCTTCATGAGGACTTCCATGCGGACATTGGCGGAGCCGGTCGAGTCCATTCGCCGTCGATCGCCGTCAAGGAGGAAGGGTAGGAGCATCTCCATCGCACGGCTTTTGCCCGACCCGTTGGCGCCTCGCAGGATCATCCGACCTCCGGAGAAGTCGAACTCGTTGTCGTAGTAGTGCCACACGTTGCTGATCCCGGCGCGACTCATCCTCCACCGCTCCGGGTGGTGACGTGGGACGGTTGTCGCGGTGTGGTCGACAGAGGTCATCGTCATGGCTTCTCCTCGAACCAAAGAGGGCTTGAATTGTCGTCGATCGTCGAGCCCATGCGACGCGCGGCGCGGGTGGGCAAGCGTTGCGGCTCTGGTCGGTAGCGGGCAATGGCCGGGTGGATCAGCAGGCCCGTCTCGGTGCCTTCGGCAAGGCTCATCGACTCCAAGAGGCGGACGGTATCATTGAGCAGAAGCGACGCGTTCGTCCGATATCCCTCGCCGAAGTAGGGGCCGTACCGCTCGATCAGCAACTCAACGTTCGCCTCGACGGTCGACCACGGCGCAAGAGCGCCAGGTCGGGTGGGCGGGGTTTCCTTCGGGAATCCATCGTCCGAAGCCTCTTCGGTGGCGACGGGGAGGGTGACGATTTGTCCCGCCTTGGGCGAGAGGTCATCAATGAGGGCGTTGGTCAGGAGAAGTGCGGCGTGGGCGACCGTGCTCCTGCCCGGAAACGTCAGGTCGGTGACGTCGTCGTCCGGGTCGTAGGCGAGGGCGCCTTCGGCGCGGACTTCGAGGACAAGTCCGAAGTCCTCGTCAAGGACGCGCGTGAGCTCGGTGCGCTCCCTGGACAGTACGTCACGCTCGGCATCGCTGAGGTCTTCGCGTCGAACGAGGGGGTTTTCGATGAGCTTACGGCGAAGTGCGCGCCGCGGCTCGTCCTGATTCGCGCTTGTGAGCTTGGGTGTCAGGAGCGTAGCGGGGGTGTCGATGTCCCGCAGGGTTCGGGCGAGCAGGTGTGGAAGGAGGGGGCGGTTGACGTCGAGAAGGACCTCGTCTGCGCGAAGCCCCCAGGCGACAACTGTGCCCTCTGTCTCGTGCAGAGCGCCCCAGTCGATGAGCAGGTGAAGCGCTTGGACGAGATGGCGGGCCTCGTCGGTGGATTCGCTGAGTCTCAGGTCGGCCGATGCGGCGTCGGCACGGACCTGCTCTACGAGCGCGGAGAGGAGCACCTGGTCGCCGACCGCTGGCGCTAGGAGGGCCGAGCACAGCAAGGCTAGGCATGTGTAGGTGCGTGAGGTGAAAGGTTGCCCTGTAGTGCGCAATGCGGGGCGCGGCGCTGTGTCTGCATCGAGAGGGGCCTTTGACAGCCGCGCGAATCCTGTCTCGATGATCAACGAGTACCCGGTGCGGCTGAAGTACATCTGTCGAAGCCAGGGTGCATGCCGACGAACCAAGGCGAGCTGATCGGGGTGATGCAGTCCTGAGAGGATCGGATTTGCCAGCAGAGCGCGAGCTGCCAGACGTCGTTCGACGGCCTCATGGGCAGAGGTCACGGATGGACTCATGCCAGGGCCGCCTCTCGAGGTCGGGCATCATCGGTCTCCTGGTCGGGTGTTGCGTGAAGCGAAACCCCGTGGATCGACACCGCTCCGTCGGATGCCGATATGACCGTCACCCTGTTGGGATCTGGCACGACAGTGAGCACCATTCCCAGGTCGGTGTCAGAGAACGAGAGGGTGGAGGATAGGTCCTGGTGGATCGCCATCAGGTTGCCGAGCTGGTCCATGACCAGATCACGGGCTGCGGGCGAGACGTGCGCTCCGTCAAGATCACCGGCGGCCACCAGCTCTGCCGACGCGGCGCGTCGTGCCTCGATCTCGAGTCGGGCGGAGGCCAGCACAGCCTCACGCGCGAGGCCAGGGTCGGGGACGGGAGAAGTCCGTCCTCTTGCGCTTCTGTCGCCGCGCTCGCGAAGACTGACCGGCACGTCGACCGGCGCGGCATCCCACCACGACGTCGAGACCCCGTCGACCGTAAGAGCGATGTCGGGGCCGAGAAGCAAGTGGCGGGACGAATAGGCGCCGAACGCTGCGGCAAATAGGCGGTGGGCGGTGTCCATGTCACTCTTGTCGAACCAACCCGCGAGTTTGATCAGATCATCGCGTCGTGAGAGTCCTGTGCCTGCTGCGGCGAGCATCCTCTTGGCGTTGGTGAGCAACTGCCCCAGCGCCTGATCAGCCGCCGCCCGCAACGTGTCAGGCCCCGACCTACCTGCGGACCCTGTGTACCAAGCTGTCAAGAGGGCCCACTCCTCAGCAGTGCGGCCTGCTTGCTGTTCGGCGGCGGACCCATCGTGCGCGATCAGACGTGCCTGAGTGTCTAGGAGCGTAAGGAGCGTGTTCATGCGGCCGTCGATCTGGCCAAGCCTGTCGATGATTGCCGGGGTATGACGAGTGACATCGGCAGTGATCAGTCCGATGTAGGTGAGGAGGAGTTCCTTGAACTGCTGATACTCGCTGCCGACAAGGTCATATCGAGTGAGTACCTGATTCAGATAGGCATAGAAGTCCGAAACGGACTCGTTGAAGAGTCGTTGGTTGCTGAACACAACTGTCACATCACCGGCGAGCGCCTCGACATCGAGCGCGCTGACGGACTCTCCGGCATCGGCTAGCGCTAGGACATCGAGCCTGCTTAAGATCGAGTCGAGCCGCTCGACGGTCGCGCCAAGCAACTCTCGGGCGACTTCGCGGGCTCCCTCCGAAGCAGACATGATGCTCTCGGTGTCCCTGTAGATTCTTCCGCCAAGCTTCGATGCATGGAAGCGGTTCCGGCCGCGGTGGAACTCGCGGATCGTCGCCGCGTGCGTGTCTCGCACACCCCGAACGAGGTTCCCCCATCTCTCGAGCGCTTCACACCGCGCGTAGACCTGATCCTCGGTGAGATGGTGGCCTCGCTCGGAAAGCAACGCTGCGGCTTCTGCGGGTGAGTAGTCGGCGAGAAGGGGTCCCGCAAGCAGCCCGAGCAGCGCTCGGTACTCCTCAGCCAGAGGAGAGGTGAGGTAGCGAAAGAGGTCGTGTCTGGTCCCCGTGACGAGGATCTGCTCGGGCGCGCTCGACTCAGGCTGATCCAAACCGTTGCTCGCCACGGCCATATCGCGCTCCTTACTGCTGACCGACATTCCGTCGCGGTCGCGAGAGGCTGTCACGACCGACGATCACAGTCTGGCCGAGAGCACCGACATCGGAGAGCGATTCGGCGATCGGGATTCACGTCGAAGGCTCTTCGAGAGGTACTCGTGCGAGGGCGATCTTCGTGAAGCCGAGACGGTTGAGGTCGCGGACTGTCTGCATGAGCGTGAGTCGGCTGAAGAACGGGAGCACTCCCTTGTAGCCGCTGGACGGAGGGGCGACTCCGGTGACGGCTCGCACGATATCACGGAGGATGTCGACGCCGAAGGCGGGAAGTTCAGCTGTTCGGCGGGTCTTGGTGTTCCTTGACACCACCGTTTCGTCGAACAGCTTGGTGTCGAGGCTGCGTATCTGCTTCTCGTCAATGAGATTGAGCGCGACCTTTAGCCCAAAGCGCCGTTCAATCTTGGCCCGGTCGAGGAAGCTCCGCCCGTATCCGAACGTCAGTGCGAACGTATGGCCGTCGACGGTCAGTAGCAGCAACCCAGAGGCTGATGCTGACTGCACGCCGTGGATGCCGCCCTCGACTGCTGGCTCGACGTACTTCGCCCAGCTTGGGGTGCTGGGGAAGTTCTTCCGTGAGTAGAAGCGGCCCACCAGCCCGGACGACTCGGTGAGCTTGCTGGTCTCTAGCCCGGCTGAGGCGTCGTCGTCGATTGCATCGTCAAATGCCTCGACGTCTCGAAGCAAGAAAGTTGTCAATCGCTGAGTGCGCACGCCCCTCACCTCCCCATTGACGGCAAGAATGAGATTACCGAAAGTAGGTCACCTCCACTTCAGATCTTCGAAGCGAGTCCGTTGAGGTCGAGACACCCCAGGGGGACCAGAAGGAGGACCAGGGTCTACCCGTCGCCTGCGTCTCACTAGGCTTCCTCTCCATCTGGTTGAGCGCCACGCGCCGAGACGGTCAAGGCCCCACCTAGGGGGTCAAGGGGTCGCAGGTTCAAATCCTGTCAGCCCGACGAAATGCCAAGTGGGAGTCGATTTCCCGCTAGGTATTTCTGCTTGCTGAACCGTGGCTTCGTGGTTTGGGTACCTCGCCACTTGTTCGGTGGTTTAGGTGCTGAGCTGCGGATGCCGCAGTGGCAGCGGCTCGGGCGAGGCGCGTGTTCCGACCTTGGGAACACTTGGTGTCGATCGTGCTTTCCTCGCACCAGCAAATCACTCCACCAAGGCCCGCATCTCTCATACGGTATTCTGCCGAGTAGTCGAGGGCTCCTTGATGCGCAGGGAAGGCAGCTCCAGAATGAGGCGAACGATCGTCTGCACTATGGGAATCAAGCCAAGCGAGTCGAACTGCTGGCACGGCTCGGAGGCCATGGCCTTGAGTGACGCATGTGTCTTGGGTCAACTGATACGAGTGCTCCGCGTCGATCACAATGAAGACGTCATCCACGTTGAGACCCAGAAGGGGCAGATCGGAAGGGTTTCCAACCTACCTAACGTCACGGCCCTCAAGCCGGGTGACCTGATTCTGCTCCCTCAGGATGATTGGGAATTTGCGCCCGCTGACCTCTGGTCCTGAAATCATCAGCAAGCGGTTGGGTGATACAGAAGGGAACCTCCGTAAGATCGTCGAGGCCGCGACCAACAGCGAGAGCGGTCGAGCCATCATCTTCTTCGACGAGATCGACAGCATCGCCGAGAAGCAGTCCTCCGAGTCTCACGAGGCCTCAAAGCGACCCGTCGCCCAACTGCTCACACTCATGGACGGCTTCGACAACAAGGGGAAGAGTGTCATCGTCATCACGGCGACCAACCGTGCTGATTCCCTCGACCCGGCTCTTACCCGTCCAGGTCGGTTCGACTGGGAGATCGAGTTCGGATTGCCCTCTCGGTCAGATCGTTTCGAGATTCTCAAGGTCGCTGGCGCGCGCGTGAAGACGGGTGCCGACTTGCCCCTTGAGGACGTCGCAGCTCTGACCGAGAACTGGTCGTCAGCTGAGTTGAGCTTCATCTGGACTGAGGCGGCATTGCTGGCGATTGGGGATGGTCGCGAGGAAGTGGCACCGGAGGATTTCGTCTAACCGTTCGAACGGATTTCGCTCCGTCCTCGACGGTCACTGATCGCGGAGGCAAAAGTGTGAGCAAAAGAATCGGCTGTTTAGAGTCAAGTGGCCGGTCACACCGCGCCAAGCGATCGCGCCGCAGGGGCACCCGGCTCTGCGCGAGTTCATCTACCTAGACGAGGTAAGTCTGCTGAGTCTCCTCTCCTCGCAGCGGGGCGAGCTCACGGACTCGACGTCCGAACAGTGCAGCACGGGCACCGAGGCCTCAATTGGACTCCCGTCAAGCTTGCCGATCTTTTCACTGACGTGGCGTCCAGCTTCATCGACCAGATCAACGCCGCTGGCGGAGTGCCATTCGGGAAGCCTGGCGTCTCTGACGACGCCGATAGCCGAGTCGAAACTGGGGGTCGCCCTAGCCCTGTACACCGAAGCACTCCTGAAGGAACTGGATGCAACGCTGACGTCAGAGCAGGGGGCACTCATCGCCCTGAGCATTGCCGAGTTGAGGACGAGGTCGGCGGGCGTTTCGGATCAGACCAGTGCCTTCTCGGTGCTGACCAAGCGATTGACTGGTATAGCCGGCCGCGAAGTTGCTCCCACTCGAACCCTTGAACTCCGAACGGCTGCTCGCGAGGAGACAGGGCTTTCCTTCTTCCCTCCGGTGAGTTCACTGATGCACGCCAAGCGGAGTGGGACCACAGTCTTTGATGACGACGCTCATAGGCTGCGCGACGCTGACTTCGTCGCGATCTACTGGTAGACCGAAGGCACGGACCCACGTTCAGGCTTGTATCGACTGCTCTGGAATGCAGGCCAATCGGTTGGCTCTTGTCACTGTCAGGCCCGTTACCCAGACCGATAATGGTGGCCGAAATCGACTGCTGAGCATTTGAACTAAGGGCCGCTCCCTTGGTACAACAGGTTCTGGGGCTTCCGTCTTGACCTGGCTCCCAACAATGGCTCGCGCGATTAGGTCCTTCCGGGGCTCAAGGACTCTTGCAGTCCTGCTCATGACGCTGATCGCCTTGGTGTTCGCTGCCATCGGCCCACTAGTCGGCCCCGCAGCTTGGCTACTGAGCACAGAGTCTGAGGCGCACTCGGAACTTGAGCAGCGAGTGTCTTGGAAGCTTGCGGAGGGCAGGCTTCCGGCAGGTGCCTCGTCTACACCGGCCCCCACTATTCCCGGGTCGGGCCTCGCTGCATCACGGTGAGGTTGGGATGTCAAGTCCCGATGGGTCTAACTCAGCCCTCGGCTAGGCCCATTTCCTGCAAGGTGGTGTCGAAGCTCAACTGGTGGACGATCCTCACGCCTCTCGACGTGAAGGTCATCGGGTGGCCGGCTACGCGGCGGGTCCAGCCGTCGCGGAGCATCAGGCTCCGGCGGCTGCCGCCGACGCCTACTCCGCTGACCCGGACGCGGTCGGGGTCTCTGGTTGCCGTCACGGTTCCCTTGAAGCCGTCCGCGCGGATCTCGACCCGGCGGCCCGTGAGCAGGAACTGACGCTCGACTCCGACGCCGTGCATCGTCAGCGTTCCAGCCATTGTCGGGCGGCTCACGGCCCAGGCGATCAGCAGGGCTGCGAGAAGCGTCACCGCCATGGCGCCACCGGTGGTCCAGGACATCGCAACGCTCCTCTCCAGCACCGAGCGGATGCCGAAGTGTTCGGGACGGAGCCACGGTGCGACCAGGGCGCCAAGAACCAGGAAGGGGCCGAACGGCAACTCGACGTCGCGCAACCGCCGACGCCGGATGGCCGCGACGATCACACCGACCAACGACAGGGCGACGAACGCGAGGGTCGCGGCCAGCACCGCGGGCCAACCGCCGAACCAGCCGGCGACCCCGCCGGTCGTGAGCCCCAACTTCACGTCGCCTAACCCGTACGACGACGGGGCGAGCAGCGCGAGGATCAGGAACACTGCGGCCGTGGCGACCCCGGCGACGATCGCGGCGCGGCCCTGCGCGGTCCAGGCCGAGGCGGCAAACAGCCAGCCGGCCCCGCCGAGCGTCAGCAGGTCGGGAAGCAGTTTGGTGCGACAGTCGACGTCGACGAGGACCGCCCACGCCGCCAGCACCGGAACCACCGCGACCAGCGCCCGATCGGGGACCGCGAGCGCGGCCCACACCGCGAGCCCGGTGGCCAAGACGGTCACGACAAGCAGCGAACTCGAGTAGCCGCGGGCCCCGCGTCGCCCCGAGGCCAGCACGAGGCGGCGCGCAGCGATGGCGCCGAGCACGCAGGCGATCACGACGAGCGGCAGCACGCGCACCTCACAGCCTCCCGAGGTTGGTGACGATGTTGACCACCGCCGGGCCCAACACCACGATGAACAGCGCGGGCAGGATCGCCACGATCAAGGGGAAGGTCACCTTGACCGGGATGGCCATCGCCTTGCGCTCGGCGTTCTGCTTGCGGATGTCGCGCAGTTCGTCGGCCTGGGTCTGCAGCACGTCGACCAACCCGAGGCCGTAGGTCTCCGCCTGCACGATGGTGCGGGTGAAGCGGCGCAGCGGCACCGAGCCGACGCGCGCGTTGAGGTCCTCGTACGACGAGCGGCGCGACTTGCCAACGTGGAGGTCCTGGATGGTGCGGACGAACTCCTCCGCGAGCACGCCGTGGCCAGCCTTGGCGACCCGGAGCATCGCCGCGTCGAAGCCGAGACCAGCGGAGACCGCGATGCTCATCTGGTCGAGCATGTCGGGCAACTGCAGGTCGACCTCGGCGCGGCGCTTGATGGACGCGTTGTACATCAGGATCTCGGGGAGGAAGAACGCAAGCGCCATCGCGCCGGCGGCGGCCAGCCAGGTCCACCCGGCCCCGATCCTGGTGATCAGCACGGCGCCGAAGAGGGCCGCGAGCAGCGTCCCGATCAGCTTCGCGGCGACCGTCTTCTCGGGCGTGAACCTCTCGCCCATCCCGGCGTGCGCCAGTTTCCGGGCGGTCCGCTCATACCAGGCACTCGGCAGCAGTGCGGCCCACCCGGTCCCGCGGGCCCGCGTCCGCACCGTGGTGCTCGCAGCCTTGGCGTTGGCGCCACGCTCGAGGTTGCTGAGGACGGCGCGGCGGGGCGATCCGCTCGCCAGCACCCAGCCGACGATGCCGAGCGCAGTGCCCAGCAGCACCGTCAGGATCAGGATCTCAACAGGCATCATCGGCTCCTAGTACTTGATCGTGATCATGGCCCTGAGCCAGAACCCGCCGACGATCAGCAGCACCGCGATCGTGACCAGCATCAGATAGCCGACGGCGGAGGCCGTGAATCCGGAGACGTAGGTCGGATTCAGGACGGCGAGTCCGAGCCCCACGACGATCGGGAGGCCCATCAGCACGATCGCCGACAGCCGCCCTCAGAAGACAGTGCCCTGACGCGGCGATGCAGTTCCGAGCGTTCCCGGATCGTCGTGCCGACGTTGTCGAGGACGTCAGCCAGGTTTCCGCCCACCTCTCGGTTGATCGCCACCGCCTGCGCCAGCCAGTAGAAGTCCTCTGAGCGCATCCGGTCGCCGCAGGCAAGCAGCGCCTCCCCAAGTGGTCGGCCGAGGCGCACCTCGTTGTTGATCCGGGAGAACTCCTCTGATGTCGGCGACTCGGACTCGCGGGACACCGCGACGAGGGCCTGGTTGAAGGAGTACCCGGCGCGCAGCGAGCCAGCAAGCAGTTGGGTCGTCTCGTCGAGTTGGTCGGCGAACCTGCGGTGCCGACGCGTGGTTCTGGACCTCACCAGCAGCCACACCGCAAGCGGAGGCACCAGCGTCATCGCGACGGCGAACACAGGTCCCTTCAGCAGGAGGCCTCCCGCGAAGACGACCACCACGGCGCACAGCGTGAGGAAGACGACGTCCCGGGCGGGGAGAGCGATCCCTGAACCGGCGATCGCGGCGGACAGTCGCGACCCGCGGGCCGACATGACACGCCCCAGCAGGCCGGTCAGCGCGTCGGTCACGGCCGCCACAGGCGAGCGACGGACGGGGGCGTCGGGGCGTCGGCGCGACAATGGGATGTTCGGAGTGCGGGTCAGCACGACGACGAGCATCAGCGCCAACGCAAGCGCGATGCTGACGGCAGCCACCAGCAGCGTTAGGTCGATCGGGAGGGTCACCATCGCCGTTCGACCACCTCTCCGAAGAGGTCGGCAGGCAGGTCGATGCCCTGGTCGGCGAGCCGGGTCGAGAACCCGGGCCGGACTCCGGTCGGCCGTGCGGAGCCCCGGAACCTACCGTTCTCGTCCATTCCTGCCTCGTAGTCGAAGAGGAAGATGTCCTGCGTGACGAGGGTCTGTCCCTCAAGACCTTGTACCTCCGCGAGTTGGACCAGTCGGCGACTGCCGTCGCGGAGGCGGGCGATCTGCACGACGAGGTCGACGGCGGAGGCGACCTGTTCCCGGATCGCGCGCAGCGGCAGGTCCATGCCCGCCATGAGTACCAGCGTCTCTAGGCGGGAGAGACAATCGCGGGCCGAGTTGGCGTGGATGGTCGAGAGGGACCCATCGTGGCCCGTGTTCATCGCCTGCAACATGTCGAGTGCCTCGCCCGCGCGGCACTCGCCGACCACGATCCGGTCGGGCCGCATGCGCAGAGAGTTGCGCACCAGGTCGCGGATGGTGATCTCGCCTCGGCCCTCGACGTTGGGCGGGCGAGACTCGAGTTGGACGACATGCTCCTGCTGCAGTTGCAGTTCGATGGCGTCCTCGACGGTGACGATGCGCTCCCAATCCGGGATGAAGGCGCTCAGCACATTGAGCAGGGTGGTCTTGCCTGAGCCGGTGCCGCCGGAGATGAGGATGTTGAGCCGGCCGCGCACACAGGCCTCGAGGAAGCGGGCGATCTCTCCGGTGATTGAGCCGAACCGGATCAGGTCCGTCACCCGAAGTGGCTCCTTCGAGAACTTCCGGATCGTCAGCGAGGATCCTCCGACCGCGATGGGCGGGATGACGGCATTGATGCGGGACCCGTCGCTGAGCCGCGCGTCGACCAATGGCGATGACTCGTCGATGCGCCTCCCGACCCTCGCCACGATCCGTTCGATCACGGCCCGGAGGTGCTCCTCGTCACGGAACCGCGCCTCGGTGAGCGCCACCCGCCCGTCGTGCTCCACGAAGATCTGATCCGCCCCGTTGACCATGATCTCGGTCACGGCTTGGTCTGCGAGCAGTGGTTCGAGCGGACCGAGCCCCGTGACGTCGGCCAGCACGTCGTCGGCTAGTCGCTCGCGTTCCGTCTGCGTCATGGACGCAGTTTCGGTGGCGAGCACGGTCTTCAGTTCGGTGCGCACCAGCGCATCCAACTGGTCGTCGGTCATCGACGAGTCGTTCAGGCGCGCCGCCAGCCCGGTGTAGAGGGTCTCGGTGACCTTGTCCTTCAGCCTCCCAAGCGCCTCGGACTTCAGTTCGGCGGTGGCCGGTGGAGCCGGTTCGGCCAACGTCGCGACCAGTGGCTCGGCGGGTTCGGGAGCGGCCTGGCCCTCGTCAGCCCCGTCAGTCGGCGGGGTCTTTCCAGCGCGGACTGCCGCCATCCGTTCGACGAGGTTCATCACTGGTTCTCCTTCTTGTCCCTGCGCCGCTGCCTGCCGGTGCGCGCCGTGGTCGCGAACCGTTCCACGAGCTTGGTCAACGCGACGGCCGCAGGGTCCCGCGGCGCGGCGCTAAGCAGCGGGATGCCCTGGTTGGAGGCAAGCAGCGCCACCTTCGACACGGGCACCTGGACGTCGATCCCGGCCCCGATGTTGGCGACGAAGTCGGCGGCCGTGATGCCGTGGCGCGGGTCGTGGCGGTTGACCACCACATGGCGGGGCAGGTGCAGCAGACTGAGTTGGTCGAGCACCTCCATCTCCCGTCGCAGCGCCCGGATGCCGATCACGTCCAACGTGGTGACGAGCACGAGGTCGGTGGCGGCGTCGGCCGCGGCGAGCGTCAGGTCGTTGATGCCAGCCGCGGTATCGACGACCACGTACTGGAAGGACTCGGCAAGCAGCGTGACAAGCCTGCTTGCCGCCACGCCCGAGACGCTGTCGGCCTGCGCTGGATGGTCGGAGGCGCCGATCACGGCAAGCCCCGACTCGTGCCTAGCAAGGAAGGTCTTCACGCCAAGCGCGTCGCCTGCGAGGGCCGCGGTGGTCATGTCGTGGAGGCGGTACTCGGGAAACATGTTGAGCGAGGTCAGGACGTCGCCGAACTGTGCGTCGAGGTCGACGAGCACGGTGCGTTCAGGCGCCCGCATCGCCAGGCCGAGCGCGAGGTTGGTCGCGACGGTCGTCTTGCCGACGCCGCCCTTCGGCGCGAGAACGACGATCACTCTGCGCTGCGCCTCAGGTACCGGGGCGTCCACCGTGGTCGACGGCAGGCGGGTCGCGCGGTCGACCGCGCGCAGCAACGCCTGCCGATACTCTGCGACGTCGGCCTCAGGACGGAGCACGTCGACGACCCCGGCTCGCAGCGCGGCCAACGCGACGTCGGTGGGGGTGTCGCTGAGCGCAACGGATCGCACGCCCTCGTCGAGCAGGCGCTCCAGGCGTTGCAGTTGGCCCTGGCGCGTCTCCTCATCGTCGGAGAGCCGGACCACGAGTGCCTCGGGCAGTTCGGCGTCCTCAAGGTCGGCCAGGGAACGTTGTGTCGGGCTGACGCCGCTGGCCTGCAGGATGCGCTCCTCGACGGCGGGATCCTCGTCGCAGAGGACAATGCGTGGCTCGGGGTGCCGATCAGGCATCTGTGCTCTCCCGGGGGTCCGGGGAGGCCGACGCCTCGGCGAATACCTCGGGCATCAGGAGACGCCCGGTGACGGCAACGTCGTCGGAGGCTGTGGAGTCTTCGCCCTGATGGGTCAGCCAGACGCGGCCGAACTCGAACGACCAGACGATCTCCTCGAGGGTGTCCTGCGGCGCGGCGAAGGTCACCAGGTACGACATTGAGGACCACTGCGACGCCGAGGCCTGCTCGTCGTCACCCTCGGGCGCGGCGACTGAGAGCGCCAGCCGGGATACCAGCACGTGGTTGAGCACCGTCTTGGTCGCCTGCGGTTCGTCGACGGAGACGACAAGGCCAACGGTGTCGCCCGCCTTCAGCAGGGTGCCGAGGCCCCGGTCAGCGGTGAGCACCATCTGGACTTGAGAGAAGCCCTTCGGGATGGGCACGGACTCGCCGCCGGGAATGGTGTCGGGCGGGATGAACCGCGAGGGCAGCAGCTGTTCGCCGGGCAGCAGCGCGACGGCGGCAACGAGACCGTCGAGCGGCCCCATGTCGGTCATCGCGTCCGCGACGATGGCCCGACCCGGCAACTCGACCACCTCGACGTTGGTTCCGAGCACCGCCGCCTCGCCCGGCGCGATGGGAGCCGTAACCCTGAGGACCCGAACTGGGTCGACGCTGGCAAGCGCCCGCGCGTCAGCCTGAAGGACGTAGCGTCCCACCAGGGCAATGGACAGCAGCGCCAGGACGACGGCGATCAGGACTGCGAGGTAGCGGCGTTGCATGTTCAGATTTCCTCTCGGGTGGTCAGCGGTCGAGCGAGATCGTGACCGTGCCGAAATGGTCGGGTACGTCTCCGCGGACCGCGTCTGTGGCCACATATGTCACGAACCGGCCCTCGAGCCAGCGCTCCGATCCGGTGCACTTGGTGTCTGGACTGGCAACGGAGTTGGTCAGGCAGAAGGCGGTGATCTTGAGTGCCGCGTATCCGGCCACGTGGTAGGTCGCACCCGCACCGGTGCCCCGGGCCTCGTCGAAGAGTGGGACGAGCACCTCGTTGCCAGGCGCGAGGGTCTTCTTCAGAAGGTCGTCGGGGCAGCCCTTGGGGGTCGTGTTGCCCGTCGACGAGTTGGCCCAGTCATCGACGCTGAGGCTGGCCTTGCAGACGCCGGAGCCGTCGGTGGTGAGCCACCCGAAGCCGCCCGGGACGAAGTGGGGGGTCTGGCCGAGCCTGCAGCCGGTCGTGTCGTCGAGAGTCTTGCCGGAGACGCGCACGATGCCGGTGGGGGAGTCGAGGACGGTGCGCTCGAACTCGCACTGCGACAGGATCAGCGGCAGCGTCGTCGCGCCCCCGATGCCGCCCCAGACCGCAGATGCGGCAGCCTGGACCGTGGAGGCGTCGATGCCGAGCACCGGGGCCAACCAGTGGTCGCGGAGGCTGGCAACGGTCACTGTCACGCGGTGCGCCTCGGTCAGGTCGATACGGTCGACCGTGGCGTTGGCGTCCTGCTTGTTGCCCTTCGTGAGCCGGCCGGCGGTGACCTGATTGGTGGCCGTCGAGCAGGCGCCGTGGGCGCAGTCGGTGGCGATGGCGAGAGCCGAGGCGTCCGCGCCGTTCTGCAGTTCCTGCTTGTCCCACCACAGCGCGTTGAGGTCGATGGCGAGCGCGGAGAAGCCGAGCAGCGTCACCATCAGGATGGCCACGAGCACGGCCGAGGCGCCGCGCTCCGGGTTGTTCAGCCTCCGCATCGCATGACCGCCTTTCCGGTCGAGACCCTCGTCGCGCCGAAGAAGCCGGTGAGGGTCGGGTAGGTGTAATTGATGGTGACGACCGCGTCAGCGTTGGCGGCGGTGCAGGAAGTCGAGAGCACGGCGACGTCGGAGGCCTTGAGGCCGCCGACCGCGGACGCGGCGACGGCGGCCCCGCGGGCTGCCGTGGCGTCCTTGGAGAGGGCCATCTCGCGCGCCCCCGCCCTTGCGGCGGAGGCGATGTTGCCGTTGATCACGAGTGCCCATCCGAAGTCGATGGTGCCCACGAGAAGTAGCAGGAGGACCGGCAATACGAGGGCGAACTCCACCGCCGCCGCGCCGCGTTCTCGATGGTCGGGCATAGCTCCTCCTCACGTGTAGCGCGATAGGTCATGCGTCGTCGACTCCATCCGGGAGGAGCCGCTACCCGTCGGACGAGGCGCCTCGTGTTCGCGAGGCGCCCTTTCCGTTGCTTGGCAAGGCCTAACCGGGCCGAGGCCTCTTTCGCCTACGGCGCGGCCGGGGCCTTGACCTTGCCCGCGATGTAGTCGAAGATTCCGCTGAGATTGGTTCCGAGAAGCGTCACGGCCACGATGATCGCGACCGCGATGAGCGCGACGATGAGGCCGTACTCGACGGCGGTGGCGCCCTTTTCCGAGCCGCCGAAGCGGGCGTCGAACATGGCCTGGATGTAACTGATCATGAGATCTCCTTCGATCCGATCGGTTGCCGGTCTCGCCCGTTGGCGGCAGATCGGCGCCGGCACCCTTTTGTGCCGGATAACTAGGGTCAGTGGTCTCCCACCGGTTGGGCGCGAGCGCCCCATCGCCCCGGTGACGGACGTCCCGGGTCGATCTTTGAGGGGTCACCGCCGTCGCAAGAGACGGCGGGAGGGGGTCAGCGGCCGGCTGCCCTGCCCGGCATTGCGGCCCCGGATACGCAGGGGCGCGGTGAGCCGGTGGTCAACACCGGCGGACTGTGAAGCCGATCCATGAAATCTCCCCCTTCGTCGTGAATCTGGCCCGAGCGTAGACCCTTCCGGGCGGTCGCGTGCACCGGGGTCGAACAGTCTGACGGACCCCCTTGTGGGACGTGTTTGTCGACCCAGTCACGCGGGGAGAGCGCGATCCCGCGAACGGACGACCGCTACCGGTCGACCGGTGGCGGTCCACCGTGCGCCGACCGCTGCCTATGCTCTGACGATGGACGCAGACCAGCCCGCTCGCCGCGACTCGGACGCCGCCGGGCGACGCAGTGCCAGGGCCTCCGGAGTGGGCGTGCTCCTGGTCGGGTTGCTGATGTTGGGGGCTGCGGCGTGGGCCTACGCCGTCGCACCCGAGGGCGCGACGATCCGGTTGCCGACCCGGGGTGCCTCGAACGGCCGGTTCGGAGTTGGGGCGCTGTTCATCTACCCGGGCCTGGTCATGCTCTTGGGGCTGGTCGCGATCCTGGCCCCGCAGAAGGGCGACCGCAGGGGCGGCTTGGCGTGGTTGGTGATCGGCACCGCGATCCTGGCGGTATTCGAGGTCGTCTTCATCGTCGACGCGCTGAACGGCTAAAGCTCAGGCGCCCATCGTCTCCACTGGCGCCGGGCGCGGAGGAGCGATCGAGTCGCGCACCACGATGGGCATGTCCAGCAGTTCCCTGCCGCGGGGGCGCAGGCCGAGGATCATCTCCACCGCGCGTCGACCCATCTCCTCATACGGCAGGTGCGCGGTCGTCAGGCCTGGGCGCTGGTAGGTGGCCAGCACCTCGTTGTCGAACGACGCCACCGACACGTCCGCCGGGATCCGCATGCCCAGTTTGGTCAACGCCTGGTAGGCGCCGAACGCCACCTCGTCGTTGGCCGCGAGGATCGCGGTCAGGTCCGGGTGCCGCGCCATCAGGTCGTGGGTGGCGTCGTAGCCGACCGTCGCGTTCCAGCCGTAGACGTCGACCATCTCCCAGTCGACCCCACCCTCCTCGAAGGCCTTGAGGATGCCGTCGAAGCGCAGCGGGATCGTCACCGACACCCCGGGGTTTCCGTAGGCCGGGACCATCTTTCCCGCGATGCCGACCCGGCGATGCCCGGCGTCCACCAGTAGGCGGGCCATGGCGTAGCCGGCGGCGTACTCGTCGGGCAGGAAGCCATCCAGGCCGTCGGGGGTCGCGCCGTTGGCGACGACGAACGGGACGGAGGCGGGCACCTTGGGCACCTCGACGAGGCGGGCCCGCATCAGCCCGAGGATGATCCCGTCGACCCGCCGGTCGAGCATCTGCTGGATGGCCTCCTCGCGCGTCGCGAGGCCGTCGCTGGCCTCGGCGATCAGGACGGTCTGGCCGTGTTCCTTTGCCGCGTCGAGGGCGCCGCGGATCATGCCGGAGGCCTGGCGGGTGAGGATGACATCGTCGGAGATGAAGCCGATGGTGTCCGTCTTGCCCAGTCGCAGGCTCTGCGCCGCGGGATTGGGGCGGTAGCCCAGTTCCTCGGCGGCGGCCTTGACCCGCTCGGCGGCCTCGGCGGAGAGCCTCGAGCCCGGCTTCTCGTTGAGGATCATGCTGACGGCGCTCTTGGACATGCCCGAGCGCTTCGCGACGTCGGCGAGGGTGGGGCGGCGATCCTTGGGCATGCGCTCACCCTAACCGACGGTTGGAGGTCTGCGCTGAATTGATTCAGCAAAATGCTTGCGCGCCGTCTCCTCCTTTGTTACGTTGTGCGTGCTGAATCCATTTAGCAGGTGTCGACTTGAGGGTCGGCGCGGCTGAGGAAGAAGGAACAACATCGTGGTTGATATCTCCCGCAGGGCGGTGGTGGGGCTGCTGGGCCTCGGCGTCGCAGGCACGGCAATCTCGTGGCCAAGGCTCACAGGCCGTGACATCCCAGGCCGAGGCGACGACGCGCTGACCGTCGCGCTGTTCGGCACCCAGCAGGACGCCGCGGCGCGCCAAGCGCTCGTCGAAGGCTTCCAGAAGAAGCACCCCGACGTCGCGGTGCGAATCGTGGCGATCCAAGGCCAGGACTGGAGCGAATACTTCGCAAAGATCCTGACGATGATCGCGGCGGGCTCGCCTCCGGACGTCGTCACGGTCGCGACCGAGGGCACCCAACTGTTCGCGTCCCGGCTGGCCCACCCGATCGACGAGTACGTGCAGCGCGACGCAGACGAGATGCAGGAGTACTTCGACGACGTGCATCCGGCGCTCATCGAGTCCTTCATGTACAAGGGCAGCCTCTTCCAGTTGCCGGACAACTTCAACGCCGCCAACGTGTTCTACAACACGACGGCGCTGGAGCGCTCCGGCTTCGAACGGCCCGCCGACGACTGGAGCCTCGAGGACTTCTTCTCGGTCGCCCGCGGCATGAAGTCCGGCGCAGACGGCCGGTTCCTGCCGTACTTCTGGAACAACCGCCTCTGGGGCGGCGTCGTCCCGTGGCTCTACGTCAACAAGACAAGCTTCCTCACCGAGGAAAAGGCCAGCGGCGGCGACTGGTTCTGGAACCGGTTCTACCCGAGCGAGGCCCCGCGCGGCGGCGGCTACCTGTGGGAGCGCGCCGACGCGCTCAACGACCGCGCGGTCGAGAGCTTCGAGGTGCTGCAGCAGATGGTCTCCGAGGGCATCGCCGCAAACCCCGCCCAGGGCGGCGGCAACGAACTGGTCGCGCTGTTCTCCTCCGGGCAGGTCGGCATGACCCCCGCAGGCGGCTTCTGGGTCAAGGGCCTGCACGACGCGGGAGTCGCCAACGACGACTACGACGTCACATTCTTCCCTCGGATGGCGGGCCAGCGGCACCAGTTCGGCGCCGGCGGCTACGCGATCATGCAGACCTCCGAACGCAAGGACGAGGCCTGGGAATGGCTGAAGTACTGCGTCTCGATGGAGGGGATGGCCATCGCCCACCCGCAGCCCGACTCATCGCTGCCGCGCCGCTCGCTCAACACCAAGCTCTACGGGGCAGGGACGGGGCCTGCGCACTGGCAGGTCTTCTACGACACGCTCGACAAGTTCCCCGACACCGGGCCGATGCCCGCCCCGCCGCAGCAGGCGGCCGTGGAGTCCGCGCTCATCAAGAACGTCGTTGGCGCCATCACCAACGGCCCCGGCGGGGTCCGCCGCGGGCTGGAGAACATGCAACGCGACCTCGAACTCGCACTGAAAGGACGCTGATGTCCACCACCTCATCGACGCAGGCCCCGGCCGCGTCCGACTCCGTGGCACGCTCCGGGGCGACCCGTAGGCCGCGGCTGCTGATCTCCTTGTTCCTTGCTCCGACGGTGATCGGGCTCGCGCTGTTCAGCTTCCTGCCGATCGTCGCATCGGTCGTCCTGGCGTTCTTCCGCTGGGACATCATCACCTCGCCAGAGTTCGTCGGCCTCGACAACTTCGCACGCCTCGCCTCCAACCCGACGGTGCGCGTCTCGTTCCTCAACACCATCGGCTTCGTGGCCACGGCGGTGGTCGTCCAACTCGCCGTCGCGCTGCTGCTGGCGATCCTCGTCCAGTCGAAGATGCCCAACTGGCTGCGGACCTTCTTCCGCTCGACGCTGTTCTTCCCGCTGATCCTGTCCGCGGCGTCGGTGTCGCTGATCATGGCCTACCTGTTCAACCAGGAGTTCGGCCTCGTCAACGAGGTCCTCGGCTGGATCGGGATCGCGAAGGTCGGCTGGCTCACCACCGGCTTCGGCGCCAAGGTCGTCGTCCTGCTCGTCTACGTGTGGCAGAACTTCGGGTTCACGTTCCTGCTGTTCATCGGCGGCATCGCGGCGATCCCGAAGGAGGTCTACGAGGCCGCCTCGATCGACGGGGCGACCGGCTGGAAGCAGTTCTGGCAACTCACGCTCCCGCTGATCAGCCCGACGATGCTCGTCGCGTCGGTGATGGCGATCATCAACGCCCTGCAGATCTTCGACCAGCCGTGGGTCCTCACCCGCGGCGGGCCCGGCGACGAGACCCGCACCGCGGTGATGGTCATCTACGAGTCCGCCTTCCGGCAACTCGACTTCGGTGGAGCCTCCGCGATCGGCGTCGTCCTGACGCTGCTGATCATGCTCGTCACCGCGATCCAGTTCCAGCTCAGCAAGCGATTCGTCTTCTACGGGTGAGGTCTCACATGTCTACTCAAGCAGTTGAAGCCAGGCGTCCCTGGCAGGGGATCGGAACGATCGCCAAGTACGTCGTCCTGCTCCTGGCGACCTTCGTCACCCTCGGCCCGGTCGTGTGGACCCTGATCACGGCGCTGACGCCGACCGACCCGGTCACGCACGTCACCTCGGTCGGCGGGTCCGCCTTCGCCGACGTGTTCGCCAAGATCCCGGTGTGGCTCTACGTGTGGAACAGCGCCCTCGTGACGCTGCTCGTCGCGCTCGGCCAGATGCTGAGCGCCGCCATGGCGGGCTACGTGTTCGCGCGCTTCGAGTTCCGCAGCAAGAGGGTGCTCTTCGGCCTGATCCTGGCCACGATGATGGTGCCGATGCAGGTCACCATCGTTCCGGTGTTCATGCTGATCCGCGGGATGGGTCTCGCCGACACGCTTCTGGCCCTGATCATCCCCGCGCTGCCGACGGCGTTCGGCACGTTCCTGATGCGGCAGTTCTTCATGGGCCTTCCCGCCGAACTGGGGGAGGCGGCCGCGATCGACGGCGCCGGCCCGTGGCGGGTGTTCTTCAGCGTCTACCTGCCGCTGGCGACGCCGGGCCTCGCGATCGTCGGCATCCTGGCGTTCAACTACCACTGGAACGAGTTCTTCCGACCGCTCATCATGACCATCAGCGAGCAGAACTTCACCCTGCCGCTCGGCCTGGTCACCCTCCAGGGCAACCTGGGTACCGGTAGCGTCTCGACCGTACTCGCGGGCGTCATCATCTCGATGATTCCGGCCCTGCTGGTGTTCATCTTCGGGCAGAAGCCGCTGCGCGAGGGCCTGACGGCTGGCGTCGGCAAGTAACTCCAGAACCAATCCGACCACAAGAGAAACAGGAACATGACCAGGTTGCACTTCTCGCCGCCGCTGAACTGGATCAACGACCCGAACGGTCTTGCCTTCCACGATGGCCGGTACCACCTCTACTTCCAGTACAACCCCCTCGGGGCCGAGCACGGGAACATGAGTTGGGGGCACGCGTCGAGCGCCGACCTGGTCGCCTGGGACGACCATCCGGTCGCCATCGCCTTCGACGAGACGGAGGAGATCTTCTCCGGGTCGATGGTGATCGATGAGGCCAACGACTCCGGGCTTGGCACTCCTGGGAACCCGGCGCTGCTGGCGTTCTACACCTCGCATGCGGTGGACCGGCGGCACCAGAGCCAGTCGATCGCCTACAGCCTCGACGGCGGCATGACCTTCACCAAGTACCCGGGCAACCCGGTGGCCGACCGGGGCTCCGCCGACTTCCGTGACCCGAAGGTGATCCGCTACGGCGGCCCCGCGGGAAGCTACTGGGTGATGGTCGCCGTCGAGGCCATGGATCAGCAGGTGGTGTTCTACCGTTCCGACGACCTGCTCTCCTGGACGTTCCTCTCGGCCTTCGGGCCCGAGGGGGGCGTCGGGGGAGTGTGGGAGTGTCCCGACCTCTTCCCGTTGCGGATCGAGGGGACCGACGAGACCGCCTGGGTGCTGCTGCTCAGCATCAACCCAGGCGGCATCGCGGGCGGCTCGGGCACGCAGTACTTCGTCGGCGACTTCGACGGCGGCGCGTTCACGCCGCTAGTGCGGCACCCCAAGGTCGACCCCGACGACGAGGCGGGCATGCGGTCGCTGACGTGGCTCGACTACGGCCACGACTGTTACGCGGGCGTCACCTTCGCGGGTTTGGCGGACGAGGACCGCACGCTGATCGCCTGGATGAGCAACTGGCTCTACGCGCACGACCTGCCGGTCGACCCGGAACGGCCACAGCGTGGTGCCATGACGATGGCCCGACGGCTCTCGCTGGTCGAGATCGACGGTGTGACGCTGCTGCGCCAGGAGGCGGTCGGCCCCGCGGTGACCGAACTGGAGGCGCTCTCGGACCTCGCCGTCGACGACCGGGTGAAGCTTCCGGTCACCCTGCCGCCCGCAGGTCGGCTCGACCTGCGCGTCGACGTGGGGGAGTCCCAGGGCTTCACGCTGCACCTGGGCGCCGACCCGTCCGCTGCGGTGGCGATCTCCTACGACGCCGCGACCCGCAGGCTGAGCGTCGACCGGCGACGCGGGGCCGAGGCGCTTCCGGAGTCGTTCGTGACGGAGGCGGCCGTGGATCTGCGCCGGTCGGGGGAGGTGGCGCTGCGCATCTGGTTCGATCCGACGGCGCTCGAGATCTTCGCCGACGGGGGGTGCTCGGTCCTCACCGACCTGGTCGCGGCCCCGCCGTCGCCGAACGCCTGGTTCGAGGGGCACGGTGACGTCGTGCTGACGGAGTTTCGGGTCGCCGGCTGAGCCCGGCGGCCGCCGCCGCACAGGATCGGCACAGGGTCGTTAGGTACCGTTGACCCGGTCGGCGGTCCAGAAAACCGCCAATCTCATCCCCGTTGCGGTCACAGTGGCCGCGGAGAGCGACCTTGTGAAAAAGTTCAAGACCCTGGCCATCGGCCTGATCGCCCCCGTCGTCTTCCTGTCAGCCTGCTCCGGCAATGACACCGCGAATCAGTCGCAGCCGAGCCCGACCCCCACCACAACCGGGCAGACGGACGCACCGGCCGACACGCCGGTCGACGAGTCGGCACCGACGGTCGACCGCGACCCGAAGGGCGCGCTGCCAGAGATCACCTTCAACGCCGACGGCATCCCCTCGATGAAGGCCATCGGAGACGAGCCCCCGACGGAGATCTCCGTCAAGACGCTGAAGAAGGGGGACGGCGACGAGGCCAAGGAGGGCGCCTACGTCAAGGTCAACTACGCGGGCTTCCTGTGGAGTGACGGCAAGCAGTTCGACTCGTCCTTCGACAGGGGCGAGCCCACCAGCTTCTCGCTGAACGATGTCGTCGCGGGTTGGAAGTACGGCCTGATCGGCACCAAGGTCGGCGACCGCGTCCAGATCGTCGTCCCGCCGGAGTTCGGCTACGGCGACCAGGCCAACGGCGACATCCCCGCCAACTCGACGCTGGTGTTCGTGGTCGACGTCATCGGCGTCACCAACATCGACACCTCGGCGCTCGCCGACGCGACGCCCACCGACGCGAAACTGCCCGCGGGGCTGACCGTTGAGGGCGACCTCGGCGCCGAGCCGACGGTCACGTTCGCCGCCGACGCCCCCGCCCCCACCGAGCCACAGGTCATCGTCCTCGCGGAGGGGACCGGACCCGAGGTCACCGCTGATGACGTGCTGTTCTACCACGCCGTCGTCGCCGAATGGGGCGGCGAGTCCCAGTCGAGCTGGGCCGAGGGCATCCAGAAGGTTGAGGGTGGCGGCGGCGAGGAGACCGTCGGCACCAAGATCGGCTCCCGCGTGCTGCTGATCTACCCCGCGGACGCGGCCACCGGAGCAACGCCAGCCATCTTCGTCCTCGACCTGCTCGCGGCGGCCCCCGCCGCCTGACGCAGCGCCCGCAACCCCCGGTCGGCCGAAGGCATGCCGGGGGTTGCGGCCTAAGCGGACCCCGTGCGAACCGCCCCGACCCTCGGGTCGTACTGTGAGCGCACACCCCGCCCCTGAGGCCTCCGCGTCCTGCCGGAGCCAGGGGCAGAGAACCACAGGAGGAACGCGTTGTCCGCATGGCAGACGCCGTCCGAGCGCACCTGGCCGCAGTACGTCGGGCTGCACCGCGATCCCATCCCCGCGCCCAGGTGGCAGGAGAGCAGGAGCGAGACGCTTCACCGCTGCCTGACCAACTACTTCGTCGGCGTCCCCGAGCGCGCGATCGTCGATGCCTGGGCGAGCCGCGGCACGCCGTCAGTGGTGGCGCTCGCGTTCCTGATGTGTCCCCACGACGGGGCCGCAGGCTTCTTCGAGCGTGACGTGATGCCGATCGCCGACTTCGCGGATGAGTCCCACCCCGCCACCCGTGCCTTCATCGCAGAGTGCCGCTCCCGCGAGATCGAGGCGATGGTCGCCGACGCGCTTGAGGACACCGACCCGGGGATCGTCGTGGAGCGCGTGCTCGCCGGGTTCCGCGGGCACGAGGCTGGCAAGACCGCGCTGATGGACGCGCTGCACGTCCGAGGCTGACCTCCGCGAAGGGCCCCGCCGCAAGGGCGAAGACCCCGGCGGCGAATAGACTTCGCCCGCATGAGAAGGCCTCCGCGTACCCCGGCCCTGCTGATCGCGCTGCTCGGCCTCTGCCTGCTTGCCGCCTGCTCCAGCCCAGAGCCGGGAGTCACCACCTCCGCCCCGCCGACCCGGCCAGCGCGCCCTCCACCGCGATGCCCACCGTTTCGCCGTCTGCTACTCCGACGCCGTCTGAGGTGCAGACCCCCGAGGTCGAGGTGGAACAGGACGAGGCGCTCGCGGCCCTGCTCGGCGACCTGATCGTCGGCGAGATCCCGCAGGTGTCGCTGATCTCCAGCACGAGCACCGCCGCCGACTGCGGTTCCGAGAGTTCTGGCTGCTACCTGCCCGCGAAAAACGCCATCGTCGTCTCCGCCGATCTGTCGGCCTTCCAACGCCCCGAACTGCTGGCGCACGAGTACCTGCACTACGTCTGGGAACGCGACGGCCTCGGCGACGACAAGGAACTGGCCGACGCGATCGCCAAGGACGCCGCCGACAAGGAGGGCCTTGCCGCGCTGGTGCCGTCGTGGCAGCAGGACTACATCCGGGCGGACGGCTCCGTGGAGCCAACGGAACTGTTCTCCTACTCGTGCACCGGGATGCGGCCCGAGCAGCAGTCGCTTCCGGTCGCGACGGCCTGCGCCGACTACCTCAACATCGACGAACTGCCGGTTAACCAGAGCCTGACCGTGCAGGACCTCACGGCCGAGATCGCGCGGCAGCGCCAGGAGGCGGGCGTCCCCGCGCTCCAGGACAACCCGTACGCGGCCGCCGCGTCCGAGGCCCGCGCCGAACTCTTCACGCCCTCCTCCCAGGTGCCCCTCGACGAGTACCCGGAGAGCGTCACCAAGCACCTCGACGAGGGCTGCGCGCCCGCGTCCTATGCGGCCAGGCTGGTGCGACCCTACGACGCGTCGGAACTGGTCCGCGACACCGACGCCCTCCTGAAGGGAGCGCTGCTCGCCGGCTCGACGAAGGGCCTCGGCATCGCCGTCAAGGAGTTCGCCTACATTGACGCCACCAAGCTGTTCGGGGACCGCACGCTGAGGGTGAACGCGACCCTCATCGTCACGACCGTCTGCACGTAGCAGGTCGCCCCCGATGGGCCGCCCGTGAGAGGCTGCACGCATGCGCCCGTTCCTGCTCCCGACCGTCCTCGCCTGCCTCCTGGCGGCCGGATGCGGCGCGGCGCAGGAGGGCGTCCAAGCACCGACGGGGGCCCGGCCCGACTACCAGTTGGGGACGGCCTATCCGCCCGCCGACGACGTGGAGATCCTGGTCAGGGACCGCACCGCCTCCCCGGTGGAGGGGCTCTACAACGTCTGCTACGTCAACGCCTTCCAGTCGCAGCCGGGTGAGGAACAGGGCTGGGAGAGCGCCGGGTTGCTGCTGCTCGACGGCGGCGTCCCGGTCGTCGACGAGGAGTGGGACGAGGCCCTGCTCGACACCTCGACGCCGGATGCGAGGCAGGCGGTCGCAGAGGTCGTCGGAGGCTGGATCGACGGCTGCGCCGAGGACGGCTTCGCGGCAGTCGAGTTCGACAACCTCGACTCCCACTTGCGCTCGCACGGCCTGCTCACCGTGGACGACAACCTCGCCCTGGCGTCCCTGCTCGTCGATCGCGCGCACCGCGCCGGCCTCGCGGCGGGACAGAAGAACGCTGCGGAACTGGTCGACCGGGCCCGCGAGATCGGCTTCGACTTCGCCGTCGCCGAGGAGTGCCAGGAGTACGACGAATGCGACGCCTACACCGAGGCGTACGGACGCGGCGTCATCCAGGTCGAGTACGCCGACCAGCCGGAGTCGAACCTGGCGGAGAGTTGCGCGGCACGCGGGGGCGAGATCTCCGTCGTTCGGCGCGACCGCGACCTGGTCGCCCCAGGCGAGGAGGGTTACCTCGCCCAATGGTGCGACCGGGGCTAGATCAGCCCCGACTCGCGGGCCACGTGCACCGCGCGCGACCTGCTGTCGACGTCGAGCTTGGTGAAGATGTGCGCCAGATGGCTTTTGACGGTGGCCTCGGTGACGAAGAGCGTCTTGGCGATCTCCCGGTTGCTCGCGCCCTCCGCCAGGAGGGCGAGCACCTCGATCTCGCGTTGGGTCGGGCGGGGGCGTGGGTTGCGCATCCCGCGCAGCACGCGCGTCTGAATGCCGGGGGAGAGGAAGACCCCGCCGGAAGCCGCCTTGGCGATGGCCTCAAGGATCACCTCGGGCGCGGCGTCCTTGAGCAGGTAACCCGCGGCCCCTGCCTCGATGGCGCCGAGGATCTCCGCGTCCCGGTCGAAGGTGGTCAGGATCAGGACGGCGGGGGCAGGGCTCAGCTTCGTGAGCCGCGCGGTCGTCTGGATCCCGTCGATGCCGTCGCCCAGCCGGAGATCGCACATCACGACGTCCGGGCTCAGCCGCGCGACCATCTCGAGGGCCTCCTCGCCGGTGCCCGCCTCCCCGATCACGTCGACGCCGCCGGAGGTCAGCACGGCTCGCAGCCCGCTCCGCACCACCGGGTGGTCGTCGACGAGCAACACGCGGGTCATGGTCGTCCCCTTCCGATGGACAGGTGCCCGGAGATGGCGGTTCCCTCGCCGGGGGCGGTCTCGATGTCGAGGCCTCCTCCCAGTTCCCGGAGCCGGTCGCGCATGTAGCGCAGCCCGAAACTGGACGGCGGCGCCTCCCTGGCGTTCTCCCAGGCTGGCAGATCGAAGCCGGAGCCGTCGTCGATGATGTCGAGGCGGACGGTGTCGCCCGCGTCGATGAGGCTGACGACCACGCGACCAGCATCCGCGTGCCGCCGCACGTTTGCCAACGCCGACTGGGCGGTGCGCAGCAGCGCGACCTCGACCTCAGTGCTGAGGATCGGCAGGGTGTCGTCGAGCCGCAACGTTGCGTCGACTCCGGTCTCGTCCCGCAACCGGTCGACCATGCGCTGCAGGGCACCCGCGAGGGCGTTGTCCTCCAGTTCCATCGGCGCGAGGGCCGCGACGATGCGGCGCACGTCGCCGAGGCCGTCACCGGCCAAGGCCTCGATCTGGCCGAGGGTGCGTGCCGCTGCCGGGTCGGGCGACCCGTCGACCTGGGCGTGCGCGAGCAACCGGATCGACGAAAGAGACTGCGCGACGGTGTCGTGGATGTCGCGCGAGATCCGGGTGCGCTCCGCGACGATGCCGGACTGGCGCTGGGCGGCGGCCAACTCGTCCTGCAGGTCGGCCATCTCCGCATGTGCCGACCGCAGGGAGATCACCAGTCGCTCACGCTCGGCCGCGTCGCGCAGCAACTGGAGGTAGCCCCGCGAGATGCCGTAGGCGAACACGCCACCGACGAGGGGGCCGAAGACGATGCCATAACTGGTGCCGCCGTGGTGCAGCAGCGGGGCCGCGACCACCACGGCGAACACGAAGACCGACAGCGCCAGTCCCCAGCCGAGGGAGAGTAGATGCCCGGCGAGCAGCCAGAGCAGGAAGGCCAGCCACACGAACTCGGCCGACACGATGGTCGCACCGATCCACACCGCGACGAGGCCGAGCAGCCACCACGCCGCGACCGTGGTCGACCCGGAGCGCGCCGACACGACGGAACCGGCCGTGTGCCACGCGAGGAAGACGACGCCCGCGATGACCGCAGCAGGGACGTCGGCCCCGCTGACGGCGGCGCGGATCACCCCGACGGAGGTCAGCACCAGCGCGATGACGTGCTGGCCGACCTCCATGGCCCGGACGTAGCGTCCGGGCCCGACCGGCGCGAGGTCAGCTTGAGACAAGGGCATCGTCACCAGAGACATGCGCCAATTCTCCGTCACGGGGCAACGGGAGTCGCCCCGGCCACCAGATGCGGTCGCCAACCAGGGTGAAGATGGCGGGCACGATCACGGAGCGGACCACGAGGGTGTCGACGAGCACGCCGACGCCGACGATGAGGCCGAGTTGCCCCAACGTGACGAGCGGCAGCACGCCGAGGGCGGCGAAGACGGCCGCCAGCACCAGCCCGGCGCTGGTGATCACGCTGCCGGTGTGCGCGATCGCCTCCACCATGCCGGAGCGGGTGCCGTGGCCGACCGCCTCGGCCTTCGCCCGGTGCACCAGGAAGATGGTGTAGTCGATGCCGAGCGCCACCAGGAACAGGAACGACAGCAGCGGCACCTGCAGGTCGAGCGCGTCCTGCCCGATGAGCACCCGGCTCAGCCAGGCCCCCGCTCCGATCGCGGCGACCGCGCTCGCAAGGTTGACCATCAGCAGCAACGTCGGGGCGATCAACGAGCGGAGCAGGATCACCAGCACCACGAAACACACCAGCAGCACGAGCGGGGCGATCAGGAACAGGTCCGCCTCGTTGCCGCTGCGGGCGTCGAGGTCGGTCGCGACGGCGCCGCCCACCAGCGCGTCGGCTCCTGGCACGGCGTGCACCGCGTCGCGCAACTGCGTGATCTGGTCGAGGCTCTCTGGGGTGCTGGGGGAATACTCGCTGGTGACCATCAGCTTGGTCAGCGTGCCGTCGTCCGTCTCGCCGATCGGGTGCGCGCGCACGATGCCCTCGACGCCGTCGACCGCGGCGAGGACGTCGTCGGCGGAGTCGGACTTGGCGACGACGAACACAGGCTGGGCCTCACCGGGCGGGAAGTGCTGCGAGAGCACCTCGAGGCCTGCGGCGGACTCGGACTGGACCCGGAACTTCTCGATCTGGTCGAGGCCGACGCTCGTGCCGAACAACCCGGCCGCCATCACGGCGAGCAAGGTCAGGCCCGCGGCGAGGCTGACGGCGGGACGCTTGGTCACCTTCATGGCGAGCGCCCGCCAACCGCGGCCTTGCGTGCGTGCCTGTCCGGGGCGGGGGATGAAGGGCCAGAACACCTTGCGGCCGCACACGGCCAGGAACGGGGGTAGCGCGAACGCCACCGCGGCGAGCGCGATCAGCAGGCCGATGGCGGTCGTGACGCCGAGGCCCTGGGTGCCGGGAATGACGGCCAGCGCAAGCGTGGCGAGCGCTACCACCACCGTGAGGTTGGACGCGAGGATCGCGGGCATAGTCTTGCGCCAGGCCGACGCGAGCGCGGCGCGGTGGTCGGCCTCGACCATCAGTTCCTCGCGGTAGCGAGACATCAGCAGCAGCGCATAGTTGGTTCCTGCGCCGAAGACGAGCACGCTGATGATGCCCGCGTCGAACTGCAGGTTCCAGGCGGAGCCCGCCGCGGCGGTGACGCGACCCGCGAGCCCGTCGGCCAGCGCGATCACGATCAGCGGAACCAGCCACAGCACAGGGGAGCGGTACGTGGCGATCAGCAGCACCGCCACGATCAGGATGGTGACGAGCAGCAGCGTGAAGTCGGCCCCGTCGAAGGACGAGGCGACGTCGGCACCGAACGCGGGCCCGCCCGTGACGAGCAGGCTCAGCCCGGCGGGATGGTCTGCGGCGATCTGCCCCCGGACCTCCTTGATCATCTCTGCGGTCTCCGAGTTGTCGGCGCCGACGGTGATGGGGGCCATCAGCACGGCGGCCTCGCCGTCCTCGCTGACCAGCGGCCCGGACGCGGGCGCCTCGGGGATGCTGGTCAGCGACGGGAGCATCGCGGTGAGCGCGTCGAGGTCGCCCGGCTGGAGGGTCCCCCCGTCGTCGCGGGTCGCCACGACCTGGACGGACTGCCTGTCGGCGTTGGGGAAGCCGGCCAGCAACTCGCTCACCCTCGCCGACTCGGAGTCGGTGGGGGCCTGAGCGTTGCCGGAGGGCGCCTTGGCGCTGCCGAAGATGCCGAACAGCGCCACGAACACCGCGAGCACGATGCCAAGGGAAATCCAGGCGCCGCGGCGCGAGGTCAAACGGTCGGCGAGGTGCCCGCCGGATACAGAATCTGCCATGCCACCAACTCCACCAGCGGCACCCCGTCCCGGACATCGCGAAAGGGGACGAGAGACACATCACCCTTTTGGCCGATGCGCAGGCAGCCGACCCAACCCACCTCGTTGGTAGCGTTGCCGCGAGAGACCGACGGGAGCCTCAATGTCCAGCTCGTTCGACATCTACCCATCGACGGCCTTCGTCCCCTCCGCGGGCGAGTTGGAGGACGAGATCGCCCGGCTCCTGCTCACCGACCGAGCCCGGCGCGTGACGCGGGAGGCTCTCGCCGGACACGACCTGACGGCCCCGTCGCCACGCTGCGAGATCGTCGCGGAGGGCACGCCGCCCGCCAGGCTCCACGACCCGACGGCGCCGCTGACCTTCGGCGGGATGTCACGGCTTGGCGTCACGCTCCCGGGCACCCGCGCCGACGTCCCGCTCCGGATGAGCGACTCCGAGATCACCCCGCACCACGCCACCCTCATCGACGCCCGCCGCGAGGACATCGCCGCACGGGGCGCGACGACCTCGTTCGACTTCGAGTCGGCGAAGGGGATCGGCTGGTCCTGGGACGTCAGCATCGAACTACCGCAGCCGTTCAGCGGGCGACTGCTGACCGGCTACGTGGTCGCGGCGCTCGCCCGGCTGACCGGCGGCCTGATCGACTCATTCGACGGCGCCGGCGACCGGATGCGACTGCCGTGCGAGCCAGACGACCTGCTGTCCTGGTACCCCGAATGGCTCGACGCGCAGTACCGGGACGTCGACGCGTCGCCCCACCCCGGTTGAGGCCGGGGAGTGGCGACGCGGCGGTTGTCAGGCGAGCGTGAACCGCAGCCCCGCGACCGCGGGCGGAAGCCAGACCGCTGAGGTGACCTCACCGGGGCGCACGGCGTGCACCGTGCCGCCGGTCTGGAGCACCTGGAGCGCGATCTTGGACAGCAACTGGTAGCCGTCCGCGTCGTAGCCGATCGCCCCGCTCGTGGGGTCGAAGCTGCCGGTCTCGCTCGCCGTGAGGTCGTAGACGAGCGTGTCGACGGCGCCGAGCGCGGTCGCCCTCGCGATGTCTGCAAGGTCGCGCGCGACGGTGCCCTGTGCGATCTCGTCGCCGAGCCTCTCGATGGTGGCGTTGATGGCCGCCGCGTTGATGCCCGGCAGCTCGGCCCGGATCGCCTCATCGATGTCGTGGGCCGCCAACGCGTCCGGCGCGCCGGGCACCGTCTCGAGCCTGCGGCCGGTGAGGTCGGCGTCGCGGTAGAGGTCGAGCAGGGGAGCGGCGGCAAAGACGAACAGCGGGGCCTGCGGCGAGGTGCCGGCCAGTTCCGTCGAGACCGCCTCCGCGACCCGCTGGGCGTAGGTGCGAAGCAGCACGCCCCGGCCCTCGTCGCCGACCAGTCGGCGGACGTGGCTGCGGTCACGCACGGTCGCCCGGTTGGTGGCCTCCGCGATGTCGGCCGGATGCTCGCCACGCAGCGGAAGTTCGGTCGCGCGGCCGCTGGCGGTGGCGTGCCACAGGTTCCAGCCGTTCTGCGACAGCGTCAGCGCGAACGCCTCCTGCGGGGTCGTCACGGCGCGGATCAACTGGCCGAGGTCGAAATGCGCCCCGACCTGGAGACGGTCCTCGAACGCGTTGGGAAGGACGAACAACTCGTCGACGTCGTCGGCGAGCAGCAGCACGACCGAGGCCGACAGCCTTCCCCAGATCATCGAGGCCTCGTGCGCGGCCCAGCGGTCGCGCAGGGCCTGCTCCATGTTGTGCGAGATGCCCTGCTCGCGCAGGGTGCGCAAGGCGCTGTCGACGGCGCTCTTGACGGCAAGCAGGCTCTTCTCGCGGTCGTCGGGAGAGGTCCTCGCGTACACAGTGATCGCCCGCTCGTGGGGCTCTGCCAGCGCCTGCAGATCGGCGACGGTGGGAAGGTCGAAGCGTTCGGACATGGTGATGGTCCTTCGGGTCGGGAGCCATCAATTTTAGTTTTATCCCCCTTGGACAGACCCCGTGGGGTTGCCTTGGCGATGGCACCGCGGGCTGACTAGGAGGGGGTCATCCCGCGGCGCCCGGCGGCCCGGATCAGCCGTCGGCCGCGCGGCGCGGAGGCCCCGCCGCGGCGTCGCGGAACCATTCCAGGGCGTCGGCCTCCAGGGGGAGACACCCATCGAGAGGGTCGGCTCGATCACGGGTGCATACCGCAGCGAGTGGTTGGCGGGCACGCCCGCCAGGACGCGCACAATCTCCGCCACGGACGTCGCGCCGGCGAACGGCCGAGGGTCGGCCCGGCCCACGATCCAGTACGCGCACGGGGCCGTTCACCGTGGTCGCCAGGACGCCGACGTCCTCGCTCGCCGAGGCGGGGATCGGCGTCATAGGCGCGCATGTTCGGTTCGACCGTGGTGTCGTCGGGAGTGAGGTTGACCTCGGTTCCCGGGTGGAACGTTCCGACCGTCGAGACCGCAGTGTCGGTCCTGCGTTGAGCATGTCTGGTAAGTCGTTTCCGATTGGCACGTTCAACTTGGGCGTGGAGAGCATCGAGCAACCAAACATGCTCAATGTCGGGTCGCGCCCAGCCGGATCCCGGCCCAAGCTGTTAACCTGTTCGAGGAAATTCTTCGAGACGAGAGAGACGATCATGCTCAGCCAGCGACTGTCAAAGGCCGGTTCGGCCTATGTCGCGCGCCCCGAACTTGGCGCAGCGCTGACCTGCGACCTTCCCCTCCTGTCTCTCCGACCTCGCAGCTAGACGAGCGTCGAATGCCTATCTCAGGCCCCGAGGGACACGTTCCCACGGGGCCTTTTTCGTACCCCGAATCTCAGCAACGCCAGAAAGGAGGCCGATCATGACGATCCGACTGAGACAACGCCCGCACGGCGACATCGCGCCCGCGTCCCTCCAGGAGCACAGCGCCACCACGTTCGTGATCGGCCTCGACTACGACGTCAAGGGCGAGGTGCACTGGACCCGCGCCGTGACGGGGATCCTCGACGACGTCTACACCCCGTTCAAGATCCACCACACCCGCCGGGTGCGCTCGGCAGGCGGTTCGGTCGACATGGGATGGCCCGTCATCGTGCGGCTCAACCATTGGGTCGAGATACCGTTCCGGCGGGCGCCCGACCTGCACAGCAGGGCGTCGCGCTTCGACATCCTGCGCCGCGACGGATGGACCTGCGCCTACTGCGGCGCATTCGCGGGAACCGTCGACCACATCTTCCCTGCGTGCAGGGGAGGCGGATGGACGTGGGGCAACCTGGTCGCCGCGTGCTCCGGGTGTAACCAGGACAAGGCCGACCGGACGCCCGACGAGGCGGGCATGCGGTTGCTGTTCGATCCCCGCGTCGACGTCAGGCAGTACGCGGGCGTCCAGGCCGAGGTGTGGCGGATGCTGAAGGCCGGCTGAGCTCAGCCGATCCGGACGTAGCTCCAGCCCTCGCGCTGGCGGGTGACCAGGCGCGCGATCCCCGCGGGCACCACGTCGATGCCCTCCGCGAGATCGGAGGGGTCGATGTGGTGTGCCCGGAGCGCGTTGGCGCAGGCGAGGACCGTCACGTCTCCCGTGCCGCCCCGCAACGCCTCCACGAGTCGCTTGGCGGTGGGGTGTGCCGCGATCAGCGAGGCGACCGCCGCCCCCTGCACGACGATCTCGACGGTGCTTCCCGGCAGTTCGGCCTCCAGGTTCAGGCTCGACTGCCACGCCTTCCAGGGCAGGTCGGCGTCCGCGCCCGAGGCCTGCAAGACGACTCCGAGGACCTCTGGTTCTTCGCTCACCCGACCAAGACTAGGCGTCCTGCGGAGCCGCTGCGGGCGCTCCGCCGATCGACTCACGTGCCACGAGGGCCGCGCAGGCGACACAGATCAGGGCCACGATCAGCAGCGACGTTGGGTAGTCGAGGACGGGCAGCGCGGCCGCCAGCAGGCTCGGCAGCAGGAACCCGCTGTAGGCGAGCGAGTAGTAGACGCCGGTGAGGCCTGCCAGGTCGCGTTGGGTGGCGATCGACTGGACGTGGATCAGGCCGGAGGTGACGCACACCCCGTAGGCGAGGCCGAGCACGACGGCGACGACAAGGGCCAGGACGGGTTGACGCAACTGCGCGGCGACCGCCGCCAGGCCGACGCCGACGCTCATTGCCGTCATCCCGACGAGCAGCGCGTGCCCTCCCGAGGCGCGGTTGATGGCCGGGACGAAGTTCTGCACCAGGGCACCCGCACCGAGCGTCAGGACCGTCAGCACCGTCGCGTACAGGGTCGACCAGGGGCCGAGCCGGTCGGCGACCGTCGCGGGCATGATCGCGTAGGCGACCCCCGCTGCGGCGAACACCCATGGTGCGGCGGGCAGCACGAGGCGCACGAAGCGTCGATGCCCGGCGGACGGCACGCGCAGGTCACGCCACCAGGGTCCGGACGCGCGGCGCTCCGGAGTCAGCGACTCAGGGGCGGTGACGAGCGCAGCCAGGGCCCCGAGCGTCAGGATCGCATGCACGACGTATGGGGTGACCGACGGCGCGGGTCCCCACTGCGCGAGGACTCCCGTCACGGCCGCGCCGACCGCGAAGCCGCCCGTCATCGTCAGCAGCGCTCGCCGAGCCCCCGCCGTCGACCCGGCGGACGCGTCGAACGGGGGAGAGGAGAGTTCCTTGACCCAACTGGTGCCAACCGACATCGCGGCCCGACGGCGACGCCCGCGAGTACCCTCCCGAGGCACAGCAGCGCGAAGGACTGGAACCCACAGGCAAGCAGGACGCTGCCCGCCACGCTGGCGACCGCGCCTGCGATCAGGGCAGGCCTGCGGCCATGCTGGTCCGAGACGGGGGCGAGCAGGAGCAGGCCAGGGATCAGTCCTGCGACATACATGCCGAGCAGAAGGTTGGCCTGCCACGGCGCGTAGTGGCCGACCTCCTCGTACAGGTGGAGCAGGGGAGTGAAGTGATTGCCGCCCCAGGCGAGCATGAAGATCGACGGGACGACGCGCAGCCAGCCCCGTTGGCGCGAAGCGGTCACCGGGCGACCGCATCCGCGAAGTGCGTGGCCTCGACGTGCGCGACGACCGCCCGGGCGAAGCCGTCGGCGTCCCCGGAGCGGGCCAGGTTGGCGAGGGCCTCATGCTCGGAGAGCAGGCGCGGCAGGAGATCGGGGCGGTGCAGGCAGACCTGATGGATGAGCCGGGCGAACCGCGGGGCGAGGCTGTGCAGTAGTTGCTCGACGACCGCGTTGCTGCCCGCGAGGATGACGGCCGCGTGGAACCGGTAGTCGGCGGCGGCGAAGCCGAGCAGGTCGTCGGCTGAGATCGCGGTGCGTTGCGCCTGGAGCACGTCGTCCAGGGTCCGCGTCAGCGCCACCAGCGCACCGTCGTCGATGCCGGTGAGGGCGTCCTTCTCGAACATCAGTCGCACCGCGAGCAGGTCGCGTCGCTCGGAGGCACCGACCGCGGTGACGATGGCACCCTTCTTGGGAAGCAGGCGCACGAGGCCCCATCCCTCCAGTTGCACCATGGCCTCACGGGCGGGCGTCCGACTGACGCCGGTGCGGGTGGCCAACTCCACCTCGGTGAGGAGGGTGCCCGGGCTCACCTCCTCCTCGACGATCGCCCGCGCGGTCGCGGCGGCGACGCGCCGCGCCAGGGGTCCGGTCTGGTCCTCCCAAGGGAGCGTCATCGTCTGCACACCCTCCCAATACGCCTGATGCATGCATTAATGGATACATGTCTCGATCCGTGGTCGACCACGAGTTGGTCCGCCGTCGCCGGTTGCTCACCTAAGATCGGCTGCACAACGCCCGGAGGGGAGCCAATGACCGCGCGCTTCGATGCCTATCTGTTCGACCTGGACGGCACCATCTACCTCGGCGACCGGCTGCTGCCAGGTGCAGCGGAGACCATCGCCTGGCTCCGCGCCGAGGGCGTGCCCTTCCGGTTCCTGTCGAACAACGCGACCAGGTCTCCCGGGCAGTACGCCGAGAAGTTGACGGCGCTCGGCATCCCGACCGTTCCCGCGGACGTGGTCAACACCGTCACGGTCACGACGCACTGGCTGCGGACCAACCATCCCGAGGCCGTGGTGTTCCCGATCGCGGAGCGCCCGCTGATCGAGGCCTTCGAGGCCGCCGGGATCGCGATGAGCGAGGACCCTGCAGAGATCGACATCGTGGTGGCCTCCTATGACCGCGGCTTCGACTACCGCAAGCTGCAGATCGCCTTCGACGCGATCTGGTTCCACAAGCGCGCCTTCCTCATCGCAACCAACCCCGACCGGTACTGCCCGTTCCCGGGCGGCCGAGGTGAGCCCGACTGCGCCGCCGTGGTCGCGGCCATCGAGGCCAGCACCAGCACCACCTGCCGGGCGGTGCTCGGCAAGCCGGACCCCGCCATGGCGGCGGCCGCCCTCGCGGGCATCGACGTCGACCCGACGCGCTGCGTGATGGTCGGCGACCGGCTCGGCACCGACATCGAACTGGCACATCGCTCGGGCCTGCAGTCGGCATTGGTCCTGACGGGGGACTCGTCGCGAGCCGACGTCGAGGCCGCCGCCCCTGACGCGCGCCCCGGCCTGGTCCTCGAACGCCTCGACGAACTGATCGCCTGAATCGGGCCACCCGCCGCGGGCGGACTTGAACGTTCACGAACGCCCGTTTCGGTGGCCTCGGAGGCAAACATCCTGGTCAGTGGCGGATCCAAATACTGGCCGAAAGTTTCTTGCAATGAGGGCGTTGGATCGTTACGCAAACGTGACGAGTTTGAGGCAGACGGCCAGCGCAACCTCCGCAATAGTGATGAGAGTTACCAGGACACGGCTGTCCTGGAATCGACCCGGAAGGAGTTCGACCAGTGGCTCGTCGAATGCTCAAGTCCATCGCGGTGACCTCCAGCCTGACGCTCGCAGTCCTGCTGAGCGGATGCGCGGACACCGCCGAAACCCCCAACTCGCCTGGCGCAGGCACGCCCGCCTCACCGGGCGGCACCACCGCAGCAGGCGCGTTCGACTGCGCCCCCTACGAGGCGTTCGGCGACCTGAAGGGCACCACCGTCACGGTCTACACCTCGATCATCGCGCCAGAGGACCAGCCCCACATCGACTCGTGGAAGCCTTTCGAGGAGTGCACCGGCGTCGACGTGCAGTACGAAGGCTCGAAGGAGTTCGAGGCCCAGTTGCTGGTCCGCGTCAAGGGCGGCAACGCTCCTGACATCGCCTACGTCCCGCAGCCCGGCCTTCTCCAGACGCTCGTCAAGGAGACCGGAAAGGTCGTCGAGGCCCCCGCCGAGACCGCCGCCAACGTCGACAAGCACTTCGATCCGGCGTGGAAGGGCTACGGCTCTGTCGACGGCAAGTTCTACGCCGCCCCGCTCGGCGCCAATGTGAAGTCGTACGTGTGGTACTCGCCCAAGACCTTCACGGAGAAGGGCTACGAGGTTCCCGCGACGTGGGACGACCTGATGAGCCTCACCCAGAAGATCGCCGCCGATGACGCGAACGCCAAGCCCTGGTGCGCCGGCTTCGGCTCCGGCGATGCGACCGGATGGCCGGGCACCGACTGGCTCGAGGACATGATGCTCCGCACCGCTGGCCCCGACGCCTACGACAAGTGGGTCGCCCACGAGATCCCGTTCAACGACCCGCAGGTCGCCACCGCCCTCGACCAGGCCGGCGCGATCCTGAAGGACCCGAAGTTTGTCAACGGCGGCTTCGGCGACGTCAACTCGATCGCGACCACGACGTTCCAGGACGGCGGCCAGCCGATCCTCACCGGCGGCTGCTACATGCACCGTCAGGCCTCGTTCTACGCCGCCAACTGGCCGGAGGGCACCAAGGTCGCCGAGGACGGCGACGTGTGGGCGTTCTACCTGCCGTCGAACAACGCGGACGAGAAGCCGGTGCTCGGTGGCGGCGAGTTCGTCGCGGCCTTCGCCGACCGTCCCGAGGTCAAGGCGTTCCAGACCTACCTCTCCAGCGCCGAGTGGGCCAACGAGAAGGCCAAGTCGACGCCGAACGGTGGCTGGGTCTCCGCGAACAAGGGCCTCGAGATCGACAACCTCGTCTCGCCGATCGACCGCCTGTCCGCCGAGACGCTGCAGGACGAGAAGGCCGTGTTCCGCTTCGACGGCTCCGACATGATGCCCTCCAAGGTGGGTGCCGGAACGTTCTGGAAGGGCATGACCGACTGGATCACCGGCAAGCCGACCAACGAGACCCTCGACTTCATCGAGCAGTCCTGGCCTCAGTAACGGTCTAACCATCACTGTCGGTGGGGTGGCGACAACGACGTCGTCGCCCCACCGGCTTTCTTGCAGCAACAAGGAGGTTGGCGCATGAAAATCGCAGACAAGTTCATCGAGATGATCATGGCGATCATCATCTTCGCCGCGGTGGTCGCGCTGATCGTCGGGGTCGCCTGGCTGGTGGGAAGGCTCAAGTCCAAGACGAGCGACCGCCTGCAGGGCCTCGTCTACATCCTGCCGGTCCTCGTCATGCTGCTCGCGGGCCTCGTGTGGCCCGCCGTGCTGACCATCCGGCAGGCGTTCGGCGGCCCGACCGGCGACAAGGGCTTCACCCTCCACAACTTCGCGACGGTGTTCAAGAGCCCAGAACTGCTCGGCCCGCTGCTCAACACGATCGTGTGGGTGCTGGCGGTGCCGGTGCTGGCGACCGTGATCGGGCTGGCATACGCGATCCTCGTCGACCGCTCCCGGTTCGAGGCGTTCGCCAAGGCCCTGATCTTCCTGCCGATGGCCATCTCGATGGTCGGCGCCTCCATCATCTGGAAGTTCGTCTACGACGTACGCGGCCCCGGCCAGACGCAGGTCGGCCTGTTCAACGCCATCCTCACGTTCTTCGGGGCAGACCCCGTCGACTTCATGCAGGCCCGCGGCTGGAACACGTTCTGGCTGATCATCGTGATGGTCTGGATCCAGGCCGGCTTCGCGATGACGGTGCTCTCTGCCGCCATCAAGGCCATCCCCGACGACCTCATCGAGGCCGCCAAGATCGACGGCACGACGGGCTGGCGCCTGTTCCGCTTCATCACGCTCCCCAGCATCAGGGGCTCGCTCGTGGTGGTGCTCACCACCGTCGGCATCGCAACCCTGAAGGTCTTCGACGTGGTCCGCACCATGACCGGCGGCCAGTTCGACACCTCGGTGCTCGCGCTCGAGTTCTACAACTACTCGTTCCGCTACTTCGAATACGGCACCGGCGCCGCCCTCGCGGTGATCCTGTTCATCCTGGTGCTGCCGATCGTGATCTACAACGTCGTCCAGATGCGAAAGGACGCCTGACATGAGCGCAGCGACCGAACCCGTCACGCCCGCCAAGAGGCGCGGCAGGACCGCGGCAGGCAACGCCGCCCGAGCCATCAGTTCGCCGTGGGCGTCGGTGGTGGCCGTCATCCTGGCGATCATGTGGACCACGCCGACGCTCGGCCTGTTCATCACGTCGTTCAGGACGCAGAAGGACATCCAGACCAGCGGATGGTGGACGGCCTTCGTCAAGCCCTGGTTCACGATCAAGAACTACGAGCAGGCGCTCTTCGGCGGCTCGACCAGCCTGATCGACTACTTCATCAACTCGCTAGTCATCACCATCCCCGCGGTCATCATCCCGCTGATGCTCGCAGCGCTTGCCGCCTACGCGATTGCCTGGACCAAGTTCCCCGGCCGCAACTGGATCTTCGTCGGCATCTTCGCCCTGCAGATCGTGCCGCTCCAGGTCGCGCTGATCCCGCTGCAGCAGTTGTACAACACGCTGGCGCTTCCGTCGTTCTGGCAGGTGTGGATCTCGCACGCGATCTTCGCCCTTCCGCTGGCGGTGTTCCTTCTGCACAACTTCATGAAGGACCTCCCAGGTGAACTGATGGAGGCGGCACGGGTCGACGGCGCGGGGCACAACGCGATCTTCTTCCGGATCATCCTTCCGCTGATGAAGCCAGCGCTGGCGTCCTTCGGCATCTTCCAGTTCCTGTGGGTCTGGAACGACCTGCTGGTGGCCCTCATCTTCGCGCCGTCGCGCGCCAACGCGCCGTTGACGGTGCGCGTCGCCGAGATGGCGGGCACCATGGGCGGCCAGTGGTACCTGCTCTCGGCGGGGGCGTTCATCTCGATGATCGTCCCGGTGATCGTCTTCCTCAGCCTGCAGAAGTACTTCGTGCGTGGCCTCCTCAGCGGCGGCCTGAAGGGCTGAACTCCCGAGCTTGGGGGACGGGAACGGCGGCGCCTGGGGGGCGCCGCCGTTTCTGCGCCTTGAGCCGTGTTTGCTGATGGCGAAAGTGGGCACCCTCCCACCGGGCAACGGCTCCCGCTAAGTTTCGGGGCAGAGCGACCAGAGGAGAGAAGCGATGACCTACCAGCCCGAGACCCTTGCCGTGCACGCAGGCCAGGAGGAGGCCGACTCCGCGACCAACGCGCGAGCCGTCCCGATCTACCAGACCACCAGTTACGTGTTCGACGACGCGCAGCACGCCGCCGACCTGTTCGCGCTGCGGACCCCGGGCAACATCTACAACCGGATCATGAACCCGACCCAGTCGGTGCTCGAGACCCGCGTCAACGCCCTCGAGGGCGGCGTCGGGGCGCTCGCCACCGCGTCCGGTGCCGCCGCCATCACCTACGCGGTGCTGAACCTCACCTACTCGGGCGACAACATCGTCGCGCTCTCCACGCTCTACGGCGGCACATTCGCGCTGTTCGCCCACACACTTTCCCAGTTCGGCATCGAGGCCCGCTTCGTCGACCCGTCGAAGCCGGAGGACCTGAAGAACCACGTCGACGAGAAGACAAAGCTTGTCTTCGGCGAGACGGTCGGCAACCCGGCGCTCAACGTCGTGGACCTCGACGCCTGGTCGGCCGCCGCCCACGAACTGGGCCTTCCGTTCATCGTCGACAACACCGTCCCCACCCCGTACCTGACGCGCGTGTTCGACCACGGCGTCGACGTCGCTGTGCACTCGGCGACCAAGTACCTCGGCGGCCACGGCAACTCGCTCGGCGGCGTGCTCGTCGACTCCGGGAAGTTCGACTGGGCCGCGCACGCCGAGCGGTTCCCCGGCCTCACCACGCCCGACGAGGCCTACCACGGCGTGGTGTGGACCGACGCGGCCGGGCCTGCGGCGTTCATCATCCGCGCCCGCACCGTCCTGCTGCGCAACACGGGCGCCGCGATCGCACCCATGAACTCGTTCCTGCTGCTGCAGGGCATTGAGACGCTGCACCTGCGCATGGAGCGCCATTCGAGCAACGCGCTCGCCGTCGCCAAGCACCTCGAGCAGCACCCGAAGGTCGCCTGGGTGAACTACCCGGGCCTCGAGACCAGCGAGACGCACGAGATCGCCAAGCGGATCCTGAAGGGCGGCTTCGGGGGGCTCGTGTCCTTCGGCGTCGCGTCTGGGCGTGACGGCGGCACCGCATTCGTCGAGGGCCTCGAACTGTTCAGCCACCTCGCCAACATCGGCGACGCCAAGTCGCTTGCGATCCACAACGCGTCGACGACCCACTCGCAGCTCAGCGAGGAGGAGTTGAAGGCGGCGGGCGTTCCCGCCGAGATGGTGCGCCTGTCGGTCGGCATCGAGAACGTCGACGACATCATCGCCGACATCGATCAGGCGCTGGAGAAGGCCTAACCCTCGTCGGGGCGCGCCTGCCGTTCCTGATGGGCCCGGTCGGCCTCGACCTGGTCCTCGGGGACGGCGCCGTCGCTGGCGTGCGCCATCTCCTCGTCGGTGGCCTGCGGCTGACCCGCCTGCTGGTGTTCGGTGGGCGCCTCGTCGGGTGGCCCGGGGACGTGTGCGTGAGACATCTGTGTTCCCTCCTCGTCTCTTGTCAGGCTAGTGCGCGGCCACCGGTCGCGGGCGCGGTCGGCGAGATCGGGAGGTCGGCCGGTTTCGCCGTCAGGGAACTTCGCGACGGCGTGTCGCCTCAGCGCGTGCCGACCGGTCTCCCGCAAAGGCGGCTGACCACGCGCGACGCTCCCATTTCCGGGTTGAGGACGCTCAACGTTGCCAAATCCGGGGCCGGTGAGGCAAGCCTTTCCTGTCTGGACTGGGTAGGGCGTCGGTGCTCGAATGGTGGCCATGAGCACGGCGACGGAGACCAAGAAGGATCACTCGGCCGATCTCTCTGATCGGCTCAATTGGTTGCGCGCTGGCGTCCTCGGCGCCAACGACGGCATCGTGTCGGTCGCCGCGACGGTCGTCGGGGTGGCGGCCGCCGTCAACGACATCACACCCATCCTGCTGGCGGGCGTCGCCGCGGTCGTCGGCGGCGCCATCTCGATGGCACTGGGGAGTACGTCTCGGTCTCCAGCGCCGCCGACTCGCAGCGCTCCCTGATCGGGCGCGTCTCGGGCCTGCTTCGCTCCGACCGCGGCGAGGCGAACCGGCAACTCGTCGACACCTACCTCGCGCAGGGCCTCAGCCGCTCGACCGCCGAACTGGTGGCGGCCGAGTTGAGCGACGGCAACCGCTCGAAGGTGCTGCTGTCGCAGCGCTACCACCTCGCCGAGGACGAGATCCTCAACCCCTGGCACGCCGCGATCGCCTCCGCTCTCTCGTTCCTGGCTGGCGCGCTACTGCCGTTCCTGACGATCCTGCTGGTACCGCTGCCGTGGCGCATCCCCGTCACGGTGCTCGCGGTGCTCGTCGCGCTCACGCTGACCGGCGGCCTCGGCGCCAAACTGGGCGACTCCCCGGTGCGTCCCGCGGTCATCCGCGTGGTCTTCGGCGGCCTGCTCGCGCTCGCCGCGACCTACGGGATCGGCGCGCTGCTCGGCGTCGTCGTCGGCTGATCCGGCTAGACGATGCAGAACTCGTTGCCCTCAGGGTCGGTCATCACGATCCAGTAACCGGTGTGCGGGTCGTCGAAGACCTTCACAAGGCTTGCCCCGGCCGCGACCAGTTCGTCGGCTTTGGCCATCAGCGCCGCGCGGTCCTTGTCCTCGTGGCTCTGCGAGAGGCGCACGTCCAGGTGAATGCGGTTCTTCGTCGTCTTGGGCTCCGGCACCTTCTGAATGAAGATGCGGGGCCCGACGCCGTCCGGGTCGACGATGGCGTTGGCGTCGTTCCACCGCTCCTCCGGGAGGCCCCACGCGGTCAGGGTTTCCTCCCAGGTGGCGTGCGGCGGAGGTGGGTCCTCCCTCCGGTAGCCGAGCGCGAGTGCCCAGAACTCGCCCTGGGCCAGGGGATCGGCGGCGTCGAAGGTGACGGTGAACTTGGCTGCGGTCATGGAGGAAACACTGCTCCCAACTCGCGCGCCGCGCAAGGGTGAGCAGCCGCGACGGGCGTTGCTGGGGGAGCGGTCGCCGGTGCGCAAGAATGGGCAGGTGAGCACACCGAGCCTCGGCATCGTCGAGACGCAGATCGCGACCGTCTTCGACCGCAGCGACCCGCTGCGAATGCGGAGCGGCGCCACGCTCGCCCCTGTCGAGGTCGCCTACGAGACCTACGGCGAGCTCAACGCCCAGCGCAGCAACGCCGTCTGCATCTGCCACGCGCTGACCGGCGACGCGCACGCGGCCGGCCTGCACGCTGGCGACGACCGTCCGGGCTGGTGGGACAACATGATCGGCCCGGGCAAGCCGATCGACACCGACGTGTGGTTCGTGGTCGCGTCGAACATCCTCGGTGGCTGTCAGGGCACCACCGGCCCGTCGTCGATCGATCCCGAGACGGGGGAGCCGTACGCGCTGGACTTCCCGCTGCTTGACATGGCGGACTTCGTCGAGGTGCACCGGGGCCTGGCCAGGCACCTCGGGATCGAACGGTTTGCGGCGGTCGTCGGCGGATCGCTCGGGGGGATGCAGGTGCTGCAGTGGTCGCTGACGCACCCTGAGGAGATGGGCAGCGCACTGATCTTCGCGGCATCGTCGCGGCTGACGGCCCAGAACATCGCGTTCAGCGCCGTCGGCAGGCAGGCGATCATGCGCGACTCGGGATTCAACGAGGGCAAGTTCCTTACGCGAGGCACCACGCCCGCTAAGGGGCTGTCGGTCGCCAGGATGATGGCCCACATCACCTACCTGTCGGAGGAGGCGTTCCAGGAGAAGTTCGGCCGGTCGGCCCAGGCTGGGGAACTATCCCCGAACTTCGGCATCGACTTCGCCGTCGAGAGCTACCTGGAGCATCAGGGCCAGCGGTTCCTGTCGCGCTTCGACCCACTCAGCTATCTGTACCTGACGCGCGTGATGGACTACTTCGACCCCTTCGCCGACGAGCACGCGCTCGATGCGCTGGTGGCCTCGCCCGTGCGGTTCCTGGTGGTCAGCTTCGACACGGACTGGCGCTTCGCGACGGAGCACTCGCGGCGCATCGTCCGGCACCTCGAGGGTGCCCGGCTTCCGACGTCGTTCAGGGAGATCCACTCGTCGTGGGGGCACGACTCGTTCCTGTTGGAGATCGAGCAGTACCACGAGACGGTGCGGGCCTTCCTCGACCGGGCGGCGGAGGACCTGGCATGACGCAGCGTTTCAGGGCCGATCTGGCCATCATCGCCGACCTGATCCCGGAGGGCTCGCGCGTCCTTGACCTCGGCTGCGGCAACGGCGACCTCCTGCAGTTGCTGACCCAGAAGGGGTGCACAGGAACCGGCGTCGACCTCGATCCAGGCAACGTGCTTGAGTGCCTTCGTCGGGGCGTCAACGTGATCGAACTTGACCTGGACACGCAACTGGGGGAGTTCGCAGACGACAGCTACGACTTCGTGGTGCTGTCGCGCACGCTGCAGACGGTGTACAAGCCGCGCGGCGTGCTTGCGGAGATGGGTCGCATCGCCCTGCACTCGCTGGTGTCGATGCCGAACTTCGCGCACTGGCAGAACCGGCTGCGGCTGCTGCGCGGGCGGATGCCGATGTCGAAGGACCTGCCGTTCGACTGGTACGACACGCCGAACCTGCACCACTCGTCGATCCCCGACCTGGAGCCGCTGTTCGCGAGCCTCGACATGGTGATCGACCGGCGGATTCCGCTCGACGCCGACGGCCACCGCCACCGGGCGGGCAACCTCGGCTCCAACCTGCTCGCCAGCTCGGCGCTCTACGTCCTGCACGCCCGGCGCTGAGCAACCCCGGCTAGCGGGAGAGGATGTCGGCGAGGCGGGTCATGGAGCCGCCTAGGCCGAGGGTCCCGGTGAGTTCTGCGACCCTGGCCGCGTCCACCGGTGCCCGGTCGAGCGAGGGCAGGGGGAGCGTGTCGACGCAGGTGACGACCTCGCGGGCCCTGGCGAGGTAGTCGACGTCGGCCAGCAGCTTCGAGCGCACCGATGGCGACAGCTTGGTCGCGGGGTCGACGGCGGCCTCCACCATCGCCTCGAGGCTGGAGTAGGTCGTCACGAGCGACGCCGCGGTCTTCTCCCCGATGCCCTTGACGCCGGGCAGTCCGTCGCTGGGGTCGCCGCGCAGCACCGCGAAGTCGACATAGCGCTGCGGGGCGAGTTGGTACTTCTCGGCGAGCACCGCTGGCGTGACCAGTTCGTGCTTGGCGACGCCCTTGGCGATGTAGACGATCGACGTGTCGTCGTCGACCAGTTGGAACAGGTCGCGGTCGCCCGTGACGACGAGGCTGGTGCCGTCGTGCTGGCGGGCAAGAGACGCCATCACGTCGTCGGCCTCGTGTTCGGCGACCCCGACGATCGGGATGCCGAGGGCGGTGAGGCACTCGCGGATCAGCGGCACCTGGACGTTGAGGTCGTCGTCGACCTGTTCCTGCGCCACGCCCGACGACTCGACGAGCCGGTGCGTCTTGTACGTCGGCACCAGGTCCACCCGCCAGGCTGGCCGCCAGTCGTCGTCCCAGGCGCACGCGAAGACGTCGGGGCCGTACTGCGTCAGGAGACGCGAGATGAAGTCGAGGGTGCCGCGCACCGCGTTGACCGGCGTGCCGTCGACGGCGTGGAAGGTGTTGGGGACCCCGAAGAAGGCACGGAAGTACAGGTAGGACGTGTCGAACGCCATCAAAGTGCTCACCAGCACATGCTGGCACACCACGCCGACCCAGGTAGGCTTCCTGCGTGCTGACCCGCCCCACCCTCCCCGTGCCGATCACCCTCGCAGTGGCCGTTGCCGCCGGGCTGCTGATCGGGCTCGGGATGGCCCCGATGGGCGTCTGGCCCGCCACCATCGTCGGCTTCGCGCTGTTCGCGTGGCTGATGGTCGGCCTGCGGATGCGCGCGGGCTTCGGTTGGGGATACCTCGCAGGCCTCGCGCTCAACACGCTGACGATCTCCTGGGTCTCCGTGCTCGGGTTCTGGGTGGGCGTCGTGTTGGTGGCGTTCATGTCGCTGTGGTGGGCGGTCCTCGGGCTCGTCATCTCCCGGCTGACCACCCTGCGGGCGTGGCCGTTCCTGGTGCCCGCGGCGCTGGTTGCGGTCGAGTTCGGCTCGGGGCAGATCCCCTTTGGCGGTTTCCCGTGGACCCGGCTCGCCTACACCACGGTCGACCAGCCCATGAACGGCTTCCTGTCGTGGGTCGGGGTGACCGGCGTCAGCTACCTCGTCGCGCTCGCGTCGACCCTGCTGCTGTGGGCCGTCACGGCGCCGAAGGTCCGGATCAAGGCCGTCGCGGGCACGCTTGCGATCTTCCTGCTCGGTGGCCTGCTGAACCTGGTGCCGCTCGCCACGCCCGAGCAGAGCGTCAGCGTCGCGATGGTGCAACCCAACGTCAACCGCGCGGAGCACGGCACCGGAAGCTATGCCCGCTCCGTCACCAACAACGCCCTGAGCGAGACCATCTTCGCCACGGCACTCGCACGCACCGAGGGTCGTCCGGTCGACTTCATCCTGTGGCCCGAGAACGCGACCGACGTCGACCCGATCAAGGACGCGGAGACGCGGCGCCTCGTGGAGGTCTCCGCCCAGATCGCGGAGGTGCCGATCCTGGTCGGCGCCGTCACCGACGGCCCCACCGACGACACCCGACAGACCACCAGCATCTGGTGGGACCCGGCGGCCGGCCCCGGCCAGAGCTACCACAAGCGCAACCTGGTCCCCTTCGGCGAGTACATCCCGTTCCGGCAGCAACTGCTGCCGATGCTGCCGATCCTCAAGCAGGTCGGGCGCGACTCGATCCCCGGTGAGGGCCCCGGGGTGCTGGAGGCGAGCGTGGGGGAGTACCGCCAACTCAGGGTCGGGTCGCTGATCTGCTTCGAACTCGCCTACGACCAGACCGCCTACGACCTGATCCACGCGGGCGCCGAGCTGATCGTCTCCCAGTCGAACACCAACACCTACGCGCTCACCTTCGAGCCGCACCAGCAACTGGTGCTCAACCGGATCCGGGCGATGGAGACGGGCCGCGAGGTGTTGGCGAGCACGCTCAACTCGATCTCGGCGGTCATCGACCCGCGCGGCCGCGTCGTCGAGCGCACCGAGGAGTTGGAGGCGGCGACGCTGTTCGCTGAGGTCCCGCTGCGCTACAACGTGAACCTGGCCGTTCGGCTCAGCCCGTGGTTGTCGTGGCTAGCGGTCGCTACGACCGTGGTCGCGCTCGGGGCCACCGTCCTTCGGAAGCGCTCCGACGCCCGGTAGCATGGACGGGACAATCGAACCCCAAGGACGCCCATGACCTCGCAGGACGCGCTCGGCAGAGTGCTCGTGATCATCCCGACGTACAACGAGTCACAGAACATCGAGAGCATCACCAACCGCCTCCGCCGTTCTGTCCCCGACGCCGACATCCTCATCGCGGATGACAACTCTCCCGACGGCACGGGCGACCTCGCGGACCGGCTCGCGGCGGAGGACAACCACATCAAGGTGATGCACCGCAAGGGCAAGGAGGGCCTCGGCGCCGCCTACCTGGCCGGCTTCCACTGGGGCCTCGACAACGGCTACGGCGTCCTCGTGCAGCACGACGCCGACGGCTCGCACCAGCCCGAGGAACTGCCCCGCCTGCTGCAGGCGCTGGCCGACGGGGCGGACATGGCGAAGGGGTCGCGTTGGGTCAAGGGCGGCTCAGTCGTGAACTGGCCCAAGTCCAGGGTGTTCATCTCCAAGGGCGGGTCGCTCTGGACGCGCATGTGGCTCGGCATTCCCGTCAAGGACGCCACCGGCGGCTTCAACGCGTACAAGGCGGACACGCTGCGCGGCATCTCGCTGGACGAAGTGGCCTCCGCCGGCTACTGCTTCCAGATCGACCTGGTGTGGCGCACGCTCAAGAACGGCTTCAAGGTCGTCGAGGTGCCGATCGAGTTCGTGGAACGCGAGTTCGGCGACTCCAAGATGAGCAAGAACATCGTCGTCGAGGCTCTGATCCGCACCACCTTGTGGGGCATCGAGTACCGCCTGGGGCAACTCACCGGCGGCGTCCGCAGGGCGATCGGGCACAAGAAGAAGGCGTGATGGCGAACCGCCGCGGAGGACTCTGGCTCGGACTGACCGGTCTGGGCTTACTGCTCTATGTCATCGCAGAGGTGGCCGCCCTGATCTGGGTGGCGGGCGAGATTGGCTGGTGGACCCTGCTGATCCTGCTCACCACCACGGTGCTCGGCCTGTTCCTGCTGCAACGCGAATGGCGCAAGACCTGGAAGGCGCTCTCGGAGTCACTGCGCTCCGGGCAACTCCCGCAGGGTCAGATGGCGGACGCGAGCCTGGTGCTCACGGGAGGCATCCTGCTGATCCTGCCGGGGCTGCTCTCAGACGTCGTCGGCGCGCTCCTGCTGCTGCCGTTCACGCGTCCGTTCGTCAAGTCGGCGATCTCCTGGTGGGCGGCCCGTACTCTGCAGCGCAGCGGCAACGCCCCGGTCGTCATCAAGGGCGAGACGGTGGCAGAGGCCGTCACGCTGATCCCCGAGATCGCGCCCGACCTGGGCTTCGCCCCTCGCGAGCAGGATGAGTCCGTGGTCATCGAGGGCACCATCATCGACCCGGAGGGCCAGGACTCGCCCCGTCCCTGAGCCCTGGACGCGACAACGCCCGCCGGTCGAAAGACCTGGCGGGCGTTGTACGTGGTCAGTTAGTAGATTCGATCCGAGTCGCGCAGTTTCTCCAACTGCTCGGCGAGGATGTCCTCCAGTTCGGGGATCGAGCGACGCTCACGCAGCATGTCCCAGTGGGTACGCACGGGCTTCTCGACCTTTTCCTCTCCGACGACGCCATCCGAGCGCGTGGACATCAGCCCACACTTCTTGCACTCCCACTCGGTCGGGAGATCGGCCTCGACGGAGAACGTTACGGTGAAGTGATGCCCCTTGGGACAGTCAAAAGCGAGACTCTGACGCTCGGCGAATTCAACTCCCTGCTCGTCCTCGAATGTCTTCGAGCCGAGACCGACGCCGCGCAGTGCACGATCTGCCATCTTCCCTCCTTCGTTTCTCCACTGGTACAACGACTCGGAGGGCCGAATCGTTCCCTACCGAGTAGACCACATACCCCGGGCGCGGAGTACCTCTTTGAGCAAATCGGGGCGGTCGGTGATGATGCCGTCGACGCCCCAGTCGATCAGGCGGTGCATGGTGGTCGGCTCGTCGATGGTCCACACCTGAATCTTGCGTCCCGCGCGGTGCGCCCTCGCGATGGATTGGGGGGTCACGACGTCGACGGTGACCGGCCCGACCGAGTGGGTCATCGGCACCTGGTACACCTGGCCGCCCTTGGAGATGCGGCCGACGGTGAGCGCGGCGGAGCCGAGGCTGGACACGGCGGTGGGGACGCGGGGGAGCAGCGCGCGGAACCGCTTGATGCGGGGCCGGGAGAACGATCCGACGCACACGCGGCGCTCGGCCCCGTGCCGCGAGATGGCGTCCGCAAGGAGCTCGACCGCTGGATCGTGCTTCAGGTCGATGTTGAAGTTGATGTCCGGGAAGGTCTCGAACAGTTCGTCGAGCGAGGGGATCGGCTCGCGTCCGCCCACCTTCAACTGCCGCACGTCGTCGGCGGGAAGCGAGTGGAGAGACCCCTCATAGCCGGTGACCCGCTCAAGGTCGCCGTCGTGGAAGGCGAAGAGTTGGCCGTCCGCGGAGGAATGCACGTCGGTCTCGAGGTAGCGGTACCCCAACTCGACGGCGTTGCTGAACGCCCTGACGGTGTTCTCGATGCCGAGATTGGGCGTGAGGAATGAGCCACCACGATGAGCCATCGCGATGAACTCCGGGGACAGGTAGTCCGCATAGACCTCAGCCATGGAGGCCAAGTGTATGGGGTGGTGACCCGGTTGCGCCAACGGCGAACGCCTGGTGATGTCGCGTTGCGCGACGCCGAGCGTGCGGCCAGCATTGGCCCCATGACAGCAGTGGTGTCGATCCAGTCGGCCGTGGCCTACGGACATGCGGGCAACTCCGCCGCGGTGTTCCCGCTCCAGCGCCTCGGAGTCGAGGTGTGGCCGGTCAACACCGTCAACTTCTCCAACCACACGGGCTACCCGACCTTCCGCGGGCCGCTCCTGTCGGTCCAGGACGTTCGCGACGTCGTCCGCGGGGTCGGGGAGCGCGGCGCGTTCGAGGTCACCGACGCGCTGCTGTGCGGCTATCTCGGCACCGCTGAGGTCGGCCGGGCGATCCTCGAGGCCGCCGCGGCCATCAAGCGGGCCAACCCGGCGGCCCTCTTCTGCGCCGATCCCGTGATGGGCGACGAGGACAAGGGCTTCTACGCCTCGGAGGGAATCCCGGAGTTCTGGCGCGACGAGGTCGTCCCCGCCGCCGACATCATGACGCCGAACCTCTTCGAACTGCGCTACCTCACCGGAACCGACCCGCGGGCGCTGGACGACGTGGTGGCGGCCGCCCGGGCGCTGCGGGAACGCGGCCCCCGGGTCGTGGTTGTCACGTCCGTGGTGGGCGACGGCCTGGGCGAGGACGCCATGCGGATGCTCGCGGTCGACGGCGAGGCCGCGTGGGTCGTGGAGACGCCGCTCATCGATCGGGCCTTCACCGGCTCCGGTGACCTGACGACCGCGGTGTTCCTGGCGCACTGGCTGCGGGGCGATGGCCTGGCGGGCGCGCTGTCTGCGACGGCGTCGGCCACCTACTCGGTGCTGGAGGCCACGACCGCGGCGGGCTCGTCGGAACTGCGCCTGGTTGCGGCGCAGCAGGACCTCGTCGAGCCGCGGTCCAGGTTCGCGGCCCGACGGGTCGACTGAGGCTCAGTCGTCGGTCGGGGGATCGCCCCAGAACACGTTGATGTTCGCGCCCAGCTTGTTCAGGCGATGGGGGAGGTCCTCGTAGCCGCGGTTGATGACGTAGACGTCCATCAGGTTGGTGGTGCCTCGGGCGGCGAGCGCCGCAAGCAGCACACACACGGCCGGACGCAGCGCGGGCGGCGAGTCGATCTGGCGCCCCCGCCATGCCGTCGGTCCGATGATCAGCAGCCGGTGGGCGTCCATCAACTGGATGTTGGCGCCCAGCTCGGACAGCTTCGACAGGTGGATCGCCCGGTTGTCGTAGACCCAGTCGTAGATGACGCTCTGCCCGGTGGCCGTCGCGCAGATGACGGCGAAGAAGGGCAGGTTGTCGATGTTGAGGCCGGGGAACGGCATCGGGTGGATCTTGTCGAGCGGCGCGTGCAGGTCGGACGGCTTGACCGTCACGTCGACCAGCCTCGTCTTGCCGTTGTGGCTGGTGTACTCCTCGGAGAACTCGAACACCTGGCCCATCTCGTCCAGCACGGCGAACTCGACGTCGAGGAACTCGACGGGGCAGCGCCGCACGGTGATTTCCGAGCGGGTGACGATGCCAGCGGTGAGCAGGCTCATCGCCTCGATCGGGTCCTCGGAGATGTAGTACTCGACGTCGGTGTTGATGGTCTCGACGCCGTGGATGGTCAGCGTGGTGGTGCCGATGCCGTCGATGCGGACTCCGAGCCGCTCCAGGAAGAAGCACAGGTCCTGCACCATGTAGTTGCCCGACGCGTTGCGGAGCGTCGTGACGCCCGGGGTGCGGGCGGCCGCCATGATCGCGTTCTCGGTGACGGTGTCGCCGCGCTCGATGAGCGTGATCTGGCGGGCGTCGGAGACGTCGCGCACGACCTTCGCCTGGTAGTTGCGGTCGGTGGCCGTGACGGTGAGGCCCATCTTCGACAGCGCCGACATGTGCGGGTGGACGGTGCGTGCACCCAGGTCGCAGCCGCCGGCGTACGGAAGCTTGAAGTCGTCGAACTCGTGCAGCAGCGGGCCGAGGAACATCAGGATGCTGCGCGTGCGGCGGGCGGCGCGCTCGTCGATGTGGTCCGGCTTCAGGTGCTCGGGCCGGATGATCTCGAGGTCGTTGCCCTCGCCGATCCAGGTCAGCTTCACGCCGATGGAGGTCAGCACCTCGTTGATGCGGTCGACCTCCTCGATGCGGGCGATGCCTCGCAGCACGGTGCGACCGTGGTTGAGCAGGGACGCGCACAGCACCGCCATGGCGGCGTTCTTGGACGTGCGGACGTCTATCTCGCCGGAGAGGGTCGTCGGGCCCTGGATCTCGAAGTTCATGCTGCCCTGCGTGGCCGTCTGGATCAGCGGCATCTCGAGGGCCTCGGCGAGGCGGTTGATCATGCTGAGGGACAGGTTCTGCTGCCCCGCCTCGATCCGGTGCACCGCGCTCTGGGCAGTGCCCAACTCCTCAGCCAGCCTCTTCTGCGACCAGTCCCGCGAGGTGCGGGCGTCGCGAATCATCCGTCCGATGGACTCACTTGTAGCACTCATCCGGTAAGCCTATCTCATGTGTGAGATGAACCAACCATTCTTGCCCTCTTCGTGTGTCGTCAGGGGGGAGTTGGGGGATAGAGTGTGAGCCATGAGCTCAGAATTTGACGTCGTTGTTCTCGGCGCCGGTCCTGGTGGCTATGTCGCCGCCATCCGCGCCGCCCAACTCGGCCTGAAGGTCGGGATCATCGAGAAGCGGTACTGGGGAGGTGTCTGCCTGAACGTGGGCTGCATCCCGACCAAGTCGCTGCTGCGCAACGCGGAACTGGCCCACATCTTCAACCACGAGGCCGACACCTTCGGCATCGAGGGCGACGTGACCTTCAACTACGGCAAGGCGTTCAGCCGCAGCCGCACCGTCTCGGACCGGATGACCAAGGGCATCCACTTCCTGATGAAGAAGAACAAGATCACCGAACTCGACGGGTGGGGCACATTCATCGATGCCAACACCATCGAGGTCGAGTCCGATTCGGGCGAGAAGCAGCAGGTGCGCTTCACCAACGCGATCGTCGCGGCCGGCGCCACGACCAAGATGCTGCCCGGCACGCAGCGCTCCGCCAACGTCGTCACCTATGAGGAGCAGATCCTCTCCGACGCCGTCCCCGGCTCCATCATCATCGGCGGCTCCGGCGCGATCGGCACCGAGTTCGCCTACGTGCTCAGCCAGTTCGGCGCCGACGTCACCATCGTCGAGTACCTCGATCGGATGGTCCCGACGGAGGACGCCGAGATCTCCGCGGAGCTCGCGAAGGCCTACAAGAAGCTCGGCATCAAGGTGCTGACCTCGACGAAGGTCGAGTCGATCGAGGACACCGGATCGGGCGTGCGCGTCACCGTCAGCCCCGCCAAGGGCGGCGACCAGCAGGTCCTCGAGGCCGACCGGTTCCTGTCCGCCGTCGGCTTCGCGCCGCGCGTCGAGGGCTACGGCCTTGAGAAGACCGGAGTCGCGCTGACCGAGCGCGGCGCCGTCGCCATCGATGACTTCATGCGCACCAACGTCGGCAACATCTACGCGATCGGTGACTGCACCGGCAAGATGATGCTGGCCCACACCGCGGAGGCGCAGGGCGTCGTCGCGGCCGAGGCCATCGCGGGCGTCGAGACGCACCCGATCAACTACGACATGATCCCGCGCGCCACCTACTGCCAGCCGCAGGTCGCCTCGTTCGGCTACACCGAGCAGCAGGCCAAGGACAAGGGCTACGAGGTCAAGGTCTCCAAGTTCCCCTTCGCCGCGAACGGCAAGGCCTGGGGCCTCGGCGAGGGCGTCGGCTTCGTCAAGATCGTCGCCGATGCGCGCTACAACGAACTGCTCGGCGCCCACATGATCGGCCCCGACGTCACCGAACTGCTGCCCGAGCTCACCCTGGCGCAGGCCTACGACCTGACGGCAGAGGAGGTCGGCCACAACATCCACGCGCACCCGACCCTCTCCGAGGCCATCAAGGAGGCCGCCGAGGGCATCGGCGGCAAGATGATCAACTTCTGACCCGGCTCTTCGCGGACGGCACGGCTCCCTCGGGGCCGTGCCGTCGTCGTTTCCCCGAAACCCGATCTCCGGCATCGGCCGGGGTTAGCGTGGGGTGATGAGCACCGCAGCCCACGAGTTCTTCGAAAGTTACGCCAAGTCGCTGCTGGCCCGGGACGCCGACGCCATCGCCGACAGCTACGCCGTCCCGGCCCTGATCCTGTTCCCGGGCCGCTCGATCGCCGTGTCGGACAGGGCCCAGACCCGCGACTTCTTCACCGCCGCGTTCGCGCAGTACGCAGGGGTCTCGGAGGCACGCCCCGAGGTGGAGTCTGTGGCGGCCACAGATCACAGCATCTGGGCCGACGTCACCTGGCATTACGACACGCAGCCGCCTGAGCGGAACATGTACCAGTTGATCGCCGACGGCGACACCTGGAAGATCGCGGTCCTGACGCCGCTGACGCTCTAGGACTCCCAGGCGTTGCGCACCAGGTCGCGCAGAACGTCCTGGTCGAGACGGTCGAGTCGCGTGAGGTAGAGGCAACTGACGCCACGCTTGTGCGGGCCGAGTCGCTTCAGCAGGTCCTCGACGCCGGGCGAGATCACGTACAGGACGAGGTTTGCCGCGCGCGGGCTGAAGCCGGTGCGCATCGAGTCGCCCTCCCGGCCCGACTCGTAGACGTAGTGCTGGTGGCCGTAGCCGACCATGCTCGGCCCCCACATGGCGGGCCTCTCGCCGGTCACCTCGCCGAAGAGTTTCAGCATCGCGCGGCCCTGCTCAACCTGGCGCGGCGTCGGCAGCGACTCGACCCAGGCCTCGGGTGAGACGTCGGTGACGGTGGTGGCGTTGTCGTTGCGGCCCGTGCCGCGGGCACCCTCGACGACCCCGCCTGGTGCGGCGCCGACAGTCGGGTCGTCGTCGGCCAACGCCCACCCGTGCTCGGTCATCGCGAGGCGCAGCGCCCGGATCGCGCGGGGGCCGACGCCGTGCAGCGCCAGAAGCTCCGGCATCGAGACGCCGTCCAGTGCCGAGAGGTCGTGGTATCCGGCGGCCCGCAGCGCCGCGAGCGCAGGCGCGGACGTGCGGGGAAGGGGGACAGACTGCATGGGCAGAACCTACCGCCTGCGTGGGCTTGTCGCACTAGGGTTTGGGCATGGAATCTCGCATGGTCGGCACCTCCGATCTCGTCGTCAGCGTCGTGGGCATGGGCTGCAACAACTTCTCTCGGCCGCGCACCGACACGGAGACGCAGCAGGGCAGCACCGCGGTGATCCGCGCCGCCGTCGACGCCGGAATCACCTTCTTCGACGGTGCCGACATCTACGGGTCGGAGCCGGGTCGCAGCGAGGAGTTCATGGGCGTCGCGCTGGAGGGCATCCGCGACCAGGTGGTGCTTGCCACCAAGTTCGGCCATCGGGGCGTCACGTTTCCTGGGTCTGATGGTTGGGGCGCGAAGGGCGGGGACCGCTACATCCGTTCCAGCGTCGAGGGCTCGCTGCGGCGGCTCCGCACGGACCGGATCGACCTGCTCCAGATGCACACCCCGGACGAGGCGACCCCGATCGAGGAGACCCTGGCGGCCCTGACGCGCCTGGTCGACGAGGGGAAGGTGCGCCACATCGGGCACTCCAACTTCGACGCGGCGCAGGCAACGGAGGCCGCGGCCGTCGCCGAGCGGGATGGGCTGGCGCGCTTCGTTTCTGCCCAGAACGAGTACTCGCTGATCTCCCGCGGCGTCGAGTCGGACCTGCTGCCGGTCGCGCAAGACCTTGGGCTCGGCGTCTTCCCGTACTTTCCGCTCGCCAACGGCCTGCTGACGGGCAAGTACACCCGCGGCGGCGGGGGAGAGGGGCGGCTCAGCAAGCTGAAGCCGGCGCTGCTGGACGCCACCGACTGGGATCGGCTCGAGGCGTACCAGCGGATCTGCGACGGTGCTGGCGTCACGATGCTTGAGGCGACTCTCCAGTGGCTGCTTGCTCAGCGGCCCGTCTCCTCGGTGATCGCCGGGGCGACGACCATCGCGCAGGTCGCACAGAACGCGGCAGCGGGCGCGGCACCGGTGCCCGCAGAGGTGATCGCCGCAGTGGACGAGTTGTTCCGGCCGTGACCAGCCGGATCCCGGCGGGGGAGTTGCAGCCCTACTGGGGCGATCCCGCGACGTTCGAGGCGACGCTGCGCGCCAGGCGCGACGAGTCGTCGGGGCCGCTGCGCGACGAGTTCACGACCCAGGTGGCCCGCGCCCTCGGGCTGCAGGGACGCTTCGACGAGGCGTCGGCAGAACTCGATTCCGTCTCCTCGGACGATCCGGTGGTTGCTCAGCGGGTGGCGCTCGAGCGGGGCAGGATCCTCAACTCCTCGGGCGACGCGGAGGCGGCGGTCGCCCCGTTCACCGCCGCCTTCGAACTGGGCGCCGACGAGTTCCTTACGGTGGACGCGCTGCACATGCTGGCGATCACCGACCGGGACAACTCGGAGGAGTGGACCCGCCGCGGGCTGCGGATCGCGATGACAAGCCACGACGCCGACGTGGAGAGGTGGCAGGGGAGCCTGCTCAACAACCACGCCTGGAACCTGGCCGACGCGGGCCGCGAGTCGGAGGCTCTGACGGTGTTCGAGCGGGCCGACGAGTGGTTCGCCGAGCGCGGCACCCCGGTACAGCGGTCGCGGGCACGGTGGGCGGTGGCGCACCTGCTGCGCCGCACCGGCGACAACGCGGGCGCCAGGGAGATCCTGGGGGCACTGCTCGCGCAGGACCCCGGTGACACGGCGGCGGCCGCCGAACTGGCCCTCCTGCCGCGTTCCTGAGCCACGCGTCACACTGCCGTTCCTGAGCCGGCTGCCTGCGCCGTTCCCTGAGCCGGGCGCCTGCGCCCCAGTCGAAGGGTCCGATACCAAGAACTCACCGGCCGGTGCCCGACCGTGCAACCACGGAGGCTTCGACAAGCTCAGCCAACGTCGCCGACGCGCACGCGACCCTCGGAGGCTTCGACAATCTCAGCCAACAGTTCACGCCGTTCCCTGAGCCGGGCGCCTGCGCCCGAGTCGAAGGGTCCGCAACCAAGAACTCACCGACCGGTGCCAGACCGTGCACCCTCGGAGGCTTCGACAAGCTCAGCCAACGTCGCCGATGCGCAACGCGACCCTCGGAGGCATCGACAAGCCCAGCCAACGGTTCGGCGCCGTTCCCTGAGCCGGGCGCCTGCGCCCGAGTCGAAGGGTCCGCAACCGTCGTCACACGCCGCAGAAGAGCATCGCCCGCCAGCGCGGCCTAGTTGCTGAACAGTGCGGCCCCGGTCGACACGTCGGCGCCGATCACGTCAGAGGTGATGGTGTCGGGCGCCTGGTCCATCAGGACGACGATCACGGTGCGATCCATGGCGGGATCGGTCAGCGTCGCGGGATCCCACGACACGATGGGCGTGCCTTCGGTCACGTCCTGGCCCTGTTCGGCGAGCACCTCGAACAGGCGTCCCTCGAGGCGGACGGTGTTGATGCCGACGTGCACGAGCACCCCGACCGCGCCGTCGACCAGCAGGATGAAGGCGTGCGGGTCGACCTTCAGGAGTTTGCCGTCGGCCGGCGCGACCACGGTCTGCATGCCGTCGGGTGGCACGATTCCGACGCCTGGACCCACCAACTGCCCGGAGAACGTCGGGTCGTCGACGTCTGCCAAGGCGATGACCCGACCGTCGCACGGAGCGTAAACCTGCATCTGTTCTCCCAACCTCATCGTTGTGTTTTCAGACCTTATCGTGCCGCTATCAAGCGGCGCACACCGCCGGCACCGTCCTCGGTCGGCCACAGCCCGATCAGGTCGGCGAAGCTGTCCACATCGACGGGCACGACGCCACCGTGGCCGAGGGCTAGCTTGACGTCTCGACGCGACGGCGCGGCGGTCACGCCGGTGCGTATCGTCCCATCGGGTGCGACGCCTTCGAGGGGATCGGGCATCGACGTCCACCACCTAGACAAGGAGTTCAGAACACGTGAGGGGCAAACCCACCCAAACGCCACTCGCCTCCCGCCTGATGCCATGTCCGATAAGCAACATTATGTCATTATGCGAACCGGTTGTGTGTCAGGGTGCGCCTCTCCCGCTTCCAGGCCGAGTCCGTCGCCAAGGACCAACCGTGGCCCCTCCTAGACTCTCGCCCATGCGCAACCTTGCTTGGGACGGTTACCGCAACGCCCGCGACCTCGGAGGGCTACCGACACCGGCGTCGAAGACCGGCGCCACGGTCTTTGGCCGGGTCGCACGCGGACCTCGTCGCGAACTGTTGACCGAGACGGGATGGCAGGACGCCCAGCGCTGGGGCCTCGCCACGGTTGTCGACCTGCGATGTGCCCACGAGATCGGTCCTCGGGCGGGAGATCCTGTCGTCGACGCCAGAGCATCCGCTGCCGTATCCATCGTGAATGCCCCGACCGAGGACCAGGACAACCCGGAGTTTCGCGAGACCTGCTTCCCGATCCTGGACTCGCCTGAGTACTGGCGGCATAACTGGCGAATCCTGCCGGACCTCGTTCTCGGCGCGTTGAGCGCGATCGCCGCAGCCCCCACGGGAATCCTCGTTCAGTGCAGCGCAGGACGTGACCGGACCGGCATGATCAGCACGCTTCTTCTGAGCAATGCGGGTGTCGACCCGGCAGATGTCGCCGACGACTACGCCGAGTCGGTCAGGGCCATGGCAGGCACGCTGACCCACTCCCCAACGGCAGACCGGCAGTCCACCTGGGGGCCGGATGACGTGACCGCAAGATCGCCCCCGTACCAACCGATGATCCAAGGATCCTGCGCTGGTCCGAGTTCATGAAGGCCGGCGCGCGGCCGCGTCCGTACGAACGCTCGACAGGCGTGGACGACAGCGCGGTGGTCCTCTTCAGCGGCGGCACGAGCAGCCTGCCGAAGGGCATCGAGCTGTCGAGCGCCAACTTCAACGCGCTCGCCGTCTCGATGGGTGCCATCACGGGATTCTCGGCAGGCGAGTCGGTCCTGGCGATCCTTCCCGTCTTCCACGGCTTCGGGCTCGGACTCTGCGTCCACACGGCGCTCACGGTCGGGGCCCACTCGATCCTGGTTCCTGAGTTCAGCGCCGCCATCTACATCGACAACCTCCTCAAGTACTCGCCGTCGTTCATCGCGGGAGTGCCGACGCTCTTCCAGGCGTTGCTGCAGCACCCCAAGTTCGCGAAGGTGCGCTTCGACACCCTGCGTGGCGCCTACTGCGGTGGCGACAGCCTGACCAGCAGCCTGAAGCATCGTTTCGACGCCGCCATGCAGTCGCAGGGCGGAACCGTCGAACTGATGGAGGGCTACGGGTTGACCGAGTGCGTCACGGCCTGCACCGTGTCCCCCGCCGACAACTACCGGGAGGACTCGATCGGCATCCCGATCCCCGGCATGCGGCTCAAGGTCGTCGACGCTGACACCGCCGAAGACCTGCCCCCGGGCGGCGAGGGCGAGCTGTGCGTCACCGGTCCCACCCTGATGCTCGGGTACCTGAACGATCCCGAGGCGACAGAGGTGACGCTGCGCACCCACCGGGACGGGTTGCTGTGGCTCCACACCGGAGACATCGGGACGATGGACGAGGACGGCTTCTTCTACTTCAAGGGCCGCCAGAAGCGCATCATCAAGGTCTCCGGCGTCTCGGTCTTCCCCGCGCAGGTCGAGCAGGTGCTCGAGGCACACCCGGGTGTCCACAGGGCGTGCGTGATCGGCACCCCCGACGAGTACCAGATGACCTCCGTCAAGGCCTTCGTCGTACCGGGCGGCGGCCAGACCGACACCCCGAGTTCCGCGCAGACCTGGCGGCTCACTGCCGCAGGCACCTGATGAAGTGGGCCGTGCCGAGGGGGGTCGAGTTCCGCACCGAGCTGCCCACCACCCTGGTCGGCAAGATCGCCTACACCCAACTCGAGCAGGAGGAGTCGGCCAGCCTGTCCGGGGCGGCCTCCGACGAAGGGCGTCCCGGTCCCGGTTGAGGCGTCCCGCCCCACTCCCCGATACGGCGTCCAGGGCCGGCTCTCCACACCGCCTCGCGGGCGGACAGCGCCTCCCGCCCGCAATTAGGCATTCGGCCCCACATGTCGCCGGCCGGCGCTAGCGTTGTCCCGTGCGCCGACCGGCGCTAGTGATTTCGTGAAGGAGTTCACATCCATGTCTGAGATTCAGGACATCCTCAACCAGCTTCCCATCGACCAGCTCGCGCAGCAGGTCGGCGCGAGCCCCGACGAGGTCGAGAGTGCCGTGCGTCAGGCCGTCCCGGCGCTGCTGATGGGCATGGACGCCAACGTCCAGGACCCCGCCGGAGCCGACTCGCTGCTCGGCGCCCTCGGGCAGCACTCCCCCGGCCTCATCGCCGACGGCGTTGACGTCTCGCAGATCGACCAGGCCGACGGCCAGAAGATCACCGCCAACATCTTCGGCTCCAACGAGGACGCTGTCGTCAGCCAGCTCGGCGGCGCGGGCGGCGGCGGCGCGCTCATCAAGAAGCTGATGCCGATCCTGGCCCCCATCGTGATGGCCTGGCTCGCCAATAAGCTCATGAAGGTCGACCAGGGACAGGGCCAGCCGCAGACGCAGTCCGCCGGCGGCGGTGGCATCCTCGGCGACATCCTGGGCCAGGTGCTCGGCGGCGGCTCAAGCGCCCCCGCGACCCCCACCTCGACGACACAGTCGGGCGGCGTGTTCAAGGACCAGGCGGGCCCGGCGGCCGACTCGTCCACTCCCCAGATGCAGTTCCCCGACCAGTCGCAGCAGACCCAGCAGCAGGAGTCGTCCGACCCGGGTCTGGGCGGCGGCATCCTCGGCCAGATCCTCGGCGGCCTGCTCGGCGGCGGAAAGCGCTAGTCACAGCCCAAGTCGACGGAGGGCGTCCCGCATCGCGGGGCGCCCTTCTTCGCGCCCCGAGGGCGCTAGCCTTGACCGGGTCCGATGGAGGTGACAGTGGCGCGAGGAACCGACACCCAACTGCTCGAGCAGGAGCAGTGGCTGCGCGCCAACGGGCTGCCGCTGGTCGTGCCGCCCGCCAGGCGCCTGCGTGGCCTGATTCCCCGGACGGTTCCGCTGCTGGTCACGTTCGCGTTCCTGGCGATCGGGCTGGTGATGGTCGATGCGGCGGTGGCCGATGAGGGGAGCGTCGAACTCCTGGACGTCCTGCGACGACCGGCGCAGCGCACCACCCTGATCGTCGCGGGCATCGTGTTCCTGCTCGCCATCCCGCTCGGCATGGGTTACGCCTGGCTGCAGCGGCGCATGACTCCCCTGCTCCGGCTGATCGTCGGGGTCGTCATCATCGTCTTCTGGCTCGGCGGCCTGAGCCTCATCGCGGCCCTCACGCACGCCACCGGCGGCCTGCACATCGACATCGTCAGCCGCCTGCTGCTGCTCCTGCTCGCCGCGCTGATCGGCTTCTACGGGTTGGGCAACATGCTCCGTTGGGCGGGAAAGCGGGGCGCCAAGGAGTTGACGGTGACCGTTCCGGCTGTCGCACGGATCCTGCCGCTGCTGCTGCTGACCGTCCTGCTGGTGTTCTTCACCAACGAGTTGTGGCAGTTGGCCGGCACCATGACGCAGCCGCGCATGACGCTCCTCGCCGCGTTCCTGATCCTGATGATCGTGCTGATCGTGCTGCCCGCCACGTTTGACATGATCGACGACGAGAAGGACGACGACACGGAGGAACCGCTGCTTGAGGCGACCCCGTTCAGCGGCCTGCAGGCGCGCCGTTCGAAGCTGTCCTCTGGTGAGAGGTTCAACCTGATCGCCGTGTCCATGACGGTGCAGTTCGTGCAGATCACCATGTTTGTCGCCGTCACGTTCGCCGTCTTCGCGGTCTTCGGGGCGATCTCGCTGACCGACGAGTTGATCGCCACCTGGACGGGCGAGGCGGCGCGCGACCTGGTCATCCTTGGCGTCAGGATGCCGATGGAGGCACACATGTTCCGGGTGTGCATGATCCTGGCGCTGTTCAGCGGCATCTCGTTCGCCGCGTCGACGCTGCAGGACTCCATGTACCGGACGCTGTTCCTCGACCGGGTCGCCGAGGATGTGCACCGCAACCTGGCGGCGCGGCACCGCTACCGCGCGACCCTGGTCGCGCACGGCACCGCGCCGCAGCGCTGGTTGAGCCTGGCCGACGACGACTGACGCGTCTGCCCGCGGCCTACTCGAACGGGGTCGGGTCGCCAGCGCCGAGCCGCTCGATGACGGGCTCGTCGCCGGTCAGGTCGACGACCGTTGTCAGCTCGGTTCCCGCGTCCCCGGAGTCGAGGACCGCGTCGATCTGGTTGTCGAGTTCCTCCTTGATGGCCCACCCGTCGGTGAGCGGCTCGTCGACGCCGGGCAAAAGCAGCGTCGACGACATCAGCGGGGCACCGATGGTCTCCAACAGCGCGAGCGTCGTGCGGTGATCGGGAATCCGGACGCCGACCGTGCGCTTCTTCGGGTGCTGCATCACCTTCGGCACCTCGCGGGTCGCCTTGAGGATGAACGTGTACGGCCCCGGCGTGGCCGCCTTCACTGCACGGAAGATCCAGTTGTCCATCTCGACGAACTGGCCGAGCTTGGCGAACTCGTCGACGACGAGCGTGAAGTGGTGTTTGTCGCTCAACTGGCGGATCTTGCGGATCCTCTCCAGCGCCTCGCCGTTGCCGAGCATGCAGCCGAACGCGAAGCCGAGGTCGGTCGGGTACGCGATCAGTCCGCCGCCCTCCAGGATCCGGGCGACCTGGTTCAGGGCGCGGGGCTGCGGGTTGACGGGATGGACATCGAAGTATTGAGCCATCGCTCAAGGCTAGTCCAGCCCGGCCCCCAGTTACAGGAGCGCGCTCGACAAGGCCGCGACCTCGTCGTCGGAGAGCGCCAGCGACATGGCCAGCGCCGAGTCGGTGATCGACTCCGGCCTGGACGCGCCGGGGATCGGGATGACGTGGCTTCCGAGCGCCAACTCCCAGGCAAGGGTGACCTGCTGGACGCTGACGCCATGCGCCTCGGCGACGCTCAGGATCGCCGGGAACCTCTCCCCCAACCGCTTCGCGCCGCCGCCGGTGCCGCCGAGCGGCGACCAGGGCAGGAACGCGACCCGGTTCTTACCGCAGTACTCCAGTTCGTCCTTGGAGGTGTGGTTGAACCTGGGCGAGAACTCGTTCTGCACTGCGGCGAGGCCCGATTCCCCCAGCACGTCGACGGCGATCTCGATTTCTTCGACGTTCGCGTTGGAGACGCCGATCTCCGCGACGAGGCCCTCCTGCTTCAGCACGGCGAGGTTCTCGATCGCCTGCGAGTAGAGGATGGAACGGTCGGGACGGTGCAGGTAGAGCAGGTCGAGGGTGTCGACGCGGAGGTTCCGCAGCGAGGCCTCGACGCGGCCGCGGAGGTAGTCGAGCGTGGCGTTGCGGCCCCAGGTCTCGCCCGCTCCGCGTGTGATGCCCGCCTTGGTGGCGATCACGATCGGCTCCCTGTCGCCTGACCAGCCCGCAAGCGCCTCGCCGACAAGCGCCTCGTTGTGCCCCATGGCGTCCCAGGACGGCGCGTAGATGTCGGCCGTGTCGATCAGGGTGATGCCCGCGTCGAGGGCCGCGTGCACCGTCGCGATGCCCTGCTCGCGCTCGGGGACCGGCGAGTCGCTCATGGACACGGGCATGGCGCCGTAGCCGATCGCGGAGACGGTGAACTGGCCGAGCCTGCGCTGTGGTGTGGTCATGAAACCCCACCCTACTTGCCCCGCAGCGGGTCCACGGGCGAGGTTCGCTCAGCGGTGACGTCGAGGCTGCCAGGGATGAACGGCAGCGTCACGTCCGAGAGCCGAACGGCGCAGGTGAGCCGAACCGACACGACCCCGTACTGCCCGACGGGCCGCGACGCCTGCGCGGCGTCGATTTCGACGGTGGTGGCGTCGCATGCCAGGCCGCGGCGCTGCATGGCCGCGTCGACCGCGTCTGAGGCGGCCGCCCGCGCCCGCGTGCTCGAGCGCTCCAGGGAGGCGGCGCGTGCACCTGCCGCGGCGGCCGCGCCGATGTGCTGGTCGGCCAGGGCGAGCCGGGCGAGGCTGATCAGCAGGCCGATGAACAACACGATGGCGGGCAGCACGACGGCGGCCTCGACGGAGATCGCGAGGCCGCGTTGGTCGCGCCTGGTTCGCCTCGGCCGCCGTGTCACGATCCCGTCAGCCTCTCGTTGGGAACCACGACGGTCCTGCTGATCCGTCCGGGCCATAGAACCGCGTTGCTGGTGCCGGACACCGTCACCGTCGAACCGCCCGCCCGGCGCTCGACCGAGACCCACACGTCGGACAGCGCCCCTCCCCAGCGGCCTCCTGCGCCGCTAGCCTGCCGTCCGACTCGGTGCCACCATGGACCGCGGTGACGGCCGCCCCGTGTTCTGCTGCTGCGAGCGCGACGGCGTCGGCCCAGGCGAGCATCGACCACTGGACAAGCAGCAGGAAGATCCCGAGCGCCGCGGGCAGCAGGATCACCGCCTGCACCGATCCGCTCATCCCCCGTTGCCGCCCCATCGCGCCATCTTCGCAACCAAACGGCCTCGCCGGAGCGATTTGGTCAGGTCTGTGGACAGCCACTGCCTCGGCCCCCCATGGGCCCAGGGCGGCGCGGTGCAATAGGCTGGGGCCGACGCGCGTCCCGCGTCGGAGAATTCATGAAAGGACACTCATGGTCAAGAAGGTAGCCATCCTCACGGCCGGCGGCTTCGCCCCCTGCCTTTCCGCCGCGATCGGTGGGCTCATCGAGCGCTACACCCAGGTCGCTCCGGAAGTAGAGATCATTGCCTACCGCCACGGGTACCAGGGCCTGCTGAAGGGCGACTTCCTCGTCGTCGACGACACCGTCCGCGCCAACGCCGGCCTGCTCGACAAGTTCGGTGGCTCGCCCATCGGCAACTCGCGCGTCAAGCTCACCAACGCCAAGGACCTCGTCAAGCGGGGCCTGGTCGCCGAGGGTGACAACCCGCTCAAGGTCGCCGCGGACCGCCTCGTCGCCGACGGCGTCGACGTTCTACACACCATCGGTGGCGACGACACCAACACCACCGCCGCCGACCTCGCCGCCTACCTGGCCGAGCACGACTACGGCCTGACCGTGGTGGGGCTGCCGAAGACGATCGACAACGACGTGATCCCGATCCGTCAGTCGCTGGGCGCCTGGACCGCCGCCGAGCAGGGCGCGATCTTCGCCGAGAACGTCGTGGCAGAGCACAACTCCGGCTCCCGGATGCTGATCGTGCACGAGGTCATGGGTCGCCACTGCGGTTGGCTAACCGCAGCCACGGCCCAGAAGTACCGCGAGTGGGTCGAGGGTCAGCAGTGGCTGCCCGAGATCGGCCTCTCCAAGGCCGCGTGGGACATCCACGGCGTCTACGTGCCCGAGGGCGAGATCAACCTCGCCAAGGAGTCGGAGCGCCTCAACGCGATCATGGACGAGGTCGGCAACGTGACGATCTTCCTGTCCGAGGGCGCAGGCCTCGACGCGATCGTCGCTGAGATGGAGGCCGCGGGCGAAGAGGTCCCCCGCGATCCGTTCGGCCACGTCCGCATCGACCAGATCAACCCCGGCAAGTGGTTCGGCTCGAAGTTCGCCGAGAAGCTCAACGCCGAGAAGGTGCTGATCCAGAAGTCGGGCTACTTCGCCCGCTCCGCCGCGGCCAACGACGCCGACCTGGCGCTCATCAAGCAGTGCACCGACCTCGCGGTCGACTCGGCCCTGCGCGGCGAGCCCGGCGTGATCGGCCAGGACGAGGAGAACGGCGACGTGCTCACGGCCATCGCTTTCGACCGGATCAAGGGCGGCAAGCCGTTCGACATCGATCAGCAGTGGTACAAGGACCTGCTGGCCTCCATCGGCCAGGAGTTCCCGAACAGGATCGCCGCTCACTGACCTGAGCAACCGACGCCGGTCGCCCCGTAGGGGGGCGGCCGGCGTCGCTGCGTTCGCGCTGGTTGAGCCGAGGCGACGCTGGTTGAGCCGACGGCCGGGCCCCGCTGGTTGAGCCGACCGTCGGGGCGTAGCCCCGCGCGCGTCGCGTCGAAACCTCCCGCACCCGAACGCAGTCCCTGCCCCGCTGGTTGAGCCGACCGTCGGGGCGAAGCCCCGCGCGCGTCGCGTCGAAACCTCCCGCACCCGAACGCAGTCCCTGCCCCACCCCACGAAGATTTCGACGCAGCGGCGGGCGACTGCGTCGCCGCGGCTCGCTCAATCAACGGGTCCGTCGCCGCGGCTGGCCCGCTGGTTGAGCCGACCGTCGGGGCGAAGCCCCTCGCGCGTCGCGTCGAAACCTCCCGCACCCGAACGCAGTCCCTGCCCCACCCCACGAGGATTTCGACGCAGCAGCGGGCGACTGCGTCGCCGCGGCTGGCTCAATCAACGGATCCGTCGCCGCGGCTGGTCCCAATCAACCGGGCCGTCGCCGCGGCTGGCCCGCTGGTTGAGCCGACCGTCGGGGCGAAGCCCCGCGCGTCGCGTCGAAACCTCCGGCACCCGAACGCAGTCCCTTGCCCCATCTCACGAGGATTTCGACGCAGCAGCGGGCGACTACATCGCCGCGGCTGGCTCAATCAGCAGCTTCCTGCCCCATCTCACGAGGATTTCGACGCAGCAGCGGGCGACTACGTCGCCGCGGCTGGCTCGATCAGCGGCGGGTGAAGATCTTCTTGGCGATCGCGACGATCAGCGCGCCGACGCCGAGGCCGGTTGCCGCTCCGACGCCGTAGCCGAGGCCCAGGTTGATCCGCATCCCTCGGGCCGCGACCTTCTGGCGCACGAACTCCCCCTCGGGTTCCGGCAGCGTCTGGTCGGCGCCCCGCAGGTCGTCGAGCGACTTCGTCGCGGCCCACCGGCCAGGCACGACCGGCTGAGGCTTCGGCGCCACCACTACCGGCGGCTCGACCTCCCCCGCGGCCTTCTTCGCCTCGGCGTCCAGCCGCTCCTGCTTCTCAGCGATCCGCTTCGCCCGCTCCTCGCGCCACTCGTCCGAGGAGCCGACCCATGCCGCCGCCATCAGGATGATGGTCGCGATGATGTTGAACAGCAGCATCAACACGATGGCCGAGCCGAAGATCCCTGCCGCCCGGTTTCCAGACAGCAGCCCGACCAGCCGGCCCGCCAACTGCTGGATCGCCGTCAGCGCGACCGCGCCGATCAGCGTCCCCACCAGCCACGGCCGGGGCCGCGCTGGCTGGTTCGGCATCACGATGAACAGGAAGGCCATCAGGATCCAGCTCGCCACGAACGACAACCCGATGGCGAGCAGCGCGAACAGGAAGCCGATGCCTGGCACCTCCGACCAGCCGAGCCAGTCGAGCACGGTGCGGGAGAAGGTGCTGCCGATCGTCGCGACGCCGACGCTGAAGACGATGCACACCAGCAGCCCCACGAAGGTCAGCAGGTTGAGGCCCAACTCGACGAAGAAGTTCTTCTTCTCCGCGGCGTCCTCGAAGTCCTTTGACCACATCACGCGGATCGCCCGCTTGAGGTTGCCGACCCAGTTGGAGCCGGAGTAGGCCGCCGTCAACAGGGCGACGACGCCGACAGAGGCCCAGCCTTGGAACAGGCCGACGACGGCGTCCTTGATCTCCTTCGACATCTTCGCGTCGGTGAGGCCCTTCTCGATGTAGTCGAGCACGACGTCCATCAGTTCGGGGCGGATCACCGTCAGGGTCATGCCGAGGGCCGCGAACGAGAACATCAGGATCGGCACCATGGAAAGCACCGAGAAGTAGGTGATGCCCGCCGCGAACTGCGGGCCGAGGCGCGAGTTGTAGCGGTCGTTGGCCGCCAGCGCGTGCGCGACGGCTGGCTTGTTCATCACCCGGTCGATCCAGTCCTTCACGACCCCGACCCTACCGGGAGAGATGTGTCAGACGGCGCGGGCGCGGCGACGCGCGGCGAGCTCGTCGCCAGGATGGGGCTCCTCGACGGCGGTGCGCTCCCCGGCAGCGAAGACAGCGTGCCCTCAAGCTCGCGCCAGACGCTGCTGACGGAGATCATGAACATGCCCTGGCCGCCGCGGGTCAGGTCGAACAGTTCGTTCGCGGAGGTGACCTCATAGACGCTGAAACCGTCGCTGACCAGCGTCAGCTCGGTGAGGTCGTCGACGCCGCGGGCGTTGAGGTGGTCGATGGCGACGCGGATCTGCTGCAGCGAGATGCCGACGTCGAGGAAGCGCTTCACGACCCGCAGCAGCAGGATGTCGCGGAAGGAGTAGAGGCGTTGGGTTCCGGATCCCTCGGCGTTGCGGATCGACGGAACCACGAGCCCCGTGCGGGCCCAGTAGTCGAGTTGGCGGTAGGTGATGCCCGCGACGCGGTGCGCGATGGGGCCGCGGTAGCCGGTGTCGCTGGGCACGGGCGCGAAGTCACCGTCAAAGAGCACCTCTTGCAGCGCTGGCTTTTCGGACACTGTGCCTCACTTCATCTCTACTCGCCGGGGAAGCCGACCCCCTGACGCTAACCTCCGGCGTGCTTCAGGGTCAACGACACGCCCAAGCCAAACCCGAAACGCGGGCCGCCATTTCACCCGATGGGGCGTTGGGTACCCGAACTCCCGACGGCCATTCGCGGTTGACTACGGGTTATCATCCTCGAAGTCGTCCGCGTTCACGCTGTCGAGGAACGCCCTGAAAGCCTCAACCTCGTCGGTCGACGCCGCCTCAACCTCAACCCCGACTTGATCCATCAGTTCCTTGGGGCACTGGATCGGCCACCCGAGACGCAGGGCCACGGCCACGCAGTCGCTGGGCCGGGCGTCGATGATGTTGCCTCCGGCGTGCAGTTCGGCCTCGTAGACGCCCTCGTCCATCCCGGAGATGAGCACGAGGCCCATGTCGGGCTCGACAAGGGTCAGCACGGCGGCCAGCAGGTCGTGCGTCATCGGGCGCTCCGGCACCTCGTCCTCCAGCGCGGCGGCGATCGCGGCCGCCTCCTGGTTGCCGATCCAGATGGGCAGGCAGCGGGTTCCGTCCTGCTCGCGCAGCAGCAGCACGGGTGGGTCCTCAGGGGTCAGCAGCCTGATGCCGATGACGTCGAGTCCGATCATGAATCCAAACTTAGCTCAGTGGATCTGGCCGTGCAGCAGCCCGGCGTGCGCCTGCATGACGACGCGGTACAGGTCCGCCACGACCTCGGGCGGCGGGCCGGTGCGGCGCCGGTACTGTTCGAGCGCCTGTTCGACCAGGGCGGCCTCCATGGTGGCGGCCTGCTGCAGCACGCGCATCTGCCGAAGGTCGACGCCGTAACTGGCGAGCCGGCGCGCGGCGGCGGCGATCGCAACGGCCTCCTGGCCGTACAACTGGGAGCCTCGACGCGGCTGGATGATGCGCAGCCGCTCGAGTTGGATCAGCGCGGCCTCCCCCAGCCCCGAATCGTCGAGGACCTGACGGCGGGTCATCAGGGACTGTCCGCCGCCGTGCCCCCTCGGCGCCTGGCGGGGCTCCGGGGCAGGTTCCTCTTCGGTGGGGGTGTGCGCGGGGAGCTGTTCGCCGCGGTCGAGGGCCTCGAGTTCCTCGCGGATGACCTTCAGAGGCAGGTAGCGGTCGCGTTGCGCACGCAGCACGTACAGCAGTCGGTCGACGTCCTCCTGGCTGAACCGGCGGTAGCCGGACGGCTGCTGCCGATCGGGGGCGATGAGCCCTTCGGTCTCGAGATACCTCAGCTTTGATACGGAGATGTCGGGAAACTCTGGGCGGATCATCTCCAGTACGCGGCCGATGGTGCGCGCCGCGCCCGGCATCAGTTCGTTCCGGGCTCGCTCAGCGAGATGGTGGCGCGGTACTTGCCGATCTGAATCTCGTCGCCCTCCCGCAGCACCGTCCGGCCGTCGAGCAGCGTGCGGTTGACGTAGGTGCCGTTGAGGCTGCCGAGATCCTCGAGGTACAGCTTGCCCGCGCTGCGCACGAACTTGGCGTGGTGGCGGCTGACGGTGATGTCGTCGAGGAAGATGTCGGACTCCGGGTGGCGACCGCCATTCGTGATATCGGCGTCGATCAGGAAGCGGTTCGAGTCGCCGGGGCCACGGTTGACGATCAACAGCGCGTTGCCTGGGGCGAGTTCCTTGACGGCCTCGAGTTCCTGGTCGGTGAGTTCGACGGACTCCCGCTCGTCGGAGGCGACCGGGATCATCGTGGTGGTGTCGCCGGTCGGGTCAGTGAGCGAAGTCCCGCACACACTGCAGAAGCGCGCCTCGGCAGGGCTCTCGGATCCACACTTGGGACACTTCATCATCTTCACTTCCTGGTCGGCATCGGCTGGAAATCGCGGTCCGCGTGCGGACAACGCTACCTGAGAGAACTTATCACCCGCCATCAAGCGGGCTAACGCGGACGGGCGAACTCGTTTTCGGGTGGCGTGACGGTGGTGGAGATCTCCACTGACTGGACCTGTTCGATGGTGACTGTTCCGCCGACCCGCTCGCCCTCGACCTCGCTGACGAGGCCGCCACGGAACCGCGCGCCCGCCTCGAGCGTCGCGGGGTCGCCGATGGCGTCGATCACGTAGGGGGCCTCAAGGACGGTGCCGTCGGCGGTGATCCGGCCCTGCTCGTCGGTCGAGAAGTAGGAGCGCATCACGAGTCGCACGGAGTCGTTGAGTTCGATCACCTCGGCGCCGGCGTCGCGCAGTTCCTCGATCGCGTCGAGGAGCAGTTCCGCGCTCACCCGGCCCTCAGGGTCGTTGATCTGGATCCGCACACCCGGCCCGACCGCAGGGACGGTGCCCGCGATGATCTGGGCCTGCTGTAGTCGACGCTCGGCCTCCTCGCGGGCTGCCTGGTCGCGATCCGCGCCGCTGATCAGCTCGTTGCGGGCATTCTCGAGGTCGCTGACCTCCCCCTCGAGTCGGCGGGTCTCCGCCGTCACGCTGTCGAGCAGTTGGATCAGGTCGGCCTGGCGGACGTTGGCGAACTCGGGCTGCGCGGCCTGCGAGCGGAGCGTCATCACGACGATCAGCGCGGTGAGGAACAACGCGACGCCGATGACGAACTGGCCTCGACTCGGCCTGAAGAAGGCCCGCAGCAGGCTCCCCTTCGGCGCGTCGACCGCGCGACGCGGCGCGTCCTCGTCCGCCTCGACCCCTGCGATGTCGGGCGTCTCGGGGGTCTCCCGCTCCGGCTCAGGCATGCAGCAGCGCCCTCCGGATGGCGGCGGCGTTGGTGAAGATGCGGATGCCGAGCACGACGACCACACCGGTCGACAGTTGCGAGCCGACCCCGATCTGGTCGCCGACGAAGACGATGAGGCCTGCGATGATGACGTTCGACAGGAACGAGACCAGGAATACCCGGTCGGAGAAGATGCCCTCAAGGTAGGCGCGGGTGCCGCCGAGGATGGCGTCGAAGGCCGCGACGATCGCGATGGGAAGGTAGGGGGCGAGCACGGGCGGCAGCGTCGGCTGCAGGATGATTCCGGCCACGATCCCCAGGATCAGGCCAAGCACGGCGAACACCGGTTCCCTCCTATCCTGGTTGCGCGTAGCGCAGGGTCATGCCCGCGTCGGAGGGAAGGTTGAGGTCCTTCTCAGCCTGCGAGATCGACATGGTCACACCGTAGTTCTGCGCCAGGAAGTGCCACCAGACGGCGCCCGGCGTCTCGTTGAATCTTGCCTGAAGGTTACTCGCATCCCCGATGACCTCAAGCCGGTAGGGCGGCGACAGCGACACGTAGTCGACGGTGATGGCTGCCCCTGCGGAGCGGATCGGTGTCAGCGTGGTGAGGCGCCGTCCGTTGATGGAGATCGCCTCGGCGCCGGCCTGCCACAGCCCGTTGACGAGCCTGGTGATGTCCCCGTCGAGGATCAGCCCCGTGGTGTTCTTCGCATCGGGCGCGTCGTTGACCACCACGACGATGCCCGGCCCGCTGACGGCCGAGGCGCCCGTTGCTGTCTCCAACTGTCGCAGTTGCTCGCGCTGGGCCGGATCGCCGAGGGCGTCCTGCCCCAGCGCTCGCACCTCGTCGTCGAGGCTGGCCGCACGGTCGGCCAGCTCGCCCTGCCTCTCCCGTGCCGCGCCGATCCGGTCGAGGAGTTCCTGGCGTTGGGTTGCGGCGGTGCCCGCCCCGCGGGTGGTTTGGAGCACGGCAAAGGTGAGCAGGATCGCCAGCAGCGCGACCGCCACCACGAGCACAGGTCGACTGGTGCGGCGATGCGTCGTCGAGCGGTACTCCGGTTCGAGCGCCCCCTCCGTCAAGTCGGTGAGGATGCTCATGCTCGCGTCAGGTCGCCTCGCCACGCCCAAGCCTCACAGCCTCGCGCACGTAGAGCAGGCCAGCCACCCAGTAGGCGACGGCGCCGACGCCGCCGAAGATCCAGCCGGCCCAATGCGCCCACACCCAGCCGAGCGAACTCGGTGAGCCGAGCAGGATCAGCGGCAGCGCGAGCAGGATCAGGAAAGTCCCCGTCTTGCCGATCCAGTTGACCGGGAGGGCAACCATGCCGTGCCTTTTCAACTGCGGCAAGGTGAGCGCGAGCATCACGTCGCGCGCGAGCAGCACGACCACGAACCAGATGGGCACGATGCCGCGCACCAGGAGCGCGACGACGGCCGCGAGGATGTAGAGGCGGTCGGCCACCGGGTCGAGCTTGGCGCCGAGCGCGGTGCGCTGCTTGAGGCGGCGCGCCAGGAAGCCGTCGACCCAGTCGGTCGCGCCGAACGCGGCGAGCAGGATCACGGCGGCCACGTCATGGCCGAGGATGATCAGGACGCTGAATGCGGGCACGGCAAGGAGCCGCACGAATGACACGACATTGGGGATGGTGAGCACGGCATCGGTGTCATACTCCTGCGGGGGTACGAGTTGGGCGTGCACATCACCAGACTAGGACATGTACGAAGTCCGGTGCCGCATCTGGGCCGCGCGTCGGTACGCGTCGATGACCCGAGGACCCACCACGTCCCAGCCGAACCGGGCGACGCTCCCCCATGCCACGGCAGCGTCGACCGGAGCGGCGAGGCGCCTCGCGACCAGGGTCGCAGCAGTCACCGGGTCTCCGACCGGGAAGAACGCGGCGACGTCGTCGCGGTCGGCGACCGCACGGAAGGAGGGCAGGTCGCTCGCCACGACGGCGGCCCCTCGGCTGAGCGCCTCGATCAGCACCATCCCGAACGACTCCCCGAACCGGTTTGGCGCCACCAGCACCGACGCAGCGGCGAGCCACTCCCCGACCGCGGCGTCGCTGAGGGCGCCGAGTTCACGCACGCCGTGGGCTCCACTTCCGCCGGGGCCGATGGCAACGAAGTCCGCGCCGTCGACGCGGCCGGCGATGTCGACGAACGTGTCGTAGCCCTTGCGTGGCTCGTTGAGCCTGCCGAGGAAGGCGACCACCGGTCGGCCGGCCGGGCGACCTGTCGGGGGCGGGGGCAGCGCGATCGCGTTGGGCACCACGTCCGGGGAGGCCCCGGTGACGCTGGAGACGAGGGCAGCGGCCGCGTCGGAGACGGCGAGCGTGACGCGCGGCGGCAGGGACGAGGCGCGTCGACGCAGCGCGGCGGCGACGAGCGGCGAGGCGGCGAAGGCCGCGTGGTGGGTGACGACAAGGGACTCCGCGCGCCGGGCGGCGGCGTACCCGATGCCGGGCGTCAGGGGTTCGTGGACGTGGACCACGTCGAACCCGCGCACGGCCTCGATGGCACTGCGGGCCTGGAGAGGGCTAAGCGCCAGGTGGGCGACGGAGCCGTTGAACGGCAGCGCCACGGATCCGCCGAGCCGGATGACGGGTACCCCGAGGTCGGCGTCGCCGGTTCCGGGGGCGATGACGGTCGCGTCGTGGCCCTCCTGTCGCAGCCAGCGGGCAAGCCCGAGGGCGTGCGTGGCGACACCGCCTGGCTGGTCGAGCGAGTAGGGGACGACGAGGGCGACCCTCACAGGAACTGCTTCCGAAGCATCAGCCAGTTCGTCGGCGACGCCTCGACGGCGGCGGCGAACTCGGAGACGACGCCCTGCATCATGTCGGCCGGGCGGCCCTGGGCGATCGGGTCGGAGACGGTGATGCGCAGCCTGCTGCCCTCGTAGCGGGCCGTCGCGACCCGCAGGTCGGCACCGGTGCGGCGGGCGAGCAGCGCTGGGCCTGCGGGCACCTTCACCGTCCCTGCCTTCCCCCACTGCGCCTCGATGCCGCGGCTCGACAGGTCGCGGTCGCTCAGCAGGCACACCAGTTTCCCGGCCCGGATGTCGTCGGCGAGGGCGCGCATCAGGTCGGGCTGGTCGACGGGGTAGATGTCCATGCCCATCCCCGCCCGTGCGTCGCGGAACAGGTCGTACAGGCCGGCCGGGAGGCGCTCTGCGACGGAGATGACCTTGATGCCGACCCGGGCGCACCAAGCCCCCGCGAAGTCCCAGGACCCCATGTGCGGCAGCGCGAGCACGAGGCCTGGGCCCGCCAGCGAGGTCCGGAGCTTGCCGAGGTCGGCGTCGGTGATGTCGACAACGCTGAGCACCTCGTCGTCGTCCCAACGCGCAAGGCTGAGCGACCACAGGTTGTTGCGGATCCACACCTCGACCAGCGCCCTGCGCTCGCGCCGCGTGATGGGCCGGCCGACGGCGCGCGCCGCGGTCTCCTCCCATGCCGTGACGGCGGGCAGCGGCAGCAGCGCGACCGCGGGGGCCAGGATTCTGGCGAGCGCGTCACCGACCCGTCGCGGGATGCGCCCGCCGACGGCCCACGCGAGGCCGATCAGCGACATCTCAGTCCTGCCACGCCTCGGCGAGCAGGGCCCGCGCGTCCCCGAGCAGTTGCGGCACCGCCCGAGTCTGGCCGATCACCGGCATGAAGTTCATGTCGCCCGACCATCTGGGCACGATGTGCTGGTGCAGGTGCATCGAGATGCCCGCCCCGGCGACGGCACCCTGGTTCATGCCCAGGTTGAAGCCGTCTGGGTGCGAGACGCGGCGGACGACACGCATCGCCTGCTGGGTCAGTTCCGCCACCTCGCGCGTCTCGTCCGCCGTCAGGTCGGTGTAGTCGGCGACGTGCCGGTACGGGCACACCAGCAGGTGGCCGGGCGAGTACGGGAACAGGTTCATCACGACGTAGGCGTGCTCGCCCCGCGCCACCACCAGGCCGTCCTCGTCGGAGCGGGTGGGCGCGCTGCAGAAGGGGCACTCCCCCGCGTGCTTCGGCTTGCCCTCACCGTTGATGTAGACCATCCGGTGGGGCGTCCACAGACGCTGGAACGCGTCCGGGACGCCCGCGAGGGTGTCGCTCGACTCAGTCTCCTGCGCGTCAGGCATTGGCAGTCGGCGACTCGTTCGAGCGTGACGCGATGAACGCCGCGATCTCCTCGACCGCCTCGTCGACGGGAACGCCGTTGCGCTGCGAGCCGTCGCGGAACCGGAAGGACACGGAGCCCGCGTCCCGGTCGTCGCCTCCGGCGATCAGCACGAACGGCGCCTTGTGCTTGGACGCGTTGCGGATCTTCTTGGCGAACCGGTCGTCCGACTCGTCGAACTCGACGCGCACCCCACGGGAGCGCAGCGCGTCGACGACGCCCCGCAGGTACTCGTCGAACTCGGCGGCGACCGGCACCGCCGTCACCTGGACGGGAGACAGCCACGCAGGGAAGGCGCCCGCGTAGTGCTCGATCAGCACACCCATGAACCGCTCGATGGAGCCGAACTTGGCGGAGTGGATCATGACAGGCTGCTGACGGGTGCCGTCGGGAGCCGTGTACTCGAGGCCGAAGCGCTCGGGCTGGTTGAAGTCGTACTGGATGGTCGACATCTGCCAGGTGCGCCCGATGGCGTCCTTGGCCTGGATCGAGATCTTCGGACCGTAGTAGGCGGCGCCGCCCGGGTCGGCGACCACGGGAAGGCCTGACTCGTCGGCGATCTCCTGCAGGATGGCCGTCGCCTCGGCCCACTGCTCGTCGGAGCCGATGAACTTGTCCTTCTTCTTGCCGTCCTCGTCGCGGGTGGAGACCTCGAGCGCGACGTCGGTCATCCCGAAGTCGGTCAACAGCGACAGGACGAAGCGCAGCAGGTGGCGCACCTCGTCGGGTGCCTGCTCCTTCATGACGTAGCTGTGCGAGTCGTCCTGAGTGATGGAACGCACCCGGGTGAGCCCCTGCACCACGCCGGACTTCTCGTCGCGGTAGACGGTGCCGAACTCGAAGAAGCGCAGCGGCAGTTCGCGGTAGGAGCGGCCACGCGAGGAGAAGATCAGGTTGTGCATCGGGCAGTTCATGGCCTTCAGGCGGTACGCCTGGCCCGCCTTGGTCACGTTGCCCTGCTCGTCGCGTTCCACGTCCTCCAGGAGGGGCGGGAACATGCCCTCGGCGTAGTACGGCAGGTGCCCGGAGGTGTAGAACAACTCCTCCTTGGCGATGTGGGGGGTGCCGACGTAGTCGAAGCCCTCCTCGATGTGGCGGGCGCGGACATAGTCCTCCATGACGCGCTTGATGACGCCACCCTTGGGGTGGAACAGCGGGAGGCCGGAGCCGACCAGTTCGTTGAAGCTGAACAGGTCGAGTTCGGTGCCGAGCCTGCGGTGGTCGCGCTTGGCGGCCTCCTCGAGGCGCGTCTTGTAGGCCTGCAGTTCCTCCTTGGTGGGCCACGCGGTGCCGTAGACGCGCTGCAGGCCGGCCTTGGACTGGTCGCCGCGCCAGTAGGCGGCAGACGTGCGGGTCAGCGCCCAGCCGTTGCCGAGGTAGCCGGTGTTCGGCACGTGCGGGCCGCGGCAGAGGTCCTTCCAGGCGACGCTGTCGTCGCGGCGGAGGTTGTCGTAGATCGTCAGGTCGCCTGTGCCGACCTCGACGGAGGAGCCGTCGTCGTCTGATGCGCTGCCCTTGTCCTGGATCAGTTCGAGCTTGAACGGCTCGCCCGCGAGCTCCGCGCGTGCCTCGTCGTCGGTGACGACGCGGCGCACGAAGCGCTGCTTCTCCTTGACGATCTGACCCATCCGCTTCTCGATGGCCTTGAGGTCCTCGGGTTGAAGCGGTTCGGTCTGGAAGTCGTAGTAGAAGCCGTCGGCGATGGGCGGGCCGATGCCGAGCTTCGCGTCGACGTGCAGGTTCTGCAGTGCCTGCGCGGTCACGTGGGCGGCCGAGTGGCGCAGGATCGACAGGCCCTCCGGCTCGTGGACGGTGATGGGTTCGACGACGTCGCCGTCCTTGACCTCGCGCTGCAGGTCGAGCGACTCGCCGTTCACGCGCATCGCGACGACGGCGCGGTCCTGGCCGAACAGGTCGAGGCCGGTCGTCGTGGTAGTCAGCTCCACCTGTTCCGCGTCGTCGTTTCGGCGGATGGTGATGACTCCACTCATCGGATTCTCCTGTTACTTCAAGGTCGGCTGGATTGCCAGCGTCCATTGTGCCGCGTCGGTGACCGGGGAGCCAGCGCGGACCACCCCAACCTCGGCGGCGCTAGGGTTGTGGCAGCCAGTTCAAGGGAGAACCAATGACGCTCGACGACGCCACCGTCCGGTTCGAGGTGGTTGACGGCCTCGGCCTCATCACCCTCAACCGACCAAACAGGCTCAACGCCTTCGACGCCGACATGGCACATGCCTGGGCACATGCATGCAAGGCCGCCACGACCGATCCACAGGTCCGCGCCATCGTCGTGCAGGCGGAGGGACGGGCCTTCTGCACCGGCGGCGACGTGCAGGCCATGGCCTCGGGCGGGGTCGACGCCGACGGCGGCGTCGCGGGCCTGGCGGGGGTCATCAACGCAGGGATCGTCTCGCTCGTCACCTCGAGCCTCCCCGTCGTGGCGGCCGCGCATGGCACGACCGCGGGCGGCGGGCTCGGCATCCTGCTCAGTTCTGACTACGCGGTGGTCGGCACGGATTCCAGGATCGGCAGCCTGTACGCGGACATGGGCCTGACGCCCGACCTGTCGGTCACCGCTCAACTGGCCCGCGCCGTCGGCGAACGGCGGGCCATGCAACTGGTGCTGAGTTCCCGGCTGCTGAGCGCCGAGGAGGCGCTCGCGTGGGGGCTGGTCGCCGAGGTGGTCGACCCGTCCGATGTCCGGGATCGCGCCATCGCCGTCGCCCGCGGCATCGCGGACGGCGCGGCGGGCGCCTACGGTGAGGCGAAGCGGCTGATCCGCTCACAGCCCACCCGCGGCCTCGAGGAGCAACTCGCCGAGGAGGCCCGCACCATCGGCGAGGCGTTCGGCACGCCCGACGCACAAGCCAGGATCGCCGCCTTCGCCGCCCGGGGAGGTGCCCGATGAGCACGCTGGAGGGTCGCACCATCCTGATGTCCGGGGGCAGCCGCGGCATCGGCCTGGCCATCGCGCTGCGGGCAGCGCGCGACGGGGCAAACGTCACGCTGCTTGCGAAGACGGACACGCCGCACCCGAAGTTGGAGGGCACCATCCACACCGCCGCCGAGCAGATCCGCGCCGCGGGTGGTCAGGCGCTGGCCGTGGTCGGTGACGTGCGCGACGACGCGGACATCGCGCGCGCCGTCGCCGCGACGCTCGACGCGTTCGGCGGCATCGACATCGTCGTCAACAACGCGAGCGTCATCGACGTGTCGGGCAGCCTCGATCTGTCAGAGAAGAAGTACGACCTGATGCAGGACGTCAACGTGCGCGGCACCTTCATGCTGTCGCGCGCCGCGATCCCCGCGCTGCGCGCCTCGTCCAACCCGCACATCCTGTCGCTCTCTCCCCCACTGAACCCGAGCCCCCGTTGGCTCGGCGCGCACACGGGCTACACCATGGCGAAGTTCGGGATGACGATGGCGACGCTCGGGATGGCGTCGGAGTTCGCGCGCGACGGGATCGCCGCGAACACGCTGTGGCCGTCGACGACCATCGCGACGGCGGCCGTCCAGAACATCCTGGGCGGGGACCGGTTGATGGCCGTATCACGCACCCCTGAGATCTACGCCGATGCGGCGCACGCCGTCCTCACCGCGCAGGCCGCCGACCTCTCGGGCCGGTGCCTGATCGTCGAGGACGTGCTGCGCGAGGCTGGCGTGACGGACTTCTCCGGCTACGCGGCCGTGCCTGGCACGCCCGACGAGGCGATGTACCCGGACATCTTCCTGGACTGAAGTTCCTGGACTGAATCGTCAGGGGTGAGCGCGCGTCAGGCGACCAGGTCCTGGTATTCGGGGTGCGCGTCGATGTACTTCGCGATGAAGGGGCAGGTCGGCCGGATCTTGACCTCGGCGTCCTGGCAGTCGCTGAGCGCGTACTCGACGAGCTTGGTGCCGAGGCCGCGTCCGCCGAACTCGGGCTCGATGCCCGTGTGGTAGAGGTCGAGGATGCCGTCCTCGTCGGTGTAGTCGATCACGCCGGCGAGTTCCTCCCCGACGTAGATCTCGAACCGGTCGCGCCCGACGTTGAGGTTGTACTGGATGTCGTCAGCCATGGCCCAAGGCTAGTGCGCCGCGATGGGTGCCACCTGAGCTTCTGCCAGTCGGACAAGGTCGGCCGGTGCCAGTTCGACATCGAGGCCGCGCCTACCGCCTGAGACGAGGATCGTCGGGTGCTCCAGCGCCGAGGCGTCGAGCACGGTCGGAAGGCGCCTCTTCTGTCCAAGTGGGCTGATCCCTCCGACCACCATGCCCGTGACGCGTTCCGCGGTCGCCTGCGGGGCCATCGTCAGCTTCTTGTGGCCGGTGGCGGCGGCGAGGGCCTTGAGGTCGAGGGATCCACTGACCGGCACGATCCCGACGACCAGGTCCTTGTCGTCGGTGGCCAACAGCGTCTTGAAGACCCGGGCCGGGTCGAAGCCGAGGCTCTCTGCGGCCTCAAGCCCGAAACTGGTGGCCCGCGGGTCGTGGTCGTACTCGTGGACGGTGTGGCTCACGTCCGCGTCGGTGAGCGCCTTGAGCGCCGGGGTGCCCGCCTGTCGTTTCGCCATCCTCGCCCCTCTAGGTCGCGGCCTCAGTGCGTCTGCTCGAGCGGATAGCGCCGATGGAGGCGACGATCACGCAGGCCATCGCGGCCCATTCGGCGACGCCGAGCCATTCTGACAGCACGATCCAGGCGAAGATGGCCGCCGCGGCGGGTTCGAGACTCATCAGGATGGAGAAGGTCGAGGCCTTGATGCTTCGACGGGCGTGCAGTTCGAGGCCGTAGGGAATCACGGTGCTGAGCAGAGCCACGGCCGCCATGGTCGCCCACACCTTCGGTTGGGAGAAGGTCTCCCCCGCGACGGCGACGGCGGGACCGGCGAGGAGCAGTGCCCCGAAGGCCGACCCGATGGTCAGGCCGCTGATCCCCTCCCAGCGGCGCCCGACGGGCCCGGCGAGCGCGATGTAGCCGGCCCAGAGTGCGCCGGCCAGGAGCGCGAGGCCCACCCCGATGGGGTCGATGTCGCTTGGCAGGGCGCCGAGCAACACGACGCCTGCGCCGGCGAGGGCCACCCAGGCGAGGTCGACGAGGCGGCGGGAGCCCACGACGGCCAGCAGCAGCGGGCCGATGAACTCCAACGTGACGGCGACGCCGATCGGGATGCGCGCGAAGCTGAGGTAGATCGCGGCGTTCATCCCCGTCAGGCAGGCGCCGTAGGCGCACACGTCGAGCCAGTCCCTGGCCGTGCGGCCAGCGAGTCGCGGCCGAGCGATGAGCAGGAAGATCAGGGTGGCGATGGCCACCCTCAGGAAGGCGAGGGTGAGCGGGGTGGCCTGCGTGAAGATGCCCTTGGCGAGCGCGGCGCCGAACTGGACCGACGCGATGGCGATGAGAACCAGCACCACCGGGTTGATGCGGCTCACCAGCGCCCCTTTCGTCGCCACCGATCCTAGTGCGACCCGAGCGTCACGCGGCTACGCGCCCGGGCATGGAGACGCGCCCGGGCATGGAAAGGGCGGGGAGGGGTGTCGGCCCTCCCCGCCCTCACGTCGATCAGGCCGTGGTCGAGCGGCGCCCGATGCGGAACAGCGCGATGACGCCGGCTCCGATGAGGGCGATCACGCCGGCGATGGCCGTGCCGGTGCCGAGGGCGCCGGTGTCGGGGAGACCAGGCCCCGGCTCCTTCGGCTCGGTGACCTCGGGTTCCGTCACCTCGGGTTCCGTGACCTCGGGCTCGGTCACCTCGGGCTCGGTCACCTCGGGCTCGGTCACCTCGGGCTCGGTCACCTCGGGCTCCGTCACCTCGGGCTCGGTCACCTCAGGCTCGGTCACCTCAGGCTCGGTCACCTCAGGCTCGGTCACCTCAGGCTCCGTCACCTCAGGCTCCGTCACCTTGGCCTCGAGGGTGTTGGTGACGGTGACGGCGACGATCTCGCCGTCGGCGGTGATGGTGAACTCGCTCGGCTCGATGACCGGCTCAAGCCAGGTGCCGCCCTCGGGGTCGACGACGTCATCCTCGGCCACCGTGCAGGTGCTGCCGACCAGCAGTTCCGGCCCGTCGAAGGTCGCGCCGTCGATAAGCGTCCAGGAGCCATCCTGGTGCTCGTCGTTGTACTCACAGGACCAGGTGCCGTGGAACTCGTCGGTGAACTCGAGCATCGACTCGTTGACGACCTTCTTGGTGATGGCGAAGCCGCCGATCTCGGGGGCGTTGGCCTCGAGGGTGTTGGTCACGACGACCTCGACGACGTGGTCGGTCCCGGTAACGTCGAAGTCGGGCGGGGTGATCTCCTTGCTCCAGGTGCCGCCGGCGGGATCGACCAGCTCATCCTCTGAGACCGTGCAACTGGCGCCCACAGGGATATCGGTCACCGTCTGGGTTACCGCATCGCCAAGCGACCACGTGCCGTCCTTGACGACGGCGCCGTCAAGCTCGCAGGACCAGGTGCCGGTGAACATGTCGGTGGCGGAGAGGCCCTCGGGATCGACGACGTTCTTCGTGATGGAGAAGCTACCGGTGGGTCGCTCGTCGCACTCGAAGCCCCAGGTCCAGCCGAAATTGTGCAGTTCGGTGCCCTCGCCGCGCATGGTGAGGTCCCCGTCGACGTAGAGGCGGCCGTTGTGGCTGAAGAGTGTCTCGACATTGGCTTCAGGGCCGGTCACGATCGAGCCGATCCACTGGGTGCCCTTGACTTCGCTCCCGAACCGGATGTCGGTCGCGTCCACGAAGTTCCACAGCACGCGCGCGGATGCCTCACCGAACTCGGGCTCCCCGAAGCCGTGAAGCTCGCCCTCGATGAGGATGCTCGCGACCTCCAGGTCGACGGAGCCGCCTGTGACGTTGATCACCACGTGCCCGTCGGGGTCAATCCCGCTGAGGTCGATCTCTCTGGCATCACTGAGGTCATCGGCTCCAACCGTGGCCACTTGGAGGCCGTGGAGCAGGCCAGTTCCGAGCTCGATGGTCGCCCGACCCCATTGACTCGTGATGGTCGCATGCCCCTCGAGGTCCGACAGGAAGCGTTGGGTCGCGGCGATGTCCCGGTCGAAGCCACGGAACTCCTCCGGGAGGGCCTCCCCGCCAAGGCCGGTCTGCGTGTCAAACGAGGTCACCTGGCCCTGGTCGGCGTCGAGTTGGCCACCGACGCGGAGCTTGCCCTGCGGCCTGGGAGCGTCGGTTCCCTCGCCGACCGCCACGCGGGTGCCCTCGCTGAGGCCCATGTCGCCCTCGATGGCCAGCATCGTGGACTTCAGCGGCGGCTTGACGTGTGATCCCTCTCCGACGATCCCAACGTTCACCGTGCCCCCGGGCGTCCGGTCGAAGATGGCTTCGCCGCGCACCAGCGTGAGGCCCTCGAGCTCCGCCGCCTTCTCAAGCACCCGCAGGTCCCCGCCGACGTACGTCGCGACCCCAAGATCCGCGGCGTCACTGCCATCGAGGTCCACGAGTCCCGGCCAGGGGTTCAGGTCCCAGCACGTCTCGCCCGCGAAGGTGTCGCGAGGCGCGACCTCCTGCGCGTCCGCCACCAGGACTCCCGGAATGGATAATGCCGCTGCCATGAGTGCGAGGGCGGCTCCTCCAATCGACCTTTTCAGGGGGTTTTGCTGTTTGCGGCGTGAGGGTTCAGTCACGGGCAGGAGTCTTTCCTTTGGCATACTCGTGCCCCGCGTGGACACGACGCCTTTACGCTAGCAATCTGACCGGACCACGAATTCCTCGCCCCTAGGAAAATAACGCGTAGATAACACCCGTTGTTAATGCCGCCATTTGAGGCAACCCTTAGCGCAGATTGGCGACAAATGGTCGATGGCGGACAGGGCAGGAGCCCCGCATCGAGATACTCGGGTGCGGGGCTCCGTCTGCTCGTCTCTCGTCAGGCGCGCTTGACGACGATGATGTGACTCGAGTCGCGATGGATCGAGTCCCTCCAGGAGGTCTGCAGGCTGAAGTAGCCCGCGCCGGCCGGAGGCATGTCATCCCACCGACCGCCGTAGCGGATGGTCAGGTCATAGGCGACAAGTCCCGTGACGACCTGCCCCGACGGGAGGGTGAGCGTCACGCGATCGCCCCGCCGCATCCCGTGCCACGCGTCAGCGGCCCAGCCGTTGCAGTAGTTGTGCGCCACGACGTGCCAGTATCCGTGCCAGGTGGCAGGCGTGTTGGCGCAGCGGTCGACCTGCGCCTGGGTGGTGATGTTCTTGCGTGCGACGACCTTCCAGGACTTCCCTGTCGCTTTGGGAGTAGTGCGCAACTTGGCCGGGAGCGGCGCAGGGGCGCTCTTGGCCTTGACGACATAGGTCTTGATGGGCGCGGCCTTCGCCGTGGGCTTCGAAGCGGGGTTCGCGGCGGGCGCCGACACCTTCGTCGGAGCCACCTTCTTCGCCGCCTTGGGCGTGACCTTGGGCGCCGTCTTCTTCGACGTCGCCTTCTTCGGGGCCGTCTTCGTCGCCTTCTTTGTCACCTTCTTCTTGGTGACCTTCCTTGTCACCTTTTCCTTGGCGGGCATCTTCGCCGAGACCACCTGGGTCGACGGCGAGGCCGCGGCCGTCGATATCGGAAGAGCGCCCGCGCCAGCCAGGACGCACATCGAGGCAACGACGCAGATCATGCGACGTATTTGCAGCGCCGGGACGCCTCGTTTCCCGGCCTTATTGTTCTCCATGCGAAGAATTATGAACCACCCATTATGGGTAACTCCTTCAGGGTGAGGTAACGATTCCAATTATGCAAACAACGAAGCGAGAGACGCTTTTCCCCGACCGAAAACGCAGCCACCATCGCCCCCGCCGATTGACCCACGAACTGATGCTGTTCCCCGCTGATTGAGCCACGAAGGGACGCGGAGCGTCGCTTCGTCGGTCGAAATCCCGTGAGAACGGGCAGAGACCCGCGCTCGGCTTCTGCACTCGATGCTGGAGGACCTCGATGCAATAGCGGCCGTGACCCCGTCAACGCCCGGTCTCTCTGGCATGAGCGGGCGAGGGCTTCTGCGGCCGGCGCGGTCCCGGGGTGTCGCTCCTGGACTCGCTAAGCCGATCCGACATGAGCCCTCGACAGGCAAGTGCGACGATTGGACATGGGTTTCGATGAAGCGACGCAACAGGGCATGGCGAACCGGCAGGCCGAGGAGAAGGGGCAACTCCTGGCGCTGGTGCCGCGAGTGATCCTGGGCTTGGCGGGAGCGGTGCTCGGCCTCTATCTGATCGCGATCGGGGCTGCCGCAATGGCCTACAACCCCTACACGCTCACGACTCCGCCGCCCTTGGCTGGCACTCCAGCGGTTCTGCTGGTGCTCGGCGGCATGCTGCTTGCTGTCGGGTCTGCTTGGCTGCCCTTCGCGGAGCGTCACCGTGACTGACGACACGCGGACGACAGAGCCCGCTGCTCACCATCGACTGGCTGCAACGCCACGCCTGAGGAACTGGGGAATCATGAGGCACCGGAAACTGTCTGCCGCGCTGCTCGCTGCGCTTGCCTTCACGGGGTGCTCGTCGGCGCTCGAGAAGGACGCCAGTTACGAGAGCGCGAAGGACCTCGCGGCAGCCCTGCGTTCGGCTGGGCACTCGTGCAAGGACTTCACCGACGAGGACACCTCCGATGACTTCGACGCCGGCGAGTGCGACGGCATGCAGATCAGGGTCTATCCCAGCGAGGAAGCACTCGCGGCGGACGCCAAGGGCATCCTGATCGGATCGGCGCTCGCGATCGTGACCGCGAACAGGGAGTTGATGATCGTGAGCACGAAGAACTGGACTGCTCTCGTACCGTCCGACCATGCCAGTCGCATCGCCGACAACCTCGGCGCCGAAGTACTCGATCCGGCGGATTACGACCTGGCCGAGGCGTTGGGCATCCCAGGCAAGTAGCTGCGAGTCGGGCTCCCCAGACAGACGGTCGCCCGGAACCTGTCGAACGGCGCCCACAGCCAGCCGATCATTCTTGGGCTAGCGCGGACGTTCCTTGGCCGAGGCCCTCTGAGCCGCCCAGGACCCCACGCCCCGTTGCGTGCTCGCATCTCTGGCAGGACCCCGCCCCGACGGTGACGGCGGACGGATGGCGCCCCTTTGGCGCCCTGCCTGGCCCCGACACCGCGGGGATGTATCATTTGATACATGTTTGAGATCACGAGGTCGTCGTCCGCATCACCAGCCGACCTGTGGCGGGTCGTATCCGAGGTGACGGGGTGGCCGAACCACCTGGATACCTTTGACTCCGTCGCTCCCGCGCCGAACTCGCCCGCCAGAAGCGGGGTCGGCGCCCGGTACCTGGTGCGGCAGCCCGGACTGCCCGCGGCGACCTATCAAGTGACGCAGTGGGACCCAGGCGTGTCGTTCACATGGATCGCCCGCTCCCCTGGCGTCAGCACGGTCGCGACGCATCGGGTGACGGGACGTACGGGTGGCTCGGAACTCACGCTCACCCTCGACTGGCGCGGCCCGCTGGCACCAGCTTTGCGGCTCTTCGTGGGGCGACGGGTCGCCTCCATGGTCACGCTGGAGGCCGAGACCTTCGCCCGCATCGCCGCCGACCACGCGTAGCGGCGGGAGGGACGAGCGATGAGCAGGGAACGCGGCGCCTTGTTGGCACGGGTGCTCGCCTACTACGCCGACAACGGCGTGCACGACACCAGCCTACGCACGCTCGCCGCGGCGATCGGCACCAGCCAACGGATGATCCACCACCACCTGGGATCGCGCAGCGACGTGCTGGCCGCGGTGATCGACTCCGTCGCAGGCAGCCAGGCCGACCAGATTGCCGCCTTGTTCGCCGAGGGCACCGACCCGATCGCGGCAGGCCGACGCAACTGGGCGGCGACCGCCGACGGTGCCGAGCGCTTCGGAGCGCTGTGGTTCGAGTTGGCGACGCACGCGATGCGCGGTCGGCCATACGCGGCCGACCTCGGCAGGGTCATGGTCGAGGCCCAGCTTCGGGGCTTCCGCGGGATCTACGAGGGTGCGACCGACGCGGCCACGGCCGAACGCTTGGCGCGGCTGACCCTTGCGGTGGGGCAGGGTCTGCTTTTCGACCTCTTGATCGACGGTGACCGGACGGGGGCCGACGCCGCCGTCGAACAGTTCACCTCGATGATCCGCCGCGAACTGGGATCCTCGCAGGGCTCGGGCGAGCCGACCCGGTCGCCGTCGGCGCCGGGCCCACGCGCATCTGTTGAATCGGGAACCCGGCATCGTCAACCTGGATGACCTCACGCTCGACGAGGCTGCGGACGCGAGAGGCGTGTTCTGTCGTCGTCTCGGTGCCGTTCCAGTTGAGGGAACTTCTGGAACCTCAGAGCGACTGAGTCGGCAACTCCAGGGCTGGTCCAGGCGCCGACGCAGATCCCGTCGAAGTCACCGTGGCACGTCGCATGAGGGCGTCGACGGGACGGGTTGACGGTGAACGCGGCGCCGCCAAAGGAGTGCACATCCTGGTGACGAGGACCAACCCGTTTCAGGGGCCTCACCTTGGTTTGGGGAGCCAAAAGCAGGCTCAACCATCGCGCCCCTCGGACAAGCACAAAACCCCTAGCTGAGCTAGGGGTTTCTCTGTGGGCGATGCCAGGTTTGAACTGGCGACCTCTTCCGTGTCAGGGAAGCGCGCTACCACTGCGCCAACCGCCCGAGGTGGAGACGGGATTTGAACCCGTGTACACGGATTTGCAGTCCGTTGCCTCGCCTCTCGGCCACTCCACCGGATGGAGGTTTGACCCTCCCCAAATGGGTTGGAGAGACTTTTCTCCGAGCGGACGACGAGATTCGAACTCGCGACCCTCACCTTGGCAAGGTGATGCTCTACCAACTGAGCCACGTCCGCATTGCGCTTGCTGCTTCCGGGTTGTCCCCGTGGCGTTCGGCGCGTTGAAAACTCTAGCCTACCTTTTCGACGGGTGCCAAATCGGCCAGCAATCACGCTCAGGGACCCTCCCAAGGAGGCGTCTGCATGGCGTCTCGGTCGGTCGCACCGCCAGCCCTCCGGGGGCGTCGCCTCAGGCGCCGCCACCCGTGTCCACCCGCCAGGGGCGACCCGCCTGACAGGGTCGGGTTCGCAATCCGGCGCGAGTTCTACTAAACTCCTGCATCGCCGGGGCGATTGGCGCAGTGGTAGCGCGCTTCGTTCACACCGAAGAGGTCGGCGGTTCGAAACCGCCATCGCCCACCCGTCGAAAGTGAGTGCAACTCACCAGGACCCGTGAGATCCCTGCGGGGAGAGCCCTCCCGAAACCGTTGCAGGAGCGACGAGCAGAAAGGATGAGGCGGTGACAGCACCCGCGATCGTTCTCGTGGCCGATGGCCCCGACGACCCGGCCGTCGCCACCACCCTCCAGGCCATTGCGCGCGGACTTCAGGGTGCCCGCAAGGACCTGAGGATCCACCTGGCTCGGCTGGAGGGCGTCAAGCCCCCACTCCAGAAGGTGATCGCCTCCCTCGTCGCGGAGGATGTCGCGGAGGCCGTGCTGGTTCCGCTCGACCTCGTCTCGGCGGCCGACCACGCGGAGGAGCTCGACACGTTCCACCACTCCCCCGACATCCACGTCGTCGTCAGCCGCCCCGTCGGGCCGGCGAGCGAACTGCTCAACATCCTCGACGAACGCGTCCGCGAGGCGCTGCACCGCGGCGGTGCCCTTGAGATCGACGGCCTCGTGCTGGGGGCACCCGCGGGTGCCGACGTGCGGGGCAACTCCCTGCTCGCCCGGCGTGCGCGCCAGTGGTCGACGCATCACCGGCTTCCCGTCCAGCTCGCCGTCGACGAGGGCGATGGGCGGGTGACCGCGGCGGCGGTCGCGTCGCTGCGCGCCCAGGGACGCAGGCACATCGCGGTGGGCAGCCTCTTCCTCACCCCGACCCCGGCGTACCAGTCGCACGCCCAGGCGGCGCTGCGCGCAGGCGCCATCGCCGTCACGGCCCCACTGGGGGACAGCGACCACCTGCGCCACCTGATCCTGGCTCGCTACGCCTTCGGAGCGATGGAACTGCTCGACGGCATCCCGACGCAACTCTCCGTCGAGGACCTGGACGGCGAGGAGTCCTGACCCCGCCCGCTTGGTCAGACGCCTAGTATCGATTCATGACCGAGCAGTACCAGCCCAAGCTCATCAAGCCCGATGCCCAGTGGCGCGAACAGCTCAACGACCTTGAGTACCGCGTGCTGCGCCAGAGCGGCACGGAGGCGCCCTTCACCGGGGAGTACACCGACACCGAGACCGAGGGTGTCTACGAGTGCCGCGGCTGTGGCGCCGAACTGTTCCGCAGCAATCAGAAGTTCCATTCCCACTGCGGGTGGCCGAGCTTCTTCGCGCCGCTGGCCGAGGAGCGCGTCCGCTACATCGAGGACCGGTCGCTGCCGGGCAGGCCGCGCGTCGAGGTGCGCTGCGCCAACTGCGACGGGCACCTGGGGCACGTCTTTGAGGGCGAGGGCTACGACACGCCCACCGATCTGCGCTACTGCATCAACTCGGTGAGCATGCGGCTCCGCCCGACCACCTGAGGCCCGCCCGGCGCGTCAGACACACGCACCGCCGGTCGCCCGCTTAGGCTGGCGGCGTGCCAGCAAACGTGAAGAGCCTCGCTCCGGAGGCATTCGCCCGTGCCCTCCGCGAGTTGGACGCGATGACATGGCGTCCCGGGCTCACCACCGAGGAGATCGGCTCCCCGCAGCGGATCGCGCCCCACGCCATCGCTATCTCGGCCGATCTGGAGGGCGGTGACGAGTCGCTTGCCACCGGCCGGCTGATCCTGCTCCATGACCCCGCAGGCAACATCGCATGGGGTGGGACGTTCCGGATCGTCAGTTACGTCCGCGCCGAGGTCGATGCCGACATGGTCACCGACTCGCTGCTGCCGGAGGTCGCCTGGTCCTGGCTGACCGACGCCCTCGCGAACCACGGGTGCGTCGCCGGAGAACTGGCCGGCACCGTGACCGCCTCCTACAGCGTCGGCTTCGGCGAGATGACCGACTCCGACCGCGCCGACGTCGAGGTGCGCTCGTCGTGGACGCCGACGCTCGACGAGGCCCACCCCCTCACGCCCCACCTGGCGGCGTGGCAGGAACTGATGGGCATGGTCGCAGGGCAGCCCGCCTTGCCTCCCGGCGTCACCACGCTGCCGACCGGCCTGGCCTGATGAGCTACGTCGAGACGAGCCGCGAACCACTGCGCCCGGTGATTGAGACTCCCGGTTCGCTGAACGAGGCGCTCGACGCGCTGCGGGGCGGCACCGGCCCGGTCGCCTTCGACACCGAACGCGCACACGGTCACCGGTACTGGCCAAAGGCCTACCTGCTGCAGATCCGACGCGAGGGCGCAGGCACGTGGCTGATCGACCCGATCGCGTTCGAGAACACCGACGTCAGCCTCTCCGGCCTCGTCGACGCCACCGAGGGCGCCGCCTGGATCATCCACGCCGCGAGCCAGGACCTGCCATGCATGCAGGAGATCGGGATCGTGCCGCACGAGATCTTCGACACCGAGATGGCCGCCCGGCTGCTCGGCAAGCCCGCGGCGAGCCTCGGCGCCCTCTTGCAGTCCGAGGTGGGCATCCGGCTCCGCAAGGCGCACTCCGCCGACAACTGGTCCAAGCGCCCGCTGCCCGAGAGTTGGCTCACCTACGCGGCGCTCGACGTCGACTATCTGGTCGAACTCGCGGACGCGCTGCATGACGAACTCGACCGGGTCGGCAGGGCCGAGTGGTCCGCGCAGGAGGACGCCACGACGCTCACCCGGTTCTCTGCGCCGCCGACACCGCGTCAAGACCCGTGGCGCCGACTCAGCGGCCTGACGTCGCTGCGCACCCCACTGCAGTTCGCGATCGCCCGGGAACTGTGGCTGGAGCGCGACGCGATCGGCCAGCGCCGCGACCGGCCGCCGACGTGGATCCTGCCGGACGCCGCCATCATGGAGGTCGCGGGCCTGCTCCGTGACCAGGTGCCTGCCCGGGGCCAGGTGCAGAACCTGCGCGCCTTCCACAGCAACCCCGGCCAGCGCTACCTCAACAACTGGCTGGCGGCTCTGGACCGCGTCCGCGAGTTGCCCGAGAAGGGCTACCCGCCGAAGCGGCCTCCGCACACCGGAATCCCCCAGCCCCGCAACTGGGACCGCACCAACCCGGAGGCGGCCGCTCGCTGGGCGGCGATCAAGCCGACGGTCGATGGGCTCGCCTGCGACCTCGGCGGCCTGCAGGCGTCGCTCGTGGCGCCCCCGCAGGCGCTCCAGGAGGCCGTCTACCGGCATCCGGTGGTCGACCGCGACGTGCTGCTCGACCTCGGCGTGCGGCCCTGGCAGGCCGACTTCCTCGTGCCAGCCATCGCGGAGGCCCTCGGAGCCGCCGAGGAGTGAGCGGCGCCCGGGGCGACCGGATGCTGACCCGTCGTGGCCGAGTTGTCGCAGCGTCCGCGAGACGTGGCAGGATTCCCCTATGCGAGTCCTGTCGATCCAGTCCTGCGTTTCCTACGGCCACGTGGGCAACTCCGCCGCCGTCTTCCCGATGCAGCGCATCGGGCATGAGGTGATGCCGGTGCACACCGTCGTCTTCTCCAACCACACCGGCTACGGCGCCTGGGGCGGCCAACTGCTCAGCGGCGACGTGGTGCGCGACATCGTTCGCGGCATCGACGAGCGCGGTGGCCTGAACGACGTCGACCTGGTGGTCAGCGGCTACCAGGGAGGAAACGACATCGGCGACGCGATCCTCGACGCCGTCGCACTCGTCAAGGAGCGCAACCCGCAGGCCATCTACGCCTGTGACCCTGTGCTCGGCAGCGCCAAGTCTGGCTGCTTCGTCGCCCCCGAGGTCCAGACCCTGATCCGCGACCGCGTCGTGCCGAAGGCCGACCTGATCTCGCCGAACCAGTTCGAACTGGGCTTCATCACCGGCACCGATCCCCACACGCTCGAGGAGACCCTTGCCTCCGTCGACCAGGTGCGCGAGGTCGGCCCCTCGACGGTGCTCGTGACTAGCGTCTTCCGCCCCGACCGTCCTGCCGACACCATCGAGATGCTCGCGGTGACCGGCGAGGGTGCGTGGATCGTGCAGACCCCGCAACTTCCGTTCAAGCGCAACGGCTCCGGAGACGTCGCCTCGGCCCTGTTCTCCTCACACTTCCGCTCGTCCGGCGATGCGGCGTCGGCGCTCGCCCTGACGGCGGCAAGCGTCTACGAGTTGCTCGTCAAGACCTACGAGGCCGACTCGCCAGAGTTGTTGATCGTCGAGGCTCAGGACGCCTTCGTGGCGCCGACGCAGACCTTCGAGGTCCGGCAGGTCCGCTGACTCAGGCCTGGCGGTCGGCCTGAGGCACGTCCACGGGCCGCGCCAGGATGGCGCCCAGCGCCTCCAGCGAGATCTTTGCGGCGGTGAGGCCGATCTCGTCGAGCACCTCGTCGCGCGCGCCCTGCGAAAGGAAGCGTTGCGGGATCCCGAACGTCAGCACCTGCGATGATGCGCCGACCTCGGCGAGTCGGGACCGGAGGCGCTGGCCGACTCCGCCCTCCTCAAGGTTGTCCTCCAACGTGATGACCATGTCGTAGCCGGCTGCGACGTCGACGAGGGTGGGGCTGACGGGCAGCGCCCAGAGCGGGTCCACCACGGTCGCGGCGACGCCCTGGTCGCCCAGTCGCTCCGCCACCGACATGGCCATCCCGACGAACTGCCCGTAGCCGACGACCAGCACCTTCGCCTCCGGGTCGCGGCGCAACACGTCGACGCGGTCGAAGCCGTCGCCGACGTGGGCGATCTCGTCGATCTCGTCCGGGATGCGTTCCTTCGAATAGCGGACCACCGTGAGGGCATCGTCGACGTCGACCGCGCGGTCGAGCGCGGCGACCAGCCGTGCCTGATCGCGTGGGGCGGCGAGCCGCAGCCCGGGCACGATGCCCATCAGCGTCATGTCCCACATGCCGTTGTGGCTGGGGCCGTCGTTTCCGGTGACGCCGGCCCTGTCGAGCAGGATCGTGACGCCAGCCTTGTGCAGCGCCGCGTCCATCAGCACCTGGTCGAAGGCGCGGTTCAGGAAGGTCGCGTAGAGGGCGAGCACCGGGTGCAGCCCCGATTTCGCCAGCCCCGCCGCTGAGACGACCGCGTGCTGCTCTGCGATGCCGACGTCGAAGATCCGGTCGGGGAAGGCGGCGGCGAAGCGACCGAGGCCCACCGGGTTGAGCATGGCGGCCGTGATCGCCACCACATCGGGGCGACGCTGGCCGAGTTGCACCATGGCCTCGGCGACGGCGTCGGTCCAGGTCGCCTGCACCGAGGCCGAGAGCGGCTCGCCCGTGAACTCATTGATCTTGCCGATCGCGTGGAAGCGGTCCTCCTCGTTCTCCTCCGCGGCCTGGAAGCCGCGGCCCTTGCGGGTGACGCAGTGCACGATGACCGGGCCACCGAACTGCTTCGCCTGCTCGAGATGGTTGGTCAGCGCCGTGATGTCGTGACCGTCGATCGGGCCCGTGTACTTGATGCCGAGGTCGGAGAACATCGACTGCGGCGCGAGGACATCCTTGACGCCCGTCTTGAAGCCGTGCATCAGGTCGTAGACGGGCCGACCGATCACCGGGAGCCGCATCACGGTGCGCTTGATGAGGCTCAGCGTCTTCTCGTAGCGGTGGTCGGTGCGCAGGCCCGCGAGGTGGTTGGCGACGCCCCCCACCGTCGGGGTGTAGGAGCGGCCGTTGTCGTTGACGATCACCACGAGGCGCAGGTCGTCGTTGTCAGCGATGTTGTTGAGGGCCTCCCAGGCCATCCCGCCGGTGAGGGCGCCGTCGCCGATCACCGCCACGACGGTGCGCTTCTCCCCCGTCAGGCGGAAACCCTTCGCAAGGCCCTCCGCCCAGGACAGGGACGCCGAGGCGTGCGAGTTCGCGACCCAGTCGTGCTCGGACTCGCGGGGCTCCGGGTAGCCGGACAGGCCACCGCGCTGCCGCAGCGAGTCGAAGCCGTCGCGGCGCCCCGTCAGCATCTTGTGGACGTAGCTCTGGTGGCCCGTGTCGAAGATGATCGGGTCGGTCGGAGAGTCGAAGACCTTGTGGATCGCAAGCGTGAGCTCGACGACACCGAGGTTGGGGCCGAGGTGGCCGCCGGTTCGGCTCACCTTGGTGATCAGGAAGGATCGGATCTCCGTCGCGAGCTGGTTGAGCTGCCTGCGCGACAGCGCACGCAGGTCGCGCGGGCTGTTGATCGAATCCAACAAAGACATGGGGTCCATAGTACGACCAATCGCCGAGCCGCCAGGGAGGTTAGGCGGCCCGGCACCCGGTCAGAGCTTCTTCACGAAGCGAACGTCACGCAGCGCCTGGTCGACCAGGTCGACGCCGCGCGCGACCCGCGTCAGCCTCGCCTCCTCCTGCTGCAGCACGCCCGCCGTCTGGTCGACCGTCGCCGTGTCGACGAAGCCGGACAGCGAGGTGCGTACGTCGGACAGACCCGAGCGGGTGGCCATCAACTGCGACGCCACGAACTCCTGCGCCAGCTTCGCGAGCACCACAGGATGACGCCTCAGCACCTGGTAGCCGCGGTACTCGGAGGGACACACGTCGAGCAGGAACGCCTCCGCGGAGGCGAGCCAGCCGGGCGACCCGGGCGGCCGCACCGAGCCGGGCCAGCCTGGCGGAACGTAGACCCGGATCACTTCATCATCGTCGAACATGTGTTCTATTACAGGCCAGGGGTCCGACAAAGTAAAGCCGTCGCCGCGGCCAGGACCCCGCCCTTGAGCATGTTTGGTAACTCGTTCCTGCTGCAAGCGCTAACAGGGGTCGATTTCGGCAACGAGCAACCAAACATGCTCATGCAACCACCCGACCGACAGGCGGGCGATGCGGGGACCTGGACCACTTATCGTTAATATGACGACATGACTGCGACAGCCGGTACCCCGGAGACCCGCTCCGAGCGACTCGACCGCCTCCCCTTCACCCGACGTCACCTCAAGGTGCTCACCGGGTCAGGGGTCGGCTGGGCACTCGATGCCATGGACGTCGGCCTCATCTCGTTCATCATCGCGGCCCTCGCCACCCAATGGGACCTCACCACCACCGAGAAGTCCTGGATCGCCTCGATCGGCTTCGTCGGCATGGCCATCGGCGCAAGCGTCGGCGGCCTGCTCGCCGACCGCTTCGGCAGGCGCCACATCTTCGCCGTGACCCTGCTGATCTACGGCCTGGCGACCGGCGCGAGCGCGCTCGTTGGCGGCCTCGCGCTGTTGCTGGTGCTGCGCTTCTTCGTCGGCCTCGGCCTCGGCGCCGAACTGCCGGTCGCCTCGACCTACGTCAGCGAGTTCGCCCCCGCCCGGATGCGCGGCCGCATCATCGTCATCCTCGAGGCGTTCTGGGCGGTCGGCTGGACCGCCGCCGCGCTGATCGGCTACTTCGTGATCCCCACCTCGGACAACGGGTGGCGGTGGGCCTTCGCGATCGGTGCGATCCCGGCTGCCTACGCGCTCGCCGTGCGGTGGGGCCTTCCCGAGTCGGCCCGCTGGCTCGAGCGCCGCGGCCGCCACGCCGAGGCGGAGACCATCGTGCGGCAGTTCGAGGCCTCCGCGGGGGTCGCGAGCCCAGACGTCGTCGACGACACCTCGGCACAGGCTCCCCCGGTGGTCGCACAGACGGCGACGCAGCGGCTCGGCGCCCTGTGGAGCCCGGAGTTCCGGCTGCGCACCCTCAGCCTGTGGCTGGCCTGGTTCTGCGTGAACTTCGGCTACTACGGCGCCTTCATCTGGATCCCCACCATCCTCGTCGGTAAGGGCTACCCGCTCGTCCAGTCCTTCGGCTTCACCTTGATCATCACGCTCGCCCAACTGCCCGGCTACGCGCTTGCCGCCTGGCTGATCGAGGCCTGGGGGCGCCGTCCGACCCTCTCGCTGTTCCTGGTCGGCTCCGCGGCCTCCGCCGTCGCGTTCGGGTCCGCCTCCGGCGAGGCGGCCATCATCGGCACCGGCATGGCCCTGTCGTTCTTCAACCTGGGCGCCTGGGGCGCGCTGTACGCCGTCTCCCCGGAGATGTACCCCACCTCGCTGCGCGGCACTGGCTCGGGCTGGTCCGCGGGTGTCGGCCGGATCGCCTCGATCATCGCCCCGCTCTGCGTGCCCGCGCTGCTGGCGCTCGGCGTCTCGACGATGTTCATCGTGTTCGCCGCCTTCTTCGTCATCGCTGCTGTCGCCGCCTGGGGCCTCGTCGACAAGCGAGGCACCGCCCTCGACGACCGCTGACCCGGCGGGAGCCCCAGCACTCCCCGACAACGACGAACCGGCCGCGCCCCGAGAAGAGCGCGGCCGGTTCTGTCTGCGGAGGATCAGGCCTTGGCCAGGTTCCTCAGCACGTACTGCATGATGCCGCCGTTGACGTAGTACGCACGCTCCCCGGGGGTGTCGATGCGCACGATGGCGTCGAAGGTCACCTCGGAGCCGTCGGGCTTGACAGCGATCACCTTCATGGTCTTCGGGGTCACGCCGTCGTTGAGCGCCGTGACGCCCTGGACCGCGAAGCTCTCCTCGCCCGTCAGGCCGAGCGAGTCGGCCGTCTGGCCGTCGGGGAACTGCAGCGGAAGCACGCCCATGCCGATCAGGTTCGAGCGGTGGATGCGCTCGTAGCTCTCGGCTATCACGACGCGCACGCCGAGCAGCGCAGTCCCCTTGGCCGCCCAGTCACGCGACGAGCCGGAGCCGTACTCCTTGCCAGCGAGCACGACGAGCGGGGTGCCCTCCTCCTCGTAGCTCACCGACGCGTCGAAGACGGTGGTGATGGGCGCGTCGGGCAGCGTGAAGTCGCGGGTGAAGCCGCCCTCGGTGCCAGGCGCGATCTGGTTGCGGAGCCGGATGTTGGCGAACGTGCCGCGGATCATGACCTCGTGGTTGCCACGGCGCGAGCCGTAGGAGTTGAAGTCGCGACGCTCGACACCGTGCTCGGCCAGGTACAGGCCGGCGGGCGAGTCGGCCTTGATGTTGCCGGCAGGCGAGATGTGGTCGGTGGTGACCGAGTCGCCCAGCTTGAGCAGCACGCGGGCGCCGACGACGTCGGTGACCGGCTCGGGCTCGACCGGCATCCCGTCGAAGTACGGGCCCTTACGCACGTAGGTCGACGCGTCGTCCCACTCGAAGGTGTTGCCCTCCGGGGTGGGGAGCGAGCGCCAGCGCTCGTCTCCTGTGAACACGTCCGCGTAACGCTCCGTGAACATGTCGGAGGAGATCGACGAGCCGACGACCTGCTCAATCTCGGCCTGCGACGGCCAGATGTCCTTGAGGTAGACGTCCTCGCCAGCCTCGTTCGTCGCGAGCGGGTCGTTGAGGATGTCGATGTCCATGGTGCCCGCCAGCGCGTAGGCGATGACCAGCATCGGCGAGGCGAGGTAGTTCATCTTCACGTCGGGGCTGATGCGACCCTCGAAGTTGCGGTTGCCTGACAGCACGGCGGTGACCGCCATGTCCTCGTCGTTGACGGCCTTGGAGATCTCGGGGATCAGCGGGCCGGTGTTGCCGATGCAGGTGACACAGCCGTAGCCGACCAGGTTGAAGCCGATCTTGTCGAGGTACTCCGTCAGGCCGGCCTTCTCGTAGTAGTCGGTGACGACCTGCGAGCCGGGGGCGAGCGACGTCTTGACCCACGGCTTGCGGTTGAGGCCCTTCTCGACCGCCTTCTTCGCCAGCAGCGCTGCGCCGATCATGACGCTCGGGTTCGACGTGTTGGTGCACGACGTGATCGAGGCCACCGTGACGGCGCCGTTGGTCAGGTCGAACGAGGTGCCGTCGGCGAGCGTGACGGGCACGACCTTCGCGGGGTCGGCCGCATAGGCCGGCACGTTCTCCTCGAAGTTCGTCTTGGCCTCGCTCAGCTTGATCCGGTCCTGCGGACGCTTCGGGCCGGCGATCGACGGCACGACCGTCGACAGGTCCAGTTCGATGTACTCGGAGAAGGTGGGCTCGTGCGCGGCGTCGTGCCACATGCCCTGCGCCTTGGCGTAGGCCTCCACGAGGGCGATCTGCTCCTCGTCGCGGCCGGTCAGGCGCAGGTAGTCGCTTGTCTTGTCGTCGATCGGGAAGATCGCGATGGTCGAGCCGTACTCGGGGCTCATGTTGCCGATGGTCGCGCGGTTGGCCAACGGGACCTCCGCGACGCCCTCTCCGTAGAACTCGACGAACTTGCCGACCACCTTGTGCTGGCGCAGCATCTCGGTGATGGTGAGGACGAGGTCGGTTGCGGTGGTGCCCTCGTTGAGCTTGCCCTTGAGCTTGAAGCCGACCACGCGCGGGATCAGCATCGACACGGGCTGGCCGAGCATGGCCGCCTCTGCCTCGATGCCGCCGACGCCCCAGCCGACCACGCCGAGGCCGTTGACCATCGTGGTGTGCGAGTCGGTGCCGACGCAGGTGTCCGGGTAGGCCTGCAGCACGCCGTCGACGGTGCGCGGGAAGATCACGCGCGCCAGGTGCTCGATGTTGACCTGGTGCACGATGCCGGTGCCCGGGGGACGACCTTGAAGTTGTCGAACGCCGTCTGGCCCCAGCGGAGGAACTGGTAGCGCTCGCGGTTGCGCTGGTACTCGATGTCGGTGTTCTGCTGGAACGCGCTCGCGGTGCCGAAGACCTCCGCGATCACGGAGTGGTCGATGACCATCTCGGCGGGCGAGAGCGGGTTGACCTTGTCCGGGTCGCCGCCGAGCCCGATGACGGCCTCACGCATGGTGGCCAGGTCGACAACACACGGGACGCCGGTGAAGTCCTGCATGATCACGCGAGCGGGCGTGAACTGGATCTCGTGGTCGGGCTCCGCGTTCGGATCCCAGTTACCGAGGAACTCGATGTCCTCCTTGGTGATGTTGGCGCCGTCTTCGGTGCGCAGCAGGTTCTCGAGCAGAACCTTCAGGCTGAAGGGCAACTTCTCGGACCCCGGCACGGCGTCGAGCCGGAAGATCTCGTACTCGGTGCCCTGGACGTCGAGGCTGGACTTGGCCCCGAAACTGTTGACGCTCATCAATACTCCTTCTCGTTGACGACCCGCGAAGTCTCTTGACATCAAGATACCACGTTGAGGCGCGGAGGGCGGCATCGCCGGACAAGGCCCATCCTAGGGCCAACGAGGGGGTCTATCCCTGGGGCATCAGGATCGCGACGCACTCGATGTGCTGGGTCATCGGGAACAGGTCGAAGCCCCTGATCGACGTCGGCGCGTAGCCCTGCTCGGCGAAATAGGCCAGGTCACGGGCAAGTGCCGACGGGTCGCAGGCGACGTAGGCGACCGCGCGCGGGCCGGCGGCGGCGACAGCGCGGACCACGGAGGCTCCAGCGCCCTTGCGCGGCGGGTCGAGCACGACCAGGTCAACCGAGCCGGGCAGGTCGTGCAGCGCGCGCTCAAGCGGGGCCGCGCTGAACCTCGCCTGGGGCACGTTGCGGCGCGCCTGGGCGACCGCGCGTCGCCCGGACTCCACGCCGAGCACGTCGCAGCCGGCGTCGACGAGCGCGCCTGCGAACAGCCCGACGCCGCAGTACAGGTCGAGCGCCGACTCGCCCCGACGCGGATCCAGCCCGTCGAGGACGGCGCGGGTCAGCGTCTCCGGGGCCTCGCGGTGGACCTGCCAGAAGCCGTCCGCGTCGACATCGAAGTCGCGACCCAGCACCCGTTCGTGCACCGGGTCGTCGCCGATGCCGAGCCTCGGGCCGAGGCTGGTGGCCGAGTCGGTGCCGATCGCGACGATCACCTCCTGGCCGGGCTCGGCGACCTCGCGGGCCTCGTCGTATGGCGGATCGGCCGCGATCAGGCAGCCCTGCTCGGGAAGCGGGATCACCTGGTGCGACCTGCGGGCACGGAAGCCGAGCCGTCCCCTGCCGTCGACGGCGAACCTGAGCCGCGTCCGCCATCCGGTCAACCCGCCGGGGACCGCCTCGACGCGGCCATCCCACTCGATGCCCGCGAGGCGCCGCAACTGTTCGGCGACCACGGCGGTCTTGAGGTCGAGTTGGGTCTCCTGGTCGGCAAACTGCCAGTCGCAGCCGCCGCACTCCCCCGCGATCGGGCACGGCGGCTCGATCCGGCCTGCGGCGGGCTCGAGCACCTCGACGACGCGGCCCCGGTCGAAGCGCTTGCCGCGCTCTGTGATCTCGACGGTGGCCAACTCCCCCGGCAGGCCGCCGGTGACGAAGACGACCTTCTCCTCGTCGCGCGCGACCACGAAGCCCCCGTGCGCGACCCCTCCGAGCCTCAGTGCCCTGGTCATCCGCGCACCTGGCGGCGGGCCGCCTCCTTGGCCCGCTCCTTGCGCGCGTCGGAACTCTTGAGCTGGTACGGAACCGAGGTCACCATGACTCCCTGCATGAAGTGGAGCCGGGTCCGGATCACCAGCGCCGTCTGGTTGTGCAGCAACTGCTCCCACCAATGGCCGACGACGAACTCGGGGATGTAGACGCTCACCACGTCGCGCGGGTTCTCGGTGCGCAGCTTCGCGACGTACTTGATGAACGGTCCGGTGATCTCGCGGTACGGGGAGGCGATCACCTTCAGCGGGATGCCGAAGTCCTCCGCCTCCCACTGGTCGATGATCTGTTCGACCTGGTCGTCGTCGATGGCGACCGTGACGGCCGTCAGGGTGGTGGGTCGGGTGGCCCGTGCGAACGCGATGGCCTTGACCGTCGGCAGGTTCACCTGCTGCACCAGGATCACCGAGCGCACCCGGCTCGGCAGCGCCCGGTCGGAGTCCGGCGTCAGCGCGACCTCGCGCTCGACGGCCAGGTAGTGGTTGGAGATCGCAAGCATCAGCGCGAAGGTGACACCCATCGCGACGATCGCGAGGTAGGCGCCGTGGGTGAACTTCGAGATCAGGACGATGACAAGGACGATGCCGGTCAGGGTGGCGCCGACGAAGTTGATCACCCGCGAGCGCTTCATCTTGGTGCGCTTCTCGGGCTCCTGTTCGGTCTTCAGCGCCGTGGTCCAGTGCTTGACCATGCCGATCTGGCCGAGGGTGAAGGAGATGAACACGCCGACGACGTACAGCTGGATCAGTGCGGTGACCGAGGCGTTGAAGATCAGCACCAGCGCGATGGCGGCGGCCGCGAGCATCACGATGCCGTTGGAGAACGCCAAGCGGTCGCCGCGGGTGTGCAACTGGCGGGGCAGGTAGCCGTCGCGCGCCAGGATCGACGCGAGCGAGGGGAAGCCGTTGAATGCGGTGTTGGCGGCCAGGAACAGGATCAGCATCGTGGCGGTGACCACGACGTAGAAGCCCGGCTCGAACCAGTCCATGAACACCACGCGGGCGAGCTGTCCGGTGACGGTGGTGGCCGCCGAGTGGATGGTGTTGCCCACCTCGTCGACATAGTGCGTGCCGGTCAGCTCATCGATCAGGTGCACCTTCGTCAGGTTCGCCAGCGCGATGATGCCGAGCAGCATGGTGATCGCGAGCACGCCGAGCATGCCGAGCACCCGGGAGGCGTTGCGGCTCTTCGGCGGCTTGAACGCGGGCACGCCGTTGCTGATGGCCTCGACGCCGGTGAGCGCCGCACAGCCGGACGAGAAGGCGCGCGCGAGGATCGCAACCAGCGCCCAGCCCGCGATGTTCTCGACCCCGTCCTCCCGCACCACCGTCAGGTTCGCCGTCTCGCTGAGCAGCGTCTGGTCGAGCGCGAAGATGCGGAAAAGGCCGATGGCGACCATCACGATCATCGAGGCCATGAACACGTAGGTGGGGATCGCGAACGCGGCGCCCGATTCGCGGACGCCGCGCAGGTTCATGATGGTCAGGAACACGATCACGACGACCGCCGTCCAGGCCTCATGGTCCTGCAGGAAGGGCAGCATCGCCTTGGCGTTGATGACGCCCGCGGAGACCGACACCGCCACCGTCAGCACATAGTCGACCATCAGCGACGACGCGACCGTGAGGCCCGCGAACCGGCCGAGGTTCTCCTTGGCCACCTCATAGTCGCCGCCGCCGCTCGGATAGGCGTAGACCGTCTGCCGGTAGGACATGACCACCACGGCCACGACCACGCCCACGGCCAGGCCGATCTCCCACGAGAAGATGAAGCCGGCCATGCCCGCAAGGGACAAGGTGATCAGGATCTCGTCAGGGGCGTAGGCGACCGAGCTGAGAGCGTCCGAAGCGAACACGGGCAGCGCGATGCGCTTGGGCAGCAGCGTCTCCCCCATTTGGGCGTTGGCGAGCCGACGCCCGAACAGGAGACGCTTGATCCCCGAGAAGATTTTCACGCGCCCACGGTAGACCTTGCCGGGGCGAAAGTCATGGCCGCATCGATGCTATGTTCGGCAGACATCGAAGGAGGAGCCTGGTGCACATCGTCATCATGGGCTGCGGGCGCGTCGGCGCCATGCTCGCGAAGGGGCTGGAGAAGCGGGGCCACAGCGTCGCCGTCATCGACGTCAACGTCGATGCCTTCCGCCGCCTCGGCAACGATTTCCACGGCACCACCGTCAAGGGGGTCGGCTTCGACAGGCAGGTGCTCGAGGAGGCAGGCATCCGCCGCGCCGACGCGTTCGCCGCCGTCTCCTCCGGTGACAACTCCAACATCCTCGCCGCCCGCGTGGTGCGCGAGATCTACCACATCGAGAACGTGGTCGCCCGGATCTACGACCAGGGCCGCGCCGCCGTCTACGAGCGGCTCGGCATCCCGACGGTCGCCACGGTGCGCTGGACGGTGATGCAGGTGCTGCGACGGCTGCTGCCCCAGGGGAGCGAGCCTGTCTGGCGCGACCCGACCGGCGACGCCCGCCTGCTGCAGGTCCATGTGCACAGCGGCTGGGTCGGCAGGAAGATCCGCGACCTCTCGCGCGACGCCGACGCCCCCATCCCGTTCGTGTTGCGGGTCGGCCGTGGCATCGTCCCCGACCGCGAGACGATCTACCAGGACGGCGACCTCATCTACGTCGCGTGCATGACGGATCGCACCGACGAGATCGAGACGCTGTTCGCCAACCCGCCAGAGAAGCAGTAAGGACACCGGGATGCGCGTGTGCATCGCAGGGGCAGGCAACGTCGGACGCTCGATCGCCCGCGAGTTGATCGCCAACGGGCATCAGGCCCTGCTCATCGACAAGGACAGGGCCGCCATCAAGCCCGACTCGGTGCCGGGTGCTCAGTGGCTCGAGGCCGACGCCTGCGAACTGCAGAGCCTCGAGGACGCCGAGCTCGAGAACTACGACGTGTCGATCGCCGCCACCGGTGACGACAAGGCCAACCTGGTCTACTCGCTGCTCGCCAAGACGGAGTTCGGGGTCCCCCGCACCGTCGCGCGCGTCAACCACCCGGGCAACGAGTGGATGTTCGACGCGCAGTGGGGCGTCGACGTGTCGGTGTCGACGCCGAGGCTGATGTCGGCGCTCGTCGAGGAGGCGGTCTCCACCGGCGACCTGGTGCGGCTGCTGACGTTCAAGAAGTCGACGGCGCACCTATCGGAGGTGACGCTCCCCGACGAGGGCTGGATGGTCGGACGACGGGTGCGCGACATCGCTTTCCCGGTGGACGCGGTGCTGGTGGCGATCATCCGCGACTCCATTCCGCTCACGCCGGAGCGGGACCGCGCGTTCGAGGCGGACGACGAACTGCTGTTCGTTGTGACGCAGGAGGCCGAGCCCGAGCTTGCCGCGATGCTCAACCCCGACGAGGACGACGGGCCCGCCAGCTTCTGAGCCCTGGCGCTGATGCCGGGCGGGCGTCAGAGCAGCTCGAAGTCCGGGTTGTAGATGACGGGCTTACCGTCCTCGGACGCGAGCCGCCCAACGATCCGCACGTGTCGTCCGGGGATGAGGCACTGGATGTGGTCGCGACCCATCCAGACCAGCCGGACGGTGCCCGTCCCGTCGGTCACCTCGGCCTCGAGCCAGCCGTTCTTGGCGTCAGAGGTCAGGGACGTGATGGTGCCGCGCAGCGTCACCCGTGAGCGGGGCTTGGCGGAGGCCAGTGTCTCAGCACCGCAGTCGACCGACTGCTCCCGCAACTCCGCGGCCTCCAACTCCTCGTGCGAGGCGAAGAACCGACGCAGCCGGGAACCGAGCGATCCATCGGACACCGCTCAGCCCTCCGCCTCTGGAACCTTCATGGGAAGCAGGCTTCCCGGTGCGACAGGGGCGGTGCCGCGGCGCACCACGATGTTGCTGAAGAACTCGAACAGCGCGACCTGCGCGTCCTCGTTCTCGGGCTCGAACGTGGCCTTGCCGAGCAGCACACCCCGCAGCAGCCAGCCGGGGCCGGACACCATCCAGGTGCGCGACAGGTGGGTTGCGGCGTTGCCGTTGGGGTCCTTCACGGGAAGCGCCCGGCGCAGTTCGGAGCCGAACGGGCCCTGGGACACGGCGATCTGCCCCTGCTGCTGCGCGGTCGCCTTGATGATCTCCTCGCGGATCTCGGGGATCATCGACGACTTGGTGGGGCCGGCGAAGGCCGCGACCTCGAGGCCGGACTCGCCGTCGCCGACCAGGATCGACTGGACGACGTTGGTGTCCCTGTTGACCTGAAGCTGGATCGTCATCCCCTCGAATGGCGTGACGATGATGCTGCCGAGGTCGAGCCTCGTGACGTCGTCCTCGTCGGCCTCGAGATCCACCTCGGCGATGTCGAAGGGGCCCTCCTCACGGTCGAACTCGTCGTCCCAGGCACGTGCCTGCGCCTCCGGTTCGCTCAGTTCGGGAGCCTCCTCGGCCTTCGGGGCCTCTTCGTCGACGCTCGCCTCCTCGGCGACCTCGACCGTCTCGACGGCCTCTTCCTTGGCGTTTTGCTTCTTGCGTCCGAAAATCACTGCGCTTCCTCCACGATGTGGCGGGTGAAACCGCCGGTAGAACCATAGCCACCCGCACCGCGCACCGTCGCATCGAGCGACGCCACGGGGGTGAACGTGGCCGTCACGAACGGCACGATCAGCAGTTGCGCGATCCGGTCGCCCGCCGCCAACGTGATCGGCGTGTGCGGGTCGAGGTTGATCAGGCAGACCTTGATCTCGCCGCGATAACCGGAGTCGATGACCCCGGGAGAGTTGACGATGCTGAGGCCAGCCTTCGCTGCGAGGCCCGAGCGGGGCGTGACGAGCCCGACGTGGCCCGCGGGGATCGCGAGGGCGACACCGGTGCCGACCAGGCGACGCTGGCCGGGTTCGAGCACCACGTCCTCGGTGCTGCGCAGGTCGGCCCCCGCGTCGCCGGGCTGTGCGTACCCGGGCAGATGGGCGTCGGCGGCGAGCGTGTCGATGATCATGACGTGGCCTCCTGGCGCAGCGCGTCGGCCAGCCGTTCCGGGTGGCGGGTGCTGACGAGCCAGTACGGGTGCGGATCGGCCGGATCGTCAAGGTCGACGCGCACAAGCGAAGACAGGAACGGCCGGGTGAACAGGAAGGCGCGGTGATCGGCGTCGGGGCCGAGAGCGGCCCGCGCCTGCTCACCATCCAGGGCGGTGGCCGCCGCGATGTAGGGGTGTCCGAGGCGGTACCGGCCGGCCGTCAGGCCGTCGGCGTCGACCGTGACGCGGGTGCGGGAGTAGGCGACCAGCGTCAGCAGCACCGCCAGCATGATCAGGACGCTGACGGCGATCCCGATCTGCAGGTGGACGTAGGCCAGCACGGCAACCGCGAGGCTGCCCGCGAACAGCAGGCCGATCAGCATCCACCACCAGGGAATGTGCAGCCGTTCCGAGTAGGTCACTAATGCACCTTAGCCCGTTGGGCATAATGTTCTTCAGACGGGTAACGGTGAGAGGAACATCGATGGCAGCCAGCGAAAAGCTGATGTGGAAGATCTACGCGGGCGCGATCGGCGCCGTCACCACGATTGTGGCGCAGAAACTCGTGACCAAGCTGTGGGAGGTGTCCACGGGTGACGCCCCACCGGATCCCAACGACCCGGAGACCCCGCTCAAGCAGGCCCTGATCTGGGCGGCGGCCAGTGGTCTCGGCGTCGGGATGACCCAGCTCATGATGAACCGGCTGGTGCAGAACCGCTGGCTGAAGAACTTCGAGCACACCGCGCCCGGCAAGCTGCGCAACAAGCTCGACTTCTGAGCCGCCCATGAGGCAACGAAAAACCGGCGGGAAGTTTCCCGCCGGTTTTTCCGTGTGCTGTGGCTCTAGACGCAGTCGACGCAGTACTGCAGTTTGCCGCGCGTCTCGGCCAGTTGGCTCATCGACTTCACGAGGAAGCACGATGCGCAGGTGAACTCGTTCGCCTGACGAGGCAGGACCCGTACGGTGAGTTCCTCATGCGACAGGTCCGCTCCTGGAAGCTCGAAGGATTCGGCCGCCTCGACCTCGTCCTCGTCGACCTTGCCGGAGTTCTTGTCGTTTCGGCGCGACTTGAGTTCTTCGAGCGAATCCTCGCTCATCTCCTCGTCGGTCTTGCGGGGTGCATCGTAGTCAGTTGCCATCCGTTTCGTCCTTTCTTCGCCGCGACGGGCACATGTGTATCACATCTCGGGCCAACCTGACGCACCGGCCCGTCGCTGAACCAGGCCATTGTGCGTCGGCCCGCAAGCGCCTCCGGCATCGTTGTACCTAGCGCTGGTAGGTTGTGCCCATTCAGCCAGCGCACACGGACGAGGAATCATGGACAACGCTCTGAGCCCACGCGAGATCCAGTCACGGATCCGTGCCGGTGCCTCCGTTGACGACGTCGCGAGCGAATCGGGGATGGATCTCGATCGGATCGAGGCCTTCGCCGGCCCCGTCCTGGCCGAACGCGAACACATCGCAGGGGCCGCCCAGACCGCCACGATCCGCAGGCGCGGCGAGGCGGGCAGCCACCGTCGGCTCGGCGACCTGATCACGCAACGGCTCCGCTCGCGCGGCATCGACTCCGAGGGCGTCACGTGGGACGCCTGGCGGCAGGCCGACCTGAAGTGGCGAGTTGTCGCGACGCTCGGTGGGGAGATCGAGGCCCGGGAGGCCGAGTTCGTCTACGACCCCAAGGCGCGCTTCTCGCTCGCCGACAACGCCGACGCCCGCTGGATGATCGGCGAGGAGGCCCCCGGCGCGCGGCCCGAGGAGGAGAACACCGTCGACTTCGACGACGAACTCGCCCTCGTGCGGGCCGTCAGTCGCCCCGAGACGGAGAAGCCGGGCGACGACGTCCCTGTCTCCAACCTGATGCATGAGGGCAACGAGGACACGTCGCAACTGGACCGGCTCTACGACATGTTGAGCGGGATCAGCGAGGACTCGGTCCGGATCTACACCGGCATCCTCGACCCGGTGCTGTACGAGGCCCGCGAGGCGATCGTCGAGGCTCCCGACCCGGAGGCCGACGAACCGACCCGTGAGGTGTCGCTGACCGACCCCGACGAGGTCGACGACCTCGACGACGAGCACACCATCGTGCGCGAGGAGACCGCTCAGCCGGCAGAGCAGGCACCGGTCGTCGACGAGACGCCAGAGGAGCCGACGCAGGACGCCCTGGTCGAGAGCGACGACGAGCCGAAGAAGCCCGCCAAGCCGCGCAAGCGGCGCGCGAAGGTCCCCTCGTGGGACGAGATCATGTTCGGCGGCCCCACCAAGTAGCCGTCCGATCCAGGCCGCACGTGGCCTCGTCTGGCGTTGAGCAGCAGTCGCAACTCGACCGTGCTGTGAACGCTCAGCGCAAGCGTCAACGAGCATCAAATGCTGCTCAACGCCAACCCCGCGCCGCGCCCCACAGGGACCCCGGCGCGGCGCCTCAGAAGTTCTCGGGGTCGAACGGCAGCGGGTCGGGCGACAGGGTCGCCTTTGCCCTCGTGGCCGTCATCCTGCGGCGGTGGTGCGCCCTGCACAACACCTCGTAGCGCACCTCTCCCCCGGTGACGGTGTCGCCGACCACCACCCTGCTGCCCTCGGTCACCATGATCCCGTCGAGCGTGCGGGCGTTGTGCGTGCCGCGGGCGCCGCACCAGCACAGCGGCCCAAGCGGCAGGCTCTCCACGCGGTCGGCCAACTCGACGAGGCGCTGCGAGCCGGGGAACAGGTGGGTTCGGAAGTCGGACAGGATGCCGAAGGCGTAGACGTCCAACTGCAGTTCGTCGACGATCCTCGCCAACTGGTCGATGTGCTCGGACGTGTAGAACTGCGCCTCGTCGCACACGATGTAGTCGACGCGCTGCCCGGTGGTCAGCTCCCCGATGACGTAGCGCCACAGGTCGAAGTCGTCGGTCACCTCGATCGCGTCGGTGCTCAACCCGAGCCGCGAGGTGATCTTGCCCTCCCCAGCCCTGTCCTGCGAGGTGAACACCCTTCCACGCCGCCCGTGCGTGGACTGGATGTGGTCCAACTGCAGCGCGAGCGTCGACTTGCCGCAGTCCATCGGGCCGGTGTGGAAGACCAGTTCAGCCACTCGTGGTCCTTTCCTCGATGAGGTCGTGGTAGGCCGCCACGTACCGCTCGGCGGTCCGCTCGGGGCTCAGGTCGGGTAACAGCTTGGCAGAGGCGGCCGACATCGCGCGACGTTTCGCCGGGTCCATCATCGCGACGAAGCCGCGGGCCATGGACTTGACGTCCGGGCCGGTCAGCAGCGCGCTTTCCGGGGAGGTCCCGACGGTGAGGCGACCGTCGCAGTACATCACCGGAAGCCCCGCAGCGACGGCCTCGGAGATGACGAGGCCCTGCGAGTCGAACCGGTAGGAGCTGAGCACCAGCGCGTCGGCGTTGACCAACTCGTAGGCGATCGCGGAGAGCGACGACAGGTGCCAGCGGAAGTCGATGTTGTCGGCCCCGGCTGCGAGCCTCTTCAGCGGGTCGCGCTGATCCCCGTCGCCGACGATCACCAGTTCGGCGTCAGGCAGGTCCGCGGCGCGGAACGCCTTGATGAGCACGTCGAGGCGCTTCTCCTTGGCGAGCCGCCCGATCGACAGGAACCGGACGCGGGGGCCCTCCCGTTCCCGCTGCGTCTCGCCGATGGCGTCGAGCATGCCGCGGTTGTAGCCGGTCGGCACGACGTAGCTTGGCAGCCGCTCTCCGGCCGCCTCGTCGATCAGGTCGCGCATGAACGGCGACGGCACCGTGTAGGCGTCGACGCGCTGTGCGATCTGCGCGAACGACTTCCAGTCCGTGCGGGCAGCAAGGCCGCCCGTCTCGTGCCGCGCGGAGGGCAGCTTGGCGGGTGGGGTGTCCTGCTGGGTCGCGCCGCGCAGGGCAGGCAGCACCAGCAGTCGGTAGCTGAGTGTGCCGAAGAACGCGCCGCGGACGGTCTGGTGCGTTCCCGCGATGTTGGCGTGGAAGGTGTGCAGGTGTGGGATGTTCTGCAGCCGGGCGATCCTGGCGCCGAGCACCAGCGCGCCCCGCTCCGTCTGGCTGTGCACGACGTCGAAGTCGGCGACAGACGAGATCAGCTTCGCGCGCCGGTCGCTGCAGTGCAGCACGCTGAGGTGCGCGGGCAGCCCCTCGAGGTAGATGGTCGGGCATTCGATGATCCGCCCGAGCCTCGGTTTCTGCAGGTGGCGATCAGGGGCGATCAGGGTCACCTCGTGACCCATCGCCGTCAACTCCTCCAACTGCGTCTGCACCGATCGGCCGATCCCCCGGAGGCCGGGAAGAAGTCGTCGATGATGATCGCGATGCGCAGGCTCACCGGGTCCCACCAAAGGCGAGGAGCGGGACCTCCATCTCGGCGGCAGTCAAGGACCCGTGCATGCCGACCAGCCCGAACTCGCCGGGCGTCGCGGTGCTCATCGCGGCGAAGTCGTGATGCATGGCAGCGACCACGTCGCCGATCCGCGACTGGCTGACCCCCGTCACACGCGGGCCGAACCAGCCGGCCTCGATGGCCTCCTCGCGGCGCAGCACCATGGCCCGTTCGCCGAGAACCGACTCCCACGCCCAGGCGATCTCGCGCGGCGAGTCCCCGTAGACGTGCCGGAACCGCGGCTCTCCGCCGACCAGCGAATGGCCCGTGAGGCGGGGCTCCTCCTCGATGACGATGCGGGAGGCCTGCGGCACGTTGACCATCCCGTGATCTCCGGTGACGAGCAGGCACACATCCGCGGGAAGGGTCTCGACGAGGTGGGCGATCGTGTCGTCGACGGCTCCCAGCCGGTCGAGCCACTGCCACGAGCCGACGCCGTAGCCGTGGCCGTCGTGGTCGAGCATCCGCTCGTAGCAGTAGACGACGTCGGCGCTGCGGAGCGCGTCGGTGACCAGCGCCGAGAAGTGCTCCGGCGCCCCTCCGCCGAGACCGGGAAGTGGGTGGTGCCCGCGAATGCGAGCCTGGTCAGCGCGCTGCCCGCGAAGCGGTCGAGGGTGACGGCCCCACTGCCGCGGCCCACGGAGGCGAGCCTCTGGAAGACGGTCGGCACCTGCGCGAAGCCCTTGACGTCGCTCGGCCCGCCCTCCCAGGTCAGGGCGTTGATGACGCGCTGCACGCTCGGCTCGAAGAAGCTGTACCCGACCACGCCGTGCTCCCCGTTGGCACGCCGGTGCCGAGCGAGGTCAGCGAGGTCGCGGTGGTCGAGGGCACCGAGCAGGTCAGCCGGAGCGCCCCCGCCAGTGCATCGCCCATCGTCTCCGCGTGGTCGAGGTGTTCGCCCAGTTGATGCCAGCCGAGGCCGTCGACCAGGAGCACCACGTACTTCGAGGCGCGGGGCACCTCGATGACGGGTTGCTCGCCGTCCAACCGGGCGATGACGCTCGGGAAGACGTTGACGAGCGCCAGGTCCTCGTAGCGGGGCTCGACGAACTGTGAATGCATCAGCCGACCGCACCCTGAAGCCGGAGGCCGAACGCCACGAGCCTCCGCGCGTTCTCGCCGTCTGCCTGGCGCGACATCCGTACGGTGATGTCGTCGGGCTGCATCACGCCGGTGTAGCCGTGGTCGGCCTCGCAGGTCGGGTCCTCGCAGGAGGCAGGCCCAAGGTCGATCCGTCGCGCGGCGCCCCACACGATCGTCAGCCAGGCCTCGCTGAGCGAGGTGAGCTGCTCAGGGTCGCTCAGCGACCGGGTCACGACAACGGAGTCGACGGCGCGCAGGGCGACGCACTCAACGGTTGACAGCGCCTCGGGACGGCCGCCCTCGCCCTCGTCGACGTGGCAGATGACGAGTTGGCGGTCGGTGCGGATCAGCACGGTCAGGTGCCGGTGAAGTTCATGCCCCGCGAACGTCGCCTCGTGCTGCACGAGATAGTCGAGCGGCTCCTGCCCACCGATGCCCATCTGGGTGGTCTGGGTGACCAGATCCGGGTAGAACCCGCACTCGGCGATCTCGGCGATGAGCTCGGCGGGCAAGGTCGAGTTGAAGTTGGCGGACTGGCTCACCCGCCCATCATGGCATGTCTGGGTTAGGTTTGAGCCATGGCCTCCCGCCCCTTCATCGCCGCCCGCATCGAGGACAGGCTCAACCGTCTCGTCAATCGTGTGCTGCTCCGCCGAGGCTGGAAGGAGAACATCCTCGCGTTCACCGGATATGGCACTCCCGAGCAGTTGCGCATCCTGGCCCGCGTGGTGCTGCGCCCGTCGGAAGACCTTGGCATCGTGCAGGCGGCGCAGGCGCTGCTGTACCGGCGCGGCTGGCGCAACTTCATGAACGTGGCCCGCGTCAACGCGACCGTCAACGTCGTGGTCGGCGAGACCCGGATCCCCGTCAAGGCCGACAGGGGCGGCTACGTCGACGTGCGGGTCCACAACCCAGGGCTGCCGCCGGGCTGGCACACCGTCCGGCTCGAGGGCGACGGCGGCGCCTCCGCGCTGGCAAGCGTGCAGGTGATCGGCCACGACGTCACGTTCGGCATCGTCAGCGACATCGACGACACCATCTTGTCGACCCTGCTGCCCCGCCCCATGATGGCCGCGTGGAACTCCTTCGTGGTGACCGAACAGGCCCGCCAGGCGGTCCCCGGGATGGCAAGGCTCTACCAGCGCCTGCTGGCGGCACACCCCGGATCGCCCATCATCTTCGTCTCGACGGGGCCTGGAACACCTATCCGATGATCCAGCGCTTCCAGGCCCGCCACGGCATCCCGCAGGGCGCGATCCTGCTCACCGACTGGGGCCCGACGCAGACCGGCTGGTTCCGGAGCGGCACCGACCACAAGCGCAGGGCGCTGCGCGAACTGGCCCGCGACCTACCCAACGTCCAGTGGCTGCTCGTCGGGGACGACGGACAGCACGATCCCGACCTGTACGCCGAGTTCGCCTCGCTGCAGCCCGAACACGTGCGGGCACGGGCGATCCGGCAGTTGACGCCGGGCGAGCACACGCTGGCGCACGGCCTCCCGATGGAGGTCAATACGGCCGACCGGTGGTCCCCCGACATCGCCCCGGAGGTCAGGGCCCCCGACGGCGACGGCCTCGGCGACCAACTCCCCGACCTGCTCGATGACGAGACACGGTCCCGCTCCTGAGGCGTGGACCCGCCGTGGAGGGATAACCTTGGCAGGTTGCCATCCCGGAGGAGGAGACGTACATGGCGAAGCCAACCGTCGATGACGATGTGAACGACGAGGAGCACATCCTCGACGTCGACGTCACGCAGGAGATGGAGTCGAGCTTCCTCGAGTACGCCTACTCGGTCATCTACTCCCGCGCGCTGCCCGATGCCCGCGACGGCCTCAAGCCGGTCCAGCGGCGCATCCTCTTCTCGATGGACGAGATGGGGGTCCGCCCCGACCGCGGCCACGTCAAGTGCGCCCGCGTCGTCGGCCAGGTGATGGGCCTCCTGCACCCCCACGGCGACGGCGCCATCTACGACGCCCTGGTGCGGATGGGTCAGTCCTGGGCGGTGCGCCTCCCCCTGATCGACGGACACGGCAACTTCGGCTCGCTCGACGCGGGCCCCGCCGCGATGCGTTACACCGAGTGCAGGATGGCGAGCCCCGCGGTGGCGATGACCCGCGGCCTCGACCACGACACCGTCGACTTCAAGCCGAACTACGACGGCAAGGAGTCCGAGCCTGTCGTCCTCCCCGCCGCGATCCCCAACCTGCTCGTCAACGGCGCCACCGGCATCGCCGTCGGCATGGCCACCAACATCGCACCGCACAACCTGATCGAGGTCGTCGCGGCCCTGCACCAACTGCTCAAGCGGCCCGACATCGAACTCGACGAGTTGATGCGCCACATCCCCGGCCCCGACTTCCCGACCGGCGGCAAGATCATCGGCCTCGACGGCGTCCGCGACGCCTACGCCACCGGCCGCGGCACCTTCAAGATCCGCGCCACCACCCGCATCGAGAAGGTCTCGCCGCGGCGGATGGGCATCATCGTCACCGAACTGCCGTACATGATCGGCCCCGAGAAGATCATCGAGCAGATCAAGAAGGGCGTCGACGACAAGAAGCTCACCGGCATCGCCGACGTCAAGGACCTGACCGACCTCGCCAACGGCATGCGGCTGGTCATCGAGGTCAAGAACGGCATCAACCCCGAGGCGCTGCTCGAGCAGTTGTTCAAGGTCACCAAACTCGAGGACACCTTCGCGATCAACGCCGTGGCACTCGTCGAGGGCCAGCCGCGCACCCTCACACTGAAGGAGATGCTCGAGGTCTTCCTCGCGCACCGCCTCGAGGTGACGCTGCGGCGCTCGCGCTTCCTGCTCGCCAAGGCCGAGGACCGGCTGCACCTGGTCCGGGGCCTCATCACGGCCATCGCCGACATCGACGACGTGATCGCGATCATCCGCACCTCCGACGACGCCGGGCAGGCGCGCGAGCGGCTGATGGGCGCCTTCGACCTGACCGAGGTGCAGGCCAACTACATCCTCGACATGCAGTTGCGGCGCCTGACGCGCTACTCCACCATCGAACTGGAGAAGGAGGCGGGGGAACTCGCCGACGAGATCGCCCGGCTGCGCGACATCATCGACAACGACGACGTGCTCCGCCGGTTGGTCGGTGAGGAGCTGACCCAGGTCGCCAAGGAGTTCGGCACCCCGCGCCGCACCGTGCTGCTGGCCTCCTCCGGCGCGCCAACCACCGCGAAGGCGCCCCTCGAGGTGCCAGACGACCCGTGCTGGGTGCTGCTGAGCGGCAGCGGGCTGGTCGCCCGCACCGACACGCTCGCGCCGCTGCCGGGCGAGGGCCGCTCCGCGCACGACGTGGTGATCGCCAAGGCCTCCATCACGGCTCAGGGAGAGTTCGGCGTGGTCACCAACCGCGGCCGCCTGCTGCGCTGCCGCGCCATCGAACTGCCCACCGTGCCGCTGACGGCCTCGGCGCCCAGCCTGCAAGGCGGCAGCCTCGCTCACGAACTGTGGCCGCTCGAGCCGGGTGAGCGACCCATCGGCCTGACGACGCTCGACCCCGATTCGCTGGGGCTGGCGCTCGGCACCCAGCAGGGCATCGTGAAGCGGGTCAACCCCGAACTGCTGAGCAAGGACACCTGGGACGTGATCCGTCTCGACGACGGCGACCAACTGATCGGCGCCGTCGAACTGACCGACCCCGAGGCCGATCTGGCGTTCATCAGCACCGATGCCCAACTGCTCCACTTCCCCGCCTCCGGTGTGCGTCCCCAGGGCCGTGCGGGCGGCGGCATCGCCGGCATCAAGCTGTCTCCGGGCGCCAAGGTCGTCTGGTTCGGGGCCGCCCATCCTGACACCGACGTGGTGGTCACCGTCTCCGGCTCGTCCGACTCGCTGCCAGGCACCGAGACCGGGCTCGCGAAGGTGACGCCGATGTCGGAGTACCCGGCGAAGGGCCGGGCGACCGGTGGCGTGCGGGCGCACCGCTTCCTGAAGGGCGAGGACACGCTGCTGATCGCCGCGATCGGTGGAGCCCCCGTGGTCGCCGCCGCCGCGAGCGGTTCGCCCGTGGATCTGCCCTCGGCGCACGGCAGGCGCGACGGGTCCGGGTCGCCCGTCGCACAGCCCATCACGATGCTCGCAGGCCGAAATGGTCAGAGCGCCGATGCCCTGACCCCAGGAGTACAGTCGCTCCTCGATGAGGAGTGATACATGAGCTTTGACGACCTGCTAGCCAACAACGCCACCTACGCCTCGACCTTCACCGACGGGAACTTCGACGGTGTCGCACGGGCCGGGGTCGCGATCGTGACCTGCATGGACTCGCGGATCGAGCCCCTCGCGATGCTGGGCCTTCACCTCGGCGACGCCAAGATCCTTCGGTCCCCCGGCGGCCGCGTGACGACCTCCGTCCTGAACGGCTGCGTGCTTGGCGTGCAACTGCTTCAGGTCGACCGGATCATGATCATCCCGCACACCCGCTGCGCCATGGCCAAGGGCACCGACGAGGACGTGCGACGGCAGATCCTTGAGGCCAACGGTGTCACGGCGAGCTGGATGACGTTCGGGTCATCGCCCGATCAGATGCGCCGCGTCCATGAGGACGTCGAGATGGTCAAGTCCCATCCGTTGATCGCGGGAAGGGCCGAGATCGGCGGCTTCATGTACGACGTCGACACGGGCCTGCTCGAGCAGATCATCTGAGCCGCGACGCCCGGCGTGCCGTCAGGGCAGCAGTGCCCGGTGGGCCTGCCGGATGTGGGCCTCGCAACGCTCGGCCGCCAGGTCGCCATCTCCCAGGCGTAGCGCGTCCAGGATGTCGGTGTGTTCCACGTTGAGTTGACCGCGCAACGCCTCCCAGTCGGGAAGCCGCTTCTCGGCGGCGAGGATCGGGCTGGCCACGGCCTCGCGGATCGCGATCGTGACGTCGCGCACCAGCCGGTTCGCCCCGATCCGGGCGATCGCGACATGGAAGGCCGTGTCGATCTCGTTGAACTCGGCGGCGTCCTGGGTCTCGCGCATCCGCTGCAACATCGACTCGAGTTCCGCAAGGGACTCGTCGTCGCGGTGCTCCGCGGCCGCGACCGCCGCGGCGCGTTCCAACACCACGCGCGTCTCGGTCACCTCGGAGAAGGAGATCGCGTCGAGGGCGACGTGCAGTTTCAGCATCCGTCCGAGCGCGGGGCCCTGGTTCGCCCCGACCCTGGTGCCTCCGCCGGGGCCGGTATGCGAGGTGACGACGCCCTGCGCCTGGAGCACCTTGATGGCCTCTCGGACCGCGCTGCGACTGGCGCCCAGTTGGACGGCGAGTTCGCGCTCGTTGAGCAGCCTGTCGCCAGGGCCGACCCGGCCCTCCAGAATCTCGGTCGTCAGATGATCGAGGACCGCCTCGAAGCCACCCACCCCACTTGTCATGTGCTCAATTGTGGACCATGTCACCAAGGCCTTGCACACGCCTGTCCGCGAGCGGCGTGTCCTGCTGACGACCCCAATTCGGGGGTTGGTCTGACCTGAACGCTCGGGCGTGTTAGGTTTGGTCTGACCAGCCTTCGGTTGGCAGCAGAAACGGACAACGGAGTTCCATACATGTTCACACCTCAACTCGAGCCGCTCGGCAGTTTGACGCTGTCGGCCCTCGTCGCTCTCCTCCCCCTCCTGGTGATGTTCTTCACCCTCGGCGTCCTGAAGTGGAAGGCGCACTGGGCGGGGCTCTCCTCGTTGGCGACCGCGTTGCTGGTGGCCATCTTCGCGTTCAAGATGCCGGCGGGGATGGCGCTGCTGGCCGGTACTCAGGGCGCCGTCTTCGGGCTCTTCCCGATCACCTGGATCGTGCTGACCGCCATCTGGCTGTACCAGGTGACCGTCGTGTCCGGTCGCTTCGAGGACCTGCGGGCCACCTTCGGCCTCGTCTCCGACGATCCCCGCATCCTGGCGATCCTGATCGCCTTCTGCTTCGGCGGCCTGATGGAGGCCCTCGCCGGCTTCGGTGCCCCCGTCGCCATCACCGGCGTGATGCTGATGTCGATCGGCTTCTCCGCGTTCCGCGCCGCCATGGTGGTGCTGCTCGCCAACACCGCCCCTGTCGCCTTCGGCGCCGTCGCCATCCCGATCATCACCGCGGGCAACCTGACCGGCATCGACTACCACCACATCGGCGCCTACGTCGGCCACCAGTCCCCCGTGCTTGCCCTGTTCGTCCCGCTGCTTCTTGTGTTGCTCGCCGACGGGAAGAAGGGCCTCAAGCAGGTCTGGCCCGCGGCCCTTGTGATCGGCGCGTCGTTCGCCGTGGCCCAGTGGGTCTCCGCGACCTACCTGTCGGTCGAACTGACCGACGTCATCGCGTCGCTGTTCGCGCTCGCTGTCGGCGTCGTGTTCCTGCGCTTCTGGAAGCCCGCCGGCGGCGAGGAGGCCCTCGAGCGTCTGGCGGCCGAGCGCAGCCAGGAGAAGCTCGAGGACGTCACCGAGACCGACGCAACACCTGCCCGCGCACTGACCGGCGGCCGCATCTTCATGGCCCTGTTCCCCTACCTTCTTGTCATCGTGATCTTCTCGGCCGCCAAGCTCATCCCCGCGGTGGTCGGCTTCCTGGCGGGCACCGACCTCAAGATCAAGTGGCCCGGCCTCTACGGCAACCTGCTCAACAACGCGGGCGAGCCAGCCACCACCGCCATCTACAACTTCCAGTGGCTCTCGAGCCCGGGCACGCTGCTCGTCATCACCGCCATCATCGTCGGCCTGGTCTACCGCGTCTCGTTCAAGGACATGGTCGGCGAACTGTGGGCAACGGTCCACAAGATGCGCTGGTCCGCCCTCACGATCGCCTCGGTGCTCTCCCTTGCCTATGTCATGAACATGTCGGGCCAGACGATCACCATCGGCACCTGGATCGCGGGCGTCGGCACCGCGTTCGCCTTCTTCTCCCCCATCCTCGGCTGGATCGGCACCGCGGTGACCGGTTCCGACACGTCCGCCAACGCGCTGTTCGCAACGCTGCAGCAGACCACCGCTGACAAGGTCGGGCTCGACCCGACCCTCCTCGTCGCGGCCAACACCACGGGCGGCGTCGTCGGTAAGATGATCAGCCCACAGAACCTGGCCATCGCCTGCTCGGCCGTCGGTCTGCTTGGTGCGGAGTCCCAGTTGTTCCGCCGCGTCATCTGGTGGAGCCTGGGGATGCTCGTCATCCTGTGCCTGCTGATCGGCCTGCAGTCCACCCCGGTGCTGAGCTGGATGCTCCCCACCTTCAACTGACGCACAAGGAGCGCCTCCTATGTTGAGTCCCGGAACGAGGGTCGCACTGTTCGCGACCTGCATCAACGACACCATGAAGCCGTCGATCCCGATCGCCACCGTCAAGCTGCTCGAACGGCTCGGCTGCACCGTCGTGTACCCGTCAAAGCAGACCTGCTGCGGGCAGATCATGACGAACACGGGCTACTACAAGGACGCGGTTCCGACGGTGCGCAACTACGTCGACTCCTTCGGCGAGTTCGACTACATCGTCGGGCCGAGCGGGTCGTGCGTGGGGTCGGTGCGCGAGCAGCACGCCATGCTGGCCCGCTGGGCCAAGGACGCCCCGCTCGAGGAGGCCGCGACGGCAGTCTCGGGACGCACCTACGAGCTGACGGAGTTCCTCGTCGACGTGCTGGGCGTCACCGACGTCGGCGCCTACTTCCCGCACCGCGTCACCTATCACCCGACGTGTCACTCGATGCGGATCACCAAGGTGGGCGACCGGCCGATGCAACTGCTGAAGGCCGTCCGGGGAATCGACCTTGTCGACCTGCCGATGGCCGACCAGTGCTGCGGCTTCGGGGGCACCTTCTCCGTGAAGAACCCCGACGTCAGCATCGCGATGGCCTCCGACAAAGCGCGCCACGTCCGCTCCACCGACGCCGAGTACCTCGTTGCGGGCGACCAGGCCTGCCTGATGAACATCGGCGGCGTGCTGCACCGGCAACGCTCCGGCATCAAGACCATCCACCTCGCCGAGATCCTGGCGAGCACCGAGGAGGAGGTGTGGGTCGCATGAGCCCCACCCGCGAGAGGCTGACCCCCGAGCCGCCGTCCTGGCTGGGCATCCCACCGTTCCCGGAGGCCGTCAAGGAGGCCCTTGGCAAGGCGGAGCAGCGCAAGAACCTGCGCCACGCCACCGGAACCATCCGCGCCAAGCGGGTCGCGCGCGCCGACGAGGTCGACAACTGGGAGGAACTGCGCACGGCGGCCGCCCAGATCAAGGACCGGGTCGGCAGGCACCTCGACGACTATCTGGTGCAGGCTGAGAAGGCCATGACCGATGCGGGCGTCACCGTGCACTGGGCCCGCGACGGCAAGGAGGCCAACCGGATCGTCGCCGACATCGCCAAGGCGAAGGGCGTCGATGAGGTCGTCAAGATCAAGTCGATGGCGACGCAGGAGATCGACCTCAACGAGGCGCTCGAGGCAGAGGGCATCGCGGCGTGGGAGACCGACCTCGCCGAGCTGATCGTCCAACTCGGGCACGACCTGCCGAGCCACATCCTGGTGCCTGCGATCCACCGCAACCGCTCCGAGGTCCGCGAGATCTTCAGGACCGAGATGGGCACCTACGGCACGCCTGCCCCCGCGGGCGTCTCGGACAACCCGGAGGAGTTGACGGCGGCGGCCCGCACCCATCTGCGCGACAAGTTCCTGCGCTCGAAGATGGCCGTCTCGGGCGGCAACTTCATCATCGCCGACACCGGAACCCTGGTGATCGTGGAGTCGGAGGGCAACGGCCGGATGTGCCTGACGCTGCCGGAGACGCTCGTCTCGGTCGTCGGGATCGAGAAACTGCTTCCCACCATCGAGGACCTCGAGGTGTTCCTGAAGCTGCTGCCCCGTTCCTCCACCGGCGAGCGGATGAACCCGTACACGTCGTTCTGGACGGGCGTCACGCCAGGCGACGGGCCGCAGGACCTGCACGTCATCCTGCTCGACAACGGTCGCACCAACGTGCTCTCCGACCCCGTCGGCAGGGCCGCGCTGCGCTGCATCCGCTGCTCGGCGTGCCTGAACATCTGCCCGGTCTACGAGCGGGTCGGCGGCCACGCCTACGGCTCGATGTACCCGGGCCCGATCGGCGCGATCCTCGGTCCGCAGTTGCGCGGCCTCGAGGAGGAGCGCGACAGGGCGCTTCCGTACGCGTCGACGCTGTGCGGGGCGTGCAACGACGTCTGCCCGGTGCGGATCCCGTTCACCGACATCCTCGTGCACCTGCGTCACAAGGTGGCCGAGTACAAGTCGAGCAAGCACCCGACCGTCGAGGGCGGCATCATGAAGGGCGCTGGCTGGGTGATGTCCGACGGCAAGCACCTGGCGAGCGTCCAGGTCGCCTCGAGGGCCGCGGGCAAGTTGTACCGCGGCAAGTGGATAGGCCCGATGCCGGTGCCGCTCGCCGGTCGCTGGCTGCAGGCCCGCGACGTGGAGGCGCCGCCGACGGAGACGTTCCGTGAGTGGTGGAAGAAGAACCGGGAAGGCGGCCAGAAGTGAGTGCCCGCGAAGAGATCCTGAGGCGTGTGCGCAGCGCGACCGCCGACGTCAACGTGTCCGACCCCGCGCTCGACGTGCCGGTGCACTGGCGCTACGGGCAGCCGCTGTCGACGCCCGACGTGCTCGCCGACCTCGTGGAGAAGGTCGAGGACTACAAGGCGACGGTGGTGCGGGTCAGCGACGCGGAGGTCGGCGCGGCCATCGTGACGGCCCTGCGCGGGCTCGACGCCGCAAGCGTCGTGCTTCCCGATGGCCTGCCCGACGAATGGGCGGACGCGGTGCTGGACGGCGGCCTCGCCGTGCACCGCGACGACCCCGAGTTGAGTCACGCCGAGTTGAACGTGATCGACGCCGTCGTGACGACCTCCGCCGTCGCGATGGCCGACTCCGGCACCATCGCGCTGGACCACGGCCCCGGTCAGGGTCGCCGTGCCCTGACGTTGCTGCCCGACCGGCACATCTGCGTGGTGCGCGCGGATCAGATCGTCAGCGACGTCCCCGAAGGCATCGCCCGGCTGGCACCGGCGCTCCGCGCACGGCGTCCGGTGACCTGGCTGAGTGGTGGATCCGCAACCAGCGATATCGAGCTGAGTCGGGTCGAAGGCGTCCACGGACCCCGCCGGTTGTGGGTGATCCTGGTAGACGCCTGAGGGTGCTGGGACTCGGCGGGACATGTCTGCTTCCGCCGGGCCCCGTCGCGACCGGCCGTGCGCATCAACGACAGTGCGCACGGTCGGTCGCTGCGCCAGGTGGCGGTCCCGGCCGCACCCCGCGACACCGTGGGAGTCGGCTCAGGCGTCGATGCGGTCCGCCTCCAGCGCGTAGGCGCCCTCCACGATGAACTCCTTGCGAGGGGCGACGTCGTTGCCCATCAGCATCTCGAAGACCCGCTCGGCGTTGGCCGCGTCGTCGACGGTGAGCCTGCGCAGCGTGCGGTGCCGTGGGCTCATGGTCGTGTCGGCCAACTGGTCGGCGTCCATCTCGCCGAGGCCCTTGTAGCGCTGCGGCTCCTTGAACTTCTGGCCGCGCTTGGTCAGCTCGGCGAGCTTGCGCTGGTACTCGGCGTCCGAATACGTGTAGATGTACTTCTCGAGGCCCCGCTTGGGGTTGATCAACTCGAAGCGGTGCAGCGGCGGCACCGCCGAGAAGACCCGGCCCGCCTCGACGAGCGGCCGCATGTAGCGGAAGAACAGCGTCGCGAGCAGGCAGCGGATGTGGGCACCGTCCGAGTCGGCGTCTGCCATGAAGATGACCTTGCCGTAGCGGGCCGATTCGACGTCGAAGGTGCGACCCGACCCTGCGCCGACGACCTGGATGATCGACGCGCACTCGGCGTTCTTCAGCATGTCGCCGACGGAGGCCTTCTGCACGTTGAGGATCTTGCCCCGGATCGGCAGCAGCGCCTGGAACTCGGAGTTGCGCGCGACGTTGGCGGTGCCGAGGGCGGAGTCGCCCTCGACGATGAACAGTTCGGTCGCGTCGACGTTGTTGGAGCGGCAGTCCTTCAGCTTCGGAGGCAGGCTGGAGCTCTCCAGCGCGTTCTTGCGCCGCTGGTTCTCCTTGTGGGCTCGGGCCTGCACGCGGGTCCGCGACGCCGAGACGACCTTCTCCTGCAGCGTCCTTGCGATCGCGCGGGTCTTGTTGGCCGACAGGAACGCGCCGAGTTCGGTCTCGACGATCCGGGCGACCAGGCGCTGCACGGGCGGCGTGCCGAGCACCTCCTTGGTCTGGCCCTCGAACTGGGGCTCCGCGAGCCGGACGGTGACCACGGCGGTGAGGCCCTCGAGGCAGTCGTCCTTGACGATCTCCTCGCCCGCCTTCAGCAGCCCGCGGGTGCCCTCGAACGACTTCACGAACGCGCGGGTGAGGCCCCGCTCGAACCCGCTGACGTGTGTGCCGCCCTTTGGCGTGGCGATGATGTTGACGAAGGAGCGGAGCACCGAGTCGTAGCCGGTCCCCCAGCGCACCGCGATGTCGACGTCGAGGTCGCGTTCGACGTCGGTGGCGGTCATCGCGCCCGCCTCGTCGAGCATCGGGACGGTCTCGACGAACGAGTCCCTTCCCTGCAACCGGATCACGTCGGTCAGCGGCGCGTCGGGGGCCAGGAAGTCAGCGAACTCGGTGATGCCGCCTACGTGGACGAACGACTCGTGGCTCGAGGTGCCGTCGCGGGCGTCGTCGACGTCGATCCTCAGCCCTGGCACCAGGAAGGACGTCTGACGTGCGCGGTCGTGCAGTTGCGTGATGGAGAGGCCGGCGTCTGCGAGGAAGATCTGCCTGTCGGGCCAGTAGCGCACCCGGGTGCCGGTCTTGGCCTTGGCGACCCGGCCGACCTTGCGCAGCCCACCCTGCGGCGTGAACGGCGCGTCGGGGCCGTCGCCGTCGAAGACGCCCGGCACGCCTCGGCGGAAGCTCATCTCCCAGGTGGCCGAGTTCCGGTCGACCTGGACGTCGAGGCGGGAGCTGAGCGCGTTGACGACGGAGGCGCCGACGCCGTGCAGGCCGCCGGTGGCGTTGTAGGACGAGTTGCCGAACTTCCCTCCTGCGTGCAGTTTCGTGAACACGACCTCGACGCCGGAGAGCCCCGTGCGGGGTTCGGTGTCGACGGGGATGCCGCGGGCGTGGTCGTGCACCGTCACGGAGCCGTCATCGCCGAGCATCACCTCGATCTCGTCGCCGTACCCTGAGAGCGCCTCATCGACGGCGTTGTCGATGATCTCCCAGAGGCAGTGCATCAGCCCTCGGGTGTCCGTGGAGCCGATGTACATGGCGGGGCGCTTGCGGACCGCCTCGAGGCCTTCGAGGACCAGGAGGTTCTTCGCCTCGTAGTCGCGCGAATGCTGCTGCTTGCTGGTTGGGGACTGCACCGGCCCAGGCTACCCGGCCCCGCCGACGTCCTCCGCCAGCGAAACACTTGCGACCAATCGACGGGAACATTGAACAAGCCAGGTACGTTGGAGACTGTAGAGACGAGAGAACAAGCACGGGAGGCCACCATGACCGAACTCGTTACCGATCCGACCCTGACCGCACTCGACCGCTGCGACCGTTGCGGGGCGCAGGCCTATCTCCGCGTCTTCCTTCGTTCCGGCGGCGAGCTCCTGTTCTGCGCACACCACGCCGCGGCCCACAGGGAGAAGCTGAACGAGGTCGCGAGCCGCATCCAGGACGAGACGAACAGGCTCAGCCAGCGCTGATCCAGCGGTCGATCAGATGACGGGCGATCGACGCCCCACCAGGTAACACAATTCCACCAGACGATACGGCGGCGGCGAGATCCGTCCGGGTGTAGAAGGCACCCTCAAGGATCTCGTCGCCGTCGACGCGTATCCGGGAGTCGACGGCCCTCGCCTCGAAACCGAGCATCAGCGACCTGGGCATCGGCCACGGTTGGCTGCTGACGTAACTCAGTTCGGCCAACTCGACGCCGACCTCCTCGGCCGCCTCGCGGTGGCAGGCCTGCTCGACCGACTCCCCCGCCTCGATGAACCCGGCGATGATGGAGACGCGGTGCGGCGGCCACTGGAAGTTGCGGGCGAGCAGCAGGCGGTCGTCGGGATCGGTGATCGCCACGATGACGCACGGGTCCATCCGCGCGAAGGAGAGGGCACCGCAGGACCCGCACACGCGCCGGATGCCGCCCTGATCGGGCGCCGTCGGCCCTCCGCAGCGTTCGCACGCCGGGTTCTGCCTGTTCCAGCGCGCCAGGAACACCGCGGCCGCCAACGGGTCGTACTCGTCGGCCGGCGCCTCGCGCCACCCGATGGTCTCGCCGTCGAGGCTGGACTCGGGGCTGGCGAACCAGTCGCGCCCGTCGAAGACCCCCAGGTAGATGTCGTTTGCCCCCCGCCGCCCCTGCGTCGGTGCGATCAGGGCCTGGCCGTCCGCCGCCGCGATCCGACCCTCGCCGTCGATCGAGAGGACCACTCCGCGCTGCCACGCCTCGTCGAGATCGGCCTCGGTTCGACGGTCGACGGCGCGGTCGAGCGACGAGGATCTGCTCCAACGGCTCATTGTGCTCCTCCCGCCTTCAGTGCCGAGTCGATCAGGCCTGCGGGCGCGTTGACCATCCGCAACTGATCGGCACGGACGTGATAGAACGCGGCTCCGACCCCGGCCGGGTCGACTCCGCGGGCCTCGGCCCAGGCCTGACGGTACACGGCCAGTTGGAGCGGATCGGCGCGTCTCGTGGAGGTCTTCCAGTCGATGACAAGGTAGTCGAACTCGCCCTGCCAGGCGTAGACGGCGTCGATGCGGCCTCGCAGGACATGCTGGCCGCGGCGCATCAGGAACGGCACCTCGACGCCGAGCGGCGCCCGGTTGGCGAACTGGCCCGCCTCGAACGCCTCGATCAGCGCCCCCAACTCCTCCGACGGCGCTGCCCCTTCGGGGACCAACTCGTCGAGGCCCGCGGGCAGTTCGAAGCGTTCCTGCAGCCAGGCGTGGAACCGGGAACCGACCCGCGCCTCCGTGGAGGGCTGCCGCGGCATCCGGCGCAGCAGCGTGGTGGCGAACTGCTCCGGGTCGGCCCGCAGCGCCATCAGCGCGGTGGCCGACAGCCCGTCCGGAAGTGCCACGTCGCGGTCGCGGCGCCTGGCGAGCAGGTCCGTCAAGTGACGCGCGCTCTCGTTCCAGGCGTCGACCTGAGCCTGCTCGGCCTCCGTGACCGTTCCCGACTCCCACACCCAGCCGTCGAGCCCGTCGGGTGAGGCGAGCGCCACGCGCGCCCAGTCGACGAGCGTGGCGGCCTCTGCCCGCCTGCCGAGCGGTTCCGCGGCCAGCCGCTCGGGCCACGCGGCCCGGATCGGCTCGGCGGGCTCCGGGTTGGAGTCGAGCCCTCGGGCCGCAACGTCGAGGTAGGTGCCGATGCCCTCAGCGGCCTCCCTGATCACCCGGAAGTAGGGCGACTCGGTGCGCGGCCGCACGTTGCCGGGGGTCCACACGTGCGACGACGCGACGAGCAGTTGCTTGGCGCGGGTGGCGGCGACGTAGGCGAGCCGGTCCTCGGAGAGCCGGTGGTCGACCTTGAGCGCGTCGCGGTATCCGCCCAGCCCGTCCTTGGTGAACTCCCCCAGTTGGGGAACCGCTGACGCGTCGCCGCGCAGCATCGCGGGCATCGTCTGAGCGCGGCTCGGCCAGGCGCCGCTGCGCGACTCGGACGGGAAGACCTTGTCGACGAGGCTCGGCAGGTAGACGGTGTCCCACTCGAGGCCCTTGGCGCGGTGCACCGTCAGGAGCTTGACGGAGTCGTCCTCGCTCGGCACCGCCTGCATCAGACCCTCGCCGAAGTCCTCCTCGGCGTCCAGGTAGGCGAGCAGGCCCGTGAGCGTCCCGTCGCCGTCGACGTCGGTGTAACTGGCGACCTCGGAGAGGAACCGGGCGACCTGGCTTGTCTCGCCGCCCGAGGCGATCAACTCGGGCTCGAGGCCGAGCACGCCGATGACGCGGGTCACGAGGTCCGCCACCGGGTCGGCGGCGTGCCGACGAAGCGACGTGATCTCCGCGTGGAAGCGGGCCAGCCTGCGGCGCGCCTCCGCCGTGATGGACGCCTCTCCCGGGTCGGCCACGGCGTCGAGCAGGCACAGCACCTCCCCCGGGTCGGCCTGCGTCACGGCCCGGACCAGTTCGTCTCCCCCGTCGTCGGCCGCCGAGGCGCCAGCGAGTTCCCGCGCCCGGCTGCCGAGGGCCCCCATGTCGGCGAGGCCGATGGCCCAGCGGGGGCCGGTCAGCAGGGCAGCGACGTCGGGGTTGGCTGTCACGTCGTCCAGGACCCGCAGCGTCGAGACGATCGGGCCGATCTCGGGGAGGCCGAGCAGCCCGCCGAGGCCGACGATCTCGACGGGCACGTCCCGATCACGGAGCGCCTCGAAGATCGGGGCGAGCAGCGCGTTGCGGCGCACCAGCACCGCCTGGTCGGCCCATCTGATCCCGGAGGCGTGGCGACCGATCACCGTCTCTACGAGCCAGTCGGTCTCATCGCGGAACGTGTCGAAGGTGGCCGCGGCGACCGCGCCGATCGGCGCCTCCTTCGGAGCGACCAGCGCGACGCCGTCCTCCCCGGGCGCGGCGCGAAGGCCCGCGGCGAGCGCGTTGCCGACGTCGAGGATCCGCTGCCCGCTGCGCCGGTTGATGCTCAGGCTCTGCCGGACGGCGGGCGAACCGTCGGCGCGCCTGAAGTGGTAGGGGAACTCCAGGATGTTGGCCGCTGCCGCGCCGCGCCAGCCGTAGATCGCCTGGTAGGGGTCGCCCACCGCGGTGACGGGGAAGCCCATCGCGTCGCTGTCGGGCGGGCCGGTGAACAGTTCGCGCAGCAGCCTGGCCTGCGCGGCGGAGGTGTCCTGGTACTCGTCGAGCAGCACGACCTTGAAGCGCTCCCGCAGTTCGCGGCCGACACCGGGGACCTGAGTGACGAGGCGCACGGCCTCCCGCAGTTGGTCGGCGAACTCGACGACGCCGAGGCGACGTTTCAGGTCCTGGTAGGAGCGCACCAGGTCGAGCAGTTCGAGCCGTTCGGCTCCGGCGTCGAGCGCGGCACGCACGTCGCGCATCACGTTGCCGCGGTACAGGGGCGCCTGCTCGAAGCGGGCGACGGCCCGGCTTGTCGCCTCGGCGACCTCGTCGGCGTCGACCAGGTGGGACTGCATCTCCGCGTCGAGCGCCAGGATCCGCTCGGGGATGGAGTGGTGGCTGAGCCTGCTGATGCTGCGGAACGGGCCGGGCGCGTCGGCGACGACGCGGGTCGCGAGCCGGAATCGGCTGGCACCGGTCACCATGACGGGGTCGCGCTCGATGCCGATCCGCAGCCCGAACTCGCTGACGAGGCGGGCCGCGAACGAGTCGTAGGTCATCACGAGTTCGGCGCCCTCGCCTTGGTCCCCGACGAGCACCCCTGCTCGGTCGAGGGCCCCGCCGATGCGTTCGGCCAGTTCGGCGGCGGCCTTGCGGGTGAAGGTGAGCCCCAGCACCTCCTCGGGGCGGACCTGCCCGGTGCCGACGAGCCACACCACGCGGGCGGCCATCACGGTGGTCTTGCCGCTGCCAGCGCCCGCGATGATGACGGCGGGCTCCAGTGGCGCGGTGATCGCGGCGAGTTGTTCGTCGGAGAACGGGATCTGGAGGGCATCGACGAGTTGCTGCGGGGTGCTGAGCATCGCGCGCCTGATGGGGTGGATCGTCACTTGGCGGACCTCCGACCGGCCTGGTTCTGCACCGGGCACGACGACGCGAACTGGCAGTATCGGCAGGCGCCGCACTCGACGGCGTCGAAGGTGCCTGCGCGGATCACGTCGACGGCTTGGGCGATCCGGTCGTGCACCCAGGTCGGCCCGACGACCAACTCCTCGTCGGCCAGGGCGGGGGCGTCGTCGATCGAGGGCTGTGCGACCAAGGCGGGGAGGCTCTCCCCCGACCGCACGAAGGCGAGCGCGGGCGGCGCGACCCGGCGTTCGCCGTCGGCGACCTCGTCGAAGGCGCCGAGGCTGGCGGCGAGTTGGTAAACGCCCAACTGGGCGTGGTCGACGACGTCTGCCTCCCGCAGGATCCGGCGCCCGGTCTTGAGGTCGACGACGCGGAGCCTGCCATCGGCGTCGCGCTCAAGCCGGTCGACGGTGCCGACGAGCACCACCTCGCGGTCCTCGATGCTCAGCGGCACCCTGAACTCGCGCTCAACGGCGACGACGTCGCGACCGTCGGAGGCCTGGTAGCGGGCGAACCTGTCGATCGCCTCGTCGATCTCCGACCGCTCGGTCGCCGACAGCCATTCGGCCTCGAACGGGATCTGCTCCCACACCCGGTCGAGTTGGGCTCGCATCTGGTCGGCCGTCAGCCCGTCCTCGGCCGCCTGCCTGGCGATCAGGTGCACGATGTCGCCGATCGAGGCCCGCGACTGGCGGCCGCCTTCAGCCTTCGCGCGGCGGGAGAGGAACCAGCGCCGCGGGCATTCGAGCAGTGCCTCAAGCGAGCTGCCTGTGATGGTGATCTGGCCAGGGGCGGGGCGCTTCCAGACGACGGGCGCTCGACGCCCCACCAGGAGCCTGGGTCGGCGCCGGGGAAGCCCGGGCTGCCGTCGGGCGCGGTGATCTGCGCCAGCCGGGCCAGCCGGACGGCGGCCGCCCGCCGCAGCCCCGGGGATGCGGACTCGTCCTCGATGGTGCGCCGCAACTGCCCGACGAGCGAGGCGGCCGACAGCAACTTGTCCGGCCGACCGTGGACCCGCTCTACCGGAACGCCCAGCTCGCCCAGGAACCGGGACGCGCGGCCACCCTCGCCGTCGACCCCCTGCACGGCGCTGACCGAGAGCATCGTGCGGGCCCGCGAGCAGGCGACGTAGAAGAGTTGCCGCTCGCTGAGCAGTTGTGAGCCGACGCCCGCGGGGCCAGATGGTCGGCGCTGAGCCGCTCCGCGTCGAGCAGCAGCCCCGGCCGCGACAGCCGTGGCCAGAGGCCCTCCTGAACGCCGATCACCCACACCCGCTCCCATTCGAGGCCCCTGGTGCGGTGCGCCGTCATCACCTGGACGCCGCGCCCCTCGGCCGCGAGTTCGCGGCCCGTGTCTGCGGGAATCTCCTGGCCCGCGACCTCCGTGATGAAGGTGGTCGCCCCGGCCACCCCGAGCAGGTCGTCCATCCGCTCCGCCAGGTCGAACAGTTCGACCATGGCGTCGAGGTCGGCGTTGGCGCGTCGGGAGCCGTGCAGCGCCTGGTCGCGCAGCCGCGATGGCCAGTCGGTGGCGTCCCAGAGGCTCCAGAGCGCCACCTGGACCTCGGCACCGGAGCGGAGTAGGTCCGCGGTGTGGCGCAGCAGCCTGGACAGTTCGAGAGCGGCGGCGGCGTCCTCGCCGTCGATGCCGTCGAGCAGGTGCGGCTCGCCGAGGCAGCGCCCGAGCAGCGCCGACGAGGTGCCCAGCTCGCGGTGCCGTGCCAGCAGGCTCCGGGCGAGCCTGCGCTGCGCGACGCCGTCGAGCCCGCACAGCGGTGAGGAGAGCAGCAGCCGAGCCTCATCCGCCTCAGGTGCGCCGCCGCGGGCCGCGACCCCGAGCGCGAGCAGCACCGTGCCGACCGCGGGCTGCTCCGCGAGCGCGATCTCGTCGCCGGAGACCTCCACCGGCACCCCGAGCCGGATCAGTTCCTTGGCGACGGCGCTCAGTTGGGTGCGACCGGCGCGCGTCACGACCACCAGGTCGTGCCAGGAGCAGCCCTGGTAGGTGACGGCGTGGCGCAGTTCTGCGGCCACGTGCGCCAGTTCCGCGGACTCGTCGTCGAAGACTCTCGACACGACGTCGCCACTCGACTGCACGGCGACGGGGGTCGGCGCGGCGTGATGCTGGTCGAGCCTGGAGTCGAGCGCGGCGAGCGCCCGGCCGACCTCCTCGGCGTTGCGGAAGCCATGCGTCAGGGTGAGGCTGCGGGACCCGGGCAGGGCTGCCAGGTCGGCGAGCGCGCTCGGGCTGGCGCCCCGGTAGCCGCCGATCCGCTGATGGGGGTCGCCCAGCGCGAGCACCGGCAGGCCGACGCGGGCCAAGTCGGTGACGAGGGCCACCTGGGCGGAGTCGAGTTCGTGGGCGTCGTCGACGATCACCGCGTCGAATGCGCCCCGAACCGACTCTGCGACGGGCGCCTCGGTGAGCAGCAGCCGTGTCCGGTAGACGAGTTCGGCGTAGTCGAGGGTGCCGGAGAAGTCGCCGACGGTCAGGTAGTCCTCCATGAACCTAGCGACGGACGCGAACAGGTCATCGCCCGCCTCACGGGCCAGCGCCCCGACGCCCTCGGAGTCGAGGGAGAACTGGCGGGCCCGCGCAAGCACCTCGCGCAACTGCCGGGCGAACGCCCGGGTGCCCAGCGCCGGTCGGACCTCCTCTGGCCACGCATCGGCCGGGACCCCGTCGAGCAGTTCCCGGATCCGGGACTCCTGCTCGGGCGCCCGGAGCAGCCTCCAAGGGCTGTCCTCGTGCGGCCAGTAACGCCCCAGCAGCCCGAGCGAGAGCCCGTGGATCGTGGTGACCTGAGCCGACGTCTGCGCGCGCGGCAGCCGCCTGGTGATGTCGCGGCGCAGCGCCTGCGCGGCGGTGCGGGAATGGGCGAGCACCACGGTCCGCTCGAGCGAGCCGCCCGCCAGGACGTGTCGGCTTGCGGCCTCCGCCACGACGAGGGTCTTGCCCGTTCCAGGGCCCGCCGCGACCACCGTCATACCAGGCGCCTGCCGCGCGGCCGCCTCCTGCTGAGGGGTGAGTTCGGGAAGCTGCGTCCAGGCACGGGGCGCGATCCGGTAACTCATGGCGACCATGCAACCATCAACGGCCGACAATTTCACGCCGGAGGGTGGCAAGCTAGCCACGACGCGGAGGGGTGGACATGAACGACAGGATCACGACTGAGGTCGACGGGGTCTCGCTGAGCCTCAGCAACCTGCACAAGCCGCTGTTTCCGAGCGGCTTCACCAAGGGCGAGCTGATCTCCTACTACGTCGAGGTCGCCGACGCGATGCTGCCCCACCTGCGCGGCCGGGCCGTCACGCGGGTGCGGTTCCCCAACGGGACCTCCGCCCAGTCGTTCTTCGAGAAGAACGCCCCCGCCGGGGCGCCGGAGTGGGTCCGCACGCTGGACGTCGCCACCTCTGCAGGCAGCGTGAACTACGTGCTCGCCGAGGACCGGGCAACCCTCGCGTGGCTGGCCAACCTGGCCGCCGTCGAGTTGCACACGCCGCAGTGGCGCGCCGAGCACGCGAACGTTGGTCCCGATGGCGTGATCCTCGAGGGCGAGGACGAGCCACGCTCCACGACGCTGATCGTCGACCTCGACCCAGGCCCGGGCATCACCCCGGCGGACTCGGCAAAGGGCGCGATCCTGGCGGCGACGCTGCTTGCCCAACTCGGCCTCGAGGCGTTCCCGAAGACCTCGGGGAACAAGGGGTTGCAGTTGAGCGTCCCGATCGCCCCGACGCCCGCCTCGCGGGTGTTCGCTTTCGCCGGGTCGCTCGCAAAGGCGCTCGCTGCCGCGCACCCGAAGCTGTTCATCGCCACGATGAGCAAGGAGGCGCGCTCGGGGTTGATCTTCGTCGACTACGCCCAGAACCTCGCCGCCCGCAACACAGTGACGGCCTACTCGGTGCGGGGCCTCGACGAGCCGTCGGTTGCGACGCCGCTGACGTGGGACGAGGTCGGCGCGCTCACTCCCGAGACGCGGCTGCGAACCTCCCCCGCCGAACTGCTGGAACGGCTGGGGCGCTACGGTGATCTGTGGGCGGCTCAGGTGTCGACCCCGGACAGCCCGGCGTTGCCCGACCCGCTGACCTGACAAGATGGGGCGCGAACCGCCCGATGGGAGTGACCGACTCGATGCAGACCGACCGCTCAGAGCGCTCTCACTACGTGCGCGTCCCCGCCGCCTGGGTCGCAGGCTGCAGCGATACCGGACAGCGCCACAGGACCAACCAGGACGCGATGTGCCTGGCGGTGCGCGACGAGACCCGCCACACGGCGATGCTGGCCGTCGCCGACGGCGTCACCACTGCCGAGGGCTCCGAGGTCGCCTCGCTCGTGGCGGCGGAGACGGTCGTCGAGCAACTGATCGAGGCCACCCAGGCCGGGCAGCCCACCAACCTCGCGTTTGTGCATGCCTTCGAGGGCGCGCACCAGGCAGTGCTGGACGCCCGGGACGAGCCGTCCGCCTGCACGCTGATCGCCGCGAGCATCGACGAGGGTGCCATCGCCGTCGGCAACGTCGGCGACTCGCGCGCCTATTGGCTGGGCGACGACGGGTCGTGCCAGTTGCTCTCGACCGACGACTCGATGGCACAGGCCCGGATCATGCTCGGCATGTCGCGCGACGACGCCGAACGGTCCAATCAGGCGCATGCCATCACGAAGTGGCTCGGGCGCAGTTCGACCAACGTCACGCCGTCGGTGATCACGCTGCTCCCCCGCACCAACGGTTGGCTGCTGCTGTGCTCCGACGGGCTGTGGAACTACTCGAGTTCTCCGGAGTCGATGTCGGACACGTTCCAGGAGGTGCTGTCCCGCTCGTCGAACCCAGGCCAGGTCGCCGAGAACCTGGTCGCCTGGGCCAACGCGCGCGGCGGCCGCGACAACATCACCGCCGTGGTCGCCCGCATCGAGCGCTGAGCCGGGTCCGGCGTTGAGCAGCATTCCGCACTCGGGTGCGGCCGCGGCAGGTGTTCGCGTTCACATCGTCGTCGAGCCACGGATACTGCTCATCCCACGTCCTGCCCCCAGCGTCGACGCAGCGTCGCGGCCATGAACGCGCGCCGCTCTCCGACGGCCCTCGCCGTGGCCGGTGCCCGCGTCGCGGCGGGCGTCGCCGTGGTCGTGGTGCTCCTCCTGACCTACGCGGGTCGGGTGGCCGCGCGGGACGCCAACCCGTTCGACTTCTTCGGCTACTTCACGAACCAGACGAGCCTCCTGACGTCGCTCGTGCTGATCGCCGTTGGGACCCTCACGCTCGCTGGCCGCCCGGTCCCCCACTGGCTGACGGTGGCCCGAGGCGTCGTAACCGGATGCCTGATCGTGGTCGCCGTCGTCTACAACACCCTGGTGCCTGGCACCGGGTCGGCGCCGCCGTGGGTCAGCGTGGTCCTGCACGTCGTCGTCCCGCTGCTCGTGCTGCTCGACTGGACGCTGGTGGGCGACCGTCCCGCGCTGGCGTGGCGCCGACTGTGGCTCGTGCTGCCGTACCCGGTGGCGTGGCTCGTCGTCACGCTCATCCGCGGCAGGACCGACGGCTGGGTGCCGTACGGCTTCCTGCTTCCCGACCGGGGCCCCGGTTCCCTGGCGGCGCACGTCGTCGGCCTGTTCGCGGCCATGCTCGGTGCCGGAGCCGTCGTCTGGGCCGCCTCCCGGTTCCGTGGCCTGATGCTGCGCCGCGGAGACGGCCGCACCCCGTGAGCGCCTGAGTCAGACCGGCCACCGTCGCGCCCTCCGAGATGCCGACGACGACTGGCGAGGCGGCGACGGCTTGCGCCTGACCACTAGAGTGGGAGGCATGGAAGTCAAGTTCGGCATCACAGACATCGCGCGCGAGGTCACCATCGAGACCCTCGCCACCCCTGACGAGATCGCGGACCAGATCCGCACCGCCGTCGAGAACTCCTCGTTGGTGGATCTGACGGACGATAAGGGTCGCCGCATCCTGGTTCCCGCCTCCAAGATCGGCTACGTCGACCTCGGCGCCCCCGCGGCCAGGGCGGTCGGCTTCGGCACCGTCTGAGTGGCTTTCGGGCGGCCTGCGTTAGAATGGCCTCCATGCGGACGCAAACCGTCCGCCTCCGGCTGCGCCGCTGCGCGCCGTGAGTTCATTTTTGACTGAAGGTTTGAGCCCTGAGCGACAACGAGAATGTGGCCGACGAGACTTTCGCCGACCTTGGTGTCCACGAATCCATCACCTCCGCGCTGGCTGAGGCCGGCATCGTCCATCCCTTCCCGATCCAGACGCTGGCGATCCCGCTGGCCCTGGGCGGAAGCGACCTGATCGGCCAGGCCCGCACGGGCACCGGCAAGACCCTGGCGTTCGGCGTCAGCCTGCTGCACCGCATGGTGACCATCTCCGACGGCGTCAAGCCGACCCACGGGAAGCCCCGCGCCCTCGTGGTGTGCCCGACCCGTGAGTTGGCCCTGCAGGTCGGCCGCGACATGGACGTGGCAGGCAAGCACCTGCAGATGCGCGTCCTGACCATCTACGGCGGCACCGGCTACGACGAGCAACTCGACACCCTTGAGAAGGGCATCGACATCGCCGTCGGCACTCCCGGTCGCCTGCTCGACCTCGCCGACCGCGGCGCGCTCGATCTGAGCCGCATCCAGGTGCTCGTCCTCGACGAGGCAGACGAGATGCTCGACCTGGGCTTCCTGCCCGACATCGAGCGGATCCTGCGCAAGACGCCGTCGGATCGGCAGACGATGCTGTTCTCGGCGACGATGCCCGCGCCGATCCTGACGCTGGCGCGCGCCACCCTGAACAAGCCCATCAACATCCGCGCCGAGGGCGCCAACGCGCAGATGACGGTGCCGGACATCGAGCAGTTCGTCTACCAGGCGCACGACCTCGACAAGCCGGAGATCATCTCGCGGATCCTGCAGGGCGAGAAGACCACGAAGGTGATGGTTTTCACCCGCACCAAGCGCGCGGCGCAGCGCCTGATGGACGACCTGGTCGACCGGGGCTTCGCGGCCGCGGCGATCCACGGCGACCTGAACCAGCAGGCCCGTGAGCGCGGGCTGAAGAAGTTCCGCGCCGGGACGATCAGCGTGCTGGTGGCGACCGACGTCGCCGCCCGCGGCATCGACATCAGCGGCGTCAGCCACGTCGTCAACTACGAGTGCCCCGACACCGACGCCACCTACGTGCACCGCATCGGTCGCACGGGTCGCGCCGGCAACACGGGCGTGGCTGTCACGCTGGTGGACTGGTCGGATCTGCAGCGCTGGAAGATGATCGACCACGCGCTCGACCTGAACAAGGGCACGCCCGAGGAGACCTACTCGACGTCGCCCCACCTGTTCACCGATCTGAGCATTCCCGAGGGCACCAAGGGCAGGCTGCCCGGCGCCGTCGCGAAGGAGCGCTCCTCGGATCGCGAGCGCCCGTCGCGACAGACTTCAGGCGAGGGCGGTGGCCGTCGCCACCGTTCGCGTCGCTCGACGGAGGCCGCTGGCGACCACGCCGCCGAGAAGAAGCCGGCCGATCAGCCGTCGAAGCCGCGTCGTCGCCGTCGTCGGGTCGTCAACGGCGTCGAGGTGAACCGCGAGGAGGCCAAGTAGGCCTCCCTACCGTCAGCAGACGGCCGCGTCCCCAGGGGGCGCGGCCGTCTTCTTCGTTGCACAGCCAGAATGCAGATCCAGAGCACGCAGGGGCCCCTGTCCCAGGGTCCAGGCGTCAGGGCGATGAGCAGCATCGGCAACTCGGCGCCGACTTGAACGTGCACACCGGCCGCTGACGGCACCGAACCCCGGTTACTGCTCAACGCCGAGCCAACCGCAGGCTCAGTAGTCCATCTGCATCGCGGCGCGGACCTCGGAGAGGGTCTGGTCGGCGATCGCGTTGGCGCGGGCGTTGCCGTCGGCGAGCACCTGGCGCAGGTACCCCGGGTCGGCCTCCAACTCGGCGCGGCGGGCGCGGATCGGCGCGAAGTATTCGTTGAGCGACTCCGTGACCAGCTTCTTGAGGCCGCCGCCGCCCGCGTCGCCGAGTTCGTCCGCGACGTCCTCGGGGGTGCGACCCAGCGCAAGCGCGGCCACGTTGACGAGGTTGGAGACCTCGGGACGGTTGGCCGGGTCGTAGCTGATGTGACGGTCCGAGTCGGTCACCGCCCGCTTGATCAGCTTGGCGGTCTCGTCGGCCGTCATCCGCAGTTCGATGGTGTTGCCCTTCGACTTGCTCATCTTCTGGCCGTCGAGGCCGAGCACGGTCCCGGAGGCGCTCAGCAGCGCGTCGGGCTCCGGGAAGACGGGGCGCGAGGCGTCGGCGCGACCGTAGCGCTCGTCGAAGCGCCGGGCGATCACGCGCGCCTGCTCCAGGTGCGGCAACTGGTCCTTGCCCACGGGCACCAGGTTCGCCTTGCAGAAGAGGATGTCTGCGGCCTGATGCACCGGGTAGGTCAGCAGCAGGCCCGACATCGGGCGGCCGCCCGTGTCGTCGAGTTCGGTCTTGACGGTGGGGTTGCGGCGCAGTTCGGCGTCGGTGACGATCGACAGGAACGGCAGCATCAACTGGTTCAGCGCAGGCACCGACGAGTGGGTGAAGAAGGTGGCGTGCGCCGGGTCGAGCCCGACCGCCAGGTAGTCGGTCAGCAGCGAGTAGACGCGCTCCTTGATGGGGCCGACGCCGTCGCGGTCGGTGATGACCTGGTAGTCGGCGATCAGGATCATCGTGTCGATCCCGAGGCTCGCGAGCCGGACCCGGTTCTGGAGCGACCCGAAGTAGTGCCCGATGTGCAGGTGACCGGTCGGCCGGTCGCCCGTCAGGATGCGGAACTTGGAGGGGTCCTTGGCGATCTCCGCCTCGATCTCGCGGCTCCGCTCCGTTGAGCGGGCCAGCGAGGCCTCGTGATCGTTGCTGCCCGGCTCGAGCGACATCGGTAACTACCTGTCTGATGGGGGTCTGTCTGCGGCCCCAGCCTAGCGCTCCCCCGCCGCTACACCACTCCGCCTCGGCGCCGGATGCGTCCGATGAGATCGCGGTACGCAGACGGGCGGGTCACGTTGGCGCCGAGCGGATGGTTCTTCTTGCCTGTGCCGTGATAGTCGCTGGATCCGGTACGCACCAGCCCAAGGCGCGCGCCCATCTCGAACAGCAGCGACCGGGTGTCCTCGTCGTGGTCGGGATGGTCGACCTCGATGCCCTCCAGCCCGTGCGACCTGACCAGCGACTCCAGGTAGGGCGCAGGCAGCACTTCGCGGTTGCCGCGTCCCCAGGGGTGGGCGATCACTGCGACGCCCTTCGCGGCGTGCACCAGGTCGATGCCCCGCTCCAACGGGACCGCGTAGCGGTGCACATAGCCGGGCTTCCCGTCCCCAAGCCACTTCGCGAACGCCTCGTCGCGGTCCTCGACGTAGCCCTTGGCGACCAGCGCGTCAGCCACGTGCGGGCGGCCGACGGCGGGCGCCCCGTGCGCGGCCGTCATCACGTCGTCCATGGTGATGGGAAGGCCTGCCTCGGTGAGCCGCTCCACCATGGCGGGGAGCCGGTCGGTGCGACCGAACCTGATCCGGCCCAGTTCCTCGTTGAGCGCCCTGTCGAACGGGTCGCAGCCGTAGCCGAGCAGGTGCACGGAGCGGCCGTCGTGTTCGGTCGACAGTTCGATGCCGCACAGCACCTTGACGCCGATCCGCTTGCCCGCCTCGAGCGCCTCGGGGATGCCCCCGAAGGAGTCGTGGTCGGTGAGCGCGACGACGTCGAGCCCCGCCTCGTGGGCCTTCATGACGAGGCTCGTGGGCGTGTCCGTCCCGTCGGAGACGCGCGAGTGGGTGTGAAGGTCGATCCTCATGCGCACCATCCTAGAGCGGGAGGCCGTGGTCAGCGGCGAGTGGGGCGCTGTCTCCTGGCGCCGTTCCTGGAGCCCCTCCTGGTGCCGCCCGTGCGACCCGCCTGGGCCGGGGGCTTGCGTGGCTCCGGGGCCTCCTTGGTGCGGCGCTCCGCCTCGCTGCGGGAACTGTTGACGCTGCGACCCCGGACGATCCCGATGAATTCGTCGATCAGCGGGTTCTCGTCGTCGACGCGCCACACCAGCGCGACCGTGGTGGGGGGCGCATCGGTGACGTTCCGGTAGACCATGTCGCGGCGCGAGAGGCTGCGGGCCACCGACATCGGCACGCGCAGCACTGCCGCGGAATAGGTGGCCAGGTCGATGCTGGCGGGCTCGGCGTCCTCGATCACGTTCTCGTCCGCGAGGTCGTCGAGGCTCACCTCGTCGAGTTCCGCGAGCACGTGGTCCTTCGACATCCACACCACGGGCACCTCGTCGTAGAGCGGGATGGCGTGCAGCCCATCGCGCCCGATGGGGAGCCGGGCGAAGCACAGGTCGAGCGACCCGTCGACGACGCGACCGCGCTGCTGCTCGAGCGTCACCTCCTCGACGGCGAGGTCGATGCCGGGGAACCGCTCCTCCCAGATGCGCTGCCACTTGGTCAGCGTCACCCCGGGGACCTTCCCGATGCGCAGGCAATTCGTCACCCGGATCAGGGTACCCGTAAGCTCGGTGGAATGAGCCAGACGCTGAAGCCGATCACCGCGGCAGCCAAGCTGGGCATCTACCTGCCCGCAGCCCCGGAGGAGTTCCGCGCGACCTCGCACACCCGCGAGGAGATCGACGAGTTGCGGGCCGATCCGCCCGCGTGGCTGGCCGACCTGCGCCGCAACGGCCCGTTCCCGCGCGACGTGGTCGCGCAGAAGTTGGGCGTGTCCCGTTCCGGGCTGGCGCGCGCCGGCGTCACGGAGGCCATGACGGCAGACGAGATCGGCGTGCTGCTCGACGACCCGCCTCAGTGGCTCGTCCGGGAGCGTGAGACCCACCGCACCGTGCTCGCCGAACAGGCCCGCGCCGACAACCGCGACTGATCCGCACCGCGGCGACGTCCGGGACGGCCCCGACGCACCACTACCCTTGGGTCCCATGAAGCTCGATTACGTCCACACCTACGCCGCCACGCCGGAGCAGGTCGTCGCCCTGATGCGCACCCCTGAGTTCCTCGACGACGTCGCCAAGCACGCAGGCGCCGTCGCCCACACCGTCGACGTCTCCGACGAAGCGACCAAGCTGGGGATGACCCTGAAGGTGCCCGCGAGCCTCACCAAGTTCGTGGGCCAGACGATGCGGATCGATCAGATCTTCCGGTTCCAGGCGGCGGGCGCCGACGGCACCGTCCCAGGCACCGTCGAGGTTGACGTGCCTGGCATGCCCGTCGAGGTGAACGCCGCCGCGCAATTGCGCCCCGAGGGCGAAACCACCCGCGGCCTCTACTCCGGCGAACTGCGGGTCAGGATCCCCCTGGTCGGCAAGAAGGTCGAGGCGCAGGTCGAGCCGTTCATCACCGACGCCTTCGACGGACTGGAGCGCCGCGCAGCCGACTGGCTGGCCCGCTGAACTAGCCGACGACGAACCCGTCGCCCTCCACAAAGGCGCGGGCGACGTCCGGCTCGGCGTCGGTGAGAAGGAGGAACACGACCTCCTCGTCGTCGTCCTCGCCCAGGAACCGTTCCCGTCCCGTCTCGACGTAGTGCCCGGCCGCCTCGAGGGCGGCGCGGGTCGACTCCGCCTCGTCCGGATCGTCGAAAGAGATGGTGGTGGGCCGCATCAGCTGGCCTTGGTGGCCGCGGCCTCCTCACGCCGCTGCTTTGCCGCCTCCACCGAAGCCTTCAGCGCCGCCATCAGATCGACGACGTCGCCCGCGGGCGCAGACGTGTCCGCGGCCTCGGGGATGCTGGCCCCGGCCAGCTTGGCCTCGACGACCTCCAGCAGGGCCTCGCGGTAGGAGTCGCTGTAGGCCTCGGGGTCGAAGGTGCCCTCGAGTTGACTGATCAGCATCTTGGCCATGTCGATCTCCGCGTCGGAGACCGTCACCTCGGCGGGCGGGGCCGCGAACGCGCCGTCGCGCAGTTCATCTGGCCAGTACATGGTGTGCATCAGCAGCAGGTCGTCCTTGGCGCGGATCAGCGCGAGCGACTCTCTGCTGCGCAGCGCCACCTTGACGACGGCGACCTTGTTCTCGCGGGTCAGCGCGTCGCGGAGCAGCACGTAGGGCTTCTGGCCCGCGGTCTCCGCCTCCAGGAAGTAGGTCTTCTGGAAGAACCGCGGGTCGACCTCCTCCTCGTCGACGAACTGCACGACGTCGACCGTCCTCAGGGTCGAGAGCGGCAGGTTGGCGAAGTCCTCGTCGGTCAGGATCGCCATCCTCCCGTCGGAGGCCTCGAAGCCCTTCGCGATGTCGGCGAACTGGACGACCTCTCCGCACTTCTCGCAGACGCGCTGGTAGCGCACCCGCCCTCCGTCGGTGGAGTGCACCTGCCGGAAGCTGACGTCCTTGTCGTCGTTTGCGCCGTAGACCTTGACGGGGATCGAGACCAGACCAAACGAGATCGATCCCTTCCAGATGGAGCGTGGCATGTCTCAGTCCTCCTTGAGCCGTCGATACTCGACGACGTCGTTCCAGAGCAGGTCGTGGCTGTTGAGCAGGTCCTGCACCTGCGGCATCTCCCAGACCTGGTCGATGGTCAGGCCCTTTGAGATCGCGGCGGCATCCGCCACGTCCGTCCCGGGCTCGTCGGCGAACCAGGCCGTGATGGCCCTCGACGGCAACTCCCGAAGCGACACCTGACCGTTGCCGGGGTCCTCCCCCGGCTCGATCAGGTCAGGGTCCACCTCGGCGACCACGACCAGCCGGACGCCGTGTGTGGCGAGCCCCGCGACGGAGGCGAGCACCAGCGCCGCGTATTCGGCGTCCTCCGAGTCCGAGGCGGCGTAGCCAAGTTCCTCGAGCAGTTCGGGGGTGACGGTATAGGCGATCCTGTCGGGGCCGAGCGACTCCCCCGCAAGCACGTCGAGTTCGTGCGCGGCGACGGGGACGAAGACCAGTTGGCGGTTCACGTCCCCCAGCCTAGATGCAGGGGGTGTCGATTGCTCAGCGATCGGCTGGGGCGTCGCGGAAACAGGCGGTGTTGTCCGGCCCTGATGCGTGTTGTCGCGGGCTGTGGGGGCCGTTCCTGGGCTGCTGGGCGGGTCTTAGCGTCATCCCATGACAGTGATCAGCGCCCGGCCCGCGACCCTGGCCGTCGTCCATCCCGATCCGGCCGCGTCGCCCGAGCCGCCTGCACCCCCGCAGGCGATGGCGCTGATCACGGCGCTCCTGGAGGCCATGATGGGCAGGAGGCCGCTGCACCAGTTGCGTCCGCACCTGGATCTCGCCGCCTTCGGGCACCTGGCCTGTTACGTCGACGAGGGGGCCTTCCGTCGGATGACGGTGGGCAGCGTCCGCACCCAGATGCCGACCGGCCGCGCCGTCGAGGCGAGCGTCCGGCTGCGCTGCGCCTCCCGCTGGATCAGCTGCGTGATCAGGCTCGATGTGGGGCAACGCGCCTGGCGCTGCACCGACCTGACGGTGCTGCAGCCGTCATGAGGTTCAGTTGGCTCCTGCGGGGCGGCCGTGGCACATCTTGTACTTCTTGCCCGACCCGCAGGGGCACGGCTGATTCCGGCCGACCTTCTCGGTCTTGGTCGCGCTCGGGCCACCGGTCTTGGTGGCCTCGCCGCTCTCGTCTGGGGCCGAGTAGCTCAGCCGCTGCTCCGCCTTGCGCTCGAGGCCCTTGGCAAGGGGCGCGGTGCTCGTCGTCCTGGCGGGCCCCTCAGCCTCTTCCGCCTCGACGGGGGCCTCCTCGTCGGGGGCCTCGTCTGCGGGCTCCTCCGCGCTCTGCTTCGCGGAGCCGGTGAGCGTGCCGACGTCGACGAGATCGCCGCTCTCGGTGGTGACGAGGCCGACCTTCAGCTCGGGCTCTGCGGTGCGGGGCTTGACCTCGAGGTTGAACAGGAAGGCGATGACCTCCTCCATGAAGGCGTCCATCATGGCGTTGAACATGTCGCCGCCCTCGCGCTGGTACTCGACCAGCGGGTCGCGCTGCGCCATGGCACGAAGCCCGATGCCCTCGCGGAGGTAATCCATCTCGTACAGGTGCTCGCGCCACTTGCGGTCGAGCACGGTGAGCAGAACCTGGCGCTCCAGCTCGCGCATGGTGTCGGCGCCGAGCTCCTCCTCGCGGGCGTCGTAGGCGCTGGCAGCGTCCTCCTGGACGAGCTCGACCAGTTCCTCCTGCTGCGGAAGTTCGTCCTCGATGTCCTCCAGCTTGAGGGAGATCGGGTACAGCGTCTTCAGCTCGGTGAACATGGTCTCCAGGTCCCAGTCCTCCGGGATGCCCTGGGTGTGGGTGCGCACCACGTCGCCGACGACCCGGTCGGTCGCCGCGCGGAGCTGGGCCGACACATCGGCGCCGTCGAGCACCTTGCGGCGGTCGCCGTAGATGGTGTGCCGCTGACGGTTCATCACGTCGTCGTACTTGAGGACGTTCTTGCGCATCTCGAAGTTCTGGCTCTCGACCTGCTTCTGCGCGCCCTCGATGGACTTCGACACCGACTTCATGTCGATGGGGACGTCGTCGGGGACCTTCATCATCAGCAGCGCACGCTCCAGCAGTTCCGGGCGGAACAGGCGCATCAGGTCGTCGCTGAGCGACAGGTAGAAGCGGGATTCGCCGGGGTCGCCCTGGCGGCCGGAACGGCCTCGGAGCTGGTTGTCGATGCGGCGAGATTCGTGGCGCTCGGAGCCGACCACGTACAGGCCACCAGCCTCGACGACCTCCTCGTGCTCCGTCTTGACCTGGTCCTCGAGCGACTCGAGCGTGTCGGCCCAGGCCGCCTCATACTCCTCGGGGGTCTCTGCCGGGTCGAGGCCCTGCTTGCGAAGCTGCAGGTCGGCGAGGAACTCGGGGTTGCCGCCGAGCATGATGTCGGTGCCTCGGCCTGCCATGTTGGTCGACACCGTGACGGCGCCCTTACGGCCGGCCTCCGCGACGATCGCGGCCTCCGATGCGTGGTGCTTGGCGTTGAGGACCTGGTGCGGCACGTTGGCCTTCTTGAGCATGCCCGAGAGCAGCTCCGACTTCGCGACGGAGGCGGTGCCGATCAGGATCGGCTGGCCCTTGCCGTGCCTCTCGACCACGTCGGCGACGATCGCGTCGTACTTGGCATCCAGGGTTCGGTAGATCAGGTCGGCCTGGTCGGCGCGGACCATCGGCCGGTTCGTGGGGATCGGGATGACGCCGAGTCCGTAGATCTTCTGGAACTCGGACTCCTCGGTCTTCGCCGTTCCGGTCATGCCCGCGAGCTTGTCGTACATGCGGAAGTAGTTCTGCAGCGTGATCGTGGCGAGCGTCTGGTACTCGTCCTTGATCTGGACGCCTTCCTTAGCCTCCAACGCCTGGTGCAGACCCTCGTTGTAGCGGCGCCCCGCGAGGGTGCGGCCGGTGTGCTCGTCGACGATCAGCACCTCGTCGCCAGCGATGACGTAGTCCTTGTCCCGCTTGAACAGTTCCTTCGCCTTGATGGAGTTGTTCAGGTAGGAGATCAGCGGGGTGTTGGCCGACTCGTACAGGTTCTCGATGCCGAGGCGGTCCTCAACCTTCTCAATGCCGGGGGCAAGGACGGAGATGGTGCGCTTCTTCTCGTCGACCTCGTAGTCGCGGTCGCGCGTCAGAGTGCGGGCCAGCCGCGCGAAGACCGGGTACCACTCGTGGTTGTCCTCGGCGGGGCCGGAGATGATGAGAGGCGTCCTGGCCTCGTCCACCAGGATCGAGTCGACCTCATCGACGATGGCGTAATGGTGACCGCGCTGCACCATGTCCTCCGTGCGGAGGGCCATGTTGTCACGCAGGTAGTCGAAGCCGAACTCGTTGTTGGTGCCGTAGATGATGTCGGAGTGGTACGCGACGCGGCGCTGCTCGGGGGTCATCTCGGCGAGGATCGCGCCGACCTCCAGCCCGAGGAAGTGGTGGATGCGGCCCATCTGTTCGGACTGGTACTTGGCCAGGTAGTCGTTGGTGGTGACCACGTGGACACCCTTGCCGGTGAGCGCGTTGAGGTAGGCGGGGAGGGTGCCGACCAACGTCTTGCCCTCACCGGTCTTCATCTCGGCGATGTTGCCCCAGTGGAGGGCGGCGCCGCCCATCATCTGGACGTCGAAGTGGCGCTTACCCAGCACCCGCACCGACGCCTCACGCACCGTGGCGAAGGCCTCCGGCATGATCCGGTCGAGGCTCTCGCCGTCCTCGATGCGCTTGCGGAAGCTGTCCGTCTCGGCGCGGAGTTCCGCGTCGGACATCGCCTGGAACTCCTCCTCGATGGAGTTGACCTGGTCGGCCACCTTCTGGAGCTTGCGGAGCTGCGCACCCGAGCCGATGCCGCTCAGAAAATCCATGAATCCCACGAGGTTGTCCTTTTCTCTACCCACGCCGCGGACGAGGCGGCATACCGCCAGCCATCCTAACGCGCGGCACCAAGGCACGCGAGACGCGGGACGCTCGCCCCGGCATTGAGCCGGGGCGAGCGTCGTGAATACAGGTGGCGCGTCAGGACACGTTGAGGTGGATCACACCGTAGTTGTAGGCCTTGCGGCGGTAAACCACCGACGGCCTTCCCGTGTCCGCGTCCTTGTAGAGGAAGAAGTCGTGCCCGACCAGTTCCATCTCGTCGAGGGCCTGCGCAAGGGTCAGCGGCTCGGCCTCGAACTCCTTCTCGCGCACGACGAGCGGGCCGTCGCCGGTCACCACCAGGCCTGCGACGGTGTGCGACTCGACCTCCCCCTCATCTGCCTGCGCCGCCTCGGCGGGCAGCGCCTCACTGATGCTGGCGGCGCGCAGCCCGCGGTGGGTCTTGCGTCGATCGGCCGCCTTGCGGAGCTGGGCCTTCAATCGGTCCAGTGCGAGCTCGAACGCGGCCATCTTGTCGCTGGCCTTCGCCTCGGCTCGGATGACAGGTCCGCGGCTGCGGAGCGTCAACTGCACGGTGATGGCGTCTGCGGGGTCCTTCGTGGTATCCGATGCGCTGAACTCAACCTCGACGCGGATGACGCGGTCGCGAAGCCGCTCCACGCTGGTCACCCGCTCGGTGACGAGTTCCTTGAGTTCGGGGCTGATCGTGATCCGACGACCGGTGACGACGATGTCCATGCTTCCTCCGTCTGTCATGGGGCTTTTTCGGCCCGTTGTGCCGTTGGCGAGGTGCTCTCACCCACGGATGAAAACGCGCCCCAGGATGTCCCATCTCTGGTCCTCCTGCGGCGCCTCCATAGAGCAACGCTACCGGTAGCCCAAGTTGGCTGTCAGCCCTTTGTCCGGCATGGCGCCCGAATCGCTCACATAAGCCGCTGTCGCCGCACCGACGATGAGCGCTTCCACCTGCTGTAGGGCACGGCGCGCCTCCCTGAGCGACGCCCCGGTCGTGACGATGTCGTCCACGATCAGGACCGGCGACCGGGTCGGCCGGGCGAGCATCGCGTGGTCGAGGTTGCGCTGCCGTTCGCCGCGCCCGAGCCCCGACTGGTCGGCCCCTCCCCCGCGACGACGCAGCAGCCGCGCAGCACCGAGGCCCGTGCGCCGCGCGGCGAGCCGCGCCAACCGCCACCCGTGGTCGAAGCCACGCGCCCGGACGTTGGCGGGCAGCGAGGCGACGGGAACCAGCAGCGTCCCCGGCGGTGGCCGCCACGCCGCCACGGCCACCGCGAGGCGGTCTGCCAGTGCCCGCTCCAGGTGGAGGGCGCCGTCGTCCTTGTAGCGCGGCACCACGTGCTCGAGCACTGGCCGGTACGGGTTCGCCGCAATCACCTCCAGCCCGCGCAGCCCAGGGACGCGGACGGGCCCGCGGTCGAGAAGCGCGCGGCAGGCGCGGCAGATCCCCCAGCCCGGCGCGTCGCATCCGGGGCAGGTGGCGCCGAGCAGGAGGTCGGCTGCCGCATCGAACAGGGAGGCCATGCCCCTTCATACGCCGCGGGCGCCGTGTCGTGCCTGGTGTCCCCAGGCTCAGCCGCCGTAGGCGACCGAACTGATGTTGTCAGCCAGCCGATGCCAGCGGGTGCGCGCGTCGTAGCGCCAGGCAGACCCCGTGTCGGTGCGGATCGCGATGGGCCCTCCGCCCTGCCGCGCGAGCGCAGTGATGTCTACGGGAGCACCGGAGGGGGCGAGGTCCTCGATGCGGGAGCCGTCGACGTGCGCGGTGAATACGGACGGTTGGGAGCCCTTCGTGCCGATCAGGCCCAGCAGCGTCTCGTCGGACCAGGTGACGGCCTGCACGTTGCTCAGCCGCTGGTTCTGGTCCCCGATCAGTTCCAGTTCGCGCCAGCCGACCACGCGCACCGGAGAGGCGCTGAGCACGGTGCCGAGGCCGAGGCTGCGTTCCTGCCCGTGCGACAGGATGATCGCAGCCCTCGCCCCCGTCGGGGACACGGCGAAGCCCTCTATGCGGGAGCCGGGCACCTCGTCGAAGGCCACCCTCTCGGGGTCACGGCCGCGCTGCACCACGATCAGCCGGGTGGTGCCGTCGGTCTCGTCGCCGAGCAGCCACAGCGACCCGAGGACGAACTGCGGGCGCCGCAGGTTCGACAGGCCGGCGGTGGCCACCGCACTGGTCTGCCCCGCCCTCGGCCCCATCGACAGCACGGTGCGCGTCTCGTCGATCAGGGCGAGGGTGCCGCCGTCGAGCGAGATCGCCAACTCCGAGTACCTGGTCTCCTGGCGGATCAGCGCCTCGAAGGTCTCGCTGAGCCTGCCGGGGACGCCGTCGCGGATCGCGAACAGTTCGGGGGTGGGGACGGCTCGGGAGAGCACCTGGTAGCCCTGCTGGGTGGCCAACTCCAGCACGCCCTGCGCGTTGGAGTCGGGCAGGGTGAACGGCAGGCCGTCGCGGGTCACGGCAAGGCCGGTGACGCGCGGGATCGACGTCAACGACCACAGCAGTTGGGCACCGATGCGCCGCCTGGCGTCGTCGCCAAGGCTGGAGCTGAGGCCGGTGAGGTCGACGGTGACGACGCCTTGGGGGTCGATGCTCGCCTCGTTGTCCCCGAGCTTGACCGTCACGGGAATGGCGTTGCTGACGGCGCGCGCGATCGACTCGGATGGGCCGTCGAGCAGCGAGTCGATGATGCCGGTGGGTGAGACCTTCGACTCGGGCAGATGGATCGGGTCCGGCACGACATGGGTGCCGGTGGTCGACATGTAGTAGACCGTGACCTCCGAGTAGTAGCGCTCGAAGATGTAGCGCGAGAGCAGCAGCCCGCCGGGCGGGACGCCGATGCGCCACTCGTCGTCCTGCTTTACGACGCCGAAGTCGTGCTCGAACGCGCGCAGTTGCGCCGCGTAGTGCCCCGCCGCGTCGAGTTCGCCGATCGCCATGCCGTCGATGGACGCCTCGGCAGCGTCGCCGGTGACGGAACCGTCGTAGACGACGGCGCCGATCGGCTGCCAGCCGTCGTTTGCCTGCGATGTGAGGTACTGCCGCGCGACCGCATAGTCGCCCTCTGGGTCGGCCATCGCCTGCAGGAAGCCCTCGACGAGCCTGCTCGGGGTGATGCCCGCCTGTGGTGGCTCGGGGGCCACGTCGATGCCGGGCGGCTGTGCCGACATCGGGACCTCCTCGATGGGGCCGCTCGTGGCGATCCCGGTGCACGCGGTCAGCGTCGCGAGCAGGACCGCGACCAGCGCGAGCCATGCGCGTCTCATCGGCGGCTCCTTCCCGCATCGTCGACAGGGATCACCGCGAGCGGCGACCCGGTCAGTTCGTGGTCCGGTTCCTTCGGCAGCGTCAGGCGGAACTGGGCGCCTCGGCCGGGCCTGCCCCAGGCGGTCAGCCAGCCGTGATGCAGTCGCGCGTCCTCCATCGAGATCGACAGCCCCAGGCCAGAGCCACCGACGACGCGGGTCCGGCTCGGGTCGGCGCGCCAGAACCGGTCGAACACGCGGGCAGCGTCCTCCGCCTCGAAGCCGACGCCGAAGTCGCGAACGGTCACGGCGACTGCAACGTCGTCGGAGGCGACCACCACCTTCACCGGCTTCCCCTCGGCGTGCTCCATGGCGTTGGTGACGAGGTTGCGGATCACGCGCCGGATGCGTCGGGAGTCGACCTGCGCGGTGTTGTCGGTGGTTCGTACCTCGACGCTGAGGTCGACCCCGAGGCTCTCGGCGATGCCGCGGTTGCCGTCGACCTCTGCGGTCACGAGCGCGGCGACGTCGGACTCGTCGAGCGACAAGACGGCGGCGCCCGCGTCGAAGCGGGAGATCTCGAGCAGGTCGGCGAGCATCAGGTCAAAGCGGTCGATCTCCGAGCTCATCAACTCCGCGGAGCGGCGTTGCATGGGCTCGAACGTGTCGCGCGACTCGTGCAGCATGTCTGCGGCCATCTTGATGGTGGTCATCGGGGTGCGCAGTTCGTGGCTGACGTCGCTGACGAAGCGCTGCTGCAGCGTGGAGAGCATCTCGAGTTCCCGGATCCGCTGCTGAAGCTGCGCCGCCATCCGGTTCATGGACTTCGCCAGCGAGGCGAGGTCGTCGGTGCCGCGCACCTTGAGCCGCAGGTCGAGCTCTCCCGAGGCCAGCCGGAGGGCGGCCTGGCTGGCGCGCCGCACGGGTCGCACCACCTGGGCGGTGACGAGGTAGGCGACCGCGGACAGGGCGGCGGTCAGCACGCTGCCTGTCACCAGCACGGCCGCCTGTAGGGCCCGCAGCGTCTGCAGTTCCGCCGTCATCGGGAAGATGTAGTAGACGGGGTAGCGCTCACCCGTCGAGCCGATAAGCGAGGTGCCGACGGCCCAGCCGGGCTCCGCCGGCTCCTCGGGCTGGCTGTAGACGACGTTGGTGGCAGTGACGAACATCCCGTCGCTCTGCTCCACCTTCTCGCGCAGCGACTCCGGCACCGAGTCGCTCTTGATGCCGCTCGAGCCGAAGCTGGAGGTGGGGCCCTGGATCAGGACGCGGTACTGCGCGGCCTGCGCGTCCGCGAGGTCGGCCAGCCGGCCGAGGGTCTCGTGGATCGCGACACCGCGCGAGTCCGGGGTGCGCAGTTGGGCCTGCATGAACGCGTAGACGCCGGCGGCCTCGTTCAGCGAGGACTCCTTCTTCGCCGCGACGACCCCCGCGGTCGCCTGGTTCATCAGCAGCACGCCGGCCAGCACCAGGAGCAGCATCGACAGCGTGAGGGTGCTGAGCAGCACCCTGAGGGCAGCGAGCTCCACCACAGCTGGGCCCAGCCCTTCGGACGGTTACGCGGAGCGTTCACCAGCGCGGTATCCGATCCCCCGAACGGTGATGACGATCTCCGGCCTCTCCGGATCCTTCTCAACCTTGGCCCTGAGGCGCTGGACATGGACGTTGACGAGCCGTGTGTCTGCGGCGTTGCGGTAGCCCCACACCTCGTCGAGGAGCGCCTCGCGGGTGAACACGTGCGTCGGGCGCTTCGCGAGCGCGAGCAGCAGGTCGAACTCGAGCGGCGTCAGCGGCAACTGCTGCGTGCCGCGCCGCACCACGTGCGAGGACACCGAGATCGTCAGGTCGCCGATGGTGAGGACGTCGGCCCCGGCGTCGCTGGAGACGCGCCGCAGCCTGGTGCGGATCCTGGCGAGCAGTTCCTTCGCCTTGAACGGCTTGGCGACATAGTCATCGGCCCCGGCCTCGAGGCCCGACACCACGTCGGCGGTGTCGCTCTTTGCCGTCAGCATGATGATCGGCACGCCCGACTCGGCACGGATGTCGCGGCACACGAGCACCCCGTCGCGACCGGGGAGGTTCAGATCGAGCAGCACCAGGTCTGGTCGCGACTGGCGGAACTCCGCGAGCGCGGCGTCACCCGTTGCGCAGCGGACGGTCTCGAACCCCTCCTGCCGCAGGACGATCTGCAGCATCTCGGAGAGTGCGGCATCGTCGTCGACGACGAGAATGCGGACCTTGCCCTTGGCTTCGCTCACCCTGGTGCCTCCTTGCTGTGAGGCCTCCATGGTACCGACGCCGCCTCGTCGCTCAGACGGGCATCGCCGCCTTCGCCTTCGCGGCGACCCGTTCGATGCGACCGCCGTGGTCAGCGAAGCTTCCTGCGAGCGACGCCGACGGGCCGGACCAGCCGTCACCCGCGCGGATCCCCTCGTACATCTCGGCGGCGCTCTCCAGCGTGAGCGCGTAGATCTTGACCCGCGAGTTGAGCGCGAACATGTTCGTGGTCGGCGAGGGGGCGCGCTGCGCGAGTCCGTTGGCCGCCATCAACTGCGCTGCGAGCGTGATGGCCACCCGCTGGAACACCGAGCGCATCACGGAGTCGGCCTTCGCGCAGCCCTGCTGTAGTTTCTCGGTCACCTCGAGCAGTTCCTGCTGCGCCATCAACTGGCCCTTGGCCTTCGCCAACTGCCCGGCGGCGCCTGCGCCGTCCCAGTGCGTGTAGGTGTCGATGACCTGGCGCATGGCCAGGGTGGCCTCCTCGGTGGCGGCGTTGGCTCCCTGCCACGCCTCCTGTCCTTGGCCGAGCGCGGAGACGGAGTCTGCGGACTGCGCCAACCAGGCGTGGCAGGAGATGACGCGGTTCAACGCGTTGGCGGCGCGGCCCCAGGCGGCCTCGGCATCGGCCGCGACCATCGCCCGGATGGCGGCGAGGCCCAGGTGCTGCGCGAAGACAGGCAGGCCGAAGCTGAGGAAGGCCTCGATCGCGTCGTAGGTCCGTGCTCGCACGAGGCCGTCCGAGGTCTTCTGGATGGTCTCTGCGACCGTCTCGTGTGTGATGTGGAACGGTGCGCTCACTGGAGGGTCCTTCCCGTGACGTAGGTGGCCCAGACTTCCTGCTCGTCGAAGTTGTCCGCCGACAGGGCCAGCCGCTCGGAGGTCGACAACTGGCGCTCGCCTGCGTCGTCGACGAAGCCGATGGAACTGTCGACCGCATCCTGGTACGAGGTAACGGGGGCCTTCATGTGTCCGAACATCGTCGACGGTGGGGGCGCCTTGAGCATCGCGTCGACGATGGGCGCGGACAGATCGGCGACCTCGGCCCACTTCTTCGCGTCGCGTCGCAGGTCGTCGGTGCTGACGGCGTAGTCGCCCGAGTTTGCGCTCGGCGGCTGATAGGTGGGGGTCTCCTGGTGGAAGTCCTTACCCGGCTCTCCGCTGCGCGGCGGGGTGCCGCTCTCTGCGGGCCGCGGCCCCGAGACGACGATGTCGGGCCCGGGGTGACGCACGATGGGGGCCGTCGGCGTGGTGAACGGCGGAAGGGGCGTGGTGCCCACCGGAAGCGGCTGTGGGGTGAGGACCGGGCCGGGCAGGTACGGGGTGCTCGGCGCGGCGCCGCCGCCAGCGCCTCCCCCGCCGCCGCCGGGTGGCTGCGGCGCGAGCACGACGGGCGCCGGGCCCGTCGCGGGACCGCCGCTCAGCACCGGGGGCATGGCGCTCAGGGTGGTCCCTGGCTGGGTCTTCGCTCCGCCGGGGCGGTCCGTCTCGCCCTCCGGCCCTGCGGCCGAGCCTGCCGGGTCGGCGTCGGGGTCGGTGAACCCGTTGGCCTGCAGCGCCTCCTTGACGAACTCGGGGTCGTAGACCGGTGCTGCGCTTGCCGCCTGCAGTCCTCCGCCGCCGCCGGGCGGCGCGAAGACGGGGGCTGCTCCGCCACGGCCCGCGTTCTGTGCGTTCTGGAGCAGGGAGACGGGCATGGTTCCGACGGCTGCGTTCTGCGCCGCGTTGGCCTGCATCGACGTCATGGCACCGGGGTTGGCGGCGCCGACGGGGGCGCCGACTCCGCCGACAGTCGCACCGGGGGCGGCGGCTGGAGGAAGGACGCTCGCCGACTGGTCCTTGGCCTTGGCACCGCCGCGCGTGCCGGAACCGCGCAGCGCCATGGCAACCTTGGAGCGCCGGCGCCGGTCCTCCTGATCGTCGTCTGCGCGGGTCACGGCGCTCGGCACGGCGTAGTCGTCGGCGTCGTCGGTGCCCCACGGGTCGTCAGAGGTGGGTTCGGCGGCGGCGAGTTCCTCGTGCCCGAACACCACGGCTGCGCCGCCGAGCCCGGCGCTCACCGGCACGTCGGGCGCAAGGGTGGGTCTGCCAACCGACTTCGGTTCCTTCTTCTCCTCGGGCAGCACCTTGCGGTAACGCAGGATCGCCTCCTCGGAGTCCCCCAGGTTGGGTTCGGCGTCGCGGTTCACGTCAGATTCCCTTCGAGACGATGGATTGCAGGGCCCCTTGGGCCTGAGCGAGTTCGGCGGCGAGTTCCTCGTGCTCTCCCGGGACGAACACCGGCGGCTGATATGCCGCGTAGGCCTTTTCGTGGGCCTTGAGGACCGCCTCGACCACCTCGCCCATGCGGGCGGTGCGGAGCCACTTCTTGTCGAGGGCCACGCTGTCGGTCAGCCCCGCTAGGGACAGCGTCACGGTGCAGTGGCCGTGCGAACTGCTTGCGGTGACCTGCTCGCCCTGGAAGTCGGCCCACCGGACCTGGTCTGGCGCCCGGGAACTGAGTTCCGTGACGCGCTCAAGCAGAGTCTGGATCTGCTCGCTGATGCGGGGATGATCGGCCCATGTGAGATTGGGGTCGCCCTCGGGGACCTCGATCGTGGATGGGGCGAGCGTCGGGACGTCGCCGACGCGGGCGTTAGCGAGGAAGAAGGCCTCCGCCAACGCGTCCTCGAGTTTGTGGGTGCCGAGCCGGTCGCGCCAGCGTGTGGAGAGCCGCATCTTCGTCAGATGCCTGGTGTCCTCGTCCACCCAGATGCGAACGGCCCTGCGGGTATCGGGATAGCCGTGGGCGGCCTGCCAGTCGCCGGTCAGGTCGTCGGTGTCGTCGTCCAGGTCGTCGGTGTCCTCGACGCCGAGGCCCTGCGGGGCCAGCAACTCATCGTCCTCAACCGGGTCGTGCAGCACGTCATCCTCCCTCGTCCGAGCGCAATTCTTTCAGAGGCACGGGTCATTTTCGGCATCGATCCGGCCCCGTCAGTTGAGCGAAGGCTCCTCCACCCACGTCGACCAGCGGCCCGTCGAACCGCCCATTCGACGCAACACCCGTCGCCAGAGGCCATCCGGGTCGCCGAACACGTCCTCCGAACGCACCGGCGTGCGGAACCAGGATCCGCGGATCAACTCGCCCTCGAGTTGGCCAGGAGACCAGGCGGACAGGCCCACGAAGACCCGGAGCTGGGTGAACGACGTGACCAGCAGCTCGGACGGGTAGTTGACGTCGACCACGCCGATGTCGCCGGAGATGCGTTCCCAGCCGGGTGGTGGCGACTCGGGCGAGGCGGGCTCACCCAGCGCGACGACGACGTCCTGGTTGACGGGGCCGCCCTCGAAGACGCTGACGGGCGGACTCATCAGCTCGGTGAAGTCGGACAGCACACTACTGGCAGGGATCTCGGACATCACGTTGAGGCAGAGCCCGACTGTCGCCTCGCTCTGGTGCTCGATGAGCAGCACGACGGTGCGGTCGAAGTACCCGCCGCGGCCCGGTTGGGTGGCGACGAGCAACTGACCAACTGCTACTGCTCCGGCGTGATCCACGTCATCCACTCTACAAGCCGGGCCGTGGGATCCCGGGAAATGACAGTGCCCGCCACAATGGGCGGGCACTGTCGCAGGGGTGGAGGTGGCGGGAATTGAACCCGCGTCCTTGAGAGATGAACCAGGGCTTCTCCGGGCGCAGCTAACTAGGCGTTTTACTCGGTCCTTGCACTCACGTCAGCATGTCGCAAACGGACCCAGTATCAGTTAAGTCCCGAACAGCCCCTGACACACAAGCTGTCCAGCAAGCCCTCTAAATGAGGCCAGGACTCAAGGCGAAGGCGTCCCTGAGCTGACCCTTCGGTCGCTGATCAGGCAGCGAGAGCGAAGTTAGTGCGGTTGTTGTTGGCACTTATTGGTTTCCACGCAGCGTTTACGAGATAAACGTGGATCCTCGGCCCGCTTCTCCTGGGACTACCGCCCCAAGTCGAAACCAGTCACCCCCTGTTGAGTTGTCGCACGACCAAGTCTAGCGGGTGATCCCAGGAGTCGTGGAACCAGGCAGCTTGGGTCGGGCAAGCAGGAACGGTTCGACGTTGCCCGTCGACCGCTTGCCGTTGAAGGCTCGCACCGACGCCCAGATGGTCGAGCCCCACCAGGCCGCCCACGCGAGGAACACGAGCGCCTCGACGTGGAACATCCAGCCGAGGACGGTGAGCGCCAGCCCGATGGCCAGGAAGGTCAACTGGAGGCTCATGGCGCGACCTGCCTCCCACCAGAGGCGTGACCCCGGCTTGGTCGCCGCCTTGACGATGGCGGGGCCGACGAAGGAGGTCGCGAGCCCGGAGAGTTGAACGAGGCCTGCGCCGACGTTCTCGACGGGGGTCGCGCCGCCGGGTGTCTTCGGGGTCAGGACGGCGGGCGCCATCCGGGCGAGCCCGGCGAGCGAGCGACCCAGTTCGATCCTGTCCCGCGCGCCGAGCGCGAGGCCTAGTCGTCGATCGAGTTCCGTCTCGTTGATGGTGCCGTTGCCGTACATGGCGCTCAGGTGAGCGACGGCGCGGTCGCGCAGTTCGTCGCTGACACCGTTGAAGGGAGACTGACCGGGAACACTCATGTCATCCATTGTGGCGCAGCGGACCCGCCCACCCAACGGGAATCCCCCTGATTGATCCCGGAGGTCTGTGTCAGCGGCGGTTGTACCTGTTGCGGGTGGCGAGCGCCCGCTCGGCCTCGCGCTTAGCGTCCCGCTCGGCGAGGTCGCGGCGCTTGTCCCAGTCCTTCTTGCCCGTCGCGACGGCGATCTCCACCTTCGCGTAGCCGTCCTTGAAATAGATCGACAGCGGGATCAGGGTGCGACCGGAGTTGTCCAGCGCACGTTCCATCTTGTTGATCTCCGCGCGGTGCAGCAGCAGTTTGCGGGTGCGGCGTGCCGAGTGGTTGCGCCAGGTGCCGAACTCGTACTCGGGGATGTTGGCGTTGATCAGCCACGCCTCTCCCCCGTCGTCGACGGTGGCGTACGCATCGGTCAGCGTGGCCCGCCCTGCGCGCAGGGTCTTGACCTCGGTGCCGGTCAGCACAAGACCGGCCTCGAACACGTCACCGATCTGGTAATCGTGCCGGGCCTTCTTGTTCTGTGCGACGAGCTTTCGTCCGACTTCCCTGGGCATCGCTCAAGTATGACACCTGGGTGTCAGCGGAACCACTTGCTCATGGGGTTGACCAGGGACCCGTTCTGCCACACCATCAGGTGCAGGTGGCAGCCAGTGGAGTAGCCGGTCGAGCCGACGTAGCCGATGGTCTGGCCCTGGCTGACACGCTGGCCGACGGAGACGACGTAACGGGTGGCGTGGTTGTAGCCGGTGGTGACGTAGTAGCCGTCCACCTTGCCGTGGTCGATCATGAGCCGGTTGCCGTAGCCGCCGTTGTAGTAGCGCTCGGACACGACGCCGTCGGCCGCGGCCTTGATGGGCGTGTTGCATGCGGCGCCGAAGTCGGTGCCGTCGTGCAGTTTCCAGTAGCCGAGCACGGGGTGCAGGCGCATGCCGTACTGCGAGGTGATGCGCGCGGGCACGGGGTAGATGAAGTCGCGGCTCGACGAGGATGAGGACGAGCCGCCACCCGACGAGCTGGATGGCTTCTTGTTGGAGCTTGATGAGCCGGACGACGAGCTGGAGCCCTTGTCCGACGACGACGGCTTCGACGCGGCGGCGGCCGCCTTGTCCCGGGCGGCCTTGTCGCGGGCCGCCTTCTGACGGGCGGCCTCGTCACGCTCGGCCTTCTCGCGGGCCGCCTTCTCCTCGGCGGCCTTCTTCTCGGCGGCGATGCGCTGCTGGATGCGCTTCTCGACCGAGGAGTTCTCGGCCTCGAGGTCGCGCTGGCGCTGTTCCTCGGAGGCGACCTCGTCCGTGGCGGCGACCTCGGCAGCGTCGCGCTGCTTCGACAGGCGGGCGACCTCGGCCTTGAGGTCCTCGGCCTCCTGCGTGGCGTCCTGCGATGCCTTCAGTTGGTCGGCGGCGGCCTGGCGAGCCTCGGTGGCGGCCTTCTCGGCGGCGTCGGCCTCGGCTTGCGCGTCCTCGAGGGCGAGCCTGCGCATCTCCAGCTCGTCGAGCTGCTTGGTCGACGAGTCGAAGAGCGTGTCGGCGAGCTGCGCGCGCTGATTGAGGTTGGAGGCGTCAACGTCGCTGAAGATCAGGGCCAGGTTCAGCAGGCCGCTGTTCTGCTGCGTGGTGACGAGGATCTCCTCGTCGAGGCGCTTGTTGACGGAGTCGAGCGCCGCCTTGGCCGCTGCGACGTCTGCCTGTGCCTGCTTGAGCTTCTTCTCGGCGGCGGCGAGTTCCTTCTCGCGCTGCGCGTCGAGCTCCTCGGCCTCACGCTGGGCCGACTCTGCGGCGGCGAGGGCGGCCTTGGCGTCGGCGAGTTGGGCGCGGGCGTCAGCGGCCGCCTGGACGGCGCTGTTGAGGCTTGCGTGCGCCTCGTCGACGGCGACGGCCTGCGTGGCCATCTCCTGCTTGAGCTGTTCCTTGCGGTCGTCGAGGTCGTCGGCGGTTGCCGGCGTCCACGTGCTGCACACGAGGGTGACGGCGCAGGCGGCGGCGACGATGCCACGTGCCAGGCGGGTGGTTAGTTGGCGACGAACGGGCTTGGGGGAAGATCCCTGTTCACGCTTCACTCCAATCGGTCTAGATTCGCAGGTACTTTCGTGTTGCGAGCAGTGTTGGGATCACAGCGAGAGCGATGCCTACGACCGCAATGGCAACAATGGCAGTTGCCAGGTCGGTCCAGCCAATCCACGGTAAAGCTGTAATTGAGGTTTGAGCGTTCTCTACGATGACGAACCAGTAGCCCGCGGTGAGCGCTCCGGCGGCGATGACGATGCCGATCAGGCCCGCGACAAGGGACTCGAGCAGGAACGGCAGCAGGATGTAGAGGTTGGATGCGCCGACCAGTCGCATGATGCCGATTTCGCGGCGTCTGGTGAAGGCGGCCATCCGGATGGTGTTGGCGATCTGGAGGGCGCCTGCGAGCAGAAGTAGCGCCGACATGGTGATGGTCGCCCATTGGAGGGCGCCGAGCCACTTGAACATGGGATCGAGGACGGAGTGCAGGTCCTGCACCGCTTGGACGCCCTGGAGACCCTTTGCCTCGCTGACGACGCCGGCGTAGTTCTCGGGGTTGACCAGCTTGACGCGGAACGAGTCCTGCATGTCGGCCGCGGTGCGGGAGTCAACGACCGGGGACTCGGCGAAGACCCGCTTGAACTCCTCGAACGCGGCCTCCTTCGACTCGTAGACGACCTCGCTGACCTCGGGGTTGGCCTCGAGGGTCTGCTGGATCTGTTCACGCTGGGCGTCGGTGGTCGCCTTGCCCGGCGCGCATCGTCCGCCCTGGGTCTGCTCGGTGCAGAGGAACACGGAGATCTCGACCTTGTTGTAGAGGCTCCGCTTTGCGAGGTCGACCTCCATCGCGGTCAGGATGCCCGCGCCCAGGAGGGAGAGGGAGACGCCCATCGTCACGATGACGGCGATCGTCATGGCGAGGTTGCGTCGAAGGCCCGACCAAGTTTCGCGTAGTGAATGTCGCATGTGTGTGGTTGCTCCTTGCCCTACGCCGTGCCGTAGACGCCCTTGGCCTGGTCCCTGACGAGTTCGCCGGAGCGAAGTTCGAGGACCCGGCGACGCATCTGGTCGACGATGGACGAGTCGTGGGTGGCCATCAGGACCGTGGTGTCCGCCTTGTTGATCCGGTCGAGCAACTTCATGATGCCGACCGAGGTCTCGGGGTCGAGGTTGCCGGTGGGCTCGTCCGCGATCAGGATCTTCGGACGGTTCACGAAGGCGCGCGCGATGGCCACGCGCTGCTGCTCACCGCCGGAGAGTTCGTCGGAGGGGCGGTCCTCCTTGCCCTCGAGGCCGACCAGTTCGAGCGTCTCGGGGACGATCTTGCGGATCTCCTTTGCGGGGCGGCCGATCACCTGCAGCGCGAACGCGACGTTCTCGTAGACGGTCTTGCCCGGCAGCAGTCGGAAGTCCTGGAAGACGGTGCCGATCTGGCGGCGGAGCGCAGGCACCTTCCACTGGTTCATGGTTCCGAGGTTCTTGCCCGCCACGTACAGGGTGCCCTTGGTGGCGCGGTACTCGCGCAGGATCAGGCGCAGGAACGTGGACTTTCCGGAGCCGGACTGGCCCACGAGAAAGACGAACTCGCCCTTGCCGATCTCAAGATTGATGTTGCGCAGGGCAGGGCGTTCCTGACCCGGGTAGAACTTGGTGACGTCCTCGAACGTGATCACGCGGTGCACTCCGACAGGTGGGGAAGTTAGCCTGAGAAATTCTCAGACCAGACTGGAGTCTAGGTCGTCGCCCACGTGAGTCCTAATGCGACACGCGGGTCGTGCCTCATTCGGAAAGGGTGCGTGGGGCCTCAGGAGCCCGTCTCGGTGGTCTTGCGCCAGCGGATGCCCGCGTCGATGAATCCGTCGATCTCGCCATCGAAGACGGCCTCGGGGTTGCCGACTTCGTGTTCGGTGCGCAGGTCCTTGACCATCTGGTAGGGGTTCATTACGTAGGAACGCATCTGGGCGCCCCACGAGTTGCCCCCGTCGCCCTTGAGCGCGTTCATCTCTTGCTCGCGCTCCTGGCGGGCGCGCTCCAGCAGGCGCGACTGCAGCACCCGGAGGGCGGCGGCCTTGTTCTGCAACTGGGACTTTTCGTTCTGGCAGCTCACCACGATGCCGGTGGGCAGGTGTGTGATGCGCACGGCGGAATCGGTGGTGTTGACCGACTGGCCGCCGGGCCCGGACGAGCGGAACACGTCGATGCGCAGGTCGGCCTCAGGCAGGTCGACGTGATCGGCCTCCTCCGTGACTGGCAGCACCTCGACGCCGGCGAACGAGGTCTGGCGGCGGCCCTGGTTGTCGAACGGGGAGATCCGCACGAGGCGGTGCGTTCCCTGCTCGACCGAGAGCGTGCCGTAGGCGAAGGGTGCCTTGACGGCGAAAGTCGCGGACTTCAGCCCGGCCTCCTCCGCGTAGGAGGTGTCGTAGATCTCGGTGGGGTAGCCGTGCCGGTCGGCCCAGCGCAGGTACATGCGCATCAGCATCTCGGCGAAGTCGGCGGCGTCCACTCCCCCGGCCTCGGCGCGGATGGTGATCAGCGCGTCGCGCGGGTCGTAGTCGCCCGACAGCAGGGTGCGGACCTCAAGCGCCTCGATGTCCTTGCCAAGCTTCTCGAGGTCGCGCACGACGTCGGCGCGGGCGTCGGCGTCGTTCTCCTCCTCGGCGAGTTCGAGCATCACGGTGACGTCGTCGAGACGCGAACGCAGGCCGACCATCCGGTCGACCTCGCCCTGCTTGGCGGAGAGCTGCGAGGTGACCCGCTGCGCGTTGTCCTGGTCGTCCCACAGGTTCGGCGCGGCGACCTGCTCCTCGAGTTCGGCGATCTCCGAGCGGAGCTTGTCGAGGTCGGCAACGGCCTCGATCGACTCCAGGGAGTGTTCGAGGTCTTGGATGCGCGCGCTCAGGTCTTCGTTAGCCACAATCCACGATCTTAGCGCCGTCGGCGCCGTCTCCCGAGTCCGCGCGCGTCGGTGCGACAATGGGGCGAAGAGGAAGGTGCCCACATGGGAGCAAGCAAGACCCGCCTGAAGCAGGACCTGGCGGCCGCGATGCGCGCCAAGGACGAGGCGGCGAAGACGACGATCCGCTCGCTGCTGGCCGCGATCCACGTCGAGGAGGTCGCCGGCGACGCGCCCCGCGAACTGACGGACGCGCAGGAACTGGACGTCATTAACCAGGAGTTGCGCAAGAGGCGCGATTCGGCGGAGACCTACGCGAGCGCGGGTCGCCCGGAACTGGCGGAGAAGGAGACAGCGGAGGCCGAGATCATCTCCGCGTACCTCCCCGCTCCCCTGACCGCCGACGAACTCTCGGCCCTGGTCGACGAGGCGTTCGCCGAGTTGGACGAGCCCGCCACGATGAAGCAGATGGGCGGACTGGTCAAGGCCGTCGCCGCGAAGGCCGACGGTCGCGCGGAGGGCAAGGAGATCGCGGCGCTGGTGCGCCAGCGCCTCGCCCAGTAGACGGATCCGCGCCGCCCGACGACTAGCCCGGCGGCGCGGATGTGGCTAGCCTTGTCTAGCCCGCGGGCGCATAGCTCAGTTGGTTAGAGCGCTTGCCTTACAAGCAAGATGTCGGGGGTTCGAGTCCCTCTGCGCCCACCAGTAGCATCTGCCCCAGCCGGATGCCGTTTCGAACGCTCCTGGCTAGGCGCCAACGCCTATCCGCGTTTCGTTCCCCACGTGTCTGCACGCGTTTACGTCCCAGTTGACGCCTGCCTGTGGGGCGGATGTGCGGAGCGCTCGCTGGAGAACCGAGTCCCCGAGGGCCCTCCAGCCCTGTTCACTGACGCAACCGGCGTCCCAACGAACAGAAGTCGGGTTGACGAGTCACACCAGACGGGCACTGGCACACCCCCAATGGTTGATCGGGTGGCCGCTGCCGCAGATGCTGCCTCTATTCAAGCCCGGGTTGGTGATCAAGACTCGTGCACGTTTGCTGCGGACTTCCCAGGTGACACGGTTGGTCAATAGGCGGCTGGCTAGCCTAAGGCACCCGGTCTCCCAGGAAGGCGCGCTCATGACCGACTTAGCCAAGCTTGTCGCATTAGCTCTTGGACTGATGGCGCTGGTGATCGGTATCGCCTCAACATGGGAGCTAGCGAGCTACGCGAGCACCCCCGCAGGCGAGGTATGGATACCGATGTCTTGGACCTCCGCTGGGGTCTCTGGCTTCCTCGAGCCTGCGATCGCTTGGCTGTTCGCCTTGGCTGGATGCGTGGGCATCGCCTTCGACATGGCCCGTGATACTTCGATGATCTGGCCCGGCGTCGTGTTCCTGGCCGCACCCGCAGCCTTCCTGGTGGGCATCGGCGATTCGAGTCACCCGCTCATCGCCGCATGGGCGGGAGCCGCGTTCCTCCTGCTGGCAGGGATCGTCGCGCTCGCGGGCTCCGTCGGGGGTAGGCGCGCAGCCAGAGCGGCCTCCGCCCCGACGACCACCTGCTAATCAAATCCACGACACCCACCGACGCGTCGACCTGGCGCGTTGCTGGCGTGTGGGTCTCAGGCGATACCGGCCGCGATGAGGCCGATACCGGCGGACCCGACGCCGACGACGAGCACGAGTCCTCCGGCGTAGATGAGGTAGCGAAGGCCGTTGGGCTTCTCGGGGTCGCGCCCGACGACGCTGAGGAAGAACCCCGCTGGCATCAGGATCGCCGCCCACAGCACTCCCATGGAGAGGGTGGCGAACAGCCCGGTCACCCCGGCCACTGCCATCAGCAGCATGACAACGAGCCCCAGGATCACGAGCACACCGGCGTGGGCGTGACCAGCCCGGAAGTACGAGCGTTGAAGGTCGTTGGCCGGCACGGTTCGGCTCAGCACCCGCAGCAGGAAGCTTCCGCCGTAGGCGATTCCGATCACCGTCAGCAGAACCACACCGGCGGTGATTGTCTGGGAAGTGCTCATCGTGTTACCCCTTTGTCGTTCATCGTGTTTGGCTTGCGCTTGTCCGGTGCGTGATGGTCACCACGGTCGTGATGGTGGCCAGGATCGCGACCGCCAGGTGAAGGCGCGGGTCCGAATACCATCGAGGAGGCGGAATCGGCGCAACACCGAGATCGGAGGAGGGCCCGACTCCACTGAGGCCCGCGCCGTCAGGTTGTCTGATCCATGCCGCTACCGCAGGAAGCCAGACGTCCACGTCCGCCGACATATCGTGGCCGAGTCCGGGAAAGATGCGTGCGACAAGCACCCCGTCGAGGGCAGCGTCGAGGCGACGGTATGCCTCGTTGATCGGGACGATGGCGTCCTCGGCCCCCCAGATCGCCATCACCGGGGTGTGGGCGGCAGCCAGTCGCGGGCGGATGTCGAAGTCGAAGTAGTCCATGAGGAACCGGCCTTGCCCGTTGATGGTGGCCAGGGCGAGTCGGACCCATGCGGGTGACGCCTGAAGCCTGCTGTCGACGATCCACGCGGACTGCTCTCCAGGGGTGACCACCGGAGCGGATGCCAGGACGGTGAACGCCAGCGGTGTGCTCGGGCGGGCGGCTGCGTCACTGATGACCCAGCCACCTTCGCTGATTCCCAGCGCTCCGATTCGGTCGATCCCGGTAGAGGCGCGCATCGCCGCGGCGGCGGCGATGACATCGTCTGCCAGTTGGGGGTAGTCGCGTCGGAAGAACGTGTATCCGTCCGCACGCTTGTCATACGTGAGGGCTGCGACGCCGTGCTCGGCGAACTGCTCCGCCAGGGCGAGCAGGTCCCCGCGGCCGGAACCTCCCGCGCCGGCGACGATCACCACTCCCACTTCGGCACCGCCCTCCGGTTCCACGAGGACCGCTCCCGCTTTGCCACCGTCGACCGGAAACGTGAGATCGCTGCGGGTGGTGGCCACGGGACCTGACTCCGGCGGCTCGACGCCCGAGGCGGGCTGCAGCGGCGCCAGGCGTGCCGCCGGTTCACCTCCGGTCGCCAGCGTCGTGGCGGCGATCGTCGCGATCGTCGTCACGGTGAAGGCGGCGACACCCGCCAACACACCCTTCACCGTGAGGCGCGTCATGACGATGACCCGCCCTGCGAGCCGCCGAGAAGCCCGCCCGCGCAGCGCGCGATGTCCGCAATGTCGGACAGGCCGAGGAGCTCTCGAATCTGCGAGCGCGCGAGATTGCCTGTCAGATCGAGCGTCGCAAGGCCGTGCATCATCGACCAGGAGGCGGTGACGAGGGCCGCCGCGAGCTCCGTGGTGCTCTGCGGGGCAATCGCCGCGACTCCGGCGCGGAGTTCGTTGAACGCCCCCTGCGACGCCTCAGTAAGCGATGAGTCGTTCGGGTCGGTGAGCGTCGGCTGGAACATGACCGTGAAGTGGGCAGGGTTCTCCGTCGCGAACTCGACGTAGGCAACACCGAACTCGAGGAACGGCGCCCCCGCCTCGCGGAGAGCGACGAGCCGGCCCCTCAGCATGTCGAACCCCTCCGCGGCGATCGCGGTGAGCAACCCCTTGATCGAGCCGAAGTGATGGCGCGGCGCAGTGTGACTCACGCCAAGGTCGGCCGCGATCTCCCGCAAGCTCAATGCTTGCGGCCCGCGCTCTGCCACGACCTTCAGCGCCCGATCGAGCGCCGCGCGACGGAGGTTTCCGTGATGGTAGGTATCCACGCGGTAACCATACAGCGGTAAGTTTCCACTGTAAAGATCATGGGGAACGTTGAGCGTGACACCAAGTGTCAAGAACGGTCCGGACAGTTGCAGGCTGGGAGGAAGCGAAGATCGTGCCGCTTCCACCACAACCTCACAGTCCCAAAGGAGGTCCAACCTCGCGACCGAGGCTCAGCACCCGTCAACCGGCTACCGGACATCCCCGATCCCGGACCCGCCAGTCAGTGGGCCGCCTCGACTCCGGGGGAAGTCGCAGTGACCAGATCGTTCTCGCGCCGTAGTCAACGGCCTACAGCCCGCCGACGCTAAAGTCTCAAGCACATGGCAGGACGCGACCGGGGGAAGGAGCGGTGAACCGATGATCGATCCGCTCGACTTCGACCCGATGGATGCGCGGACCGCGAGGAACATCAAGATCGTGGTCTCCATCGCCATCGCCTCACTGTGGGCGTTCTTCCTCTACATCCAGGTGGTCTTCTCGACTCGCTTCTTCCCAAGTGCCGAGGTCCCGAACCCTGGCGGAGTGAGCATTGCCGTGGGAGTGCTTGTCATCGCTGTCAGTGTCGTGGTGGCCGCTGCAACGGTTTGGTTCACTCGGCGCCTCCCGGCGGGTTTCATCGCCGTGATCCACATCCTCGTGATGATCGCGCTCTTCGCCCTCACCTGGATCTGAGTGTTAGGGACGGTGACCGGTCTGGTTCCTCACCACCGCCTCGCCGTCATGCACGTCCTGGCTAGCCCACTACCTTCCGGAGGCCAACTCCGAGCACTCGGCAAGGGTCGGGAAGCGGGTCGGCCAGGCGTCGAGGGAGACGCAGATCTGCGGGGTTCCGGCGGCGCTCTGCGTGACGACCTCGGTGGAGTGGGTGTGGCCGTGGATCAGGGGCGTGCCGAGGTCGCGGAGCCGCCACTGGCTGTGCCTCTCCTCCTCCGTGTGGTCGCCGTCGTACGGGAAGTGCGAAAGCAGCAGGCTCAGCCCCGGATGCCTCAGCTTCGCGGCCAACTGGACGCTCTCGAAGGCCTCCTCGTATGGGCCGAGGTGTGCGTGGGCGTTGCGGTGCAGCGGGTGAGGGCGATCGTGGTTGCCGAGCACCAGGTGCTTGACGCCGGGCCAGGTGGCGATCCAGCGCAGATGCGCTCGCCTGTCCCCCATCGCGACGTCACCGAGCAGCCAGACGTGATCCTCGGGCCCCACCTGCCGGTGCCAGCGTTCTGCGAGCCGGTCGTCGTGCTCGACGGCGTCGGCGAACCCGCGAAGGCGCGCGACCATGTCGTGGCCGAGGTGGGTGTCGGCGATCAGGAAGGTCGCGGGCACTGAATCTCCTCTCGGCCGGTGCCGGTTCGTTGGGGCGACGTCGCGCGGCGTGCACCGAATTGATCTATTAATTGCGGACGATCCCGACGTGTCTGGCGTTGTAGTCAGACCCTAGTGGTCGCGCCGCTGTTCCAGCAGCGCCAGCGCGACCCTGTGGAGGGCCCACACGCCAACCCCCGTCAGGCCGACGACGGGCATCCCGAGCACCGCCAGTGCGATCCCGGTGCCGACGAACAGCACAGCCTCGAGTGCCAGCCTGCCCCAGGCGGGAAGCACGACCTTGGCCTTGGGCGAGAGCAGCAGGCCCCACAGCGTCGCGACGGCGACCACCGAGACGGCGGCGGCGACCCAGCCCCAGGCGCCGGGTAGCAGCCTCGTCACGACCGTGGCGACGCCCGCCAGCATCGCGAGTTCCAGGACGAAGCGCACCGTGAGGACCACGCCGCGAAGCACCGTGCGGGCGTCCAGGCCATCAGGTTTGCCGTCGGGTCGCGCGCTCATGGTCGCATTCTGGCCGACGGTGCGCTCACCCCTCCCGGGACAGGTAGAGAGGCAGCAGGACGTCGTCGACGATCTCGCCGACCAGTTCGGGCGGCAGCGGCCCGCCATCGAACAGGAACCGGTGCCGCAGCAGGGCCACCCCGACCTCGAGCCGCAACGGCGCCAGGGCCTCAGGTGGTGCCTCCCCGCGCGAGACGGCCCGGCCGACCACCTCCCGCATCAGCGCCGCGTGCCGGCCGCTGGTGGTGGCGCGCAGTTGGCGCAACCGGTCGACGTCGGGGAGCGCCTCGGCCAGCAGCCCGCGCATGGCCTCCCCAGCGACGCCGTCGAGCGCCCGTGCGACCAGGGTGAGCGCGGAAACCAGGTCGCCCCGCAGTTCGCCGGTGTCTGGCAGATCGGCGGGCGCGGGCGCGATGTGGCGCACGCAGTCGATCACGAGGTCGGCCCGACTCGGCCACCTGCGGTACAGCGACGCTTTGCTCGCGCCCGCCCGGCGGGCGACGGCCTCCATGGTCAGGGCCGCGTAGCCGTGCTCGCCCAACTCGTCGAGCGTCGCGGCGCGGATCGCCGCGAGCAGGGCCTCGCCGCGCCTCCGCTGCGGGGCCGCGTCAAGCATGGCCGCCCACGCTCGTGACGACGCCCTGCGACCCGTCGACGGTGACGAGTTGCCCGTCACGGATGGTCGCGGTGCCGTTGCCGGTGCCCATGATCGCGGGCACCCCGTACTCGCGGGCGACGATCGCCGCGTGCGAGGCCATCGATCCGGTGTCGACGACGACCGCGGCGGCCCGCGCGAAAAGCGGGGTCCACGTCGGGTTCGTGTAGGGGCACACCAGGACCTCGCCCTCGCGTAGCCGGTCGAACTCGTCGGAACCCGTCACGATCCGGGCGACCGCGGTCACGGTGCCAGCTCCCGCCGGGGTGCCGCTGGCGATGGCGCCCTGAACCGCTGCGCGGAAGACGCGGCGGGTGTCGATCATCGGCACGCCCCTCAACTCCGCGCGACGGGCCGCCCGGCGCGCGACCGCGTCACGCAGTCCCTGCACCTCATCCGGGCCAAGACTCTCCGGGTCGCGGATCGCCGTGACCTCCTCCCACACCAAATGGAAGACCTCCGACGGATCGTCCAGCACCCCGACCGCCCGCAGTCGAGCGCCGATCTCCAGCAGCGACCGGCGAAGCGGCGGCAGCACGGCCGTGAAGTAGAAGTGGGTGTCCTCCCGGAACGCGACGGCCTCGCGTGCCGCGTCGATCCACCGGCCCACCGCCTCGGCGGCGGCGGTCAGCCGCAGCAGCGGGTGCCTGAGCAGCGCCGCGCGAGCAGCCTCCGACCTGGTCGGTGTGGCTGGCTCCGGTTCGTCCGCGAGGGAGAGCACCAGGCCAAGAACGGTGTCGCGGGACTCCCCCAGCGTCGGCTGGCTGATCAGCAAAGGCGAGACCGTCTCGCGGCGCCCGTACTCGCGCAGGTAGGCCTCGAAGCGTCCCCTCAGCCTTGCGAGGTCGTCGTCGCCGTCCAGGGCGGCCGCGAGGTCCGCCGGGTCGCAGATCCCCGCGAGTCGCGGTTCCTCGCGCACCTCCCTGGCCAGCGCGCGCAGGGCGTCGTTGGCGTCCTCGGTGCGCGTCTGGACGCCTCCCAGCAGGTCCGCAAGCCTGCGACGCTGCCCGAGCAACGTGACGACCACCCCCGCGCGGAGCAGCGAGACCCCCGCGCGAGGCAAATAGTCGATCCGAAGGTCCCGGCAGAAGTCCTGCGCGTGGAGGGCACGATTGGGCACCTCCAACAGTTCGACCCATGGCAGCGCCGCGAGGTCGAGCGCCTCCATCCGGTCGATCTCGGCCAGGAACGCCGCCTGACGCGGATCGTCGCGCCACCGTTGCGGCCGGAAGCGGCGCGCGTTGCGCAGCGCGCGGAAGGCGCCGGGCAGCACGCGAGGGGTCGGGCGCGGCATCGACGGGACGATGGCGACCGCCACGCCGTCCTCGTCGCGCACCACGTCGCGGAAGATCCCCTCGATGCCGTAGCGATGCCCGATCTCCGACATCATGCGCGCGGCCCCGCGGGCGACGCTGGTGGTCACGTCCATCGGATAGGGCCGGATCGGCAGATACTCGGTGAGGGTCGCCGCCTGGACGCGTTGGATCGGGTTCAGCGCGACCGACGGCGGAGGCAACGCCGTCATGGGGCGCGCCTGCAGGATCCAGGGGCGATCACCCTCGAGTGCCCACTCGATGTCCTGCGGACGGCCGAAGAGATCGGCGATCAGCCTGCCGTGCAGGGCAAGGTTGGCGAGGTTGGCCTCGCCGAGCAGCGCCTCACCCGTCGGGCCATCGACGGGCCTTCCGGAGACGTCGAGGATGTGGTGCTCCGGGTCCACCTCACCGGAAACGAGGGCCTCTCCGAGGCCTGCCACGGCGTCGATGACCGTAGTGCCCCGATCTCCGGTGACGGGGTCCGCGGTGAACATCACCCCCGCAACATCCGCCTCGACCATCGACTGCACCACGACGGCCATCCGCACATCGGCCGCGGAGATGCGCCTCTCGCGCCGGTACGCGACCGCGCGGTCGGTGAACAGCGAGGCCCAGCACCGCACGACCGCGTCAAGCACGGCGTCCTCGCCCTCGACGCCGAGGAACGTGTCCTGCTGCCCAGCGAAGGCGGCGCCAGGCAGGTCCTCGGCCGTCGCGCTGGAACGCACCGCGACCCGCCCCGAGCCGAGCCCTCGGTACGCGTCGACGATCGCGGCGCCCACCTCCGATGGCATCCCGGCCGTCAGGACGGCCTCCCGCAGCGTCGCCGGGCTGGCGTCGTCGCGGCTCAGCAGCACGGGGAGTCCGGCCCGCTCGGTGGCCCGCTGGAAGGCGTCGGTGGTGATCGCAAACCCGGGCGGAACTGGCAGTCCGGCGGCGAGCAGTTCGCCGAGGTTGGCCGCCTTGCCGCCGACGCTCGTCAGGTCGGCTGCGGTGAGGTCCCCGAGGGGCGAGACGAGGCGCATGTGATTCCTCCCGGCCGGGCGGCCACGGCGCCACCCTTACGAAACGCAGCGTATCTTAATTCGCACCGGTCGCTTCACACCGAAGCGGCAAACTTGAGTGCCCAACGGCGTGTGGCAAGCTTGGCTCGGTCGCCGAAATCGCAGGAGGTGGGTCCATGGCCGACAACGTCGGGCGCCGAGGCACACCCTCCGATGACGGCGACACGAACGCCGAGTTGCCGCCCTTCGCCGGTCGACGGGGATCCACCGGCCGCGGCTACGTCGCCGACAATCAGCCCGACGCGCCGCCGTCGCGACGCGCCGGACGCTTCGCCGACGATGAGCCCGAACCCGCCTCCTCATCTGCCGGTCGCTTTGCCCGACCCGCCGGCCGCTTCGCCGAGCGCCAGGACAACGGTCCCGACGACGAGCAGGACGAGGCCCCGACGCGCGGTGGCCGGTTCGCCGTCCCGGATGAGCCGACCGGACGCTTCGCCCGGTTCGATGAAGACGACGCTGAGGACGAACCGACCGGGCGCTTCGCGCTCAGCGACCCGGACGACGAGCCCACCGGCCGCTTCGCGCTCAGCGATCCGGACGACGAGCCCACCGGCCGCTTCGCCCGGTTCGACCCGGAGGATGACCCCGAGGACGAGCCGACCCGTCGAAGGGTCCGACACCACCACTCGACGCTCGGACGTCTCGACAAGCTCGACCAACCACCGATCCCCGAGCCCGTCCAGGGGTCCGAAACCACCACCACTCGGCACCCGGACGTCTCGACAGGCTCGACGAACGACGAACCGATCCCCGAGCCCGTCCAGGGGTCCGACACCACCACCACTCGGCGCACGGACGTCTCGACAACCTCGACGAACGACGAACCGATCCCCGAACCCGTCCAGGGATCCCAAACCACCACCCGGCGCACGGACGTCTCGACAAGCTCGACGAACGACGAACCGATCCCCGAGCCCGTCGAGGGGTCCGAAACCACCGGACGCTTCGCCTGGGACCCGGCTGACACCCCCGACACCGAACGCACCCTGGACGCCGAACGCACCAACGACGTCCACGACGTTGCCGACGAACCCACGGGTCGCTTCGCACCGCCGTTCCGACGTGAGAAGGAGCCCGGCGACCAGGAGCCCGGCGACGAGGCCAAGTCTCGCGACGAGGGCGTGGCCGGCGACGAGCCCACCGGGCGCTTCGCCCGCCTCGACGACTCCCCCGAGCCGCCGTCACCCGGACGCGGCGCCCGCTTCAGCGTCGACGACCTCCCCACGGCGCCAGAGCCGAAGGCCGAACCGCCCGCGGCCCGCCCGATGCCCTCGACGGTTACCCCACCTCCGCCGCCTGCCCACGAACCCGCGCTCCCCGTGTCGACGCGGCCCGACCCCCGGGTGCAGGCGCCGCTGAGCGGCCTGACGCCCCCCGAGGTGACCTTCACTCCGGAGCAGCCCGCGCCAGAGCCGACGCCATCCGAGTCGGTCGCGGCCGACGCGCAGGCCAGCCCCACCCTGTTCGACTGGGAGGACCTGCGCCCCCGCACGACCACCTCGACGGCGATGGCGAGCCCGGAGACGCCCAAGGGCCCGCCCGCCAGCCCTACGGACGCCACGGACGCCGCCGAGCCCGTCGAGGTGCCCTGGACGCCTGCACGGCAGGCCGTCGAACCGCCCGCAGCGGAGCCCACGCCACCTGGGAGCGGAGCCAGGCACAGCTCCCCGCTGCCTCCTGCCGACGACGATGACCCCCGTCGACGGTGGTACGCGCTGGGTGCGCTGGCGGTCGTGCTCGCCCTGATCGTCGGCGTGCTGTTCTTCGTGTTGCGCCCCGGCGCCGAGCAGGCCAACCCCGGCCCCACCTCCACCGCAGGCACAGGCGGCACCACCGCGTCTGAGGGCCCCTCTCCCGCCACCTCGACGACGCCGAGCGCCTCGACGCAGCCGTCGGCGACCCCCTCTCCCACGGTGACGCCCACGCCGACACCGACGGCCCCGACCCCGCTGATCCTCGATCTGGGGGACGCGAAGGTGACGGTCCTGCCGACTTGGCAGCTCTACGCGGACGAGAAGGTCCAGGACGACCGGCGCCTGGTCAGGCTCAAGCACCTCGAGACCGACACCCGCATCCAGATCGTGACGCTGACCTCCATCGACGGCGACCTGGACACCGCATGCACCGACCTGATGGCCGAGCAGCGCCAGACCTACAGCGACGTCGTGCTGTCGGAGACCGTCGCGGTCGCCGTCGGCGAGGGTGCCTCCGGCGTCGCGTGCGGGTTCACGGGGACGCGCACCAGCGATGACGTCGCCATGAGGGTGGACTTCACGATCGTGCGCCGAGACTCGGACCAGAAGTCGATCGTCTTCCGCGACACCGTGCCGCAGTCGGTTCCGGCCGACGCGCCGGCGCGCGCCGAACTGGCCACCATGGAGTGCGGTGCCGCCGACACGTTCGGCGTCGCCATCAAGCAGTGTGCCGGCTAGCGGCTACTCCTGGCCGGGGCGTCTGCTGAGCTGCTCGAACACGGGACGTAGCCGCATCCACCACTGCTGGCGGGGCCGCTGGTTGTCCCAGTCCATCGAGCCGGTCGCCTGCCGGAACGGGGCCATCAGGCCGGGCGAGCCGCTGGAGGCCGCCACGTAGTCGCTCGCTCCGCCGCGCAACTGCTCGTCGAGGTTGCAGATCGCCATGTAGGCCAGGCGCGTCGCGTTGATCCGGTCGAACGGCGACGGGCTGCCGCCCTGCTGGATGTGGCCGACGACGGCGTCGCGCACGGAGTACATGCCGTGGCCCTCCGCCTCGAACATCTTCGAGATGACGTCGCCCGTGTAGTACTGGCTTGCCTCCTCGCCCATCACCGTGAGGTAGAACGAGCGGCCCGTCTCGAACGCGTCAACCAGCGCGATCACGTCGGTGGTGAGTTGCTCGAGCGTGATGCCCGTCTCCGGCAGATAGGCCTTCTCGGCGCCGCCTGCGATGGCGCCGAGCAGCGGAAGGAAGCCGCAGGTGCGGCCCATCGTCTCGACGACGAAGGCCCGCTTGCTCGCCGACGCGGACATCCGCACCATGTCGATGGAACTGACGATGGTGTTGAGCGCGGTGTCGGAGCCGACGGCCATCGGCCAGTCGGGCAGGTTGTTGTCGATGCTGGCGGGCAGCACTGCGATGGGGATGTTGAACGCGGGGTACCTGCGCCTCTCGGTCTCCATCAGGTCGACCGTCGCGTAGGCGTGGAAGCCGCCCATCACGAGCAGCGCGTCGATGCCGTTGTCCTCGAGGGTGCGCGCCATCTTGTACAGGTCGGCGTCGACGGGGACGTAGCGGCGGGTGCCGAAGTTGGCGCCTCCGGTGTTGGCCATGCCCTCGACGTCGGACCACGCGACCTCTCGGAGGTCGCCCTCGATCAGGCCGGGCACGCCGCCCTGGACGGCGAACAGGTCGTAGCCGCGGTCGAGACCGGCGCGCACGGCGACGCGAGCCAACTGGTTCATGCCAGGGGCCAGCGCGCCCGCGTGCATCACGGCGATCCGCTTGGCGTCTGCGGACGGTGCGACCGTTGGCGTCGCCTCGGAGAGCATCCGGTAGATCTCGACCATCGTGGTGAAGCCGACGCCGCGAGCCTCGATCGCCGCGGTGTAGTCGCCCTCCGCGACGTAGTCGGCGATCCGGTGGGTGGCCGCGACGGCCTCGATGAGCGGCGTGGCGTACACCTCGTCGCGGCGCACCCCCACCAGCATCGGTTCGGACAGGTCACCCGCCTGCAGGACCTGTCTGACGGCCTCAACGCCGCAGACGGTGGCCATCCAGCGGTCGTAGGCCGACGGTGTGCCGCCGCGCTGCACGTGCCCAAGGATGGTGATGCGGGCGTCCTCCCCCGCCAGGTCCTTCAGCGCCCCTGGATCCGTTCGGCGGTGATCGCCGTGCCGTCACGGTCGGCGGCGCCCTCGGCCACGAGGATGATCGAGTCGCGTCGGCCGGCGGCGCGCCCGCGGGCGAGCACCTCGACCATCCGCTCCTCCCAGCCCGGCCGAGGCGGCGACTCGGGGAGGAAGGTGTAGTCGGCACCGCCCGCGATCGCCGTCATCAGCGCGAGGTAGCCGCAGTGCCTGCCCATCACCTCGACGATGAAGGTGCGGCGGTGCGACTCCGCGGTCGAACTGATCGCGTCGATGGCCTCGGTGATCCGGTGCATCGCGGAGTCGGTGCCGATCGTCATGTCGGTGCCGACCATGTCGTTGTCGATGGAGCCGACCAGGCCGGCGATGTTCAGGTGCGGGTGGGCCGCGGCCTGCTCGGCGGTGATCCGGCCCTCCGCAGCCAACTCGGCCACGTACTCAGGCCACGCCAGGCACAGTGCCCTGCTGCCCGTCAGCGAGCCGTCCCCGCCGATTACGATCAGGCGGTCGATTCCGTGCTTGACCAGGTTCTCCACGGCCCGCAGTTGGCCCTCACGGGTGCGGAACTCGGTGGAACGGGCGGTACCGATCACGGTGCCGCCCTTGTTCAGGATGCCGGAGACGTCGCTCCAGCCGAGATGGGTGATGTGGTGGCCGCCCTCGATGGCGCCCTGCCATCCCTCGTAGATGGCAAACACCTCGGCGCCTTGATGGATGCCGGAGCGCACGATGGCACGCACCGCGGCATTCATGCCTTGCGCGTCCCCGCCCGACGTCATGACGCCGATGCGGGCCGTCATCGACGAGAGCCCTTGGGGCGAAGCACCTTGGTGGCCTGCCAGTCCGGCGCCACGCTCGCGGTCTTCGTCAGGGTGAGTCCTGCGACGGTGACGCCCTCGGCCAGGTTCGCCGCGGTGATGAATCCTGGGCGGCCCACCTTCGGGGTCAGCAACCAGATGCAGCCCGCGTCGGCGAGGTCGGTCATCGCGTCGACCAGACCGTCGGCGACGTCGCCGTCCTCGTCGCGCCACCACAACACCACCGCGTCGACCGCCTCTAGCGGGTCATCGATCATCTCCGAGTCGATGCAGTCCATGATCTCGTCACGGAGCTCCGCATCCACGTCGTCATCCCACCCGAGTTCCTGAACGACGAGCCCAGGGGTGAGGCCCAGCAGGTCTGCGCCCGCGAGATTCTCCTTGGTCGACTTGCTATCTGCCATGTCCACGGGGTCAAGCCTGCCAGATGCCGGGGGTTATTTCACGGCCACCCCGACAAGCGAGAAGCGGGGCCGCTCCACAATGGAGCGACCCCGCCTCTTTTGCGTCGCGATCAGGCGTCGCCACCAGCGTTGCCGGAGGCACCAGCGGTGACGTCGTCGAGCTTGTACTTCGCGGCAGCCTCGGCCGCCCACTCGGCGGGAACCTCACCGTTGGCGGCCAGGCGCTGCAGCACAGCGACGGCCACCGAGGGGCCGTCAATGTTGAAGTAGCGACGGGCCGCGGCGCGCGTGTCGGAGAACCCGAAGCCGTCGGCGCCGAGCGTCGTGTAGTCGCCGGGCACCCACTGACGGATCTGGTCGGGCACGGCGCGCATGTAGTCCGACACGGCCACGATCGGGCCGGGCGCGTCCTTCAGCTTCTGCTCGACCCACGTCGCCTCGAAGTCGCCGTTTGGATCGTGGAACAGCTTCGAGTCCAGCTCGAGGCCCTCGCGGCGCAGCTCGCCCCACGAGGTGACGGACCACACGTCGGCGACCACGCCGTAGTCGTCCTTGAGCAGTTCCTGCGCCTCGATCGCCCACGGGAGTCCGACGCCGGAGGCGAGGATCTGCGCGCGTCGCGCATCCTCCCCGACGCCCTCCATGGAGCCCGGCTTGACCAGGTACATGCCGCGCAGGATGCCCTCGACCTCGATGCCCTCGGGCTCGGCGGGCTGCACGATCGGCTCGTTGTAGACGGTCAGGTAGTAGATGACGTTCTCGGGATCCTCGCCGTACATCCGGCGCAGGCCGTCGCGCATGATGTGGGCGATCTCGTAGCCGTAGGCCGGGTCGTAGCTGACGACCGCGGTGTTGGTCGACGCCAGGATCGGCGAGTGGCCGTCCATGTGCTGCAGGCCCTCACCGGTCAGGGTGGTGCGACCCGCGGTCGCACCGATCAGGAAGCCGCGGGCCAACTGGTCGGCGGCGGCCCAGATCGCGTCAGCGGTGCGCTGGAAGCCGAACATCGAGTAGAACACGTAGATCGGCACCATGGGCTCGCCGTGCGTCGCGTACGAGCTACCAGCGGCGGTGAACGAGGCGACCGAGCCTGCCTCGTTGATGCCGGTGTGGATGATCTGGCCCGACTTCGACTCGCGGTAGCTGAGGAACAGTTCGTTGTCGACGGGGGTGTAGTTCTGCCCGTGCGGGTTGTAGATCTTGATCGTCGGGAAGAACGCGTCCATGCCGAACGTGCGGGCCTCGTCCGGGATGATCGGGACGACGCGCGGCGCGAAGCTCTTGTCGCGCATCAGGTCCTTCAACAGGCGCACGAACGCCATGGTCGTGGCGACCTGCTGGTTGCCCGAGCCCTTCTTCGACGACTCGTACGCCTTGTCACCCGGCAGCGAGATGAACTTGCGGTCGGCCCGACGCTCCGGCAGGTAGCCGCCGAGCTCGCGGCGACGCTCCTGCAGGTACTGGATGCGCGGGTCGTCCTGGCCGGGGTGGATGTAGGGCGGCTGGTACGGGTTCTCCTCCAGCTGCGCGTCGGTGACGGGTACGTCGACGCGGTCGCGGAAGCCCTTGAGGTCGTCGAGGGCCAGCTTCTTCATCTGGTGGGTCGCGTTGCGGCCCGCGAAGTGCTTGCCCAGGAAGTAGCCCTTGATGGTGTGGGCGAGGATGACCGTGGGCGCACCGGTGAACTCGGTGGCCGCCTTGTAGGCCGAGTAGACCTTCGCGAAGTCGTGGCCGCCGCGGGTGAGGCGCCAGATCTCGTCGTCGCTCCAGTCCTTGACCATCGCGGCGGTGCGCGGGTCGCGCTCGAAGAAGAACTTGCGCACGTATGCGCCGTCGTTGGCCTTGAAGGTCTGGAAGTCGCCGTCCGTGGTGGAGTTCATCAGGTTGACGAGCGCACCGTCGGTGTCGTTTGCCAACAGTGGATCCCAGCCGCGGCCCCAGACCAGCTTGATGACGTTCCAGCCCGCGCCGCGGAAGAACGCCTCGAGTTCCTGGACGATCTTGCCGTTGCCGCGGACCGGGCCGTCGAGGCGCTGCAGGTTGCAGTTGACGACGAAGGTCAGGTTGTCGAGTTCCTCGTTGGCGGCCAACTGGAGCGCGCCACGCGACTCGACCTCGTCCATCTCGCCGTCGCCGAGGAAGGCCCAGACGTGCTGCTGCGAGGTGTCCTTGATGCCGCGGTTGTGCAGGTAGCGGTTGAACTGCGCCTGCCAGATCGCGTTGATGGGGCCGAGGCCCATCGAAACGGTCGGGAACTCCCAGAAGTTGGGCATCTGGTGGGGGTGCGGGTAGCTGGGCAGCGCCCGAAGCTTTCCGTCGACGTAGTGCGAGTGCTCCTGGCGGAAGCCGTCCATGTCGTCCTCGTCGAGGCGACCCTCGAGGAAGGCGCGGGCGTACATGCCGGGCGAAGCGTGGCCCTGGAAGTAGATCTGGTCGCCGCCGCCGGGGTGGTCCTTGCCGCGGAAGAAGTGGTTCATGCCCACCTCGTACAGCGTCGCCGACGACGCGTAGGAGGCGATGTGGCCGCCGACGCCGACGCCGGGGCGCTGCGCGCGGTGCACCATGATGGCCGCGTTCCAGCGAAGCAGTCGGCGGATGCCACGCTCCAGGGTCTCGTCGCCGGGGAACGCCGGCTCCTTCGCCGCGGGGATCGTGTTGACGTAATCGGTGCCTGTCAGCGACGGCACACCGATGTGACGTTCACGGGCACGTTCGAGGAGCTTCAGCATCACGTAGCGGGCACGGTTGCGCCCGCCTGCGTCGATCACTCCATCGAGCGATTCAAGCCATTCCGCGGTCTCCGAAGGATCGATGTCCGGAAGATTGGTGGGCAGACCGTTGAGAATCGGTCCAACCTCGTTCTGACTCACGAAGGTTCCTCTCGATGTCGGGCTTTATGGCCTCGGCGCAAGCCGGTACCAGAGTTCCACCCTACCGCGCTTCCGGGGTGTGGCCGGTACGTCCGAACAGCCACCCTCATCCCCGGTTCGGCTACCCGAAACGGTGAGGTGCGACCCCCGCCAGTGCCTGGGCCTCAGCGGCGCCGTTTCGCGTGTTCCAGCAGGCGCCCCAGCGGCCACGTCGTGATGATGCGCTCCGGGTCGATGCCCGCCTCGACGGCCCGTGCGGCGCCGTAGGTGAGGAAGTCGAGTTGGCCGGGGGCATGCGCATCGGAATCGATGCTGAACAGACAGCCGGCTTCCTTTGCGACAAGCAACAGGTCGAGCGGCGGATCCTTGCGTTCAGGGCGGGAGTTGATCTCGACGGCGACCCCGAACATCGCGCAGGCCGCGAACACGAGTTCTGCGTCGAAGGAGGACTGGGCGCGCCAGGAGCCGTCAGGGCGCAATTTGCGGCCGGTCGGGTGCCCGAGGACGGTGGTGTGGGGGTTCGAGACGGCGCCGACCATACGCCTCGTCATGGTGGCGGCGTCCGCGTTGAGGTCGGAGTGCACCGAGGCGGTGACGATGTCGAGACGATCCAGCAGGTCGTCGGCCTGGTCGAGGGCCCCCTCGGCGAGGATGTCGACCTCGATGCCCTTGAGGATCCGCATCCCGCGGCCCTGCTGCACCTGGTCGATCTCCTCCCATTGCGCGACCAGGCGCTCGCGGCTGAGCCCCCGGGCGACCTTCAGGCGCGGCGAATGATCGGTGATGGCGAGGTACTCGTGCCCAAGCGCCTCTGCGACGTCGGCCATCTCGGCGAGCGGCGATCCGCCGTCGGACCAGATGGTGTGGGAGTGCAGGTCGCCACGCAACAACGCGCGCAGGTCGTCGCCAGCCGGGTCGAGCGAGACCGCACCCTCGGCCCTGCGCTTGGCAAGCGACTCGTGCAGGCGCCCTTCTGCGGCCGCGGCGGCGATGGCGGCGGTCTTGGGGCCGAAGCCCTTCAGCGCCTTCCATTCCGCCTCGTTCTTCGGCGTCTCGGTCAGCGCGTCGGCGACGGCCGCGGCCTCCCGGAAGGCGCGGACCCGGTAGGTGTCGGCCAGTTGGCGTTCGAGCCAGAACGCGTACTCGCGCAGCGCAGCCGACGGGGTGAGCCCGCTCATCGCAGACCGAGCCCTGCGACGGCACCGATGACGCACACCGCGGGCGGCTCGATCCCGGCGGCGGCCGCCTCCTCGGCGATGCCCGCGGTGGTGCCGACGATCGTGCGCATGGTGGGCAGCGCCGCGTCGGCGATCACGGCGGCGGGCGTCGACGGGGCGAGGCCCGCGTCGATCAGTTCCGCCGTGATCGCGGGGAGGTTCTTCACGCCCATCAGGATCACGATGGTGGTCCCAGCGGTCGCCAGCCCGCGCCAGTCGATGTCGTTGCGCTCGTCGTCGGGCGCGACGTGCCCGGAGACGACCGTGAATCCGGTTGCCACGCCCCGGTGCGTGACGGGGATGCCCGCGAGTTCGGCCGCGGCGATCGAGGAGGAGATGCCAGGGATGGTCGACACCTCGATGCCCGCCTCCCGGCAGGCGATCCACTCCTCTCCCCCGCGCCCGAACACGAACGGGTCGCCGCCCTTGAACCGGACGACGTCGAGCCCCTCGGACGCCTTCTCGACGAGGATCTGGTTGATGCGTTCCTGCGGCGTGAACGCTCCGCGCGGCACCTTGCCGACCTCGATCAGTTCGGCACCGGGGCGCGCCTCGTCCAGCAGCGGCAGCGGCACGAGGCGGTCGTAGACGATGACGTCGGCGTTGCGCAGCGCCCGAAGACCCGCGACGGTGATCAGATCGGGGTCGCCCGGACCGCCGCCGAGCAGCGTGACGCGCCCCTTGCCTGGCTGGTCGCCGGTCACCGGGCCGAGTCGCGCCGCTTGGCGACGCCCGCGTCGAAGCGGTCCCGAAGGATCACTGCCCTCTTGTGCGAGCCCTGACCGATCGGCCCCGCCTCGTCCTCAAGGCTGACGCGGAAGGACAGCACCTTGCCGTCGACCTCGAGCAGTTCGGCGTGCGCGGTGACCGTCATGCCGACGGCGGTCGCGGCCGTGTGGGAGATGTTGACGTCGATGCCGACGGACGACTCGCCCTCGTCGAGGTGCTCTGCGATGACTGCCATCGCCGCGCATTCTGCGAACGCGACCATGTAGCCGGTGGCGAACACCCGCGGCATGTCGGCGAAGCCCGGGTAGGCGTCGCTGACGGCCGGAACGGTCAACGAGTCGTCAACCGTGACACTGACCTGGGCCGTCAGGCCGGGCACGAGGCTGCTTTTCATGGGGTAGAGACTATGCCGTCCGCGCCTCAGGACGGCTGGTCGGCCATGAACTCGTCCACCTCCGCGCTGTTGGCCCGCAACTTCGGATCGTGCTTGAGGTAGTGGGCCGTCTCCCGGGCGATCAGGCCGGAGAGCACCAGCAGGCCGATCAGGTTCGGCAGCGCCATCAGGCCGTTCATGATGTCGGCGAAGGACCACACGATGCCGAGCGGGATGGTCGCACCGATGTAGACAACCAGGGTGAACACGATGCGGTACCAGATGGTCGCACGGGCGCCGAAGAGTCGCTCGATGCAGCGGTCGCCGTAGTAGGACCAGCCGAGGATCGTCGAGAAGGCGAACAGCACGACGCCGATGGAGACGATGTAGCCGCCCCATGCGCCTGGCAGGCCGTGGCTGAACGCCATCGACGTCAGGACCGCCGGGCTCTCCCCCGAGTCCCACACCCCGGTCGTGACGAGCACGAGGCCGGTGCATGACACCACGATGATGGTGTCGATGAAGGTCTGCGTCATCGACACGAGGCCTTGGCGGACGGGGTGGGTGGTCTGCGCGGCTGCGGCGGCGATGGCGGCAGATCCCATGCCCGACTCGTTGGAGAAGATGCCTCGCGCCACACCCATCTGCAGCGCGATCAGGAAGCCGCCGATCGCACCGCCGACGGCGGCCTTGCCGGTGAACGCCTGCCCGAAGATCAGGCCGAGCGCGCCGGGCACGTCTGCGATGTTGACGATCAGGATGTAGAGCGCGCCCGCCACGTAGAACACGATCATGATCGGGACGAGCGCCGAGGTGACGGTGCCGATCGACTTGATGCCGCCGAGGATGACCAGGCCGACGAAGACGACCATCACGATGGCCGAGATGGTCTGCGGAACGCCGAACGCGTCGTGCACGTTCTCGGCGACGGCGTTGGCCTGCGTCATGTTGCCGATCCCGAAGCTGGCGAGCACAGCGAAGACCGCGAAGACCAGGCTGAGCGCCACGCCCCACTTCCCCGGCAGCGCCTTCTTCAGGTAGTACTGCGGGCCGCCTGAGGACTGCCCCTTTGCGTCGACGGTGCGGAACCGGACGGCGAGGAAGGCCTCGGAGTACTTCGACGCCATGCCGACGAGGCCGGTGACCCACATCCAGAACAGCGCGCCGGGCCCGCCGACCGAGATGGCGGTGGCGACACCAACGATGTTGCCGACGCCGACGGTCGCGGCGAGGGCGGTGGTCAGCGCCTGGAACTGCGAGATGTCGCCCTCCTTGGCGTCCTCGTCCTTGCGCTCCCACAGGGCGAGCCGCAGGGCGGAGCCGAGGGTTCGGAACTGGATGCCACGCAGCCGGATCGTCAGCCACAGGCCGGTGAGAAGCAGGAGGGGGATGAGCAGCCACGGGCCCCACACGAAGGATGAGATGGCGTCGAGGGTCTTCTGGAGGGTTTCCATGAGTTCAGCAGTCCCGTCGTTGGTTGCAGATTCGCGTCAACCTAGCAACCGACACGGGTACCGGGGGCCGATCCCACTCGATCGGGTGCATCCTGGTGGGTGTCAGGGGGCGGGGCGCAGCAGGTAGATGTCCTGGATCCAGCCGTGATGATCGATCAGCTTTGCTCGCAGCCGTTCGAGTTCGGGGACCACGGTGCGCAGCGGGCCGTTCGCGAGGACCTGGTCGGCGGTGCCGAGGTAGGCGCCCCAGTACAACTCGGTGTCGGGGAACTCGTCGACGAGCGCCCGGCAGGTGAAGTCGGCGTCGTTGAGGACGACGACGTCGCCGAGGTCGGGGCGGTACTCGCCGAGCAGTCGTCGGCCGGTGGTCAGGTGGACGCTCTGCCCGGCCCGGTTCAGGGCGATCTCGTGCGCGGCGGCCAGCACCTGCGGAGCGGAGACTCCTGGGATGACGGTGACGTCGAGGGTCATCGTGGCGCGCAGCGCGTCGACGACGCGCAGGATCGAGTCGTAGAGGGCGGGGTCGCCCCAGGCGAGGAACCCGACGCTCGCCTCCTCCGGCAGCCCGCTCATGATCTGCGAGTAGGTGGCAAGCCGCGCCGCGTCGAGGTCGCCGTCCTCCGGGTGGATGTGGGCGGGGTCGAGGACGGTGATGATGCGGTGCGCGCGCTGCACGTTGCGTCGGATCAGTTCGCTGCGTCGCCAGACAAGGTCGGGTTGGTCGTCGGCAGCGTCGGCGACCAGAAACGCGTCGACGCTGTTCATCGCGTCGACGGCGTCGAGGGTGAGTTGCCCGAACCCGCCGGGCCCCATTCCGATCACAAAAACCTTGCGTGCCATCGCAGGTAAGCCTAGCGGCGACGCCGTGCGCGATCGGGTCGGCCAGCCGGGTCCGCGCAACGGCGTTGGGCGATTGGGGTCGGCCCGTTGGTTGAGCCAGCCGCGGCGACGCGCTGGTTGAGCCAGCCGCGGCGACGCAGTCGCCCGCCGCTGCGTCGAAACCCAATGAAGCGCGATCACAAAGCCCACCCAGGATCCCTGCCCGAAGTCACGAGATTTCGACCGATGAAGCCCGCTTCGCGTCCTTCATGGCTCAATCAGCGCCGCTGGTTGAGCCAGCCGCGGCGACGAAGTCGCCCGCCGCTGCGTCGAAACCCACTGAAGCGCGATCACAAGAGCCCACCCAGGGTCCCTGCCCGAGGTCACGAGAGATTTCGACCGATGAAGCCCGCTTCGCGTCCTTCATGGCTCAATCAGCGCCGCTGGTTGAGCCAGCCGCGGCGACGCAGTCGCCCGCCGCTGCGTCGAGACCCACCGAAGCGCGATCACAAGAGCCCACCCAGGGTCCCTGCCCGAGGCCACGAGGTTTCGACCGACGCGTCCGATGGGCGGACATCGAATCGGACGTCTCGACAAGCTCGACGAACGGCGCGCTGGTTGAGCCAGCCGCGGCGACGAAGTCGCCCGCCGCTGCGTCGAAACCCACCGAAGCGCGATCAAAGGAGCCCACCCAGGGTCCCTGCCCGAAGTCACTAGATTTCGACCGATGAAGCCCGCTTCGCGTCCTTCATGGCTCAATCAGCGCCGCTGGTTGAGCCAGCCGCGGCGACGAAGTCGCCCGCCGCTGCGTCGAAACCCACCGAAGCGCGATCACAAGAGCCCACCCAGGGTCCCTGCCCGAGCTCGCGAGGTTTCGACCGACGCGTCCGATGGCGGCCATGGAATCGGACGTCTCGACAAGCTCGACGAACGACGCGCTGGTTGAGCCAGCCGCGGCGACGAAGTCGCCCGCCGCTGCGTCGAAACCCACCGAAGCGCGATCACAAGAGCCCACCCAGGGTCCCTGCCCGAGCTCGCGAGGTTTCGACCGAGGCGTCCGATGGCGGCCATGGAATCGGACGTCTCGACAAGCTCGACGAACGGCGCCGGTCGATCAAGCAACGTCCGACAGCGGAAGCCCACCCAGAGCCCCACCCTGCCGGAGGGTCGGGCGAACGTGGGCGGTGCTCCCACGCGCCGACGGCTAGGCTGGCGGGATGGAACCACGCCCAGGTACGGCCCCAGCGCTGATCTCCTCGACCAGGGCGAGGGCGGCCCTCGTGAAGCGGCTGACGGCGGCCTCGTCGGAGATGAACACCGCGACCCTCACGGCCCTCACCGCCAGGCACGCGTGGTTCGGGCAACTCGACGCCGAGTCGCGGTCCTGGATCGGCGTGCTCGCTCGCTCCGGCATCGACGGCTTCGTCACCTGGTTCTCCGGCGAGGACTTCGAACCCGAGTCGATCTTTGACGCTGCGCCCCGGGCGATGGCCCGGCGGATCACGCTGCAGCAGACGGTCGACCTGGTGCGCACCACCACCGACGTCGTCGAGGAGCAGATCCAGCACCTTCTCCCCCGCGGCGACCGGCAGCCGCTCCAACTGGGCATCGTGCACTACTCGCGCGAGGTCGCCTTCGCGGCCGCCGCCATCTACGCAAGAGCGGCCGAGGCCCGCGGCGCCTGGGACTCCCGCATCGAGGCGACCGTCGTGGACGCCGTGGTGCGCGCAGAGACCGACGAGTCCGTCATCTCCCGAGCCTCGACGCTGGGCTGGAACACCGAGTCCCAGGTCGTCGTCGCCATCGGAGGGGCGCCCGACACCACCAACAGCGATGGCGTCCGCCAACTCGACGGGCTGCGCAGGGCGGCGGCCAAGCTCAAGCTCGACGTCCTCGCCGCACCCCAGGGCGACCGGTTGATCTGCATCGTCGGCGGCGCCGGCGTCGGGGAACCGGTCGACACCTGCGAACGCGTCGCGAAGCTGCAGGAGTTCTTCGCGCCGGGTCCCGTCGTGATCGGCCCCACCGTCGACGGCCTCTCCGGCGCACCACGCTCGGCGCGGGCCGCCGCGTCCGGCTACCGGGCGGCGAAGGCCTGGCCCGAAGGCCCGCCGACCATGCTCGCGATCGACCTGCTCCCTGAGCGGGCGCTCGCGGGCGACGGGCACGCCAGGCGGACGCTCGCGGGTGACATCTACCCAGCTCTCGCCGCCAACAAGGAACTGCTCGACACCTGCGTCGGATTCCTCGACGCAGGCTCCTCCATGGAGGCGACCGCGCGTGCCCTCTTCGTGCACCCGAACACCGTGCGCTACCGCTTGAAGCGGATCCAGGACGTGACGGGCTACAACCCCGCCGACGCCCGGGAGGCCTACGTGCTGAGGATGGCCATCACCCTGGGCCGACTACAGGACTGATCCGAATCACACGGCTGTAATTCACCGCACCTGACAAAGCCTCACTCCAGTCAGCGGCGATTTGTCCGTCGCCCCATTGTTGGATTCCCACAACGGGCCGCCCGGCAATTTCGTGCGATTCGCTTCGCCCCGTGGGGCACCGACCGGGCAAGGTTGGATCGTGCTTGCAATCGTCGCGCCCGGACAGGGCGCTCAGACTCCCGGCTTCCTCGCCCCGTGGCTGGAGGACAGCGCCCTCGCCGAGCAGTTGGCCGCGCTCTCGGCCGTCAGCGAGCTTGACCTGGCCCACTACGGCACGGCCGCCGATGCCGACACCATCCGCGACACCGCCATCGCTCAGCCGCTGCTGGTGGCCTCGGCCCTGCTGACGGCGCGCGCGCTGCTCGGCGACGACACCTCCCCCGTCGGTGTCACGGCGGGCCACTCGGTCGGCGAACTCGCCGCGATGGCGATCGCCGGGGCGATCTCCGACGACGACGCCCTCATCCTCGTGCGTGAGCGCGGCCGGGCGATGGCGGAGGCCTCCGCGGCCCGTCCGACGTCGATGACGGCGATCGTCGCGGGCGACCGTGACGAGGTCCTCGCCGCGATCGAGGCGGCAGGCCTCACCCCCGCCAACAACAACGGCACCGGCCAGATCGTGGCAGCGGGCACCGTCGAGCAACTCGCCGCCCTGGCCGAGAACCCGCCGCGCCGCGCCCGCCTGGTGCCGCTCAGCGTCGCGGGGGCCTTCCATACGATCCACATGCAGCCCGCCGTCGCCCACCTGGAGCGCGTCGCGGCCGGGGTCGCCACCGCCGACCCGAGGATCCCGCTGCTCACCAACGCCGACGGCAGCGTCGTCACCTCCGGCGAAGAAGCGCTGGCCCGGATGATCAACCAGGTCGCCAACCCCGTCCGCTGGGACCTTTGCATGGAGACGATGGCCGCGATGGGCGTCACCGGGCTGCTGGAACTGGCTCCCGCGGGCACGTTGACCAAGATCGCTCAGCGCAACCTCAAACCCGTGGCATTGTTCAACCTGAACACCCCCGACCAGCTCGACGAGGCCCGCGCCTTCGTCGCAGAGCACGCATCCACCGCTGCGCAGCAGCCCGAGAACGAGTGAGTTCCACTGTGGCCTTGAAGTCCTCCACCGGCGCCGAGTACGCCCGCATCCTGTCCGTCGCCGGTGCCCGCGGCAGCCGCGTCGTCACCAACGACGAGATGTGCACCATGATCGACTCCACCCCTGAGTGGATCCAGCAGCGCACGGGGATCACCGAGCGGCACTGGGTCGCCGAGGGAGAAGACGCGGAGACGCTCGGCGTCGACGCCGCCACCAAGGCCATCGAGCGCGCCGGGCTGCAGGCCTCCGACATCGACGCGATCCTCGTCTCGACGGTGTCGCACTACCAGCAGACCCCCTCGCTGGCCTGCATCATGGCGGAGAAGCTCGGCCTCAACGCCCCGGCCGCGTTCGACATCTCCGCGGCCTGCGCCGGGTTCTGCTACGGCGTCGGCATCGCCGAGTCGATGGTGCGCGCAGGATCGGCCACGAACGTGTTGGTGCTGGGCGTCGAGACGCTCTCGAACTACACCGACCTCACCGACCGCTCCACCGCCTTCCTGTTCTCCGACGGCGCGGGCGCCGTGGTGATCGGTGCCTCCGACGCGCCCGCGATCGGCCCGACGGTGTGGGGCTCAAAGCCCGAGGCGTCGCGCGTCATCGAGATCGACGACTGGCGCACGGTCAACCCGAGCGTCGAGGGCCCTCACATCCACATGGAGGGCCGCGAGGTGTTCAAGTGGGCAACCACCGCCATCGTCGAGAAGGCCGTCGAGACCCTCGCCGCGTCGGGGCTGACGCCCGAGGAACTCGACTGCTTCATCCCCCACCAGGCCAACAACCGGATCACCGATTCGATGTTGCGCCACCTCAAGCTGCCCGAGGACGTCGTGGTCGGCCGCGACATCATCCAGATGGGCAATTCGTCGGCGGCTTCGATCCCGCTGGCGATGGAGGCTCTGCTCGAATCCGGGCAGGCCAAGAGCGGTGACAGTGCACTGATCATCGGATTTGGTGCGGGCCTCGTGTTCGCGGGCCAGACCGTGATCCTGCCCTGATCGCAAACCACCTCACAAGAAGGAGCCAACCATGGCAAGCACTGAAGAGATCCGCGCAGACCTCGCCGAGATCGTCAACGACATCGCCGGTGTCGCCGCCGAGGACGTCCAGCTCGACAAGTCCTTCGTGGACGACCTGGGTGTCGACTCGCTGTCGATGGTCGAGATCATCTACGCCTGCGAGGACAAGTTCGGCGTCTCGATCCCCGACGAGGATGCCAAGAACCTCAAGACCGTCGGCGACGCCGTCGCCTACATCGAGCGCGCCCAGAACTGACGCGTCGGGCGGCCACGCCCGCCGTGGCCGCCCACCACACCCCCTCATCTCCCCGTCGCCTAGGAGCCCACGCATGACCCGCACCGTCGTCATCACCGGATTTGGCGCGTTCACCCCGCTCGGAAACGACGCCCCCAGCACCTGGGAGGCAATGCTCGCAGGGCGCTCCGGCGTCCACACGCTGCAGCAGTCCTGGGCGGCCGACCTGCCCGTCACCTTCGCGGCCGAGACGGCCGATCCGGTCGAGCGTCTCGACCGCGTCGCCGCGCGCCGCCTCGACCGCTCCTCGCAACTCGCGATGGTCGCAGGCCTCGAGGCGTGGGCCGACGCGGGCTACGGCCTCGGCGAGGACAACCCCGTCGACCCCGATCGCCTGCTCGTCTCCGTCGGCACCGGCATCGGTGGCCTCCACTCCCTTCTCGGCAACTGGGACACCCAGAAGGAGAAGGGCCTGCGTCGCGTCTCCCCGCTGACGATCCCGATGCTGATGGCCAACGCCCCGGCCGCCAACCTCGGCCTCACGGTCGGCGCTGCCGCCGCCGTGCACGCCCCGGTCAGCGCGTGCGCGTCCTCCAACGAGGCCATCTCGCTCGCCTACGACCAGATCCAGCTCGACAGGTGCGACATTGCGGTGGTCGGCGGCACCGAGGGCGTCGTGCATCCGCTCCCCCTCAACGCCTTCGCCCAGATGCAGGCCCTCAGCCGCCGCAACGACGACCCGGAGCACGCATCCCGCCCGTGGGACGTCGACCGTGACGGCTTCGTGCTCGGTGAGGGCGCCGCGATCATGGTCCTTGAGACCCTGGAGAGCGCCCTGGCGCGCGGCGCGAAGATCTACGGCACCCTCGTCGGCGCAGGGATCAGCAACGACAACCACGACATCGTGCAGCCCGAGCCGAGCGGCCGCGGCCAGTCGCAGGCCATGATCAAGGCGATGCGCGCAGCGGGCCTCGAGGCCCGCGACATCGTCCACGTCAACGCGCACGGCACCTCGACCCCTCAGGGCGACGTGACCGAGGCCAACTCGATCGCCGCGGCTCTCGGGTCCGCTGTCGATGGGGTCGTGGTGACCTCCACGAAGTCGATGACCGGGCACCTCCTGGGCGGCGCGGGTGCGCTCGAGACGTTCGCAACCGTGATGGCGCTGAAGGACCGGGTCGTGCCGCCGACGATCAACATCGAGAACCTCGAGCCGGGGCTCCCGATCGACATCGCCGCCAACCAGACCCGCGCGCTGCCCGACGGTCAGCTCGCGGCCATCAACAACTCGTTCGGCTTCGGCGGCTCCAACGTCGCGGTCGCGGTCACCAACCAGAACGTGACCGCCTGAGCCAGACAAGCAAACTCACCGCCACCCGGATCAAAGGTGGCGGTGAGTTGTTGTTTCGGCGCCAGGGAGGAGCGCCTGTCTAGGGGGCCGGGTCAGCCGACCTGGTGCAGCCAGCGCACCGGGGCGTCCTCGGAGGCATAGCGGAACACGTCGAGTTCGTCGTCCCAGGGCACGCCGAGAAGCCGCTCGAGCGCCTTGAAGATCGGCTCGCCGCCCAGCGCGTCGGTGGCGACGGCATGCTTGAGCCGGTCCTCCGCCACCAGGATGTCGCCGTGCACGCCCACGATCGCCGAGAACGAGCCGAGCGTCGGGGTGTAGCAGTAGCGCTGACCGTCGGAGGCGGGCGTCGGCTCCTCGGTCACCTCGAAGCGCACCTGGCTGATCCGCGCGAGCGCCGTCGACAGCGCCGCTCCCTGGCCAGGGGTGCCCGTCCAGGAGTATTCGGCGCGCTGGGTGCCCGGCTGGGCCGGCTGGTTTGTCCATTCGAGGTCGACGCGGGACCCGAGTGCGGTCCCGATGGCCCACTCAACATGAGGGCACAGCGCCGCCGACGCCGAGTGGATGAAGATCATGCCTCGCGTCGGGTGACTCGTCTCGAAACGAGTAGTCATCGCTTGTACCTCCTGGTTGGGCCCAATTGCCTTCCCCTGCGATTTGGCTGCGCCAGGTGGTGTTGCCCATTGTGCATGAGCCTGACTGAGTTGGCAACGGGCGTTGTCCACGGGCTTGATCAACCGGGCGCCGATCGGATATACAGCCAGACATGCGTGAACCCATGCCGATCGACTCCGTGCTGCACTACCCCGACGCCGTCTCACAGGTCCAGGCCAGTGACGAGGCCATCTACTGGCTGGCGACCATCGCCGCGGAGGACGGCCGCACGACGGTGCGACGCCTGATGGGCGGAGAGGTCACCGACCTGACCCCTGACGCGAACGTCCGCTCTCGAGCCATGGAGTACGGCGGCGGCGCCTACACCGTCGACGCGCTGAGCATCGCGTACTGCGACGACCGCACCGGGCAGGTGTGGCTGCTCGACCGCGACGGCGCCCGGCCTCTCACCCGAGCCGGCACCTCCTACGTCTACGGCGGCCTGCGGCTGAGCCTCCCCGACGGGATCGTGGTGGCCGTCCGCGAGGACCACTCCGCCGAACCGGAGGCCCGAACCGAGATTGTCGCCCTCGCCGTCGACGGCGACAACGCCGACGGCGGCCGGGTGCTGGTGACGGGGGCGGACTTCTACGCCTCTGTCGCGGTGCGCGACGGTCGCCTGGCCTGGCAGCAGTGGGACCACCCGAACATGAGTTGGGACACCTGCTCCGTGTGGGTCGCCTCCCTCGCCGACCCGTCCGACGCCTCCCCCGTCAGCGCCGCCGACGGGGTCGCCGCGGGCTACCCGCTGTGGCTGCCCTCCGGCCGCCTCGCCTACGTCGACGACCGCTCCGGGTTCTGGAACTGGCGGATCGACGGCGGCGCCGAGTGGGCCGTCGAGCGCGACTGCTCCCGCCCGCTGTGGGTGCTGAACCCCGCCACCGCCGCCGCCTTCGGCGATGACCGGATCGCGACCCTGAGCTACGCCAACGGGATCGGCTCGCTCGCCGTCTGGCCCTCCAAGGGCGGTGACGTGGCGTGGCCGCTTCCCGGCTCCACGGACATCGAATCCGTGGCTGTGGCAGGCGACGTGATCTGCGTGGTCGCCGAATGGGCCAACCGGGCCTCGTCCCTGGTCGCGATCCACCCCGACGGCTCCGTCGAGACGCTCGCGGGCGCGTCCAAGAAGGAACCCGACGTCGCGGCCGCCGAGTCCATCTGGGCCGACGGTGAGGCTGGCCCGGTGCAGGCCTGGCTGTACCGCCCCGAGGTCGACCGGCCGCCGCTTCTCGTGATGACCCACGGCGGCCCCACCAGCATGGCGACCTCCGGCTACGACGCCACCATCCAGTTCTGGGTCTCGCGCGGCTTCGCGGTCCTCGACGTCAACTACTCGGGCTCGACGGGCTTCGGTCGCGCCTACCGCGACCGCCTCCGCGGGAACTGGGGCCTGCTCGACGTGAGCGACACCGTCGCCGCGGTCCGCGCCGTCACGGACGCAGGCCTTGCCGATCCGGAGCGGGTCGCGATCACCGGCGGCAGCGCGGGCGGGTACACCACGCTCAACGCGCTCGTCTCGACCGACGTGTTCGCCGCCGGGATCAGCCGCTACGGCATCGGGGACCTCACCACGCTTGTCACCGACACCCACAAGGCGGAGTCGCGCTACCCCGAGGGCCTGGTCGCGCCGTGGCCCTCCGGTCGCGACGTGTACGAGGAGCGCTCCCCGATCAACCACCTCGACCGACTGTCGACGCCGATGCTGATCCTGCAGGGCACCGAGGACAAGGTGGTGCCGCCGAATCAGGCGGTGCAGATGGCCGACGCGGTCCGAGCGGCAGGGCAACCCGTCGCGCTGCTGATGCTGGAGGGCGAGGGTCACGGCTTCCGCGCCATGGCAACAAGGCGCCTCGCGCTGGAGGCGCAGGTGTCGTTCCTGGAGCAGGTCTTCGGCATGGCGGCGAGCCCCGACGTGCCCGTCCTGGAGATCGAGAACCTGTAGCGCGGAGAACTCGACGCAACCAAACGCCCCCTGGCCTGCGTAGTTACAAGTGAGGTACCCCGAAGGGTGCCCACCGACTGCGAAAGGGAAGACCATGTTGCGCACGACCCTCTTGTCCACCGTCATCCTCGGCGGACTCATCTCGCTTGGCACCATCACTGCGGCCCACGCCGACATCACCCCCGACCTGTCCCGCGACAGCGCGAAGGTGGGCGACACGATCACCCTCACCGGCACCGACTGCGACCCCGCCAACACCGTTCACGTGTTCTTGGGCGACTCCCGGGTCAAGGTCCGGCCTGCCGCCGACGGGACGTGGAAGGCCTCCATGTACGTCCCCAAGATGAAGCCTGGCGTCGCCGACGTCCTCGCGGTGTGCGCAACGGGAACCTCCGAGAGCCACTACCCGACGGTGCAGTTGAAGGTCGAGGCCGGCGAGGAGCCTGACGGCGGCGATCCGTGGATCAAGGTCGGCGGCACGAGCAAGGCATCGACGCCAGGGTCGAAGCACTCGGTCGAGGGCGGAATGTTCCCGGCCGGGAAGCGGATCGAGATCTACCTCGCCATCGCCAACTCCGACGACCCTGGCACCCGGGTCGCGACGACCAAGGCCGACAGCGACGGCGACTTCTCGGTGTCGTTCACGATCCCGAAGCACTTCGACCGCGGCACCTACGTGGTGTGGGCTCAGGGCCCCGACGACAAGCGCCACGGCATGATCGAACTGAAGGTCAAGGACGCCCCGACGCAGAAGCCGGACCGCCCGAAGCCCCCGAAGACCGGGAACTGAGTGGATGCCGCGGCTGGTTCGGCCAGCCGCGGCAGTCGTTGGTTGAGCCAGCCGCGGCAGTCGTTGGTTGAGCCAGCCGCGGCGACGAAGTCGCCCGCCGCTGCGTCGAAACCCTCTGCCACCCTGTGCAGGGACTAGGTGGGCTCGCCGCCACACGAGGTTTCGACCGATGAAGTCCGCTTCGCGTCCTTCATGGCTCAACCAGCGGCCCCGCTGGTTGAGCCAGCCGCGGCGACGAAGTCGCCCGCCGCTGCGTCGAAACCCTCTGCCACCCTGTGCAGGGACTGGGTGGGCTCGCCGCCAGAGGAGGTTTCGACCGATGAAGTCCGCTTCGCGTCCTTCATGGCTCAACCAGCGGCCCCGCTGGTTGAGCCAGCCGCGGCGACGAAGTCGCCCGCCGCTGCGTCGAAACCCTCTGGCGCCCGGTGCTGGAGCTTGCATTGCCCCTCGGCCGCGGGAAGGTTTCGACCGATGAGGTCCGCTCCGCGCACCTCATGGCTCAACCAGCGGCGCTTCGCGTCCTTCACGGCTCAACCAGCGATTCTCAGGCGGCCGGGCGGGGGCCGAAGATCGCGGTGCCGATCCGCACGCACGTCGAGCCCTCGCGGATGGCGACCCGGAAGTCGCCCGACATCCCCATGCTCAACTCGTCCCAACCGCCACCGACGGCGTCGCGGATCCGGGCCTGAGCGTCGACCAAGAGGCGGAAGCACGCGGCGACCTCGCCCTCGTCGGGGCTGTTGACCGCCATCGTCATCAGCCCCCTGGCGTCTAGCCGGTCGAACGACGACAGCGCCCGGGCGACCTCGACCGCCTCGTCCGGCCTGATGCCCGACTTGGCCGACTCCCCCGACGTGTTCACCTGGACCAACACCGGCAGCCTCCGGTCGGCTGCTTCAAGGCGCCGCTGCAGAGCCTCCGCCAACCGCAGCGAGTCCAGCGACTGGACCTCCGTCGCCACCCTCGCCACGTCGCGGGCCTTGTTGGTCTGGACGTGCCCGATGACGGCGAAACCGATGCCCTCGGGGCCCAGTTCGTCGGCCTTGGCGACCAGTTCCTGCACCTTGTTCTCGCCGAACAGCACGTACCCGGCCGCGTGGGCCTCACGGATCGCCGCGGCGTCGTGGTACTTGCTGACGGGCAGCAGCCTGACCTCGCCCGGGTCGCGGCCCGCGCTCAGGCACGCGTCGTCGATGTCGGCCCTGACGCGGGCCAGGTTCTGGGTGACGGTCACGGCCAGCGCGCCCCGAGCGAGATGACGCCCAGCGCTGAGAGGACCGCGAAGATGATGGCGAGGCCGGCGTAGCGGTCGGTGATCTCCGCGGGGACCTTCTCGGTGCCGACCGACTCGCGGATCGCGTCGTAGACCTCGGTCAACTGCCCGCTCGACTCGGCCGAGTACTTCTTGCCGCCACTGATTCGGGCGATCTCGCTCATCTCGTAGTGGTCGACCGAGACCCGCTGCCGCTGCCCGTCCTGCACCACGTAGCCGTCGTCGGTGCCGTAGGCGATCGTGTAGATCGGCACGCCGTCGTCCTTGGCCTTCTGCGCCGCGCCTGCCGAACTGCGGCCGATGTTGGTGGCGCCGTCGGAGAGCAGCACGATCGCGGCCGGTGCGACGGCCTCAGGGTCGTTCGGATCCGGGGGCACCAGTTTCAGGGAGTCGATGCTCTTGTAGATGCCCTCGCCGACGGCCGTCGACGGTGCCAACTCCAGCGCGCCGATCGCCCGATCGACCGCTCCCCTGTCGACGGTGGGAGGCACGGCGATGTCCGCCGTTCCCGCGAAGGTCACCAGCGCCACGTTGAAGCGTTCGGGCAGCGAGTTCACGAACTCCTTGGCGGAGGCCTGCGCGGCCTTGAGCCTGCTGGGGTTGACGTCCTCGGCCTCCATCGACCAGGACACGTCGATGGCGACCACGACCGTCGCGCGGTCGCGAGGCTTGTCCGTGTAGTCCTTCGGGATCGCCCAGGCGACGATCAGCGCCCCCAGGCTGAGCAGCGCGAGCAGCACGGCTCCGTGCCGCTTCCAGGCGGCGTCCTTAGGGACGACCAGTTGCAGTCGCGAACTCATGGGGCGCTTCTTGGTGCCGCCCTTGCCCGCGAGGAACACGTACAGCAGCGCGATCACGGGGATGATCGCCAACGCCCACAACCGCTGCGGGGCGATGAACTCCATGGCGAGCAGCGTCATCGTGGCCACCTCGCCGCCATGAACACCGCGCCGAGCGCCGCGACGATCGCGAAGCCGAGCGCGACCGCCGCGTAGGTGGCGGTGATGGGCTTCTTGACGTCCTCGTAGCCGATGACCGACCCGATCTGCTTGTAGGCGTCCTTGAGCGCCGCCGAATTGTCGGCGCCGACCGACTTCCCGCCGCTCGCGTCGGCGATCGCCTTGAGCGTCGCGGTGTCGGGGGCCACGTTCTCGCGACGCCCGTCGACGTCGACGAAGCCGTTCTCGGTGCCGTAGGCGATGGTGAAGATTGGGATCTCGCGGCCCTTCGCCTCCCGTGCGGCGTCCGCAGGGGCTGGGCCCTCGGTGTTGGTGCCGTCGGAGAGCATCACGATCATGGCGGGCGCCGCCTTGTCGTCGTCGCCCTTTGGCGCCTGGTCGACCGCCTTCAACGCCGAGGTGATCGAGTCGCCGATGGCGGTGCCGTCGGCCAGTTCGAGCGCGTTGATGGCGCGCTCCGTGGCGCCGCGGTCGGTGGTCGGTGGGATCGCGATGGACGGGCTGCCGGACATCGACACGACGGCGACGTTGTAGGTGTCTGGGAGGTCGTGCATGAACTGCGTCGCGGCCTTCTTGGCGGCGTCGAGGCGGTTGGGGCTGACGTCCTCCGCCGACATCGACAGGGACGTGTCGACGACCATCACGACGGTCGCACGCTCACGGGGTTGCTTCTCGACGCCGAGCGGGTTGGCGTAGGCGAGGCCGAGGACGACGAGAGAGGCGAGCGACATGGCCACGAACAGGTGTCGTGTCCAGCGCTTCTGTGAGCCGACGACCCGGCCGAGGACCCCTGTGTTGGTGAAGCGAAGCGCGACCCGGCCCCTGAGCCGCAGCACGATCAGGTAGGCGATGATCAGGACCGGAAGCAGCGCGAGGGTCCAGAGGCGTTCGGGGTTGGCGAAGTCGGGAACCCAGCTCACTTGCTCACCCCCTGCGGCGGCTGATGCAGCACGCTGGCCGTCTTGCGGTAGTTCAGGACGAAGCGAGCGATGTCGGCGACCCAGTCGCGGTCGGTGCGCAACTGGATGTGCCCGACGCCGGCCCGGCGCAGCGAGACCTTGATACGTTCGCGCTGGGCGCTGGTGGCGGCGTCCATGCGTCGCCTCGCCGCGTCGTCTGAGGTGTTGATGTAGCGGGAGAAGTCGGTCTCGGGGTCGCGGATCAGCATCTCGCCGACGTCGGGGAACTCGACCTCGTGACGGTCGATGATCTCGACGGCGAGCACCTGGTTCCGCACGGCCAGGCGGCGCAGCGCGCGCTCCCACGACGGGGGCTCGTTCACGTCGAGTTCAGAGTCGCCCGGGGTGAGGAAGTCGGAGACGACCACACGCATGCCTCGGCGGCGCTCCGCGCGGGTCAACTGCTCGATGCCGTCGGCAAGTTGCAGGTCGCCGGTGGCGTGGTCTGGCACGATCGGCTCGGTCAGCATCTTGCGCAGCAGGCCGTAGAGGGCCGTGCGACCGGAACGGGCCTGGAAGCGCTTGACCTTGTCGGGCAGCATCACCATGCCGCCGAACCGGTCGCCCATCTTCTGGCTGAGGAAGCCGATGGTGGCGATCGCGGCGATCCCGAGGTCGCGCTTGGTTATGCCGTCGGTGCCCCAGTTCATCGACGGGGTGGCGTCGAGCAGCGCCCACACCTCGAGTTCGCGGTCGGCCATGGTGTCGCGCACGTGCGGGACGGTGGTGCGGGCGGTGACCGCCCAGTCCATCTTGCGGACGTCGTCCTGGCCCGGCTGGTAGACGCGGGCGTCGTTGGTGTCGGAGCCAGGGCCCGGCAGCAGGCCGAGGTGGTCGCCGTGCAGGAACCCCTCGAGGCGCCGGACGATGGTCAACTCGAGGCGGCGAAGAGCGGCCTCAGGCGCCAGTTTGCTGAGCGGGATGGTCGGGCCGGTGGGCGGACGCAGCACCGACATCGCGGCGCCGCGCCGATCGTCGGGCGCGAGCATGGGCGGCCCCTGCGGAGGGGGGCCGTTGAAGGTGAACTCCGGCTGGGCCACAGCTTCCTAGGCGCGACCGGGCTGGTGCGCGTGCTGCTCGTGGCTGGCCTGACGCTGCTCCTGGTTCCAGACCGGCGTGGGCGCCGGCACCATGGCGAGGATCCGGTCGACCACGTCAAGGGTGCTGACATCGTCTGCGATCGCGTCGAAGCCGAGCACGATGCGGTGCGCCATCACGTCCCTCGCGACGGCCTGCACATCGGTCGGCAGGACGTAGTCGCGGCCGTTGATCAGCGCGAGGGCACGCGCAGCGGCGACAAGACCGAGGGTGGCGCGCGGAGAGCAGCCGATCTGGATCACGTTCTCCAGGTCGGGCATGTTGAAGTCCTTCGGCGCACGGCTGGCGAGGACGAGCCGCACGATGTACTCGGCGACCAGGTTGTGCACGAAGACGTTGGAGGCCATGTCCTGCAGGTGCAGCACCAACTGGGTGTCGAGGACCTGCTCTGCCTCCGGCGGTCGCACCGACATGCGGCGCAGGATCTCGAGTTCCTCGTTGCCGCGGGGGTAGGGAACGTCGACCTTCATCAGGAAGCGGTCGCGCTGCGCCTCGGGCAGCGGGTAGACGCCCTCGGACTCGACGGGGTTCTGCGTCGCGATCACGATGAACGGCTTCGGCGCCGGGTAGGTCTTGCCGCCGATGGAGACCTGCTTCTCCGCCATCAACTCGAGCATCGCCGACTGGACCTTCGCTGGCGCACGGTTGATCTCGTCGGCAAGGACGAAGTTGACGAACACGGGGCCGAGTTCGATCTGGAACGACTCGGAGTTGGCCGAGTAGATGCGCGTTCCGACGATGTCCGATGGCACCAGGTCGGGGGTGAACTGAATACGGGCGAAGTCGCCGCCGACGACGGTCGCGAACGAGCGAACGGCAAGCGTCTTCGCGACGCCAGGGACGCCCTCGAGCAGGCAGTGGCCCTTCGCGAGCAGAGCCACCATGAGCTGTTGCACCATGTGCTCCTGCCCGACGATGACTCGCTGAACCTGACTGATGGCCTGTCCGAGGACCTTGGCCGCGTCGGCGACGTTGCTCGGCAACTGCGCTTGTTCGGTCGGCGGTGTGCTCACGCGGGGCTCCTTCTGGATAGTGATCCGCGTCTACGATAGCGCCCCCGTCAGACCATCCAACCTGTTCGACGGCGCGCGGGATGTTGCGCACCTGCTTGGGGTGATGTGGTTCGATGGTTCACGATGAGCACCGAGGATCGGCCCGGGACGGGCCCCGACCAGCCTGACGACGCGGCCGCGGGCGCCGCGTCTGCCGGGGAGTTTGACGACACCCCGACCGTCACGCGCGCCGACCTCCCCACCTCGAGCACCGCACCTGTCCCCCCTGTCGACATGGCAGAGCAGTTTCCCCTCACCGACGAGGACCCCGTCAAGGTCGGCGACTTCTGGCTCGACGCGCGGCTCACCGCGACCCCCGCTGGCATGGCGTTCGTCGGTCACGAGGACGGCGGAGACTCCGCCATGCTGCTGCTCCTGTCGGAGGGCGCCGCGCAGGACGCCGCGGCGCGCGCCAGGTTCTCCGGCGAGATCAACGCCATGCACATCGACACCGTGGTCGCCCGGGGCGGGCAGGACCAGGAGGACGGCCGGATGGGCGGCCGCTTCCGTAGCGAGGACGACGACCCGCAACTCGACTCGAAGGCCCCGTTGGCGCCTTGGGTCGCGCTCGCGTTCGACGGTTCCAGGCGGGCGGTCACGGAGGCGCGACGGATCCTGCTCGCGATCGACCTGACGGCGACTCCCCCGCTCAGCAAGCCTGCCGGACCCGACTACCGGCTGCACTGGATCGACAAGACGGGCCACGGCACCACCCGCGTGTGGCCGCTCCCCTGGCCGGGCAAGAAGGACCGCGCGGGCTGGGTCACGATGCTGGTCAGCTTCCTGCTGATGGCGCTGATCGCCGCCCTCGCCCTGCTGCTGGCGATCCTGCTTTTCCAGAACCAGCCCCTCGTCGACGCGCCCCAGCCGATCCCCTCCCCCGCGTCCGGGTCGGGCGGGTCCGGCTCGCCCGACCCGAGTCAGAGCGGCAGCGGCGGCACCCCTTCGTCCCCATCGTCGGGCGACAACGGCGGCAAATACTCCGAGACCCCGTCGATGCTGCAGCCGAGCGGGGACCAGTCCGGCCCCGGCGATCCGTCGCCGAATCCGAAGCTGTAAGCCCGATCCGGGAAGCCGGTCCGCGCCGCTATGCTCGTGGCGTGGTTGGGGGCGTTAGCTCAGCCGGTTAGAGCAGCGGACTCATAATCCGCCCGTCGCGGGTTCGAGCCCCGCACGCCCCACCGCTGCGGCCAAGGCCCGATCCGCGCTCCTGTTCAGTTGCCGCCAACCTGCCGCTCGCGCCACCGGAGTTGCTTGTTCCGGTTTCCGCAGATCTCCATCGAGCACCACTGCCCGGTGCGGGAGCGGGAGTGGTCGTAGAAGGCCCAGTGGCAGGCGTCGTCGCGACAGGCCTTGAGCCTCGACCAGGTGCCGTCGCCAAGGGCGGCGGCGACCGCTGCGGCCACGGCGCCCGCCAGCCACCTCGGCCCGCCTCCGACCGGCTCGAGCGCAAGGCCCGCCTCCGTGACTGTTGTGCGTGCACCCGACCAGTCGATCGCGTCGGCGACCGCCACCCTGGCCTCTTCCGGCAGCGGGGCGCGGTCGTGGTTGGCGAGCAGAGCGACCCGGAGCGTCTCGCGCAACTCCCGGAGCCGAGCGAGGTCGGCGTCCGTGGCCGCGCCCTGACAGCCGACCTCCGTGGACCAGCGCCCCCAGCCGTCGGCGTCGAGTAGCGAATCGACGCCGTCCTCGATGTCGAGGCTGTTCACGAAGGCTCGCACCAACTCGAGCGCGCCGGGGGCCCGCGGTGCAACGACCGTATCTGCCATCCACCCAGTGTAACCATCAATTTTGCGTTGATGGTTGCCATGCCCCACCCGTCGGCGTAACCTGCGAATGCATGAAGACGGTTAGCGCCTGGTCGAGCCCCGACTACCGCAAGGTGTGGGGGGCCGGGGCGGTCGCCGGCCTGGGCGCCGAGATCGGGGACCTCGCCCTCCCCGTCCTGGCCCTGGTGACACTGGGGGCGAGCGCCCAGGAGATGTCCTGGGTCAGGGCCGCGATGTATCTGCCCTATCTCCTCCTGACGCTGTGGCTGGGCGTGGTCGTCGACCGGTACCGCAGGCGGCGCATGATGATCGGCGCCGAACTGGTCAGCGCACTTCTCGTGATCTCGATGGCCGTGCTGGCCATGGCCGGACTGCTCGGCATCCCGACGCTCGTGGCGTTCACGTTCCTGCTCGGTTCGCTCGCCGTGCTTCACTCACTCGCCGACTTCTCCTTCCTGCCGCACGTCGTGACGGCCGAGCAGTTGCCGGATGCCAACGCGCGGGTGACGGCGACCGAGTCGGCCATCGACATCGGAGGCAGCGGCTTGGGCGGCGCGCTGGTTCAGGCTGTGACGGCTCCCATTGCGCTGCTGATCAACGGGGTCGCCAGCGTCACGTCCGCACTCCTGCTCTGGCGGGTGCGGACTGCCGAACCCGCCCCGGAGCACCCCGAGGCAAACGCCGTCACGCAGGCGGGTCAGGGGTTGGCCGCGCTGTGGCGAAACCGTTCGGTGCGCGGCCTCGCCGTCGAGGCGACGACATGGAACCTGGGCAACGAGGTGTTCATGCTCGCGCTCACGGTGGCGATCCTCACCTCACGGCCCGACGGGCCAATCGCGCTCGGCCTGGTGCTGATGGCGGGCGGCGTCGGTGCCTTCATCGGGGCCGCGTTCAGTGCGCGCCTCACCGCCAGGTTCGGCTACGGACCGTCGCTGATCGGGGCCCTGATCGTCGGGAACACCGCGCCACTGCTCGGCATGTTGGCCGCCCGCGACACGACCCTCGCCTCGCTGGTCATCCTGGCGGTCGCCTTCCTCGCCTCCGGGCTGGGCGTCGGGGTCGCCAACTCACAGGCCGTGACCGTCCGCCAACTGGCGGTCGACGAGGCCATCCGAGGGAGGGTCAACGCCGCCTACCGACTGCTCTCCTGGGGAGCGCTGTCGGTGGGTGCTCTGGTGGCTGGACTCACCGTCGACCTCGCGGGCCTGTGGCTTGCCGGGGTCATCGGCGCGTCGGTGATGGCCCTGTCATCGCTCGCGGTGATCCTCTCCCCCGTGAGGCGGATGCGCGACCTGGTTGACTCCCGAACCGCCTGAACCCCGAAAGACAGGCGTTGACTGCAGTCGGGCTCACCTCATCCGGGTAGGAGCGGTTTGCGGCCTCCACGGCGCCCGACCCCCTCCACTCGCTGCGTGCACGCCAAGATTCGGTGACAAGGTAACGGGGCAACACCGGGTGTTCGGGTCCGATCGGGTCACGGGACCCGGGCGCGGAGTGGACGATGCGTTGTGTGAGGATCGTGGGATGACTGCATACGGGTATGTACGCACCGCCTGCACCGATTCCCCGACCCAACGCGAGCTCCACACCTTGTCACAGGAGTTGAGCGAGTCCAATCTCCAGGTCTACGTCGACAGCGAGGTGTGCGGGCACACAGATGCTCTGACCCGCAGGGGCTTCTCCAACCTCCTGGAGACCCTCGATCCGGGCGACCAGGTCATCGTCTGGGACGTCAACCGGTTCGCCCGGGAACTGGACGGCATCCTGGCCGCCGTCAACGCGATCCAGGAGCGCGACGCGACGATCCGACTCGTCTCGAACGACCTGGTGCTGGAGTAAGCCCCCAGCCCTGTGCCTGCAGCCCCCTCAGGGGTGATGGTCCGTGCGGATGTGGGCGCGGTGCAACGTGGCGGCGGTATCGTCGGCGACGTAGGACCACCCGTCGAGGCTGCCGGGAGCGCGTCAGCGCGACCCGCCCGGCGCCACGGCCAACTCGAAGGAGCGCACATGTCCTCTCCCACCCAGCAACTCTCCGCCGCGGGCGTCAGCATCTGGCTCGACGACCTCTCCCGCTCCCGCATCACCTCCGGCAACCTGCAGGAACTGATCGACACCCGCAACGTGGTGGGCGTCACGACCAACCCGACGATCTTCCAGGGTGCGATCTCGCACGGCGAGGGATATGCCGAGTCGATCGCGGAGCAGGCGGCGGCGGGGGCATCGGTCGACGAGGCCATCTTCACCCTGACCACCAGCGACGTGCGCGACGCGTGCGACATCTTCCGCCCGATCTACGACGCCACCACTGGCCGGGACGGCCGCGTCTCCATCGAGGTTTCCCCCGACCTCGCGCACGACACCGACGCGACAATCGCGCAGGCGCGCTCCCTGTACGACGCCGTCGACCGGCCCAACGTGCTCATCAAGATCCCGGCCACGAAGGCCGGGCTGCCCGCGATCACCGAGACGATCGGGTCGGGTATCTCCGTGAACGTGACGCTGATCTTCAGCCTCGAGCGCTACTCCGAGGTGATCGACGCGTTCCTCGCCGGCCTCGAGAAGGCCAGGGACGCCGGCCTCGACCTTTCCCAGATCCACTCCGTCGCGTCGTTCTTCGTCTCCCGGGTCGACACCGAGGTCGACAAGCGACTCGCGGCGATCGGCGGCGAGGCGGCGGCAGCCCTGAAGTCCAAGGCGGGCGTCGCCAACGCGCGCCTCGCCTACGAGTTGCTCGAACGGCGCTTCGCCGAGGACGGGGCCACGGCGCTCGTCGCGGCGGGAGCCACCGTCCAGCGGCCGCTCTGGGCGTCGACCGGGGTGAAGGACCCGTCCCTCCCCGACACGCTCTACGTCACCGAACTGGTCGCAGCACACACCGTCAACACGATGCCCGAGAAGACACTCCAGGCGACCTTCGACCATGGCGTCGTCACGGGTGACACCATCACCGACCACTACGCGGAGGCGCACGAGGTGATGGACGCGCTCGCCGAGGTCGGGGTCGACTTCGCGGACGTCACGCAGCGGTTGGAGGACGAGGGCGTCGAGAAGTTCATCGCCTCCTGGCACGACCTCCAGGCGACGGTGAAGCAGGCCCTCGCGGACGGCTGACCGGGGCTCAGCGTTCGGGGACCACCACGAGCAGTTCGCCCACAGTGCAGCCGAGCACATCGCAGATCGCGGTGAGCGTCCCGAACCGGATCGCCCGGGCACGGTCGTTCTTCAGCACCGAAAGGTTCACGAGGCTGACGCCGACTCTGCGCGACAACTCGGTCAGCGTCATGCCGCGCTCCTCCAGGAGTTCATCGAGGCGGCAGTGCACGCGCCCCTCGTCGGTGGGCACTCAGACCATCCCCTCAGAGTCGGCCTGCAGCAGCGCGCCGTAGCGGAAGACGGCGGCGAGCAGCAGGAGCACGACGGCGGCCCCCACCGGCCAGAACGGAAGCGTCACCTGGAGACCCGCCGGTTCGGGCCAGCCGAGGGCCGTCAGTGAGTCGACAGGCGGCCCGGTGGTGGTCGATCCCCAGGCCTTCACCTCGAACAGTTCCCGGGACGCGAGGAAGTTGCCGATGTCGGAGGCGATGGATGCCGCGGTGCCGCCGATCAGGACGATGAGCGCGGTGGTGCGAAGCGCCCGGGAACCGAGCCGGAAGGGATCGCTGTCGCCCATCGAGCCTGCGAGCCGCCAGGTCGTCCAGGCGACGCCGATCAACGTCGCTCCTCCGAGGAGGACCGCAAGCGCGAGTACCGCCCGGGTCGCGAAGGACAGCCCGCTCGCCTGCACGGTGGCCTGGTCGAGGACCCCGTTGACGAATGTCGCCGAGGGGCCGTCCTGGAACGTCACACCGTCGGCCAGGTGGATGGGCAGGTGGACCGGAACGGTGACGTCGAGTTGACCGCCCGCCAGCGCCGCGATGGCACCCAGCAGGGCGCTGAGACCTGTCAGCCCCATGGCGATCAGGCTGGCGACCTTTGCCACGGTGGCGATGTTGGCTCGGCCCGCGCTGCCGAGGACTGCGGCCAGCACCCCGAACATCAGCAGGGCGAGAACCAGGAAGACAAGAGCGAAGGCTGCCATGGTCGGCTCCTCACGAAAGTTATCGAATAGCGATAAGCATAACGATATTCGATAACCTCTGGCAAGAGGGGCGGTCGGTCAGGTTCAGGGCAGTTGCGCCTCGATCTCCCGCATCAACCGGGTGCCGACCTTCCACAGCCCGCGCCGGTTGCGCACCGAGACGGGGTGGCGCAGCGCGACCGGGTCAGAAAGCACGAGGTGCTGGTGCGAGCGCAGCGACCAGGGCGAGCACATCTCGATGGCGCGTCCGTACTGATCCTCGCCGCACCACGACGCGTCGTGGCAGTCGACTAGTTGCGCGAGGCCGATGATCGCGCCAAGCTCAAACTGACGGGGGGCGTCGACCCAGGCGGGGGCGACTCGGGGAAGCCGTTGGAGGGCCGTGACATCCGGGGAGAAGGGCGCGAAGATCGCCACCTGTCCGCGGTAGGTCGTCGGGAGGATCCGGTTCTCGACATCCTTGTCTTCGTGGACGATCTGCCACGCCCATGGTTGCCTGACGCTCAACACGCGAAGCTCGGAGCACAACTGCCTCGATACGCTCGGCGTGGTCGCGGGACTTGTCACTTCTGCTGCCTTTCTTGCATGGGTCGGACCGTCGTCAGGACGTGCGGCGGCCATGCCCGGGGTGGTTGGTGAGTCGACCGACTCAGGTGCGCGACGGGACCGATCCAGCGGAGCGGTCCGGCCTCCGGACGAGTTCGTCCTGCACATGGAACAAGTGTAGAAAAGACCTCGTTGGGCGCCTTGGGCGGGGTCGCCGTGTCGCATCGCCGGTGGCAAACCACCCGTCACGGGTAGTTCGGGCTCAGACGAGGGGCCGGTCGCCGGCCGTTCCCTGGGCCTGTCGAAGGGGTCCGCAACCACCACGACAGCGGCCAGGGACTGCGCACCGGGTGCCAGAGGTTCGGCGCGCGCTGCGGCGCTTCGCGCCCGTGCTCGGCTCAACCAACGGGCCGTTCCCTGAGCCTGTCGAAGGGTCCGCAACCACCACCACAGCGGCGAGGGACTGCGTACCGGGTGCCAGAGGTTTCGACGCGCGCTGCGGCGCTTCGCTCCTTGCACGGCTCAACCAACGGGGTTTCGACGCGCGCTGCGGCGCTTCGCTCCTTTGCACGGCTCAACCAACGGGGTTTCGACGCGCGCTGCGGCGCTTCGCGCCTCTGCCCGGCTCAACCAGCCGCGGCTACGACGTGGCGTCGGCAAGCGCCTCCAGCCAGTCGGCGATGCCGTCGGTCCCCTCGGCCAGGATGTCTGCGTAGGCGCCCAGCCCGCTCTGCTCCAGCGAGGCGCTCACCACGCGGCAGGTCGTGAGGCCCGCGGCGCGCAGGTCGACCAGGGCGTCGAAGGCAGGCAGGTCACCCAGGTCGTCGCCACACATCGCCACGACCGTCGCACCGGTCTCCTCGATCAGCGCTCGGATCGCGTCCCCCTTCGTCACCGTCGAGGCGCGCAGTTCGATGACACTTCGGCCCGGCTCGATCGTGAGGCCATGCGCCGAGGCGATGCCCTCCAGCCGCGGCAGCAGCGACCCGTAGGCGCGATCCGGGTCGTCGCTGCGTCGGGTATGGACGCCAAGCGCGATCCCCTTGTCCTCGACCGCCACCCCGTCGACGCCGCATGCCTCGATCGCCTCGCGGATCGCCTCGAGCGCCTCCCCGATGCCGGCGGGGCGCGCGCCTGCGTCGTCGACCGCCTCGCCGACCACCCAACGTTGCGCGCCGTAGCCGCCCGCCACGATCAGGCCGTTGACGCCGCGCTCCTCCAACCGGGCCAGCTTGCTCACCGTCTGGGTGCCCCTGCCGGTGATGATCGCCAGCGCGCCGAGGCGTCCCCTCAGGCGTGCGAGGGCTTCGGCGGCACGGGGGTCAAGCCGCGAGTCGTCGGGGTCGGGCACGATGGGCGCGAGCGTCCCGTCGAAGTCGAGCGCGAGCAGCACCCGTTCCGGATGCGCGCCAGCCGCCCGCATGAAGTCGTCTCCGGCCTGGTCCTGCACTGTCCACCTGGTCATGGCACCCACCTTGCCAGGTTCATCCGACGCGGACCTCGGTAGGGTGGGACCGACGCAAGGAGGAAACCCCATGTCTGAGCGCGCGCACTTCGTCGTCGTCGCCAACCGGTTGCCCGTCGACCGGGTGGTGGCCGACGACGGAACGGTCGACTGGAACACCTCGCCGGGCGGTCTCGTGACCGCCCTCGAGCCCGTGATGCGCAGGGAGGGCGGAGCCTGGGTCGGCTGGCACGGCGCACCGGATGAGGAGGTGCAGCCCTTCACCCACGACGGATACGCGATCGTGCCGGTGCCGCTGAGCTCCTCCGAGTTCGAGGAGTACTACGAGGGGTTCTCCAACGCCACCCTCTGGCCCCTGTTCCACGACACCGTGGCCTTCCCGGAGTTCCACCGCGAGTGGTGGGACGCCTACCTGATCGTGAACCGGCGCTTCGCCGAGGCCGCCGCCGAGGTGGCGGCCGAGGGCGCGACGGTGTGGGTGCAGGACTATCAGCTTCAGCTCGTGCCGCGACTGCTGCGCGAACTGCGCCCCGACCTCAAGATCGGTTTCTTCCTGCACATTCCCTTCCCGCCGGTGGAACTGTTCCTGCAACTGCCGTGGCGGCGCCAGATCCTGGAGGGCCTGCTTGGTGCCGACCTCGTGGGCTTCCAGGTCGCGGGGGCGGCGTCGAACTTCCTCCGGCTGGTGCGGCTCAGGACCGAGCACAAGGTGGAGCGGCACCACGTTCAGGTCGGCGATCACGTCTGCCGCGCGAAGTCCTACCCGATCTCGATCGACACCGAGGGATTCCGGGAGTTGGCGGAGTCGCCCGCGGCGATCGCGGAGGCCGAGGCGCTGCTCAGCGATCTGGGTCACCCGAAGGTGGTACTGCTCGGGGTCGACCGGCTCGACTACACCAAGGGCCTGCGGCAGCGGATCCGCGCGGTGGGCGAACTGTTTGCCGAGGGCAGGCTCGACCCAGCCGAGGTGGTGTTCATGCAGGTGGCAACGCCGTCGCGCGAGCGCGTCGAGGAGTACCGGAGGCTGCGCGACGACATCGACCTGCTGGTGGGCAGGATCAACTCGGAGTTCGGGGGTGTCGGCCGGCCCCCGATCGTGTACCGCCACGCAGGGTTCCCCCGCCAGACCATGGCCGCCATGTACCGGATCGCCGACGTCGCGCTGGTCACCCCGCTGCGCGACGGCATGAACCTGGTCGCCAAGGAGTACGTCGCGTGCCATCCAGGCCTTGACGGCGCGCTGGTGCTGAGCGAGTTCGCGGGCGCCGCACGCGAACTGAAGCAGGCGTACCTGGTCAACCCCTACGACATCAACGGCATGAAGGACGTCGTGATGCGCGCCGTCGAGGACCCACCGGAGGAGCGCCGCAAGCGGATGCGCGCGCTGCAGAAGCAGGTCGGCACCCACACGATCGACGCGTGGGCAGACAACTTCCTCGGCGACCTGAAGCACTACGCGCGCTGAGGTCCCGGCACCGGGAAAGGAAGAAGGCCACCATCGAGACGATGGTGGCCTTCTGCTGGCTCCCCGGACTGGACTCGAACCAGTAACCCTTCGATTAACAGTCGAATGCTCTGCCAATTGAGCTACCAGGGATTAGCGTTCCCACGCGAGGAGAAACGTTATCAGACTCGACGAGGCGAATGCGAATCGGCTAGACCCCCGGGAAGTACTCCTCCCTCAACCGGTCGGTCTCGGCCACGACGGCCGCGGCGGTCGCCGGATCCGCAAGGTCGGCACCCCCTGATGGCACGGCATACCAGCGCAGGGGTTGGTCCGCTCCGAGCCCGCGGCGGCAGATGATCTGCACCTCACCACGCACGGGCGAGTCGATCAGGCACTGGACGACGGTCGATGCCTCGACCCGCTCTCGGAACAGCCCGGGAAGCTGGTTCGGCTCGCTCAACTGCACGCTGAACTTCTCGCCCTCGATGCTCTTCCAGCGGAACGACCCCGACTCGGACTTCCACCCTCCGCCGCTGACGTCCTCCCACGGCCACACCTGCCACGCCCCGTCCCGGCGCAGCGCGAGCGCCTCGCGGGTTCCGACGAGCACGACGCCGTCTCCCGTGGCCTGCGCCAGCACCTCGCCGCGCCCTCCAAGGGCGGCGTCGAGGCCCTCGTTGAGGCTGGAGTCGATGCGGGTCCGCTTGAACAAGGCCATGCCTCCATTGTGCCCCGGTTGTGGAGAAGTTGTGTTGTCCGTCGCCGGGCATCCACAGGTCCAGCAGACGTCGCCGAGGATTGCTCCACCCCGGCCAATGCTGAGGCATGAAGACACCGAATCTCGCCCTGGTCTGGCTCGCCGAAGGCGAAGACCTCGCGGCCGCAAAGGCCATCGAGGCGGGGCTGTATGCCCACCACCTGATCGCTCAGGGCGCCACCGACTCGCGATTGGAGGGAGTGGTCGACGCCGGGCGGCGGGCCATGGACGTGCTCTGGGGCGTCGGGATCCGAGTCGCACGCAAGATCGCCTATCGGGTCGCCCTGGCCGCGAAACTCACGCCGGATGACCTGTTCCAGGAGGCGTGCCTCTCGGTCGCGCAGGCGATCCGTGCCTTCGACCACACCCTCGGTGTGAGGTTCACGACCTTCGTCTACCACGTCATCCGGCGGGCGCTTTCCGACTCGCCGCTCTCCGCCACGAGCGCGGTGGGGTCGCGCGCGGACCGGCGGGCCACCCGGAAGGCGCTGTTGGCCCAGGGACAGAGCCCAGGGGCGAGCCTCAGCGCGGCGGCCGCGGCCATCGGGGTCAGCGTCTCAGCGGTCGCACGGGGGACGCTTCGGCGGGTGCCGCTGGAGGGTGTCGTGGCCGAGGACGTCGACGCCCAGCACCGGATGACGCGGGCGGTGGAGACCTCGGTGGACTTCCTGGCACTGCTTGCCCCGCGGCACCGCAGGATCCTCGAGTTGCGGCTGCGCGAGCCGCGCTACACGTTGGCGCTGCTGGCCGAGGCGCTCGGCGTGTCGGTGTCCACGGCCTATCGCTGGGACCGGGAGTCGTTGCTGGAGGCTCGCGCGGTGCTGGAGGCGGACCGGACGACGGCTCCCCCGCGGGCCGGGAGAGGAGGCTGACGGCGGACGACCCGTCGAGCCGGGCAAAGGGGCGCAGCGCCGCAGCCCACGTAGAAGCCCCTCGCACGCGGCGCATGATCTCGACCCCGGTCAGCGCCGGTTACGGACCCCTCGACAAGCTCGGGGAACGGCCCGCTGGTTGAGCCGGGCAAAGGCGCGCAGCGCCACAGCCCGCGTCGAAACCCCCCTCACCCGGCGCACGATCTCGACCCCGATAAGCGCCCGGGTTACGGACCCCTCGACAAGCTCGGGGAACGGGCCGCTGGTTGAGCCGGGCAAAGGCGCGTAGCGCCGCAGCCCGCGTCGAAACTCCTCGCACCCGGCGCAGGATCTCGACCCCGATCAGCGCCGGTTACGGACCCCTCGACAGGCTCGGGGAACGGCCCACACCACTCGACCGGCACCGGGTTGCGGACCCCTCGACAAGCTCGGGGAACGGCGCTCCACCCAAATCAGCGCAGGTTACGGACCCCTCGACAAGCTCGGGGAACGGCCCACACCACTCGACCGGCACCGGGTTGCGGACCCCTCGACAGCTCGGGGAACGGCACTCGGCAGGCTCGGGGAACGGCACTCGACAGGCTCGGGGAACGGCACTCGTCAGGCCCGGGGAACGGGAGACTACCCCAGCCCGACGGCCTGCAGGCGCTTTCGCCGCATCTCCAACTCGGTGAGCTGGGCGAACTGGGCGCGGTGGCCCGTGGGGTCCTTGACGGGGTCGGTGCGCTGCAGCTTCGACTTCACGTCGGCGATCTGGCGCGAAACCCGCGCCAACTGCAGCCGCGAGGTGTGGGTGAGCGAGTATGTCTCGTCCGGATCGCGAAGCAGCGGCTCGACGAGCAGCGCGACCAGCAACTGCTCGACCAACTCGTTGGGCGCCGCGGCCCGCAGCCGGTCGGTCCAGTTCTCGCCGAACTCCACCGCCGACAGCAGCCGGAACACGGCCTGGTAGCCGGGATGGTTGAAGTCGGTCGGCTCGACCGAGTTCCAGGCGGCGTCGAACGTCAGCGGGTACTGCAGCATCAACTTGAGGCTGTCGCGCTCCAACCGCAGCGCGGGGTCGTTCGCCTCTGGCCACGCCGGGTCGACCTCGCGCTCCGGCTCCGTGGGGTCAGGCTCCGGGCCGGCCTGCCGCCGTCCGACGCGCGCGGCCTCGCGACGCACGTCGTCGAGGTCCATGCCGAGCACCCCGGCCAGTTCCCGTAGGTACTGGTTGACCAGCGACTGGTCCCGGATGGAGCCGACCAACTCGGCGCCCTCGCGGGCGGCCGCGAGCCTGCCGTCCGCACGGTCCAGGTCGTAGCTCTTGGCGATGTTGGCCATCACGAAGCGGTACAGCGGGATCCGACGGGCCACCAGTTCCCGCACCGCGGCCTCGCCCTGTTGCAGGCGCAGGTCGCACGGGTCAAGGCCCGTCGGCTCGACCGCCACATAGGTCTGCGCGATGAAGTTCTGGTCCCCTTGAACACCTTGAGCGCCGCCGCTTGGCCGGCCTTGTCGCCGTCGAAGGTGAAGATCACCTCGCCGTGCAGGCCGTCGGAGGTGCCCATCAGCCGCTGCAGCAGCCGACCGTGGTCCTCGCCGAACGCGGTCCCGCACGAGGCGACCGCCGTTTCGACGCCGGCCAGGTGCGCGGCCATCACGTCGGTGTATCCCTCGACCACCACCGCCTGGGACTTCTTGCCGATCTCCCGGCGCGCCAGGTCGAGGCCGTACAGCACGTGCGACTTCTTGTAGACGGGCGACTCGGGGGTGTTGATGTACTTGGCGGGCAGCCGATCGTCCTCGTAGATGCGGCGCGCTCCGAAGCCGAGGACGGCCTGCGCCGAGTCGCGGATCGGCCACAGCACCCGGCCGGTGAAGAAGTCGCGGCCCGAGTCGCGCACCAGGCCAGCGGCCTTCAGCACGTCGTCGGTGAAGCCCTGCGCCTTCAGGGTCTGCCGGAGCGCCGCACCGTGCCGCGGGGCGTACCCGACGCGGAAGTGCAGCGCGATCTCGCGGTCGAAGCCGCGGCCGTCCAGGAACTGGCGTCCGGCGATGCCCTCGGGCGAGTCGAGTTGCTTCGAGTAGAAGTCCTCGGCCGCCTGGTTTGCCTCGAGGACGCGCTTGCGCAGCCCAGGCGTCTGCCCCGGACCCGAGCCGTCGTCCTCAATGCGCAGCACGATGCCCGCCCGGTCGGCGAGCACCTGCACAGCCTCCACGAAGGACAGGTTCTGCTGCCGCTGCAGGAAGGTGATGACGTCGCCGCCCTCGCCGCAGCCGAAGCAGTAGTAGAACCCTCGGGCTGGCGTCACGGTGAAACTGGGGGTCTTCTCGTCGTGGAACGGGCACAGCCCCTTCAACGACCCGCCGCCCGCGTTGCGTAGGGCGACGTATCCGCCGACGACATCCTCGATCCGGCTGCGCTCACGGACGGTCGCGATGTCCTCGTCGTTGATGCGGCCTGCCATGGTTGATGAGTCTACTGGCACTATCGTGACGACCGTGACGGTGGAGATCGGCTGGCAACTCGCGCTCGCTCTCTCGCTGCTGGTCGCGCTTGGAACCGGCGTGGCGCTGTGGGGCAGGGTGCCCGTCGCGCGCACCATTCCCTGGGCCGCCCTCCGGGCCGGAGTGCAACTCCTGGTCGTCTCGCTCGTGGTCGGCGTCGCCCTCAGCCAGGCGGGCCTCGCCGTGGCCTTCGTCTGCCTGATGTTCCTGATCGGCGTCTACACCACGTCGAAGCGATCCGGGCTGCGCTCGTGGCGAGCCGTGGGCTCGGCCGGGCTGGCGATGCTGGCAGGCGCGCTGCCCGTCCTGGTGATCATCTTCGCGACGGGAACCGCGCCCTTCACGGGGCCGGCGATCGTTCCGATCGCGGGCATCCTGGTGGGCAACATGATGACTGCGCACACCCTGGTGGCGCGGCGCGCCTTCGCGGATCTGCGCTCGGGCATCAACCAGTACGAGGCCTACCTGTCGATCGGCTTCGAGCGCTCCTTCGCGATCCGCGAGGTGATCTCCCCGACGCTCCACGAGGCGCTGATCCCCGCGCTCGACCAGACGCGCACCGTCGGCCTCGTCGCGCTCCCCGGCGCCTACATCGGCGTCCTGCTCGGCGGCGGCAGCCCGTGGGCGGCCGCGGCGGCGCAGGTGCTGGTGCTGGTCGGCGTCAACGCGGGTCAGGTGTGCACCGCCGTCACGGCCCGCTGGCTGATGGCCGGCGCCCGACTGCTCCCGCCGGACCTCGCCGAGCGGCTTCGCCCCTAGCTCAGGCCCCGCGCCCGATGCCGCGGGGAAGTCGCTTAGGGTCCCAGCCGAGCAGCGCGGCGGCCTGCTCGAAGGCGAACCGGTCAGTCATGCCCCCCACATAGGCCACCGCTCCGCGGATCAGGTCGTCGCCGCGGTACTCAAGCGGCAGCGCCTCCGGGTTCTCGAGGTAGTAGTCGACCAGATCGGTGAGGACGCGCACCACCGTCACGGACTGGGCGACGGACTCGGGGCGCGTGTAGATCCGCTCGTAGTTGAACCGCCTGAGTTCGCCGAGCGCCTCGGCGGTCAGTTCGTCCATCCCGACCACACCCGTCTCGGCCGTGGTGGCGATCACAGCGTTGATGAAGGTGGCCAGTTGGGTGCGGCGACTGACGCCCGCCACGTCACGCACCACCGACGGGAGATCCTCGACGGTGACGATGCCTGCGTGGACGGCGTCCTCCAGGTCGTGGGCGCAGTAGGCGATCCGGTCGGCCCACGAGACGATCTCCCCCTCGATCGTCGAGGGCGCCGGCCGCGACCAGGAGTGGTTGCGGATGCCGTCGAGGGTCTGGGTCGTCAGGTTCAGGTCGGCGAGCACCACGTCGGCTCCCCAAGGGCCGTGGTCGTAGCCGCCAGCGATGAACTGGTCGAAGGCGTCCTCGGAGGCGTGCCCGCCGGGCCCGTGGCCGCAGTCGTGGCCGAGCGCGATCGCGTCGGCGAGCGTCACGTTGACGCCGATGCCGCGCGCCATGGCGACGGCGGCCTGGGCGACCTCGATGGCGTGGGTGAGGCGGGTGCGCTGATGGTCGGTCGGGTAGACGACGACCTGGGTCTTGCCCGCAAGCCGCCGGAACGCGGCCGAGTGGACGATCCGGTCGCGGTCCCGCTCGAAGCAGGTGCGGAACTCGTCCGGTTCCTCCTGTCGCGCGCGCTCGCCTGCGCCGTCGGAGAAGGAGGACTCCTCGACGTAGAGCAGGCGCTCCAACTCCTCGCGCTGCGCCCTGGTGCGCGCCCCGCGTGGGGCGAGCCGGGCCGTCGAGGTCGCGTGGGCCGAGATCACGCCGTCGCCGTGACCGTGCATGGTGGCGGCCCACAGCTTGGTGCGGGGCAGGAGGGAGTCGTTCATGTCGAGGCCAACCTACCCGAGGTCGTCAGCGGTCTTCGCGCGCCTTCCACTCGCGTTGCGGCTCGCCGACATAGACCTGACGCGGGCGGTAGATCCGCTGGCCCGGGTTGTCGGTGACCTCCTTCCACTGCGCGATCCAGCCGGGCGTCCGGCCGATCGCGAACATCACCGTGAACATGTCCATCGGGATGCCGATGGCGCGCAGGATGATGCCGGAGTAGAAGTCGACGTTGGGGTACAGCCTGCGCGAGGCGAAGTAGTCGTCCGCAAGCGCCGCCTGTTCGACCTCGCGGGCGATGTCGAGCAGCGGGTCGGTGATGTGCATGGAGTCGAGCATCGAGTCGGCGGCCGACTTCAGGATCGTGGCGCGCGGGTCGAAGTTGCGGTAGACGCGGTGCCCGAAGCCCATCAGCTTGGCGCCGGACTTCTTGTCCTTGACGCGGTCGATGTACTGCTGCGCGCTCAGCGATCCGTCGCGGATCTGCTCGAGCATCTCGATGACGGCCATGTTGGCGCCGCCGTGCAGCGGACCCCACAGCGCGTTGACGCCTGCCGAGACTGAGGCGTACATGTTGGCGCCGCCGGAGGCGACCATCCGGACGGTGGAGGTCGAGCAGTTCTGCTCGTGGTCGGCGTGCAGCACCAGGAACATGTTGAGCGCGTGCGCCACCTCCGGCGTCGTCTCGTAGTCGCGGTAGGGCTGCGTGAACATCATGTGCAGGAAGTTCTCCGCGTACGGCAGGTCGTAGCGGGGATAGACGATCGGCTGGCCGATGTGCGACTTGTACGAGGCCGCCGCGATGGTGCGCGTCTTGGCGATCAGGTTCGCGGCCGCCTCCCTGAATCCCATCGCGTCGGTGAAGTGGTGCTCCGGGAGGTCGTGGCTCTGCAGCGCGGAGATCATCGCGGACAGGATGCTCATCGGGTGCGCGTTCTTGGGGAACGCGTCGAAGTGCTTGCGCATGTCGCGGTGCAGCCACGAGTTCTCCGTCAGCAGGCTGCGGAACTCGGCGCGCTCCTCGTCGTCCGGCAGTTGGCCGAAGATCAGCAACTCGGCCGTCTCGATGAAGCTCGACCGGGCTGCGAGGTCCTCGATGGGGACGCCCCGGTAGCGCAGGATGCCTCGCTCGCCGTCGATGAAGGTGATGGCGGAGCGGCATGAGCCGGTGTTGGCGTAGCCGTCGTCCAGGGTGATGAGCCCTGTCGCGCCGCGCAGCCGACTGATGTCGATTGCCCTCTCCCCCTCCGTCCCTGTGACGATCGGCAGTTCATAGCTCTGCCCGTCGAAGATGAGGTTTGCAGTTTCGGACATGGATATTTCCTCCGATTCCGGCCAAGGGGCCCCTTGGAATCTAGCGAACCGGTACTGGTGGGCTTCGCCCGGGTCGGGCTTGGTCAGCCGGTAGGTTGGCTGACAACGGCAAAGGAGCGCTTCCATGGACAGCAACCACCCCGGTTCCAACTGGGCGGGCAACATCGCATACCGGGCGGCGGAACTGCTGCGCCCCGGCACGCTCGAGGAGCTGGCGCACGAGGTCGCCTCGCGCCCAAAGGTGCGCGTACTCGGCAGCCGTCACTCGTTCAACGACCTGGCAGATACCGACGGAGTCCTGATCAGCCTGGAGGCGATCCGGCGGGCCCCCGTCGAACTGGTCGCCGAGGGCGTCGTGAGGGTGCCTGCGGGGGCTCGGCACGGCGACCTGGTGCCAGAACTGGACCGGCTCGGGGTCGCCATGTCGAACCTGGCCTCCCTTCCCCACATCTCGGTGGCGGGGGCCGTCGCGACGGGCACCCACGGCTCCGGGGACGCGATCGGGACGCTGTCGACCCAGGTCGAGGCCATCGACTTCATCGCGGCCGACGGGTCCCGCAGGCGCGTTTCCCGCGGCGACGAGGACTTCGAGGGCCACGTCGTCCACCTCGGCGCGCTCGGGGTGCTGATCAGCCTCGACCTCAACGTGTCGCCGACCTACGAGGTCGCACAGACGGTGTTCGAGGGCCTGACGTGGGAGGCCGCGCTCGGCGACTACGAGGCGCTGACGGCCAGCGGCGACAGCGTCAGCCTGTTCACCACCTGGGCCGATGCCGCCAGCGTCGACCAGGTGTGGGTGAAGACCAGGCACCCGCGCACGGCGCCCGACCTGTCGCGCCTGGGCGCCCATCCGGCGGACGGGCCTCGGCATCCGATCCCGGGCGCGGACGCGTCGCCCGCGACCGAGCAGGGCGGCGTCTTCGGCCCGTGGCATGCCCGGCTTCCGCACTTCCGGCTCGACTTCACCCCGTCGGCGGGCGCCGAGATCCAGGCCGAGTACCTGGTGCCGCGCGCCGACCTGCCCGCGGCGATCGCGGCGATCCAGTCGCTGGCGCACCTGATCGCCCCGTTGCTGCACGTCTCGGAGATCCGCACGATGCGAGCCGACGACCTGTGGCTCTCGCCCGCCTACGGCCGCGACACCGTCGGGCTGCACTTCACGTGGAAGGACGACCAGGAGGCCCTGTTCAACTTCCTGCCGACGCTGGAGGCGGCGCTGCCGAACTCGGCGCGACCGCACTGGGGCAAGGTGACCACGCTGCCCGCGGAGGAGATCCGCGCCCGCTACGAGCGCTGGCCCGACTTCGCGGCGCTCGCCGCGCGGCTGGACCCGGACCGCAAGTTCGTCGGCCCGTTCCTGGAGCGCCTCGGCCTGTAACGTCCGGAGGGTGAGTTTCGACGTCTTTCTGTTCAGCTTCTGGCCACAGTCACACGAGCGTGCGCTTCAGGTGACCGCCCTCATTCGCCCCCTGCTCAGCTCGAGCGCGATGTCGATCGTCCTGCCCGACGGTGAAGCGGACATTTACGGCTGGGAACCGAACGGGGACGGGCTGGTGACGGGCATGATGCTCAACCACATCGGTGGTCGGGTCGCCTGGGACCTTCTCGTCGAGATCGCCAAGGTGGGGCGTTTCGCGATCCATCCAATTGGTTGTGCCATGTGCTTCGTCGATGAGGCCGACCTGCAGCACGCACCCGCGGAGTTCCCGACTCGCATCATCTCCAGCGGCGCAGAGCTTCTGGAGGAGATCCTTGCGAACTAGCCTCCCGAGACGCCGATCTCGGCGTCGGCGAGGTCGAGGTCGCAGCCCGAGGTGTCGTCGTACCAGCCGTAGGGAAGCACGACCTTGCCCCGCGGCGAGCCCTGCCTGCCGCGGGGGTGCCAAGTTCGTTGACGGGGAACTCGGCGTCGGCGTCCAACTGGTCGACAAGGCCGCGCAGTTCCTCGAGCGTCGAGACCATCGCGAAGCGGCGGCGCAGTTCGCCGACCGGGTAGCCCTTGAAGTACCACGCCATGTGCTTGCGCAGGTCGGTGAGGCCGTGCCGCTCGCCCTGGTAGCCGGCCAGCAGTTCGGCGTGCCGCAGGATCATCCGGCCGACCTCGCCGAGCGTCGGCCGGAGCCGCAGTTCCTCGCCCTCGAAGGCCGCCGCGAGGTCGCCGAAGAGCCAGGGCCGCCCGAGGCAGCCGCGCCCGATCACGACGCCCGCGCAACCGGTCTGGTCCATCATCTTCAGGGCGTCCTCGGCCTCCCAGATGTCGCCGTTGCCGAGCACCGGGATGTCGACCTCGTCGACCAGTTCCCTGATCCGGGCCCAGTCGGCCTCTCCTGAGTAGGCCTGCTGGACGGTGCGGCCGTGCAGGGCGATCGCGGCGGCGCCCTCCTCCTGCGCGATGCGTCCCGCGTCGAGGAAGGTCTCGTGGTCCTTGTCGATGCCGATGCGCGTCTTGATGGTGACGGGCACGCCGTGCTCGTCGGCGGCGCGGACCGTCTCGCGCACGATCGCGCGCAGCCGGTCCCGCTTGTACGGCAGCACCCCTCCGCCGCCCTTGCGGGTCACCTTGGGGACGGGGCAGCCGAAGTTGAGGTCGATGTGGTCGACGGCGAAGTCGCGGATCAGGATCCGGGCCGCGTCGGCCATCACGTCCGCGTCGACCCCGTACAACTGCACCGAGCGGGTCTTCTCCCCAGGGTCGAACGCGAGCATGTCGTGGGTCTTGTGGTCGCCGACCACGAGTCCGCGCGAGGTGATCATCTCGCACACGTACAGCCCGGCACCCTGCTCGCGGCACAACTGCCGGTAGGCGGCGTTGGTGACGCCTGCCATCGGCGCGAGCACGACGGGCAGGTCGACGACGACGGCGTCGGGTCGGCTCGGCGCGTGCAGGCGCAGCGGGGCAACGGCGGGCATGTCTCTCCTGGGGTCGGGGTAACCCCAGGAGTTTACGTCCGAACCGGGTGAGCCCGGAAACCGGCTACTGGCGCTCGAGCTCGATCAGGACGGCGGTCTCGGGCAAGAGTTGCGGCGCTCGGAGGCCGACGCCGCTGAGCAGCCGACCGGGGAGCACGACGTCCCCGACCTCCCAGGACGGGCGACCCTCTGCGGGCACCTGCTGCCGGTCGATCACCTTCACGCTGTAGCGCGCGTCGGGATCGAGGCCGGGGAAGCGCAGCACGCCGAGGCTGCACACGGGCGAGGCGGCCAGTTGCGACACGGAGAAGATCGCCTTGGCGTCGGTGACGACGCCCTTGAAGTAGACGCTCGGGTCGGGCATGTCGACGCGCACCAGTTCGCCGCCGAGCAGCACGTCGCGGTTGGCCTTGTACCAGTCGATCCACCAGCGGAGCTCGCCCAACTCGTCCTTGGTGGCCTGGGCGAGGTCCCACTCGATGCCGAAGTGTCCGAAGACGGCGGTGGCGGCGCGGAAGGACAGGTCGTGCCAGCGGCCGGTGGTGTGCGAGCGCCCGGACGCGACGTGGCTGCCCTGGAACTCGGCGGGGATCAGTTGGCTCGTCCACCACAGCATCCGCTGCCGCTCGGCCGGGTCGATCACGTCCGAGACCCAGACCCGCTCGGCGCGCTTGAGCACCTCGAGGTCGACGCGGGCGCCGCCGGAACTGCACGACTCGAACTCGACGTCGGGATGGCGCTCGCGCAGCGCGTCGAGCAATCGGTAGAAGGCGAGCGTCTGGGCGTGCACGGCCGCGCGACCCTCCGGAGCGGTGCCGGTGTCGACCAGGTCGCGGTTGTGGTCCCACTTGACGTAGTCGATGGCGTTGTCTCGAAGCACCGCATCCATCTGCGAGAACACGTGCTGCCAGGCCCCCTCGATGCTCAGGTTGAGCACCTGCTGGAACCGAGACGGCAGCGGCAGCCTGCCCTTCGGCTGGGCGATCCATTCGGGGTGCTCGCGGGCGACGTCGGAGTCCTCGTTGACCATCTCGGGCTCGAACCACAGCCCGAACTCCATGCCGAGCGCGTGCACCTTCTCGATCAAGGGCGTGAGGCCGTCGGGCCACGCGTCGGCCGACACGACCCAGTCTCCGAGGCCCGCCTTGTCGTCGCGTCGGTCGCCGAACCAGCCGTCGTCGAGCACGTAGCGCTCGACGCCGAGTGCCGCGGCGCGTTCCGCAAGGTCGGTGAGCCTGGCCAGGTCGTGGTCGAAGTAGACGGCCTCCCACACGTTGAGCGTGACGGGTCGGTCGGTCGCCGGGGCGTGCGGCAGGGCGCGCAGGAAGCGCTGGTACCGGTGGGCGACGGCGTCGAGGCCCTCGCCGTAGGAGTAGTACAGCCAGGGGCTCTGATAGCTCGCGCCCTCGGCGAGGCGCCCCTCCCCCGGCAGAAGGAGTTCGCCGCCGGAGAGCACCTGCGTGCCTGCGAGGTCGAGTTCGGCCTGGTGCACGTGGTTCCCGCTCCATGCGGTGTGCAGGGCCCACACCTCGCCGTCGGCGTATCCGAAGCCGGGCACGCCGAGGTGCATCACGTATGCCGAGTCGGCGCCGGTGCGACCGTGGCGACCCTCGCGGCGCCGCTGGCCGACGGACATCCGGGTGCGCTGCGGGAAGCGTTCGACGCCCCAGCGGCCCGCGAAGTCCAGCACCTCTGCGGCGCGGCTCGGCACGGGGAGGCTGAGGGTCAGTTCGTCGAGTTGGTAGCCGCCCTCGCCGGTGTTGGTGAGGGTGCCGCGGGCCGCCACCAGGCCCTGCTCGGTGAGGCCGATCTCGAGGCTCAGAGCCAGGCCCGCCTCCGCGGCGGTCGCCTCGAAGGTCAGCGACGCGGCACCGGCGGCGACTGGGCCAGCGATGGGGCACCGTCGAGGAGCACCCGCTCCACCCGGAAGTCGGGGGTCCAGTCGGCACCGTCGCGCGAGCCGATCAGGCCGGGTCGCATCATGATCCCGTCGCGGGCCTCCAGCAGGACGCCGTAGTTCAGCGAGCCGTCGACCTGGTTGGGAAGGATCGGCAGTCGCTCAGCGGCGGCGAGCGTTTCGAGGTCTGCGGCGTCGGCGTCCCCCAGGTCGCGGCCCCAGTGGAGCACGCAGGGCAGGCGGTCGTCTTCCGTGACGAGGGCGAGGCTGACGCCCGCGGCGGTGAGCAGGTAGGTGGTCATGATGCGGCTCCGTCAGAGGGTGCGTGGCTGGTTGTCGCCGAGTTCGGTCGGTGGGAGGTAGGCGCTCGGTTCGTCGATGGCTCTCGACAGCAGGGGGGTCAACAGCATTTTCGCCTCGTAGCCGTTGAAGGAGCGCCGATAGGCGCCCACGTTGTCCCAGCGGCCGACCATAGCCCAGAGGGCCGGATCGTCGAGATTGCGAACCAGATCGATGCCCAGGCAGCCCGGCCTGGCCGCCCACCAGTCGACGACGGGCCGCGCCATGTCCTCGAATCCGGGGTCGTCGGTGCGGAAACGGCTGATCGCGAGCATGATGCCGAGACTATCGAACAGGCCCCCGACAATGGGCCCGCCTTGACTTGATCGGCCCGCCTATTGATAATGGTTATCATCATGACTATTCGAACTGTGCTCGGAGCCGCCGCCGCGGCCACCCTCGTCCTCAGCGCCTGCGGCGCACCCGCCGCCCAGGAATCCGACTCGCCCCGCGTCATCGCGGCCTTCTACCCGCTCGAGTGGGCCTCCAGCCAGGTGCTCGACGGGCACGGCTCGGTGACCAGCCTGACGATGCCCGGCTCCGAGGCGCACGACCTCGAACTGACGCCCAAGCAGATCGCATCGCTCGCCGACGCCGACCTGGTCGTCTACCTCAAGGGCTTCCAGCCCGCGGTCGACCAGGCGATCGAACAGTCCGGCGCGGAGCACGTCTTCGACGTCAGCACCGTGGTCGACCTGCAACCGCCTGCGGAGGGCCACACCCACGACCACGCCGACGACGAGGGCCACAGCGAAGACGACGGGCACGACCACGGCGAAGAGGACGGCCACGACCACGACCACGGCGACTTCGACCCGCACTTCTGGCAGGACCCCGAGCGCATGCAGACCCTCGTGACGGCGCTCGGAGACCGACTGGCGGAGGTCGACCCGGCGAACAAGGCCGACTTCACCGCCAACGCCGCGGCCGCCGTCACCGAACTTACGACGTTGGACGAGGAGTTCACGCAGGGCCTGGCGCAGTGCGAACGCAGCGAGTTCATCACCACGCACGCCGCCTTCAACTACCTCGCTGAGCGCTACGGCCTGACCGAGATCGGCATCTCCGGCATCAACCCCGACGACGAGCCATCGCCCGCCCGGATCGCCGAGATCCACGCCGAGGCGAAGGCCCACTCCGTGACCACCATCTTCTTCGAGACCCTGACCTCCAACGCGGTCGCCAAGGCCATCGCAGGAGACCTCGGCCTGAAGACCGCAGTGCTCGACCCGCTCGAGGGAGTGACGAAGAACTCCCCCGGTCAGGACTACCCTTCGATCATGCGGGCAAATCTCGAAGCACTCCGGAGCGCCAATGGATGTTCCTGACCTGATCAGGGCGCAGGGCGTCTACGTCTCGATCGGCGGCATGCCGATCCTGCGTGACGTCTCGCTCACCGTCGCCGCCGGGGAGGCCGTCGCCCTGCTCGGCGGCAACGGCTCCGGCAAGTCGACCCTGGTGCGCACGCTGCTCGGCATCCTTCCCCACCAGGAGGGCGAGATCACGCTGTTCGACCAGCAGGTGCCCGGCTTCCGCGACTGGTGGAAGGTCGGCTACGTGCCGCAGCACAGCGTCATCTCCGTGCCGAACGCCACCGTCCGCGAGATCGCCTCCGCCGGCCGACTGGCGCACCTGAAGCCTTTCCAGTGGCTGAGCCGCTCGGATCGCCGCATCGTCGACGATTGCCTTGAGCAGGTCGACCTGGCCTCCAGGGCGGACTGGCCCTTCCGATCGCTGTCCGGCGGCCAGAAGCAGCGGGTCCTGATCGCCCGCGCCCTCACCTCGGAGCCGCGACTACTGGTGATGGACGAGCCGCTCGCGGGCGTCGACCTGCACAGCCAGGCTGGGCTCGCCCAACTGCTCGGCAGGCTTCGCGACGACGGCCTCGGCCTGCTCGTCGTGCTGCACGAGCGCGGCCCGATGGCCGCGATCCTCAACCGCAGCGTGACGCTGTGCGACGGGCGGATCGTCGAGGGCGACCCGGTCCTCGGCTCAACCTGCGCCGACGAGGAATCCCACCACGACCCCATCGGCCTGTCCGACCCGATCGCCGGGAGCCTCACATGATCGAGATCTTCTCGCTTCCGTTCATGCAGCGGGCAATGATCGCCGCCGTTCTCAGCGGTCTCATCGCCCCGGCGATCGGCACCTTCATCGTCCAGAAGCGCATGTCGCTGCTCGGCGACGGGCTCGGCCACGTCGCGATCATGGGCGTCGGCCTCGCGATGCTGACCGGTTGGGCCCCGCTGCCCGTCGCCGTCGTGGTGTGTGTCACCGGCGCCGTGATCGTCGAACTGCTGCGCCAGAACGGCAAGGCCTCCGGCGACCTCGGCCTCGCGATCCTGTTCTACGGCGGCCTCGCCTCCGGCGTGCTGATGGCTGGCATGGCGGGCCAGGGCGCGGGCGGACTGTCGTCATACCTGTTCGGCTCGCTGACCTCCGTCAGCCAGGCCGACGTGTGGGTCATTGTCGCGCTCGCCGTGGTGATCCTGGTGTGCACCGTCGGGCTCGCCCCCCGGCTGTTCTCCGTCTCGGTGGACGAGGACTACTCCGAGGTGCTCGGCATCCGGGTGCGATGGCTGAACCTGCTCGTCGTGGTGCTCGCCGCCGTCACCGTCACGCTGTCGATGCGCACCGTCGGGCTGCTGCTGGTCAGCGCGCTGATGGTGATCCCGGTCGCCACCGCGCAACAGGCCTTCGTCGGCTTCTTCTCCTCCTTCTTCGGCGCCATGGGCATCGGCGTGCTCGCGGCGCTCGGTGGCACCGTCGGCTCGTTCTACCTCGACACCGCCACCGGCGCCACGATCGTCGTGACGGCGATCGCGCTGCTCGGCCTCTCCTGGCTGGTCGGCAAGAGGCTGCGCCGGGAAGAGCGGTTCATCCCGTTCATCGCCGACCACGGCGACCACCCGCACGAGCCGGCCGAGCGGGAATACACCCGCGCGCCGGCCGCGGTCGGTGGCAGGGAGATCCAGCACGGCGACCACATCGACTACGTGCACGACGGCCATCGGCACGCCTGGCATGGAGACCACTATGACGAGCACTAAGCCGGCCGCCACGCGTCAGACGTGGCAGAAGGCCGCGGTTCGAGACCTGCTGCTGGGTGGTGAGGAGTTCCGCACCGCCCAGCAGATCCACGACCAGTTACGCGAGGGCGGCGCCAAGGTGGGGCTGGCGACCGTCTACCGCGCGCTTCAGGCGATGGCCGAGGCCGACGAGGTCGACGTGCTGCGCACCCCCGACGGCGAGTCGGCCTTCCGGGCCTGCTCGGAGGGGCACCACCACCACCTGGTGTGCCGCTCGTGCGGGTTCTCGATCGAGATCGCGGCGCACGAGGTCGAGGAGTGGGCCTCCAAGGTCGCCAGCGCGCACGGCTTCACCGACACCGGCCACGAGTTGGAGATCTTCGGGCTCTGCCAGGAGTGCTCTCAGCGCTCGAAGTAGGCAGGCCGCTGGCGCATTGACGGGGTGACAGCCTCAGCGCTCGAAGTAGGGAAGCGACCTGAGCGCCCGGTCGAGGTGCCACGTCGAGTAGGCGACCACCATGCCGTCGACCCGCGTCGCGACGTTGCGCTGCGCCGTCAGCGCCGCCGCCCAGTCCCCCGCGAGCAGCGCGCCGAGGTGCGCCACGTCGTCACCGTCGAGGGTCGCAGAGCCTGGCGTGCGGCACCCGGTGCACACCGCGCCGCCGCCCTGGGGCGAGAACCATCGGACCTCTTCGTTGCCGCACTCGGCGCACGACGCCGTCGCCACGGCGTACCCGGCGATCGCCAGGGCGCGCAGCAGGAACGAGTCGACGATCAGTGGGGCGGGGAGATCGCCGCGCTCCAGCGCGAGGATCGCACCGAGCAGCAGTCGGTACTGCTGCAGCGACGGCGTCCCCTCCTCTGCGATCAGGCGGTCGGTCGTCTCGACGAGCACCTGCGCCGCGGTGAAGCGCGAGTAGTCGGCGGCCAGCCTGCTGGAGTGCAGCGCCTCGACCTGCGTGACGACCTCAAGCGAGCCTCGGCCCTCCGCGAACTGGATGTCGACGTGCTGGAACGGCTCGAGGCGGCCGCCGAACTTGCTTGACGTGCGGCGCACCCCCTTCGCGACGGCGCGGACCTTCCCGTGGGTGCGCGTCAGCAGCGTGATGATGCGGTCGGCCTCACCGAGTTGGTGGGTCCGCAGCACCACTGCTTCGTCACGGTAGGTGGGCACGACCCCGAGTGTAGGCGGCTAGGCTTCAGAGGTGCCTCAGCCTCGCCGTCGACCCACGCCCCACCCCAGCGGAGCCGTCGCCCCCAAACTGCCCGCGAAGGCGTTGCCCCAGCACGTCGCCGTCGTGATGGACGGCAATGGGCGCTGGGCGAAGCAGCGGGGCCTCAAGCGCACCGAGGGACACGCGATGGGTGAGGCGTCCCTGCTCGACGTCATTCACGGCGCGATCGAACTCGGCATCCCCTACCTGTCGGCCTACGCGTTCTCCACGGAGAACTGGAAGCGCTCGCCCGACGAGGTGCGCTGGTTGATGGGCTTCAACCGCGACGTCATCCACCGGCGCCGCGACGAACTCAACGACCTGGGCGTGAGGATCCGCTGGGCCGGTCGCCGTCCGCGGCTGTGGGGCTCGGTGATCAAGGAACTCGAGGTCGCCGAGGAGATGAGCAGGGACAACGACACGTTGACGCTGCAGTTCTGCGTCAACTACGGCGGCCGCGCAGAGATCGTCGACGCCGCCCGCGAGATCGCCAGGCAGGCCGCGGCGGGGAAACTGGACCCGGAGCGGCTGACGGAGGCGCGGTTCGCGAAGTTCCTCGACGAGCCGGAGATCCCCGACGTCGACCTGTTCGTGCGTTCCTCCGGTGAGCAGCGCACGTCGAACTTCCTGCTGTGGCAATCGGCCTATGCCGAACTGATCTTCCTGGACCGGCTGTGGCCCGACTTCGACCGCCGCGACCTCTGGGCCGCCGTCGAACAGTACGTGAGCCGCGACCGTCGCTTCGGCTCGGCGTAGGTCACTGACTTGAGCATGTTTGGTTGCTCGTTGTAGTTGGAACGTGCAAAAAGCCCTGGCGGTTTCAAGTGGTCGACGCAACGTTGAGTATTTGTTGGAGTGTTTCAGCGGGGGTGGCGAAGTTCAAGACCTTGCGGGGTCTGTTGTTGAGGCTGGTCTCCATGTCGGCGATCTCTTGATCGGTCACGGTGGTGAAATCAGTGCCCTTCGGGAAGAAATCTCTGATGAGTCCGTTCCCGTTCTCGTTGGTGGGCCGCTGCCAGGGCGAGTGAGGATCACAGAAGAACACCCGGATACCGCTCGCGATCGTGAACTGAGCATGCCGGGCCATCTCGACTCCTTGGTCCCAGGTCAACGTCTTGAACGCCGCGGCGGGGAGCCGGTGGATCATCTCCTGCAGCCGGTCAGTGACGGTGACCGAGTCATGGGTATCGAGCCTGGAGATCAGCGTGAACCGTGAAGCGCGTTCGTTCAGGGTGATCAACGCCGAACGCGAGTCGCGGCCGATCACGAGGTCACCTTCCCAATGGCCAGGTACTGCCCGATCGAGGGCTTCGACTGGTCGGGCAGTGATGATCGTGTCAGGCCCGATCCAGGACCTGGACGACACCGGCGCGCCGACCAGTTTCGACTGCGGTTTGCGGCTCTTCCGGCCTGACCGGAGTGCCTTCTCCACGGTCAGTTCATGCCGGAGCGCGCCAGCCCCTTGAACGTAGAGCGCCTGATAGATCGTTTCGTGGCTCACCCACATATCCTGCCGGTCAGGGAACTGTCGTTTCAGTCGTCCAGCGATCTGTTCGGGAGAGTACCGCCCGCTCAAACCGGTGATCACCTCCCGGCGCAGTGGTGTCCCGGGACCAAGCTTCGAGGGTCGTGGTCGTCGAGCGGCAGCCTGCCTGGCGCGCTGGGCGGGTCTGGCCCGATACCGGCCAGGAACCCGTCGAACCTCACGCGACACCGTTGACCGATGCACCCCGAGCACGGCAGCAATCTTCGATTGGGACCAGCCGTCCCGGAGTCGGACCTCGATCACGACCCGAGCTTCCCGGGTCAAACACCCTCGCGGGTCGACCCAGTCAGCCTCCTCGATCTGAGGCTCGATCCGTTGCAGGGGACGTTTACGTCGATGCTCCGCCGCTCCTGGGACACCACCTAAACGGCCAACTTGGAAACTCATACCAGCGAGCTTGGCCCACCTCCGCACACTCGCGTGACCAATCCCGGTCTCCCGCGCTACCGCGAACCCAGACTCACCCCCAGCGATCCTGGCTAACACCATCTCCCGAACCACACCCGGATACGACACAACAACCCTCCAACCAAGTTGTTGCACCCACCACCTGAGCCCGCCCCTCCAGCGCGAACGACGTACTAAACATGCTCAAATCTCACCCGGCCCGACCGTCCCCGACTCTGTTCCGGCAGGGCCTTGACCAGGCTCGGCTTAGGTCACCGACTTGAGCATGTTTGGTTGCTCGTTGCGATTGGAACGTGCAAAAGGCTCTCCAGCGCAAACGACTTACCAAACATGCTCAAGGACGCGCCCTAGTCCAGCCTTGTGAACTCCAAGGTTCGGACGATCGCGGCGCCCGCGGCGTCGCTGGCCGGGAGGTCGACGTCGGCGACGATGCGCCAGTCGTGGTTGCCCGCCGGGTCGTCGATGATCTGCGTGACGCGCCAGTGGTCCTTGCCCTTGTCGATGTCCAGCAGGTGCGGGCCGTGCGCGGCACCGCCCGTGCCGATGTCCTCGTGCTCGTCCCAATACCCCGCGAGGGCCTCGTCCCAGGCCTCGGCGTCCATCGCCACCTCGAGCGGCGGGTCCGCCAACCCTGCCGCGGATGCCTCGAGCTTGCCGAGTTCCTCCCACCTGTCGAGCGCCGCCAGTTCGACGCGGCGGAACATGGCGGTGCGGATCATCGCGGTGAAGGCGCGCTCGTTGCCGGTGACGGGGCGCGGCGGCGGGGGCGGCGCGCCCTGGGCCGCCAACTCGGCGGCCGCTGCGACCTTGTCCGGATCGGTGAGCGCCTCCCACTCGTCGAGCAGCGACGAGTCGGTCTGCCGAACCGCCTCCCCCAGCCACTCGACGAGGTCGTCGAAGCTCTCGGTGCGGAAGTCCTCGGGGACGGTGTGGCGAAGTGCCCGGTACGCGTCGGACAGGTACCGCAGCACGGTCCCCTCGCTGCGCTGCAACTTGTAGAAGGAGATCAACTGCGTGAAGTTCATGGCGCGCTCCCACATGTCGCGCACCACCGACTTCGGCGACAGCGCCGACGCGTCGACCCACGGGTGCGACTGCGCGTAGATGCCGATCGCGTGCTCCAGCAGTTCGGCAAGCGGCTTGGGCCAGGTGACCTCCTCGAGCAGTTCCATCCGCTCGTCGTACTCGATCCCGTCGGCCTTCATCTGCGCGACCGCCTCGCCGCGCGCGACGAACTGCTGGCCGAGCAGCACCTGGAACGGATCCTCCAGCACCGCCTCCATGACGGAGACGACGTCGAGGTGGTAGGTCGGTGACTCCTTGTCGAGGAGTTCGAGCGAGGCGACGGCGAACGGCGCGAGTGGTTGGTTGAGCGCAAAGTCCTCGCCGACCGAGTCGGCCATCACGCACCACCCACCGTGCGAGTCGGGCTCCTTCAGCTTGACGAGCACGCCGGAGCTCAGCAGCCCGCGGGTCAGCGAGAGGGCGCGGCGCTTGAGGGTCCGCCGCCGGTCAGGCGTCTCATGGCTCGAGTCGATCAGCGCCTTCATGGCCTCGTAACTGTTGCCCGGCCGCTGGGCGACGTTGAGCAGCATGCCGTGGGTGACCTGCATCCGGCTGGTCAGGTTCTCAGGCTCGGCCACGATGATCTTGTCGTAGGCCTCCTCGTTCCAGCCGACGAAACCGTCGGGGGCCTTCTTCCGGACGACCTTCTTGCGCTTCTTCGGGTCGTCGCCTGCCTTGGCGAGGGCCTTCTCGTTCTCGATGACGTGTTCGGGGGCCTGCACGACGACGAAGCCGACGGTGTCGAATCCGGCGCGCCCCGCGCGTCCCGCGATCTGATGGAACTCGCGGGAGCGAAGCTTCCTGACCCGGTTGCCGTCGTACTTGGAGAGGCCCGTGAACAGCACGGTGCGGATCGGGACGTTGATGCCGACGCCGAGGGTGTCGGTGCCGCAGATCACCCTGAGCAGGCCGGTCTGGGCCAACTGCTCGACGAGGCGCCGGTACTTGGGGAGCATGCCCGCGTGGTGCACGCCGATGCCGCGCCTGACCAGGCCCGACAGGATCTTGCCGAAGCCGGGGCCGAACCGGAACGCGCCGATCTCCTCAGCGATCTGGTCGGCGTCGTGGCGGGTGATGAGGTTGACGCTGAGCAGCCCCTGCGCCCGCTCGAGCGCCTCCGCCTGCGTGAAGTGGACGATGTAGACGGGCGCCTTCATCTCCTGGATCAGGTCGACGACCTTCTCCTGGATCGGCGTCATCGAGTATTCGAACACCAGCGGAACGGGCCGCTCGGCGTCGTCGATGAGGCTGGTGGAGCGTCCGGTGCGCTCGCTCAACTGCTCGGCGAGCGCGCTGACGTCTCCGAGGGTGGCGCTCATCAGCAGGAACTGCGCCTGCGGCAGTTCGAGCAGCGGGACCTGCCACGCCCAGCCGCGGTCGGGCTCGGAGTAGAAGTGGAACTCGTCGGCGATTACCATCCCGACGTCGGCGCCCTCGCCCTCGCGCAGGGCGATGTTGGCGAGCACCTCCGCCGTGCAGCAGATGATGGGGGCGTCGGAGTTCACCGACGCGTCGCCGGTGACCATACCGACGTTGTCGGCGCCGAAGACCTGGCACAGCGCGAAGAACTTCTCCGAGACCAGCGCCTTGATGGGCGCGGTGTAGAACGAGACCCGGTCCGTGGCGAGCGCCGCGAAGTGGGCCGCGAGCGCGACCATCGACTTGCCGGACCCGGTGGGCGTGGCGAGGATCAGGTTGTTGCCGGAGAACAGTTCGATGGAGGCCTCGTCCTGGTGGGGGTAGAGGCTGATGCCCTGCTCGGTCGCCCAGGCCTGGAAGTGGTCGTAGAGGGTGTCCGCGTCACCGGGAACGCGGTCGGTGAGCTTGGGCATGGTGCTCACCCTACCCCGCTACGCTTGCCGACCATGGGTACCAAGTGCGCGCTGCTGGCGCTGTCCCCCGGCATCCCCCGCGAGGACATCGCGCGTCACCAGGAGGGCGGCGCGGACGCCGCTCAGGCGCAGGTGCAGCGGCTCTTTCCGGACGCCTGGCGCTACGCCGAGACCGGCACCCTCGACGACGCCCTGCTCCCGGACGAGGGCGTGCTCTGGGTCGGCACCTGGGGCCCGACGACGCTGATCGCCTTCCTTGACGTCGACTCCGCCTTCCAGCAGGCCTCGCGACGCGACGGCAGGGGCGCCTGGCTGGTGGCCGTGCACAGCGTCGTCGACTTCTGCGGTTACGTGACTCCCTCGCACTACAAGGGCCGCAAGGTCGAGGTGACCTTCGACTCGGGGCCGGAGGGTCTGACGGCCGCGCTGGCTGGCCCGCTGCTGCCGTTCGAGGAGCCCTACGCCGAGGGCGAGCACGCGATGGACGGCTTCCCGTACCACCCGCTGGAGTTGGGAGAGAGCGCGCTGCTGTGGATCCTTGGCACCTGTGGCGAGTCGGCACCCGTGGACGAGGTCTCCGCCGAGATCGAGCCCATCGATCCGTGGGACATGCCGATGCACCGCTTCGAGGCCGGCGCCCCCGCCAGGAAGTCCTGGCTGGCAAGGCTGCTGGGGCGCTGACTCAGACGTCCGGGCCGATGCGGTGCAGCGTGACCTGGGACTGGTTGAACAGCCTCAGCTTCGGCCCTGTGACGCCGAGACCCGAGTCGACGAAGAGCGTCGCGCCGCCGTCGACGTAGGCGCCCTTGCTGACCTTCGGGAACCAGTTGCCGCCCGGTTGGTAGATGGCGCCGATCAGCGGAAGCCGGATCTGACCGCCGTGGGTGTGGCCGCACATGGCGTAGTCGATGTTGGTGCGGTCCAACTCGCCGAAGATCTCCGGCGAGTGCGTCAGCACCAGCCGGAACCCCTTCTCCGGGAGGCCCGCGACCGCCGCGTCGATGTCCCCGTTGCCGGAGAAGTAGTCGTCGACGCCGATCAGCGACAGCCGCCCGAAGTCGCCGCTCACCTGGGTGTTCGCGTCGGTCAGGATCGTGACGCCGAAGCGTTCGAGGAGTTCGTGCAGCTTGGCGTGGTCGGCGGACCAGTGGTCGTGATTGCCGTCGACGTAGTAGCGCGGCGCGTCGATCCCCGACAGGCCATCGAGCAGTCGCCTGACCGGGTCGAGCGTGCGGTTGTTGGTGTTGATGAGGTCGCCGGTGATCGCGATCAGGTCGGGGTCGGCGCCGCGCACCAACTCGACGATGTCGCGCACCTGCGCCGGCCTCGGGATGTTGTGGAAGTCGGTCAACTGCACCACGCGCAGTTCGGAGGAGAGCTCGTCTGTCCGGTGAGACGTGGTGTTGAGGAAGGTGTTGTGGACCTCCCAGTCGGCCCGGACAAGGGTCGCGGCCCCGAGCGCGAAGGCGATCACCAGCGTCAGCGCCAGGCGCCTTGGCCAACGCCGGGGCGTCGGCCTTCGCCGGTGCCGCGTCGCCGTCGGCTTGGCCGGCGGCCGCCTGGTGCCGACCGCGACGCCCGAGACGCGGCCCGTCCGCGGCTTCGCCTGGGAGGCCTTGGCCGATGACTGCGACGCACGGGGCTTGGCCTGCGAGGACTTGGCCGCCGACTGCGTCGTACGCAGCTTGGCCCCGGACGACACTCGGGCCTTACCGCCGGAGGATGGCCGGGGCGCGCCGCCCGCGCGCCCCTTGCCAGCCGGTCGAGAACTCATGCCCCGACCCTATTGCCTGCCGCAGACAGCACCGACCCGGCACGCCCGACCACACGTCGGAGGGCCTGCCGGGTCGGTCGCCGTCAGCGGGCGGAGCGGTTCAGCGCGGAGAGGATCGCCTTCATGGAGGCGCTGGTGATCGACGGGTCGATCCCGACGCCCCACAGCACCACCGCGTCGTCGCCCTCACCGATCTCGCACTCGACGTAGGCGGCCGCCTTCGCGTCGCCGCCGGCGTCCAGAGCGTGCTCGGTGTAGTCCAGCACCCGGACGTGGGCGCCCTCGTTGGTCAGCGCGTCCACGAAGGCCGACACGGGGCCGTTGCCCTCGCCCTCGACCTCGACGTCATGGCGCGTCGGGCCGTCGACCGTCGCGGTGACGTGGAACTGGCCGTTGCTCGACGTGGAGCCAGCGGCCTTCAGCGCCCACGGCTTCTCCGACAGGTACTCGGCGTCGAAGATCTGGTAGATCTGCTGCGAGGTGACCTCGCCGCCCTCCTGGTCGGTGTGGCTCTGCACGACCCGGCTGAACTCGATCTGCAGCCTGCGGGGCAGGTCCATCTTGAACTCGTTCTTCATCAGGTAGGCCATGCCGCCCTTGCCCGACTGCGAGTTCACGCGGATCACGGCCTCGTAGGTGCGACCGACATCGTGCGGGTCGATCGGCAGGTACGGCGCCTCCCACGGCATCTCGCCGACGGCGCGACCCGCCTCCTCGGCGACCCGCTCCAGGTGCTCCAGGCCCTTCTTGATGGCGTCCTGGTGCGAGCCGGAGAAGGCCGTGTAGACCAGGTCACCCGCGTACGGGTGGCGCGGGTGCACGGGCAGGCCGGTGCAGTACTCGACGGTGCGGCGCACGTGGTCGATGTCGCTCAGGTCGATCTGCGGGTCGACGCCCTGCGTGTACAGGTTCAGTGCCAGCGTCACCAGGTCGACGTTGCCGGTCCGCTCGCCGTGCCCGAACAGGCAGCCCTCGACGCGGTCCGCGCCCGCCATCTGGCCCAGTTCCGCGGCGGCGACCGCGGTGCCGCGGTCGTTGTGCGGGTGCAGCGAGACGGCAACGTGCTGCCGGTTGCGCACGTTGCGGATGAAGTACTCGATCTGGTCGGCGTAGGTGTTGGGGGTGGAGCGCTCGACGGTGGCGGGCAGGTTGAAGATGATCTCGCGGCCCTCGCCCGGCTGCCACACGTCGGCGACCCGGTTGCATACCTCGACGGCGAACTCGGTCGGGGTCTGCGTGAAGATCTCGGGCGAGTACTCGTAGCCGAAGGCGACGTCGCGCAGGTGCTGGTCCGCGTACTTCATCACCAGTTCGGTGCCGCGGGTCGCCAGGTCGACGCACTCGGCCTCCGAGATGCGGAACACGACGTTGCGGAACAGTTCCGCGGTGGCGTTGTACATGTGGATGGTGGCGCGGTTCGCGCCGATCAGCGACTCGGCGGTGCGCGAGATCAGGTCCTCGCGGGCCTGCGTCAGCACCGAGATGGTGACGTCGTCGGGGATCTTGTCGCCCTCGATCAGTTGCCGGACGAAGTCGAAGTCGGTCTGCGAGGCCGACGGGAAGCCGACCTCGATCTCCTTGTAGCCCATCCCGACCAGCAGCTCGAACATCCGCATCTTGCGGGTCGGTGTCATGGGGTCGATCAGGGCCTGGTTGCCGTCGCGCAGGTCGGTCGACAGCCAACGTGGGGCCTTGTCGATCCGCTTGGTCGGCCACGTGCGGTCGGGCACGTCGACGGGGATGAAGGGGGTGTAGCGACCCACCGGCATCGGCGTCGGCTGCTGAACCGGGATGGGCTGGGGGCGGGTAGTGAACTGAGTCATCGGGGTATCTCCTGGGCTGAGGTTGTTTCGCCAGACACGAAAAGGCACCGCAGCGAGGAGTTCCGGCTCAAGTTATCGAGCCTCGCTGCGGCAGCGGAGGAGGAGGTTCTGCCATGCCACGAGCGTCACCCTAGCATCCGATTCCCAGCACAGACAGGGTCTCACTTCGCATCGTGGACAAGCGGCGAGGGGAGGAACCTGCGCTCCTCCCCTCGTCGCTCGCGCGTCCAGCCTTACGGCCTCACTTCACGGAGCCCGCGGTCAGGCCGCCGATCAGTCGCCTCTCGATGATGGAGAACAAGATGATCACCGGCACGATCGCGATGAGCGCGACGGTGAACAGATACTGCCAGTCCTGGATGTAGAGGCCCAGGAAGCGCGGCATCGACACCGTCAGCGGCTGCAACTCGGTCTGCTGGACCAGGATCAGCGCCGCGGCGTACTCGTTCCACGAGTTGACGAAGACGAACACGATGGCGGTCACGATGCCGGGCCACACCAGGGGAAGGGAGATCCGGAACATCGTCTGCATCCGCCCGAGGCCGTCGATGAGGGCCGCCTCGTCGATCTCCTTCGGCACGGAGGCGAAGAACGCCTGCATGATCCAGATCGCGAAGCTGAGGTTGAAGGCCGCGTTGATCAGGATCAGCGCCCCCCAGACCGCGTAGCCCTGCCAGCCCTTGAACTCCTGGAACAGGCCGACGGCGAGCACCGTCGGCTGCAGCATCTGCGTGATGAGCACAAGCAGCAGGAAGACCATTCGGCCGGGGAAACGGAAGCGGGCCACGTAGTAGGCGGCGGGGGTCGCGACGAGCAACACCAGCAGCGTTGCGCCCCCCGCGATCACCACCGTCGACAGCAGCGAGGCGGCCGGGTTCACCTCGGAGGACCACACGTTGACGTAGTTCTCGAAGTGAGGCCTCGACGGGAAGTACGCGGGCGGGATGTCTGTGACCTCGAGCCGGGACTTCAGCGACGTGACAAACATCAGCGCGTAGGGGAACCCGAAGAAGGCGACGATCACCAGCGACCCGAGCGCGATCACCCACGGGCTGGGACGCTTGTTCAGGACGCTCTGGACCGGTATGCGGGCCATGTCAGTCCACCTCCTTCGTCGGCTGGACGACGCTCAGGTAGATCGCGATGATCACCAGGCAGAACAGGAAGTTCAGCACCGAGAGCGCCGACGAGACGCCTGGGCCGAGCGACTTCTGGTACTCGAACATCAGCGTCGTGGTGATGTGCCCGGTGTGGTAGCCGGGGGTCTCCTGCAACAACCTCAGGATGGGCAGCGAGTTGAACACGTTGATGATGTTGATCAGCGCGGCCGTGGCGATCGCCGGACGCAGCAGCGGAAGCACGATCTGCCAGTAGCGCTGCACCGAGTTGGCGCCGTCGACGTGTGCGGCCTCCAGCACGTCGCCGGGGACGGCCTGCAGGCCCGCGAGGATCGTGTAGGTCGTGAACGGGAGGGAGACGTAGACCGCGACGAAGACCGCGATCCAGAACGCGCTTGTCGGGTCCTTCGTCCACGCGCGGGCCGTCTCGATGATCCCGGTGTCGACCATCAACCGGTTGAAGAGCCCGACGTTCTCCTGCAGTCCGTACCTGAAGACGGTGGCCGTCATCACGACGGAACAGGCCCACGGGAGGATGATGAAGAGGCGAAGCAGCTTGCGGCCCCGGAACGGCTTGTTCAGGAACTGGGCCAGCAGGAGCGACAGCGCGACGGTGACGATCACCACGACGACGACCCAGACGATCGTGTTGAGGATGATCCGGCCGACCGGGACGCCAGGGAAGGTTAACGCGCCTGCCGGGCCGATGTAGTTGTCGAGCCCGACGGGCGCGTCGCCCTTCTGGATGCCCTTGTTGTTGAACTTGAAGAATGAGGTGTAGATCATCAGGACGGTCGGGTAGAGCACGACGCCCGCGATCAGGATCAGGGTGGGCAGCAGCCACGGCAGGGCCGTGATCGTCTCCCGTAGACGCGAGGACTGCTTCCGCTCGACGCCCGTCTCGATGGTGGTGGTTGACACTGGATTGTGGCCTTCCTCTGTGAGCCCGCCGAAGCGGGAGGCGCGTCCTCGCGCCCCCCGCCCGGTACCGGCTCGGTCGTCAGCTCTGGGCGTCGACCTGGGCCTGGATCTCCTTCAGGAGAGCCGACGGTTCCTCGGAACCGACCTTGTACGCCGAACCCTGCAGCGCTGCCTGGAGGGCATCCCAGCCGGGGTCGCCCACGGGCAGGAACTTGACGATCGACAGGGCCTCGAGGAACGCCTTGTCGTTGTCGTTTGCCGCCTCGGTCTTGGCCTTCTCGATCATCGAGGTGGTCACCGGGAGCAGCTTGGTGCCCTTGTACCAGCCCTCGTACATCGCGTCGGAGTACATCAGGTCGAGGTAGGCGGCGGTGGCCTGCTTGCGCTTCGCGTCGTCGTTGTTGAACGCGACGATGAAGTCGGTCACGCCAGTGGCGACGCCCTCCCCGCCGTCCTTGTCCGGGACCGGAGCCAGGGCGACCTTGATGCCCTTTGCCTCGGCGTCGGTCACGATCGGCGAGTGCGCGACGAGCATGCCGAGCTTGCCAGCCTGGAACAGGTTGGCGACATCCTGGCGGTTGTCCTCCAGGTTGGCCTGCGTGAGGCCGTCGGCGTGCATCTTCTTCATCTGCGCGAAGCCGGCCTCGGCCTCGGGCGTGTCGGCCTTGAGCGCACCGTCGACGACCCAGTTGCCACCGGCGCCCCACAGCCACAGCGAGGCCTCAACCTGCGCCTCTTCCTTGCCGAGCGGCATGCCGTAGCCGCGGGTGTCGTTGCCGAGCGCGACGATCTTCTTGGCCGCGTCATCCATCTCGGCCCACGTCTTCGGCGGCGCCGCGATGCCTGCCTTCTCAAACAGGTCGGTGTTGTAGGCGAGCATCCGGGAGCTTGCGATGTCGGGGGCAGCCCACTGCTTGCCGTCGGTGCCCTGGCCGTTCTTCAGGAGCGACGGCTCGATGGCGGCGAGGGTCTCCTTGCTGAGCACCTCGTCGATCGGGTAGAGGATGCCCGCGTCGGCCGACGCCGCGAACGCGTTGTCGTTGAGGATGTCCGGGTAGTCCTTGGCCTGGATGCGCGCCGAGACCTTGTCGGAGAAGCCGTCCCAGCCCTCGATCTGCAGTTCGACCTTCACCTTGGGGTAGGTCTTGTTGAACTCTGCCGTGATCTTGTCCCAGTCGGCCTTGGACGAGTCGGCATACGAGGGGGCGAGGATCTTGATGGTGGTCTCGAGCGACGCCGGATCGGCCGTGGACGCTGGCGTCGTGCCTTCGCCCTTGTCGCCACCACCGCCCCCACAGGCGGACAGCGCGAACGCGCCGATGAGAGCCACGGTTCCGAACTTGAGGACACGCTTGTTCACGTGTGCTTCCTTTCCTTACGGGTCAAGGCAGCCATGAAACTGGCTGATGCCGTGATACTAGAAAGGAAGCGACCGGTTTGTGAACATGACCAATTCGGTCGTGACCCAACCGTTATGGTGACCGTTCACTCGCGCATAACTTTCGCTCATTTGAGCACAGTGGACATGACCGGCGGGTCAGAACCCCAACCGGTTGAGGTACTTGGCGTCGCGCTGCCATTCCTTCATCACCTTGACGTGCAGGTTCAGGTGGACGCGCGTCCCGAGTAGCCTGTTGATCTGCTCGCGTGCGGTCGCGCCGATCTCGCGGAGCCGCTCCCCCTTGTGCCCGATGATGATGCCCTTCTGCGAATCCCGCTCCACGACGATGGAGGCGAAGATGTCTGTCAGGGGCTTGTCCTCCGGCCGATCGGGGCGCGGCAGGATCTCGTCGATCATCACGGCGATCGAGTGCGGCAGCTCGTCGCGGACGCCCTCGAGCGCCGCCTCACGGATCAGCTCCGCGATCAGCGTCTCGGTCGGCTCGTCGGTGATCTCACCGTCGGGGTAGTACATCGGCCCCTCGGGCAGCAGCGCGATGAGCTGCTCCTTGACGACCTCGACGTTGTCGCCGCCGGTCGCCGAGCACGGGATGACCTGCGCCCATTCGATGCCGAGCTCCTCGGCGACGCCTGCGACGTCGACGAGGTGCGAGAGCTGCCGCTCCTTGCTGACCAGGTCGGTCTTCGTGGCGAGCGCCACGAACAGTGGGCGCCGCTCGAGCTTCGCGAGCTGACCGATGATGAACTTGTCGCCGGGCCCGATGCGCTGATCGCACGGCAGGCAGACGCCGACCACGTCGACCTCCGCCCACGTCTCGAAGACGAGGTCGTTGAGTCGCTGGCCGAGGAGGGTGCGGGGGCGGTGCAGCCCCGGGGTGTCGATCAGGATCAGTTGGCCGTCGGGCTCCGTGACGATGCCGCGCACCACGTGGCGCGTGGTCTGCGGCTTGGAGGACGCGATCGCGATCTTCTGGCCGACCAGCGCGTTGGTGAGCGTCGACTTGCCCGCGTTGGGTCGACCAACGAAGCACGCGAAGCCCGAATGGAATCCCTGGTCAGTCATCGTCATCTTCACCTTCGTGGTTGGACTCATCGGCGAGTTCTTCGTCGGTGAGTTGGCGGGCGAGCACCGTGCCGATCTGGTGGCGACGCCCGATGGCCCGGTCCGCGATCAGCTCGATGTTACCGACGATGGTGCGGGAACCGGGGATGGGAACGAGATTGAGCTGCTTGGCCATCAGCCCGCCGACGGTCTCGACGTCATCGTCGTCCAGGTCGAGGTTGAACAAGGCCCCCAACTCGTCGAGCGGCAGCCGGGATGAGACCCGGTAGCGGCCTCCGCCGAGATCCGCGACGGCGGGCGCGTCCTGGTCGTACTCGTCGACGATCTCGCCGACGATCTCCTCGAGGATGTCCTCGATGGTGGCGAGCCCCGCGGTGCCGCCGAACTCGTCGACGACCATCACCAGGTGCGAATGGCTCAACTGCATGTCGTGCAGCAACTCGCTGACCGGCTTGGAGTCGGGGCAGAACACCGCCGGGCGCATCAAGGAGGCGACGCTCTCGCGGCGCTCTGCGTCGGGATAGTCGTAGATCCGCTTCGTGACGTCCTTGAGGTAGATGACGCCGAGCACGTCATCGAGGTTCTCCCCCACGACCGGGATGCGCGAGAAGCCGGACCTCAGCGCCAGCGACAGCAGTTGCCGCAGGGTGCGGTCCTTGGGGATGTAGACCATGTCGGTGCGCGGGACCATCACCTCCTTGACGATGGTGTCGCCCAACTCGAAGACCGAGTGGATCATCTTCGACTCGCCGGCCTCGATCAGCTCGTTCGCCTCGGCCATGTCGACGAGGTCGCGCAGTTCGGCCTCGGTGGCGAACGGTCCGTCCGTGTAGCCGCGGCCAGGGGTCAGCGCGTTGCCGAGCAGGATCATCAACTGCGCGATCGGGCCGAAGACGGTGGTCAGGCCGCTGATCAGCGGCCCGAAGAACGTCAGCGTCTTCTCCGGGTTCTGCCTGCCGAGCGTGCGGGGCGCGACGCCCCACAGGATGAACGACACGACGAGCATGATGGCGATGGTGACGAGCGCGCGGGTCCAGTCGGCCCGGAACTGCGTGAACATCACGATGGAGGCCACCACGATCGAGGTGGTCTCCAGCGCCATCCGGGTGAACATGACGGCGTTGATGGACGGCGCTGGGTCCTGGGCGATCAACCGGATGCGCTCGGCGCCCCGCTCCCCATGTTCGACCATGCGCTCGGCGCGGGATTTGGTGATGACGCTGAGGGCCGTCTCGACGGCCGCCATCAGAGAGGCTCCGATGGCGCACAGCAGCGCGATGCCAAGCTCAATCCACTCGGACTGGGACACGGGGCGTGATCAACTCGCTTTACTCGACTACAGGTGCGCTGCGAGATTCTACCGCAGCGCGCGCGGACGCAGGAGTCTCCACAGCGCGCCGACGGCGAGCAGCAGCACCCCGCCGAGCACCGAGGTCCACGGCAGCGTCGCGGCGAGCACCACACACAGCACGGCGCCCACGACCTGCAGCGCCCGCGGGTAGCGCCGGTGCTCGGCGTCCTGGGTGTAGGCGGCGACGTTGGCGACGAGGTAGTACAGCAGCACCGCGAACGACGAGAAGCCGATGGCGCCGCGCAGGTCGGCGACCAGCAGCACCGCGGTGAGCACCACGGCGAGGACGATCTCGATGCGGTGCGGAACCTTTGTCCTCGGGTGGGTGACCGCGAACCAGCGGGGCAGATCCCCCTCGCGGGACATCGCGAGCCAGGTGCGGCCGATGCCGGTGGTCAGCCCGAGCAGGGCGCCAGCGATCGCCGCGGCGGCCCCGACGGTCAGCACGATCCGGGCGACCGGATGCCCCGCTACGAGCGCCGTCAGCGGCGCGGCCTGCTGCGCGAGCAGGTCGGGGCCGAGCAGGTACAGGAGGCTGACGGCGACCACCGCGTAGATGGCAAGCACCAGCACCAGCGCCCCCAGGATCGCCCGTGGGATGGTGCGGGCCGGGTCGCGGACCTCCTCGCCCATCGTGGCGATCCGGGCGTAGCCGGCGAACGCGAAGAACAGCAACCCGGCGGCCTGCAGCGTGCCGTAGGCGCCGCCCATCTCACCCGGCGCCCAGCCGAACGACGCCGTCGGACCGTCCGACCAGCCGACGGCGAGCGCGGTGGCGAGCCCGACGAGGGCCGCGAACGCCAGGATCCGCGCGGCGAGGGCCGTGCGGGTCACCCCGAGGCAGTTGATCCCCACCAGCACCCACACGATGCCGATCGCGACCGGCCGCTGCCAGGCCTCTGGCACGACATAGGCGGAGAAGGCCATCGCCATCGCCGCGCACGAGGCGGTCTTGCCGACGACGAAACTCCAGCCCGCGAGATACCCCGGCCACGGCCCAAGCCGCTCGCGACCGAACACATAGGTGCCGCCGGCCGACGGATACTGGGCCGCCAACTGGGCCGAACTTGATGCATTGCACCAGGCGACGACGCCCGCGATGACGAGGGCGACCAGCAGCAACCCGCCCGCGGAGGACGCGGCGGGGCCCCACACGACGAACACCCCCGCGCCCACCATGGAGGCGACGCCGATGGCGATGGCGTCGCCGAGGCCGAGACTGCGGTTCAGCGACGAGTCGGCCATCTCAGGCGGTGCCTGTGCGGGCCAGTTCCCAGCCAGCGATGATCCGGTCGTTCAGCGCGAACATGACCGCCTTCTCCTCCGGCTCCGCATGGTCGTGGCCGAGCAGATGCAGCAGGCCGTGGATGAGCAGATACTCGATCTCGGCTGCTGGCTCCCGCCCGTTTTCGGCCGCCTGCTGGCTGGTGATCTGCGGGCAGATCACGATGTCGCCGAGCAGCCCGAGCGGGGGCTCCTCATCCTCGTCGGGTGCGCGGAGCTCGTCCATCGGGAAGCTCATCACGTCTGTCGGGCCCGGAAGGTCCATGAAACGCTCGTGGTACTGCGTCATGGTCTCCTCGTCGACGAGCACGATCGACAGGTCGGCCTGGGGGTGGATCCGCAACTGGTCGAGCGCATAGCGCGAAAGGGCCACGAGCCCCAGCTCGTCTGCCTCGACGCCGGACTCGTTGTTGATGTCGATCACTTGGGGGCTCTCCGGTCCTTGTTCAGGCTCTCGAACTGGTCGTACGCCGCAACGATACGGCCGACCAGCTTGTGCCGCACCACATCCCTGGCGGTGAGCGTGCAGAACGCGATGTCGTCGATGCCGTCGAGGACCTGCTGCACCCCGCGCAGGCCGCTCTTGACGCCTCCGGGCAGGTCGATCTGGGTCACGTCGCCGGTCACCACGACCCTCGAGCCGAACCCGAGCCGGGTGAGGAACATCTTCATCTGCTCCATCGAGGTGTTCTGCGCCTCGTCGAGGATGATGAACGCGTCGTTGAGCGTGCGTCCGCGCATGTAGGCGAGCGGGGCGACCTCCACGGTGCCGGAGGTGAGCAGCTTCGGGACCGAATCCGCGTCGACCATGTCGTGCAGCGCGTCGTACAGCGGCCGCAGATACGGGTCGATCTTGTCGTTGAGCGTTCCGGGCAGGAAGCCGAGCCGCTCCCCCGCCTCGATGGCGGGCCGGGTCAGGATGATGCGGCTGACCTCCTTGGCCTGCAGCGCCTGCACTGCCTTCGCCATCGCGAGGTAGGTCTTGCCGGTGCCTGCCGGGCCGATGCCGAACACGACGGTGTGGCTGTCGATGGCGTCGACGTAGCGCTTCTGGTTCAGCGTCTTGGGGCGGACGGTGCGACCACGGGAGGAGACGATGTTGTGCGTCAGGATCTCGGAGGCGGTCGACGCGGGGTCGTCGCTCATCTGGATGACGCGCTCAACGGTCTCGCCGGTCAGGCCCTGGCCGGTGCGCAGGATGGTGATGAGTTCGGTGAGCACCTCGGCCGCCTTCGCAACGCCCGCTGCCTCACCTGACAAGGTGATGCGTCCGCCCCTGACGTGGAGGTCGGCGTCGAGGTGGTCCTCGAGGATGCGGAGGAAGTCGTCGCGGGGGCCGAGCAGGTTGATCATGTCGATCGACGTGGGCACCGCCACGGTGCGGCTCGCGGGCTGCTGGTCCAACGAATGGCTGGTCAGGGCTAGGTCCTTGGTGGTCGGGGCCGCCCGGTCGCGGCCGTGAACCCCGACAGTGTACTGCGGCCGGAGCACCACCCGAAGCGTCAGTCCTCGAGGATGGGGTCGTCGTCCTCGTCGTCGGTGATGATGTGCATCGCGGCCTCCTCGGCGCTCGCGGCGCCGCCGCTGATGCCGACGTCGACGCCGAGGGTGTCCTCGCGCCCGCTGCCCTGCACCGACATCAGCCGCCCGGCACGCTCGGTGCCGACCTGTCGGGTCTCGCCGTGCGGGTTCCAGTTGGCCTGCGAGTCCTTGGGTTCGGGCTCCTCCTGCTTGACGCGCATGTCGATGGTCTCACCCTGCCGCATCTCGGCGGGGGTGTTCCCGTAGCCCTGGGCGACCGACCAGCCGTCAGGGGCGATGTAGCCCTCGTCCAGGACATCCTTGACGCCGCGGTTGATCAGGGAGTCGCCCGGCTGCAGCTGATCGAGCTGCTCCGAGTCCTCCGGTACAACCTCATTCTCCAGTTCGTCCATAACCAAATCTTGCCACCGCCCGCTCACCGGGGCGGGAACAACGCGCAGGTCACCCCCGGTGGGGGCACCGTAGACTGCCCCGGTGCCCCCAGTTTCAGACGAGCAGCAGCGGCCGCGCTTCGCCACCCGCCCGGCGGGTGTCTACGACGTGGTCGTTGCGCTGTTCTGCGCCCTGCTGCTGATCTCGAACGTGGCCGCGGTGAAGCTGATCCAGTTCGGCCCCGACGTCGACCTGCTCGGTTTTCCGCTGCTTCCGATCATCACCGACGGCGGGGCGCTGCTGTTTCCGCTGACCTACGTGCTCGGCGACGTGCTCGCCGAGGTGTACGGCTGGGCGGGCGCCCGCAGGGCCATCGCGATCGGGTTCGCCACCTCGGTGGTGGCCTCGGTGACGTTCCTGATCGTCGGGGCGGCGCCGCCCGCGGCCGACTGGGGCAACCAGGAGGCCTTCGTGTCGATCCTCGGGTTCGTGCCGCGGATCGTGGTCGCGTCGCTGCTCGGCTACGCCGTCGGGCAGTTGCTCAACGCGTGGGTGCTGGTGCGGCTCAAGCGCCGCACCCGCGAGGGGTCGCTCTGGGCCCGGCTGCTCGGCTCGACGGTGGTCGGAGAGGCCGCCGACACCACCATCTTCTGCATCGTCGCGTTCGCTGGCATCATCACCGGCGGAACGCTGATCAACTACATCCTGGTCGGCTACCTGTACAAGGTCGCCATCGAGGCGCTGTTCCTGCCGATCACCTATCAGGTGATCAAGCTCGTCAAGCGCCGCGAGCCGAGCTACGCGGGCTCGGTGGAGTAGAACCTGCCGAGGAACTCGTCGCGGTAGGCGTAGAAGTCGCCCGCCCGCATGGCTGCCCGGATCGCGTCGACCAGTCGGACGGTGAAGCGCTCGTTGTGGATGGTCGCCAGCGTGGAGGCGAGCATTTCCTTCGCCTTGAACAGGTGGTGCAGGTAGGCCCGCGTGTAGTGCTGGCACGTGTAGCAGTCGCAGCCCTCCTCCAGCGGCACGAAGGAGCGCCGGTGGCGGGCGGTGTTGACGTTGTAGCGCCCGTCCGCGGTGTAGATGGCCGCGTTGCGGGCCACGCGCGACGGGTTGACGCAGTCGAACGTGTCGGCGCCCATTTCGATGGCCGCGAAGAAGTCGTCGGGCTCCGAGATGCCGAGCAGGTGCCGTGGCTTGTCGTCGGGCAGTTCGTCGACCATCCAGCCGATGATGGTGCCGAGGTTCTCCTTCTCGAGCGCGCCGCCGAGGCCGAAGCCGTCGAACGACTGCCCGTCGACCTCCAGTTCTGCAAGTCCGCGGGCCGCCGAGCGGCGCAGGTCCTCGTACTGGGCGCCCTGGATGACGCCGAACAGCGCCTGGTACGGCTTGTCTGCGCGCTCCCTGGTGAGCTGGGCGTGCGCAGCGAGGCAGCGTTCCGCCCAGCGGTGGGTGCGCTCGACGGAGGCCTCCTGGTAGCCGCGGGTGTTCATCAGCGTGGTCAACTCGTCGAAGGCGAACATGATGTCGGCGCCCAGTTCGTGCTGGATGCGCATCGAGATCTCGGGGGTGAAGCGGTGCCTGGTTCCGTCGAGGTGCGACTTGAAGGTGACGCCATCCTCGTCGACGTGGGCCATCCTGGTCTTGCCCTCGGCGATCACGTCGTCGTTCTGCAGGCCCGCGGTGTCCATGGCGAGGACCTTCTTGAACCCTGCGCCGAGGCTCATCACCTGGAAGCCGCCGGAGTCGGTGAAGGTGGGGCCGGGCCAGTTCATGAACGCGCCGAGCCCGCCCGCCTCGTCGATCAGGTCGGAGCCGGGCTGCAGGTACAGGTGGTAGGCGTTGGCGAGCACCGCCTGGGCACCGAGGTCGGCGACGGTCTCAGGCAGCACGGCCTTTACGGTGGCCTTGGTGCCGACGACCACGAAGGCCGGGGTCTCGATGTCGCCGTGCGGGGTGTGGATGACGCCGACCCGGCCGGGTGCGTCGTCCAGCCGGTGCGTGACGTCGAAGGAGAAGCTCACGAGCGTCTCGCGAGCACGTCGAGTTGGCCGAGCGCCACGGCGGCGGCCGTCGAGGTGCGCAGCACGCCGTCGCTGATGCTGACGGCGCGGGCCCCCGCCTCGAGGAAGCGGTCCAGTTCGTCAGGGGTGATGCCGCCCTCTGGTCCGACGATCAGCAGCCCCGTCCCCTCGGAGGGGAGGTCGATGTCGGCGATGTGGTCCACCGCGTCCTCGTGCAGGACGAGCGCGACGTCGGCCAGCGCGATGGCCTCGGCCACGTCTGCGGTCGTGGCGAAGCTGACGTCGGGGACGAAGAAGCGACGCGCCTGCTTGGTGGCCTCCCTGCACGTGGCACGCCACTTCTCCAACGACTTGTCGCCGCGGTCGCCCTGCCAGCGCACGATGCTGCGGGCGGCCTGCCAGGCCAGGATCCTGCGGGTGCCGAGCTCGGTGGCGGTCTGCACGGCGAGGTCGCTGCGGTCGCCCTTCGCGAGCGCCTGGGCGACGCCCCACGTCAGGGCGGGCTGATCCGGGTGGAGCACCTCGACGACGCGGACGGTGAGTTCGCGGCGTCCGGTCTCCTCGACCACCGCGGTCACGGCCGATCCCCGTCCGTCGGCGACGAGCACCGTCTCCCCCACCTCGATGCGCTTGACGGCGACGGCGTGGTGGGCCTCGTCGCCGGTGATGGTGATCAGCGCCTCGGGGGCGATGTCACCGAACTCGGCGAGGAAGAGGGCACTCGTCACGAGAACCACTCGGAGATCTTGCCGAAGACTCCCCTATGACCCTTCGCCGCGATGGCCTCGGCGCGGGTCTCGTCGCGCTCCTCGGCGAGTTGGCGCAGCAGTTCGCGCTGCTTGTCGTCGAGCTTGGTCGGGGTCTGCACGAGCAGGGTGACGCCGAGGTCGCCCCGTCCGCCGCCGCGCAACCGCGGCACGCCCTTGCCCTTGATCGCGATCCGGGTGCCCGACTGGGTGCCTGCTGGCACCTCGACGGCGACGCTGCGGTCCTCGACCGGGGAGTCGGGCCATTCGGCCTCCAGCGTCGCCACCTGGACGGTGGTGCCGAGCGCCGCCGCCGTCATGGGCAGCTTGACGACCATCTCGAGGTTGTCGCCGTCGCGGCGGAACGTGTCGTGCTCGTCGACGACCAGTTCGACGTACAGGTCGCCCGCTGGCCCGCCGCCGGGGCCGACCTCTCCCTGCGCCTCGAGGTGGATGCGGATGCCGGTCGAGACGCCTGCCGGCACCTTGACCTGAAGCGTGCGGGTGGTGCGGACGCGTCCCTCACCGGAGCACTCGGTGCACGGGTTGGGGATGATGGTGCCGTAGCCGCGGCAGGTCGGGCAGGCCTGCGTGGTGCGCACGTCGCCGAAGAAGCTGCGCTGGATCTGCGAGACCTCGCCGCTGCCGTCGCAGGTGCCGCAGGTGACGGGCTCGGAGCCTGGCTCGCCGCCCTTGCCCGAGCACTTGGGGCAGACAACGGCGGTCTGCACCTTGACGGGCTTCGTGGCGCCGAAGACGGCCTCGAACAGCTCAAGCCTGAGCCGCACGAGCGCGTCCTGGCCCTGGCGCACGCGCGAACGCGGGCCGCGGGAGGAGGCGGTGCCGAACATCGCGTCGACCAGGTTGGTGAAGTCGAACCCGCCCGGGAAGCCGCCGCCGAAGCCGGAGAACCCGGCGCCGCCCTGGGACATCGGGTCGCCGCCGCGGTCGAACACGGCGCGCTTGTTGGGGTCGCTCAGGACCTCGTAGGCCTCGCTGAGTTCCTTGAACTTCTCCGCCGCCTCCGCGTCGTCTGGTGCGACGTCCGGGTGCACCTTCATGGCGCGGCGACGGTAGGCCTTCTTGATGGCCTCGGGGGGCGCGTCGCGCTCCACCCCGAGGATGTCGTAGTAGTCCTTGCTCATATCTGTGTTGGTCTTCAGCCTTCGTTGAGGAATCTGCTCACATAGCGCGCCACGGCACGGACCGCGGCGATGGTCGAGGGATAGTCCATCCGGGTGGGGCCGACGACGCCGAGGCTCGCCTGCAGGTCGGAACCGTAGCCGGTGGCGATGAGGCTCGTCGAGTGGAAGCCCTGCGTGGTGTTCTCCTGCCCGATCCGGATCGTCACGTCGTCGCCCGCGGCCTCGCCGAGCAGGCGCATCAGGATGACCTGCTCCTCGAGGGCCTCGAGGAGCGGCCGGAGGTTCTGTTCGAACTCGGCGCCCGCCAGGTTGGGCACGCCCGCGACGAGGACCTGGGTGGCGGGCTTCGCGGCGATCGCCTCGAGAACGGCCGCGACCGTGGGCGCCGCGACGGCGCGGTCGGCGGGGGCGACGCCCTCCAGGAAGCCTGCCAGCGCTGCCGCGGCGTCGACCGTCGACTTGCCGACCACCGCCGCCGCGAGCCTGAGCCGCAGCGACCCGAGTTGCGGCTCGGCGAGGACGGGGCCGTCGACGATGGTCTGGTCGACCCGACCGGACGAGGACACGACGATCACGAGGAGTCGCTCGGTGGTCAGCGGCACCAGGTCGAGGTGGCGGATCTCGTCGCGCTGCACCACGGGGTACTGCACGATGGCGACCTGCCTGGTGAGCTGCGCGAGCAGCCGGACGGTGCGACCGATGAGGTCGTCGATGTCGGCGGTGCCGTTCATGAAACTGGTGATCGCGACCCGCTCAGCCGAGGACAACGGCTTGATCTGCGCGAGCCGGTCGACGAAGAGCCGGTAGCCCTTGTCTGTCGGGATCCGTCCGGCGCTGGTGTGGGGCTGCGTGATGTAGCCCTCCTCCTCCAGTGCCGCCATGTCGTTGCGAACGGTGGCCGCGGAGACGTTCAACTGGTGGCGCTCCACCAGGGCCTTCGAGCCGACGGGCTCCCTGCTGGCGACGTAGTCGGTGACGATCGCCTTGAGCACGTTGAGCTTGCGGTCGTCGAGCATGGTCACCTCCTGAATCTGCGGCTGGCACTCGCGTATGCCGAGTGCCAGTGTAGCTCCCTCTACGATGGAGACATGACGCCTGTTTGGACCCAAGTCACCGATCGAGTCTTCGTCACCACCGTCGAGCCGCATGCGGTCAACGTCGGCCTGATCGTGGGAGACACCGCCGCGATGCTGGTCGACTCGGGCAACACCGCGGAGCAGGGGGCCGAGCTGCTGGCCTCCGCCACCGAGCGCGCGGGCGTGCCCGTGACGCACGTGATCGTCACGCACGACCACGGCGACCACAGCGGCGGCGTGGCAGGAATGGACGGCGTCACGAGCATCGCGCACGAGAACCTGACCGCGTTCGAACCGACCCGCGGCTTCTCGATGGCCGTGGCCGTCGACCTGGGCGACCAGCGCGTCGAGATGGTCAACTTCGGCGACGCGCACACCCGCAGCGACGTGATCGTGTTCGTGCCGGGCGAGCGCGTCATCTTCGCGGGCGACCTTCTCGAGCAGGGCGGCGACCCGCAGGTCGACGAGACGACCTCGCTCAGCAACTGGCCGACCGTGCTTGACGGCGTGCTCGGGCAAGCCAGGACGAGACCCGGTTCGTCCCCGGCCACGGCACCGTCGTCGACCGCGACTTCGCCTTCATCCAGCGCGCCGAGATCGCGATGCTCTACAGCCAGACCGAGATGATGATCCAGCAGGGCACCAAGCTCGAGGACGCGGCCACCGCGACCGAATGGCCATTCACGGCCAAGACGCTCGCGGTGGCACTGCCCAAGGCCTACGCCGAGCTCGCCGCCAAGGGCATCGAGCCGAAGCGTCAGTTGCCGATCCTGGGCCTCTGAGTCACGCCTCCAGGGTCAGCTCCGCGACGACGTAGCTGGTGGCTGGCATCCGCAGCTTCAGCACGCCGCCCTCAAGGCTCGCGCCGCCGAACGCGGTGACGGAGACCTCCTCGTCGTGCAGGTCGGAGGCGGTCAGCAGTCGGGCGCCGTCGAGGCTGACCGAGCCGCCGCGCAGTTCCAGGTCGACCTCCTGAGGCTCAAGCGCCAGGTTGGTGGCGGAGACCAGCACCCGGCCGTCCTTGACGGTGACCGAGGCGTGCAGCAGCGGCAGGTCGACGTCGGGTCGCGGCCCCTCCTGCGGGACGGACCGGGTCGGGCGCTCGTTCCACTGCACTGGCAGCAGGCTCCCGTCGCCGTGGCCCTGGTTCATCTCGAAGACGTGCCAGGTCGGGGTGCGGGTCAGCGTCGCGCCGTCGGTGACGAGCACGGCCTGCAGCACGTTGACGGCCTGTGCGAGGTTGGCCATCTCGACCCGCTCGGCGTGTGCGTGGAAGATGTCGAGCGTGACGCTCGCCACCAGCGCGTCGCGCAGGGTCTGGCGCTGCACCAGGAAGCCCGGGTTGCTGCCCGGCTCCGGCTCCCACCAGGTGCCCCACTCGTCGACGATCAGGCCGATCCTGCGCGTCGGGTCGTAGACGTCCATGATCGTGGAGTGCCGGGCGATCAGTTCGTCCATCCGCCAGGCGTTTGCCACCGTGGTGAAGTAGTCGTCGGTGTCGAAGTCGGTCGCCGAGCCCTTCTCCTCCCAGCTCTTGCCGAAGGTGTAGTGGTGCAGGCTGAGGCCCTGGAAGTGGTCGGCGGGGCGGCAGCCGCAGCCGAGGTCGCCGACGGTCGACATCAGCGTCTGGGTCCAGGCGTAGTCGTCGACGTTTGCGCCGCAGGCGATCCGGTACAGCCGGTTGTCCCCGTGGTCGCGGCAGTAGGTGCCGTACTGGCGGGCAAGGTCGGCGTAGTGCTCGGGGCGCATGTTGCCCCCGCAGCCCCACGACTCGTTGCCCACGCCCCAGAACTTGACGGTCCACGGCTCGTCGCGGCCGTTGGAGCGCCGCAGCCGCGCCATCGGGGAGTCGTCGCCGCGGGTCAGGTACTCGACCCACTGGCTCATCTCCTGCACGGTGCCGGAGCCGACGTTGCCGCAGATGTACGGCTCGGTCTCCAGCAGGTCGATGAGGTGCATGAACTCGTGGGTTCCGAAGCTGTTGTCCTCGACGACATCACCCCACAGCGAGTTGACGACGGTGGGCCGGTCGGTGCCGATCCCGTCGCGCCAGTGGTAGTCGTCTGCGAAGCAGCCGCCTGGCCAGCGCAGGTTCGGGATCCCGATCTCCTTGAGGGCCTCAACGACGTCGAGGCGGATGCCCTTGTCGTTGGGGATCTCGGAGTCGGCTCCGACGAAGATGCCCTCGTAGATGCAGTGCCCGAGGTGTTCGGCGAAGTGCCCGTGCTGGTGGCGCGAGACGAGCGGGCCGGGCAGGTCGAGGTTGACGATTGCCTTGGTCATGGATGGTCCCTTCACGAGATGGCGAGGATGGTGGCGCCGTGCGGGTCGAGCGGGACGCTCAACCACCCGTCGGCAGCGGTCTGGGTGGCGCCGCTCCACAGGTCGAGGACCCGTCGAGGCTCGGTGACGCCGAGGTCGTCGCGGTGCAACCGCACTGTGGTGGGTTCGTCGCCCAGCCAGAACACGGCCCGCACCTGGGTGCCGTCGAGTTCCGCGGCCCACACCACGAGCGACTGGTCGCGGATGATCTCGCGGTTGTGGCTGGAGCGCTGCTGGATGGCGATCACGTCGTCGTTGGTCAGCAGGTCGACGGTGCCGGGATCGGAGGCGGGAAGATGGCCGCCGAACATCATGGGCGAGCGGGCGATCGCCCACAGCGTCATCATGGTGCGCTGCTCGGCGAGGCTCAGCCGGGAGTCGCGCTCGGTTCCGACGTGCGCGCGGATCCCGAGCCGGCCGAGCGGCAGCATGTCGAGGTCGGCGTAGCCGGCGGCCGACTGGTGCGGGCCCAGCGGGCGGCGCGCTGGAACTGCTCCAGCAGCCCCGGCCAGGTGTCCCACAGGTCGTCGGAGACGCGCCACATGGCGGCGACGCCGCGCAGGAAGTCGAGTTGTTCGAGGGAGAGTTCGCGGCCCGGGGAAAGGCTGAGCGCGATGTCGCGCCCGCTCCGGTCGATCGCGGCGGCGATCAGCGCGATCTCGGCGCGCTGCACCGGCGGATACAGCACGTCATCGAGCTTGATGAAGTCGACGCCCCAGCCGGCCAGTTGCCCGATCAGCGCGTCGTACCAGTGCGCCGCGCCGGGGTGTGTCGCGTCGACGCCGTCGTTGTCCGGGTTCCAGGGGCAGCGGTTGCCCGGGTCGGCGATCTGCGCCGCGGTGTAGGGGCTGTCGGCGATCGGCAGGTCGGCCTCGACGGCGGGGCGCGGGATGCCGCGCATCAGGTGGACGCCGAACCTCAACCCGAGCGCGTGGACCGCGTCGGCGAGCGGCGCGAATCCCCTACCTTCTGCGGCGCTCGGGAAGCGTCCGACGGCGGGCTGGGGCCGGCCGAAGCCGTCGAGGACGGCCTCCGAGACGGCCGCGTAGTCGTGGTCCCCCGGCGTCGGCTCGTACCACTGGATGTCGACCACGACGGTGTCCCAGCCGTGCGGCAGCAGGCGCTGCGCCATGAAGGAGGCGTTCTCGAGCACCTCGGCCTCTGTCACCGAGCCGCCGAAGCAGTCCCAGGAGTTCCAGCCGAGCGGCGGTGAGGACGCCATCTCAGAGGTCCACGGTGGGCAGCCAGACGCGCATGGCGACGCGTCCGCGCCTGCCCCATTCGCGGTACGGGATCAGCGTCACGGGGGTGGCCTCCGGGTCGCCGGCCGGCTCGCCGAAGCGGCGGTACAGCGCCTCACCGGTGGCGAGCACCGCCCCGCTTCCGGTGGCGCCGGTCGGGTCGCCGGTCAGGGGCCGGTTCGGGTCGATCGCGAGCGCGTCGACTTCGCGGTTGTCGTGGGCCTCGGCGCACAGCACCGTCGGGCCCGCCTGGACCGCGACGGAGCCGCGCACGGCGTCGACGCGCGCGTCGGCGACCATCGCGGTCGGCGTGACGTCCAGGGTGACGGTGCTGCGGGCGGCGGTGTCGAGGCTCAGCCAGCCGTTCTCGACGGGGGCGGGTGCGCCGTCGACCTGGGGGGAGGTAGCCCACTCGGGGACGCGGATCCGCAGCCCCATGCCGGGCAGGAAGTCGGCCTCGGGGGTAACGGTGAGGCTGCCCGCCTCGAGGTCGCCGGTGATGACGACGCGTCCGGTGCCGACCTGGGGCGGCAGTTCGAGGGTCGCGGCGGCGGGCAGCGCGATGGCGAGGCCCTCGTCGTCGGCGAAGGCGAGGTAGGCGGCGAGGCTGGCCCTCAGCCGCGCCACGTTGGGCGGGCAGCAGGCGCAGGAGAACCAGGGCTGTCGGCCGGAGTTGTACTCGACGACGCGCCCGCCGGTGCGCACCTGCAGGGGGTTGGCGTAGGTGAAGGAGGTGCCGTCCTCAGACACGGCGGCCGGGATGGCGTTGTAGAGCACCCGCTCCATGGCCTGCCCGTAGCGGGCCTCGCCGGTGGCGAGCAGCAGTCGCCACGACAGGTGCAGGTCGGCGATCGCGGCGCAGGTCTCGGCGTAGGAGCGCTCGGAGGCGAGTTCGTGGTCGTCGCCGAAGGACTCGTCCTGGAAGTGCGATCCCATGCCGCCGGTGATGAACATCCGGCGCCGGTGGGCGCTGTCCCACCGCCGCTGCACCGCCGCGAGCAGGTCGGCGTCGCCGGTCTCGACGGCCACGTCGACGCAGCCCGCGTCGAGGTACAACTGGCGCACGGCGTGCCCGGTGGCGTCCTCGGCGTCGCGGACCGGCGCGTGGTCCTGGAAGTAGGCAGGGCCGAACGGCTTGGTGTGCTGAACCGGGTTGCCCCGCCGCTCCACGAAGCCCTTCGCGGAGGTCAGGTAGCCGGGCTCCCCCGTCTCGCGGTACAACTCGACGAGCGCGGTCTCGATCTCGGGGTGCCCGCAGGTGCCCTCGTGGGCGAAGCGCCGAACGATCAGGTCAGCGACCGGCCGGGCGATCGCCATCAGTTCGCCGCGACCCGCCCGGTTCAGCGCGACGGCGGCCTGGATCAGGTGGCCCGCGCTGTACAACTCGTGGCCCCACTGCAGGTCGACCCAGCGGCCGGGGCTGTCGGCCGACAGCCCCCACGAGTTGAGGTAGCCGTCTGGCTGCTGGGCGGCGCGCAGCAGCCGGTAGGACGAGTCGAGGAAGCCGTCGAACGCGGTGGTCCCGGTGCGGGCGATCTCCCAGCCGACCGCCTCGAGCGTCTTGTACAGGTCGGAGTCGGAGAATCCGAACCCCCGGTGGGCCTCGCCGCCGGGCGAGGCCAGGTTGGCGATGACACCGCTCTCGTCAAGCTTGCCGATGGCGTGCGGCAGGGTGGCGGACGCGTTGAGGTCCTGCAGGTCGCCGAGGTAGGACCCCGGCGTCAGGGTCACCTCCGTGATCCCCAGGGGCGCTCGCCCATGCTGCAGCCTGACGGGAGCGGTCATGTCAATCGTTCCTTACCGGTTGTCTTTTCAGCGCAGGCCGTCGGTGAACTTGTGCACGACGGCGTTGTAGCGAAGCTCGTTGACGAAGCCACGGGTGGTGGTGGCGTCGTCGATCAGCGCGAGTTCGATGTCGGCGATGTCGGCGAAGTCCTGGAACTCCTCCAGGCCCGCGCCGGTCGACATCACGGTGTGATGCGCCGCGCCCGCGGCGATCCAGCACTCGGCGGACGTCGGCAGGTCGGGCTGCGGCACCCAGACGGCCCGGGCGACCGGCAGGTTCGGCAGCGGCGCGTCGGGCTCGACGATGTCGACGAGGTTCGCGGTCATCCGGAACCGGTCGCGCAGGTCGGAGAGCGCCACGACGATGCCCGCGCCCGTGTCGGTGTTGAACACCAAGCGGACGGGGTCCTCGCGGTCCCCGATGCCGAGCGCGTGGATCTCGAGCGTCGGCTTGGAGGTGGTCAGCGAGGGGCAGACCTCGAGCATGTGGGCGCCGAGGATCTTCTCCTTGCCGGGCGTCAACTCGTAGGTGTAGTCCTCCATCAGCGAGGCGCCGCCCGGCAGGCCGAAGCCCATCACCTTGGCGAGGCGCACCAGCACGGCGGTCTTCCAGTCGCCCTCGGCGCCGAAGCCGTAGCCGTCGGCCATCAGGCGCTGCACCGCGAGGCCGGGGAGCTGCTTCAGCCCACCCAGGTCCTCGAAGGTGGTGGTGAACGCCTTCGCGCCCACCCCGTCGAGGAACGCGCGCAGGGCGAGCTCCTGGCGGGCGCCGTAGCGCAGCGACTCGTGGCGCTCGCCGCCGGGCAGCAGCTCCGCGGCGACGTCGTAGCTGTCGGCGTACTCGGCCACCAGGGCGTCGATGTCGGCGTCGGTGACGGCGTCAACGGCCGCGACCAACTCGTTGACGCCCCAGGTGTTGACGCTGACGCCGAGCTTGAACTCGGCCTCGGTCTTGTCGCCCTCGGTGACGGCGACGTTGCGCATGTTGTCGCCGAAGCGGGTCAGTCGGAGCGTCCGCAGTTCGGCGTAGCCGGTGGCCGCGCGCGACCAGACGGCGACCTTGTGCTGCACGTCGGGGTTGGAGGCGTGGCCGACCACGATCTTGCGCTGCTTGCCGAGCCTGCTGACGATGTAGCCGAACTCACGGTCGCCGTGGGCGGCCTGGTTCAGGTTCATGAAGTCCATGTCGATGGTGTCCCACGGCAGGGCCTGGTTGGCCTGCGTGTGGAGGTGCAGCATCGGCTTGGCGAGCGCGTCGAGGCCGAGGATCCACATCTTGGCGGGCGAGAAGGTGTGCATCCAGGTGATCACACCGACCACCGACTCGTCGGCGTTGGCCTCCAGCATGGCCCGCTCGATCGAGACGCGGTCCTTGAGGATGGGGCGCCACTGGATCTCGACGGGGATCTCGTCGGCGGAGTTGAGGTCGGCGACGACCTGCTTCGACTGTTCCTCGACCTGGGCGAGCACCTCGGGGCCGTACAGGTCCTGGGATCCGGTGAGGAACCAGATCGTGCGCTTGGCGAATGGGGATTCCATGGGTTCCACTCCTACTTCTTGGGTTGTCCGTAGACGTTCTGGTAGCGGTCGAAGAGGGAGTCGACCAACTCCTGCGCGATGGGGATGGGCTCGCCCAACTGGCGGGCGATGTGGACGGTGCGGGCGACCTCTTCGCACATCACGGCGGCCTTGACCGCGTCGCGGCCGTCGCGGCCGATGGTGAACGGCCCGTGGTTCTGCATCAGGACGGCGCGGCTGCGCGAGTTCTCGAGGGTCTCGACGATGCCGCGGCCGATCGAGTCGTCGCCGATCAGCGCGAAGGGGCCCACGGGGATCGAGCCGCCGAACTCGTCGCCCATCATCGTCAGCACGCAGGGGATCTCCTCGCCGCGCGCGGCCCAGGCGGTGGCGTAGGTCGAGTGCGTGTGCACGACCCCTCCCACCCAGTCGAGGTGGCTGTAGACATAGGCGTGCGCCGCGGTGTCGCTGGAGGGCTGCAGGCGCTCCGGGGTCCCGTCATCGATCTTGGCGCCGTCGAGGGTGCACACCACCATCTGATTCGGGCCGAGGTCGTCGTAGGAGACGCCCGAGGGCTTGATCACGAACAGGTCCTCGCCGATCTGGTCGGCGCAGCGGATCCGCTGTGAGACGTTGCCAGCGGTCCACACCACGAGTTGCCACCGTGGCAACTCCGCGTGCAGATCGGCGACGATCCGGCGGGTGGCGGCCACCTCGTCCTGGACGTCGGCTGGCAGTTCGGTAAGGGTCAGCGTCATCGCATCCTCCTCGTTGTCGAGGTGCTCCCCTGCGCAGGGGCTGCACCACAATGTGACCGGTCACAGATCAGCCTACTGATTGACCCGACGAGTGTCAATGGAGACGGCGTGATCGGTGGCCCGGAAATGCCCGGTTGAGATAGCCTGACTGACTGAGGATCGACGAAGGGAAAACCTTGGCCACAACGATGCAGGACGTGGCGCGCCTGGCTGGGGTCTCTGTCAAGACCGTTTCCAACGTGATCAACGACTACCCGCACATCAGCCCGACGACGCGCTCGAAGGTCGAGAAGGCCATCGGCCAGCTCGGCTACGAGCCGAACCTGACGGCCCGCAACCTGCGCCGAGGTCGCACCGGGCTGATCGGGCTGGCGCTGCCTGAGCTGAAACTCCCCTACTTCGCCGAGTTGGCCGACTCGGTCATCGTCGCCGCCGAGAAGCGCGGCCTGCGGGTCCTTATCGAGCAGACCAACTCGGAGCGGGCCCGCGAGATCGACGTGCTGCACGGCTCCGTGCGACACCTGCTCGACGGGCTGATCTTCTCGCCGCTGGCCCTCGGACAGGAGGACGTCAGGCAGTTGCGCGTCGACTACCCCCTGGTGGTGCTCGGCGAGCGCGTCTTCGACCACGGCAACGACCACGTCACGATGAGCAATGTGGAGGCGGCACGGGCGGCCACCACGCACCTGATCGACCTCGGTCGCACCAGGATCGCGCTGATCGGCAGCCACGCGGGCGAGGTCGTCGGCTCTGCGGCGCTGCGCGAGCGCGGCTATGTGGAGGCCATGATCCGCGCCGGGCTTGCGCTCGACAGGGACCTGATCCGCGAGACGGGGCTGTGGCACCGGGAGACCGGCGCGGACGCGATGCGGGAACTGATCAGTTCCGGCGTCGCCTTCGACGCGGTGTTCGCCATGAACGACGCGATGGCCATCGGCTGCCTGCACGCGCTGCACGAGGCGGGCCTGCGGATCCCCGAGGATGTCGCGGTGATCGGCTTCGACGACATCGAGGACGCCGCGTTCACCTCCCCCACGCTCTCCACGATCTCGCCTGGAAGGCAGCAGATCGCCGACGAGTCCGTCGAACTGCTGCACCGCCGCATCGAGGCGAAGGTGAAGGGCGGGGGCGAACCGGAGCAGTTCGTGCGCATCGACGCCGACTTCGAGTTGATCGCCCGCGAGTCGACGCTCGGGCGCGGTCAGCGCCCGGCCTGACGCGCGGCAAGCGCCGCCACGTCGCGCCGACCGAGCCAGGTCGCGGCGAGCAGCGCGAGCCCCGGCCCGAAGATCAGCCCGGGCGCCGGGTAGGCGAGGCCCGCGATCAGCAGGGCGGCGCCGACCAGCACGAACACCGCAGTCGACCCGGGGCGGATGGCGGGCAGCACCAGCGCGGTGCGCCAGGTGCCTGCTCCGAGGATCGCCCCGATGACGGCGGAGCGCACCAGGTAGCAGGCGACCACGAACAGCGGCACCAGCACGGCGAGGCCGCCGGGCAGCATCCCGACGGCGGCGAGCACCGCCTCCACGGCGATCAGCGCGAGCGCTGCGCCCCACGGCGCGAGGGCGCGCTGCGAGGCCCAGAAGTCTGAGCGCCAGGCGGCGACAGCGTCGCGCCACGGCGTGGCGTCCTCGTCGTCGGAAAGGGTCGCCTCGGACACCGCGACGGCGGCGCGCAGGCCCGGGGCGAAGCCGAGCACGACCCCGCCGGCGAGCAGGCCCGCCACGAACGCGAGCCCGATCTCGGCGGGCGCGGTGAGCCGGCCGAGCCAGCGCATCGCGGTGCCCGCCCAACCACCCTCAACGCGCACGACGCTCACGGTGCCCCCTGCAGCCAGACGGCCTGCCCCGCGCGGTCGAGCGCCGAGACGCTGAACCTGGGGCCTGCCTCGGACAGGTCGCGGAACACCACGCCCGCCATCTCCTCGCCGTCGACGCTCACGGTGACGCGGTCGTCGGCGCCGACCGGCCCGAGGGCGACCTCGGCTGGCCGTGGCGCGACGGGATCGGTGACGTCGTCGACGAACCGGGTCGCGACCCAGGCGTCGGGGGCCTCGAGGGCGCCGTCGACGGTGCCTCCGAATGGCACAGGGGAGACCACCGGCCAACCGGTAGCCGTCCAGGCCAGTTGCCTGATCTGCGTCGTGGGGCGCTCGCGGTCCTGGCCGTAGCGCACGTGGTGCACCAGGTAGACGTTGTCGCCGTCGATCAGGTGGGAACTGTGGCCGGGCGCGACCCAGGTGCGTCCCTCGACGTCGACGTGGCTGCCGAGCAGGAGGTTGCCCGCCCGCGTCGGCGGCTCGCGGTCGTCGATCATGGAGCGGACCTGGGCGTCCTGGTAGTCGCCGGTGATGGCGCGACTCCGGGCGACCCGCACGTGGTAGGTGTCGAACAGCGAGTCGAACGACGTGAACAGGTAGTAGTGCCCGTGCTCGACGCTCCACAGGGCGTGCGAACCCTCGATGGCCCCGTTGATGCTCGCGGCGCGGCGCGCGACGCTTTGCCCGAGGTCGCCGTCACGCACCGGCCTGCCGTCGACGCCGAGGGGAAGCACCCGCAGCCCGCCGAAGAAGGAACCGAAGAACAGCCAGTCGCGGCCCTCGGAGTCGATCGTGACGGCCGCGTCGATGGCATTGACGCTCGACGCGTCGTGCTCGGTCCGCACGACCACACCCCGGTCGCGCCACGGGCCGCGCGCGGTGGGCGCGGTCGCGAGCGAGATCGCCGAGGTGCGCGACCCGAAGGTCGAGGCGGAGTGGTACATCCGGAACTCGTCGCCGCGGCGCACCACCTCCGGCGCCCAGAGTCCCTGCGCGCCCGACCAGGCACGGGCGGGCTCCGGGACGCCGTCGAACGCGTGGCCGCCCCAGCGCCAGGTGACCAGGTCGTCGGAGAGACGAACCTGGACGCCGGCGCCGGGGGCACCGATCGCGGTGTCGGTGGAGACCATCACGTAGCCGCCGTCGACATCGCGGACCACCGTCGGGTCGTGCGCGCCGTCGAGGCCGGGGTCGACGAAGACTCCCTGCTCCCCCGGCGCGACGTCCAGGTAGGCGGGCTCCATGCTCATCCCTTCGTTCCCGTCAGCGCGACGGACTCGATGATCTGGTTCTGGAAGGCCACGAAGATCGCGAAGATCGGCACCAGCGCGATGACGGATGCGGTCATGATCAGCGGGTAGTCGGTCTGGATCGCGTAGGCGGCGTTGAAGTTGGCGATGACCAACTGCAGCGTCTGCTTCTCGGGGCTGTTGAGGTAGATGACCGGCCCGATGTAGTCGTTCCACACGGCCATGAACCACAGGATGAACTGCGCGGCGATGGCGGGGCGGATCAGCGGCAGCACGAGCGTCGAGAAGATCCGCCAGTAGCCGGCGCCGTCGATCTTGGCCGCCTCGATCACCGAGTCGGGAACCGACGTCAGGTACTGGCGCAGGAAGAAGATCATCATGATGTTGCCGAACAGGCCCGGCACGATCAGCGGGAGGAGGGTGTCGACCCAGCCCCAGCCGGAGAACATGATGAACTGCGGGATCAGCAGCGTCGGCATCGGGATCATGATGCCCGCGAGCAGCCCGAGGAACAGGGCGTTCTTGCCTGGCATCCGGAGCTTGGCGAACGCGAACGCCGCAAGCGTGGAGGCGATGGTGCCGATGATCGTCACCGTGAAGGACACGATCAGCGAGTTGGTGATGCCCGAGAGCACCGGACCCGCCTCCCACACGCGCAGGTAGTTGCCCCACTGCGGGTCCTTGGGAATCCATTCGGGGGGCAGCGCGAAGACCGAGTCCCGGGTCTTGAGCGAGGTGGAGAGCATCCAGGCCAGCGGGGCGATCATCACGATGCCTCCGATGCCGAGCAGGATCGCGACGACGATGTTGCCCGCCGCGTACTTGGACTTGCGCGTCATCGCCATGTCAGTCCACCTCGATCTGGTTGCGCTTGTTGATCTGGAACTGGATCAGGGTGACGACGAAGATGATGATGCCGAGCACGACCGCCATCGACGAGGCGTAGCCCATCTGGAGGTTCTTGAATGCCTTCTGCCAGATGTACCAGACGATGGAGGCGGTGCTCCATTCCGGGCCACCGGTCGGGGTCATGATGTTGATCTCGGTGAAGATCTGGGCCCCGCCGATGATGTTGGTGACCACCAGGAAGAACGTGACGGGCCGCACCATGGGAAGCGTGATCGACCAGAACTGGCGCCAGTTGCTCGCGCCGTCGATGGAGGCCGCCTCGTAGAGCGAGCGGGGCACGGACTGGATCGCGGCGAGGTAGAGCAGCATCGAGTAGCCGAGGCCCTTCCAGACGGCCATGATGATGATGGCGGGCTTGGACCAGACGGGGTCCTGCAGCCAGTTGGGGCCGTCGATGCCGACGTAGGCGAGCATCTGGTTCACGAGCCCGAAGTCGCCGTTGTATGCCCACTGCCACAGGATCGCGATGGCGGCGAGCGACGAGACGACGGGCACGTAGTAGATGGCGCGGAACAGGCCGCGGCCCGGCATCTTCCTGTTCATCGCGATCGCGAGGATCAGCGAGAGGATCAGCCCGATGGGGATGCCGATCATCAGGAAGAAGGTGTTGCCGAGCGCCTTCCAGAAGTACGGGTCGTTGAAGGCCTGGACGTAGTTCTCCAGGCCGATGAACTCCTGGTAGCCGAGGCCGTTCATGCTGTGCAGTGATGCGTAGAGCGAGTACCCGAGCGGGAACAGCGTGAAGACGGCGAAGCCGATCACCGGCAGGGCGACAAACAGCGCCGCGACCTTGTGTTCCCGGGAGTAAAGGCGCGACCTGCGTCGCGGCGGTGGCGTCTCGGCGCTGGCTTGAGCCTGCGCCGGCGAAATGAGCGTTTCGGTGGACATGTGAGACTCCCTCGATGGGGGGCGGGGGCGCTGCTAGGCGCCCCCACCCGGTCCGTCATCGATTCTGTTCTGCCTGCTGGTTGGCGGCGTCCAACTTCTGCTGCATGCGGGGCTGGACCTCCTTGCAGTAGTCGGCGGCGCTCTTCTTGCCGTCGAGGACCGGCTGGATGCCCGTCCAGAATTCGTCGTACCACTCGCCGTTCCAGGTGGTGGCGGCGGGAAGCGGGCGACCGTAGTCCTGCACGATGTCGAGGAACTCGGCCTTGTTCTCGGGCTTGCCCGCGCTCGTGGCGTAGTCCTTCTCGGCCATGTCGATCAGGTTGGGGACCTGCACTCCGGCCTCCCATAGCGAGGTCTGCGCCTCCTTGTTGGTGGAGAGGTAGACGGCGAGCTTTGCGGCGAGGTCGGGGTGCTTGGTGCTCTGCGACACCGCGATGCCGAGCGATCCGATCCAGGTGGCAGTCTTGCCGGTGCTCATCACCGGGTACGGGATCAGGTCCCAGTCGAAGTCGAGCTTGGTGTACGTGGACACGTCCCAGGGGCCGACGGGGAAGAAGCCAATCTCGCCCTTCATCCAGCGCTGGTAGGTGTCGAGCGTCTGGGCCTCGGAGATCGAGGGGGTGGACTTGTCGACGTTCTGGATGTCGGCGAAGGTCTGCAGGGCCTCGGCGAACTCGGGGTGTCGACGGTGACCGTCTTGCGCTCGGCGTCGGCCCAGTCGGCACCGTTGGACCAGGCAAAGGCCTGCAGGTTCCAGGTGACGTTGAGGCCCGTGCCCCACTGGTCGAGCTTTCCGTCGCCGTCGGCGTCGAGCGTGAGCTTCTTGGCGATCTCACGGAACTCGTCCATCGCGAGCGGGGTGTCCTTGTCGGGAACGCGATGCCTGCCTTCTCGAACATGGTCTTGTTGTAGCCGAACGAGAACGGGCCGACATCCTTGGGCAGGCCGTAGATGGCGCCCTGGCCGACCAACTGGCCGTCGTAGCGGTACGAGTCGACGCCGTACTTCCACACGTTGTCCAGGTTGACGCCGGAGGCCTCGACCTCCTTGGTGATGTCGCGCACGACGTGGTTGGTCGCGAACGCCATGACGGAACCCTGCTCGAGGTAGAACACGTCCGGGACCTGCTTGCCGGTGATCGCGGCCTGGAGCTTGGTCGAGTACTGGTCGGCGTCGGTGACGATGATCTTGACGGAGCAGTTGTTCTCCGACTCGAACGCCTTGATCGCCAGTTCGTACGCCTTCTTCTCGTCGGCCCCGCCCCGGTACATGTAGGTGAGCTCGGGACGACCGTCGGAGGTCGTGCCGCTGCTGTTGCCGCCAGAGCCGCAGGCCGACAGCCCCGCCGTCAGGGCGACACCTCCGGTCCCCAGGAGGAAGCTGCGTCGACGCATATTCATGTCCATCTCCTTCTCGGAGGTCCGTCGAGCATCCTTGCTCTGCTGCCGGCCATCCCTTTTTCGATTATTACAACGATGAAGGGGTGAGTCAACACCACAAGGGAAGATTATCTATCGAAGCTTGTCACAAGCGTATTGACGATGACCGTTTCGTGGGTCATGATGGATCTACATCGTTGTAGGCATTGCGGCCAGCAGGAGAAAACATGCGCACAGCTTCACTCGTCATCGACCCCGCCTTCGCGGTCGGGCCGGTGCGTCGACGTACCTTCGGATCGTTCGTGGAACACCTCGGACGATGCGTCTACACGGGCATCCACGAACCCGATCACCCCACCGCTGACGCCGACGGGTTCCGCGGCGACGTGCTCGACCTGACGCGGGAACTCGGGGTCTCGACGGTGCGCTACCCGGGCGGAAACTTCGTCTCCGGCTACCGCTGGGAGGACGGGGTCGGACCCGTCGAGCAGCGGCCCCGCCGCCTCGACCTCGCCTGGCACTCCATGGACCCGAACACCGTCGGAACCGACGAGTTCATGCGCTGGGCCGACAAGGCGGGCATCGAGCCGATGATGGCCGTCAACCTCGGCACCCGCGGCACCGCGGAGGCGCTCGACCTGCTCGAGTACTGCAACGTCGCCGCGGACTCGGCGATCGCGGAGCAGCGCAGGGCGAACGGGGTCGACGAGCCCTACCGCGTCAAGATGTGGTGCCTCGGCAACGAGATGGACGGCCCGTGGCAGATCGGCCACAAGACCGCGCACGAGTACGGCAGGCTGGCCGCCGAGACCGCCCGCGCCATGCGGATGATGGACCCATCGCTCGAACTGGTGGCGTGTGGCTCCTCGCAGCGCTCGATGCCGACCTTCGGCGAGTGGGAGCGCGTGGTGCTGACCGAGACGTGGGACTTCGTCGACATGATCTCGGCGCACGCCTACTACTGGGAGCGCGACGAGGACCTGCAGAGCTTCCTCGGAAGCGCCGTCGACATGGACCGCTTCATCGACCAGGTCGCCGCGACCGCTGACGCCGTCGGCGCCGCGAACAAGTCGGACAAGGTGATCGGGATCAGCTTCGACGAGTGGAACGTCTGGTACCAGGATCGCGCCGAGTCGCGCCCCCCGTCGGGCGACGACTGGCCCGTCGCACCGGTCCTGCTCGAGGACAACTACTCGGTCGCCGACGCCGTGGTGGTCGGCAACCTGCTGATCAGCCTGCTGCGCCACACCGACCGCGTCTGGTCGGCGAACCTGGCCCAGCTCGTCAACGTGATCGCTCCGATCATGACCGTGCCGGGCGGCAAGGCCTGGAAGCAGACGATCTTCCACCCCTTCGCGTTGACGGCCCGCCACGCCAAGGGCGAGGTGCTGCGCGTCGTGCTCGACTCCCCCACGATCGAGACCGCTCAGTTCGGCACCATCGACGCGGTCGACGCCGTCGCGACGGCCGAGGGCGACGAGATGACCGTCTTCCTGATCAACCGTGACGTCGACTCCCCCGTCGACGTGTCCGTCGCGCTGCGCGGCGGTTCCGACACGCTGGTCGAGGCGCTGACGCTGAGCAGCGACGACCCGCGCTACCAGGCCAGCGCCGAGGACGATGCCTCGGTGGTCCCGGTCGCCAACGACACCGCGAGTGTGCAGGACGGGAAGCTCAGCATCACGCTGCCTCCCATCTCCTGGACCATGGTGCGCCTGGCCCGATGAGACGGCTCGCCGCGCTGCTGACGGCCGCGCTCGTCGCCCTGACGGGCTGCGCGCCGGAGGCCTGGGGCCGGGACGTCCCCGTCACCGGTGACGTCCTGGTGCACGACCCGGGGCTGCTCCTCGACGAGGACGGCAGGCCGTGGGTCGTCGCGTCCACCGGCGACGAGCGGGTCGGCCTCGGCGCCATCCAGATCCGCGTCTCGGACGACGGTGGCTCCACCTGGACCCACACGGGCGAGGCGTGGACACCGGGCACCGAGCCCGAGTGGGTGCGCGAGAAGGTACAGGGGGTGACCAACTTCTGGGCCCCGGAACTGGTCCGCCGCGACGACACCACCTACCTGTTCTACGCCGCCTCGACGTTCGCGTCGAACACCTCCGTGATCGGCCTGATGACCAACGACGACTTCGACCCGCACCGGCCATCCGAGGGATGGCAGGACCGCGGCGAGGTCGTGGCGAGCACGGGCGACGACAACTTCAACGCGATCGACCCGTCGGTGCTGACCGATGCGGACGGCCGAGGATGGCTGGCGTTCGGATCCTTCTGGGGCGGCCTGCAACTCGTGCCGCTCGACTGGGAGACCGGCAAGCCCCCAGCAGGCGCGGTCCCCGTGACCATTGCGAGCCGAGGCACCGCCACCAACGCGATCGAGGCGCCTGCGCTGCTTCGGCACGGCGACTACTACTACCTCTTCGCGTCGTTCGACAGTTGCTGCAAGGGCACCGGAAGCAGTTACAACCTCAACGTCGGCCGGGCGAGTTCCCCGGAGGGCCCCTACCTCGACAAGGCGGGCAACGACCTCGCCGCAGGCGGCGGAACGCTGCTGCTCGAGACGGTCGGCGACCGGATCGGACCAGGCGGAGGTTCCGTGGCGGGTGACTGGACGGCGTTCCACTACTACGACGGCGCCGAGGGAGGCGCCCCGACGCTCGCGCTGCGCGAGATCGCCTGGCGCGACGGTTGGCCCGTCATCGCCACGGCCGAGGAGGCCGAGGAGATGCCCTTCTACGTGGAGTGACGCGGCCCCGCCGAGTCCCGCCAGATGAAGGTGGAGGCGAGCACCCGCTCGCTCGGCGCGGCGCCGCCCATCACCTCGAACAGCAGGTCGATGGCCGCGGAGCCCACCTCCGTGAACGGCTGACGGACCGAGGCGAGGGCGACCCCGAGGTAGGGCGCGATGTCGGAGTCGTCGTAGCCGACCAGCGCCACGTCGTCGGGCACCACCCTGCCGAGTTCCCCCAGCCGCTTCAGGGCGCCGACGGCGACCTGGTCGTTTGCGGCGAACACCGCGTCGATGCGCGGCTCCGCCTCGAGCGCCTCCGCCATCGCCCGGTAGCCGCCGGCGGGGTCCCAGCCCGCCACGATCGCCGGCCCTGCCGCGTCACCGGCGGCCGCGGCCCATCCCGCCCGGCGCGCCTGCGCCTCCAGCCAGTCGTCGGGGCCGGCCAGGTGGGCGATGCACGTCCTTCCGCTGTCGACCAGCGCCGAGACCGCGTCCCTGGCTCCCCCGCGATGATCGCTGCGTGCCCGGGCGACGCCGGGCGAGACCGGCCCCTCCACGACCACCGAGGTGGGCAGGTCGGAGGCGAAGCTGTCGGCCAGTTCAAGCGAGGCCTCGGACCAGGCCACCACGACCACGCCGTCGACGCCGAGCCCGAGCAGGTGCTCGCGCGCGGCGGTCAGCGACTCGGGGCGGTCGTCGCGGACCGTGACGGCCGCCGTCGAGTAGCCGCGCTCGCGGGCCCCTTCGTCGATAGCGAGCGCCGTCAGGTTCGGGCCGACAAGCGCCGCGTGCACCGAGACGACCCCGATGGTCATGGAGTCATTTCTGGCGAGCGAGCGGGCGGCGCGGCTGGGCCGGTAGCCGAGTTCCTCGATGGCGCCCTGGACGCGCTGCAGCGTCTCGGCCCGCACCAGCGACGGCTCGTTCAGGACGCGCGAGACCGTCTGGTAGGACACCCCGGCGAGGGCCGCGACGTCGCGGATCGACGGCTTGTCGTGCGCGCGTGGCATGTCAGGCCGCTGGCCAGAGGTGCTGGGCCGTCATCCAACTGAGCGTGTCGCCCGCGATGAGCAGACCCTTCGTCCGGGTGAGGGCCGAGTAGTTGAGGCCGTCGAGGGTGCGGCTGACGCCGCCGTTCTCGGTGAGCATCAGCCCTCCCGCGAGGTGGTCCCACGGGTTGGTCGACTCATACGTCATGAAGTCGAACTCGCCCTCCAGCACCGCCGGGTAGTCGAAGGCGCAGCAGTAGTGGCTGGGCACCGCCGGGCTCAGCCTGCCGTCCGCGTCGAAACCGACGAGCCTGCGCTTGGAGGTGCCGCCGAGCGGGAGCCGGTCGGTCCTCGGCCGCGCGATGGGCTCGCCGTTGACGCGCACTCCTGCGCCACGCTCGGCGACGTAGCCGCGCCCGGTCATCGGCTGCCAGATCCAGCCGCGGGTCGTCACGCCTCCCCGCACCTCGGCGAGGATCACGCCGTGCTGGTCGCGGCCCTCCACGAAGTTGCGGGTGCCGTCGATGGGGTCGATCACGAACGCGTGGTCGGCGTTGGCGAGGCCCTTGAGCAGCGACGGGTCGAGGAAAACGGCCTCCTCACCCACGATCAACGCCGACGGGAACGCCGCGTGCAGCAGGTCGCCCAGGTACTGCTCGGCCTGGCGGTCGGCGACGGTGACGTAGTCGCCCGGCCGCTTCTCGTCGATGTCGCCCGCAGAGAGGGCCCGGAACTTCGGCGTGATGACCTCGGTCGCGGTCTGGCGCAGCAGGCCGAGGATGTCGTCGGTATCCATGTGACTCACCTTAGTGGGAACGGTCACGGCGACCTCATCCCTCGAGATGGTCCTGCGTGACGAAGTCGATCAGCGTCTCGACCTTGGTGTTGAGTTGCGGGTCAAGGTCGCGCCAGGTGGACACCCTTGCCAGGATCGCCTGCCAGCCGCGCGCGATGTCGGCCTGGTCGTGGTGGGGCAGGTTCAGCGCCTTGAGCGTGCCGAGCTTGAAGTCGACGTCGCGGGGCACCTGCGGCCAGGCCTTGCGGCCGATCCGCTCCGGTCGCACGGCCTGCCAGATGTCGATGAACTCGTGCCCCTCGATCAGGACGGTGTCGCGGTAGCCGGCCTGGTAGACCTGCTTCGCGATCCTGGACTCCTTGCTTCCAGGCACCAGGTGGTCAACCAGGACGCCGAGGCGGCGGCCCGGCTCGGGCGCGAACTCGGCGACGATCGCGGGCAGGTCGTCGATGCCGCCGAGGAACTCGACCACGACGCCGGTGTGGCGCAGGTCGTCGCCCCACACCTTCTCGATCAGTTCCGCGTCGTGGCGGCCCTCGACGTAGATGCGACTCGGCAGGGCGACCTTCGCCTTGGCAGGTTCCTCCGAGGCACGCGACCCGGAGGCGGTGTACCTGGGCTTCGCGGCGGTCCCGCGCAGCGGGGGCCTCAGCGCTACCGGCTCGCCCTCGAGCAGGAAGCCGGGGCCGAGCGGCGCGCCTCGGCGCTTGCCCTTGCGGTCCTCGAGGAGCACGATGCCGTTCTCCCAGCCGACGACGGCCCCACAGAAGTCGTCGAACTCGACCACGAGGTCGAGTTCGACGGGGACGTCTCGCGTCTTCTTCAGATGGGCCTTCTGCCAGCCGGGTGCAAGTACGTCTCGTGAGTAGCGGTCCACGGTCAGCGACCGTATCAGCGCAACTCGAGCTTCCTGCTGTACGACACCTTCGCCCACCACATTCCGACCACACCGATCAGCAGCATCCAGGCGAAAATGCCGAGCGGCAGGTACTGCGCGTCGTTGCCCGCGGTCGCAAGGGCGACCGGGTCGAACATCAGCGAGACCTCCGGCAGGTGGTTCAGGTCGAGGGCGGGCGCCAGGAAGACGGCCGCGACGCCGAGGATCTGGTTGGCGACGTAGAACAGGAACCAGACGAGCACCACGCCGCCGAAGCCGTTGCGGTTGATCCAGGACTCGCTGCCGACCGTCGCCGCGAAGAAGAACGGCGTGATGCCCACGAGCGGGAGGAAGGCGACGATCACGAAGAACGCGACAACCAGCCACGCGGGAAGCTGCCAGAAGACGTCGAGCCCGGCGGAGATCGTCCGCATGGTCTCTGCGGGGCCGGTACCGACGGTCATCCCGAACCCGATCGCCGCGAGCAGCAGCAGCCCGAGGTCGAGGACGATCGCCAACAGCGACACGAGGTAGGCGTAGAGCGCCTTCACGCCGAAGATCGTCGAGCCCTTCTCAGGGATCGCGGCGGTGAAGTAGCCGGTCTTGGAGTAGCTCGAGCGGTAGAAGTCGAGCGAGATCAGCAGTTGGACGGCGAACGGGTAGACCGCCGCGACCACGATGGCGATGACGGCGAAGGTGCTGCTCAGGAAGGTGGGCAGCGTTGCGGCCATCAGCACCGCGGCGCCGACGACGAGCACCGCCGCGAGGGCGAGCAGGGCCAGCCAGCGCCAGGTGCGCAGGATCTCGTGCTTGAACAGGGTCGCGTTCATCGGTAGACCTCCCGGAAGAGTGCATCAATGGAGAGCCCGCGCTCGGAGCGGAGGTCGTCGACCTCGCCGGTGAGCAGGACCTTGCCGTGCCGCATGAAGGCGACGGCGTCGAGGATGGGCTCAAGGTCGTGGATCAGGTGGGTGGAAATCAGGATGAGCGCCTCGGGGTCGAGGTCGCGGATGATCGCCTGCAGCAGCACATCGCGGGCCGCGGGGTCGACGCCGGAGATCGGCTCGTCGAGCAGGTAGACCTTCGCCTTGCGGGACATGGCGAGCGCGATCTGCGCCTTCTCGCGCATGCCCTTGGAGAGGGTGGTCAGCTTGCGGCCGCTCTCGAGGCCGAAGAAGCCGATCAGGTCGCGGGCGTGGTCCTCACTGAAGTCGGTGAAGAAGTCGCGGTACATCGAGATGCACGCGTCGAGCGTCGCCGAGTCGGGCAGGAAGCTGGCGTCCGGCAGGAACGAGACGATCGCCTTGGACTCCGGCCCGGGTCGGTGCCCGTGGATGGCGACCTCTCCCTCGTACTGGGTCAGAGCTCCCGCGAGGACCTTGAGCAGCGTTGTCTTGCCGCAGCCGTTCTCGCCGAGCAGGCCGACGATCTGCCCGGAGCGGAGCTCAAGGTCGAGGCCGTCGATGGCCCTGAAATTTCCGTAGTTCTTGACGAGGCCGTGAATCGAGATGGCTGTCATGAGTTGCCTCTTTCATCGGTATCGGGCCAGATGCGGCCCAGGAGTTCGCGGGCGGCAGTCAGGCTCATGCCGAGCCCCTGCGCTCCCCGTGCGTAGGTGGTTGCCGCCTCCGCGGCGAGGCCCTCTCGGGCGCGATCGATGGCTGGGGTCTCGTCAGTGACGAAACGCCCTGCGGTGCGCTCGGGACGGCTCAGCCCCTCACGGTCGAGCTCGGCCAGGGCTCGTTGCACCGTGTTGGGGTTGACCTTCAGTTCGAGGGCGAGCTCACGGACGCCGGGGATCTTCTCCCCCGGTGCCCACACGCCGGTGACGATGCGCCGGGTGAACTCGCTGACGAGCTGCAGCCAGATCGGTGTGCTGGGATCAAACTCCACGTCCCACCGCCCTTCTCTGTATCGCTGTACTAAGTGCTTAATACAGTAGGACAGATCGGGGGTCGTCGTCAAGCGCTTCGTAGGAGCATGCACCAGTGCGGCGGGTCAGCCTCGAGGCGAAGGAACTCACGACGCTCGACGGCGCGACCGCGACCCGCTCGACGACGGGGCGCGCGGCGACCGGGCGGTGCTGGAATGCTTCGCCCGTCGGGCTAGCGACCGGCGCCGGCTATCCGGCGGGCCCTGCTATCGCCGACGCCTACCTGTTCGAGACGGTACGCACCGCTACCGAGGCGGTGTGCACCCGTCCGAGGACGTCCCTGCCGTGGCGCTGCCCGCGCTCGGCCTCTGACTCAGAACCCGTTGTTCCTGGCGACGTCGCCCAGCCACAGCGCGGACCACTTCGGGGTGCGGATCTGGGTGTCGTAGTCGACGCGCACGATCCCGAAACGGCGCTCGTAGCCGAACGCCCATTCGAAGTTGTCGAGCAGCGACCACGCGAAGTAGCCGCGCACGTCCGCTCCCGCCTCGATGGCCCCAGCGACCGCCGTCAGGTGGTCGCGGTAGTACTGGCCGCGGTCGGCGGAGTCGTCGACGTAGCCCTCCTTGCCCGCGACATCGTCGTAGGCGGCGCCGTTCTCCGTGATGACGAGCGGGATCCCCGCCGGGCCGGTGTAGTCGTTCTGCAGCCTGAGCAGCAGATCCATCAGGTCGTCCCCCTCGACCTCCCAGCCCATCGCGGTGCGAGGCTTGCCGCGCGAGACGACCGTCACCCCTTCGGATCCCACCCAGGAACTGCGCGACGGCCGGCCGCGATCGGTCGTGCCGGTGTGGCCGTCCTCGGGCGAGGAACCGTCGCCCCAGGTCGCGCCGTCCGCTGGGCCTGCAACGCAGATCGCGTTGTAGAAGTTGACGCCGAGGAAGTCCAAGGGCTGAGAGATCAGCGCCAGGTCGCCGTCGACGATGTTGGCGCCCAGCCCGGCCGCCGACATGTCGTCGAGAACGTCTGCCGGGTACTCCCCGCGGAACAGGGGATCGAGGAACACCCTGGCAGTGGCGCCGTCGACGCGGCGGGCGGCCTCCTGGCAGTCGGGGCCCTCGGGGTCCTCCGGGATCGGCGGGTTGAAGTTGAGCGTGATACCCAGGTTCAGTTCCCAGCCCTTCTCGGCGGCGACGGCGCGCAGCCTCTCGACGGCCATGCCGTGCGCGAGCAGGATCGTGTGCACCGCGGCGACCGCCTCGCGGGGGTCCGTGTGGCCGGGCGCGTGCTCGCCGCCCGCGTAGGACAGGAAGGTGGAGCACTAGGGCTCGTTGAGCGTGCTCCAGTTGACGACTCGGTCGCCGAGCGCCCGGTAGGTCGCCTCCGCGTAGTCGGCGAACAGTTCAGCGGTGCGCCGGTTGGTCCAGCCGCCCTCGTCCTGCAGAGCCTGCGGCAGGTCCCAGTGGTACAGCGTCAGCCAGGGGGTGACGCCCTTGGAGGACAGTTCGTCGACGAGCCGGGAGTAGAACTCGAGGCCCGCCTGATTGACGGGCCCGCCGTCGGGGCAGACCCGCGACCACGAGGTGGAGAACCGGTACGCCGCGAAGCCGAGGTCGGCGATCAGGGAGACGTCCTGCGGCATCCGGTGGTAGTGGTCGCAGGCCACCGCGCCGGTGTCGCCGCCGAGCACGGCTCCGGGCTGGCGACAGTAGGCATCCCAGATGGAGTCGGTGCGGCCGTCTTCGCGGCTCGCGCCCTCGATCTGGAAAGCCGCGGTCGCGACCCCCCAGGTGAAATCTGTCGGGAACGTGGTCATGTGCTGCCGCTTCCTTGTCCGGGGTTGGTCACCTCACAGGCTAATCGATCCCCACCGCGCCTCGACAAGGCAGGTCGCTAATCGAGAAGGTCCCGGATCACGCCGTCGGCGAGCAGCCTGGCGCCGCGCGCGACCCGGACCCGGTCGCCGAAGAGTTCGACGAGGTCCCCCATCGACGCGAGCCGGGCGCGCTCCGTCGGCGTCAGGACGGCGAGCGGGAGCCCGTCGCGCAACCGCAACTCGAGCAGCACGCGCTCGATCCTGCGCTGATCGTCGTCGAGGACCTCGCGGGCCAGCGCAGGCGAGTGCCCCTCGGAGAGCGCCTGCGCGTAGCTGCGCGGATGCTTGCGATTCCAGAACCGGACCCCTCCGACGTGCGAGTGCGCGCCCGGCCCGATCCCCCACCAGTCGTCACCCTTCCAATACGCGAGGTTGTGACGGCACTCGCCGCCAGGGCGTGCCCAGTTGGACACCTCGTAGTTGTCGAACCCGAGCCCCGCGAGGGCCTCCTCCGCCGCCAGGTACTTGTCGGCCAGGTCGTCGTCGTCTGGCATCGGCACCGTGCCGCGGCGCACCTGCATTGCGAGCCGGGTGCCCTCCTCGACGATCAGTGAGTAGGCGCTGACGTGGTCGACAGGGGTCCGGGTGACGGCGTCGAGGCTTGCGCGCCAGTCGTCGAGGCTCTCCCCCGGCGTGCCGTAGATCAGGTCGAGGCTGACGTGCTCAAAGCCGGCCTCGCTTGCCCACCGCGCGGCATCGAGGCCACGCTGCGGGCTGTGTTCGCGCTCCAGGACGCGCAGCACGTGAGGCACCACCGACTGCAGCCCGAGCGAGATCCGGGTGAACCCGTTGCCGCGCAGCGCCGCGAGGTACTCGGGCGTGAGGGTCTCCGGGTTCGCCTCGGTGGTGATCTCGGCATCGGGGGTCAGGTCGAAGCGCTCGCCGATGGCGGTCAGGATGCCGGACAGGTCGGGCTCGGGGAGCCAGGTCGGGGTGCCGCCGCCGAAGAAGACGCTCTGCACGCTGCGGCCGCCCACCTCGCGGGCCGCGAGGTCGAGTTCGGAGCGCACCGCCGTCAGGTACGAGGATGAGGCGCCGTCGCCCGCCTCGCCCGGCGTGTAGGTGTTGAAGTCGCAGTATCCGCAGCGGACCCGGCAGAACGGCACGTGGACGTAGATCGACAGCGGCGCGCTCGACGCCCTCGCCTCGTCAGGGAGGGAGCCATCGAGGGGGCGGGATCGCCGTCGGGGAGCTGGGCCACCGGTTCAGCTTAGGGCCCAAAATGATGACCACCGCCCCCACACGGGTGGTATCCATGCCAATGTGTGCCCATGAACATCTCCCGACGATCCCTGTTGCTTGCAGGGGGCAGCCTGGCGGCCGCGGCGACCCTCGCGGCCTGCGGCTCCAACAACCCGCTCGCCTCCGGCACCCCGAGCGAGGCCAAGCCTTCCGGCGCGACCTCCCCCAATGCGTCAGCCCCCGCAGGTGGCGGCGACGTGACGCTCCAGCAGTGGTACCACGAGTACGGCGAGGCGGGCGTCAAGGAGGCCGTCGAGAAGTACGCCGCCGCTTACACCGCGGCCAAGGTCGAGGTGAAGTGGACCCCCGGCGACTACGGCTCGATCCTCGCGGCCCAACTGCTGACCACCGACGTCCCCGACGTGTTCGAGGTCGAGCAGGGCGGCTCGCTCGACATGATCCGCTCGGGCCAGTTGGCCGACCTGACCGACATCATGGCGCCGGTCAAGGACCAGTTCAACCCCGCCGTCATGAAGCGGTTCACGTTCGAGGACAAGGTCCACGGCATCCCGCAGACCATCGACATGCAGTTGCTGTACTACCGGCCCTCGCTGCTGCAGAAGGCGGGCGTCGAGCCGCCGAAGACCTTCGCAGACCTCGTCAAGGTGGCAGACGCGGTCAAGTCCGCCGACATCGGCGGGTTCTTCGCCGGAAACGACGGTGGCCTCGGCGTGCTCGGCACCATCCTGATCTGGGCCTCCGGCAACGAGCAGTTGACCGAGGACCGCAGCGCGGTCGCCTTCCTCAACGACAACTTCTACAACGCGCTCACGGCCTACCGGGACTTCTACAAGTCGGCCGGCCTGCTGCAGGCGGCGTCGGCCGAATGGTACGACGGCGCGGCCTTCGTCAACGGCGAGACGGCGATGCAGTGGGGCGGCCTGTGGTCGCTTCCCGACATCCAGAAGGCGTGGGGCGACGACGTCGGCGTGCTGCCCTTCCCCGCCATCGGTGCGGGCGGCCGTCCAGCGGTGCCGTTCGGCGCGTTCGGCGCCTGCGTCGCCGCCAAGGGCAAGAACGTCGACGCCTCCAAGGAGTTCGTCAAGTGGCTGTGGATCGACCAGGACGAGGACCAGGTCGACTTCTCCAACTCGTACGGAACCCACATCCCCGCCAAGACGGCGCTGGTCGCCAAGGCCGACAAGTTGGCGGCTGGCCCGGGTAAGGACGCGGCCGACTTCGTGTCGAACCACGGCTTCGCCAACGACATCATGTGGTCGGGCGCGATGGGCGACGCCTACAACGCCGCCGTCAGCAACGTGATCAAGGACGGCAAGGACCCGAAGGCCGAGTTCGCCGCCTTCGAGGCGACCGCCAAGACCGAACTGGCCAAGCTGGCTGGCTGATGAGCGACGCCGCAGCCCCCGCGCAGCCCCCGGACCGCCGGGGGCTGTGGCGTCGTATCCGCGGGACGCAGGGCCGCAACCTGTGGTTCGCGGCCTTCGTGGCACCGTTCTTCCTCGGGTTGGTGGTCTTCGTCTACGTCCCGATCCTGTGGAGCGCCGTGCTCTCCTTCTTCGAGGCCCGCAACACCGTCACGCCCACCAAGTTCGTCGGGTTCGGCAACTACGCCTACCTGCTGCAGGACCGGCTGTTCCTGAACTCGCTCGTGGTGTTCATCGCGTTCGCGGTGTTCATCGTGCCGCTCACCTACGTCTGCTCGCTCGGGCTGGCGCTGCTGCTGGACAAGATCACCATCGGGCGGGCGTTCTTCCGGTCGGTGTTCTTCATCCCGACGGCGGTCAGTTACGTGATCGCCGCGATCATCTGGCGCTTCGGCTTCTTCAACGGCGCCCGCTTCGGCCTGCTCAACTCGTTCCTGCGCTCGCTCGGCCTCGAGCAGCCGATCAACTGGCTCGGCGGTGGCAACAACCTGTACTGGGTCGCGCTGGTCTCCGCGAGGCTGTGGCTGCAGGTCGGCTTCTACATGATCTTGTTCATCGCTGGCCTGAACAAGATCCCCGTCGAGACCTACGAGGCGGCCGCCCTCGACGGCGCGTCGGGGTGGCGACTGCTGCGCTGGATCACGCTTCCGCAACTCAAGGCCACCAGCGTCGCCGTCATCATGCTGCTGCTGATCAACGCGTTCCAGGCGTTCGACGAGTTCTACAACATGCTCGGCTCGATCGGCCAGTACCCGCCATACGGTCGGCCGCCTCTGGTGCACCTGTACCTGATCGCGCTCGGCGGGGGCCAGCAGGACCTCGGCGTCGGCGGCGCGGGCACCATGATCCTGACCTCGATCATCGTGGTGTTCGGCGTCGCCCAGAACTGGATCCTGAACCGGGGCGGGAAGGCATGAGGACCTCACGGGTCGCGCAGGGACTGCGCTACGTCATCGCGATCGCGCTCGCGCTGTTCTTCCTGCTACCGCTGTACGTGATCGTGCGCAACGCGTTCTCCACCAACGCCAACATCACCTCAGCGAAGTGGAACTGGCTGCCCGACCAGGTCAACCTGACCAACCTCACCTCGCTGCTGGCCAACGACTCGATCGGCATCGGCCGGGCGATGGCCAACTCGGCCATCATGGCGGGCCTGCAGACGCTCGGCACCGTTGTCGTCAGCCTGCTCGCCGGGTACGCGCTGGCCCGCTACGACAACCGGGTCTCGCGCGCGCTACTTGCGCTGACGATCTTCACGCTGATGGTGCCCGCCGCGACGACCTTCGTGCCGATGTTCATCATCACCGCCCAACTCGGCTGGATCGACACCTTCCGCGGCCTGGTGATCCCCGGCATGTTCTCGGCCTTCGCGACCTACCTGTTCCGGCAGTTCTTCCTGGACTTCCCGACCGAGTTGGAGGACGCGTCGCTGATCGACGGGTGCAACCCGTGGACGAGTTTTTGGCGCATCGTGGTGCCCAACTCGCGGGGCATCATCGCGGCGGTCGGCACCATCATCCTGATCGGCTCCTGGAACGCGTTCCTGTGGCCGACCCTGGTCGGCAGGGACGCGACCCGCACCGTCCAGGTGGCGCTCAGCCAGTTCATGACCAGCCAGGGCGTGCGCTACCCCGAACTGTTCATGGGGACCCTCGTGGCGGTGCTTCCGATGCTGTTCGTGTTCCTCTTCCTGCAGCGCTACCTCGTACAGGGCCTCACCACCTCCGGCCTGCGCTGAGTTCGCTCGCGAGCGGGCAGACTAGGCGGGTGCGTTCCCTCTCCGATCTGGTGGCCGACGGCTGCGGCCTGCCGTTCGCCGCGGCCTCCGACGCCCTGCGCGATGCGGTCGCGGGCCGTGGGCTCGCCGTCGTCGAGGCCCCTCCTGGCACCGGGAAGACCACCCTCGCGCCGCCGGTGCTGGCGGGCGTCGTCGAGGGCAGGGTGCTCGTGACGCAGCCACGCAGGGTCGCGGCGCGGGCCGCCGCGCGCCGGTTGGCATCCCTGACAGGGACGCAGGTCGGCGACCTGGCCGGTTTCACGGTGCGCGGCGAGCGGCGGGTCGGGCGCGGCACCCGGATCGAGATGCTGACCCCAGGGGTGCTGCTGCGGAGGCTGCTGCGCGACCCGGCGCTGGAGGGCGTCGGGGCCGTGATCCTCGACGAGGTGCACGAGCGCGGGCTCGACACCGACCTGCTGGTGGGCCTGCTTGGGGAGGTCCGCGAACTCCGCGACGACCTGGCCGTCGTGGCGATGTCGGCCACCGCCGACGCCGCCGGCTTCGCGGCGTTGCTGGGCGGCGACGGTGGGCCCGCGCCGATCGTCGGGGTGCCGGCCGTCACGCACCCGCTGGAGGCGCGCTACGCGCCGGGGCCGCTGCCACTCGACGCCAGAGGCGTGTCGCGCGACTTCCTGGCCCACGTCGCCGCCGTGGCGACCCGGGCGTTCGCGGAGCGCCCCGATGACGGCGACCTGCTGGTCTTCCTGCCAGGGGTGCGCGAGGTGCGCACCGTCGCGGAGCGCCTGCGTGCCGACCTCGACGCCGAGGTGCTCGAACTGCACGGCCAGGTCCCTCCGAGGGAGCAGGACCGGGCGATCGCCGAGCGCGCGCCGTCGGGCAGGCCCCGCGTGGTCGTCACGACAAACCTCGCCGAGTCGTCCCTGACGGTTGCCGGGGTGCGGGTCGTGGTGGACGCGGGCCTCTCCCGGGAACCGCGCCGCGACGCATCGCGTGGGATGGCAGGGCTGGTGACGGTGCGCGAGGCGCGCTCGTCGGCCGATCAGCGGGCCGGCCGCGCCGCGCGCCAGGGCCCGGGTGTGGTGTGGCGCTGCTTCGACGAGCAGACCTACCTCGGTCTGCGCCCGCAGGTCACCCCCGAGGCACAGACGGCTGACCTGACTGGCGCGCTCCTGACGCTGGCCGCCTGGGGCGCGCCCCGCGGCGAGGGCCTGCGCCTCCCCTCCGCGCTGCCCGCCGGTTCGGTGGCCGACGACGAGGCCGTGCTCGGCTGGCTGGGCGCCGTCGATGCGGACGGCAGGATCACCGCCACCGGCCGTCGGCTGGCCGAGATCCCCGCCGCCCCGCGCTGGGCGAGGGCGCTGCTCGACAGCGGGCCGCTGACCGGCACGCGCGCCGCGGCAGAGGTGGTCGCCGCCGTCGAACTGGACGTCTCGGGCGACCTGCAGCGCGAGGTCGCCCGGCTGCGCAGGGGCGGCTCGCCCGAGTCGCGGCGCTGGTCCTCGGAGGTGGAGCGACTCGAGCGCCTGGTTCCCGCGCACGCCGGGATCGGCGCGGTCCCCGGGGTCGCCGTCGTGCTCGCCTACCCCGAGCGCGTCGCGCGGCGGGTGGGAGATGCCTACCTGCTCGCGTCCGGGACACGCGCGGCGGCGCCCGCCGATCTCGCGGGCCACGAGTGGCTGGCCGTCGCCGAGGTGACCCGGGCGGCGGGCGCGTCGGCCGCGGGCACAGGGGCCGTGATCCGCTCAGGGGCGCCGATCGACGAGGCGACCGCGCGGCTCGCGGGTCTGTTGGTGGACGAGGTGCGAGGCGACCTGGTCGACGGTCGGCTGCGGGCCCGCAGGGTGAGCGCGTTGGGGGCCATCGAGCTGTCGTCGACGCCGGTGCCCGCCTCCGAACTCGGCCCCGACACTGTGCGGCGCTACGTGGAGGACCACGGGCTCGGCCTGATCGGCTTCTCCCCCGCCGCCGATGCGCTGCGGCGCCGACTCGCGCTGCTGCACCGCGTCCTGGGCGACCCGTGGCCCGACGTCTCGGAGGAGGCGTTGCTCGCCCGCCTCGACGAGTGGCTCGGCCCCGAACTGGCCTCGGCTGCGCGCTCGGGTCGGCTAGCGGGCATCGACCTGGCCGCGCCGCTGCGCAGGCTGCTGCCCTGGCCTCAGGCCGGTCGACTGGACGAGTTGGCACCGGAGCGGTTGCTGGTGCCGAGCGGCTCCCGGATCCGGCTCGACTACCCGCCGCACGACGAGTCGGGGCCGGTCGTGGTGGCGGTGAAGCTTCAGGAGATGTTCGGCCTCGCGGACTCCCCCAGGCTGGTCGACGGCCGCGTCGACGTCGTCTTCCACCTGCTCTCGCCCGCCGGGAGGCCGTTGGCGATCACGGGCGACCTCGCGTCGTTCTGGTCGGGGCCCTACCAGCAGGTGCGCTCCGAGATGCGCGGCCGGTACCCGAAGCATCCCTGGCCCGAGGACCCGTGGACGGCCCCCGCGACAGCCCGGACGAAGCGGCGCTCGTGAGGGTGGTTCGACCATCAGGCAGCAACAGGGCTGCCCGACGACGCGTCGGGTCAGGGCTTCTTGGTCGGCTCGGACGTCGACAGGGCTGCGACGAAGGCCTCCTGGGGCACCTCGACGCGGCCGACCATCTTCATCCGCTTCTTGCCTTCCTTCTGCTTCTCCAGCAGCTTGCGCTTACGCGAGATGTCGCCGCCGTAGCACTTGGCAAGCACGTCCTTGCGGATCGCGCGGATGGTCTCGCGGGCGATGACGCGCGAGCCGATGGCCGCCTGGATCGGCACCTCGAACTGCTGCCTCGGGATCAGTTCCTTCAGCTTCGACGCCATCAGCAGGCCGTAGCTGTAGGCCTTGTCCTTGTGCACGATCGCCGAGAAGGCGTCGACCGGGTCGCCATGCAGGAGGATGTCGACCTTGACGAGGTCTGAGGCCTGCTCGCCGTCGGGCTCGTAGTCGAGCGACGCGTAGCCCTTGGTGCGCGACTTCAGCGCGTCGAAGAAGTCGAAGACGATCTCCGCAAGCGGCAGCGTGTAGCGGATCTCGACGCGGTCCTCGCTGAGGTAGTCAAGGCCGCGCTGGACGCCGCGGCGGGTCTGGCACAGCTCGAGGATGGTGCCGATGTACTCGGAGGGCGCCAGGATCGTGCCGCGCACCACCGGCTCGAACACCTCGGCGATCTTGCCCTCCGGGTACTCGGAGGGGTTGGTCACGACGTGCTCGGTGCCGTCCTCCATGATGACGCGGTAGACGACGTTGGGCGCCGTCGAGATGAGGTCGAGGTTGAACTCGCGCTCCAGGCGCTCGCGCACGATCTCCATGTGCAGCAGGCCGAGGAAGCCGATCCGGAAGCCGAAGCCGAGCGCTGCCGAGCTTTCGGGCTCGTAGGTCAGCGCCGCGTCGTTGAGTTGGAGCTTCTCGAGCGCCTCGCGCAGTTCGTTGAAGTCGTCGCCGTCGATCGGGTACAGGCCCGCGTAGACCATCGGGTTGGGGTGCCGGTAGCCGCCGAGGTCGGTCTCGGCCGCGCGATGTTCGAGCGTGACGGTGTCGCCGACGCGGGACTGGCGAACGTCCTTCACGCCGGTGATCAGGTAGCCGACCTCGCCGACGCCGAGGGCGTCCGCCTTGACGGGCTCGGGCGAGATGACGCCGACCTCGAGCAGCTCGTGGGTCGCCTTGGTCGACATCATCCGGATGCGCTCGCGGTGGTTGAGTTCGCCGTCCACGACTCGGACGTAGGTGACGACGCCACGGTAGGTGTCGTAGACGGAGTCGAAGATCAAAGCGCGGGCGGGGGCCGACGGGTCGCCGACCGGTGCGGGGATCTGTTCGACAACCGTGTCGAGAAGTTCGGCGACGCCCTGACCTGTCTTGCCGGAGACCCGCAGCACCTCGTCGGCGTCGCAGCCGATGATGCCGGCGAGTTCCTCGGCGTACTTCTCGGGGTTGGCGCCGGGCAGGTCGATCTTGTTCAGCACCGGGATGATCTGCAGGTCGGCCTCGAGCGCGAGGTACAGGTTCGCGAGGGTCTGCGCCTCGATGCCTTGCGCGGCGTCGACGAGCAGCACGGCGCCCTCGCACGCCTGCAGCGAGCGGGAGACCTCGTAGGTGAAGTCCACGTGGCCGGGGGTGTCGATCATGTTCAGGATGTGCACGACGCCGTCCTTTGTCCACGGCATCCGCACGGCCTGCGACTTGATGGTGATGCCGCGCTCACGCTCGATCTCCATCCGGTCCAGGTACTGGGCGCGCATCTGCCGCGCGTCGACCACCTCGGTCAACTGCAGCATGCGGTCGGCAAGGGTCGACTTGCCATGATCGATGTGGGCGATGATGCAGAAGTTGCGGATGATCGCCGGATCGGTCTTACCTGGGCGCGGTGCTGGCATCGATTTCCTCATGGGACGACTGTGACGACCACCAAGTCTCTCACGTATTGCCCGGGCGGGCTAACCAGCAGATTTGGAGCGTCAGCACCGTCTCAGGTAAGGTGGATCGTCGCGTGCAAACGCATGACCGAGTCAACCAACTTGAGATAAAAAGAGGCTTGCCCAGTGGCGAACATCAAGTCCCAGAAGAAGCGCAACAAGACCAACGAGATCGCGCGCCAGCGCAACAAGGCCGTGAAGTCGGGCCTGCGCACCCACGTCCGCGCCGTGCGCGACGCCGTCGCCGCTGGCGACTCCGCCAAGGCCACCGAGGCTGCCCAGGTCGCCAACCGCGCGCTGGACAAGGCCGTGAGCAAGGGCGTCATCCACAAGAACCAGGCCGCCAACCGCAAGTCGGCCATCTCCACCTCCGTCGCGGCTCTCTGAGCCTGACGCGGTAGCGCTTTTCACGCAGCGCCTTGGCCCTCGGTCGTCAAGGCGCTGTTTTGCGTACCCTCGACCGGGATTGACACTCAGGGTCGGGCCAGCGCGAGGACCCCGAGCACCATCCGCTCCAGCGCGAAGGCCGGGTCGGTCGCCGCACCCTTGACCTCCGCGTCGCCGACGGCGATCAACTGGATCGCCCCAGCCACCGAGCCGGGGCCCCAGAGGCGCGACGTGCGGGCGTAGTCCTTCATCTTCCACGGCGGAAGACCCAACTGCCGCGCGAGGTCGTTGCTGTTCATCCGCGAGCCCTGCGCGTCGATGTACTTGCCCATCCCCCGGAACGCGCCCGCCATCGCGCTGGTCACCAACACCGGGGCGGCCCCCGTCGACAGCGCCCACCTGAGCCGCTCCATCGCGACGTTCGCGTTGCCCGCAAGCACGGCGTCGGCCACCGCGAAGGACGTCACCTCTGCCCGTCCCGCGAAGTAGCGCTTGATCAGTCCAGCGTCGATCTCTCCGCCGTCGGAGTCGGAGGCGAGTTGCGCCACCGCCGAGGCGAGCGCCCGCAGGTCGTTGCCGACGGCCGAGACGAGTTCGCCCGCCGCGTCCTGCGAGATCCGGATCTTGTTGCGCTTGGCCTCCTCAGCCACGAACTTCGGCAACTCCCACGCCTTGAACGCAGCGACCGGCTCGGTCGGCACCTTGGCCTTCTTGAGCTTGTCGATCAGCCCCTTGCCCTTGTTGCCGCCGTGGTGGACGAGGATCAGGCAGAGTTCATCGCCCGGGTTCTTCGCGACCGCGACCAACTGGTCGACGACGCCCGGCGGGCAGGCGCCGACGTCGTCGATGACGGCGACGATGTCGCTGGAGAACAGGGAGCCGCCGACGACCTCGGACAGCATGGTGTCCTCGAGTTCGGCGGCGGTGATCTCGTTGACGTCGGCCTCGGGGCGCTCCTTGAGCGCGGCCGCCCTGGTCCGGGCGACCGCACGCTGCGCGAGGAAGGCCTCAGGACCGGTGACCAGGAGCGTGCTGCCGAACGATGACATGGGCCAAGCTTGCCAGTGCCCACCGACGCTCAGCCAGCCGGGAATAATCCCCACCAGGAGATAGTTGAACATTTCACCAGACGGACGAGACGAAAGGAGCCGCTGGTGACCACCCTGCTGACCTACAACATGGGCATTCAGGCCTTCGACGAGCGCGACTACAAGACCGCGATCGAGCGGTTCTCGGCAGTCCTCGAGGAGGACCCCCGCAACCTGAACGTGCGCGAGTACCTGGCGCGGGCGCACTACCACCGCGCATCCCTGCGGCCTGCAGAGGCAGAGGCCCGCACGATCCTCGAGCAGGACCCGACCAACGAGTTCGTCACGCTGCTGCTCGTCCGCTCGCTCGAGCGCCAGAACAGGGCAGACGAGGCCGTCGGGCTGCGTCGCAGGCTCGCCGCGCTGACGGGCGACGACTCGCACCTGACGCCGCAGTCGCTGTAGCCAGTCGCTGTAGCCACTAGAGGGCCGATCTCCGGGCACCCGCCCCGAGGTCGGCCCTTTCGCGCGCCCGCAGGAAAGACGTCTGTAACCTTTTGCGCACCCGCAGGGAGTTACAGGTGAAGAGACACCGACGTCGATGCGGACAGGGGGCGATCGTGGGCTCAGCGGCACACCCCGCCGACGGCGGGCACCGGGACTCGGATGCCCTGCTGCCCGGCGGCACGCACGAGGTCGTGCAGCGCTACGAGTCGCTCGTCTACGGCATCGCCGTCACCCACACCGAGTGCAGGGGTGACGCGGACGACGCCTACCAGGAGGTCTTCCTGACCTACCACCGGCGTCAGGTCGAGTTCAACGGCGAGCAGCACCGCAAGGCCTGGCTGATCACGACGGCGCTGAACTGCGCCCGCCGGATCCGGCTCAGCTCGTGGCGGACCCGCGTCGTGCCGCTGACCCCTGAGCACGTCGATGCCGAGCCGGACGGCTTCACGCTGGCCACCGACGAGCAGAACGTGCTGTTCCGGGCGATCCGGGCGCTTCCCGAGACGCTGCGCAGTGTCGTGTACCTGTTCTACTTCGAGGATCTGAGCGTCGCGCGGATCGCGGAACTGCTGGGGGTGGAGCAGGGCGCCGTCCGGGTGCGCCTCTCCCGCGGCAGGGCGCGACTGCGCGACCAACTGCTGGGAGGGCTGTTCGATGAATGACGACATCTTTCGCGAGATCAAGGACCAACTGCGCCCGTCGCCCGAGGTGCGGGCCGCGCTGTCGGCGCAACTCGACGCCGAGCAGGCCGAAGCGGTCGCGCCCCGCCCGCGTCGCCGCTGGGCCTGGGTGGCGGGCGCCGCGGCCGTCGCGATGGTCGCAGGGGTCGCCGTCGGGGCGGGCCTGACCCGGCGCGAGAGCGACCACTCCGATCCCCCGTCGCTGCTGCCGAGCGCCGCGCCGATCCCCTCGAAGGTGCAGATCCGCGACGCGTCCGACTATGCGCCCGTGTTCGCCGCCATCGAGCGATCCCTGACTGCGGCCCGGGACAGCGGCCAGTGGACCGACGTCGGCGGGCCGCTGCCCGTCGCCGCCCCGGCCGACGGCGCCGCCTCCGAGTCGGGATCCTCGCCGCAGGGCGGCTACTCGGCCGAGGGCACCTGGCGGACCAACGCGCAGGTCGCGGGCATCGACGAGGGCGACATCGTCAAGAGCGACGGCAGGACCATCTTCACCGCCTCGGGCGGTGACGTGGTCCTGGTCAGTGCCGACGGGGCCGACACAACCCAGGTCGCCCGGATCGACACCACCGCCTCCGAGACAGGCGCCACCGAGGGCGCCGTGCAGGGCCCCGTCGTCGATCTGATGCTGCATGGCACCACGCTTATCGCCCTCGTCACGGAGTACACCCCGCGGCTGTCCGAGTTGCCGCCGAGCGAGCCGTTCGCCTATGTCCCCTACGACGCCACCCAGACAAGGGCGCTGCAGTACGACGTGTCCGACCCGACCCGCCCGCGGTTCGTGAGCAGCCTCGGGCAGAGCGGCGCCTACGTCACCTCGCGGCTCTCCGACGGCATCGTCTACCTGGTCACCGACTACACGCTCGCCGACCCCAACGCCGTCGACGCGGAGGATCCCGCGACCTTCGTGCCGCAGGTGTGGAGCGGCGACGACGCCGCGCCGGTCAAGGCAACCGACTGCTGGTTGATGCCTGGCCCGACGGGACCCCGCTATTCGGTGCTGAGCAGCATCGACCTCGCCTCGGGCGGCCGCATCGACACGCAGAGCGTGCTCGGCGGCTCGGACGCCGTCTACATGGGAACCGACGCGCTCTACCTCGCTGGCGCCACCTACGAGGGCTTCGACGCGGTCCCCGCCGATCTGGACCAGGCGATCGGGCTGCAGAGGGTCGACCAGACGACCCACCTCGTCCGGGTCGCCACCGACAAGGGCTCGCTCGAGGCCACGGCCGAGGGCTCGGTCCCCGGCGCGGTGCTCAACCAGTTCGCGCTCGACTCCTACGAGGGGCACCTCCGGATCGCCGTCACCATGAACGGCAGCACCGCAGGCGGGGGCTGGGGCAGCTACCCCGGCCTGTTCGTCCTCGATTCCTCGCTGAAGATCGTCGGGTCGCTCTCCCGGCTTGCGGTCGACGAGTCGATCCAGTCGGTGCGCTTCGACGGGCCCGTCGGCTACGTTGTGTCGTTCCGCCAGGTCGACCCGCTGTTCGCCATCGACCTCTCCGACCCGCAGCACCCCATGGTGATGAGCGCCCTGAAGATCCCGGGCTTCAGCACCTACCTGCATCCGTGGTCGGAAACCCGCCTGCTCGGCCTCGGGATGGACGCCGGCGAGGACGGCATCGTCAGGGGCATGAAGCTCACGATGTTCGACACCTCCGACCCGTACGACGTCACCGAAGCGACCACCATCCGGGTCCCGTTCGACGACGCGGAGGCGCTGCGCAACCACAAGGCGGTCTTCGTCGACGTCGCGCGGGGGCTGATCGGGTTCGACGCCACCACGATGGACGCGAAGGGGAGGCAGACCCATCGCTACGTGATGTACCGCTACGACGGCAAGGAGTTCGCCCTCCTCGACAAGCTCGACGTCCACCAGCCTCCGGTCGACCGGCAGGGCGGCGCGCGCGGACTGAGTATCGGGGAGTTCCTGTACGTCGTCACGGGTGCCGGGATCGACGTCTACTCTGCGGATTCGCTCGACGAGGTGACGGGCCGCGAGTTCGGCCGCTGACCGACCCCCTAGACTTCCTGCGAGCCATCAAACTCAAAGGAGAGCCATGTCCAGCCCACTTCGTTTCGGCATCCTGGGTGCCGCAGGCATCACCCCGTCGTCCCTCATCGCGCCCGCCGCGCTGAACCCCGACGTGGAACTGGTCGCCGTCGCGGCGCGCGATCGTTCCCGCGCGGAGGCGTTCGCGGCCGAGCACGGCATCGGGCGGGTCGAGGACAGCTACGAGTCACTGCTGGCCGCTGACGACATCGACGCGATCTACATCCCGCTGCCCAACTCGGAGCACGGCCGCTGGACGAAGGCCGCCGTCGACGCGGGTAAGCACGTGCTGGTGGAGAAGCCCTTCGCCTCGAACGGCACCGAGGCTGAGGAGGTCGCGGCGCACGTCGCCGGCAGCGGCCTGGTGGTGATGGAGGCCTTCCACTACCGCTACCACGCGCTGATGTCCGAGGCGATCGCGCTGGTCCGGGACGGCAAGGTCGGCGACCTGGTCGACGTGAGCGCCACGTTCGACGTCAATCTGCCTGACCGCAGCAACATCCGCTACATCTACGACCTGGCTGGCGGCGCGACGATGGACCTGGGCTGCTACAGCCTGCACTTCGTGCGCAGCATCGTCGGCGAGGAGCCGGAGGTCGTCTCCGCGACGTACCGCCCCTCCACCGACGACCGGATCGACGAGGCCCTGACCGCGGAGCTTCGCTTCCCCAGCGGCGTCACCTCGACGGTGTCGAGTTCGCTGCTCGAGGACGTGGAGTGCCAGTCAGCAACCATCGTCGGCACCGAGGGCGTGCTGAAGGTGGAGGGCTTCGTGAAGCCGCAGGAGGGCAACTCCCTGACGCTGTACACCGACGCGGACGGCGCGACCGAGATCGAGGTCCCGGAGCGTCCGACCAGCTACGACTGCCAGTTGGACATCTTCGTCGCGGCGGTCCGCGAGGGCCTTCCGGTGATCACCGACGCCGCGGACGCGGTGAAGATGATGCACGCCATCGACGCCATGTACGTGGCCGCGGGGCTACAGCCGCGCGAGTAGGCCGCGACCCCCGAAGCCGGAGATCGGACAGGTCGGCGGACCGGCCCCCGTGCGGCAGAGGGAGATGAGCGAGATGATGCCTTCGGGCTGCGCGGCTGTCAATCAGACCGGTCGATTGATACCCAAAAGGTACTTCTCGTGGGATAGGTCCTTGCCAAGGGGTGGTTAGGCTGCTTGGATCTGCCCATGATCCGACGAACCCGACGCGGCGTTCCATCACGGGTGCCGCCATCACCGTGATCTTCCTGGCCCTCGCTAACATCCGCTCGGGTTGGTCGAACTCGAGGTCAGACTCCTGGTGACGCGACCATCCGTGTCTCTGGTCGATGTGACCAGGGCCTATCCGGCCTTCACGCTCGGTCCCGTCTCGACAACATTCACGCAAGGTGTCACCGCCCTGCTCGGCGCGAACGGGGCAGGCAAGTCGACGCTCATGCGCCGGATCGTGGGTGCCGAGAGTGGTGGGGGAACCGTGACCGACGAGGAAGGTCACGAGCCCTCCCCCGGTTACCTTCCGCAGGACTTCACCGCGCCGAAGCAACTGACGGCAACCGACTACCTGCGCTTCGTGGCCTGGTGCCGGTCGACGCGGCGTCGACCACTCGGGAGGGCCGATGTCGGGCGCGCCCTCGAGTCCGTGGATCTCACATCGAAGGCGCGCTCGAAGGTTGGTGCGCTGTCCGGAGGCATGCTCCGTCGCCTTGGCGTCGCACAGGCCTTGATCGGTGGCTCGAGGATCCTCGTCCTGGATGAGCCGACGGTGGGTCTGGATCCCATCCAGCGCGGCGAGCTACGCAGGCTCCTCAAAGTCCTCGGCCGCACCCACGTCGTGATCGTCTCGACCCATCTCAGCGAGGATGTCGCGGCGGTTGCGGAGTCGGTGTCCGTGTTGAGCGGCGGCAGGCTCGTGTTCGACGGGGACCTGGCCGGGCTCGTCCAGATCGCGGGCCGGACGGACGTGACCGCCGAATCGGTCGATCTGGCCTTCTCACGCGTGGTCGACAGCGGCGTCGATGCGTAGCGCCCTCCTGTCGTGGCTGTTCCTGGTCCGACTCTCCGCCCTGCGTGGACTGGGCCTTGTCTCCGCCTGCTCCGTGGCCGCTGCCGTCTTCGCGACGACCCAGCGCGGGGCGCCTTGGCGCGGCGACCTGGTGTGGACGATCGACTGGCTCTCGGTCGGGTTCGTCATCTGCGGCCCTCTCGTGGCCGGCGCTGCTGCCCTTGACGTCGGGCGGATGGCCCGCAGCACCCTGCATCTGGAGGGCATCTGGCCCTGGCGGTCACCTGGCCTGGGGGTCGCGATCGGGCACGCGAGCCTGGCGTGCATCGGTCACTTGGTCGGGCTCGCGGCGGCCCTGATCATGAGCCTGCCTCCGGTCGGGGACCCCTTCGCTTGGCTCGCCGTCCTGGTTCAGCTCCTCCTGCTGGTCCTGTTCGTCAGCCTCGGCGCGGCGGTTGGTCGGCTGACCCAACCCGTCCTTGCTGGGCTCGTGGCGTCCTCCGCTGTGCTGTTGCTCATCTACTTCTTCGGATCGCCGAGCGACCAGATCACGATCCTCAATATGGGCCAAGCGACTCTTCCACGCATCGGGTACGCGTACCACTGGACCTATCTCGCCGCTCAGGCCGTCATCATCGTCGTCCTGATCGTCGCGTTGTGGATCCTCCGCCCCGCGTCGCCGACCGGTTCCCGGCACGTTGGCTGGGGCCGGATGCTGGTATCGGTCGTGCTCGTCGTGGCCTCGGTGGGCCTCGGCCTGGCCACCACCCTGAGTCGGCTCGTCCCCACGGGTCGACCGCCCACCTACTGCGGCGCCGTTCAGACCCGACCGGTGTGCTACTACCCGGAGCATGCCCGGGTGAGCGACGGGTTCAGCGAGACACTCTGGGCGATCGTCGAGATGACGGAGCACAGCGACTACCGGGGCCTGCTGCCGCAACGGTTCGCCGAGGTGAGCCAAACCTGGGCGCCCACCGACCCGGAGACGGCCCCTTTCGTACTCGGCGACGAGCAGTTGACGGGAGGCCCACCCGACGTGACCGCCATCCTGCAAGGCATCGTCGAGCCCGTGCACTGTGCGCAACTGGCCACCGACGCCTTACCCTCCGAGCGCTACGGAGTGGACCTGCAAGGGCTCGTCAGCACCTGGGAGTCGGTGGTGACAGAAGACACCTCAATGCTCGTCGGAGACCCCATGTCGGCCGAGGAGGCACTTGCGCTGCGGGACCAGTTCGCCACGTGCAGCTACCCGTACTTCACAGAGCCCTCGTGAGCTACCTGCTGGCAGGGTCGGGATTCCGGGCCACCTACCCGCCCCTCCTCGCGGCCCTGATCATCACCGCCGCGTTCCCCCACGGAACCATCAGCCAGATCGGCCCCTTCCCGCTGCAGCCCGAACTGCGGGTCCTGCTCAGCGTCCCCATCCTGTGTGCCCTTGCGACGGCAATCAGTCACAACATGACCGGCTCACGAGTCATCCGTCACTCCGCGCGCGTGCACCTGTTGCGGCTCCTGTCGATCCTCCTGGCGGCCACCGTGTCCGGATCGATTCTCGCGGCTGGCACCTACCTTGGCGGTCTTGAGGTGGGCGGGGCCCTGCTGCGCAACTACCTGTGGTTGTCCGGTGTCGCGATGGCGACGTCGGCACTGTTTGGCGTCGTGTATGCCTGGTTCCCCTGATGGGAGCGTTCGGGTTGGCACTGGTGTTCCCGGCCGACACCAGCGACTGGAGCCTCTACGGGTTCCTGTTCCGCGAGACTGCAACGTTCGCACAGGTGGGCGTGGCCGCTGCGTTGTTCATGGTCGGTGCGGGTCTGCTTGTGGCGAACCCGCGCCATCACGGCTACCTGCCAGGACGCAGACGCGCCGGTGAAGACTTCCGAGCTTGACTGCTCGCCCCGGTCCCCCGATCCGATCCTGACGACCAGGCCACAGGCGACCTGACGTCAGAGCGACCACGGTAGCTCAAGCGAGAGATGCATCTGACTGTCGCGATCCGCGCTTTCCGCTGCCTCTCCCCCAGGAGGCCTTGCTGGGCCCAAGCGGGGCTCTGGCCAACACGGCATCACCCTGCCGTCAGGGCGCCAGCGCTGCAGCCGAGCGCGGCGGAGTTCCCACCAAGTTGGTGCGGCGGGCGACTGCCCAACCCTGCGCCAGGTCGCGGCATCGTTCTGACGCAAGGGACGGACGGGTGTGCATGGAGGCTCTCGCGCGACGAATGCAGGGCCGCGAAGGCAACGTCAGGATCATGATCGCGCCCCTTCTCTGCCGGGAGCCGTCTCGGTCAGCCATCGCGGTGTTATGTCACGCGTCACAGGGATCGAACCCAGTGGCGTGACAGACGAATCTTGGTGACACGAGAAGACGCCGCTGGCGCAAATGAGAAAGGTACTTGGCCATGCCAAACAACAACAGCATCCCGAAAGAGGGGCGAGACTTCGTGTCGCTGCAGCGTATGGGTCGCAAGGGGCCTGCGAAGTGTCCATCGCAAAAGCGTCGCTTTCGCGACCATGATGAAGCGACTGCAGTGCTTCACAAAGCCAAGAATGCACGCACGATCGCAAGACTTGATCAAACCGACACACGACGCAGGGAGCAACGCAGCTACGAGTGTGCCCGGTGCCAGGGATGGCACGTCACTTCGCAGAGCACTTGGACAAGGGACGTGGGTAACTGATCATGAAGGTTCTGTACCTTATGCTGAGGTCGGCGTGGCAGGCATGTGCCGATGTGATGCTCTGTCGGAAAGGTCAAATGGCGATGGATCAGAAGAGTGCCATCTCAGCGTGGTGGACGGCACTTCTAGCCCACGAAGGTCCAAGCCTTCAGGGGCTTGCCGAGAAACTGGAGGCACAGGCGTGGCGCCTCGGTGCTTCTGAGGTGCCCAAGGTGGAGCGCAACCATGTCGCGAACTGGCAGAAGAGGGGCACCTTTCCCCCTTCGAGTCAGTACCTCCAAGCAGCGGCCCGCCATATGATGAACGAGATGGCGCAGGCGCAAGGGGCCCCCGAGGATGCTGGTGAGTGGAATGACGTTGACCGCCTCTACCACTCATGGCAGATGGCCAAAGACCGCAGAGCTACTGCAGCGAGTCCACGCACTGCCGAGGCAAACAGCCGAAAGGCGAGCCGTCTTGAGGAGGTGTTGAGCGGGCCGGTCAGCCAGTTGGTGGGCGATGCATCTGCCCCCGACGGACTCAAGGAGGGGTTTCGGCAAGGCTCATGGCTGACTGGCGGCGAGACGCCCGAGTACGCACCCAGGGCCGTCGATGCGTATCTGGATGAACGGCTCAGCGTCTCTTCCGGCGGAGCGTTCGTCGTGATTGTGGGGCCCCCTAAGTCGGGCAAGACACGCACCCTGCTCGAGGCTCTGCGACGGAATGTACCGCACAGGCTGCTGTGGCAGTTGCGTCCGGTCGAGGGCGCGCTGGCGGCCGTCATGAAATCAGTGGAGACCGACGGTGGGCGTGAGGGCCTCCACCGGCCAGAGGACATCACTCTCTTGATAGACGATATGCAGCGCCATGATTTTCGTGTCGAACTCACTGCAAAAGCTCTTTCGGACGCGGTCCGCGCAGGCCTTCTTGTCGTCGCAACACTTCACGACAGCACGCTCGCCAATATGCGCTCCGAACTCGAGGGCTTCACATTCCCGGACGGAGTCCGGCTCGGCGCGAACCTCCATTTGCTCGAGTTGCTTGATGAATCAAGCATTCGCCTCGAACCCGAGTTGAACGAAGAAGAGGCGCTATCCCTCCCAATGGATCTAGCGCTCCAAGCTGTCGTCCATGAGATTCCGACCGAGAAGATCGCTCGACTGCCAGAACTCCTGGCGGCCGTTGATGCGCTCATTGCCCGCACCCTTCAGGGTTTCCACGACAAGCAGCACCCTGAGCGGGCAGCTCTAGTTATTGCCGCAATCGATGCTCACCACATCTACCGCGAGGGCGCATCACAACTACAACTTCTTGAACTGATGCAGTTGGCCTTCACGTTCTTGCATCCCACCAAGTTGTGGCATGATCACCTCTTCCCTCCTGCATTTGATTGGGCGACCGATCCTATTGGAGGACACGGGTCAGTGCATGCCATCCTGGAGCGAGCTCGCACGCCACCAGAAACCTTTGCAATGTTTGATGCTGCCATCGAGAAACTGTCTGATCAGATCTGGGACTCAAGGCACTTGCTGACGCATGCCAACCATTTGGAGGGACATGCATGCCTCGCTCTCGCCCGCTCCACTCCGGAGTCCTCGGTAAAGTTCACATGGTTGCGGCGCGCGCTTACCCTTGGTGAGCCAGCCGCAGCTTTCGAAGTCGCACTTTCACCAAGATTTCGCGGCCTTGAAGAACAAGAAGCTGTAGAGCTGACCAAGCAGGCCCTCTTGGCTGGGGAGGCCCACGGTCCAGTCTCGCTGAGCATCCTCTTCGGAGACAGACACAAGCCCGAAAAGCAGATCACCTGGCTACTGAAGGCAGCCGAACATGGACTGCTCGGGGCTCTGGTGAGTGCGGCTCGGCTGCTCATCGATTTGGGGCGACCTGATGAGGCGGAGCACTGGTTGGCGCTCGGGGCTCGGGCGGGTTCGGCAGTGTGCGCCAACGCACTGATCGGTGTTCTGACAAGGCGCGGAGCCCTCGATCCGGGTGGACGATGGCACCGGCTCTGCGTTCGCGAAGGATTGGCCACGGCCACACTAGCCAAGATCGCAATAGCAGGGCTTCAAGACCTATCGGCCGATGAGTTTGCGACCCACGAGGAGCTAGTCGTTAGTGCTGCGAAGTTCGGACACGTGGAAGCTCTCCGCTGCGCAATCCATCATCTTGAGCAGCGAGGCGACTTGCTAGCTTCGAATGAGTTGCGAACCCAGCATGACGATACGGTAACACCCGAGCGTCAATTTGAGCGCGGTGCCTACTACTTCCACGAGGGACGCCTGACCGAAGCCGAAGACTGGCTGAGTCGTGCTGCCCAACAGGGTCAACCAGATGCAATGCTCATGCTGGCCCAGATGTCGGCTCAGCGTGGGGATGAAGCGGGGTGGATGCACTGGACCTCTGCTGCCGCAGATCTCGAAGACCCGCAGGCTATGTGTGCGCTCGGTATCGCCAAGCAACACAGTGATCCCACTGAGTCGCAGCGTTTGCTTGCCTCATCGGCGGACCGTGGAATACCAACGGCAATGACCGCAGTCGCCCTCGGACAGTACGTCCGACATGAGTTTGAAGAGGCCAAGGACCTGTGGATCGAGGCGGCCAGATGCTTTGATCGCGAGGCATACTTCTGGCTAGGAATCCTTGCCTCAGAGCAAGGCAACACAGACGAGGCCCAGGACTGGTACCTCAGAGCCGCCAACGCTGGAGACCCTCAAAGCATGCTCTACCTCGCTCGTACTTTGGGCCGTGAGCGTCCCAGTTTGGCGCGCCACTGGGCCAAAATGGGGGCAACCGCCGAAGGCCGTCAGATGACGCCTGAGTTCGCCGATTTCCTTGGAGAGATCTATCTCGTCTTGGAAGATCAAGAGAGTGCAGATAAGTGGGCAAAGAGAGCCCACGAACTTCGCAAGGAGGACTGACAACACAGCCAATCTCACAAAGTCTTGCTTGGAGTGGTTGTGGATGGGTTGCATCATCTGGCGCTGAAACGCTCGAAAGCCCCGCGACCCCACCGACGGGTCCACCCTCGTCATCAGAGCACACATTTTCTTCGACGGACAAAGCATCTGGGGCTATGCGAACGTCTCAGGGGCTCATAGCTCGCTTGGTGTGATCCCAGTCATCCTGCTCGAGGCCGGAGATCGCGGTCGTCGACGGACTCTTGTCACGCTGTGCACGGTGTGGCGGGCGGCGCGGCGTCTTCCCTAGTCATCGGGGCCTCACTATCGGCGCAATGGTCAACGAATCCCCTCTGCGGCCGAGCGCGATGGTGCCCTGCGTGTCGGTACGGGCGACAGACATGCCCAACCCGGTCGCCAGGTCGAGGGCTGCCTTCGCCGGGTGGCCGTAGTCGTTGTCCTCGCCCGCGCTCGCGACGGCCATCCGGGCGGCGGAGGCCTCGAAGAAGCGAGGCTCCTGCCTGGCCGAACCGTGGTGCGGCAGTTTCAGGACGTCGACCGCCAGGGGCAGCCCTGCCGCGCGGGCCGAGCGCAGCGCCTCGCGCTGCCCAGCCGGCTCGGCGTCGCCTGCCAGCAGCACCCGGACGCCACCCGAGGTGGCAACCCCGACGACGGACGCGTCATTCTCCGCAGACCCCTCGCCCTCGGGGTCGGACGCGACGGGAGCGGACGGCACCGAGACGCTCACCCACTGCGCCTCCCCCAGCGCGATCCGCTCCCCCTCGATGGCGGAACGGACCCGTCCGCCAGCGCGCCCTGCCGCCTCGGCCAGCCACGGCGGGACTGGGCCCTCTCGGACGAGGATCAGGCCGGGCCGGAAGCGTCGGATCACCTCCTCGGCGCCGCCCACGTGGTCGGCGTGGTAGTGCGTGAGGACAAGCAGGGGCAGGCGGTCGACGCCGAGCGAATCGAGGCACGCCAGCGTCGGGCCGGGCTCGGGGCCGGCATCGACGAGCATCGCGGCGTCCGGACCGGCACGGATCGCCGTCGCGTCCCCCTGCCCCACGTCGCAGAACGCCACACTCCACTCCCCCGGCCAGCCGAGCGGCACCGGGCGGACGGCGCTGGCGACCACCAGGATCACCGCGAAGGCGACGCCGCCCCACGGCGAGCGGAGCAGACGTACCAGCACGACGGCCACGGCCGCAGAGGCCAGCGCCACCAGGGCGACGCCAAGGAGGCTCGAACTCCACTCCCAGGTGGCCGACGGCAGTGCCGCGCCTGCCGAGGCGATCCACACGATGGGTTGGCTGCACCAGCCCGCGACCCAGCCAGGAACGGTCGCGACCGCGCCCAGCGGGCTGAGCACCGCGGCGAGGAGGCCGAGCACCGTCGTCGGCCCGACGAACGGGGCCGCGAGCACGTTGGTCGCGACCGCGACGACGGAGACCTGCTCGCTGATCGCCGTCACGATCGGCTGGGTCGCCAACTGGGCGGCGAGCGACACGGCAACCGCCTCTGCCACCCATCGGGGGCACCAGCGAAGCAGCGCGTCGCGGAACCGGGGGCCGAGCAGCACGATCCCGGCGCAGGCGGCCACCGACAGCGCGAAGCCGACAGAGCGCGACAGCCACGGGTCGAGCCAGATCAGCACGGCCACCGCGAGGCACAGCGCCCGGATGCTGCGCCTGCCCCGCCCCGACCCGATGGAGGCCAGGGCGACCAGGCCCATCGCGGCGGCCCGGAGCACCGAGGGCTCCTGCCCGCAGACCAGGATGAAGAACCCCACGCCGGCGACGGCGCAGCCCCGCACCCACCAACCGCGCACCCCGATGACCCGCACCGTCGGCACCAGGACCCCGACCAGGAGAGACAGGTTCGCCCCGGAGACCGCCATCAGGTGGGTGAGCCCGGTGGCGCGGAAGTCCTGGCGCATCCGGTCGTTGACCCGGGAGGTGTCCCCGACCACGAGTGAGGGCACCAGCGCAGCCTGATCGGGCGGAGAATGCGACACAGCCTCCCGCAGCCCAGCGCGCATCGCGTTGGCTAGGGCCTGGAGCGGGCCTGGTGCCTCGATGCGGGCGCCGAGTTCGCGGACACTCAGCAGCGCGGCGGCTGGGTCGTCCGGCTCGGCGGGCGCGAGTCGGACGCGGGCGGGATGCACGGCCCCTGGCTCGGCGCGGAGCAGCGCCTCGCCTACATCCCCCGTTGCGAACAGCACCACGGGCACCGACGTCGTTACCTCCCGGGAACGGGCCCGCAGGCTCAAGAGGTCCGCCGAGGCGACCACGACCTCTGCGCGGCGCAACGGCTCGGAGGTCAGGCGCACCTCGGCCGTGCCCGCGGCTCGGTCGGCCGCCACCTCGGCCACGGCGGAGTGGTTCCGCTGCCAGACGCGCACCCCGGCCGTCAGCGCCGTCACCACGACGACCAGCACGACGACAGCGGCCCAACCGCGGCCGGCGCGGACACACAGCAGGGCGACGAGGCCCAGCCCCGCGAGCAACGCGAAGACCGCCTGCGCCCCCGGTTCCCACCCGGACGTGGCGATCAGGCTGGAGCCCCACACCGCGACTGCGACGGGAAGCAGGCGCCAGTCGTTCCTCATGTCGTCACCAGTGGCGCCAACCGCTGATACGTCTTCGGGCCGACGCCGTCGATCTCCTGCAGTTCCTCGACCGCCGTGAACCTGCCGTGCTCTTCGCGCCAGGCGATGATCGCCGAGGCCATCACCGGCCCGACGCCCGGCAGATCCTCGAGTTGCGCCTGCGACGCGGCATTCAGGTCGAGCGGGCCTCCCGGTGTCGCCGATGATCCGGCGCCTTCAGTGGTGGCGCCGTCGTTGACCTCGCCGAGGGGATGGCTGGTCGTGCCGATCCTGATCTGCATCCCGTCGGTAACCGGTGCCGCGAGGTTCAGGTCGGCCGGATCCGCGTCGGCCGTGAGTCCGCCCGCCGCGGCGATCGCCTCCTGCACGATGGTTCCGTCGCGCACCCTCACCACGCCCGGGCTGGCGACGGCCCCCGCGACGTGCACCCGCAGCACCGCAGGCGTCGGGCTCGGCGTGGGACCGGCCTGGGCGCTGGGCGGGGGCGTCGTTGCCGCCGGGGTGCTGGGCAACAGCGGAACCTCGGTCGCGGCGCTCCTGCCGAGCGCGATGAGCGTCACCGCCACGGCGGCGACCAGCAGCAGGGCGACCACGATCAGGTGCTTGCCGGTCACCGTCGGCAGGGCTCCGCCGAGCCGGAACCGTGAGGCGGCGGCCCCTTCCGCCGCGGGAGCATCAGCCTCCGAGACGGCGTCGGCGCGCTCTGCCTGCCCGGCTTGCGCGACCTGTTCCTCCTTGGGTTGCTCGCCCTGCCCGCCCGGCCCGGACTGCTCGGTCTGCCGGGCTGCCCTGCGCGCGCCACCGAGCGTCGGCTGGCCCGCGCTGATGTAGGCCAACCGCGCCCGCGCGACCTCGGAGAAGCGTTCCATGCCCCGTTCTTCGCCGCGCCGAAGCGTCCTTGTCACCCGGAACGGCACCTGTGGACGGCTAGGAACGGCATCAGCGGGATCGGCAACCGATCTGGATGTCCTTGTCGAGCCTGCTACTTGCGGCGCGAATCTAGTTCCCGTTTCATACCAACCCACCGAGGTCGTGTCTGAAGGAGTCGATGTCCTCTCGCATCTCGGCTACTGGGCTGTACTGATATGTCACCATCCGGATGCTTGACCCTTCAGTCCGGCTGTGGAAGTAGCTCGTGTACTGCGCCGTCTCTGGAGCCGTGCGCAGTTGCACAAACTGCCTGAGCCGCAGCGGGGACTGCGAACCGTCCTTCACGAGGTACAGTTCCCCTCCAGCATCAGATCACCCACAGCGAATGTGCTCGTCGCAAACGGGGAACGTGTGCCCATTGCTACCTCGGCCTGTTGCCGGAGCCCATCGGGTTTGCGACTGATCACACTCACCCAGTAGCGGGCTCCGCTTCTACCCACTCATGAGGCCCTCGGCCCAAGGCGTGGAGATGCATGACGAACCGGCTTCTGCAGGCACACCGGCAGGCTCGCTACGACGACCTGAGGGGAACGCTCAGAGACGCCATCGCATGTCTGACGCTTCCGCCATACTGTGCCTGTGTCAGAGACCACCACCAGCGCCGCCTCGTCACCTTCTACTCTCGGCGACGAGCAGACCAACGAGCCAGTTGTCAGTGATTCTGCGTCGCCAGATCACGTTGCATCTGAGTCGCTTGAGGCTCTACAAGCAGTCGACGGTGCCAGGTCGAAAGTCCCAGAAGGAGTCGCGGCAAGGGATTTCGAGCTCAGGACGTTGGGATCAACCTTCGACAAGGGTGAGCATCGCCTCTACGTCGACCTGCTTGAGCGGGCTGTCACTGGACCCAAGAACCTGAACATCGCCCTCACAGGCCGCTACGGCACCGGCAAGTCCAGCGTGCTGGACCAGTTCGTCGTTAACCACCAGGACGACACAGTCCGGATCAGCATCAACACGCTCGGACCCGATCCGTCACAGGACCGGACGAACCGCATCCAGAAGGAGTTGGTCAAGCAACTGGTCTACCTGCCCAAACGGGGCACAATCCGAACATCACGCTTTGCCCGCCCGCCACTGCCCCAGCTGTGGAAGGACGTCGTACTGGTTGTCATTGCCGCGCTGCTAGTGACCGGCACCCTGTGGTTGTTCGGTGTTCGACCGACCCTATGGTCTGATGGCACGTCCTGGCTCACTGGCCATCTCTGGGGACTGCTAGCCATGTTCGTCCTGTCGATCATCGCCGCCGCGTTGGCTCGATGGATGATTGGGGATCGGGCAATCGTCGAAGTTAGTGCCGCAGGGGCCGCTGTTGCTCTGGGCAAAAAGTCCGACAGCTACTTCGACGAGTACTTGGACGAGATCGTCACCTTCTTCGAAGTGAAGAGCCCAAGGTACGTTGTGTTCGAGGACCTCGACCGGTTCGAGGATCCACAGATTTTTGACTCCCTGCGTGAGTTGAACACCCTGATCAACACCCGCCCCAGATCATTGATCACCCGTGCCCGCATCAAGCTTATTCGCCGACGACTGAAGAGCCGTACTAAAGGCGAAAGGCTCACGCTCAAGGCACTCATGGCTCCTGAGCCGATCCGTTTCATCTACGCGATCAAGGACAGCCTGTTCGAGAAGCTTGGAACGACACCGAAGCGTCTACCCGCCGGCACGGAGCAGGCTGACACGGCAGAACGCGCAAGCGATGGCAAGCCATCTCTCGAAAACGACGCTGCAACTCCAAAGCAAGGCGGCGACAACACCGCAGGCAGCCGGGACACGTCCCACACGACCAACAGTGGCGCTGAAGACCTTGCACGCGTCGAAGTGGAGCGCGCCAACCGGACCAAGTTCTTCGAGATCGTGATTCCGATGGTCCCATTCATCACTCACGTCAACGCCCGCGACCATCTCGTGTCGGCGCTGGAAGAACACGGTCTGCCAAGAGACACCGTGAGCCGCGGCCTACTCGACCTTCTTGGTAGTCACACCACCGACATGAGGCTGCTGCTCAACATCTGCAACGAGTTCGTCGTCTTCGCCTACAGGCTCCTCTGGACGCCCACCCCAGCGCCCGGCATGACGGAAGATCACCTGTTCGCACTTGTCGCGTACAAGAACTTCCATCTCACCGATTTCGAGCGCATCCCACAGCAGACCAGCACCCTCGACGTGCTGGTCATGAAGCACCGCGAATCAGTCGACACGATGGTCAAGGACCTCCTCAGTCAACGGCAAAATCTGGATGCGGACAATTCTCTCAGCCGCAAACAGGCCTCTCTGGCCAGAAGTTGGGGGGACCGTCTCCATGCATTCCTGAAGGCGGACGCGCGGCAGTCCACCTACGTACTAGCAGCGGTCGTCAACGGAGTTCATTACAATGCCGATGAGTTCCGGGGGGTTTCTATGTGGCGAGCTGCTGCCGACCCGGACGGGGCGGGAGTCAGTGTCGGGCGCGCAGGATTCACGAAGGAACAGCTCGAGGCGATCTTTCCTCACAGCACCGATCCTCAGACCTGGCGCGATATCCATGTGGAGGAACTCGAGGCTGAACGTCGCCAGATCGATCGAAAAGTAGAAGTGATCCGCGCGGCTGATTTCAAAGACTTGATCGACCTAACATCAAGCGAGTCTCCGTCGCACGGTTTCGACCAGATCATCGAAGAGGTCCTTCAGTCTGACCTCGCCCGCCAACTGGTGCGCCGCGGGTACATCACCAAGTTGTTCGCGGTATATGCGGCGAAGTTCTACCATGGTTTCTCGGGGGCCGACGTTGCCGACTACTACAACCGCCATGTGATACCGGGGACGATGGACCTAAACCACGTGTTCACCACACAGAACGCCATCACGCACCTTCTTGAACAGGTGCCTGAGCACTTCACGAGCACACCGAGCGTGCTCCACGTGGACATCGTCACTCACCTAGTCCGGGAGGACGTCCATGAGACTGAGACCCCGGATCGCGTGTCGGGTGCTTCCGAGGTCGCGGCCTACATCGCGTCAAACCCGAGCGAGGACGCCAAGCAGTTCCTCTACAGGTTCTTCCTGAGCGACTCAACGCCCAGAAGCGACTTCGTCGGCCTCCTAGCTGAAGTGCCCTGGGCCGGACTGTTCGATTACCTCGCCACGTCCGACGAAGCCACGATGCGGAACCCGGCCGCTGAGGTTGCTGCCCAACAGATCCTGGGCCTCGACACGAGGCGGTGGTTGCTCAGCCACGCCCTCCTCGTTGCGCACGCTCCGAAGCGTTACGCACTCAATGACGAGACCCGCGCGTTCCTCAAGGAGTCGTATCCCGGCATCGAGGCATTCACTCAAGATCAAGGGGATGCCACGGATGTGGTGTTCTCCTTCGCCCGGGACGCCGGGATTGTCGCGTTCGACCTGGGCGTCCTGAGTGTGCCCATGAGAGAACTCTTCGTCGACGCACAGATGTACGAACTGACAGTCAGCAACCTCAACCTGGCACTCGGCACCGGGGACGACCCGACCCTGGACAACGTCGAGACCTCGGCGGCTGTGCGCTCGTACGTCCACGAGCACATCAGCGAGTACCTCGATGTCATGGCTCGGGAAGCCCCCGGAAGTTGGGTGCTGGAGAGTTCGGATCTACTCGCAGCGCTTCTCGAGGAACACCTGACAGACTGGATGCCAGAACAGTTTGCTCGACTTCTGGAACGTGTCAGCTCCGAAGCCGCGCTGCCGGACATCACCTCTGTCGATATGCAGACCTGGCCCTGGCTCCTGTCCGCGCGGGCTGTCACCCCCACTCCCGCCAATGTCGCAACGTACTGCGCCAAACGGGGAGCCGACGACGCACTGGCAGCCTTCCTGGTGGACGGCGAATCGACGATTGCGTGGGCAACGCCTGACGATCCGAAAGACGGCCTCACCGCTGACGAGACCACCGACCTGGCGATCAGCATCTTGAACGCTCAGCTGACGACATCGCACATGGTCCAGCTTGTCTCAACCCTCAGACCACACACTCCGCTGCCGGTGGAACGGATGGAGGGGGGCGAGGATGATCTGTACTCGATGCTTTTGACTGCAGGCCTCATCGAGGACACGGCTCAGTCCTTCGCACACTTCCTCGCGACGGGCTGGGCATCCGTATCCGAAGCCGTCAGAGCCCACCCAGGGGTTGCCAAGTTCATCAGTCCGACCCTCGTCAGCGCGCACCTTGTCGACATGCTGGCAGACGAGAACCTTCCAAGGAACGTCGGTGAGTCCGTGGTCGCCGGCATGGCTGAGTATGCCCAGTCGAACGAGGCGATCCGAGCTGTCGGACGGTACGCGTTCACCAACAAGATTCCGGTCCCCTCCGACCAGCTCGGGCGGCTCGCAGCTGCGCTTGACTTCACCGACCATGCCCTTTACCAGTTCGATCTCAACGACTCGCTACCGCCCGACGAACTCGTAAGCCTCCTGATCTCAGTTGGGGAGCCGTTCAGTAATCTTGGCACCCCAGACACAGAGTTCGCGATGCCGGCCGGGCAGTGGGCGCGCAAACTCATGATCGCCTCCGGAAGGCTGGACGTGTACGTGTGGTCAGCCGAGCTAGACAAGAGTTCGTCAAGGTTCTGCCTCTGAGTGAACAGGAGTAGTCCGCCTTCGCCCCGCTCCTTCAGTCCTCGTTCGCGACACACGACGGCTCGGAACTGACTGCGGCGGAGCCGTCAGCCAGGCCGGTGTGGTTCGCCCGCTGGGCCTCGGCACCCCAGTGTGTCAAGACGCTTGAGGCTCTCCTGTCGGGCGATCGGCTGGACGGGAACCTGCAATGGCATGGCGAGTCGTGGCCGGAAAGCGGCTCTTCCCAATTGAGGGTGTAGGTAGGGGTTCCGGCGTGGCGGCTGGATAGAGGGGTCGAGGCCTCCCGAAGATGGAAGTTCCTAAGCTGTCCATCTGGAAGACCTCGACGTGTTCAACGCTACCTTCACCGCGCCTGATCTGACGACCTTCTGCCGCCTCGACGAGCTCGGGTTGGAGGTGACTGGCCAACACGTGACCGCGCGCCGGGCGGTGCTGGAGTGCCGCGTCACGGATGCTGATGACTGGTGCCACAACTGTGGCGGGCGCGGTTTGGTGCGTGACACGGTAATCCGAGGCCTGGCTCACGAGCCCTTCGGTTGGAGACCCACTGTGCTGCGGGTGCGGCTGCGCAGGTACCGGTGTGTCGAATGCGGTCATGTGTGGCGCCAGAGCATGGACCGGGCCGCTGAACCGAGGGCTCGGCTGTCGCGGCGTGGGGTGCGGTGGGCGCTCGAAGCTATCGTGTGTCAGCACCTCACCGTGGCGAGGGTCGCCGAAGGGCTGGCGGTGGCGTGGGACACCGCCAACGATGCGATCATCGCCGAGGGTCGTCGGGTGTTGATCGATGATCCGTCCCGGTTCGACCAGGTCACCGTGCTCGGGGTCGATGAGCATTGCTGGCGTCACACCCGTGCCGGGGACAAGTTCGTCACCGTGATCATCGACCTGACCCCGGTAGCGGCTGGGACTGGCCCGGCACGGCTGCTCGACATGGTCGAGGGCCGCTCGAAACAGGTGTTCAAACGCTGGCTCGCTGCCCGTCCAGCCGCCTGGCGGGCCGGCGTGGAAGTCGTGGCGATGGACGGGTTCACCGGCTTCAAAACCGCCGCCGCCGAGGAACTCCCCGACGCAGCTGCGGTGATGGACCCGTTCCACGTCGTGCGCCTGGCCGGGGAGGCTGTCGACAAATGCCGCCAACGCGTCCAACAAGCCACCATGGGGCATCGAGGCCGCCGCGGGGACCCGCTCTATCAAGCCCGCCGCACCCTACTCACCGGCGCCGATCTACTCACCGACAAACAAGTCACACGGCTCGAAGACCTGTTCGGCGACCAGAACCACGTCGAGGTCGAAGCCACGTGGGGCATCTACCAGCGCCTCGTCCAGGCCTACCGCTGCAAAGACCGCACACTCGGCCGCCACCTCATGGCCAGCGTGATCGATGCGATCGCCACCGGCGTCCCCGCTGAGCTGACTGAACTGGTCCGCCTGGGTCACACCCTGAAACGCCGCGCGATCGATGTGTTGAACTTCTTCGACCGGCCCGGCACCAGCAATGGTCCCACAGAAGCCCTCAACGGCCGCCTCGAACACCTCCGCGGCTCCGCTCTCGGGTTCCGCAACCTGACCCACTACATCGCCCGCTGCCTCCTCGAAGCCGGCGGATTCAGACCCCGCCTACACCCTCAAATCGGATGAGCCCGGAAAGCTGAAGGGCAACATGGCCGTGGCTGTGGGTCGCACTGCCTGGCTCTGCGTGCCGAACGCACCCGACGCGTCAGAGCACGAGTCTCGCTGGTTCAAGACGGAAGGCGTCGACTTTCCGGCCTTTGGAGCAACACGTCCGCTCTTCTGGCTTCAGGGAGCAATCTCAGCGAACTCGGGACCCGACGGGGCAATCGTTGGCCTACTGTCCCACGATGCGGTGATCGCGAACGTGACCGATGAAGCCCCAGAGGCGCTTGAAGAGGGCTGGCTCATGATCAGGAACATGCTGGGGCCAGAAGCAATGAATGCGATTGGCTATGAGGTGCGCCTTGATTCACTGGGGAGGATCGCGTCGGCGAAGATCGAGGTGAGAGCCGGCGATCCTAGTGCGTACGAGTACACCTACCCGCTGGAGCCAGTGCGGATCACCCCACCTGACACCCAGGCCGGCGAAGAGAGCCTGCAGGCCCTCTTTGCAGATCTCGATGGCCAGGATGTCTGACCGTCTACTAGTACAGGTCACCGCGGGCTCGTGGACGAGAAGCTTGCGAACCTCGGTGGGCTGACCCGCTGAGCGACCGCCCTTGCGACAAGACAGCGACGCCCGGATCGGCAACCGATCCGGGCGTCCCTGTCTAGCGCACTACTTGCCGGGCACGAGGCTCAGCATCTTGGGCAGCCGGGCGATCACCTTGATGACCTCCCGGCCGTCGAGCGAGCGCTGCACGCCGTCGTCGGCGAGCGCCAACTCGAGCGCGGCCTCCTCCGTGATGTCGGCGGCCACCTCCAGCTTTGCGCGGATCTTGCCCTGGATCTGGACGACCATGGTCGCCGTGTCGTCGACCGTCAGGGACGCGTCGGCGACCGGCCACTGGCTGTTGGCGATCGACGGGGGCAGGCCGATGGCCGCCCACATCTCTTCGGCCACGTACGGGGCGACCAGGCTGAGCGACTGCGCCACAAACATGACGGCCTCGCGCACGGCCGGGTCGGCGGCGCCTGCAGCGCCGTCGATGGTCTTGCGCGCGGCGTTGACAAGTTCCATGGTGCGGGCGACCGCCACGTTGAAGCGGCCGGAGTCGAGCAGCGTCGACACCTCGGTGATCGCCTTGTGCGTGGCCTTGCGCAGGTCCTTATCGCCGGAAGCGAAGTCGATCCCGACCGGGGAGGCCACGTCGGAGGCCAGCCGGTAGGCGCGCTGCAGGAACTTCAGGCTCGACGCGGGCGACATGTCCGCCCAGTCGATGTCATCCTCCGGCGGTCCGGCGAAGATCATCGTGAGCCGGACGGCATCGACGCCGAACTCGTCGATCTGCTTGCCGAGGTCGACGCCGTTGCCGAGCGACTTACTCATGGCCTTGCCCTGGTTGATGACCTGGCCCTGGTTGAGAAGCCGCAGCATCGGCTCGTCGAAGTCGACCATGCCGAGGTCGCGCAGCACCTTCGTGAAGAAGCGCATGTACAGCAGGTGCAGGATCGCGTGCTCGACGCCGCCGACGTACTGGTCGACGGGCATCCAGCGGGCCACGGCCGCGGAGTCGAACGGGCCGCCCTCGAAGCCGGGCGAGCAGTAGCGGAAGAAGTACCACGACGAGTCGACGAAGGTGTCCATCGTGTCGGTGTCTCGGCGCGCGGGCCCGCCGCACTTGGGGCAGGTGGTCTGCACCCAGTCGGTCGCCGAAGCCAGCGGCGAGGTGCCCTTGGGCGCCAACTCCTGGCCGCGCAGCATCGGCAGTCGCACCGGCAACTGGTCGTCGGGAACCGGGACCTCGCCGTCGACGTCGCAGTGCACGATCGGGATCGGGCAGCCCCAGTAGCGCTGGCGCGACAGCAGCCAGTCGCGCAGCCTGAACTGCACCGTTCCGGTGCCGCGGCCCTCGGACTCCAACTGGCCGGTGATCTTGGCGACGCCGGAGGCCTTGTCGCTGAGCCCGTCGAGCAGGCCCGAGTTGACGTAGGCGCCGTCGCCGCTGGTCGCGACGCCGGTCTCCGCGGGGTCGGTGCCGTCGACGTCGATGACCATCCGGACGGGAAGGTCGTAGGCGCGGGCGAAATCCAGGTCGCGCTGGTCGTGCGCAGGCACCGCCATGATGGCGCCGGTGCCGTAGTCGGCCAGCACGTAGTCGGCGGCCCAGATCGGGATCTGTTCGCCGTTGACGGGGTTCGTGGCGGAGCGGCCGAGCCACACGCCCGTCTTGACGTGTTCGGTCGACTGGCGCTCGATCTCGGTGGTCTTCTTAACCTCGGTCAGGTAGGCGTCGAAGGCCTCACGCTGCTCGTCGCTGACCAGTTCCTGGGCCAGGTCGGAGTCGGGGGCGACCACCATGAAGGTCGCGCCGAACAGCGTGTCGGGGCGGGTCGTGAAGACCGTGATGGGCTCTTCGCGACCCTGGACGGTGAAGTCGACGTGCGCGCCCTCGGAGCGGCCGATCCAGTTGCGCTGCATCGCGAGCACGTGCTCTGGCCAGCCGCCCTCCAGTTGCGACATGTCGTCGAGCAACTGCTGGGCGTAGTCGGTGATCTTGAAGTACCACTGGTTGAGCTTGCGCTTGGTCACCTCGGCGCCGCAGCGCTCGCAGTGCCCGTTGACGACCTGCTCGTTGGCCAGCACCGTCTGGTCCTGCGGGCACCAGTTGACGTAGGAGTCCTTGCGGTAGGCAAGGCCACGCTCAAAGAACCGCAGGAACAGCCACTGCGTCCAGCGGTAGTAGTCCTCGTCGGACGTGTGCAGGCGGCGCGACCAGTCGAGGCTCAGGCCGTAGCGCTTGAAGGAGCGCACCTGGGTCTCGATGTTGGCGTAGGTCCAGTCGGACGGGTGGCTGTCTGCGCGGATCGCGGCGTTCTCGGCGGGCAGGCCGAAGGAGTCCCAGCCGATCGGGTGCATCACGTCGTAGCCCTTGAGGCGCCAGTAGCGGGCGAGCACGTCGCCCATCGCGTAAGCCTCGGCGTGGCCCATGTGAAGGTCGCCGGACGGGTACGGGAACATGTCGAGGACGTAGCGACGCTCGCGGCTGCCGTCGTCAAGCGGCCGGAAGGTCTCGTCCTTCTCCCAGAAGGCCTGCCACTTCTCCTGCGCCTGGACCTTGTCGTACTGACCCGGCTCTTGGCTCACTTAGATCTCCTGCTTTCGCACTCGTCCGCGCGCACACATGCGCACGAAGGCCCAAATATAGCGCTGGCGCGCCGTGTCGCCCCCATGCCGGGGCGGGCGTCTCACCCGAGGAAGGCGTCGACCTCGGCGCGCGTCGGGGGCTTCGCGCCCTGCCGGGTCACGACGATCGCGGCGGCCGCCACGCCCCTGTTCAGGGCCGCCTCGAGATCCGAGGGATCCTCGGCGTAGGCGGACAGGAAACCAGCCATGAACGTGTCTCCGGCGCCGACGGTGTCGACGACCTCGACCTTGTGTCCCGGGACCTGCGCGATGCGGCCGTCGGGGCGCACCGCCGCGACGCCGTCGCCGCCGAGGGTGACGATGAACATCGCGAGCCCGTACTCCTCGGCCCACGCCTGCGCGTAGCCGAGCGGGTTCTCCTCGTCGTCGACGAGCCACGCGATGTCCTCGTCGCTGGCCTTGACGATGCCCCCGCCGCGGCCGACCGCGGCCATCAGGTCGGAGACGAGCGCGAAGTAGTTCGCCCTGTCGGGAAGCGTCGACGGGCGCACGTTGATGTCAAAGCTCGTGGCGGCGTCGGTGCGTGAGACGAAGTCGAGAACGTGCTTGGCGCCGGGACCGATCACGGAGCCGATCGAGCCGAAGTGCAGCCAGTCGCCCTCCTCGAGTTGCGGGAACTCGGCGGCCTGCCAGTTGAAGTTCGAGGTGCCGTCGAAGTGGAAGTTGTAGCTGGCCTTGCCCTCGTCGTCGAGCGACACCACGGCGACCGAGGTGGGCTCGTCCGTGGTCACCGAGAGGTCGGTGTTGACGCCGGCCGCCTCGAGATGGCTGCGGAGCTGACGCCCGAACGCATCGGTGCTGAGCCTGCCGAGGAAGTGGGAGTCCTCTCCCAGCTTGGCAAGGGCGGCCGCCGTGTTCAGCGGGCCACCTCCGGATCGGGCGATCCAACGGCTCTCCTCGGGGGAGATGCTCTCTTCCGGCATCAGGTCGATCAGGGCCTCGCCGCACACCACAAAACGCATGGGCCAAACCTTACGGCACCGCTGACAGGCCGCGACGCCACCCCGACGGCTCATCCGTCCCACAGCCTGGGAGGGACCCCGTCGCGGTGCAGCCGGAACAGCAGCCCGAGGACTGGATGGTCGGGCGACCTGCGCGCCAACTGTTCGAGACACGACGCATGCGCCGCTCCCCTGCCGGAGAGCCAGGAGGCGAGCGCCAGGAGCGCGAGCAGGTTCGGCTCGTGGCGCTCCGGGCAGACCGAGCGGGCCTCCACGAGTCGCTCCCAGTAGGCGTCGGCGGAGCTCATGGTCAGTTGCGTCAGCACCGCCGAGAACCGGTCCTCATCGGCCAGCAGCACGGCGAGTTGCAGCGCGTCGGGGTCAGAAAGCGGGCCTCCCTCGGCAAGCGCCTGGAGCCTCCGCAGCCCCCGCGCGCTCGACAGCCGCGCCACCGAGCGCTCCGCCGACAGCACCACATGCTCAGCCGGAGGTGCAGAGGCCCGGACGGGGACGAGGGCCTCGTCGCGGTCGTCGCACACGACGAGGCCCTCGTAGACGGCTTGGGCCGCGACTGAACTGGTGTCGAAGCGGTAGCGGACCGGCTCACCCGGCGAGGTCAGGCTCCAGTAACTCCTGCCGTCCGTGAGCAGCGCCTCGATGACGTTGTGCGGCCCGATCACGTCGACCAGTTCGGACACCGCGATCGAGGCGAGATCCGGGTCGCCGTAACCGAGCACCACGAACTCGCCCGCGCCCACGTTCTCGGCGGAGGTGAGGATCTGGTCGGCGATCCGTTCGAAGGCCGTGGAGAACCAGTCCAGGTCGGCGCGGGCGCAGAACTTGACGCGTGCGCCGTCCAGGGCAAGGACGACGCACGAGTCGTGCGGGTGGAAGCCGAGCATGATGGCGGGCAGCGCGAGCAGGTCGGCGCGGCTGGTGCCGCGGATCAGTGGTGTCGTCATGCCTCTTTCTCCGGCGCCACCGCCGGAAAGTTCCAAGCCATTGTCAGGCTGTGGACAACCGCGCTGGGTAGGCTTGCCTCATCATGAGCAACTCGCAGTGGCCGCAGAACAACTCGCCGTGGGCGTCGCAGGATCCCAACTGGCGCCCCACCGAGTTCCAGGACGCCCAGGGCCGCGACCCGCGTGCCCCGTTCGGGCAGCAGCCGACGCCTCCGCCGTCGTACCAGGACCTCGAACCGCCGAAGCGTCCGAGTTCGTCGCTGTGGATCGTGCTGGGCGCGGTCGCCATCGTCGCGGCGATCATCGGCGGGATGCTGCTGCTCGGCGGCGGCGACCCCGAGGCGACGGCGAGCCCGACGCCCACGGCGCAGTCGTCGGTCGCGCCGAGCCCCGAGCGCACCGGCAACTGGATCCCGTTCGAGGGCAACGGCAACGGCACCTTCGAGATCGTGAGCTACTCCTGGTCGGGCGACGTCCTCACCGCGAAGATCAGGGTGGACGTGCAGGACGGGGAGTACGGGTTCAGCCTCTTCGCGTTCGCCAACGGCACCCGGGCCAGCTACGACCCCGACGATCCGAGCGGGTTCACCGTGCGCTCAGGCAGCCCGTACGAGGGCGAGGTCTCGTTCCACATGCCCAACGCCGATTCGACGATCGTGCTCGCGACCCCGTCGGGTCGCACCGCGCTGAACGCGCTGCCGATCAAGGCAGGCTAGGAGCCGCTGGCCCCGGTTGCCTCGGCGGTCGCGGAGGCCCGCTCGCGCTCCTCGACGGCGTCGGGGTGTTCCTTCGAGAGAATCACGACGCCTGCCACGGCCACCGCGCCCGTCACGGCCATCCCGAGCATCGGCCAAGGCCCCATGGCGCCGCCCTCGCCGAGCACGATCAGCCCGAACAAGACGGCGACAAAGGGGTCGACGGTGGTCATGGTGCCGACGGTGATCTCGGCCGGGCCAGAGGCATAACCCTGCTGAATCATCCAGACACCCAGCCCGTAGCAGGCAAGCATCATCGCGACCGAGGCGATGAACGTCCAACTCGTCAACTGGTGGTTGTGCTTCTGCACCAGGTCCATCGCGTGCTTCATGAGGCCAGATGCCAGCCCGTAGAACGTGGCACCGACGGCAGACCAGAGCATCGCCTTCGCCCACGGGGCCGCCCTGGTGGCGAAGAAGGACAGCACGGCGCAGACGGCGCACACGACCAGGAAGGAGATCAGCACCGGCTGGAACGTCACCTCGCGGTCACCCTTGGCGAACAGCGACGAGAAGACGGTGAAGCCGATCACGCCCGCGACCGTGATACCGACGGCGATCCAGACCTTGTGGCTGACCTTGTGCTTGTGGATGCGCGCCGCGAGCAGCACCGACCACGGCACCGCCAGGATGCCGACCGGCTGCACCACCGACACGGGCGCGAAGCTGAGCGCGGTCAGGTGGATCGCGGCGCCGAGGAACACGAACAGCAGGCCTAGCAGCCACTTGCGGATCTTGAAGAGGCTGAGCAACCCCTTGATGGAGAGCTGGTTCGACGAGGCCACCGCGTTCGGATCGAACGTCGACTTCACGCCGAGACTCTGGAGGATCGCACCACTGGCGAAGAGGAACGAGCCAACCACCTGCATGGCGATGGCGAGCGCGATTTCGAACGTCACTGACGGTCCCTTTCCGGTCGTTTCGGGAGTGAGCTTAACCCAGTCAGGTGGCCAAGCTCATGGGACCGGGGTCGCGATCCTTATCGCCCTCTGGTGGGGGTGAACCCCTAGCGGGCCTAGCCGGTGTAGACCACGACCTTGTCTCCAACACTGACCGCGTCGAACAGCGCCGCGACCTTCTCCTTGTTGCGGACGTTGACGCAGCCGTGGGAGGAACCGTTGTAGCCGCGGGCCGCGAAGTCGGACGAGTAGTGCACGGCCTGGCCGCCGCTGAAGAACAGCGCGTACGGCATCTTCGAGCCGTACAGCTTGGACACGTGGTTGCGGGACTTCCACCCGACGGAGAAGACACCGTTGCGGGTAGGCGTCAGCTCCGAGCCGAAGCGCACGTCCATCGACATCTGGATCGTGCCGTCGACCACGAGCGCCAGCTTGCGCTGCTTCTTCGAGATGCACACGACGCGGCCCTGCAGGCAGCGGTCGTCGAGGTTCATCGACGAGGGCTTGGGCTTTGCGACCACGTTGTTGAGTTCGTCGGTGGTTGGCTTGCGGGTCATGGCAGTGAGGCGGTCAAGCGTTCGCTGGTCGACCTCGCCCGTGACGGGGATCTCGCGCTTGCCCTGGAACCCCTTGACAGCGGAGACGGTCTTGGCGCCGTAGACGCCGTCGATCTTCGGCTCGTACCAGTCGAGTTGCTTGAGGCGCGCCTGCAGGTCCTTGACCTTGTCGCCCTTGTCGCCGGAGGACAGCAGCGCGGGGCCGGCCGTGAGCACGTTGTGCATCTCGTCCTTGGTCGGCTGGCGCGTCATCGAGACCAACTTGTCCCAGGTGGCCTTGTCGACCTCGCCGGTGGCCTTCATCCCGCGCTTGGCCTGGAAGCCCTCGACGGCGAGCCGGGTCTGGTCGCCGTAGCTGCTGGTGATCTTGCCCTCGAACCACTCCAACTGGAGGAGCCGGTGCTGCAGTTCGCGGACCTGCTCGGTGTCGTCGCCCTGCTTCATCATGGCGGGCGCGGCCGGCTCGGCCTCGGGGGTCTCCGACTCGACCGGCTGTGCGGGATCGTCGGGGATCTCCTCGGCGGACGGCTCGACGCTCGGTTCGGGCGTCGGCTGTTCCGCGGGTGCCTCAGTGGGGGTCACCTCGGGCGTCGCGACGCTCGGCACCTCGGTCGGCTTCGGCTGATCGGCCGGCGCGGCGCCGATGTTCTGGGGTGCGCAGGCGGCCAACGCGAGCGACGCGACGGCGACGATCGCGACGAGCCCACGACGGGCGGTCGAAGAATTCACGTGTGACCTCACAGGGGGAAGGGCGGTGACAGGCCTAGGGCAGCATACGACGCTATCGCACGCGTCCCGTGTTCCTGCGTCGGGGTGTCGCTTCATGGCCTGACCTTTCGATTGGTGTGACACCCCCTATACGCCGCGAGACGCCGGAATGGTTGCGTCGGATCGGGCGACGAGCGCGTCGACGACGCCGATCAGGGCCGCGCGGAGCGGCGCCGCGCGCTCCGCAAATCTCCGCTGGCTAGCCGCGTAACTGGCCCGCCCCTCGGAAGTCTCGACGCGGATCGGCTCGAGCCCCCAAGAGGTCAGGTCGTAGGCGGAGGCCGCCATGTCGACCTCGCGGATGTCGCGGGCGAGCAGGAAGGTGTCGAAGAGCAGTTCCGACGGCACGGCCGGCGACAGCTTCCCCGCCCACCGATAGAGATCCATGTTGACGTGTAGGCAGCCGGGCTGGTCAAGGTCGGGCTGGGTCTCCCGCGTCGGGGTCAGCAGGTTCAGCGGACGCGCGGCGGGGGTGAAGAAGCGGAAGGCGTCGAAGTGCGAGCAGCGGCAGCCGACCTCCTCGACGATCGCGGCCAGTTCATCGGGCGGGAAGCGGAGCTTCAGGTAGGGGTGCCGCGTCTCGCCCTGCTCCAACCGGTAGACCATCGCCCACTCGTGCATTCCGAAGCAGCCGAACCTGGGGGTCGCGGCCGCGCTCGCCCTGAGCAACCGCTCGGCGGTCGCGACCGTGCGACCCCGCTTGGCCATGAACCCCGCGACGTCAAGCGTGACCGACCCGTCTCCGTGGGCCGCGTGGAACGGGTGGCCGAGCAAGGCCTCGCCTGCGTCGACGGCGTGCCCGACGCCCGGGTGCCACTGCAGGAGGTGGCTGGGGCGCAGGGTGTAGTAGTGGAACAGGAAGTCGTCGATCGGATGCTTGATGCCCCGGTCACGGCGGGCGATGACGTCGGCAAGTTCCGGCTCAACCCTCGCGCGGTGCCGCGCCGCCCTCTCGCGCCACTCGGACTCGCGCAGCACGTTCACGGCTGCCCCCGCAGCGCGGCGCGGCGCCTGCGCCAGTCGGGAAGGTGCCTGTCCATCACGGCGGTGAACCGCGGGCCATGGCCGCGCTCCCACAAGTGGGCCAGTTCGTGCACGAGCACGTACTCCAGGGCGCTCGGGTCGTGCTCGGCGAGCGCCACGTTGAGGGTGATGGCGCGGCTGCGCGTGTTGCAGGTTCCCCACCGCGACGTCATCCGGCGCAGCTTCACCTCGCTGGCCTCCTTGCCCATCCGCGCCTGCCAGTCGGTCGCCAGGTCGGGAAGCCGATCGCGCAGTTCGCGGCGGTACAGGGCGTCAAGCGCTCGCGCCAGGCCGTCGTCGTCGGGGCCGGTCAGGGAGATCACCTGCCCGTCGAGCCGGGCCGACGCACGCGGCCCGTCCGTGACCCGCAGTTCGCGCCACTGGCCCCACAGCCGCGCCCTGCCGCCGTCGACCAGTGGCTCCTTGACGGGACTCGCCATCCGGACCCGCTGCTGCGACCGGGCGATCCACGCGGAGTTGGCCTCGATGAACGCCTTGACGCTTCGCTCGTCGACGTGTCGGGGCACCGAGATCGCAAGCCTCCCGTCGGGAGCGAGCACCCTGAGACGCAGGTTCTTGACGTCCTTGTAGGTCACCTCGACGGCATGACCACCATGGCTCAGCAGGTACGAAGTGGGACGGCGGCGCATGCACGAAATGGTAGACGCGCCGGGTGACACTCTGCCCCACCCCTTGTCAGGGGCATTGTGATCGTTCGAATCGCTGAAGTCCGACCCCGATGATGAGATTTTGCCCAACACAGAGCAAACTAGTGCCCGTGCCCCCCGAACTGGTCGTGCTTTGTCTCGTCGTCGTCACCGCACTGGTGTTCGACTTCACCAATGGATTCCATGACACCGGTAACGCGATGGCTACCTCCATCGCCACCGGTGCCCTCAAACCCAAGGCCGCAGTCGCACTGTCGGCAGGCCTGAACCTCATCGGAGCGTTCCTGTCGGTGGAGGTCGCCCTGACCGTCACCAACGCGGTCGTCCGCATCCAGGACTCGACGGGGGCGCCGAGGCCTGAGTTGCTTGCCGACGGAGGGCAGGCCTTGCTGCTGATCGTGCTCGCTGGCCTGGTCGGCGCGATCCTGTGGAATCTCCTGACCTGGCTGTTGGGCCTTCCCTCCAGCTCGTCCCACGCGTTGTTCGGCGGCCTGATCGGCGCCACGATGGCCGGCCTCGGCCCCGCGGGCGTCAAGTGGGTCGGCGACGGCACCAAGCTCGACGGCGTCGTCGGCAAGGTCATCCTCCCCGCGCTGCTCTCCCCCGCGATCGCCATCGCGGTCGCCGCGGTCGGCACCTGGCTGATCTACAAGATCACCAACAATGTGGCGGCCAAGTACCGCGACTCCGGCTTCCGCTGGGGCCAGATCGGCTCGGCATCGCTGGTCTCCCTCGCCCACGGCACCAACGACGCGCAGAAGACGATGGGCGTCATCACCCTCGCTCTCATCGCCACCGGTTCCTGGACGAACCTGCATCAGGTCCCGTTCTGGGTGAAGCTCTGCTGCGCGCTTGCCATCGCGCTCGGCACCTATATCGGCGGCTGGCGCATCATCCGCACGCTCGGCAAGGGTCTCGTCGAGATCAGTTCCCCGCAGGGCATGGCCGCCGAGTCGTCCTCAGCCGCGGTCATCCTGGCCTCCAGCCACCTCGGCTTCGCCCTGTCCACGACACACGTCGCGACCGGCTCGATCCTCGGTAGCGGCCTCGGCAAGCGCGGCGCGAAGGTCAACTGGAGCGTCGCGGTGCGGATGCTGATCGCCTGGGGCGTGACACTGCCCGCCGCCGCTGCGGTCGGCGCGCTGACCTGGTTCATCGGCCACACCATCGGCGGCCTGGCCGGCCCCATCGTGATCTTCCTGATCCTGGTTGCGCTCTCCTCCTGGATGTACGTGCATTCGCGTCGCAAGCCGGTCGACTCGAGCAACGTCAACGACGAGTGGGTCGAGGACGTCACCAACCGGACGCTGCCCGAGCCCGTCGGAGCAGGGGTCAAGGCCTCCAGGAGCAAGCGATGAACAACCTGTGGCTCGCCCTCGAGGGCGCATGGCACGTGCTGCTTGCCGGGCTGCTGCTCGGCGCTGGCCTGCCAACCATCTTCGCGCTGGGCGTGCGCGCGCTCTCTTACGGCGTCGGGGCCGACGTCGACGCCACCGACCACACGCCGCATCCGGTCGGCAAGGTGCTCGCCGGGGTCTGCTTCGGCATCGTGATCCTCGCCATCGTGGTCGGCATCGGCACGATCGTCGCGAGCGGTCTCGGCATGCGCGTCGTCTTCGACGGCATCATCCCGACCTTCCAGACGAAGTGACTCAGCCGAGGGCGACCCTGAGCAGGGCCCGCGCGGCGGGCGACGGGCGCCGCTCGCGCCACACCGCGCACAGTTGACGATCCAGATTCAGCCCGGGCACCCGGACGGCGACCAGGCCTCCACGCACGAGCGAGGAGGCGACGGCCAGTTCGCTCAGCACCGCAGGCTCGGACCCGGTCAACGCGCCCGCCCTCACCGCGGCGTTGCTTCCCAACTCGAGCGCCGGTCGCACCGGGTGCAGGTCGGCGAGCGCCTCGTCGAGCGTGATGCGCGTCCCGGAGCCGGGCTCCCGCACCAGCAGCGGGGTGGCAGCGAGCTCCTCCGCCTCAACGAAGCCGCGGGCGGCCCACGGATGCTGCGGCGCGACCACCACAACCAACCGGTCGACCGCGACCGGCCGCGACCTCAGGCCGTGCCTGATGGTCGGGGTCTCCACGAACCCGAGCGCGCAGCGTCCGGTGGCCACCTCGTCGAAGACCTCTTCGCTGTTGCGCACCCGCAGGCTGATCTCCAACTCGGGATGCTGCCGTCGGGCCGTCGCGAGCCAGGCGGGCAGCAGGTGTTCGGCGATCGTCATGGACGCCGCGACATCCAGGTGGGTGCGCAACTCGGAGTTGATGCTGGACGCCTCCGCCAGGAAGGCCTCCGCCGAGGAGAGTACGTCGCGCGCCCTGTCCACAAGGCCCTCCGCCTCGGGCGTGAGGCTCGAACCACGGGGGTGCCGGATCAGCAACCGGACGCCGAGCCTCGCCTCAAGCGCCGTCAGGGCACGGCTCGCGTTGGGCTGGGCCATGTCGACGGCCCGGGCGCCCGCCCCGATGCCGCCGTGGTCGGCGACTGCCACGAGCAGGTTCAGGGTCTCGAGATCGGGCCATGTGGTGTGCATATCGAAATGATATGTCCTGATGCGGAAGTGCCGTCTACTGCGAGCGTGAGAGATCGGGAAGGGTGGTCATCATGACGACGACCGCCACGAGAACCCGCATGCCAACCCACCTGCTCCCCGGCCTCGCGCTGGCGGCATCGGCCGTGGTGGTGTCCTGGTTCATGAGCAGGCTGGGCGTCAGCGCCCTGCTGGTGGCGATCGTGCTCGGCGTGATTGTCGGAAACGCGGTCCGGCTTCCCGCCTCGCTCGAGCCTGGCATCGCGTTCGCCTCGAAACGCCTCCTCCGGGCAGGCATCGTGGTGCTTGGCCTGCAACTGACACTCGGCGACATCTGGGCGCTCGGGCCGGGCATGATCGCAGTGGTGATCGCGGTGGTCACGATCGGGATCCTGAGCACCTTGTGGATCGGGCGCAGGCTCGGCGTCTCGCCGACCCAGACGCTACTGATCGCCTGCGGCTTCTCGATCTGCGGCGCCGCGGCGGTGGCCGCCATCGACGGGGTGATCGACGCCGACGACGACGAGGTCGTCACCGCGGTGGGCCTCGTGGTCGCGTTCGGGACCGCAATGATCGGGCTCGTCCCGCTGCTGGCCGGCCTGGTCGGCCTCTCCCCCGCCCAGACCGGCCTGTGGGCGGGCGCCTCGATCCACGAGGTTGCCCAGGTGGTCGCGGTCGGCGGGTCGCTTGGCGCAGCGGCGCTCAGCGCGGCCGTGATCGTCAAACTGGCCCGCGTGCTGCTGCTTGCTCCGGTGATGGCCGTGATCAGCGTGCGGCGCCGCCGGCAGGGCTCGACGACCGGCAAGCGCCCGCCGATCATCCCGCTGTTCGTGGCAGGCTTCCTCGCGATGGTCATCCTGCGCTCGGTCGGCCTGGTCCCGGACGTCGTGGTCGGGGCGGCCTCGACGGTGCAGACCGTGCTGCTCTCGGCCGCGATGTTTGCCCTCGGCACCGGCGCCCGGTTCGCGGCGTTCCGCAAACTAGGCGCGGGTCCGTTCGTGCTCGCCGCCATCTCGACGGTGATCGTCGGGGCCGTCGGGCTCACGGGAACGCTGCTAGTGGGCGCCTAACTGGCCGTCGAAGCGGGCCGCGTTGATGTCGAGCAGGTGCTGGGCACGGTTGATGGTCGAGGACCGGTAGGTGCCCGAGGCCCGCGCGTCGAGCAGGGCCGCCTGTTCGGCGTCGACGATCAGCCGCTGCAGTTCCAACCCCTCGCGGAACCTGCGCGGGGCTGCCTCCCAGTCGCGTTCCTCCTCGTCGCCGATCTGGGCTAGCGCGATCGCCCGCACCGTTGCGATCACCTCAGGATCGAAGGGGGTCCCGTCGTGCTGGTGCAGGGTGGCGCTGTCGAGGACATCGGAGGCCGACTCGCGCAGTTCCTGCAGCAGGATGCCGAGTTCGCGGGCCTCCTCCTCCCTGCTCGTGCCGCGCACGCCGAGCGCCCCGATCAGCCACGGCAGGGTCGCGCCCTGGCCGACCAGCGTGATGATCGCCACCGTGAAGGCCACCAGCATCAGCGCAGACCGGTTGGGCACGTCGTGCGGGAGCGACTGTGCGGCGGCCAGCGTGACCGCACCGCGCATTCCTGACCAGGCGATCACGGCGCCGCCGCGCCATCCGAGCCCCTCGTTGGCGTAGAAGGTGGCGTCGGCGTGCCTGCGACGCAGGAAGCGCTCCGCGTTGCCCTTGCGCCTGTCATCGCCGAAGTCGCGCTCCTCGAGTCGCTGCATGGCGTCCTCCAGGTGGTGGACGCGCTCGCGCCCCTTACGCTGCGAGCGCTTCAACGAGGCGATCACCGGCACGACGAACACGACGCGCACGACGATGAGCACCACGGTCGCCAACAGGCCCAGCCCGATGGCGTGCCAGACGTCGAGATCGGCATCGATGACGTCGTCGAGCAGCACGTGGAGTTGGTAGCCCATCAGCAGGAACACGCCGCTCTCGAGCAAGTGCTGGATCGTGCGCCAGTTCGTTCGATCCGTCATCCGATCGTGGGGGGTGAACCGCTTTGCACCCTTCGCGCCGGTGATCAGTCCCGCCACCACGACCGCAAGCACACCGGAGGCGTGCAGTTCCTCGGCCGGAATGTAGGAGGCGAACGGCACCACGAAAGAGATCGACGTCGTGAGCACAGGCTGGTCGACCTTCGCGCGCAGCCACACGCTCGCCAGCCCCATGACCGCGCCGATCGCGATGCCCACCGCGACCGCGTAGAGGAAGTCACCCGCGACGCCGAGCACCGAGATCCCGGCGGTGGCGCCGAGGGCGGTGCGCAGCAGTACGAGCGCGGTGGCGTCGTTGACGAGGCCCTCGCCCTCGAGGATCGTGACGAGCCGGTTCGGCAGGCCGAGCCGCTTCCCGACCGAGGTCGCCGCCACCGCGTCGGGCGGGCTGATCACCGCACCGAGGGCGAGGGCGGTCGGCAGGCCGATGTCGGGGAGGATCCAGTAGATCACCAGGCCGCTGACCAGGGCCGAGACCACCACCAGGCCGACGGAGAGTGCCCCGATGGTGCGGAAGTCGCGCCTGAAGTCCATGGTCGGCATCGCGACCGCCGCCGAGTAGAGCAGGGGCGGGAGCACGATCATGAGGAACCATTCGGGTTCGATCTCGATGACCGGCATCCCGGGGATGTAGCTGCACCCCACGCCGACGAGCACCATCAGCACCGGCGACGCGACGCCGATCCTGGGGGCGAGACTCGAGACCAGCACGATCACCAGGACTGCAGCCACCACAAGCAACGCCGCATCACCCATGCGTTCACCTCACTCCGACTAGGGGCTCCATCTTGCCTCGCCGGACAGCCTCCGCACTGTCGTGACCGACAGGTAGGCTCCAATCAGCGTCAAGACTTAGCAAATGTGAACGATTGACGTATGTGAATTATTTACTCTAAGGTGGAGCCATGGCCACGATCCAGACCCGGACGGTCCTCGAGGCGCTCGCGCGGCTGCAGCACGCGACGAACCTCGAGCTCCATGCGGCGCTTGAATCGCAGCTACCTGAGCTGTCCCTCACCTCACTGCACCGCATCACGGCGCGACTCCTTGAGCGCGGCGAGATCGGAGCAGTGCCGACGGACGCGCGCCAGGCGGTGCTCGACACCCGACCGGAGACGCACGACCACTTCGTCTGCACTCACTGCGGCGGCATCGTCGACGTCACCCTGCCGGCGAGCGCCCTGGACGCGATCCAGGAACAACTCGGGACCCACCTGGCCGAGGACGGCTTGGTAATCCGTGGCCGGTGCGCCCAGTGCCGCGCCAAACCTGAGGAGTGATTCAGATGCGTTTCGCCCAGTTCATGTCATCCACCGCGGGCCGTGCCCTGCGGATCGTCGCAGGCGTCGCCCTGCTCGCCGCAGGCATCACGATCCTGGTCGCCGGAGGCTCGATCGCCCTCGGCGTGGTCCTGCTCGCCGTCGGCGCGCTGTTCACGGTGGTCGGCGCGCTCAACGTCTGCCTGCTCGCCCCGATCTTCGGGGCCTCCTTCGATGGCAGGAAGGTCGCGGGCAGCTAGTCGGGGATGTCGCGACCGGGGCGACCAATTGGGGGGCGTCCCGGCCGTGACCCTCTCCCCCCCGTCAGTACGCGACGCCGAAGCGCGCGCGCCGGTGCGCCGGCTCCTCGATCTCGTCGACGACGGCCTTTGCGAAGTCGGCCCCGGAGATATTGGAGATACCGTGCTCGTCGCTGAGCAGCACGTCACCGCCGATCCTGTAGGACCCCGTCCGCTCGCCCGCGTTAGCGCCGCCGAAGTTCGCGGCAGGGCTCACGTAGAACCAGTCCAGTGCCTCGTCGGAGGCGCGCAGGTCGCCGAGGACGTCGCCCATCTCCCTCGCCTCGGCGAGGAAGGCGTCGGGGAACCCAGGGGTCTCCGACAGGGCTGGCCCCTCGGGTGCGACCAGCAGCGACCCGGCTCCCCCGACCACTCCCAGCCTCTTCCCGGCCCGCTGGGCGACCTCGGCGAGGCGCCGCACGACGCCACGCAGTTCGCCCGCGAGCGGGCCTCGGGGCGCAAGGGCCTCGACCACGACGTCCGCGCCGTCGACAGCGCTCGCGAGGGTCGCCTCGTCGGCGACGTCACCGGTGACGTAGCGAACGCCGGCAAGGCTCTCCCGCGGCACATGTCGGGCCACCACCGTCACGTCGTGCCCGCGGGAGGCCGCCTCGCGCGCGATGTTGGAGCCCGCGTATCCGGTGCCGCCGAGAACGGTGATGCGTGTCATATCTCAGTTCCTCTCCTGAAGAATCGCTTCCATCCGAAGCCGTTGACACTTACTCTAGGTAAGTAACGATGCGTTGTGAAGTACGCACCACAAGGTAAGCAGCTTTCCGTTTGGTGCCTGAGGAGGACCGATGCAGTGGAACCCCTATGACCGCAACTGCCCGAGCCGGCGACTGCTCGACCGGATCGGCGACCGCTGGACGGTGCTGATCGTCGGCATCCTCGCCGAGGACGGCCCCCTGCGCTTCGGCGAACTGGCCAGGCGCGTCGACGGGATCTCGCAGAAGATGCTCACCCAGACGCTGCGCCACCTGGAACGCGACGGGCTGGTCAAGCGCACGCTCTACCCACAGGTGCCCCCGCGGGTCGACTACGAACTCACCGCCGCCGGGCACTCGCTGCGCGTCCCGCTGCAGGCGCTGGAGGACTGGGCGATCGCCAACATGCACCACGTCGAGGCGGCACGCGACAGCTACGACAAGGCGGGATGAGGATGCGGTTCGTCTACCCCAACTCCCTGCTGAACCCCAAGGCCGTCGACGAGTTCTTCGCCGACGAGGCCGCCGCCGTCGACGGGCCGAGGGTCGCGCTGTGGGACGCCGCAGAGGGCCGACTCCTGGAGCGCCAACTCCCCGTCGCGGGCGAGACGATCGCCTACCGGGGCTGGATCCTGGGCAAGGACGGCTACCGCAGGCTCGCCGACGCGATCGAGGCCAAGGGCGCTACCCCCTGGGTGAGCGCCGACGGCTACGCCCGGTCACAGTTCCTCGACGGCTGGATCGACGCGATGGAGGGTGTGACCCCGCGCTCCGTTGTGGCACCCCTCGACATCCCGGACGAGAGGCTCGCCGACATGGTGGCGGACCGCCTCGGCGACGGGCGTTACGTCGTGAAGGGCCTGAGCAAGTCGGCCAAGGACGACTGGGCCAACGCGATGTACGTCAGTTCCCCCCTCGACCTGCCACGGGTTGTCGGGAACTTGCGCGAGCGGATCTCCGGAGAGGAGGACGCGCTCGTGGTGCGGGAGTTCGTGCCGCTGCTGGCCGACGAATTGCGGCTCTGGTGGGTTGAGGGCGCCTGCGTGCAGACCCGCAACCACCCGCAGAGCAGGCCGGACGTCCTGGACACCACGGAGCTTGACGGTTTCGTCCGGGTGCTCGGCGAACGCGTCGCCGACCTGGCGGTGCCCTTCGTGACCACCGATGTCACGCGCGACCAGGATGGACGGTGGTGGCTGGTCGAGGTCGGCTCCGGCTGCGTCAGCGAGATGCCTGCCGGCATGGGCGTCGACGACCTGTTCGCCCCACGCTAAGCCTGCCTGCGGTCGCCCGACGGCTTCACGATATGATGAAATCAACATATCGGAGGTGTCGTGGAGAACTACCTTGGGGCGCAGCGGCCGCTGTACGAGGTCAAGGCCAACCTGTTCAAGGGCCTGTCGCATCCGCTGCGGGTGCGGATCCTCGAGGTGCTCGCAGGCGACGACGAGGTCGGCGTCACCCGACTGCTCGCCGACACCGGACTCGAGCCGTCGCACCTGTCCCAGCATCTTTCGGTGCTGCGTCGGCACCGCCTCGTCGCGTCCGAGCGCCGCGGTAGCCAGGTCTTCTACCGGCTCGCGTACCCCCAGATCGCCGACCTGTTGAGCGTCGCCCGGACCCTGCTCGGCGAGGTGCTGCACGACACCGCACGCCAACTCAGCGCCACCGCCGAACTGCCCCTGACCCCGGCCGCCGACCGGTGAGCGCCGTCCTCGCCAGGGCGGCCGCACTGCTGCCGAACTGGCGCGACTACCGTGACGTGCCCCGGACCTGGCGGCGGGACCTCCTCGCGGGCGTGACGGTTGGCATCGTCGCGCTCCCCCTCGCCCTCGCGTTCGGCGTCAGTTCCGGCGCGGGCGCGGAGGCGGGCCTCGTCACCGCGATCGTCGCAGGCGTCGTCGCGGCGGTGTTCGGCGGGTCCAACGTGCAGGTGTCCGGACCCACAGGGGCGATGGTCGTGGTGCTCGGGCCGATCGTCGCCTCGCACGGCGTGGGTGCCCTGACGGTGGTGAGCGTGCTCGCCGGCGTCTTCGTCATCGTGGCCGGGGTGCTCCGTCTCGGCCAGTCGGTGGCGCTGATCCCCTGGCCCGTGATCGAGGGCTTCACGCTCGGCATCGCCGTGATCATCTTCCTGCAGCAGGTGCCAGCCGCCGTCGGAGTCTCCCCGACCGGCGGCGAGAACGCGTTCCTGGGCGCGGTGTCGGCGATCGCCTCGGCGGGTCCTGCGGCCCTCGTTCCGCTCGCGCTCGTCGCTGTGGTGGCCGCCGTCATGACGCTCGCGCCGCGGCTGCACCCGTCCATCCCCGGCTCGATCGTGGCCATCGTCGTCGCGACGCTGGTCGCCGTGCTGCTGAGGCTCGACGTGGCCGACATCGGCGCCCTTCCCAACTCGCTGCCTGCGCCCAGGCTGCCGGAGGCGTCGCTGCAGACGTTGCAGGCCCTGGTCGGCCCGGCGCTGACGGTGGCCGCGCTGGCCGCCATCGAGTCGCTGCTCTCGGCCCGGGTCGCCTCGGCCGTCTCCGACACCGGCGCCTACGACGCCGACCGGGAACTGGTCGGACAGGGCCTCGCCTCGGTCGCCGCGGGGCTGTTCGGTGGCATGCCAGCCACCGGCGCGATCGCCCGCACCGCCGTCAACATCCGCTCCGGGGCACGCACCCGGCTCGCGGCGCTCGTGCACGCCGCGCTGCTGCTCGGGGTCGTCTATCTGGCAAGCGGGGCCGTGTCGACGATTCCGCTCGCCGCCCTGTCCGGAGTGTTGATGGTGACGGCGGCGAAGATGGTGCCGCTTCGCACCGTCGCGATCATCCTCCGGTCGAACCGGTCGACGGCCGCGATCTTCGTGCTGACGGCGCTCGTGACCGTGAGCGTCGACCTCATCTACGCGGTGCTGATCGGCGTAGTGGTGGCCGCCTTCTTCGCGCTGCGGGCCATGGCGCGCACCTGTGGCGTGCACCGGCAGGCCCTTCCCTCCCCTGCCGTTTCTGGGGATGAGCGGATCGCGCTGCTGCGGCTCGACGGGGCGCTGTTCTTCGGCGCAGCCGAGCGGGTCCTGAGCCGCGTCGAGGCCGTCGACGGCGTGAGCGTGGTGATCCTGCGGATGTCGCAGATCCAGTACCTGGACGCCACGGGGGCCCAGGCGCTGACCGAACTCGTCGGCCATCTGGAGCGGCGGGGCATCACCGTCCTCATCAAGGGCATCCGCGCGACCCAACTCCGCCTCGCGGACAGGGTCGGCGTGATCGGCTCGCTGCGCACCGGCAAGCACCTGTTCGAGGACCTCGACGCCGCCGTCGAGCACGCCCGTAGTCACGTCTACCGGGAGTCCCTGGCGGCGTGAGGCGCTAGCGTCGGGGCATGCAGGAGCAGCTGGGCCGCGTCGCACCCCTGGCGCCGCTGGTCGCGGAGGCCGCGCGTCGGTTGGGGGTCGACAGGGTCGCGCTGATCGATGTGAGTCGCCCGGCGGGGTTGAACCTGGTCGTCGACCTGGCGCGCGTCGACTACTCCACGGGTGTGAGCCTCGGGTCGCCCGGATCGCCGGTGCGAATCACCGCCGACGTCATCAGGCGCGCCGCGCCGCCATCGACGGCCCTGCCAACGGTGGTGCGGCGCATCGTCCTGGCGCGCTCCCCACTCGACCTTGGCTCCGCCTCGGATCGGTTGTTGGCCGTCGAATCGTCGCCGGTTGAGCGGCGGGAGGTCGCGAGGGCGCAGGTCGACCTGCTGTCCGGCCACGACGTCGTCAGCGTCCCTGGAGACCCCATCGAGATGCTTCCTTCCGCCGTCGCCGCCCTGCCCGCCGGCGTGGCACCCATCGTCATGACGACCTGGGCCGTCTCCGCGCTGGCGGCGTCACGGCGGGCCGCGCTGCTTGCCGCGGTCGCCTCACTCGCCCGGGAGCGCCGGATCGCGTGGGTCTCGGTCGAGGGTGTGGGCGTGGCGCCGTCGATTCCCACGTTCGGCGACCGTCCCGCCTCCGGGCACAGCATCCTTGGAGTGGCGGTGTCGTCGGGCGGGCAACTGCGCTTCGACGCCGTCGGACGGTGCTGGCAGCGCGGGGCGAAAGTGGCCTGGCTCGGAGAGGATGTGCGATGAACGGGATCTTGGGGACGCGGTTGCCGGTGGTTGCCGCGCCGATGGCCGGAGGCGCGACAACGGTGGCGCTGAGCCGCGCCGTGCTCGGCGCCGGTGGGTTTCCGTTCCTGGCGGGCGGCTACAAGAGCGTCGGGGCGATGGCCGCGGAGATCGACGCACTGCGCGGCGAGCGGTTCGGCGTCAACCTGTTCGTGCCCGGGACCCGGCCTGCCGATCCGGCGGCGGTCGAGGCTTACGCGGCGCGACTCCGCCCGGAGGCCGATGCTCTCGGCGTCGCGCTCGGCGTGCCGCCCGAAGCCGATGACGACGGGTGGGACGCGAAGATCGGCTTCCTGGTGTCGCACCCGGTGCCCGTGGTGTCGTTCACGTTCGGGCTTCCGTCGGGCGAGGTCGTGGCGGCGCTACGGTCGGCCGGGTCTCGCGTGGTTGCCTCGGTGACCAGCGCCGACGAGGCGCGGCAGGCGTCCGCCGTCGGGGTGGACGGCGTGGTCGCCCAGGGCGTCGGAGCGGGCGGGCACAGCGCGATCTTCGACCCCCTGAACGGGGTGCCCGGCACGGCGACCGAGGACCTGGTTCGGGAGATGCGCGCGGCGGTCGACCTACCGGTGATCGCAGCGGGCGGGGTCGACGGCCCGGATGCGGTGCGTCGACTACTGGACGCCGGAGCCGAGGCGGTCGCCGTCGGGACCTTGCTGCTGCGCACCCCGGAGGCGGGCACGTCGGCGACGCACCGCGCGGCGCTTGCCGACCCGCGGTGCTCGGAGACGACGCTGACCCGGGCGTTCACAGGGCGCCCCGCGCGGGCGCTGCGCAACGAGTTCATCGACAGGCACGACGCTCACGCGCCGGACGCCTACCCCGCGGTGCATCACCTGACCTCGCCGCTGCGGAAGGCGGCGTCGGCGGCCGGCGACGCGGAGCGCGTCCACCTGTGGGCGGGCACGGGATGGCGCAGCGCCCCGGATCGCCCGGCGGCCGAGGTGATTGCCTGGCTCGCCGGAGCCGGGTAGCGGGACCGGGTCTCGGGTGGGTTGCTCAAGTGGTCGGGGGTCAGCGCTGGGTGACGACCGACTGCATCTCGCCGATCAGCACGTCCGCCTCACGGGTCAGCGAGAACGGAAGGCTTCCCGACTCTCCGCCGCCTGACCAGTCGACCGCCCAACGGGAGGTCACCGCGACGGTGTATCGGCCGTCCTCGCCATACACGTAACCGCAATCGGGCGACGCGACGTTGCGACCGCCTGTAGCAGCCTCCGACCAGGGCGTGCCACGACCGCACGAGACCACGTCACCGGTCCCCATGTCCCACTCCACGCCGGTCACCGTCGCCGTCAGGGTCACGGTCACCCCGCGCTCCGCGATCGAGTCCGTGATCGGCCCCCACTGCCCCTCCGATGTCACGGCCGCCCACATCCAAGCGTTCCAGCCGACGTAACCCATCCGCTCCGTCGAGTCGCCTCTGGGAAACATCCCGATCTCCGGAGCCTCAAACTCGATCGAAGCAAGAAGCCGCAGCGCCAACTCCTCCGGATCAGGCGGAGCCAACTCCGGAGGACCAGGCAACCACCGCAACACCGTCTCCCCGGGATTCGCAATGTCACCGTAGATCGCCCTCGTGCAGGCATAGATCGCGCCAGAGTCCCTTCCCGCCCAAATCGGATCAGATCGTGGAGGTTGTGGGTCAGCAAGCCGGCACCAAGCGCTTGTTGAGTCGCTCCAGTCCCCGAGCGCAGTCAGGCACGGGACCGACCGCCCGTCGTGGCTGCACTGCCTGGGGGCCGAAGCCTCCTCCTCAGTACCCAAACTCGTCCCTTGTCCGCCGGCTGAGTCACCGGGCGAACTTGCCGAGGACGTTCCCTGTAGCGTCACCCCCAGGCGGCACTCCCCACTCACCTGAACAACCACGCACCCTGGCAGCTCGGCACTTGCGGGCTCAGGAAGAGCAAAGGTCAGCATCACACTGACGAGCAGCATTCCGAGCAGCCGTCTCAACACTGAGTGGACTCGCTTCGGATCTGTTCCACTCGCCATGAGTGGTCCGGCATCTTCCGCAGGGTCACTTTCTCGCGAAGCTCACCGGAACGAGTGAGGCGGTCCCCCGTCGTTGTGTCAAACACACGTAGCGAGGACAAGTCGACGCAGTAGGCGATAGTTGCGTTGTCTGAGCCGACGATGTCGACCGCTACGTCACGAAATTGTCTTCCGCCCTCACTCCGGATTCCCTCGGCTCTGAGTTGCTCGATTGTTGCGAGGATCCCGTTGGACTCCTCCCCTGTGGTCACGTGTTGAGTCTCCGTCAGTTCGGTCAAGGACGGGTCGGCGACGAATTTCTCATACACACGCCAATACGCCTGCCACCCCTCGATGATGGCAGCCGACTCAGCATCGCCCGTCGGCAGATCCGCCGGGAAAGAGGCAGGAGCCGACGGCGCCACACTCGCACTCGGTGTCGGCGACGGGGTGGGAGCGGCCGTTATCGACGGAGACGGACCCTCACCACTGGACTTCACCGGAGTCGGCGACTGCCCGCCACCCGGACTGCAAGCCACCAGCAGCAGCACCGCCACCGTCGCACCCAAGAACCGCATCCCCCCACCTCCCTTGGCCGAGACAAGCACCCATTACACCAAGTCAAAGAGCATTCGGGTAGCTGGAGTCGCGAATGTGTGGATAACTCGATACTGCGGTCGAACCGGATCGACACATTGGAGCACCGCGGAGTGGGGAGGATCGCCGGTGCGCAGGGCCGGCGGACTCACCCGGTCGCACTATGGGCAGGTCCGTCTGGCTGAGCGAACTCAGCGGCGCCCTTCCAGCCCGCGAGGAGCACTGCCGCAATGCCCAGGAGCACCTTCAGACATGGCTTGCCTAACACTGAACCTGCTCATTGCGTATCTGCGCGACCCTCCAGATGTTGTCCAGACCTCGCTCCAAGCGAGCGTGTTCAAGAAGGGTCCCTGAACGAGGGAACGGCTCCCCGCTGTCGACCCGCACGACCCGCACCGAGGCAAGGTCGATGCAGTAGTCGAGCTTCGCCTTGCCTTCCTCCGTGACGTCGACAACGATGTCGCGAAACACAAAGCCTCCTTCACTGCGAAGGCCGGACTGACGAATTGAGGCAATGGCATCAAGAATGCCGTTGGCCTCCTCACCTGTGGTCACGTATTGCGTCTCGGTGAGGTCAGTCAGGGACGGGTCGGCAGCGAACTTCTCATACACACGCCAATACGCTTGCCAACCCTCGATGATGGCAGCCGACTCAGCATCGCCCGTCGGCAGATCCGCCGGGAAAGAGGCAGGAGCCGACGGCGCCACACTCGCGCTCGGTGTCGGCGACGGGGTGGGAGCGGCCGTTATCGACGGAGACGGACCCTCACCACTGGACTTCACCGGAGTCGGCGACTGCCCGCCACCCGGACTGCAAGCCACCAGCAGCAGCACCGCCACCGTCGCACCCAAGAACCGCATCCCTCACCCCCATGGCCGAGACAAGCACCCATTACACCAAGCCGACAAGCACTTTGACAGGAAGAGACCCGAATCTGTGGATAACTCGCAGAACAGAATCGGGCTGTGAGGTGCATAGAACGAACGCAGATGCACTGGACCGACTTGGCGGTAGGTCGCGAGAGATTTCGACGCGGGCTGCGGCCGCCGCGCGGCGCACCCGGCTCCATCGGAAGGCGGCACCACCTGACCGCATCGGAGTCCCCGTCAGGTGCTGGCGGACCCAAGTCCCTGGTGATCTCACGAGGATTTCGACGCGGGCGGCGGCCGCTTCGCGGCGCACCCGGCTCAATCAACGCGACACGCGCACCCGGACCATTCAGCAAGGGTGGCCACGCCACCAGCCGAACGCGACGGACAGGAAATACGGCCGTGAGCCCACGTCGCCCCGACCGCGCAGCACGCCCACCCCGACCAGGCAGGAACTGGCCTCACGCCTAGACCAACGCGACCCGCGCGGGGCGACCGGGCGGCGCGCGCCGCGGTCGCGAAACCCGCGGTGCACAACACCCGACCACAGCGCGACCACCCAGGCGGGCAGACGGGGACGGGAGACGGGCGGCCTCAGCAACCCGCCCCGCACCAGAACGTGCACGACGAACAACCCCCGACGACAACGCAGCCCGACTCCCGGCACCGGCTGACCGCACCGACAGGCCAGCCATGATGGCCGAGACCCTGGAGATCTCACGAAGATTTCGACACGGGCAGCGGCCGCTACGCGGCGCACCCGGCTCAATCAACGCGACACGGGCAGCGGCCGCTGCGCGGCGCACCCAGCTCAACCAGCAGCCGCACCGGCTGACGGCACCCCCACAAGAAGTCCCCAGCAATCTCACGAAGATTTCGACGCGGGCAGCGGCCGCTGCGCGGCGCACCCGGCTCAATCAACAAAGAAGAAGGAGCCGGGCGACCACGCCGCCCGGCTCCAACGATGATCGATCTGAGGTCAGCGACCGAAGATCTTGCCCAGCAGTCCACCGGACGAGGGCGCCTTAGCGTGGCCAGGGCACCACTTGCCCGCGGGCACCGTGGCTTTGACGGCGTCGATGTGCTGGCCACAGCCAGCCCAAGTGGTCTTTCCGCAGGTCCTGCAAGCAACGGGACGGCACATGATGGTTCTCCTTCAAGATGGTGATGCTCAAACGGTGATGAGGTTGGTCCGCCGACTCTGCGACGGTGGGCTCATGGAGCCCGTGACCGGACATTCCGGCCGATCGGGGCCGCCAGGGATACTGGCGAGCCGGTGGTTCAGGCCAAGGTCAGGAAGAGCTTCTCCAACTCCTCGGTGGTGATGTCATCGCTGCGGTTGACACCCTCAGGGTCGACGACGCAGTCCCGCATCGCCGTCGCGATGATCGCGAAGCCCGCCTTATCCAGAGCCGACGACACCGCCGACAACTGGGTCACGACGTCGCGGCACGAGCCCTCGCCCTCGACCGACTCGATGACGGCGTTGAGCTGCCCGCGAGCCCTCTTCAGGCGGTTGAGGATCCGCTTGCGCGCGGCCTCGTCAGTGGTGGCCATATCTACTCCTACTTCGTCAGGACGGTGTCGGCCCGGTCGTACTTCGTCAGGACGCTGTCGGCCCGATCGCCCAGCGCGGCCTTCAGGGTGAGGATGCCTCCCGACAGCGACGCGGAGTCGAAGCCGGACTGGGTGAGGACGCGGTGTGCGATGGCCGAGCGGACCCCGGAGGCGCACAGCACCCGCACCGGGCGACCTGCCGCAGCCTCGCGGACCTCGTCGAGCCGGTCCCGCAGTTCGGTGTGGGCGATGTTCAGTGATCCGGGGATGTGCCCCGTCTCGTACTCCTGCACGCTACGCGCGTCCAGGATCAGAGCCTCGGCCCCGACATCGTCGAGGTCCTCGGCGTACCACAGCCTGAGCGTGTCATCGAGCACGTTTGCGGCGACCATGCCAGCCAGGTTGACGCCGTCCTTGGCCTGGCCGTAGGGCGGCGAGTAGGCGAGGTCCAGGTCGATCAGTTCGGGAGCGGTCATCCCTGCCCGGATCGCGGTGGCGAGCACGTCGATCCGCTTGTCGACGCCGTCGAGGCCGACGGCCTGGGCGCCGAGCAGCCGGCCGTCACCCGCCGCGATGTGCAGCACCAGCCGCACCTGGCTCGCGCCCGGGAAGTAGCCGGCGTGCTGGTTCGGGTGCAGGTGCAGCGTGCGGTAGCCGATCCCGGCGGAGTCGAGCGCCACGCGGTTGGCGCCCGTCATCGCGGCGGTCAGCGAGCCGACCCGCACGATCGCCGTGCCGACAGGCGTGGGGATGGGGCGCGCCGACCCCGGGCGGACGATGTCGTCGGCGACCAGGCGACCCGCGCGGTTCGCGGGGCCGGCCAGCGGCACCGGGCGTCGGATGCCGGTGACGGCATCGGTGGACACGACGGCGTCGCCGACGGCCCACACGCCAGGGGCGGAGGTACGACCGTGCTCGTCGACGACGATCGCGCCGCGCTCGCACTCGATGCCAGCGGCCTCGAACGGGGCGGTGTCGGGGCGCACGCCGACCGACAGCACGATGAGGTCTGCGGGGATCCGGGTCCCGTCACCCAGCACGACCACGTCCTCGTCGGCGCCGCGCTCGATGGCGGTGGCCGCGACGCCGTCCCTGACGGTGATGCCCATGGCGCGCAGTTCCTGCGTGACGAGGTAGGCGAGCTCGGCCTCCAACGGGGGAAGCACGTGCGGGGCGAGTTCCACGACGGTGGTCTCGAGCCCGCGGATCGCGAGCGCCTCCGCGGCCTCCAGACCGATGAACCCGGCGCCGAGCACGACCGCCCGGCGGGCACCATCGTCGACGGAGGACTTCATGGAGACGGCGTCGTCGACGGTGCGCAGCGTGGTCACGCGCGGCGAGTCGAGCCCCTCGATGTCGGGGCGGATCGCCTTGGCGCCGGGCGACAGCACGAGCGCGTCGTAGCCGATCTCCTGCTCGCCGTCGGCGGTCCTGGCCTTGACGACGCGGCGCCCGGTGTCGATCGCGGTGACATCGTGGCCGGTGCGGACGTCGAGATTGAGGGCCGCCTTCAGCGAGGCGGGGGTCTGAACGAGCAACTTGTCTGCGTCGACGATCTCTCCGCCGACGTGGTAGGGCAGCCCGCAGTTGGCGAACGAGACGTGCTCGCCGCGCTCGAGGACGATGATCTCGGCGGACTCGTCGAGCCGCCTGGCGCGCGCGGCGGCGCTCATGCCACCCGCGACTCCTCCGACGACGACGAGCCTCACAGGTCGGCTCCGTCAACGGCGAGTTGCTGCTGCGCGATCTGGGCGTGGACCTCGTCCATGTCGAGTTCCTTGACGGCGGTGATGAGTTCCTCGAGGTCGGGGCCGCGGAGGGCGCCGGGCTGCGCGAAGACGATGATCCCCTCGCGGAAGGCCATCAGCGTGGGGATCGAGGTGATCTCGAAGGCGGCGGCGAGTTCGCGCTGCGCCTCGGTGTCGACCTTCCCGAACACGATGTCGGGGTGCTTCTCGGAGGCCTTCTCGAAGATGGGGGCGAAGGAGACGCATGGGCGGCACCAGCCGGCCCAGAAGTCGAGCAGGACGATGTCGTTGTCGGACACGGTGTCAGTGAGTGTGTCCTTGGTGATTTCTCGGGTTGCCATGACAACCACGATATACCCCCGGGGGTATATCGCCAATTCGGCTTCGCCGTGGGCGCAACGGCCAAGTCAGTCAGGCGTCCAGGACCCTGCTCACCGCCAACGAACGCGCGGTGTAGACCGGCAGGTCGGTGGCCGTCGACATCAACTGCGCCATCCTCTCGGAGTAGCCGACGCAGTCCAGGAACAGCGCATCGGCGCCCTGTGCGCCCGCCACGATCGCCGCCGCCACCAGTTCCCCGAGGCTCGCCGTGTAGGGGTTCGCATCGACGACGATCACGTCGAGGCCGTGGTCGGCAAGCCACCTCTCCCGGATCGGACCGCGCTGCGACGACTCGGGGACCACCACGCCGAGGCGCGAGAGCCGCGCCAGGTCGCGCGCCGCCGCCCGGGCCAGGTCCTCGGCCGTGTGCAGCTGCACCGTGGAGGTCAGCCCCGGAAGCCGCCCCGTGCACATCAGCAGGACGGTGTCGGCGCCCTCACCAACGGCCCTGTCGATCGCCCGCTGGACGTGCGGAAGGACCCGGGACTCCCCCATCGTCGCGCACGATCCGTCACGCAACCGGGACACGACGGTGTGCTCGCCCTCTCCGGGGCCGAGCGCCGCGATCTGGTCGGCGTCCAGGTCGTCGAGGGCGCCGTGCTCGATGACACGGTGCCCCTTGAGCAGGTCGAGGACGTCGGCCGAGATGTCGACCCGGGGCGCCTGCCCGATGGTCACCAGCGCGATGGTGCTCATGCGTGTCCCTCCAAGCCTGCGGCGATGACCGCGCGACGCTGGGCGCGGTTGACGTTGACGGACGGGTCGGGGATCGGGACGGCGGCGATCAACGCCCGGGTGTACGGGTCCTGCGGGTCGCCGATCACCTGGCCGCACGACCCGGCCTCGACGACGCGTCCGGTGTTCATCACGATCACGTCGTCGGCCATGAACTCGACCACCGCGATGTCGTGTGAGATGAACAGGTAGCTGAGCCCCAGGTCGTCCTGCAGGTCCTTCATCAGGTTGAGCACCTGCGCCTGCACGGACACGTCGAGCGCGGAGACGGGTTCGTCGCACACGATCAGCCTGGGCCGCAGCATCAGCGCCCGGGCGATCCCGATGCGCTGGCGCTGGCCACCCGAGAACTCGTGCGGGTACCGGTCGGCGTGCGCGGCCTCCAGGCCGACCCGTTCGAGGATGTCGCCGACGCGGGAGGTGATCTCGGCCCGGGACAGGTTCTCGTGGGCGAGCAGCGACTCCGCAAGCAGTCGTCCGACGTTCCAGCGCGGGTCGAGCGAGGCGTAGGTGTCCTGGAAGACGATCTGCATGTGGCGACGCTGGCGGCGCAGTTCTGCGGGCGAGGCGGCCGTGATGTCGACGCCGTCGTAGACGACGCTGCCTGCGGTCGGCTCGATCAGACGCAGCACGCAGCGACCGGTGGTCGACTTGCCGGAGCCTGACTCGCCGACGATGGCGAGCGTCCGGCCCACCTCCAGGTCGAAGGACACGTCGTCGACGGCCCGGAACGGCTCGGCTCCCCGGCGCGAGCCGCGGCGGTGGAACTCCTTGACGAGCCCCTTGACGCTGAGCAGTGCATTCATGTCGACAGTCCTGAGTCCGAGATGACGGGCAGCCGATCCTTGCCGGCGTTGCGGGTCGGCATCGATTCGAGCAGCGCCCGGGTATAGGGGTGCGACGGGGAGTCGAACAGCGCGTGGACTCCGCGCCTCTCGACGACCTCGCCGCGGCGCATCACGACGACCCGGTCGCACGACTGCGCGACCACGCCCAGGTCGTGCGTGACGAGCAGGATCCCCATGCCCTGGCGGTCCTGCAGGTCCTGCATCAGGTCGAGGATCTGCGCCTGCGTCGTCACGTCGAGGGCGGTGGTCGGCTCGTCGGCGATCAGCAGGTCGGGCTTGCACGACATCGCGATGGCGATCATCGCGCGCTGCCGCATGCCGCCGGAGAGATGATGCGGGTAGGAGGCGGCGATCTCGGCGGCGCGTCGGATCCCGACCATCTCCAGGAGTTCGATGACGCGGCCCTTCGCCTCGGAGCGCCCCAGCCTCAGGTGTCGTCGGAGAGGCTCGGCGATCTGGTAGCCGATCGTGAAGGCCGGGTTGAGCGCCGTCATCGGTTCCTGGAAGATCGTGCCGATCCGCCGCCCCCGCACCTCGCGCATCCGCTTGGGGCTGAAGCCTGCCATGTCCTCGTTGCCGAGCAGGATCCGCCCGCCGACCATCGAGACGGCCCTCGTCGGGAGGAGTTGGATGATCGACATCGCCGTCAGCGACTTGCCCGATCCCGACTCCCCCACCACGCCGACCGTCTCGCCTCGCGCGATGTCGAACGAGACCCCGTCGACGGGGAGGCTGGTGCCGCGTCGCGAACGCACCTCAACCTGCAGGTCCTCGACCCGGAGCAGCGTGCTCATGGCTCAGCCCGCCCCGAGCGTCTGCAGATGGGTCGCCTCGCCGTAGAGCGTGACGAGGTGGTCGAACTGGCCCTCGTCGTAGAAGGCGACCTGGCCGGTGCCGTAGTACTTGGCGGTCTCGACGGCGAGCCTGGCAGCCAGTTCGATGTCGGTGGCGTGGCTGGCGCCGGTGGCGCAGCCCGCGACGGGCACCTGCGTGGTGATCGCGACCCCGACGACGGGCACCGCGGCGGCGACCGCTGGCTGCAGGATGGAGTTGAGGTGGTGCAGGTCGTTGCCGTACGGGGTGATGTCCTGGGTCGCCAGCGCGAACACGACGGCAGGCACCCCCGTGACGGTCTCGACCATGGCGATCAGGTCCTCGCTCGCCCGGAGGATGTAGCCCTGCTTGACGGTCGGGGAGATCGCGATGCCTCGATGGTTGATGCTCCGGTTGCCCTTGGTGGTGTCGATCGAGAGGATCGCGTCCATCCTCGGGTCGACCTCGTGGCTGTTCATGGTGACCATGTCGACCGGCGACCCCATGAACGGCACCGGGTCGTGGGGCTCGGTGGGCGCCCAGCCGGTGACGTGGGTTGCGACGATCACGTCGCCCGCGAGCCGGTCGCCCCTCGCCGCCATCCGCAGCAACTTGGCCGCGGCGGTCAGCGCGGCGGCCGCGCCGTCGCCGTCGGAGACGAAGCCGAGCCGCTCGGGCCGCGCGCCCGCGCCGCCGAGCCTCCCGATGATGCCGAGCGTCGGGGCGTCTCCCCCGCCGGCGGCCCCGCGGAGCCCGGGGACGAGCACCCGGACGAAGTCGGTGGAGAGGTCGTCCCTGCCGGGCACGTTGACGACCGTGATCTCCGCGCCGGGCGCGCCCTGGGCCCGCAGATAGTCGGCGAGCGCCTCGCCGGAGGTCGTCGGCGAGTCGAGCAGATCGACGACGTCGAGCACGTGGTTGAGCATCTGGGAGTTCTCCTTGTTCAGTCGGTGAGGCCGAGGTAGCGCACGACGGTCAGCGCGTACACCTTGGCGGCGAGCACGATGTCGTCGACGTGGGCGCGCTCGTCGAAGCCGTGGATGGTGTGCGGGTCTGCGGGCCCGTACTGCAGCACCGGGATGTGGTGGGCGCGGAAGGTGCGGGCGTCGGAGGAGGCCCACTGCAGCACGCCCTCCGCCTCCGGGTCGTGCAGTTCGCGCAGCACCCCGACGAGCGTCGCAACGATGGGGTCGTCGGTGCCCGTCCAGTTCGCCTCGCTCGCGAAGCCGAGCGGCTCGACGTCGGCCTCGATGCCCTCCTCCGCGAGGATCGCCCGGACCTTGTCGAAGACCTGTTCACGGGTGAGCCCGATGGGCACGCGGGAGTCGCAGTCGACGACGCAGGTGTCGGCCACGACGTTGGTCGAGGTGCCGCCCCGGACGGTGCCGATGTTGAGGCTGACGCGCTCGAAGATCTCGCCGACGCCCGCGCCGAAGCCCTCCCGCTCCTCCGCGTACCGCTTGGAACTCTCGATCAGCGGGCGGACGTCCTCGGGAGCGTTGGGGGTGAGCTCCCACAGGCGTTGCAGCGCGACGATGGCGCGCGCGGCCAGCAGGTTGGCGCTGGTGCCGTGCAGCGGTTGGAGGCTGCCGTGCCCCGGGCGACCGTGGATGGTCAGCCGAAACCAACTGCTGCCCTTCTGCCCGATGGTCGGGTGGGCCCTCTCGGAGGGTTCGGCGATGATCGCCCCGGTCGCCCCGTCGACGACACCCCTGGCGAGCAGCCAGTCGGCCCCGCGGTCGCCGCCGGTCTCCTCGTCGGGGACCGCCGTCAGCGACAGCCGACCGCGGAGCGGAACGCCGAGCCGGTGGAGCAGCACGTAGACGTGGATCAGGCCTGCCAGGCCCGCCTTCATGTCGCTGGCGCCGCGTCCGCGGAGCCATCCGTCGACGACGTCACCGGCGAACGGCGGGAAGCTCCACCTGGTGACGTCTCCGACGGGGACGACGTCGTGGTGGCCGGCGAGGACGAGGTGCCGCTCGCCCTCGCCGACGGTTCCGGAGTGGGCGACCACGCTGACCCGCCCGTCGCCCGCGTCGTGGCTCTCGTTGGAGAGCCCGGCGTCGGCGAGGTGCCCGGCGATGACCGCAGCTACGTCGGTGCAGTCACCGTCGGGGTTCTCGCTGGGGGTGCGGATCAGGAGCCCTGCCAGGTCGAGGAGTTCGTGGCTCGTCTCGTCGATGCCCGCAAGGATCCGCTGCTCCCAGTCTTGGGGGGTGGTCATGTGATCGCCTTTCGCGTCGGTGTTGCCTGCGTGGGTGCTACTTGGTGGTGCTCAACTGGAAGAACCGGATGAGACCGTCCGGGTAGGACGTGTAGCCCTGGATGTCGTCGCGGTGTGCGACGGCGATGTTGTATTCGTAGAGGTAGGCCCATGGCGCGTCGGCGCTGATCAACTGCTGCATCTCGCCGTACATCTCGTTGCGCTTGTCGACGTCGGGTTCGGCGGCGGCCGACTTCCACAGTTCGTCGACGCGCGGGTTGTTGTAGTTGGCGTAGTTGCTGGTGCCGCCGGAGCTGAGCAGCAGGCCGAGGTGGTATCCGGGGTCGTTGACGAAGGACGTCCAGCGGGTGATGTAGGACTGCACGTTCTTGCCCGCGAGGGCCTCGAGGAACTGGGCGCGGGCCATGTTCTGGATGTTCATGGTGACGCCGATCTTGGCGAGCTCGGCCTGGATCAGGACCGCGTCGTCGTTCCAGTCGGAGAAGCCGGAGCCGAGGGTGAAGTCGAACTCGAAGCCGTCGGGATAGCCCGCCTCGACGAGCAGCGCCTTTGCCTTGTCGAGGTCGTGGGTCGCCTGGTAGCCCTCGTCGGTGAACCCGGGCGTCGAACTGGCGACCGCGGAGCGCAGCGGGCTGGCCTGGCCCTTCATCACGTCGGTGATGAGCTTGTCGTATGGCACCGCATAGGTGATCGCCTGGCGCACCTTCGGGTTGTCGAACGGGGCGACGTTGGAGTTCATGGCGAAGAACAGGATCTTGTTGCTCGGGCGGGAGTCGACGACGATGCCGTCGGTGCCGTCGAGGCCCTCCAGGTCCTTCGGCGCGATCTCCAGAGCGACGTCGACCGAGCCCTTCTGGAGCAGTTGCAGCCGGTTGGACGCGTCGGCGATGAACTTCATGTTGACGACGCCGACGGGCGGGGCCTCGCCCCAGTAGTCCTCGTTGCGGGTCAGCTTGGCCGAGGTCGCCGGGTCCCAGTCCTCGATGACGTAGGGGCCGGAGCCCGCGGTGTTCTTCGAGAGCCACTCTGCGCCGCCGTTGCTCTCCACGAGGTCCATGTCCATGATCGAGAACGAGTACATGGGAAGGATCTGCAGGAACAGGTGGTTCGGGGAGGTGAGGGTGATCACGACGGTGCCTGGCTCACCCTCGGCGACGGACTTGATGCCCGCCATGCCGTAGAGGAAGCTGGCCGACGCGGACGAGGCGATGTGCTCGAAGCTCTTCACGACGTCGGTGGTGGTCAGCTTCTTGCCGGACTGGAACGTGATGTCGTCGCGGATGGTGAAGGTGTAGACGGTGTTGGTGTCGTCGACGCTCCACTCGGAGGCGATCATCGGCGCGATGGTGGCCGTGTCGGAGACCCGCTTTCCTCCCTCCTCCTTCGTGCCGTAGGTGACGAGTTGGTCGTAGGCGGCCAGCACCAGGGTGTCGCTCGTGCCGTCGTTGGCCTCGGACGGGTTGAGGGTCTTGCCGCCCTCGGAGTAGGCGATGGTGAGCGGGCGCGACTCTGCGCCCGCCGCGCCGCTTCCGGTGGTTTCCGGGTTGGAGTTGGCGCTGGGCGCGCATGCCGCGGCGGTCAGCGCTACCGCAGCGAGGATGCCCGCTAAGCGGATCCTGGTGTTCATATGCGTGGCCTTTCGTGGTTTCTGGGGCTCTTGGGGTAGTCGTCGGTCATCGCGCGGAGGTGCGCAGCCTGGGGTCGAGGATGTCGCGGAGACCGTCCCGAGGAGGTTGAAGCCGAGGATCGACGAGGCGATCGCGAGGCCGGGGAAGAAGGTCATCCACCATTCGCCGGAGATGATGAAGCCGCGTCCGTCGGAGATCATCACGCCCCATTCGGCGAGCGGGGGTTGAGCGCCGAGGCCGATGAAGCTCAGCGCGGCGGCCGTCAGGATCGCGTAGCCCATCCCCAGCGCGCAGCGCACCATGATCGGCACGAGGCCGTTGGGAAGGATGTGGCGGAACAGGATCACGGCGTCGGTCAGCCCGATGGCGCGGGACGCCTCGACGAACTCGCGTTCACGCAGCGACACCGTCTGGGAGTACATGATGCGGGCGAACTCTGGGATGCCGACGATGCCGACGGCGATCATCGCGGACGAGAGGCCGGGGCCGAGAGCGACGGCGAGCGCCATGGCGAGCAGCAGCGACGGGAAGGACAGCAGCATGTCCATCAGGCGCATCAGGACCATGCCGAGCGCGCCGCGGAAGTAGCCGGCGATCGCGCCGATCGGCAGGCCGATCGCGAGCGAGACTGCCACGGCGATCAGGCCGGTCCAGAGCGACACGCGCGCCCCGGCGAGCACCCGGGAGAGCAGGTCGCGGCCGTAGTTGTCGGTGCCGAACCAGTGCGCGGCACTCGGTGGCTGCAGCAGGGGGCCGACGTCGGTGGCGTTGGGCGGGTACGGCGTCCAGACGAGCGTGACGAGGCCGCCGATCGTCCAGATCGCGATGATCGCGGCGCCGACCATCGCCGACGGGTTGCGCAGCAGCAGCGTCAGTGCGCCGGTGCCGGTGGTGCGTTCGCGGGCCGCGGTGTCAGGCATTTCGCACCTTCGGGTCGAAGATCGGCTGCAAGAGGTCGACCAGCAGGTTGACCACGAGGTAGATCACGGCGGCCATCAGCGTCATCGCCTGGACAGGCGCGTAGTCGGTCGCCTCAATGGAGTGCACGACGTAGCCGCCCACTCCGGGCCAGGAGAAGATGGTCTCTGTGATGACGGCGCCGCCGAGCAGGTGCCCCAGTTCGAGGCCGACGATGGTGACGATCGACGGGCCTGCGTTCTTCAGCGCGTGCGCCCCGACCACCTTGCCCGGGCCCATGCCCTTGGCCTGAGCGGTGCGGATGTAGTCCTGGCCCAGCACCTCCAACATGGCAGAGCGGGTCATTCGCGAGATGATCGCGGTGGCGCCTACCGAGAGCACCATGGCGGGCCAGATCAGGTGCGACAACGAACTGGCCAGCGCGACCGAGTCCCCCGTGAGGAGGCTGTCGAGGACGTAGAAGCCGGTGATCGTCGTCGGAGGGTTGACGGTGTCGGCGATCCGTCCGACCGGCGCTGGCATCCAGCCGAGCGAGCCGTAGAAGATCGAGATGACCAGCAGGCCGAGCCAGAACAGCGGCATCGAGGCGCCGAGAAGCGAGATGATGCGGGTCGCGTGGTCGGCGAGCCTGCCTCGCTGGGTCGCACCGAGGATGCCGAGCGGCACCCCGACGAGGATGCCGATCGCGAGGGCCGCGAGACCGAGTTCGACGGTGGCCGGGAAGCGCAGCGCGAAGTCCTCCGCGACGGGTCGCCCGGTGTGCCAGGCGAAGCCGAGGTCGCCGCGCAGCAGGCCTGCGAAGTAGTCGACGAACTGTTCCCAGACGGGCTTGTTGAGGCCCATCTGCTCGCGGAGCTTCTCCACGACGCTGTCCGCCGCGTTCTCCCCGGCGAGCGTGCGCGCCGGGTCGCCGGGCAGCACCCGGGTGATCAGGAAGATGCACACGATGACGCCCAGCAGGGTGGGGACCATCGCGGCTATCCGCCGGAGAATGGTGCGCACTGTTGCTCCTTCGCTGGACAGTGGTTCCCCGCTCGGCGTGGTGGGCGACCAGGGGGACGAGATTGCACAACTATTGATTTCCAACCCGTCTAGCGCAACGCATTCTCTGTATATGAGAGACTTGGGAAAAGAAACCGCCCTTCAGGCGTGCGTCGCGGGGTCGCGGCGGCCGGGGGCGCACCCTTTCGAGTCGAAGGAGACATCCGTGACGGCAACCTCAGGGCAGAGCAGCGCGGGCACTCTGCAGACGGTCGACCGCGCGCTGAGCATCCTGCTGTCGTTCACCGGCGCCCGCACCGACTGGGGCGTGATGGAACTGGCCCGCGAACTGGACCTGGACAAGTCGACGGCGCAACGCCTGCTCGCGACCCTGGCCAAGCGCGGCTTCCTGCACGCCGATCCGACCACGCGTCGCTACCACCTCGGGCCTGCGCTGTGGCGGATCGCGTCGACGTGGGAGCGCCGCGGCGGCATGGCCCAGTTGGTCGAGCCGTTCCTGGCCTGGCTGGCCGTGGAGTCGCGACGGACGGCGGTGTTCGCGGTGGCCGACGGCGCCTATGTGCGCTGCGTCGCCGCCGTCGATGGAGGGGCTGGCCCGATGCGCAACCACCCGTTGGTCGGCGAACTGTACCCGGCGCACGCCGGCGCCACCGCGAAGGCCTACTTCGCGACCCTGGACGCGGCCACCAGGCAGGCGCTGATGTACACGATTCCCTTGGCGAAGTTCAGCGACCTCACCTCGGACGACGCGACGGCGATCGAGGCGCAGATGATCGAGGTCGCCGAGCGCGGGTGGGCCTACTCGGAGGGCGAGTACGACAAGAACACGCGCGCGGTCGCCGCCCCGGTGTTCATGCTCGGTCGCCCGGTCGGCTCCGTGAGCATCGGCGAGCACAAGCGCGAGAACCTGGGCGACATCCGCGACCACGTCGCGGCGACGCTGCGCACTGCGGAGCGGATCGGCGCCCTGCTGTCATCGAGGGCGGTCCCGCCGGCCGACGACGACGCCCGGCGCCCGGAGACTGGCACCTCGTGACGGCCAGCCGACGGGACCAGAAGACGAACCCCCCGAAGCCACCACCGCACATGGTGCGGCCCGAGAGCGTGCTGGCCGACCTCGGCCGGCGGTGACACAGCCAGACCCCGATGTGAGAGACCCTTGCGCCGACGGCGTCGACCCTTGGCAAGCCCTTCAGCGTTCGCTATCTCCCTGACCCGGGCGCCACGCCCCCACGTCACAGCTTCCACTGACCTGATCTGCGTCTGATTCGTCCGACCCGAGACCCTATTCCGGAGGCAGCAGATCATCAGGGAGACGACGACTTGGCATCATCTCGGCAGGAAGCTGAGTCTGCGCATCAAGCAACTGAAGTTGAATCAACTTGCCATCAACAAAGGTCAGGATCGCTGTGAGCTCACCGTTCTCGAAAACCGGGATGTCAGTCAGCGTCCCCACCTTGGGGAAAGCGGCGAAGGTGATCGCAGCAGCGTTCGCGCTCGGGTCATAGTCAACCTTCACCTCCGCCTCATCAGACCACATCTGCACACCGATCCTCGATCATCTGAGTGACACTCTCCGGCAACTCCCTCGAGGAGCCTTCGCGGCGGGCCGCGCAAAGCGCCTTCGTCGAACCCCGCCGAAGCAACGAAGGGGACCAACGTTCACCTTGCCTGAACACCATGCTCACACCTCTCTGGCGACGAGTCTCATTGTCCGATCAGGCTACAACTGATACGACCGACTCCTTCGGGCCCCAGAACCCCCACCGCCTCTTGAGACGGCGCGAAGCGATAGCCCTAAGGTCCGCAGAGGCGGGCTCGAGCACTACCTGTGCCATCAACCTCGTCGATGCTCTCCGCCGCGAAACTCGCCAACCGCTGCGACTCAGCGGGCCCCCTGGGCTCAGCCAAGGGACTTCCGCGCCGGTGTGGCGTGGCCGCCTCATGGCCCACCCCAACTTCGCACACCAACGTGCGACCACTCACACACCGAAGGCCGCGGTGAAGCCCGCCTGGCGCTCTTCCACAACCACAGAAGCGGGCCGAGACACCCATGCACCGCGTCCCCCTGCGAGGCCAGAAGCACCGCGCAGGCAGCCTGCACGCCATCGCCAGCGAAGGGCTCAGCGGGCAACACATACAGGTGGCGTACGAAATGACGCTGCACCAGTTCGGCTGCCAGTCCGTCTCCACGGCATTCGAGAGCTCCAATCGCTCGCACAGGCGGCTGGGCCGATCTTCATCGAGCACGGTTGGCCTGTCCGGTCGACTGGGATCAGCCCAAACCACCGCACGCGGGCCACAGTGGGCGCCGCCCGCTAGGCGACCCCTTAAGCATCATCTCCGCCTCGTCCGGGCAGACGACCCTGCGACCCGGCGGAGAGATCACCCACGCACCCGGGAACCGACCTAGCCCGCCAGTGGGCAACGCCGTTCCTTGATCCGGGCTGAGGCCGCGGGCCGACTCGAAGCGTCGGCAACCCACATCGCCCGGCGACTACATGCGACCGACAGGCAAGGGACCCTCGGCAGGCTCGGAGCGATCACCTCCAGCCGCCAAGCTCAGAGGCATTCACGCGCATCAGGAAGTTTGCGGATTTCCGGGAAACCCCTCGTCAACGAAATAGAACGGGTGTACGATTAAGCATGGACCTGATGGAGTACCCGAGCATCGAGCAGTGGGAGGTCGCGTCCCGCCGGGCCGAGCTTCTCGCCGGTCAGCTCGCGCAACTCCACGCCGAACTCGTCGATCTCACCGCCCAGGTCATCGCAACCAACGCTTGGGCCGGCGAGGGCATCGTCTCCCCCGAGCACTGGCTGATGCTGCGCTGCGCGCTCTCCCCCGTCCGCGCCCGCGAGATCGTCACCATCGCCCGCCGCCAAGGCGACTTCCCCGAACTCGAGCGACGTCTCCACTCGGGCAGCATCAGCGTCGACCAACTCGCGGTCGTCGCCAAGCACGTCCCACTCAGCCACGCGCACGCCGTCACCGGCTTCGTCGAGGCCGCGACCGTCCCGCAACTGCGCCGAGTCCTTCCGCGCTATCACTTTCCAGCCGAGGATGTCGCGCCTACCCAGGACGAGGAGCTACCCTCCGGCACAGTCACCGCGATCGATGACGGTCCCACCCTCAGCATGGGCACCCAGGACGGCCGCTTCCGCCTGCACTTCGAGGCCGACCCGCTCGACGGCGCGCTCGTCGAGACCGCACTCCGCGAGGCCAAGGACGCGCTGTTCACCGCGGGTGACGCCACCGCCACGCTGGCCGACGCGCTCCTCGAGATGGCCTCCCGCTCCCTCACAGCCGTCGAGTCCCCCTCCCGACGCGACCACTACAAGGTGCTGGTCCACCTCGAGACCGACGGACGCGGTTGGATCAAGAAGCAGGGCGCCCTCCCCCGCCACCTGCTCCGGAAACTAACCTGCGAGGGCACCGTCCGGCCCGTCTGGCTCGAGAACGCGTCCCCGGTCTCCGTCGGACGGGCCATGCGCATCGTCCCGAGCCGCACCCGGGCACTCGTCGAGGACCGCGACCAGGGCTGTCGCTACCCCGGCTGCACCACCACCCGCTTCCTGGAGAACCACCACCTGACCCACTGGGCCGACGGCGGAGCCACCGACATCGAGACAGTGCTCTCGCTCTGCCCGCGCCACCACCGCGAACATCACCAGGGGAACTTCACCATCGAAGGCACCCCGACCACTCCCGACGGGCTCACCTTCCTCGGCCGCTACGGACACCCGATCCGGCCGGCACTCCCCCACGACCCGCCGGCGCCAACGCACCCGCCGCCCGAGGCCCAACCCATCCGAGGCTGGCCCTTGGACACCCGCTACCTCGACTTCGGCCCGCCCATCACCGCCGCCTAGCCATCCCGCCCTTGGCCGGCGGCGCGGGGCATCAGGCGCGCGCTCTCTCGACATCCCGGCCTAACGAGGCCGAAAGCCACCCCGGTAACCGGCACGTTCCTGCGGACGGTCGCCCCGCTCCCCGAGCCTGTCGAGGGGTCCGCGCACTCGCGCCTTCTACGACGGTTCATCGCATCCGCCGCCGACGCCCTCTGCGCCTAGTTGCGATTAAGCCCATGCGCACGGGTGTCGAGCGCCCGCTTGAAGTGAGTCTCGGCGGCGTCGACCACCTTGGTCGGCGTGGCCGGGTCAAACACCCTCAGGACCGAGTAGCGGAAGCCTGTTGGATCCATTCCGCGCAACTCGACATTCCCGCCATGTCCATTGGCCGCGTACGCTCTCCACCGCTGGCTGATCGACTCCGCCCCATCGGCCTTACCCACGTACTGCCTGCCATCTCGGGTGTCGGTGATCAGGTAGATGCCGACAACTGACGAGAGAGCTGTTCGCCACGACGCGTACCGGTGTTCCCTCATGACCGCCTGGAGCTGGACGTAGTCGAGGATGAGCCGGTCGAACCCAGGAAACGGAATCGGCTGGGCGTCCGCGATCTCAACGACGGGATAGACCGCTGCCGTTGCGCCGTTGACGAACCACCTTCGTGGGACTCGCCAGCCGATTACGAGCCGCTCCCACAGATCGGCGAGATGCTGCTGCGTGTGCGCGAGGTCGAAGTAGCGAAGCTCTTCGTCGCGCGAGACCTCTCCACGGTTCTCCAGGACGGACCAGAGGCGGGCTCGATCGCCACCTTCTTTGATGAAGACGACCCAGAGTCTCGGAGGATTTGCCGGGAATCCCAGGGGGCTCACCGACTGCTGGCCGGTGTACGCAAGGATCTCCTCGGCTGTGGAGTCGGCATGTAGCCCGAGGCGCCCGGTGTCCTCCTGCTCACGCGTGAAAGCGTGCCGGATGACAAGCACGTCAGATGGATCGATCCCGGCGTCGTGCAGGATTGGGCCGAGCGTCAGCGCCACGTTGTCCTCCTTCGGAGCCGCGCAATCCCGTTCAGAGAGCCTGAGCCGCGGCAGTTGGCCTTCTACTACCTGTCTTATCCAACACCATGCCGCTCCGCCTGCACAGATGGCCAGCGCGCTCAGCCCTCGGTCGAGGCCGCGTGCTCTTTGCGTAGCTCGGAGAGCCGGGCTCGGAGTGGCGTTTTCGGCATCTTCGCCAGGTTGAGTGGCGGGTCGAGTTCGGCCAGCACCGCGGACTCGAGAGCACCCAGAGAGTCCGCGTCTGCGACCGGGACTGCGAGGACCCGAAGGTGCGCGTGCATCCATCGTGTGAGCTCGGTCTCGCTGACGGCTTGTGCTCCAAAGGTCTCAGCCAGCACCGAGAAGAGGCTGAGCCTCAGGGTCGAGAGATCGCGGCGCTTGCCGAGATGCATCGTCGCGATCCTCCCCCAGAGAGTGTTGGACGACAGAGCCCCGCCGCTGCGCGTGGCGCCTGCAAGGCCTGCGTAGATGAGTCCCGGCTCGATGTCATGGCCGAGCCCATCGCTGAGGTCGCGAGCTCCAGAGTCATCGACCCACCAGCTGTATACACCCGGAGACCGAAGGCCCGCCCCCTGCAGCGCAAGGATGCGATCAGGGGTGAGAGCCTTCGGCTGTTCCCGAAGCAGGGCTGTTACCTCGGAGATCGGCGCCGGCTCTGCCGCCCGCTTCACGTACCAGGAGAGCCTGTGCCCGAAGGACAGTCCCTGAAGCTGGTCCAACACGGTAGCCCCGCGCAGCGTGAGCGGCTCATGTGCAGCCATCACATAGGCAGACCCGGCGTGCACATCAACGGTCACACCTGAGAGCGAACCAAGCTTGGCCTCCAACTGTTCGGCGACCTTGGTGCCCCATCTGGCTCGGTACTCGCGGCCCATCTCCGGGAGGTAGCAGTCGTAGGGCTCCAGCCAAGCGTCCGGGCTGACCAGGCCGTGCTCTGCGGAGAGGATGAACCAGGGCAGTCCGGAAGCGAGCGCATATGACCGCATCTTCCCGAAGTAGTCCGAGGTGTACAGGTCCCTTGCTGCGGCCCCGTGGGGAGCTTGCTCTTCACACACCCAACAAGCACGACGTCGGCCTGGACGGGCACCGGTCGCGGTTGGGGAGCCCGCCGCTGACGACCGCCCTTGGCGATCGGCGAAGGAGCGATCTTCTCCCTCCCCTTTCCGACGACCAACCCGAGCTTGAGCAGGAGTCGCCTGGCGTTCTGCGACTGGAACTCGTCGTTCCGAAGGCCGGTGGCGAGCGACATGACCTGCTTGACCGGCCAGCGATCGCTGTCGACTTCGACCCAGTACTGGCTGATGTCGTCGGGGCGCGCCTTGGCCAGGTTAGTAAGCACGTCCTGGTGCGACAGCTCAAACCGACGCCCCGCCAATGTGAACGAGATCGTCGTCATCGTCGCACTCCCCTGTGCCTCGGCCTAGTTTGCCGCCGACTGTACCCGGCTCAGACCGCTCTCTGGAAGGACGAAACAGCCCCCGACTGGCGTGTGCCTGTCGGGGGCTGTTTCGGTCTGGTGGAGCTAAGGGGATTCGAACCCCTGGCCTCTTCCATGCCATGGAAGCGCGCTACCAACTGCGCCATAGCCCCAGGTCGTCTTGCGGCGACTCGAAGAACTCTAGCGCACTTCGTCTGACATGGAAAATCGGGCCTGGGGTGGTTCCCAGGCCCGATTTTCACGCTCAGAAGCCGCTAACTGCGGCCCTTCTTCAAGGTCCGGGCAAGGGCCGCCACGCCGAAGTGATCCTTCGACATCGCCACGTCCAGGACGGGCACCCCGGCGGCCTTGAGGGCGTCGGCGGTCGGCTCGTCCCAGGCGAGGACCGAGACGTCGTCGCGGTGGCCGAGCAGGTTCACGTAGGCGTCGGCGAGCGACGGCTGGCTGAGCAGGATCGCGTCCCAGGCGCCGTCGTCCCACTTCTCCTTCAGCTCGGGGTAGATCTCCTCGACGTCAGCCATCGTGTAGATCTCGCAACGCTCGACGGTGTAGCCCTTCTGCCGCAGGCCGTCCTCCAGTTTCGTGGAGAGTTGGTCGGCGCACACGATCACGACCCGCTGCTCGCCTTCGGCGACGGGGAACGCGTCGACAAGGGCGACCGAGCTTGCGGTGCCCTCGGGGCTCAGGTCGACGCTGTAGCCGGCCTCCTCGACGACCTGGCGGGTCGTGCTGCCCATGGCTGCGATCTTCTTGGTGTCGGGGATGTCCCAGCCGCGCTCGCGCAGCGCCCACATCGTCTGGGCCGACGGGATGACCACCCAGTCGCCCCACGGCATGATGTTGTCGGCGTTGACGAGCTTTGCCTCCTGCAGCGTCGCGGTGTCGACGCGCAGGTCGTTGGAGCGCATCGTCTGCGCGAGGCGACCCTCCTGGCGCGGCAGCAGGACGCGGATGCGGTCGTCGTCTGCGGCGCTCTCAATGAAGATCGACTCGTCGTCGTGCTCCTCCGACAGATCGATGTTGGCGATCGCCTCGGGCGAGAAGAACCGCTCGGCCTTGCGCTGCAGCAGCGCGTGGGCGACGTTGTGGCCGGTGCGCTGCGCGTGCAGTTCGGAGGTCGGCAGGCCGATCTCCAGCACGACGCGCTTGGTGCCGTCGACGGAGAACACGCCCGCCTTGAGGCCGAGGATGCCGCGACGCGACGCGAGCGCCCCGACGGGGGCGACGTACGTGGTGCCGAGGCCAGTCAGCACGGCGCGCTCGGCGTCGATGCAGATCCGGGTCTCGATGTCGTCGAACTCGTCGAGCGCCTTGACCAGGTCGGTGTCGTCGGCGCGGCACTCCAGCGCAAGCGCGCCCTGGCCGGGCGCGGGCAGGATCGGCAGGTACTCGGAGACGCGGTCCTCGAGGCCGAGCGCCTTCAGGCCGGCGGCCGACAGCACGACGCCGTCCAGGTCGCCCGGCTCGAGACGGCGCAGCCGCTCCTCAAGCGTGCCGCCGACGTCGATGAACGTCAGGTCGGGGCGGAGCGCGCGCAACTGCGCCATCCGCCGCAGCGACGTGACACCGATGCGCGACTTGCGCGGCAGCGCCGACAGCGGGACGCCCTTCAAGGTCACGAGCGCGTCGCGATGGTCGCCGCGGGCGAGCACCGCCGGGAACGTCAGCCCGTCCGGCTCGTCCGTCAGCGGAATGTCCTTGATCGAGTGGACGACGACGTCGCACTCCGCGGAGCGCAGCGCCTCTCGCAGTTCCTTCGCAAACACGACGACGGAGTACCCGTCGGGCATGTGGTTCGAGTCGGCGCCTGATGTCGCAACACGCACGACCTCGACCTCATGCCCCGCGCCCCGCAACTGCTCGGCAACCCTTTCGGAGCGTGCCAGCGCCAGCGCGGACCCGCGCGTGCCCAATCGAAGCTTCACCATTGATCCTTCCCTCTTGCGACGACCAAGCTTCTCATGAATGCGCGGCCGCCCGCGCGGCCCCCGGAAGAGCCTCGACAATCCGACCCATAGCCACGTCGTCGTGCGCGGCGGACAGGAACCATGCCTCGAAGGCCGACGGCGGCAGCGCCACCCCGGAATCGAGCATGGCGTGGAAGAACCGGGCGAACGCCGCCTGGTCCTGGGCCTTGGCGTCTGCGTAGTTCGCGACGGGCCCCTCGCGGAAGAACACCGAGAACAGGTTGCCCGCCGTCGAGATGTGGTGCGGCACCGAGGCGGCGGTCAGCGCGTCGGCGACCGCTGCCTGCAGTTCGAGCGAGCGGGCGTCGACGGTGGCGTAGACGGCGTCGTCGGCCAGTCGCAGCGTGGCGAGCCCAGCCGCGGTGGCGAGCGGGTTTCCCGACAGGGTGCCTGCCTGGTAGACGGGTCCGACGGGGGCAAGCAGTTGCATCAGGTCGGCGCGGCCGCCGAGCGCCGCGAGCGGCATCCCGCCGCCGATGACCTTGCCGAAGGTGACCAGGTCCGGCGCGTAGCCGCCGTCGAGCCCGAGCCAGCCGCCGGGGCTGACGCGGAACCCGGTCAGCACCTCGTCGACGATCAGGAGCGCCCCGTGGCGGGCCGTCAGGTCACGCAGCGCGGCGTTGAAGCCGGGCTGCGGCGCCACGACGCCCATGTTGGCAGGCGCGGCCTCCGTGATGACGGCCGCGATCCGGTCCCCCGCCTCCGCGAAGACCCGTTCGAGCGCGTCCAGGTCGTTGTAGCCGACGACGATGGTGTCGCCCGCAGCGGCCTTGGTGACGCCAGCGGAGCCGGGCAGGCCCTGCGTCGCGACTCCGGAGCCCGCCTCGGCGAGCAGGGCGTCGCTGTGGCCGTGATAGCAGCCCGCGAACTTGACGATGGCATCGCGCCCGGTCGCCGCCCTCGCCAGCCGGATCGCCGTCATGGTGGCCTCGGTTCCGGTCGACACGAACCGAACCTGCTCGGCGACCGGCACCCTGGATCGCACCACATCGGCCAGTTCGACCTCGGCGGCCGTCGGGGCGCCGAACGACAGCCCCCGCGACGCCGCGTCCTGCACCGCCTCGACCACCTCGGGGTGCGCGTGCCCAAGCAGCGCGGGGCCCCACGAGCAGACCAGGTCGACGTACTCACGGCCGTCGACGCCGGTGGTGTAGGGCCCGGACGCGGACGCCACGAACACGGGGGTTCCGCCGACCGAGCCGTAGCCGCGCACCGGTGAGGACACCCCACCGGGGATCACCTCCCTGGCGTGCGCGAACAGGTCGTCTGTCACGTTCTCTGTCCCGTTGTGGGTCACTTCAGCCATCCAGCCAACTCCTCGGCCCAGTAGGTCAACACGATGTCGGCGCCCGCGCGCACGATGGCGGTGACGGACTCCTCGACGGCCCGGTTCCGGTCGATCCAGCCGCGCTCCGCTGCCGCCTCGATCATCGAGTACTCGCCGGAGACCTGGTACGCAGCCACGGGCACGTCCGAGACGGCCGCGACATCCGCGAGCACGTCCAGGTAGTAGCCGGCGGGCTTGACCATCACCATGTCGGCGCCCTCGGCCAGGTCGAGGACGGCCTCGCGCAGGCCCTCGCGGCGGTTGGCCGGATCCTGCTGGTAGCTCTTTCGGTCGCCTTGCAGCGAACTGGTCACGGCCTCGCGGAACGGCCCATAGAAGGACGACGCGTACTTGGCCGCATAGGCCAGGATCGCGACGCCGTCATGGCCCGCCTCGTCGAGCCCCTGCCGGATCGCGGCGACCTGGCCGTCCATCATCCCCGACGGCGACACGACGTGCGCGCCTGCCTCGGCCTGCGCGATGGCCATCTCGACGTAGGACGTCACGGTGGCGTCGTTGTCGACGGAGCCGTCGGGCAGCAGCAGTCCGCAGTGGCCGTGCGAGGTGAACTCGTCGAGGCAAGTGTCGGCCATGATGACGGTGGAGTCGCCGACCTCGTCGCGCAGCGCCCGGAGGCCGCGCTGCAGGATCCCGTCAGGGGCGAGTCCCTGCGCGCCCGCGTCGTCCTTGTCGGCGTCGTCGGGCACCCCGAACAGCATCAGCCCGCCGACCCCTGCCGCGACCGCAGAATCCGCGGCGCGGCGCAGCGAGTCGAGGTCGTGGCGGCGCACGCCCGGCATCGACGAGATCGTCGCGGACCGCTCGCCCACGAACATCGGGAGGACCAGTTGCGAGCCCCGCACCTCGACCTCGCGCACCAGGGTGCGCATCGCGGGGGTGCCGCGCAGCCTCCTCGGTCGAATCCTCGGCATCTCTCTCCTCATCACAGCGTCATCAACATCACAGCGTCGTCGCGATGGCGGCGATCACGCCGTCCGCGTCCTGCGTCGCCGCGACGGCATCGGGGGTCACACCCAACGCCACCAGCGCGGCCGCAGACGGCTCGCCGAGCGCCACCACGCTGGTCCCGGAGGGCCAGCCGAGCAGCGCGTCGACGGCCTCGGCTACCGATCCGGAGGTGACCACCACGACGTCGAACATCGCGCCCTGGTAGTCGCCCTTCACGGCCGCGGGCGCCGTCGGCAACGTCTCCACCGTATACACATCCACGGGAGTGACGACGTGGCCCTTGGCCAGCAGCCCGCTTGCCAGTTCCCCGGAGGCCCGCGCGGAGCCGGGAATGAGGATCCGGTCCGAGCCCTGCGGCCAGGCGTCGAGCAGCGCGCGGGCGCTACCAACGCCGCCTGCTGGCATCCGGTCAACGGTGAGCCCGTGCGCGACAGCGGAGCGAGCGGTGCCTGAGCCGACCACGGCGATCCGGGCGCCCTCCGGAAGCGTCAGCCCAAGCCCGTCGAGGACATCGAGCGTCGCGGGCGAGGTGAGCGCTACCCAGTCGGCGTCCGTCGGCCAGTCGGTCGGCCGGATCGCGACGGTGCGTTGCAGCGGGACGGCGACCACCTCGGCGCCCGCCGCGCGGATGCCGTCGGCCAGCGCGCCGTCCGGGCGGGGTAGCAGCACCCGGGTGCCCGCGAGCACCTCCGGTCCGCCCCACAGAGACGACTCGTCGTGCAGGTCGGCCAGGCGCGACTCGCGGTTCGCGGCGAGGTCCGCGACCCCTGCGGCCCCGTCGGCCAGCAGCAGGTCGGCCGCCGCCCTTCCTGCGCCCGCGCCGAGGTCGACCGTCGCGCGGACCGCGGAGGACCCGTCGAGCGCGAAGACGCCCGCCTCCAACTGACCGGACCGGCCGAACGCGGCGATCGGGGCGGCGCAGCCCCCGCCGAGCGCCGCGAGCAGGTCCCGCTCCGCGGTCACCGCGAGGCGGGTCTCCGGGTCCTCGAGCGCGGCGAGGGCCTGTGCGACATCGGCGCGGTCGGCGCGGCACTCGAGCGCGAGCGCGCCCTGGCCCGGGGCCGGAAGGATGTCGAGGGCGTCGGTGGCTGCCTCCGACAGGCCGAGCCGGGCGAGGCCGGCGGCGGCTAGCACGACGGCGTCCAGGTCGCCCTCGGCGACGCGCGCCAACCGGGTGCCGACGTTGCCGCGCACGTCGACGTAGCTGAGGTCGGGTCGCAGCCCCCGCAACTGCGCGACGCGGCGCGGCGATCCGGTCCCGACGCGGGCGCCGGGCGGCAGGGCGGCGAAGGTGAGACCGTCCCGGGCGCAGAGTGCGTCGCCCGGGTCGACCCTGACCGGGATCGCGGCGATCGCCAACCCGTCGACCGGCTCGACCGGGAGGTCCTTCAACGAGTGGACGGCGAGCTCGCACGCCCCATCGAGCAGGGCGGTGCGTAGTTCCGCCGCGAACACGCCCAGCGATCCGGTGCGGGCGAGCGAGCCCTGCGTGACGTCGCCCCTGGTCTTGACCCGCACGAGCGTCACCTCGTGGCCGAGCGCCCGGAGCCGCTCGGCGACCTGTTCGGACTGCGCGACGGCCAGGGCCGACCCGCGGGTGCCGAGGCGAAGCCTCACGAGACCACCCGCCGGGTGCCCGCGATCACGGACGCGACGCCATTGCCGTCGAGCCACGCACCGACCAGGTCGACGCCGACGCCTGCGGCCGCCTCGACGAGGTAGTCCCGGTTCGCGGCCTCGATCCGGGTGGGCATGGCATCCCAACCGACGGAGGAGAGGCCCTTGACCTGCGAGTCGGTGACCGCGACCCCGGTCAGCCTGGACGCGTCGGCCAGGATCTCTTGCCTGGTCGGGAAGACGTGCTCGGGGTACGAGACGCGCACCACCTCGAGGCCCGACTCGCGCGCCCAGGGCCACTTCGCCGAGTAGTGCGTCAGGGCCTTGGCGCGGACCTCGCCGCGGCTGGCCACCAGCACGCCGGAGCCGACCGGGTGCTCCCGCAGCGCCGTGTTGTCGAGCGCGAGGATCGCCTGACGGGCCTTGTTCACGGGCGGGGCGACGAAGACGACGCCGAGGTCGCGGAGCAGATGCTCCGAGACGGCTGCGGTGGTGGCGAGCACGATGCGCTCCGCCACCAGGTTCTCGCCGTCGTGGGTGTGCGCCGCGAGGCCGTGGCCGCTTCGCCGCAGGTGGGTGATGGGTGCGGCGGCGCGGATGTCGGCGCCGAGGTCCTCGACGCGGTCCACCAGCGTCTCGATGAGCCGGAACATCCCGCCGACGGGCTGCTCGACCGCGGAGCCTCGATGGGCCTTCTGGCTGGCGACCGCCGCGATGAGCGAGCCCTCCGCCTGGATGGCCTCGTGGATGCCGGGCGCGACCGCGGCGAGGGGAAGGTGTTCCGCGCCGGTCGCGTAGATGCCCGTCGCGACGGGCTCGACCAGCTTCTGCAGCGCCCCCTCCCCCAGTCGGATGCGGGCCAGGTCGCCGATGGTGAGCGCCTCGCGACCGATCGCAGGGTCCATGGTCAGATCGGCGGCGAAGCGGGTGCGTTCCGCGTCTGTGAGCACGCCGAGCGCCGGGTCGTCGAGGTCGCCGGGAATGCCCAGCAGCCCGTCGGCCATCGGCCAGGCGCGCTTGGACCACCACACGTGGGGCGTGCCCTCGGGCGCCGCGACCTCGAGGCCGAGTTCGTCGCAGAGTGCCCGGCCGTGGCCGCCGCGCGTGGCGTAGGCCTCCGCGCCGGAGTCGACGAGCATGCCCGCCACCTCGACGGGCGCGATCATGCCTCCCCAGCGGGGCGCCGCCTCGCGGACCACGACGCTGTGCCCCGCCTGGGTCAGGCGGTACGCGGTGAGCAGGCCCGCGAGGCCGCCCCCGACGACGATGACGGCGCTCATAGCTGGTGCAGGAATGCGACCAACTCGGTCAGCACTCCGGGGTCGGTGGTGGGGGCACGCCGTGGCCGAGGTTGACGACGTGCGCTGGCGCCGCCCTTCCCCGGTCGACGACGTCGGTGGCGTGGGCCTGCAGCGCGTCCCAGCCTGCCGCGAGCAGCGCCGGGTCGATGTTGCCCTGCAGCGGAATGCCGGGCAGCAGCCAGGCGGCCTCGTCCAACGGGGTGCGGTAGTCGATGCCCATGGCCTCGACGCCAAGGGCCGCCATGTCGGTCAGGAGGTGCCTGGTCCCGGTGCCGAAGTGGATGCGCGGGACGCGACCCTCGACGGCGGCGAGCGTCCTGGCGGAGTGCGGAGCCACGTGGGTGCCGTAGTCGACGCGCGTCAGCGACCCTGCCCACGAGTCGAACAGTTGCACGGCCCGCGCCCCTGCGTCGACCTGCGCGGTGAGGAACGCCCCGGAGATGTCGGCGCACCAGCCGAGCAACCGCTCCCACGCATCAGGGTCGGCGTGCATCATGGCCCTCGCGGCGAGGTGGTCGCGGGAGCCGCGGCCCTCAACGAGGTAAGCGGCGAGCGTGAACGGGGCGCCCGCGAAGCCGATCAGGGGCGTGTCGTCTCCCAACTCGGCGACGACCAACCCGACGGCCTGCGCGATGGCCGAGGGGTCGCCCGCCTCGTGCGCAACGAGGCGGTCGACGTCGGAGGCGGTGCGGATCGGGTCGGCGATCACGGGACCGATGCCGGGCTGGATGTCGACGTCGACACCTGCCAGCACCAGCGGGGTCATGATGTCGGAGAAGAAGATGGCCGCGTCGACCCCGTGCCTGCGGACCGGTTGCAGCGTGATCTCGGCGGCCAGTTCCGGCTTCAGGCACGCCTCGAGGATGCTGGTGCCTTTGCGTGCTTCCAGGTACTCGGGCAGCGATCGGCCGGCCTGGCGCATGAACCAGACCGGGAGTCGGGCGGGACGGTGGCCGCTCAGTGCGGTGAGGAGTGAACTCATGGTGAGTCCGATTCTGCCGTACCCAGGGGCAGTGGTTGAATAGCACCACTGTGACGATGCGCATCTTCTCCATTCAGCACGACCGCCAGGGCCTCGCCGAGGTGGAGCGCATCAGTGCGTCGCTCGACGGGGCGGCCGACCGGCTGCGCACCTTCGACGGCGTCACCGGCGCTCTGGTGCTCAGCACCTGCAACAGGGTGGAGGTGCTGCTCGACACCGAGCCCGACCTCCCCAACTCCGGCCTGCGCGCTGCGCTCAACGAGGGCTTCGACATGGCGCCCGCCTGGGACCTCTTCCTTGGAGAGGCGGCCCTCGGGCACGTCTTCCGGGTCGCCGCCGGGCTGGACTCGATGGTCGTCGGTGAGCGTGAGATCGCCGGCCAGTTGCGTCGCGCGCTCTCGGAGGCGCAGGCCGCCGGGCACACCTCGCTTCCCCTCACGATCGCCGTCGACGAGGCCCTCAAGACCTCGCGGCGGGTCGCCAGGGAGACGAGCCTCGAGGGCGCCGGACGCACGGTTGTGGCCGCCGGGCTCGACCTGATCGCGCTGCCCGACTGGGAGCGCGCCACCGTGCTGGTGGTCGGCACCGGGTCATATGCAGGGGCGGTCGTCGCTGCGCTCAGGCACCGCGGGGTCGCCGACATCGCCGTGCACTCCTCGAGCGGCCGCGGCGCCGACTTCGCGGCGAGCCACGACATCGGGCACGTCGCCTCGCTCCCGGAAGCGGTCGCACAGGCCGACCTCGTCGTCACCTGCCGAGGACTCGGCACCCCCGTCATCGGGCCAGAAGACGTCACGGGCCCCGCCGCCTTCCTCGACCTTTCCCTCAAGCGCGACGTCGACCCGGCCGTCGCGCTGCTCCCGGGGGCCGCGGTCGTCGACCTGGCCGCCATCCAGGACTCGCTCGGATCGGGCATCGCGGAGGACACCCGCAGGGCGCAGGCCATCGTCAACGAGGGCATCGCGGACGCGTTGACGAAGCTTCGGGCCAGGGTGGTCGACCCGGCCGTCGTCGGCCTGCGCGAGGCCATGATGGGCCTCGTCGAGGACGAGGTCGCCCGGCTCCCCCAGCGCAGCCTCACCCACGACGACGCCGCCCTCGCGCTGCGCAGGCTCGCTACACGGCTGCTGCACATCCCGTCGACCCGCGCCAAGCTCGCGGCTGAGCGGGGCCGCACCGACGAGTACCTGCACGCCATGGCCGAGCTCTACGGCATCGGCGACGAACCCATCGACGCGACCGAACTGGAGGAGCAGTCATGCCCCGTGACCAATTTGAAGGTGTGCGACCTGGAGACGATCCCGTCGACGCAGCAGGCGATGTGAGCATCGCGCCGTACACGGCGGTCCTGTTCGCCTCCTACGGCGGCCCGGACAAACCCGCGGACGTGCTGCCGTTCATGCGCAACGCGACGGCGGGCAAGAACATTCCGGACGAGCGGCTGGTGCAGGTCTCCGGGCATTACGAACTGTTCGGCGGCCGCTCCCCTATCAACGAGCTGAACGCGGCGCTCATGGACGCGGTCCGCGCCGAACTGGCCTCCCGCGGCGTCGAGGTGCCGGTCGTGATCGGCAACCGCAACTGGCACCCGCTGTTCGCCGAGACCGTCGACGGGCTGGTCTCCGACGGGCACGAGCGGGTGCTGGGGTTGGCGACGTCGGCCTACCAGTCCTACTCGAGCTGCCGCCAGTACTGCGAGGACCTGGTCCGCGCCACCGACGGCCGCCCGCTGCGCGTCGACAAGGTCGACCCGTTCTGGGACGCGCCCGAGTTCGCAGAGGCCAACGCCCGCGCCCTCGTGGCCGCCGTCGGCACCCTGCGCGAGACGGTCGGAGACGCGCCGATCCGAGTGCTGTTCGTCACCCACTCCATCCCGATCGCCATGAACGAGGCGTCCTCCACCGGAGAGCCCGCCGCGCGCTACGACGCGCAGCACCTTCAGGTCGCCGAGGCCGTCGCGGCGCTCGCCTCCCGCGAGCTTGGCGAGGAGCTCGGCTGGGACTTGACCTACTGCTCCCGTTCGGGCGCGCCGCACGTCCCTTGGCTCGAGCCCGACGTCAACGAGCGGCTCGCCGGGGTGCAGGGCGAGGGCGTCGCCGGGGTCGTCGCGGCCCCCATCGGCTTCATCTCGGACCACATGGAGGTCGCATACGATCTCGACACCGAGGCGAGCGCGACCGCCGCGGACCTCGGCCTGCCCTACGTCCGTGCCGCCACGGTCGGCCCCGACTCGGGCTTCGCCTCGCTGCTGGTCGACCGGCTGCTCGAGCGCGCCGCCGTCGCGCGCGGTGAGCGGCCAGACGACACCATCTGCCGGTTCTCCACCGGTGCCTGCTGCCTGTCCCGACCCGAAGGAGCCACCCGATGACGACCAAGCATCCTGGACGCGACGAGCGCGACGAGGTCGACGTCGACCTCGAGGCCATCAACGCGATGCCGCTGTATGCCATGTACTCGGTCTTCGCGACCGCCTCCCCGCTGCCGGGCGACACCGAGGCGCTGGCCGCGGCTCAGGCCGACGTCGAGGCCACCGGCGTCACCATCCGCGGCTGGTACGACGTGGGCGGCTTCCGCGCCGACGCCGACCTGATGGTCTGGACGCTGGCCAACGACCCCGCCGACCTGCAGGCCGGCTACCACGCGCTGCGCCGCAGCGCGCTGGGCGACTACCTGGAGCCGGTGTGGTCCGTGATGGCCGTGCACCGCCCCGCCGAGTTCAACCGGCTGCACGTGCCGAGCTGCTTCGCGGGCTTCGCGCCGCGTCCGTGGCTGACGGTGTACCCGTTCGCGCGCAGCTACGACTGGTACTACCTCGACAACGAGCACCGCTCCAAGATGCTCTACGAGCACGGCGTCGCGGGCCGCGAGTTCCCCGACGTCGTCGCCTCCACGCTGTCGTCGTTCGCGCTGGGCGACTACGAGTGGATCCTGGCGTTCGAGGCCGACGAACTGCACCGGCTGACCGACGCGATGCGCCACCAGCGCGGCGTCGAGGCCCGGCTGCACGTGCGCGAGGAGACGCCGTTCTTCACGGGCCCGCGCGTCGAGCTCTCCGAGTGGATCGGGCGCCAACCGCGCGTCTAGGTCGCCGGGGGTGCATGGTTGAGCCATGGCGAAGGTGTCGATGGACGTTCTGATCGTCGGCGGAGGGCGACTCCGCGGAGACATCCTCGCGTCGCTCGAGAGGCGGGGACACACCGGACGGGTGGCAAGCAGGAGCACCGGGTTCGACCTGACCAGGCAACGCCTCCTCGACGCCGTCGAGCCAGCCGACGCCATCATCCAGGCCCCGGGGATCGCGACGACGAAGGCCGCGGCCGCCATCGGATTCTTCTCCGACGCGTCCCGGCAGTGCGCAGAGGCCGCAACCGCGTGGGGAGCACGCCACGTCCTCCTGTCTATCGTCAACTGCTCCGAGCCACAGAACCAGTCGTACGGCTACTACGCGGGGAAGGCCGCGGAGAAGGCCGCCGCCCTGCGTGCCAACCCCGACTGCCGCGTCGTGGCGTCGACCCAGTGGCACATGTTCGCGCAGCAGATGCTGGAGAGGCTCAGTTGGGGGCCGCTGGCCGTGGTGCCGTCGATGCGCATGCAACCGGTCGACCCGATCGCTGTCGCCGACGCCCTGGCCGCCTATGCCGTCGGGGAAATCGACGACGCCGGGGTCGACCTCGCGGGCCCTGAGGAGTTGTCGCTGCTCACCATGGTGAGGGCCGTCAAGCCGCGCGGGATGCTCGCCGTTCCGCTGGCCATCCCAGGGGTGATGGTCGCCTTCCGCAGCGGCGCGCTCGTCCCACGTCCGGGCACGGCGGAGATCGTCGGACGCAGCTTCGACGCCTGGCTGAACCGATGACGCGTCGCTGACCCGACAGTCAGGTCAGGCGCCCACGTTGTGCGACAGCAACCGCCACGCGCCGTGGTCGAAGCCGAGCGTCGAGTAGTGCGCGTTGCCGAGGCCGCCCAGCACTCGCCCCTTGAGGCCGAGCAGCGCGTGCAGCACGCGGTTGAGCAGCAGGCCGTGCGAGACGATCAGGACCGTCTGGCCGGGATGGTTCGCCGCGATCTCCTCGATGGAGGGAAGCGCCCTCCCGACAACCTCGGCGAGGGTCTCGCCCGTCGGTGAGCGGCGGAAGTCGACGCCGTTGGCGTACATCTCCTCGTATCCGGGCATCGAGGCGATGATCTCGTCCCACGTCAGCCCCGACCAGGTGCCGACGTCGATCTCCATCAGTCGCGGGTCGAGCCCGATCTCGGCGTTCGGGGCGACGATCTCGGCCGTGCGCAGCGCCCTCGACAGCGGAGAGGCGTAGACGGCGTCGAAGCGGTGGCCGCGCAGCCGGGCGTGGGTCGCCTCGGCCTGCGCAATGCCCTTGGCGTTGAGCGGGACGTCCGCGTGCCCCTGGAAGCGACGCTCGGCGTTCCAGTCGGTCTGGCCGTGCCGCAGCACCACCAGGTCGGTCGTCGGGTCGTGCGCCACTGGCTTACTCGTCGTCGGAGGGCTCGGGGGCGTCGATGTCGAGTGGAATCTCGGGGCAGTCCTTCCAGAGGCGCTCGAGGCTGTAGAGCGTGCGCTCCTCGGTGTGCTGCACGTGCACGACGAAGTCGATGTAGTCCAGCAGCACCCAGCGGTTCTCGCGGTCGCCCTCGCGGCGGACCGGCTTGACCTTGATCTTGAGCAGCGCCTCCTCGACCCCGTCGACGATCGCGCCGACCTGGCGCTCGTTGCCCGCGGAGGCGATCAGGAAGACGTCGGTGATCGTGAGTTGCTCCGACACGTCGAAGGCGACGACGTTGTCGGCGAGCTTGTCTGCTGCGGCCTGCGCGGCCACCCGGACGTTGCTCAGGACGGGATCAGGAACGGTCATGCGGAACCTTCGAGTCGATGGCGGGATACAGCCCGCGCTTGGCGATGTACTGGACGATGCCGTCGGGCACCAGGTACCAGATGGGCTGCTGCGCGCGGACGCGGTCGCGGCAGTCGGTGGACGAGATGGCGAGCGCGGGGACCTCGAGCAGGTCGACGCTGCCCTCCGGCAGGTGCGACAGGTCGTTCTCGGTGAGCGGCACCCCCGGGCGCGTGACCCCGACGAAGTGTGCGAGGTCGAACAGTTCCTCGGCCCCGCGCCAGGTGAGGATCTGACGCAGCGCGTCGGCGCCGGTGATGAAGAACAGTTCGGTGTTCTCGCCTCGCTCGGCGCGCAGGTCGCGCAACGTGTCGACGGTGTAGGTGTCGCCCGGCCGGTCGATGTCGACGCGGGAGACGGAGAAGCGCGGGTTCGACGCCGTCGCGATCACCGTCATCAGGTAGCGGTCCTCCGCCATCGAGACGTCGCGGTCGCGCTTCTGCCACGGGACGCCGGTCGGGACGAAGACCACCTCGTCGAGGCCGAACTTGGCTGCCACCTCGGAGGCGGCGACCAGGTGGCCGTGGTGGATCGGGTCGAAGGTGCCGCCCATCACCCCGAGACGGTAGGGGCGGCTGCGCCCGGCGCGCGCGAGCGCGAGTTCGGTGGAGGTCACTTCGACTGCGGGCGTCCCGACCCCATGCCGACGATCCACAGCAGGGCGAACAGCAAGATGCCAAGCACGATGGCGCCCATCACCCAGCTGGGCACGAGCGGCGCGGTCTCCAGAAGAAGGCTCATGGCACGCGATCCTAGCAACGAGTGCGCCCCCGACGCGCACTTTGCCTCACGCGCGGACCTGCCCGTCGCCCTCGATGACGTACTTGGAGCTGGTCATCTCCACCAGGCCCATCGGCCCGCGCGCGTGCAGTTTCTGCGTCGAGATACCGATCTCGGCACCGAAGCCGAACTCGCCGCCGTCGACGAACCGGCTGGACGCGTTGACCAGGACGGCCGCCGCGTCGATGCCCGCCACGAAGCGGTCGGCGACGTCGCGGTCGCGCGTGATGATGGTCTCGGAGTGTCCCGTGGTGTGGCGGCGGATGTGGTCCATCGCCTCCTCGAGCGAGCCGACGACCTTGGCCGCCAGGTCGAGCGACAGGTACTCCTCGTCGTATTCGGTGGCGGTTGCGGCGACCACGTCGTCGGAGAAGACGCGGGTCGCGTCATCGCCGTGCACGGTGACCCCGGCCCCGGCAAGGGCCGCCAGGGCGCGCGGCAGGAACGCCTCTGCGACGTCGCGGTGCACCAGCAACGTCTCGGCCGCGTTGCACACCGACGGGCGCTGCACCTTCGCGTTGAGCAGGATCGCGACGGCCTGGTCGAGGTCGGCGGCCGCGTCGACGTAGAGGTGGCAGTTGCCGGTTCCCGTCTCGATCACGGGGACTGTCGAGCCCTCGACGACGGTGCGGATCAGGCCCGCCCCGCCACGCGGGATCAGCACGTCGACGAGCCCGCGGGCCCGCATCATGTCGCCCGTGATCTCGCGGCCCCCTTCCACCAGGTGCACGGCGTCGGGGGTGATGCCCGCCGCCTCGAGGCCGCGGCGCAGGGCCGCGACGGTGACGCGGTTGGTGATCAGCGCGGACGACGAGCCGCGCAGCAGGGCGGCGTTGCCGGACTTCAGGCAGATGCCCGCGGCGTCGGCCGTGACGTTGGGACGCGCCTCATAGATGATGCCGACCACGCCGAAGGGGACGCGCACCTGCGTGACGCGCACCCCGTTGCCGAGCCGCCAGCCCCGTACCGCGTCGCCGATCGGGTCGGGAAGTGCCGCGAGGTCGCGCAGGCCCTGCACCATGCCCGCGATCCTCGCGGGGGTCAGGGCGAGGCGGTCGACGATCGACTCGTCGGTGCCCGCGTCGCGGGCGGCCTGGACGTCGACGGCGTTCGCCGCGAGCAGGTCGGCCTCGGCCGCGGCGACGGCGTCGGCCATCGACTGCAGCGCCGCGTCCTTTGCGTCGCGGGTGAGGGTGGCGAGTTCGATGGAGGCCGCTCGCGCGGCTTCGGCCTGGTCGACGAATTCCATGCGGCGGATTCTAGCGGCCGCGCCGCGGCGGCCCTTCCCTCGTCCGGCGCCTCAGACGGCCAGCGCCACCCTGGCGCGCGACTGTCGCACCAGGCAGACGATCAGGTTGACGGTGGCGATCGCGACCATGCCGCCCGCGCAGATGATCAGGGCCCAGTCGTTGAACGCGATCCCGAAGATGAACCAGAGGCTCTGCCCGAACACGAAGATCGCCAGGAATCCCGCCGAGACGCCCGCCGGGTTGGAGGTGGTCAGCAGCGAGCGCAGTTGGGCGACCTGGCCGATCAACTGCGGGACGACCACCACGAGGCCGAACACGACGGCTCCGAACATCACCTCGACCCCGACCAGGGCGGCCGCGAGCAGCAGCGGAAGCACCAGTTGCGGCAGGATCGCCTGCAACCTGTCGCGCAGCACGAAGATCAGGATCCAGAACGACATGGCGGCGCCGATGACGTTGGGAATCTGCATCTGAGGGGCGCCGATCAGGAAGCCGTGCACGCCCCAAGCGCAGGTGGTGGCTGCGGTGATCTGCCACAGCCGCATCGACACGCCGAGGCTGCTGCTGGCGCGCACGATGCGAAGGAGTTGAGGGATGCCTGCGGACAGGCCGATGGCGGCGGCGACCCACCCGAAAACGTCAATCACACGACCAGCGTAGGAGGCCCCCACCCGTGCGGGCTAATCGCCCCGGGTGAGGCGTGCTCAGTCGGCGAGCACCATGTGGTCGCGGTGCACGACGGGGCGCAGGCTGCGGTGCCCTGCCTCGTCGCTCGAGTGCCCGAGTTCGCGGACCAGGTCGGCGCTGGAGTAGCCGACGAAGCCCCTCCCGACCGGCTCTCCGTCTGGTCCGACGATCTCGATCGGCTCTCCCTCGGCGAACGCTCCCCTGACCTCTGTGACGCCCGCCGCGAGCAGCGACGCGTGCCTGGTCGTCAGGGCCCTGCGGGCGCCCTCGTCGACGTGCACCCAGCCGCGTGGCTCCGCCGCGAACGCCAGCCACAGCAGGCGTCGGGGGCGGCGCTTCTTGCGCGCGGGGAAGAACGTCCCGACGTCGTCTCCGACGAGCGCCTCCCCAAGGTGGTCGACGTGGCCGAGCACGACGCTGACGCCCGCCTGCGTCGCGATGTCTGCCGCGATCAGTTTGGTGCGCATCCCCCCGGTGCCGACCTTCGAGCCGACCCGCGAGGTGTCGACGTCCAACTCGGAGATGTCCTCGACGCGGTCGATGCGCCGCGCACCCGGTGTGTCGGGGTGGGCGGTGTACAGGCCGTCGACGTCGCTCATCAGCAGCAGCGCATCGGCTCGCACCAGGTGGGCGATCAGCGCTGCGAGCCGGTCGTTGTCGCCGAACCGGATCTCGTGGGTGGCGACGGTGTCGTTCTCGTTGACAATCGGCACCACGCCGAGCCGGAACAGCCGCGAGATGGTGTTGAGCGCGTTGCGGTAGGTCCTCGGCCGCACCACGTCCTCGACGGTGAGCAGCAGTTGGGCCACCAGCAGGCCGTGCGTGGCGAACGCGTCGGAGTAGGCCCGCACGAGCAGGCCCTGACCGACGGCGGCCGCCGCCTGCTGCGTCTCGAGGTCGCGCGGGCGCCTGCGCAGGCCGAGCGGGCCGAGCGCGGCGGCGATGGCTCCGGAGGTGACGAGCACCACCCGGACGCCCCTCGCGTGGCTGGCCGCCAGCAACTCGGCCAGTTGCGTGATCCGGTCCGGGTCGAGGCGCCCCTTGGCGTCGGTCAGGGAGGAGGAACCGACCTTGACGACGACGCGCTTGGCGCCCTCGACCTCAGGCCTCATCCGGCCCCTTGTCTTCGCGAGGGGCGTTGTCGGCCGGGGTGACGCCGGTGGTCGCCCAGTCGACCGCGGCCTTCGCGGCGTGGTACTCGGCGTCCATCTTCTTTCGACGGGTGATGGCGGGCCGCTCGGTCTCCTGCCTGACGTCCTCGCCGCGGCGGCTGAGGATCTCGGCGCCGATCTCGATCTGCGGCGCGAAGTCGAACACCACGGCGTCCTCCCCTCCGATCGCGACGGCGTCGCCGGGGCGGGCGCCGATCTCGAGCAGCTTGGTCTCGATCCCGATCCGGTTGAGCCGGTCGGCCAGGTAGCCGACCGCCTCGGCGTTGTTGAAGTCGGTCTGCCTGATCCAGCGCTCGGGCTTCTCGCCCTTGACGCGCCAGACGAAGCCGCCCTCGCCGTCGCCCTTCTTGACGATGGTGAACTCCTCCACGGCGCCCTTCTTCGACGCGACGGCCTTCGGGCGGATCACGGGGCGCGGTTCGGACGGGGGCAACGCCGCGCGGCGGGCCGCGACGATGTCGGCCATCGCGTACTTCAGCTCGTTGAGCCCCTCGCCGGTCTTGGTGGAGATCACGAAGATCGGGAAGCCGAACCGCTCCAGTTCCGGCTTGGCGATCTCGGCGAGCTCGTGCGCGTCGGGGAGGTCGACCTTGTTGAGGGCGATCAGGCGGACGCGGTCCTCGAGGCCACCGTGCGCCTCTAGTTCGGCCTCGATGACCTCGAGGTCGTCGACCGGGTCGCGGCCCGGTTCGTAGGTGCCGAGGTCGATGACGTGGACGATGGCCTGGCAGCGCTCGATGTGGCGCAGGAAGTCGAAGCCGAGGCCGCGTCCCTCCGAGGCCCCCTCGATCAGGCCGGGCACGTCGGCGACCGTGTAGGTCACGTCGCCCGCCACCACGACGCCGAGGTTCGGCACGAGCGTCGTGAACGGGTAGTCGGCGATCTTGGGCCGGGCGCGGGAGATCGCGGCGACGAGCGAGGACTTGCCCGCGGACGGGAAGCCGACGAGGCCGACGTCGGCGACGACCTTCAGCTCGAGCTGGATGAGGTGCGCGTCGCCCTCTTCGCCGAGCAGCGCGAAGCCTGGGGCCTTGCGGGATGCGGTCGCAAGCGCCGCGTTGCCGAGGCCTCCCCTGCCGCCCTGCGCGACGACGAGTTCGTCCCCCGGGGTGGTCAGGTCGGCAAGCACCTGGCCGGTGTCGACATCGGTGACGACCGTGCCCGCTGGCACGGGCAGCATGATGGTCTCGCCGCGGGCGCCGTGCTGGAAGTCGCCCTTACCCGGCTGGCCGTTGGTGGCCTTGCGCACCGACTGACGGTGGTATTCGACGAGGGTCGACAGCGAGTCGTCGACGCGCAGGATGATGGACCCGCCCTCGCCGCCGTTGCCGCCGTCGGGGCCGCCGAGCGGCTTGAACTTCTCGCGGTGGATGGAGGCGCAACCGTGCCCGCCGTTACCGGCCTGGACGGTCAGCTTGACGCGGTCTACAAATGAGGGGATAGCCATAGCGCGGCCAAGTCTATCGTCCGGGGAAAGAATCCTGGGAAAGCACAAAGGCCCGCCCCGTTGGGGCGAGCCTTGGTGATGAAGTGGGTGTGTTGCCGCTCGGATCAGGCGGGAACGATGTTGACGACGCGACGACCGCGCTTGACGCCGAACTCCACGTGACCCTCGACGAGCGCGAACAGCGTGTCGTCGCCGCCACGGCCGACGCCGTCGCCGGGGTGGAAGTGGGTGCCGCGCTGGCGGACGATGATCTCGCCTGCGCCGACGAGCTGACCGCCGTAGCGCTTCACGCCGAGGCGCTGAGCGTTCGAATCACGACCGTTGCGCGTCGAGGACGCGCCCTTCTTGTGTGCCATGTCTGATCTCCCTCAGGCCTTGATGTCGGTGACCTTGACCTGGGTGTACCGCTGACGGTGCCCCTGGCGCTTCTTGTAACCGGTCTTGTTCTTGTACTTCAGGATCCGGATCTTCGGGCCCTTGGTCATCCCGAGAACTTCGGCGGTGACGGACACCTTGCCGAGGCCCTTGGCATCAGAGGTGATCTTGTCGCCGTCGACCAGCAGCAGCGGCTGCAGGGTGACGGAACCGCCGACCTCTTCGGACACCAGATCGATGTCCAGGACGTCGCCGACAGCAACCTTGTGCTGACGACCACCGTTGCGCACAATCGCGTACACGACTGACCTACCTTCGTTCTCAATAAGTTCATGGGTGCCCCAGCCAAATGCAGGAACATTCAGGGGCAAAGCACCGATGGACTACTTTACGTGCCGTGGGCGGGCCGGTCAAACCGGCCCCCGCGGTCAGGTGGTGACGACCACCGGAACGATCATCGGGCGGCGCCTGAGCGACTTGGACACCCACTGCCCGACCGCGCGTCGCGTGACCTGCTGCAGTCGGTGCGAGTCGTCGACGCCGTCGCGCATCGCGTCGGTCAGCGCGTCCGCGACCCGCTTCTTCGCGTCCTTGAACACCGAGTCGTCCTCCGCCAGGCCACGGGCCTGGATCTCGGGGCCGGAGACGATCGAGCGGTTGTGCAGGTCGACGACGGTGATGACGGAGATGAAGCCCTCCTCGCCGAGGATCCGACGGTCCATGATCGAGTCGGAGATGTCGCCGACGAAGGAGCCGTCCACGAAGATGTAGCTCGCGTCGATCGAGCCGACCTTGCGGGCCTTGCCCGCCTTGAGGTCGATGACGTCTCCGTCGGCCGCCACGATCACGCGCTCCGGCTTCATGCCCGTCTTCTCGGCGAGCTTGCCGTTGGCGATCAGGTGACGGACCTCGCCGTGCACCGGCATCGCGTTCTTCGGCTTGAGGATGTTGTAGCAGTACAGCAACTCCCCGGCCGACGCGTGGCCGGAGACGTGCACCAGAGCGTTGCCCTTGTGCACCACGTTGGCGCCCAGCTTGGACAGCCCGTTGACGACGCGGTAGACGGAGTTCTCGTTGCCGGGGATCAGCGAGGACGCGAGCAGCACGGTGTCGCCGGGGCCCACCTCGATGACCGGGTGTTCCTTGTTGGCGATCCTGCTGAGCGCGGCCATCGGCTCGCCCTGCGAACCGGTCGAGATGATCACGACCTCGTTGTCCGCGTACTTGTCGATGTCCTTCAACTCGATCAGCGAGCCCGCGGGCACCTTGAGGTAGCCAAGGTCGCGGGCCGTTGACATGTTGCGCACCATGGAGCGCCCGACGTAGACGACCTTGCGGCCGTGCTTGGCTGCCATGTTCATCACCTGCTGCACGCGGTGCACGTGCGAGGCGAAGCAGGCCACGATCAGCTTGCCCCCTGCCGCGTCGAAGACGCGTGCGATGGCGGGCTCGACGTCGATCTCAGGGGTGGTGAAGCCGGGCACCTCGGCGTTGGTGGAGTCGGCCATGAACAGGTCGACGCCCTCCTCGCCGAGCCGCGCGAAGCCGCGCAGGTCGGTGATCCGGCCGTCCAGGGGCAACTGGTCCATCTTGAAGTCGCCGGTGTGCAGGACGAGGCCTGCGGAGGTGCGGATCGCCACGGCCAGCGCGTCGGGGATGGAGTGGTTGACGGCGAGGAACTCGAACTCGAAGTTGCCGACCTCCAGGATCTCGCCCTCCTCGACGGCGTCGAGGTTGAAGTTGCGGATCCGGTGCTCGCGCAGCTTCGCGGCGAGGAAGGCAAGCGTCAGCTTGGAGCCGAATACGGGGATGTCGGCGCGGCGCTTGAGGAGGTAGGGCACGGCGCCGATGTGGTCCTCGTGGCCGTGGGTCAGGACGAGGGCGACGACGTCGTCGAGGCGGCCGTCGAGGTAGTCGAGCGCAGGCAGGATCAGGTCAACGCCGGGATGGTGGTCCTCTGGGAACAGCACGCCGCAGTCGACGAGCGCGATCTGGCCGTCGATCTCGAACGCCGTCATGTTGCGCCCCACGTCGCCGAGCCCTCCGAGCGGGACGATCCGCAGGGTGCCGGGGGCGAGCTTGGGGGGTGTCTTGGCGTCGGTCATGGGGCCAAGGCTAATGGATACGATGGGCGCATGTCCGTCTCAGACACCGTCCGCCTCGCCCTACCCTCCGAAGCCGTCGACCTCGCGCGCATCCAGCGTCGAGCGTGGTCGGAGACCGAGTCCCTCTCCAACGCAGTGCAGGCCACGGGCGCCGACGAGGCGAGCCGCGCCTGGCATGAGGCGATCTCGCGGCCACCTCTCGCCCACTTCCGGGTGCTGGTGGCGATCGGCGATCCCGGTGTGGTCGGCTTCGCGGTGACCGGCCCGAGCGGCGATCCGGACGCGGGCGAGCGCACCGGCACGATCGGCGAGTTCATCGTCGACCCGAAGCAGCGCCACAAGGGTCACGGGTCGCGGCTGATCAACGCGGCGGTCGACACGCTCCGCACCGACGGCTATGAGGTCGCCACGATCTGGGTTCCCGCGGCCAACGACGCCCTGCGGGAGTTCCTCGTCGCGGGAGGCTGGGCAAGCGACGGCGCGCACCAGGAGGTCGCCGTCGATGAGGAGGGCACCCACGTGAAGTTGGTGCGCCTCCACACCGACATCTCCTAGAGCGCGATCCCCAGGTACTTGATCTCGAGGTACTCCTCGAGCCCCTCATGCGAGCCCTCGCGGCCGAGGCCGGACTGCTTGACCCCTCCGAAAGGCGCCGCCGGATTCGACACGACGCCCGTGTTGACGGCGACCATGCCGCTCTCGAGGCGTTCCGCGGCAGTGACGACGCGGGAGATGTCGCGGGAGTAGACGTAGGCCATCAACCCGAACTCGGTCTCGTTGGCGAGCTTGATCGCCTCGTCGTCGGTGTCGACCGTGACGATCGGTGCGACCGGGCCGAAGATCTCCTCGCGCAGCAGGCGGGCGGTGCGGGGCACGTCTGCGAGCACCGTCGGCTGGAAGAAGTGACCATCCCCGTCGATAGGGGCGCCCCCGGTGAGCACCTTGGCACCCTTGGCGACGGCGTCGTCGACAAGTTCCTTCACCTTGGCGACGGCGTCGTCGTCGATGAGCGGGCCGAGCGTGGTCGCCTGGTCCATGCCCGGCCCCACGACCAGTTTCTCCACCTCGGCGACGAGCTTGGCCGTGAACTCCTCGACGATCGACTCGTGCACGTAGAACCGGTTGGCGGCGGTGCACGCCTCGCCGTTGTTGCGGAACTTGGCGGGCATCGCGCCGGCGACTGCCTGGTCGACGTCCGCGTCGGCGAGCACCACAAATGGGGCGTTGCCACCCAACTCCATCGACGTGCGAAGCACTCCGTCGGCGGCCTCCTTCAGCAGCGTCCTGCCGACCTCGGTCGACCCTGTGAACGTCAGCTTCCGCAGCCGCGGGTCCTCCATGATCGGCTTCGACACCGCGGCCGAGTTCGAGGACGTGACGCAGTTGACGACGCCGTCCGGCACGCCGGCATCCTTCAGCGTCTGCATCAGGTACAGCATCGTCAGCGGCGTGAGCTTGGCTGGCTTGATGACGACGGTGCAGCCCGCGGCCAGCGCGGGGCCGATCTTGCGGGTTCCCATCGCGAGGGGGAAGTTCCACGGCGTGATCGCGTACACGGGCCCGACGGGTTGCTGCATGGTGAGCAGCCGGTTCCCGCCGAGCGGCGCCGTCGTCCAGCGCCCCTCGATCCGGCAGGCCTCCTCGGAGAACCAGCGGAAGAACTCGGCGCCGTAGGCCACCTCGCCGCGCGCCTCGGCGAGCGGCTTGCCCATCTCGAGCGTCATGAGGGTCGCAAACTCGTCGCCGCGTGCCACGATCAACTCGTAGGCGCGGCGCAGAATCTCGGCGCGTTTGCGCGGTTCGGTGGCCGCCCAGTCGTCGGCGACCCAGCAGGCCGCGTCGAGGGCGGCCTTCGCGTGCATGGGGCCGGCGTCGCTGACCTCCGCGAGCACCTCGCCGGTGGCGGGGTCGTGCACCTGGAAGGTGTCGGCCGTGGAGACGAAACTCCCCTCGATGAACTGCCCGAACGGCACCTTCGCCAGGACGTCTTCTCGGTTCATGCTTCCTCCTCGTCGAACATGATCACCTGGCGGATCGCCAGCCCATCTGCGAGCTGATCCATGGCCTCGTTGATCTGATCGAGCCGGATCCGCGAGGAGATCAGCCGCTCAACGGGGAGCTTACCTTCGCGCCACAGGTCGGCGTAGCGAGGGATGTCCCGCGCCGGGACCGCCGAGCCGAGGTAGGACCCGATGATGGTGCGCGCCTCCGCCGTGATCGTCAGCGGGGAGATCTCGCTGAGCGCGGTGGGCGCAGGCAGGCCGATCGTGACCGTCCTGCCTCCGACGGCGGTCGCCTTGAAGGCGGTCTCGAACGCGCGGGGGTGCCCCGCGCACTCGATCACGTGGGTGGCCTTGATGCCCTGCTCCGCCACCTGCTCCGGCGTGTAGGCCGCGCCGGCCCCCCACTGCCTCGCGAGCTCGAGCTTGGAATCGAGTGCGTCGACGGCGATCACCTCGCCGATGTCCAGGCTGAGCGCCGTGAGCAGCGCGGCCATACCCACTCCCCGAGCCCGACGATCATCACCGAGTCGCCCGGTTGCGGGTCGGCCGCATTGAGGACCGCCCCTCCGCCGGTGAGAACGGCGCAGCCCAGCACGGCCGCGATGTCGGGCGGCACGTCGTTGCCGACCGGCACCGCGGAGGCGCGGTTGACGACCACCCTGGTGGCGAACCCCGAGACCCCCAGGTGATGTTTGATCTCCTCGGGGCCGTCGGGGCCGTCGCGGTGCAGCAGGATCCGCTCACCCATCAGGACACCTGCGTTGTTGGCCGCCGAGCCAGGCGTGCAGGGAAGCCTGCCGTCCTGGCCGCAGTTCTGGCACTCCTCGCAGCGCGGCAGGAAGCACATCGCCACCCGGTCGCCGACCGCGACGTCGACGACGCCCTCCCCGAGTTGCTCGACGATGCCAGCGGACTCGTGCCCGAGCAGCATCGGGACTGGCCTCACCCGGTTGCCGTCGACCACGGACAGGTCAGAGTGGCAGATGCCCGCCGCCTCGATCCTGACGAGGATCTCGCCGGGACCCGGTGGCTCGAGTTCGACCTCCTGGACGGCGATCGGCCGCGACTGCGCGTAGGGGCGGGGCCTGCCGATCTCCTCCAGCACAGCGCCGGTGATCCTCACGATTCCTCCTTGCCGAACGCCGCCTTGGCGACCGTCGGGACGAGGTCGTCGCCGGCCCGTAGCGGGCGGCCCGCGAAGGCGCCCTCGTGCGCCAGGATCGGTCGGCGGTCACCCGCGAGTTCCGGGTACCTCTCCTCAAGCCGTTCCCTCTTCGTCATGGCGCCGTGCCAGGCCTTGAGCGTTGCGGGATCGCCCTGACCGGTGCCGTGCCAGGTGGTGGGCATGTCGTCGCGGCCGGGCCCCGCGTTTGCCGCGCCGCCCAGGTTCAGCCTGCTCGGCACCCGCGAGGTGGACGCCCCGCACCCGCAGTCGGGGTTGGGGTCGAACATGGAGCCCAAACACGCCTCGAAGCGGTGCCCCGCGGTGCATGCCAGGTCGTAGATGATCATCGCGCGCCCCTAGTTGTAGTAGCCGTTTGGCGCGAGCGTCAGCGACTTTCGCTGCTCGGGGTCGTGCCCGAAGATCATCTCGGCACCGGTGCGCTCCTGGATCCTGCGCAACTTGTCGACCGACTCGAGCCACTGGACAGAGTCCCAGACGATCCCTGCGCCGATCGCGGGCGGCCCCCAACTCGCGCCGAGGTAGACGGCGTCGGAGGTGAAGATCTTGGTGCCACCCTCGGGCAGGTCGACCTGCAGGCTCATGGTTCCCCAGGTGTGGCCGGGTGTGGAGATCACCGAGACACCTGGCACGATCTCGGCGTCTCCGTGCACCGCCTCCAGCGGAAGTCCCTCGAAGTCGGAGACGATGTGGGCGCCCTTGCTGTACCCATCGATGGTCTTGACTCCCTCGATCTCGTCGGCCTGGGCGAGGATGCGCGTCTTGCCGTTGTCGAACATCCGGGCGTTGGCGGCGTGGTCGAAGTGCAGGTGGGACAGCACGAGCACGTCGATGTCGTCGGTGGTCAGTTCCAGGTCGGCGAGAGCGGTGTCGAGGTACCCAGGCCCGGCAGGGTCCTCCTGCACCGGGAAGAAGTCCTGGAACCCCGTCGGCCCCCAGCGCGTCTCCCAGTCGCGGGGAACGCCGGTGTCCCACAGGATCCGCCCAGCGGGCGTCTCGATCAGGACGGCGTGTGTGGGGCACTCGGCCCACACCGCAGGCTTGTCCTTGTGGTGTCGGTCGGTGATGGTGTTGCCGGCCTGGAGCAGCAACCACGTGTGGTCGCACTCCATCACGCCGGTCGAGAGGATGTGTAGCTTCATGGGATCAGTCATTGATCCGGCTCCTTTCGGCTCTGGAAGGATGGGCGTCACTCTAGGAAGCCGTCGCACCGCTCCTCAATGTCTGGATCGCACATTCTCACGAGCCCGACGTGTGAGAATCGACCATGACCGATCTCGCCATTGCCCGGCTGCTGAGCGCGCTGGAGGGTGGCCTTCCCGGCGACCTGGAGCGAGCCGTCGACGACGCGGGGCTCTCCCCCGACGCCGCCGCCTCAGCGCGGCGAGTCGCTGCGACGTGCGCCGCCGCCGCTCGCTCCCGGTTGCTGGTCGACACCCTGTACGACACGGCAACCGACCTGGCAGGCATCGCCGATCCCGATCAGGTCCTCGCGGCCATCGCGCAGCGCACCCGGGCCGTGACCGGCGCCGACATGGCCTACGTCAGTCTCAATGACCACGCCACCGGCGAGACCTACATCTGCCAGTCGGACGGCGTCAGGACACGGGAGTACGCCACCATCCGGATGCCGCTCGGCACCGGGGTGCTCGGCAAGGCGGCGACAGGCATGGCCGTGGTGTCGACGTCGGACTACGTCGACGACCCGACGATCGTGCACCTGGACCCGATCGACGCGATCGTCCGACTCGAGGGCGTCAAGTCGATCCTCGGGGTGCCGATGAACGTGCAGGGACGGATCCAGGGCGCGCTGCTGATCGCGGACCGCCGCCAGGTCGACTACCCGGCGGAGACGCGCGAGATTGTCGACGCGATCGCACGGCAGGCCGCCGTCGCCATCGACCACAGCGCCCGTCTCGCGCACGTGACTGCAGCGCTCGAGGAACTCGGCGCCAGAGAGGACGCGGGGCGGGCTCGGATGGGTGCGATGCAGTCGCTTCTCGACTTCGACCGGCGCCTCGTGGAGGCCGTCGGTGCCCGCGACCAGGCGGGCATCGTGGGGTTGCTGTCGGCCGTCTACGACGCCCGCGTCGACGTGCTCTCCCCGGACGACGATCCGGGCGACCCGATACTGAGGGCGGCGATCACCTCGGCGGTCTCGTCGGGGCTCCCCTTCCCTGTCTCGACTCCCGGTGGCCAGGCCACCATCTGCGCGGCCCAGGTCGGTGGCAGCCACCACGGCACCGTCGTCGTGCACACCGCGATCCCGGTCGCCGAACGCGATGCCCTCGAACACGCGGCGGTCCACCTCGGCCTCGCGGCGCTGATCGACCGGATCGAGGCCGACGCGGAGCAGCGCTCGCAGTACGAACTGCTGGACGACTGCATCTCCGGTCGAGCCGAACCCGGTGCCGCCCTGCGCGCTCGGATGACCAGGCACGGCGTCGACCCCCGAAAGCCCTTGATGATGCTCGCGATCCGCACGTCGCTGCCCGACGCCCTGCCGGTGGTCCGACGGGCGCTGCGTGCCCCAGCACTGGTCGCCGAGCACGGGGGGCACCTGTGCGCCTTGGCGCAGACGGCCGAGCCGTGTGCGCGGCGGGTCTGGGCCGCGCTGGCCCCGGCTGACCCGGACGCACAGGTCGGCTCGTCGCGGGTGCACGGCAACCTCGGCGACATTCCGCGGGCACACCGCAGCGCCGACACCGCGCTGGCGAGCCTTCGCCTCCTCGGCGGTGAGGTGCTCGACGGTGACACCATCGGCTCGCTCGGCGCCCTGCTCGAGGCCGAGCAGGCGGGCTCGCTGCCGCGGGGCGTGCGGGCGCCCGCGCTCCCGTTGGTCGACTACGACGCCGGGCACGGCACCGACCTGGTGCGCACTGCTTGGGCCGTGCTGGAGTTCGGGCCGCAGTTGCCCGCCGCGGCGGCAGCTCTGTTCATCCATCCCAACACGCTGCGACAACGCATGCACCGGATCGCCACGCTGCTGGGCGAGGGCTGGCAGGCGGGTGCGGGTCGGCTCGACCTGCACCTGGCGCTGCGGGCGCTCATGATGGAGCGCTCGCGGGGCTAGACGCCCAGCACCTGCTCCATCTCGAGGGTCAGTCCTGGATGTCCCACGATGTAGCGGACGCCCGCGACCACGCCCGGCATGAACGAGACCCTGTCGTAGGAGTCGTGCCGGATGGTCAGCGTCTCCCCTGTGCTGCCGAGCAGCACCTCCTGGTGCGCCACGAGCCCCTGGAGCCGGACGCCGTGGATGTGGATGCCGTCGACGACCGCGCCGCGGGCGCCGTCGTCGTGCACGGTCGCGTCTGGCACCGGGCCCATGTCGGCCTCTGCGCGCGCCGCCGCGATCTTGCGGGCGGTGGTCGCCGAGGTGCCCGAAGGCGCGTCGGCCTTGTTGGGGTGGTGCAGTTCGATGATCTCCACGGACGGGTAGAACGGCGCCGCCTTTGCGGCGAACTGCATCATCAGGACGGCCCCGATGGAGAAGTTGGAGGCGATCAGGATGCCGACCTTCGGGTGCTCGGCCACGAGCGCCCTGACCTGGTCGAGGCGCTCCGGCGTGAAGCCGGTGGTGCCGATCACCATGTTGATGTCGCGCTCGACGCACCAGGCGATGTTGTCCATCACCGCGTCGGGGTGTGTGAAGTCGACGACGACCTGGGCGCGCTCGACCTGCTCCCTCGGCTCCCCGAGATCGGAACCGCCGATGACGGTCATGCCCTCGGCCCGCCCGACGGCGTGCACCACCTCGCTGCCCATCCGCCCGCTGACACCGAAAACCCCGACCTGAATCTCACTCATTGGTCTCCTCCGTTCACAACGCCCAGTCAACCAGCGTCAGGTCGACTGCACAATGCCGCGGCGGAGCGGACGGCTCACCCCTTCCGGCCGAATTGCCTCAGGCTGTCGAGCGTCACGGCGAGCACGATGACGACGCCCTTGATGATCAACTGGTAGAAGAACGGCACGTTCATCAGCACCAGGCCGTTGGAGAGCACGCCGATGATCAGCGCGCCGACCAGGGTGCCGAGCACGCGCCCTCGACCACCGGCCAGTGCTGTGCCGCCGAGCACGACCGCCGCGATGGCGTCCAACTCGTAGTTGGTGCCCGCCGTCGGCTGGGCGGAGAGCACGCGGGCCGAGAAGATGATGCCCGCCAGGCCCGCGGCAGCACCCGCGATGGTGTAGACGAGAAGCAGCACCCGTTTGGTGTTGATGCCTGCCAGTCGAGCGGCCTCGATGTTGCCGCCGACTGCGTAAACGTGGCGCCCGAACCGGGTGCGTTCCAGCAGGAACCAGAAGACCACGTAGACGACGACCATCACGACCACCGGCGTCGGGATGCCAGCGACGGCGCCGTTGCCGATGCCACGGTAGGCGAGGTCGGATGCCACGAGCGGTTGACCGTCGAGCAACGAGTAGGCCGTGCCACGCAGATAGGTCATCGACCCGAGCGTCACGATGAACGCGGGCAGGGCGAGCCATGCCACGAACGCTCCGTTGATCAGACCGGCAAGGGCTCCGGCCGCGATCCCGCCGAGGATCGCGATCGGCCCAGGAGCCCCACTCGTTGCGAGCAGGACACCCGCGACGCCCGCCACTGCGAGCGTCGAACCGACGGACAGGTCGATGCCGCCGGTCAGGATGATCATGGTCATGCCTGCGGCCAGGATGGCGTTGATCGATACGGCCCTCGCTACGTTGACGGCGTTGTCCACCGACAGGAAGTTCGGGGCCAGGAACGCCATCACGACACACATCAGGATCAGGACGGCGAAGATGCCGACCTTGTCCCACCAGTAACTGAAGGTCGCGGCGCCCGATCGGGGCTGCTCGATAACTGAAGCGGTCATCACATGTTCCTTGGGGTGTCGTCGGCGAGCACGCCGGTTGCGAATTCCATGACCTGCTCCTCGGTGGCGCTCGGCCCGTCAAGTTCGCCGACCAGTTGCCCGCCCCGCATCACGAGGATGCGGTCGCTGATGCCGAGCACCTCCGGCAGGTCGGAGGAGATGACGAGAACGGCCGTTCCTGAGGCCGCGATGTCGTTGATGATGCGGTAGATCTCGCTCTTGGCACCGATGTCGACCCCCCGGGTCGGCTCGTCGAGGATCATCAGCGCCGGATGCTCCAGCATCAGGCGCCCGAGCACCAGTTTCTGCTGGTTGCCTCCCGAGAGGCTGCGCGAGTCGACCATTTGCGAGGCGGCCTTGACGCGGAGCTTCTCGAACACGCCCGCGACGGCCTGTTTCATCTTGGCGAACTGGATCACTCCACCTGGGCTGAACTGCTTGAGCGTCGACATGGCCGTGTTGTCACGCACCGACATGTCGAGGAACAGCGCCTGGTCCTTGCGCGACTCGGGCAACATCCCGATGCCCTGGGCGACGGCCTCCCGGGGGTCGCGTGTAGAGACAGGCCTGTCGTCAAGAACGACGGTGCCCCCGGTGCGTCGGTCGGCCCCGTAGATGAGCCGGGCGACCTCGGTGCGTCCGGCCCCGATCAGCCCCGCCACCCCGACGATCTCGCCGCCGTGCACCTCGAAGTCGACTGGTCCGATGCCCCCCGGCCCGGTCAGCCCCTCCACCGTCAGGCGAACCCCTCCGGTGTGCGGCTCGCGGTGCCCGTACAGGTCCTCGACGTCGCGTCCCACCATCATGCGGACGATGTCGTTGGGGGTGACCTTGACATCGGGATCGCGCATCTCGCGGGTGCCGACCAGTTTCCCGTCGCGGAACACGGTCACCCGGTCCGCGAGTTCCCACACCTCCTCCATGCGGTGCGAGATGTAGATCAGCCCCATGCCCTTGTCGCGCATCTCGTTGATCAGTTCGAAGAGCCGCTCCGACTCGGACATCGACAGCGCAGCCGTCGGCTCGTCGAGCACCAGGACCTTGACGTCCTCGGCCACCGCCCTCGCGATCTCCACCATCTGCTGCATGCCGACGCTGAGGGTGCCGATCGGACGGCGCGGGTCGATCCTCGTCGCCCCGACCCGGTCCAGCTTCTCCCTGGCCTCGCGCACCATCCTGCGGCGGTCGAGGACCCCGAGTCCGTTGACGGGCTCGCTGCCGATTGCGAGGTTCTCGGCGACGGTCATCTCGGGCAGGGTGTTGAGCTCCTGATGGATGATGCCGACGCCCGCCGCCATGGCGTCGCGTGGCGAGGACAGGACCGTAGGAACCCCGCCGATCCTGATCTCGCCCTCATCCGGGGTGTAGTTGCCCGAGATGATCTTCATCAGCGTCGACTTGCCTGCGCCATTCTCGCCCATCAGGGCGTGCACCTCTCCCGGCCGGACATCGAAGCTCACGTTGCTCAACGCCTGGGTGGCGCCGAACCGCTTGCTGATGCCCTGGACCGAGAGGAGCGGTTCGATTGCGCTCATCGTCTCCTCCTGCGAAGAACCGGACTCACCAGCCCTTGTAGTCCTTGACGTCGTCACGGGTGACGAGCGTCGGCTCGAGGAGCGTGATCCGCTCTGCCGGCTTGTTGCCCTCGACGATGCCCTTACCGACCTCGTATGCCTTCTTGGCCATGCCAGCGGGGTCCTGCGCGGGGGTCGCCCAGAAGTTGGACTTCGGGTCCTCCAGAGCCTTCACCGCCTCGGGCGAGCCGTCTACGCCGACGACGGTGATGCCGGTGCGGGACGCCTGCTGGATCGCCAGGTCGGCTCCAAGGCCTTCCGGATCGTTGATGGCGAAGATGCCCTGGACGTCCTTGTTGGCGGTCAGCATGTCGGTAGCAAGTGCAAGGCCGGAGGCGCGGTCGTTCTTGCCTGCCTGACGCGCGACGATCTTGACGTCGGGGTTGGCGGTGATGACCTCTTCGCAGCCCTTGACCCGGTCCTGCGGGGCGGTGGTGGGCGTGCCCTCGATGAACAAGATGTTGCCCTTGCCGCCGATCTTGGCGACCAGCGCCTCGCACGCCTGCTTTCCTGCGAGCACGTTGTCGGTGGTGACCGCGGCGTCGGCACCGGTCGCGTCGACGTCGACGGCCACCACGACGATGCCTGCGGCCTGCGCCCGTGCGACGGCCGACCCGATGCCCTCGCTGTCGACGGCGTTGAGGAGGATCAACTGGACCCCCTGCGAGATGAACGCATCGATCTGATCGTTCTGGGTGCCGAGGTCCTGGCGTCCGTCCTGCACGTTGACCTCGAAGCCCTGAGCCTTTGCCTCCTCCTGCATGCCGGTCTGCATGGCGGCGAAGAAGGGGTTGGAGATGTCCTGGAGCATGAGGCCGACCTTCGTGACCTTGCCACCTCCCCCGCCAGAACCGCCGGCGTTCGGCTTGGTCTCGTCGCCGTTGGTGCACGCCGCCGTCGTCAGCACGACGGCCGCGAAGACGCCTGCCAGGAGCTTCTTCGGGATGATCTTCATTGGTTCCCCTTGGATCGGTAGTAGCAGTCGCCGCGATGTCGGCGGCACTTCGATCCTAGGTAGGTCCAAGCTAACGTTGTCGGTTCTTTATCGAACTGTTATCTGCTGAGAACATGGATTCACTGCAGAGTCCTCCACCCATTGCGTCGCCCGCGGGACAACGTTGACCTTGCTGCTCACCAGTCCACGGACGCGTCCGGCTTGAGGTCGGGGCAGCGGTCGCCGACGGCTCCGGTGACCTCGAAGTGCCACCACTCGTTGGCGTAGGTGCGGCACAGGCCGTACTCCTCGGCGCGGGCCTCCAGCCACGTCGCGCCGGCGTAGGGCGTGATGTCGACCGCCGACCCTGCCACGTGCGCCGAGTGCTCCGGCGGAAGCACGATCCGCCGCGCCTCCTCGACGCCGTGTTCGGCTACCGCGTCGTCGTAGAGACGACGCTGCTCCTCTGCGGAGCGCCACCCGGAGCGGATGCCCAACTCGATGCCGTCGGCGCGGGCGGCCTCGGCTGCGGCGTCGAAGCGGGCCACGATCTCCGGAGTGAGCGCCGTCGGGGTCGCCTTCGCCGGGGCGACCTGCTGCGCGGGACCCCACCCCGCGAGGCGCGACCCGATCAGCAACCCCGTCCCCGCAAGGGTCGCGGCCACGACCCCGAGCGCGATCGACCGCGCCGCCAGCAGGCGCCGCCTGCCCCTGCTCCGGTAGACACGCGGCCGATTCGACGTGCTGTACATGGCTCTGTCCTCCTGTGGCTAGTTCTCCCTCAGCCTCGCGGCGGGGGCCCTCACCGACATCAGCCCCGCGGTCAGAGCGATCCCAGCCCTGGGGCGGACGACGCCACGACCGTGGGCCCCTAGAGTGTTTGACGTGCCTGCCCCCACCCGATCCCAGGCGATCACCGATGCGGTGGTCGGCGGAGCCGTCGGCGCGCTCGGGTGCCTCGCCGTGTGGGCACTCTCCGAGACCAGGTGGTGGTATCCGAGCGACTGGACGCTGCGTGGCTACCTGTGGGCCGTCGTGGCGCTCGGGGTCGTGCTCGCGCTGCGGAGGGCCTCCCCCGGCGTCGCAGCGCTGCTCGCCTTCGGGCCATACGCGTACCTAATTCCTGACTTCGAGCCGACCCTCGTCCATCACCTGCCCGTCGCGCTCGGGGCCTACGCGGTGGTCCGCACCGGGGCGCTGCGCTGGTACGTGGCCCTGGGCGCCGCCATCCTCGCGACCCTGCTGCTGTTCACGTATGCGATGAGCTTCATGCCAGACCCGTCCGAATTGGCCCAACTGCTCGCCGTCACCTGCTTCGCGGTCGCGCTCGGGCAGACCATGTGCCGCCTGGAGGTCACCCGCGCCCAGTTGGAGCAGCGCAACGCAGAACTCGTCGCGCTGCAGGGCGCCGAGGCCGAGCGCGCCGTCACGGCGGAGCGGAACCGGATCTCGCGGGACCTGCACGACATCGTCGCGCACCACGTCACCGCGATCGTGGTACGGGCGCAGGCGGCGCTGCACGTCAGCCGATCCCGCCCGGAGAAGGCGCCCGAGGCGCTGGAGTGGATCGTGTCGGAGGGCAAGGACTCGCTGGCGGCGATGCGGTCGATGGTCTCGGTGCTGCGGGCAGATCAGGAGGCCACCGAGGACCTCGGCACCTCACTCGAACGGGTCGCGCAGCGGTTGCGTAGCGGCGGCCTTGCGATCCGCCTCGAGGTGCCGCAGCCATCCCCCGAGGCGACGCCCGCCGTGCGCCAGGCGGCGCTGCGGATCGCGCAGGAGGCCCTCACCAACGTCGCGCTGCACTCCGGGGCGCGCGAGGCGAGCGTCGAGGTGACCCAACCCGACGGTGCGTTGCGGTTGACGATCACCGACCCCGGCCCTCGGCTGCCAGGAGAGCGACGCGAGGGCAACGGGCTTCGCCACATGCAGGAACGGGCCGACGGGGTGCGGGCGCGGCTGTCCTGCGGCCCGCACGGACCGGGCTGGCGCGTGCTCGCCGAGTTCCCTGCCAAGTTCCCCGAAAGGAGGGCCCCATGACCGAACCCCGACCGCTTCGCGTGGTGATCGCCGACGACCAGGCCATGATCCGCTACGGCCTGCGGATGATCTGCGACGACGCGGACGACCTCGAGGTCGTCGGCGAGGCGGGCGACGGGCAGGCCGCGATCGCGCAGGTGCGCCGCACCCACCCTGACGTGGTGTTGATGGACGTGCGGATGCCCAATCTCGACGGCATCCAGGCCATCGCTGCCATCCTCGCCGACCCGACGCTCGGCTCCCCCGCGTGCCTGGTGCTGACCACCTTCGACGACGAGGACTACCTCGCCGGTGCGCTGGCGGCAGGCGCCTCCGGGTTCCTGTTGAAGGACGCCGACCCGGAGTCGCTGCTCGTCGCGATCCGTCGGGTCGCTGCGGGCGACTCGGTCCTCGATCCCGCCGTCACCGCCCGGGTGGTGAGCGGATACGTGGCGCAGCGCAGGGTCCGCGACGACCGGATCGGCCTGCTGTCGGCCCGCGAGATCGAGGTGCTGCGCGCCGTCGCAGACGGGCTGTCCAACGTCGACGTGGGGCTGCGGCTGTACTGCTCGGAGGCGACCGTGAAGAGCCACGTGCGCTCGATGCTGACCAAGCTCCAGATGAGCAACCGGGTCCAGTTGGTGATCTTCGCCTACGAGTCCCGGCTGATCTCCACCTGAGTGGCCGGGCACGCGAAGAGGGCGCCGAGAGCATTGCTCTCGGCGCCCTCTTTCAGGACCTGGAAGTCCGCGTCACTCCCCGGCGGTCTCCTCGGTCTCCTCCACGACGGGGACGAGCGAGAGCTTGCCGCGGTCGTCGATGTCGGAGATCTCGACCTGGAGCTTCTGGCCGACCGAGACGACGTCCTCCACGTTCTCGACGCGCTGGCCACCCGCGAGCGGGCGCAGCTTCGAGATGTGCAGCAGGCCGTCCTTGCCCGGCATCAGCGACACGAACGCACCGAAGTTGGTGAGCTTCACGATCGTGCCGAGGAAGCGCTCGCCGCGCTCGGGCATGTGCGGGTTGGCGATCGCGTTGATCTGCGCGACGGCGGCCTCGGCCGCCTCGCCGGTCTCCGCACCCACGTACACGGTGCCGTCGTCCTCGATCGCGATGTTCGCGCCAGTCTCGTCCTGGATCTGGTTGATGATCTTGCCCTTCGGGCCGATCACCTCGCCGATCTTGTCGACCGGGACGCGCAGCGAGATGATCCGCGGCGCGTAGGGGCTCATCTCGTCGGGAGCGTCGATGGCCTCGTTCATCACGTCGAGCAGGGTGTGACGGGCGTCACGGGCCTGCAGCAGCGCCTTCTGGAGCTCGATGGCGGGGATGCCGTTGAGCTTGGTGTCGAGCTGCAGGGCGGTGACGAAGTCACGGGTGCCCGCGACCTTGAAGTCCATGTCGCCCAGCGCGTCCTCGGCGCCAAGGATGTCGGTCAGCGCGATGTACTTGGTCTCGCCGTCGACGTCCTCAGACATCAGGCCCATGGCGATGCCAGCGACGGGGGCCTTGAGGGGCACACCGGCGTTGAGCAGCGACAGGGTGGAGGCGCACACCGAACCCATCGACGTCGAGCCGTTGGAGCCGAGGGCCTCGGACACCTGACGGATCGCGTAGGGGAACTCGCTGCGGTTCGGCAGCACCGGGACGAGGGCGCGCTCGGCGAGTGCGCCGTGCCCGATCTCGCGACGCTTCGGCGAACCGACGCGGCCGGTCTCGCCGGTGGAGAACGGCGGGAAGTTGTAGTTGTGCATGTAACGCTTCGTCTTCTCAGGCGAGAGCGTGTCGATCTTCTGCTCCATGTCGAGCATGTTCAGCGTGGAGACGCCCATGATCTGGGTCTCGCCGCGCTGGAACAGCGCCGAGCCGTGCACGCGGGGGATGATCGCGACCTCGGCCGACAGCTCGCGGATGTCGACGGGGCCACGGCCGTCGATGCGGACGCCCTCGGTGAGGGTGCGGTGCCGCACGATCTTCTTGGTCAGCGCCTTCAGAGCGGCGGAGACCTCGCCCAGGCGGTCGCCGAAGCGCTCGGTGAGCTGCTCGGTGACGTCCTGACGGATGGCGTGGGTGGCGTCGTCGCGGTCCTGCTTGCCAGCGATCTTCATGGCCTCAGCGACCTTGTCGGCGGCGAGCTCAGAGACGGCATCGAAGACGTCATCCTGGTAGTCGCGGAAGACCGGGAAGTCGTAGGTCTCCTTGGGCAGCTTCGCGGCGAGCTCAGACTGAGCGTCGCACAGCGCCTTGATGAACGGCTTGGCGGCCTCGAGGCCCTTGCCGACGACCTCTTCGGTCGGGGCGGTCTTGCCAGCGCGGACGAGGTCCCAGGTGGACTCGGTGCCGCCGGCCTCGACCATCATGATCGCGACGTCACCGTCGGCGAGCACGCGGCCCGCGACGACCATCTGGAACGCGGCAGTCGCCGACTGCTCGACGGTCGGGAAGCCGACCCACTGGTCGTCGATCAGCGCGACGCGGACGCCGCCGATCGGGCCGGAGAACGGCAGGCCAGCGATCTGCGTCGACATGGACGCGGCGTTGATCGCGACGACGTCGTACAGGACGTCGGGGTTCAGCGCGAGGACGGTCACGACGACCTGAACCTCGTTGCGGAGGCCCTTGACGAACGCGGGGCGAAGCGGGCGGTCGATGAGGCGGCAGGCGAGGATCGCGCCCTCGCCCGGGCGGCCTTCGCGACGGAAGAACGAGCCGGGGATGCGTCCCGCGGCGTACATGCGCTCCTCGACGTCGACCGTCAGCGGGAAGAAGTCGATGGCGTCGCGGGGGGTCTTCTGAGCGGTCGTCGCCGACAGCAACATGGTGTCGCCGTCGAGATAGACCGCGGCCGAGCCGTCGGCCTGCTGCGCGAGCGCGCCGGCCTCGAAGCGGACGACGTGCTTGCCGTGTGCGCCGTTGTCAATGACGGCCTCAGCGAATTCGATGCCTGGTCCTTCCACGGACAGGCTCCTTTCGGTTGGGTGCGCCCAACCCGCGCAGGGACTTGTTCCCCGCCGCATCTGCCGGTCTTCGATCGAGATCCGCGGGGGCATGAGCACCCGAAGACCACTACCGAGGACCAGACGGACACCGGATTATGGGCGGCTGGACTAAAACTTACGAACGATATGTGATTGTGCGGCCACCATCCTACCGGTTCCCCCCAAGATCGGCCGCATGCTCGCAGATACCATGGCCCCCATGCCGATCAGTCCATTGAGCGAGACAGTCAACGATGCCGCCGCCACCGCAAGGCGCTGGGCCGACGAATGCCGCGCCTTCCCTGAGCCCCGCACCGCGAAACTGTTGGCCGACGTGCTCAGCCACGAGGGCGGGCTGCGCTTCACCCTCGACTTCGTCGACCAGGTGCTGCGACCGGAGGATCCTCGGGTGGCGGCCGCCGCGCTCAGCAGGCTCGCCTCGCAGCGCGTCGACTTCCTGCCCGCCCCGCTGCGCATCGGCCTGCGCCAGGTCGTCGGCCGCGCACCGCTTCCGCTGCTTCCCGTGGTGCGGCGCGTCTTCACCGCGATGGTGGGCGACCTCGTCGTCGACGTCGGCCGCTCGCTCGGCCCTGCACTGAAGCGGCTCACCGCTGGCGGCGCCGACCTCAACGTCAACCTGCTCGGCGAGGCGGTACTCGGCGAGAAGCACGCCGCCCGGCGCCTCGACGCGACCATGGCGCTGCTGGGTCGCGACGACATCGACTACGTCTCCATCAAGGTCTCCGCCGTGCTCGGCGCCCACGCCCCCTGGGGCGAGGCGGCCGCCGTCGACAACGCCGTCGAGCGGCTTCGGCCCCTGCTTGCGCTCGCGGCGCGCACCGGCAAGTTCGTCAACCTCGACATGGAGGAGTACCGCGACCTGCACCTGACCCTCGACGTGTTCGAGCGACTCCTGTCGGAGCCCGACCTCCTCGGCCTGCGGGCCGGCGTCGCGGTGCAAACCTATCTGCGCGAGTCGCCCCTGGTGCTGGACCGGATCGACGAGTTCGCTGCGGCGCGGGTGGCCAAGGGAGGCGCCCCCGTCAAGGTCCGCCTCGTCAAGGGCGCGAACCTCGCCATGGAGCGGGTTCAGGCGGAACTGCACGGGTGGGAACTGCCCGTGCTCGACTCCAAGGAGGCCACCGACGCCTCGTTCCTTGACGCGCTCGACCGCTGCCTCGTCCCCGAGCGCGCGGCACGCGTCAACGTCGGGGTCGCGAGCCACAACGTGTTTTCGCTCGCCACGGCCTGGGAGTTGGCGAAGGCGCGCGGGGTGACCGACGCCGTCGACATCGAGATGCTCTCGGGCATGGCGGTGCCGCTGCAGCGCGTCATCATGCGCGAGGCGGGCAGCCTCCGCCTGTACGTGCCGGTGGTGCCGCGCGACGAGTACGACGCGGCGATCTCCTACCTGGTGCGCCGCCTCGAGGAGAACGCCGCCCCCGAGAACTTCATGTCGGGCGCCGCGAACCTCGGCACCGATGCCGCGTTCCTCGACCGCGAGGAGCGGCGGTTCCGCGCGGCGGCCGCGCACGAACCCCAACGCCCGACCGGCTGGGCGGAGCAGCACCGCTCCCCCATCGGCGCGGCCTTCTCCAACACGCAGGACACCGACCCCGCGCTGACGACCAACCAGCGGTGGGCCGAGTCGATCCGCGCCGCGCTGCCCGCCCCGACGCTCGGAGCGGCGACGCTGGCGGCGGCGACCCTCGATGACGAGGCGGGCGTCGACGCCGCGATCGCCCGTGGCGTCACAGCCGGGGACGCCTGGGCGGCGCTCTCGCCCGCCGAACGGGCGCGTCACCTGCACCGTCTCGGCGACGAACTGGAGGCGGCCCGCGCAGAGTTGATCACCGCGGCGGCCGACGAGGTCGGAAAGCTGATCGACCAGGGCGACGTCGAGGTGTCAGAGGCGTGCGACTTCGCGCACTACTACGCGGGCCTCGCCCTGGATGAGGTCGACGGGGCGACGCACGTGCCGCCGCGCCTGACGCTGGTCGCCTCGCCGTGGAACTTCCCGATCGCGATCCCGCTGGGCGGTGTCGCCGCCGCGCTGGCCGCCGGGTCCGCCGTTATCCTCAAGCCCGCCTCGCCAGCCAGGAGGATCGCAGCGCTGCTGGCGGAGGCCTGCTGGCGCGCTGGCATCCCGCGCGACGTCGCCCAACTGGTCGTCGTCGACGACGGGCCGCTGGGCCGCTCGTTGGTGACGGACGCGCGCATCGAGCAGGTCGTGCTGACCGGCGCGGCCGAGACGGCGGAGATGTTCCGCTCCTGGCGACCCGACCTGCCGCTGCTCGCCGAGACCTCCGGCAAGAACGCCGTCGTCGTGATGCCGTCCGCGGACCTCGACCTGGCCGCCGCCGACCTCGTGGCCAGCGCGTTCGGGCACGCTGGGCAGAAGTGCTCGGCCGCCTCGCTCGGCATCCTGGTCGGCTCGGTGGCGAAGTCGCGCCGGTTCCGCGACCAACTGATCGACGCCGCCGCATCGCTGACGCTTGCCTGGCCAAGCGACCCGTCCGCCGAGCTCGGGCCCCTGACGGAACTCCCCGGCGACAAACTGCTGCGCGGACTCACCGAACTCGGCCCCGGCGAATCGTGGCTGCTGAAGCCGCGCCAGATCTCCGAGCGGCTCTGGCGTCCTGGCATCCGCACCGGGGTGCGCCCCGGAAGCGAGTTCCACCAGGTCGAGTACTTCGGCCCGGTGCTCGGCCTCATGGAGGCCGGTTCGCTCGATGAGGCGATCGCCTGGCAGAACGGCACCGCGTACGGCCTGACCGCCGGCATCCACTCCCTGGAGGCGGGCGACGTGCAGACCTGGATCGACTCGGTCCAGGCGGGCAACCTCTACGTCAACCGCACCATCACCGGCGCCATCGTGCGGAGGCAGCCGTTCGGCGGATGGAAGCGCTCGGTCGTCGGCCCCACCACCAAGGCGGGCGGCCCGAACTACCTTGCGGCATTCGGCCGGTGGGAGCCGGCGCCGACCAGGGCAGTGAGCCCCGAGGCCACCGACCCGGCGCTCGCGCGCCTGGTGCGCAGCGTCGGCGACCTGGGCGGCGACGGGTTCGCCGCCGTGGTGGCCGGAGACGAGGCCGCCGCGCGCACCACATTCTGGGCGAGCCACGACCCGTCGGCGCTCGCCTCGGAACTCAACGTGCTCCGCTACCGCAGCGTCCCCGTGACGGTGCGCGTCGAGGGCGCCGACCTGGCGTCCGTGCTGCGCGAACTCTCCGCCTCGGTCGCGGCGCGCGGCAAGGTCTCCTTCTCGTTCCGCGACGAACCGTCGGAGCGTCTCGTCGAGGTGCTGGAATCGCTGCGCGTGCCGTCGGACGTGGCCACCGACGAGGAGTTCGACCGCACCGCCTCAGGGCGGATCCGGTTCCTCGGCGACCGCGACCTCCGTTCGGCCCTCGGCGGCGACATCTCCGTGACGGTCTATGACGGGCCGAGCCTGCCCGCCGGTCGGATCGCGATGCTCCCCTACCTGCGCGAGCAGGCGGTGTGCGTCACGAACCACCGGTTCGGGCATCCAAGCCCATTGACGCCACACCTCAGCATCTAGCCGCGCCCGGCGATCGGGCTACGCCCTCCGCCTCGACAACAGTCGCTGCAGGACCACGAAGATCAGCAGCAGCGCGCCGATCACGATCTTGGTCCACCAGGAACTGAGCGTTCCCTGGAACGTGATGATGGTCTGGATCAGGCCGAGGACAAGCACGCCGAGCAGCGAGCCGAGCACGAAGCCTGCGCCGCCGGTCAGCAGGGTGCCTCCGATCACGACGGCCGCGATGGCGTCGAGTTCCATGCCGACCCCGGTCAGCGCATACCCGGACTTGAGGCTCATGGCGAACAGCACGCCGCCCAGGCCCGCGCAGGTGCCGCTGATCACGTAGGCCAGGATCTTGGTGCGCGTCACGGGGAGGCCCATCATGATCGCCGACGGCTCGCTCCCGCCGATCGCATACACGGTGCGGCCGAAGCGGGTGTAGTGCAGCACCAGGAAGGCGACGAGCACGACGATGAGGGCGATGCCGACGGCTGTGGTGATCCGGAAGTCACCGAACTTGATGCGCCACCCGACGAACCGGTCGAACCCCTTGTTGGCGATGGGGATCGACAGCGGGGCGATCAGGAAGCACAGCCCGCGGGCCAGGAACATGCCCGCCAGCGTGACGATGAACGGTTGGACCCGGAAGTAGTAGATGATCGCGCCGTGCATCAGGCCGAACAGCGTGCCCGCCGCGATCGCGATGGGCAGCACGAGCCACATGTTCCAGCCCGCCTGCAGCAGCGTGGCGACGATGATGCTCGACAGTGCGAGCACCGCCCCCACCGACAGGTCGATGCCGCCCGTGATGATCACGAACGTCATGCCGACGGCGAGCACGATCAGGTGCGCGTTGTTGATGAACAGGTTGCCCATCGTGCGGGGGGTCAGGAAGTTCGGGTACAGCGCTCCGCCGATCACGACCATCAGGATCACGACGGTCAGGGTGCCGAGCACCGGGAGATATCTCACGTCCAGGCCGCGCCGACGCCGCGTCGGCGCTTCGACCAACTGATCGGTGGTCATGCCACCGCCTCCTTCTTCCTGAAGGCGGTGCGTCTGCTCCACGCCTCGAATGTGGTTCGGGCCCGCGGCGACTGCAGCAGCATCACGATCAGCACGATGATGGCCTTGAACAGCGGGGTGACGAGCGGTGAGATGCCGAGCATCGTGACGGTGAGCGTCAGGGTGGAGATCACCAGGACGCCGACGAACGTGCCGCTCAGGGAGAACTTGCCTCCCGAGAGTGCGGTGCCGCCGATGACGACCGCCAGGATGGCGTCCATCTCGATCATCATGCCCGCGTTGTTGGCGTCGGCGGCCATCACGTCCGCCGAGCTGAGGATGCCCGCCATGCCCGCGAACAGGCCGGACAGGACGTAGACCATCCAGATGATGAGCCTCGACCACACGCCAGCGATGCGGGCCGCGTCGGGGTTGATGCCGACCGCCTCGATGAGCATGCCGAGCGCGCCCCTGCGGGTCAGCAGCAGCAGGACGACGAACACGACCACCGCGATCCAGCCCGCTACAGGCAGCCCGAGCAGCCAGCCGGAGCCGAGCCACTTGTAGGGGGCGCTGTTGACGGTGGTGATCAGACCACCGGTGATCAGCATGGCGATGCCGCGGCCCGCCGTCATCAGGATCAGGGTCGCGATGATGGGTTGGATGCCGAGCACCGCCACGAGGAGGCCGTTGAGCAGGCCGAGGACCGCCGAGAGCGCAAGCGCGATCAGCACCGCGACGGCGACCGTCGCGGGGGACGCGGGGTCGGGTGCGCCGGCGATGTAGGAGAGCGCGACGGCTCCGGAGATCGCAAGCACCGCCCCGACCGACAGGTCGATGCCGCGGGTCGCGATCACCAGCGTCATGCCGAGCGCGACAAGCATCAGCGGCGCGGAACTGCGCATCAGGTTGATCAGCGAGCCGAACAGGTGGCCGTCGAGCCAGGTGATCTTGAGGAAGTTGGGGCTGGCGATCGTGTTGGCGACGAACAGCGCAAGCAGCGCCACGAGGGGCCAGAACAGGTTGCTGGAGGTGATCCTCTTCCCGAGCCCGACGCGCCTGTCGTGGCCGTAGCGTTCGCTCATGAGGCCTTCCCCCCTTGTGCGATGAAGGACACGATGTCGCTCACTTCCAGGTTGCCGTCGTTGTCGAGTTCGCCTGTCTTGCGCCGGTCACGCATGACGGCGATGCGGTTGCTGAGGCGGAGCACCTCTTCGAGCTCCGCCGAGATGAAGACGACCGCCATGCCGTCTCGCGCAAGCTCGGCGATGGTCTTCTGGATCTCTGCCTTCGCGCCGACGTCGATGCCTCGCGTCGGCTCGTCCAGCAGCAGCAGCTTAGGCTGCATCGCGAGCCAGCGGGCCAGCAACACCTTCTGCTGGTTGCCGCCGGAGAGGTTGCTGATCCGGGCGTTCGGGTTGGGGGGCATGATGTTGAGCGCCTCGATGTACTTCGCGACGACCGCGTCGACGGTGCCCTTCGGCAGTTTCCTGAGCCAGCCGCGCGAGGCCTGCAGGCCGAGGATGATGTTCTCGCGCACCGTCAGGTCGCCGATGACGCCCTCGCCCTTGCGGTCCTCCGAGGAGTAGGCGATCTTCCTGTCGAGGGCCGCGCGGGGGTTGCCGAGCCTCGCCGCCTTTCCCTCGACCGCGGTGGTTCCCGCGGTGGTGGTGTCGATCCCGGCGAGCAGGCGAGCCAGTTCGGTGCGACCGGAGCCGAGCAGCCCAGCGAGGCCGACCACCTCCCCGGAGTAGACGTCCAGGTCGAACGGCTCGACCGAGCCCGCCCTGCCGAGGCCGATGGCCCGCACGTATGGCTCGGCGTCGTCGTCGCGGGCATCGACGCGCAGGTCGCCGAGCGCCGCCAGCGAACGACCGATCATCTCCGAGATGAGGTGCTCCTGGTCGAGGTCGGCTGTTCGATGCTCCGCGATCAACCTGCCGTTGCGCAGCACGGTGACCCGGTCGGAGATCTCGAAGACCTGGTCGATGAAGTGCGACACGAACAGGATCGCGACGCCTTGGTCGCGCAGGCTGCGCATCACGCGGAACAACTGTTCGACCTCGCCCGAGTCGAGCGACGAGGTCGGCTCATCGAGCACCAGGATCCGACAGTCGAATGACGCTGCCCTGCAGATCGCGACCAACTGCTGCACCGCGAGGGAGTGCGAGCCGAGCGAGGAGTTGGCGTCGATGTCGAGGCCCATGTCGCTCAGGTGGCGCTGCGCCTCGCGGCGGGTGGCGCGCCAGTCGATAGACGGGCCGCGCCGCACCTCCTGCCCGAGCATCACGTTCTCCGCGACGCTCAGGTTCTCGCACAGGTTGACCTCCTGGTACACCGTGCTGATGCCCGCGGCCTGCGCCTGCAGCGGGCTTGAGAAGCTGACCGCCCTCCCCTCGACGACGATGGTCCCCGCGTCGATGCCGTAGATGCCGGTCAACGCCTTGATCAGCGTCGACTTGCCCGCCCCGTTCTCGCCCATGAGGGCGTGGACCTCGCCCGGATAGAGTCGAAAGTCGACCTCCTCGAGCGCCTTGACTCCCGGGAACTCGATGGAGATGCCGGTCATCGAGATCACCGGCTCATCGCTCACCACCCGGGCGAGATCCTCCGCCACCATGGGCTACCCCACTTCCTTCCGCCGCTGCCTGCTCAGTACTTGCGGTCCGGGAGGGCGGCCTTTGCCTGCTCCTGGTCGAAGGCCTCGTCCTTGACGACGATGCGCTTCTGGACGCTCTCGCCCGCGAGAACCTTCTTGGCGATGTCGGCCAGATCGGGGCCGAGCAGCGGGTTGCACTCGACGATGTAGTTGATCTTGCCGTCGGCGAGCGCCTGCATGCCGTCCTTGACTGCGTCGATCGTGATGATCTTGATGTCGACGCCTGGCTTCTTGCCCGCCGCCTCGATGGCCTCGATGGCGCCGAGCCCCATGTCGTCGTTGTGCGCGAACACCATGCCGATCTGGTCGCCGTGCTTCTGCAGGAAGCCCTCCATCACGGTCTTGCCCTCGGTGCGGGTGAAGTTGCCCGTCTGCGAGTCGATGATCGTCAGGTCGCTGCCCGCGATCGCCTTCTCGAAGCCCTCCTTGCGGTCGATCGCGGGAGCCGCTCCGGTGGTGCCCTGCAGTTCGACGATCTTGAGGCCCTGGCCCTTGTACTGCTCGACCGCCCACTTGCCTGCGGTGTCACCCTCGAGGACGAAGTCCGAGCCGATGAAGGAGACGTACAGGCTGTCGTCCTGCGAGTCGACCGCGCGGTCGGTCAGGATGACGGGGATCTTGGCCTCCTTCGCCTCCTGAAGCACTGCGTCCCAGCCGGTCTCGACGACGGGCGAGAAGGCGATCACATCGACGCCCTGCGAGATGTAGGAGCGGATCGCCTGGATCTGGTTCTCCTGCTTCTGCTGGGCGTCGGAGAACTTCAAGTCGAAGCCGTTCTCGGCGGTGAGGGTCTCCTGGATGGACTTGGTGTTGGCCGCGCGCCAACCCGACTCGGCGCCGACCTGGGAGAAGCCGAGCACGATGGGGCCGGCCTTGTCGCCGCCACCGCCTCCGGTGGCGGCCGGGCTGCCCGCGGTTCCCGGGTCCGTGTCGTTGCCGCAGGCGGCCAGCGGCAGGACGATGGCGCTCGCGGCGAGTCCGCCGAGGAAGGTGCGCCGGTTGAGGTTGGTCATGATTGCTCCTTTGCAGTCCGGCGGAACCTCACTGCCCCGCCTAGCGACCCCCGATCGCCCAAATGTGACCGGGAACATTAGGGATTCTTCGCGTAAAACCGACGACTGGCAACCACCTCGCCGATTTAGTTATCGAAACGTTAACCAGGCCGCGCGGAGCCTCCAGAAGACGCAAAACAGGGCACCCCGAAGGGTGCCCTGTTGAGGAAGATCTGAGGTCAGCGACGAAGGCCGAGGCGAGCGATCAGCTCGCGGTAGTGCTCCACGTCGTTCTTCGCGACGTAGTTGAGCAGACGGCGGCGCTGGCCGACCATCAGCATCAGGCCGCGACGGCTGTGGTGATCGCCCTTGTGCTGCTTGAGGTGCTCGGTCAGGTGCGAGATCCGCTTGGTAAGCAGCGCGATCTGCACGTCGGGCGAACCGGTGTCGCCGGGCGCGGTCGCGTACTCTTCGATGATCTGCTTCTTGGTTTCAGCGTCCATGTCGGGACTCCTTAGTTCGCTGCACGGCGCCCCACTCGCGGATGCTTTCGGGGCTCTTACGAGGCCGTGGCCGATCTGACGGCAACCTGAGTACTTTAGCACCGCGCCTCCGCGCAGCACCAATCCACGCGGGGCAGGTCGGGTGTCCAAACTCCCGCACCCCTGTGACTGGGCAATGGCAGGCGCTAGGGTAGCCTCGACGCTTAGCGACCAAAGGGAGGCACCGGCTATGGCCATCAGCGTGCGACGAGCGACCGCCGACGACCTTGAGAAGCTGCGGGCCCAACAGGCCCGCCCGGAGTTGAATCTCGTCGACAAGCACTTCCAGGCCCAGGAGGCCGGATCGCTCATCTTCGCGGTGGCCTTCGACGGCGAGGATCCCGTGGGAACGGCACTCCTCGATCTGGAGAGCCCGGAGTACACCCCCGAACTGCGCAACATGTACGTCTACCCGTCGGCCCGCCGCGGCGGCGCGGGCCGTGCGCTCAGCAGTTTCATCGAGGACGAGGCGAAGGCCGCCGGCTACACCGCCGTCTACCTCGCGGTCGACCCGAACAACGAGAAGGCCGTCCCGCTGTACGTCTCGCTCGAGTACCACCCCACCGGCGAGCACCTGTTCGTCGAGGATCCCGAGATCACGCAGGTCGAGGACGACGTGCAGGCCAGCAAGCACTACGCCGTCTACAAGAAGTCGTTGACCGTCCGCTGACTCACGCGACGCCCAGGCGGAGCTTCGCGGCCGCGACGTCGGCGCTCATCTGCTCGATCAGGGCCTCCACGCCGTCGAACTTGACCTGGCCACGCAGCCGGTCCACGAAGTCGACGGCGATCTCCACGCCGTACAACTCCAGGTCGGTGCGGTCGATCACATAGCTCTCGACGCGGTGGTCGGCGCCGTCGAACGTCGGGTTGGTGCCCACCGAGATCGCAGCGGCCATCGGCTCCGCGCCCGGCTCGTCGAGCCTGGTGACCCATCCGGCGTAGACGCCGTCCGCGGGCACGGCGAGGTCGCCGGGGACGCTCAGATTGGCGGTCGGGAAGCCGAGTTCCCTGCCGCGCTGGTCCCCCACCACAACCACGCCGCGGTACTCGAACGGGCGACCGAGGTGCCGTGCCGCCTCCGCGACGTCGCCCTGCTCCAGGAGTTCGCGGATGCCGGTCGAACAGGTCACCTCGTCGTCGATGGCCTGCAGCGGCATGGCGCACACCTCGAAGCGCCCCTCGCCGAGCTCAGCGAGAGTGCGGACGTCGCCCGCGGCCCGGTGCCCGAAGCGGAAGTTCTGCCCGACCACGATCCTGGCCGGGTGCAGCGGCATCAGGAACCGTTCGACGAACTCGCCAGGGCTGAGCGCCGCGACGTCGCGGTTGAACTGGATGACGCGGACCTCGTGCGCGCCAGCCTGCTTGAGAAGTTCGATGCGGCTGCGCAGATCGGTCAGCAGTTTCGGCGCCAACTCGGGGCGGAGCACGCTGACGGGGTGTGGCCAGAAGGTGACCACCACGAGCGGCAGGTCGACCCCTCGGCATGCCTCCTGGAGCACCGAGCGGTGCCCGCGGTGCACGCCGTCGAAGTTGCCGATCACGACGATGGTGCTGGTCACTGGGTTCTCCACAGCAGACAAATCTGGCACGCTCACACGAGCACCGCAAGGGGGCGAGAGCCCTCCGCCGTCGGCTGGTACAGCGCGAGCAGGGAGCCATCGGGTGCGATCATGCCGGTGGGGTTTGCCGGAACGGGGCGGGCGATGGGGCGCCCGAAGCCGATGTCGGTCGCCTCCTCCGCGGTGACGTCCAGCACGGGGAAGCTGAGCCGGGCCGCGTCGGCCATCGACATCAGCGCGGGGGGCTCGTCGCCGAGCGACACGGCGTCGTCGAGGCTGTAGCCGCCGATCCTGGTGCGCCTGAGCGCCGTCAGGTGGCCGCCGACGCCCAGTGCCGCGCCGAGGTCGCGCGCGATGGCGCGCACGTAGGTTCCTGAAGAGCACTCGACGTCGAGGTCGACGTCGAGGAAGCCGTCAGAGGCCCGCACCTCGAGGACGTCGAGCCGGCTGATGGTCACGGGGCGCGACTTCAGTTCGACGCTCTCCCCCGCCCGGGCCAGCGCGTAGGCGCGCTTCCCGTCGACCTTGATGGCCGAGACGGAACTCGGCACCTGGGAGATGTCTCCGCGTTGAACCTCGAGCGCCGCGTCGACCTCGTCGAGGGTGAGGTGCGAGGCGTCCCCGACAAGCGTCAGGTCGCCGTCGGCATCGTCCGTGCTGGACGAGGCACCGAGCCGCACGGTCGCGAGATAGCGCTTGTCGTGCAGCGCGAGGTGACCCAGCAACCGCGTGGCGCGGTTGACGCCGAGGATCAGCACGCCGGTCGCCATCGGGTCGAGGGTGCCTGCGTGGCCGATCTTGCGGGTGCCGAGCAGGCGGCGGAGCATGCCCACCACCTGGTGGGAGGTGACCGCCGACGGCTTGTCGACGATCACCACCCCAGAGGCGGAACTCACTGAATCTCGTCCTCGGTTTCCCGGGGCTTCCTGTACGGGTCGGCCTCACCCGCGAACTCCTTGCCCGCCGAGGCGGCGGCCGACGCAGCGTCGGTCGCCTGCACCTGCGCGAGCAGGTCCTCGATGTGGCGGGCGGTGTCCGGGGTGGCGTCGAGGACGAAGGCCAGCGTCGGGGTGAACTTCAGCCCCAACTGCTGACCGACGGTGGAGCGGAGCAGGCCCTTGGCCGACTCCAGCGCCGCCGCGGTGCCCTTGCGGGCCTCCTCGTCGCCGAGCACGGTGTAGAAGGCTGTCGCCTCGCGGTTGTCGCCCGTGAGACGCACCTCCGTGATCGTCATGAAGCCAAGCCTTGGATCCTTGATCCGGTTCTGGATCGTGGACGCCAGGATCACCTGGATCTGATCTGCCAGCTTGGCGTTACGCGGTCCTGCCATCATTCGCGCTCCTTCTCCACCATCTCGTACGTCTCGAGGACGTCACCGATCTTGATGTCGTTGTAGTTCGCGACCGTCAGACCACACTCGAAGCCCTCGCGGACCTCGGTGACGTCGTCCTTCTCGCGACGCAGCGACGCGATCGAGGTGTCGGCAATGACGACACCATCGCGCAGCAGGCGTGCCTTGGCGTTGCGGCGGATGAGGCCGTCGAGGACCATACAGCCTGCGATGTTTCCGAACTTGGAGGAGCGGAACACCTCGCGGATCTCCGCGTGACCGCGGGTCTCCTCGGCGTAGATCGGCTTGAGCATGCCCTTGAGCGCGGCCTCGATCTCGTCGATGGCCGAGTAGATGACCGAGTAGAAGCGGATGTCCACGTTCTCGCGGTCGGCAAGCTGGGCGGCGTGCGGCGTGGGCCGGACGTTGAAGCCGATGATGACGGCCTTCGACGCGGCGGCAAGCGACACGTTGGTCTCCGTGATCGCACCGACACCACGGTCGATGACGCGCAGCGACACCTCTTCGCCGACCTCGATCTTGCTGAGGGCGTCCTCGAGGGCCTCGACCGAACCGGCGCCGTCACCCTTGAGGATGAGCAGCAGCTCCTGCGTCTCGCCCTTCTCGAGCTGCTCGAACAGCTGATCGAGGGTCTTACGACGGCTGGTCTTGGCCTGCTGTGCCGCACGCATCCGCGACTCGCGCTTGTCTGCGATCTGGCGGGCCATCCGGTCGTCGTCGACGACAAGCATGTTGTCGCCTGCGCCGGGCACGGAGGTGAGGCCGAGCAACTGCACCGGCATCGACGGAGGAGCCTCCAGGACGCTGTCGCCCTGATCGTTGATCAGTGCGCGGACGCGGCCGTGGGCAGAACCCGCGACGATCGAGTCGCCGATCCGCAGCGTGCCGCGGTGCACCAGGACGGTCGCGACGGGGCCGCGACCCTTGTCGAGGTGCGCCTCGATGGCCACGCCCTGGGCGGGCATGTCCGGGTTGGCGCGCAGGTCGAGGGCCGCGTCGGCCGTCAGCACGATCGACTCGAGCAGCTCCTCGAGGCCCTGGCCGGTGACGGCCGAGACGTCGACGAACTGGGTGTCGCCGCCGTACTCCTCGGGCACCAGCCCGAACTCGGAGAGCTGACCGCGAACACGCGTCGGGTCGGCGGTGTCCTTGTCGACCTTGTTGACCGCAACCACGACGGGCACGTCGGCCGCCTTAGCGTGGTTGAGTGCCTCGATCGTCTGGGGCATCACACCGTCGTCGGCAGCGACCACCAACACCGCGATGTCCGTGGACTTCGCGCCACGGGCACGCATGGCGGTGAACGCCTCGTGACCCGGGGTGTCGATGAAGGTGATCTTGCGCTCGGTGCCGTCGACCTCGGTCTCGACCTGGTAAGCGCCGATGGCCTGCGTGATGCCGCCTGCCTCCCGACCCTGAACGTTCGAGTTGCGCAGGGCGTCGAGGAGCTTGGTCTTGCCGTGGTCGACGTGACCCATCACGGTCACGACCGGCGGGCGGGCCGCCAGGTCGTCCTCGTCGCCGATGTCCTCACCGAACTCCAGGTCGAAGCTCTCCAGCAGCTCGCGGTCCTCATCCTCAGGCGAGACGACCTCGATGCGGTAGTCGAGCTCCGCGCCGAGCACCTCGAGGGTGTCGTCGGCGACCGACTGGGTTGCGGTGACCATCTCGCCCAGGTGGAACAGCACCTGCACGAGCGACGCCGGCTCGACGCCGATCTTCTCGGCCAGGTCGGTCAACGAGGCGCCGCGACGCAGGCGGACGGTCTGGCCGTCGCCCTTGCGGACGCGCACGCCGCCGATCGACGGGGCCTCCATCTGATCGAACTCTTGCCTGCGCTGCTTCTTCGACTTGCGTCCACGCTTGCCGCCAGCACCGCCGCGGCCGAACGCGCCCTGCGTGCCGCCGCGACCGCGGCCACCGCCGCGACCACCGACGGGACCACCCATGGGCGGGCCACCGGCACCGGGACGGTTACCGCCTGCGCCACCGCCGCCACCGGGGCGACCGCGACCGGGACCGCCCTGGCCGGGGCGCGACGGGCGCGCACCGATCGCGGCGTTGGCCGTCTTGGGCATCATGGCCGGGTTGGGGCGCGGCATGCCGGGAAGGCCGCCGGTGCCACCGGGACGGGGCATCCGCTGGTCGCCCTGGCCGGGGCGCGCGGGGCCACCCTCGCGACGCTGACCGTCGGGACGGTTGCCCGGACGACGCTGCTGCGTTCCCATCCCCTGAGCGGGGGCGAAGGGGTTGTTGCCGGGACGCGGGGCTCCAGGCTTGCGCGGGCCGGGCGTCGGGGCTCCGCCGCCGGGGCGCGGCGTCGGGGCTCCTGGGCGCGGGCCGGGGGTAGCCGCGGGACGGCTGGGAGCCGGCGCCGCGGGGCGAGGGGCCGAGGGACGCGCCGCCGGGGTCGCCGGCTTGGTGTCGCTGGCCGCCGCCGGGCGCGGGGCCGGGCGGGGTGTGCTGGGACGGGGCGCCTCAGCGGCCGGCGGTGCCGTCGGCTCGGGGGCGCCGGGGGTCGCGGCCGGTGCGCTGGGGGCGCTCGGCGCGGCAGGGGCCGCGGGCTTGGCCGCGGCGGGCTTGGGGGCAGGTGCCTCCGCCTTTGCGGCGGGGGCCTTGGGCGCGTCGGAGGCACCGTCGAACGCTTCGCGGATGCGACGCACAACGGGTGCTTCCAGGGTGGAGGACGGACCGCGAACGTATTCGCCCATCTCTCCGAGTTTTGCAAGGAGTTCCTTGCTGGTGATCCCGATCTCCTTGGCGATCTCGTGGACTCGAGGCTTAGCCACTACTCTCCTTCGTGGGTCCGACCTCCAAGGCCGGGGTCCCTAGTTCTGCTTGGTCATCGTTGGGTACTCATCGAGTGGTCATGAGCGTTAGCCCACCTTCTGGTTGCCGCCCTCTCGGGCGTGGAACGATGCACCTGCGCGGACGCAGGCCGCCCACTATCTTAACCCGCCGTCGCCCGAGCTTCCACCTGGCGCCCCAACGGAGGGGTCCAGGACCGCCCCTGAGCCGAAATTGCGCCGGATGGACTGGCGTTTCCCGGCCAGGTCAAGGCAGCCGTGGTGGACGTATCCGCCGCGCCCTGGGAGCCGAGGCGAGGTGCCGTCGACGACGAGGTCGCCGCGCCGCACCAGGCGTAACAGCTCCGACTGGGGCGCACGCCCGCGGCAGGCGATGCAGGTGCGTTCGGGGGTCACGGCCCTTGATCCTACGCGCTTTGCCAGCCTGGCCACAGCGCTACCACAGGCGGCGCCGTCACCTTTGACATCATCCGGACAGCCCGGATGAGCAGGAAGGAACATCAATGAGCAAGAAGATGATCATCGGCATCTCCGCCGCGGCGATGGCCGCGGGCATCGGTGTCGGCGCGACGTCGTTGGCGAACGCGGAGACCACCTCCCCCACCCCGTCGGCGACCGCCTCCCAGGCGCCCGAGAAGGGCGCCGACGACCAAGCGGGCGACAAGGGCGGCGGCCCCGAGCGGGGCGGTCACCGGGGAGCGGGTTTCGACACCGCGACGCTCGCCTCCAAGCTCGGCGTCGAGGAGACGGCCCTGAAGGACGCCCTCAAGGCCGCACGGGAGGCGACCCGCCCCGAAGAGGGGACCCGCACCGCCCCGACCGAGGCCGAGCGCATCGCGCGCGAGGCCGCGTTCGCCAAGGCGCTCGCGGAGCAGTTGACGCTCGACGAGCAGAAGGTCACCGACGCGCTGGCCGAGCTCCGGACCGCGGAGGAGGCGCAGCGGACCGCCGATCAGAAGGAGACCCTCGCCAAGGCGGTCACCGATGGCAAGCTCACTTCAAGTGAGGCCGACGCCGTCCAGAAGGCCCTCGACGCGGGCATCGTCTCGATGCGCGGCGGGCCAAGGGGCTGAGCACACAGCGAGGGGCCGCGGTCGGGGTCTCCCCCCGTCCGCGGCCCCTCGGCGCTGCTACTTGGGTGTGCTACTTCGACTCGTGGTACGCCGCGTAGGCGTTCTCTGCCTCCAGATACCACTTGAGCGCGATGTCGCTCTGCTCCGAAACCCAGCCCGAGTCGGTGCCCGCCGCCAGGTCGTTGGTCTCGTACGGATCGACGGACAGGTCGTAGACCTCGTCGCGCCGGTCGCCGAAGTGGTGGATGACCTTCATGTCGCCGTCCATGGTTGCGGCGCAGCGCCCCCTCGCATAACACGTGGCCACGACCGGGCCCTGCGGCTCGTCGCTCATCAGCGACGGCTTGTACTGCGTGTCGCTGACCAGGTCGAAGCCCAGCAGGTCGACGGCGGTGGGCAGCACGGCCAACTGGTTGGCGGGTCCCTCGATCAGCTTGCCCTCCTTGGAGGGGTCGATGATCAGGTAGGGGATGCGCAGACCCTCGTCGTAGATGGTGTTGTCGTGCTGGAAGACCCGGTGCTCGCCGAAGCCCTCGCCATGGTCGCCGGTGATGACGAAGACGGTGTTGTCGTAGAGGCCCAGTTCCTTGAACATGTCGAGGACGTGGCCGACGAACTGGTCCTGGTAGTGGATGCCGTTGAGGTACTTGTTCAGCAGCGGGTCGTCGACGAAGTCGATCAGGTCGAAGCCCTCGAGCGCGTAGTCGTGGTGGCCGGTGACGGTCAGCATGCCGAGCATGAACGGCTGACCGGAGTGCGCGACGAGCCACTTGCGGGCCGGGTCGAGCATGATGTCGTCCTCGTAGCCGAAGTAGTTGACGCGCCTGAATCCGATCGGGCTCATCTCGTCGACCGGTGTGAAGTCCTGGTAGCCGAAGTTGGCGACCGTGCCGCGCCTGCGCTCGAAGTTCTCGGTCGCGGACTGGAAGAACGCGGACGAGTAGCCCTGCTCCCCCAGCAGTTCGGGCAGGCACTTCGCGGGAAGGCTGCCAGGATCGGCCTCGCTGTTCTCGCTGTCGAGGGCGGGCGAGATGCCGCAGGTGACGGCGGTGAGCGCCTTGGAGGTGTGGGGCAGGACGGCGTAGCCGCGTTCCGGACGGATCGCGGATTGGGCGAGCGCGTCCATCACGGGCGTGACGCTCTGACGGGTCTCGGGAAGCGTCGAGGTGGCCCGGTGCGACTCGAGCGTGATCACGACCAGGTTCTTGTGCTTGCCGTCCCTGTCGACCAGTTTCGTCGCGTCGGGGGTGGGAAGCACCGTCGGATCGGCGAGTCCCTCCGGGTAGGCCATCGCCTCACGCACCGGCGTCACGGCCAACTGGACGGGGGCCGCGAGCGAGAACGCTGCAGAGACCGTCGGCGCGCTCCAACTGGAGAGCACCAGCAGCAGCGCGAGCACCGCAACGGCCGCCGCCTTGGCCTTCCTGCCCGGGCGCTTGCGCAGCAACCGGCTCACGAGCGGACCGAGCAGCGGGGGCACGACGATGGGGGCGAGGACGGCGAACGCGAGCAGCGCAATGACGCTTGAACTCATCTGCGACTGCAGCAGCGACGACAGCTCGCCCTGCTGGCGCCAGGCGTAGGCCATCTCGTCCCACGTGAGCGGGTTACCTGTGCGACTGACGTACTCGTGGTTGATCACCGTGAACACGCCGACGACGATCGTCGCCAGGTGTGCGAGGTAGAAGACGACGGTGCGGACGGTGCCCTTGGCGAACCAGCAGGCCAGCATCCACAGCAGCATCCACGCCGCACCGAAGGCGAGGTCGGAGGCCACCTTCGCGAGGACCTCGACTGGCCCCGCCGCGGGGAAGAAGTTACCGATCCGCAGCAGCTTCAACCAGACGCCGAGCACGGCGACGGGAAGCAGCAGCACGATCAGCCGCCCCCACACGTGACGGGGGCGGAGCAAACGCTGGGTGAACGTGGGGCGAACGGAAGTCATCGCAGCAAATCTTACGCGATGATCCGACCGCCCCGAAAAGTCCGCATCTTAGCGCGGGGAGAGCCCCGCGTCAGGACTGTGCGGTCACGTCTGGCTGAATGTCGATGCGCCAACCGGTCAGGCGGGCCGCGAGGCGGGCGTTCTGCCCCTCACGGCCGATCGCGAGCGACAACTGGTAGTCGGGCACGATCGCCCTGCAGGCCCGGGCCGACTCGTCGACGACCGTCACGGAGAGGACCTTGGCGGGCGACAGCGCGGCGGCGACGAACTTGGTGGGGTCGTCGGAGTAGTCGACGATGTCGATCTTCTCCTCCCCCAGTTCGTTGGTCACGGCGCGGACGCGCTGCCCCATCGGCCCGATGAAGGCGCCCTTGGATGAGACGTTCGGGTCGTTCGACTTCACGGCGATCTTGGTGCGGTGGCCGGCCTCTCGCGCGATCTCCTTGATCTCGACGATGCCCTTGTCGATCTCGGGCACCTCCAGCGCGAACAGCTTGCGGACCAGGTTGGGGTGCGTGCGCGACACCACGACCTGCGGGCCCCGCAGTTCGCGGCGGACGGTGACGACGTAGACGCGCAGCCTGCGGCCGTGCGAGTAGTCCTCGCCCGGCACCTGCTCGGCAAGCGGCATGATCGCCTCGAGGGCGCCCAGGTCGACGCGGACCGCCTTGGAGTCGCGGTCCTGCTGGATGGTGCCGACGAGGATGTCGCCCTCGCTTCCCGAGAAGTGGCCGAACTTCTGGTCGTCCTCGGCCTCGCGGATGCGCTGGAAGATCACCTGGCGGGCGGTGGCGGCCGCGATCCGGCCGAAGTCCTCCGGGGTGTCGTCGAAGTAGCCGATGATCTCGTCGTCGTCGTCGAACTCGGGGGCGAGCACCGAGACCTTGCCCGAGCGGCGGTCGACCTCGACCTTGACGCCACGCAGCGCGTGGGGGGTCTTGTGGTACGCGTTCAGCAGCGCGTCCTCGAGGGTCTTGAGGAGGTACTCCATCGGGATCTCCCGATCCCGTTCGATTGCCCGAAGGGCAGCCAGATCAACATCCATCTCAGTTCTCCTCGTCCTCTGCGGCCGCCCGGTTCATCTCAACCTGGACCACGGCCTTGTCGATGGTGGGCAGCGCGAGTTCGCGCTGTTCGCCGTCCACATCAAGGGTGAGCGTCTCGCCGTCGACCCCGACGATCCGCCCGATGCTCTGCTCCTCGCCGACCCACACCTTGGCGAGGCGACCGGCGTTGCGGCGGAAGTGCTTGGCCTCCGTCAGCGGCTTGGAGACGCCGCGGGTGCTCACCTCAAGCGTGTAGGGCGCGCTGCCGACCGCGGGGCTGGCGTCGAGCGCGGCCGAGATGGCCGAGGACGCCTCCGCGATGTCGTCGAGCAGGGGGCCGTGACCGTCGGGCCCGTCGCCGTCGACGGTGACCCTCAGCACGGAGCGCTTACCGATGGGGGTCACGTCGAGCCGGTCGAGTTCCAGCCCGTGCGCCGACAGGATCGGCTCAATGAGCGCAACGATCTGCGATTCCTGCATGTCGAGACTCCATATCCGGTTGTTCGCCTTGTTGTGAGGGCCAAGCATACCGGCACCCACCGGGGTCGGCCGCCGCTCAGATGGGCACTAGTCTGGGCCCATGCCATTGACCCGACGCGCCGCCCTCGCCGCCCTTGTCCTGGGCGTGAGCGGCTGCGCGGCGAGCCCCGTGATCTCCGGTACTCCCGCCTTGGCGCCATCTCCCCCGCCGCCGAGTCAGGCGCCGGAGGCGAGCGCCGCGCAGGTCGCCGTCGCCGCGTTGCGGGGCTCGGTCGAGGCGCTCTCGAAGGCGCCCGGGTTCGCTGCCGGCCCCTGGGCGACGGCGGCCCTGGCGCAGTGCGACGCTCAACTTGCGGTGCTCGCGCTGCCCGATCCGTTCGGACCCGAGGATCAGGAGCCGTTCGCGGTTGAGAGCCCCACTCCCGCGCCCCCTGCCTCCGTCGAGGCGGGTGTCGCGGCGGTCGCCGAGCAGGTTGCCGCCGCCGTCAAGGCCCTCGGCGCTGCCGCCAAGTCCGCGCCGGAGGGTGACGTGCGCCTGATGTACGCCTCCGCCGCCGCGGGCGCGACCGCGCTCGCCAACCAGTCGCTCGAGCCCGTCATCGACGGCCCGACGCCGGTGCGACTGCAGCCCGCCACGCTCGAGGCCTCGCTTCCCATCGCGCTCGGGCACGCCTGGGCGCTGATCTACGGGTTGGGCGTCGGGCTGGGCAGGCTCGGCTCCAAGGATCCGCTGCACGCCCTCGGCAGCGCCCGGCTTGCCATCGTGAAGGGCCTGCGCAACGACCTGCGGGGGGCGATCACCGGAGAGGTGCCAGACGAGCCCGCCGCCTTCACTCTTCCCAACGAGATGTCCACTCCGGACGAGATCCGCTCCGGGTGGGCGGCGCTCGAGACAAACCTGCTCGGCGGTTACGCGCGGCTGGTCGCCTCCTCCGACGAGGACGCTTGGCGACAGGCGATGCTGACGCAGGTCGGCCCGGTGCAGGCCGTCGGCGGCAGGCTGGGGATCTGGCCAGGCTGGTTCGCCTGACCCGTTGACGACCGGCGTCCCGTGGGCCATCATCTGCGCATGAGCGTGGCACGCAGCAGGTTGGGTTGGCAGGTGGCTTCGGCGGTGGTTTTGACCGCCGTCGTGGTGTGGACGATCGCGCCGACCTATCCGATGGAGTGGATGGGCGACCCGAACACAGGCGCGGCCGGCCCCGTCACCTTCCACAGTTGGTTCTCTCCGATGCCGTTCGGGTACGGCGCCTTCCACGCTCCCCTTGCCGCGCTGTGCGCGGCCATCTCCGCGATCGGCGCGTGGCTCGGGGTGTACTGGCGCAAGCCGAGCAGGGTCCCGGCCTGGTGGGCGCTGGCCGGGGTCGTGATCCTGGTCGGCTGGTCGTTCGTGATCTCCTCGTGGGGCTGGCAGGTCGTCGCGGCCTGGATCGCGCTGCTGGCGGGCGCGGCGTTGGCCTTGTCGGCCGCCCGCCGCGCCCTCCCGGACGTGATCCGGGATCGGGGTTGAGCCTCAGCCCTTGACCGCGCCTGCCGTCAGACCGGCCACCACGTAGCGGTTGCCGACCATCGCGAGCACCAGCATGGGAAGCGTGATGGTGACGCAGGCCGCCATCAGCGCGCCCCAGTCGATCGACGCGTAGCCCACGAAGTTGAAGATCGCCACGGGGAGCGTGCGGGTCTCCATGCCGGAGAGCACCAGCGCGAACACGAAGTTGTTCCACGAGAAGATCAGCGACAGCACCGACGCTGTGGCGATCCCGGGCATTCCGAGGGGAAGGATGACCTTCAGGAAGGCCCTGATGGGGGTCAGCCCGTCGACCTGGGCGGCCTCCTCCAGTTCCACCGGGATCACCTCGAAGATGCCGATCATGATCCACACCACCAGCGGCACTGCGATGAACATGTGGGAGAGGATCAGCGACGGGTAGGTCCCCACCAGGCCGAGTTTCGCGAAGATGTAGTACCACGGGACCAGCAGCGTGATGTGCGGCACGACCCTGGAGAACAGGATCAGCGACGACGTGTGGCGCATCTTGAACCGGGCGATCGCGTACGCGGCGGGAACGCCGACCAGGAGCGCGAGACCTGTCGACACCAGCGCGACGACGGCGCTGTTGAACATGAAGAACAGGAAGTTCTCCTGCGCGAGCACCTTGACGTAGTTCTCGAGCGTCGGGGTGAAGACCAGCGCCTTTGACGGGTCGTTGATGTCGATGCTCGTCTTGAACGACGAGGCGATCATCCACAGCAGCGGCAGCAGGCAGACGAGTCCGTACACCACCACCACGACACCCGCGAGCTTTGACGACGTGCCCCGACCCTCGGCCGGTTCTGACTTCTTCATCGCTTGTTCCCCAATCCGTTCAGAATGCCGATCACGATGGCGATGAAGGCGAAGAACAGGATCGAGATCGCCGAGGCCGCGCCGTAGTCGTTGTACGAGAAGTTCTGCGCGTAGGCGTAGACGTTGAGCGTCTCCGCCTCATGCCGCGACCCGCCGCCCGCACCCTTGGTGACGTACAGCAGGTCGAAGGTCTTCATCGCGTCGATGCCGCGCAGCAGCACCGCAGCCATCACCGTCGGCCAGATCGTCGGCAAGGTGATGTGCCAGAAGCGGTTCCACCCGGACGCGCCGTCGACCATGGCGGCCTCCTGCTGGTCCTGCGGGAGGTTCGCCAACCCGGCGGACAGGATGAGGATCACCATGGGCGTCCACTGCCACACGTCGACGAGCATCAGCGTCGGCAGCGCGGTCGCAGGCTCGGAGATCCACCCCTGCGCCGGGATGCCGAGCCAGCCGAGCGCCTCGTTGGCGAACCCGATGGTCGGCTCGAAGATCAGGAGCCACATCATCGCGACCGCCACCGGTGTGGCGACCAGCGGAAGCAGGAACGTGATGCGCACGAACGCGCCGGTCTTGAGGCGCGCGTGCAGGGCGAGGGCGACCACCATGCCGAGGATCATCTCGGCGATCAGCGCCCCGGCCGTGAAGATCAGGGTGCGACCGGCCGCCGGCCAGAAGCGTGGGTCGGCGGTCAGCGCCGTCAGGTAGTTCTGGATGCCGACGAAACTGAAGTCGGCCTGGATGGAGCCCCGCGCGTCGGTGAGGCTGAGAAAGGCGGTGTAGGCGAGCGGGCCGACCAGCAGGAGCGCGATATAGATCAGCGCCGGGCCGGCGAAGATCCACTTGCGGTTGCGGTTGGTCCACGCCTCCAAGGCGGTTGAGGTCATCGGGAACCCTTTCGTGTCGGTCGGCCGGCGCGCTCGTGCTCGCCGGCCGACCTGCCCGTCACTCGCCGCCTGCGGCGAGGAACTCGTCGAAGAGGGCGCTGGCCTTCTCGGCCGACGCCTTCACGTCGCCGCCCTCGATCGCGGTGATGATGGGCTCACCGACGATCTCCCGCGAGCGGGCGACGTTGAGCACCACGGGGTGGCTGTAGCCGACGCCGACCTTGGCGCTGGCGGCCTGCACCTCGGCGAGGTCCGCCGGGATGACCGAGTTCGGCGCGGCATCCCAGGCGGACGCGCGGGAGCCGATCACGCCGTTCTCCTGCACGTAGCGGGTGTTGTCCTTGTCGGTCGCCCACTTGATGAACTCCCAGGCGTTGTCCGCGTTCTTCGACGCGGAGGGAACCGCGACGGCCCAGGCGGGCACGTTGGTCGGCCGTGAGCCTGCCGAGCCCGCGGGGAACTGTGCGAACCCCAGCGAGTCGACGACCTTCGACTTCGCGGGGTCGGTCGCGTTGGTGTAGAGCGAGTCCGCCTCGGCGTAGAAGGCGGCTCGTCCCTGGGTGAACACGCCCATCGCCTCAGGCCAGGACATGTTGGTCACGCCAGGGGGGCCGTACTCGCGCAGCAGTCGGCCGTAGAGCTCGTACGCCGCGATGGCCTCGGGGGTTGCGATGCCGGAGGTGCCGTCCTCGTTGACCCAGTCCGCGCCGGAGGAGTACAGGAAGCTCGAGAACTGCGTCACGGCCGCGGAGAGTTGGCCGCGCGCAACGAAGCCGTACACCTCGCCGTTGCTCGACTCGTGGATCTGCTTCGCGGCGGCCTCGAGCTCCTCGAGCGTGGTGGGTATGGCGATCCCTGCCTGATCGAGCAGGTCCTTGCGGTAGTAGAGCACCTCCCGCTCGGTCGAGAGCGGCACCGCAACGATGCGCCCGTCGATGGTGACCGACTCCTGGGGGCCGGGCTGGAAGTCGCTCCAGTCCCACTCGGCGTCACCCTGCGCCTTCTCGGCCAGGTCCGCCAGCCACTTGTTGCGGTCGAAGAGGCGCGCCTCCTGCAGTGGCCGGATCATCATCACGTCGACGTCGGAGGCGCCCGCGTTCAGCTTCACGTTGAGCTGCTGCGACAGCTGGTCCTCGGTGTAGGTGGTCAGGTTGACCTTGATCCCGCTCTGCTGTTCGAACTCGGGGATCTTCTCCTTCATCAGATCCGTCCACGGGTGGTTCGCGAGCACCACGTTGACGCTCTTGTTCCCGCCCTCCCCCTCCGCGGACGGTGAGCATGCGGCAAGGCCTACCGCGACAGCGCCTGTCAGCGCAGCGGCAAGAACCCTTCTTATCGACATTTCGTGTACCTCTCGGATGGGGGCTTCGTCGCCCTCTGAGTGGGTCGCCATGCGTGACAACCCATAGAAACTTCTGCTACCTTAACAGAAAGTACATCTATACCAATAGAATATTTTCCAGATGCGAGACGGTCAAGACAGCCCCTCGCCCACCAGGAGGTAACCAATGACCCTCGACAAGCAGGCCTACATGTCGGCCGATGCACCGCGGCCGGCCGGCCCCTACAGCCACGCCGTCAGCGCCAACGGCCTGCTGTTCACCGCCGGCTTCGGCCCGCAGGACCCGGCCACCGGACAGGTTCCGGACGGGGTCGCCGAGCAGACCCGTCAGGTGCTCCGCAATGTCGGTGCCGCCCTCGCCGAGGCAGGGCTCTCCTTCGAACACGTCCTCAAGACGACCGTCCACCTCCAGGACCTGGACCGGGACTTCGCGGCCTACAACGAGGCGTACAGCGAGTTCTTCACCGCCCCGTACCCGGCCCGCACGACCGTCGGCTCGACCCTTGCGAACATCCTCGTCGAGATCGACGTGGTCGCCGCGGTCCCGCAGGGGCGGGGGTGAGCGGCGCCGAGCCCCGCCTCGGCGTCGAGAAGGGATTCCCCGTCTCCGCCGTCGGAGCCACCGCATCCGAGGTCGTCGACCTTGGCCTCGGGATAGGCGACCTCCTCACCCCGTTCATCGCGCTCAGCCGCGACGACCTCGAACACAACGCGGCGGTGATGGCCGACTGGGTCGAGGCGCGGGGGCTGTCGCTGCAACCGCACGCGAAGACCACCATGTCGACGCCGATGTGGGACCTGCAGTTGCGCAAGGGCGCGATCGGGCTCACCGTAGCGACCCTCCAGCAGGCCGTCGCGGCCGCCCGGGCGGGCATCGCCCGGGTCCAACTGGCCAACGAACTCGCCAGCGTTGATCAGGTTCGGGTCGTGTCGAGCCTCTCCGGAGGGGACACCAGGTTCTGCGTGTGGGCCGACTCCCCGGCCACCGTCGACCTGCTGGAGGCGGGCGCCCTGCCTGGAAGCGCCCCGCTCGATGTGCTGGTCGACGTCGGCGCCGAGGGCGGCAGGACCGGGACGCGATCGCTCGACGAGGCGAGGTCGCTCGCGCTGAGGATCGCCGAGTCCCCCGTCCTCGACCTCGCGGGCGTCGCAGGCTACGAGGGGGCGCTCGCCCACGACCGGACGAGCGAGTCCATCGAACGGGTCCGCGCCTACCTCGCGCTGCTCGGCGAGTTGTCCGACTGGATCACCGCGGAGACCGGCGTCGAGGGCGTGCTGAGCGTCGGCGGGAGCATCTACTTCGACGAGGTCGCCAGCGTCCTCGGCCGCCTCGGGCGTCGGGTGGTGCTGCGTTCGGGCGCATACCTGGTCCACGATCACGGCGTCTACGAACGGCTCTCGCCGCTGTCGCCCCGCGTCGACCCGGGTCTTGACCACCGAGCCTGCCTGGTCCCTGCGGCCCGTGGCTATGCGCGCGTGCAGTCGCACCCTGAGCCGGACCTGTTCATCCTCGAGGGAGGCAAGCGCGAGTTCGCCTACGACGAGGGACTTCCCCTTCCCCTGCGTGTCCAGCGCGACGGGGTGTGGCGCGACCTGGCCGAAGGGCTTGTCAGCGTCGCCACGAACGACCACCACACCTTCCTGCGCGGTGTCGCCGACCTGCGTGTCGGGGACCTCATTGAGCTTGGCCTCTCGCATCCATGCACAATCATGGACAAGTGGCGCTGGATCCCTGTTGTCGATGACTGGGACGGCGGCCACCTGGTCGACGCCTATCGGACCGAGTTCTGATCGGGCGGACAGTGAGAGAGGGAAACCGTGATGGTGAAAGAGATGCAGGCAAGTGGCGCAGCGCCGAGCAGCGGGTTGCAGACCCGGCTCTCGCCCTCCGAGCCGCGGTTCGAGACGATCGAGGACGTGGCGAGTGTCGCGCTTCCGATCATGCAAGCCGTCTGCGAAGCCGTGGGACGACAATGCGAGATGGTCCTGCACGACCTCACCAGCCGCGACCTGAACCACAGCGTCTACGCGATCTACAACGGCAAGCTGACCGGACGCACCGTCGGCAGCCCCTCCACCAGGTTGGGCTTCGCGGCCATGCGTGACGAGCAGAACAACCACGACGCCTTCGGCTACAGCTCACTGACCCAGGACGGTCGCGAGATGCGGTCATCGTCGCTCTACTTCCGCAACGAGGCGGGCAGCATCATCGCCGCGCTCTGCATCAACCATGACCTCTCACCGCTGCAGTTCGCGATGGCCAACCTGCAGTCGGTGATGACGCAGGAGGACCCGAGCAGGCCCCAGGAACTCCTCACCCCCGACATCGGCTCGATCCTTGAATCCATGGTGGAGGAGGCCCTCGAGTCGGTCGGCAAGCCGCCCGCACTGCTGTCCAAGTCGGAGCGCATCCGGGTGATCGCGCTCCTCGAGCAGCGCGGCGCCTTCGACATCAAGCGATCGGTGGACGTGGTGGCCGCCCGACTCGCTGTCTCAAAGGTCACCGTCTACGGCTATCTCGACGAAGTGAGACGAACATGACAGACCCCGTTGACCTGCTGCGACAACTCATCCTGATCCCGAGCGTCAACCCGCGAGACCGCGCAGAGCCGGCAGAGACGCCGCTCGCCGAGTTCGTCCGCGACTGGGCACGTGCGCAGGGCTTCCCGGCCGAACTGCACGAGGTGATCGACGGGCGCCACAACGTCGTGGTGACCGTCCCGGGCGCCGACGCCGGCAGGGCGGTCCTGCTGGAGACCCACCTCGACACCGTCGAACTGCCCGTCGGGGTCGTGACCCCCGAGGTGACGGTCGACGAGGCGACGGTGCGCGGGCGCGGTGCCTGCGACGCCAAGGGCCCGCTCGCCTGCTTCATGGCGGCCATCTCGGAGTTCCGGGTCTCTCCCCCGCCCGTGACCATCCGCCTCGCGGCGGTCATCGACGAGGAGCACCATTACAAGGGCGTCACAGGCCTCCTCGCGGACGGCTCCCTCGGCGGCGAGGACTACGTCGGGGCGATCGTGGGAGAGCCGACCGACACGAGGGTCGTCGCGGCCCACATGGGCGTCATCCGCTGCCGGATCCATGCCTCGACGCGTGGCGGCCACAGCAGCCTCGGACATCTCCAGCCCAACGCCGTCGTGGCGGTCTCCGAGGCGATCCTCGCGCTGCACCGCAACGCGGACGCGATCCTCAACGCGTCGACCAACCCTCTCCTGAGCCGGGGATCGCTCGCGGTCACCAGGATCGAGGGCGGCGAGGGCGACAACGTCATCCCGGCTCACTGCGCCGCGGTCGTCGACCGCCGACTCGCGCCGGGCGAGACGCCGGAGGAGGCCCTCGGGTCCATGCGTGCCATCCTCTCCCGCGACTGCCCCGGCGTCACGATCGACGAGCCGTTCACGCTCGACATCGCGCTCGACACCGACCCGGCCTCAACCTGGGTCCGGAGAAGCACCTCCGCCCTGACCGGCCCGCCCCATCCCGCTGATCCCGTCGGGGCCGGCTGGGGAAGCGACGCGAGCAAGATCGCGGCGGCAGGCATCGGCTGCATCGTGTGGGGCCCCGGCAGCATCGCCGTGGCCCACACGGACCAGGAGCACATCCCCGTCGCGCAACTGAGCTGGGCGACGGACCGGCTCGCCGAGTTCCTGCGCGACCTCTGACCAGAATCCCCACCGCAACGCCGTCACCAACCAGGAAGGCTCTGTTCCGCCATGCCAACTCCCGACCCGATCCTCGCCGAGGCATTCGCCCGGCGCATCGTCCCGGTCGTCGTGATCAACGACGACTCCAACGCGCTTCCGCTCGCGGACGCGCTGATCGCCGGGGACCTGCCGGTCGCCGAGGTCACGCTCCGCACCCCGGCCGCCCTCGCCTCGATCGCCGCGATGTCCACCCGCGCCGACCTGCTCGTCGGCGCAGGCACCGTGCTCAACGTCGCCCAGGCGACCGCCGCCATGGACGCAGGCGCACGCTTCCTCGTGTCCCCCGGCCTGAGCCGCGACGTGGTCGCCGCCGCCCGGGAGCGAGGCGTGCCCGTCATCCCGGGCGCGGTCACGCCGACCGAGATCATGGCGGCCCTCGACATGGGACTGGGCCTGCTGAAGTTCTTCCCCGCAGGCATCTACGGGGGCGTCGCCGCGCTCAAGGCGCTCGGCTCGGTCTTCGGGGGCGTCAGCTTCGTGCCCACCGGTGGCGTCTCCCCCGGCAATCTCGCCGAGTTCCTGGCCGTGCCGTCCGTGGCCGCCGTAGGGGGCTCCTGGATGGTCCCTGCCTCGGCAGTGGACGCAGGCGACTTCGACACCATCACCCAGCTTTGCGCGACCGCCGTCGCGCAGGCCGCCAACAACTGAGCCCAGGAGGACACCATGCTCACCATCCGACCAGCAGAAGAGTGCCGCTACGACGCCGTCAGCCTCGGCGAGATCATGCTGCGCCTCGACCCCGGCGAACTGCGGACCCGCACCGCCCGCACCTTCCAGGCGTGGGAGGGGGGCGGCGAGTACAACGTGGTGCGAGGCCTACGAAAGGTCTTCGGCCTTCGCACCGCCGTCCTCACCGCCCTGGTCGACAACGAGGTAGGCCGGCTCATCGAGGACTTCGTGCTTGCGGGCGGGGTCGACGCCTCGCTGATCCACTGGGTCGACTTCGACGGCATCGGACGCGCCGCCCGCAACGGCCTCAACTTCACCGAGCGGGGCTTCGGGGTGCGCTCCGCGATCGGCGTCTCCGACCGCGGCCACACGGCCATCTCCCAACTCTCCCCCGATGACCTGGCCCTCGACCGGCTCTTCGGCGAGCTCGGCGTGCGATGGCTGCACACCGGCGGGATCTACGCGGCCCTTTCGGAGCAGTCCGCCGAGACGGCGCGTGCCGTGATGGCCGCGGCCAAGCGGCACGGCACCGTGATCTCCTACGACCTGAACTACCGCCCATCGCTGTGGCAGTCGCTCGGCGGTCAGGCGAAGGCGCAGGAGGTCAACCGCGACCTCGCGAGCCTCGTCGACGTGATGATCGGCAACGAGGAGGACTTCAGCGCCTCCCTCGGCTTCGAGATCGAGGGCGTCGACGATGACCTGACCGAACTGCCCATCGACAGCTTCCGCGCGATGATCGAGCAGGCCGCCGCCACCTACCCCAACTTCCAGGTGATCGGCACGACCCTGCGGGCCGTGCACAGCGCCTCAGACAACGACTGGTCGGCGCTCGCCTGGTCCCGCGACGAGGGGCTCGTGCAGGCGAGCGAACGCAGGCTCGAGATCCTCGACCGGGTCGGCGGCGGCGACTCGTTCGCCTCGGGGCTGATCTACGGGCAGCTCACCGGGGAGAGCCTCGCCACCAGCGTCGAGTACGGCGCAGCGCACGGCGCGCTGGCCATGACGACGCCCGGCGACACCTCGATGGCAACCGCCAAGGAGGTGTTCCGGGTCGCCTCGGGAGGCTCGGCGCGCGTGGTGCGCTGAGCCTCAGGCCAGCAGGGCGCTGATCTCGGCGACCGCGTCGCCGACGGCGATCTCGCGCTTGTCACCGCTGCGGCGGTCGCGCAGTTCGAGCTTGCCGTCGGCGAGGCCGCGGCCGATCACCAGGATCACCGGCATGCCGAGGATCTCCGCGTCGGCGAACTTCACGCCGGGGCTGGCCTTCCGGTCGTCGACGAGGACGTCGACGCCGAGGGCGTCGAGTTCGCCCGCGATCCGGGCCGCCTCGTCGAAGACCGCCTGGTCCTTGCCCGTTGCGACGATGTGCACCTGGTACGGGGCGAGCGCGACGGGCCAGCAGAGGCCCTTGTCGTCGCAGGTGGCCTCGGCGACCGCCGCGACGGCGCGGGAGACTCCCACGCCGTAGGAGCCCATCGTCACCGTCGCCAGCTTGCCGTTCTGGTCGAGCACCTTGAGGTCGAGGGCCTCTGCGTACTTGCGGCCGAGTTGGAAGATGTGACCCATCTCGATGCCGCGGGCCAGCGTCAGGGCGCCGGAGCCGTCGGGCGCCGGGTCGCCCTCGCGGACCTCCGCGACGTCGAGGACGCCGTCGCCCACGAAGTCACGGCCCGCGGTGACGCCGCTCAGGTGCTCGTCGACGACGTTGGCGCCGGTCACCCAGTGGGTGCCGGTCACCACGCGCGGGTCGGTCACGTAGCGGATGCCGGTGCTCGACTCCTCGCCGAGCACGCGGGCGCCGTCCAGGCTGACGGGCGAGATGAAGCCGACCTTGAGGTCGGGGAACTTCGCGAAGTCCTCGGGCGTGAACGGGGCGGCCGTGGCGGGCTCGAGGGCGGCCTCGAGGCGCTTGACGTCGATCTCGCGGTCGCCGGGGAGGCCGAGCGCCAGCGGGTAGTCGGTGCCGTCGGGGTTGGTGACGAGGAACAGCACGTTCTTGAGCGTGTCGGAGCCCGCCCAGGGCCGATCCTCGCGTGGCAGGTTCGCGTTGAGCAGGTTGACGACGCCCGCGATGGTGCCGACGGCGGGCGTGGAGACGCGCGCCATCGCCGGCGCCAGAGACACGTCCTGCTCGTCCGGGACGGCGACCTTGACGGCCTCCACGTTGGCGGCGTATCCACCGGGCGAGCGGACGAAGGTGTCCTCGCCGTTCTCGGCGACGGCCAGGAACTCCTCGGACCGGGAACCGCCCATCGCGCCCGCCATCGCCGCCACGATCACGAACTCGAGACCGAGCCGGGTGAAGATCCTGATGTAGGCGTCGCGGTGCCGCAGGTAGGCGGCGTCCAGGCCGTCCTGGTCGAGGTCGAAGGAGTAGGAGTCCTTCATCACGAACTCGCGGCCGCGCAGCAGGCCCGCGCGCGGGCGCGCCTCGTCGCGGTACTTGGTCTGAATCTGAAACAGGGTCAGCGGCAGGTCCTTGTACGACGAGTACAGGTCCTTGACCAGCAGCGTGAACATCTCCTCGTGCGTCGGCCCGAGCAGCAGGTCGGCGCCCTTGCGGTCGACGACGCGGAACAGGTTCTCGCCGTACTCGGTCCACCGGTTGGTCAGTTCGTACGGCTCGCGGGGCAACAGCGCCGGGAAGTGCACCTCCTGGCCGCCGATGGCCTCCATCTCCTCGCGGACGATCGTCTCGACCTTCTGCAGCACCTTGAGGCCGAGCGGCAGCCACGTGTAGATGCCGGGGGCCGCGCGGCGGATGTAGCCTGCGCGCACCAGCCAACGGTGGCTCGGCACCTCTGCGGCGGCGGGGTCGTCGCGCAGCGTGCGGACGAAGAGGGAGGACAGGTTGGAAATCACGGCCTCACTCTAGCGCCCGGCGAAGGGCCGCCACCTCCACGATGCCGCTGGCCAGGCACACCAGGCCGATCAGCACCGACACCGATCCCCACATCCACACGCGCAGCCAGGAACGGTCGTAGACCGTGTAGACCCTCTCGCTCTCGCCGGGGAAGCCGTAGGCCTCGGCCGTCCGTCCCACGTACAGGTCGGCGTTGGCCTCCGCCTCGAGGATCACGCGGCCGTCGTCGGCGCGCCAGGTGCCGCGGGCCTTGCACGCGACGAGCGAACACTTCTTCGTCTCGGCCACGAACTGGCCGTGGACCGCGGGCGGCTCAGTAGTGCACGGTGGCGAGTGCTCCGACCTCGACGAAGCCCAGCTTCTCGTAGGCCCGGATCGCGGGGGTGTTGAAGTCGTTGACGTAGAGGCTGATCGTCGGATAGTCGCGCATCGCCAACCGCAGCATGCCTGAGAGGGCGGGCACGCTGATGCCCTCGCCGCGCCGATCGGGCGAGACCCACACGCCCTGCAGCTGTGCCTGGTCGCGCAGTTTCGGGCCGAGGTCGGCCTTGAAGATCACCTTGCCGCCCTCGACGATGCCGTAGGCCTCACCCGCGCGGAGCCGGTCCATCACGAAGCGTTCGTAGCCGGCGCCGTACTTGAACGGGGAACTGCCGATCTCGTCGGTGTACATGCTCACCGACGCGTCGAGGTAGCTCTGGTAGTCGTCCACCGTCAGCTTGCGCACGCGCGGGTCGGCGGGCGGCTCGGGCGCCTCCTCCAGCAGCATCAGCGGCTGCCGCTTGCGCACGTTCGAGACGCTCCCCCACGCCCCGCGCCACCGCTCCGCGAGGCCGACGAACAGGCCGAGCACCGAGATGGCGGGGCCGAGGATCGACGTGCAGCGCCGGATCGGCCCGAGGTGGGTGACGAATGCTGGCAGGGCCTCGGGGTCGAAGCCCGCCACGAACAGGGTGCCGCCGTCGAGCAGCAGCGAGGCGATCTGCCCGTCGCGCTCGAAGGCGTACAGCTTGCCGAGGCGACGGCGGTCGATCCCGTATGCGTCGACCTTTGACGCGAGGAACAGATTCTCGACGGGGCTACGGGCCAGATAGTCCAGCACGGAGTCCCGATCTGCCGCGCCAAGGGCATGCAGTCGGGGATTCATGAGGGAGACATTAGGAGACGCTGACCTCCGGTTGGCCAACTTCGCCCATCTCGGCCGCGAGCCGGCGCGCCTCTGTGAGCAGCGTCTCGACGATCTGGTCCTCGGGCACGGTCTTGATGACCTCGCCCTTGACGAAGATCTGGCCCTTGCCGTTGCCCGACGCGACGCCGAGGTCGGCCTCGCGGGCCTCGCCTGGGCCGTTGACGACGCAGCCCATCACCGCGACGCGCAGCGGCGCCTCCATGCCCTCAAGGCCCTTGGTGACCTGCTCGGCCAGCGTGTACACGTCGACCTGCGCGCGGCCGCAGGAGGGGCACGAGACGATGTCGAGCTTGCGGGGCCGCAGGTTCAGCGACTCGAGGATCTTGAGCCCGACCTTGACCTCCTCGGCGGGCGGCGCGGACAGCGAGACGCGGATGGTGTCGCCGATGCCCTCGGAGAGCAGCGCCCCGAACGCGACGGAACTCTTGATGGTGCCCTGGAACGCCGGCCCTGCCTCGGTGACGCCCAGGTGCAGCGGGTAGTCGCAGCGTTCGCTGAGCAGTTCGTAGGCGCGCACCATCACGACGGGGTCGTTGTGCTTGACCGAGATCTTGAAGTCGTAGAAGCCGACCTCCTCGAACAGGGACGCCTCCCACAGCGCGGACTCGACGAGGGCCTCCGGCGTCGGGGCTCCGTACTTGGCGAGCAGTCGCTTGTCGAGCGATCCGGCATTGACGCCGATCCGCAGGCTGACGTTTGCCTCTGCCGCGGCCTTCGCGATCTCGGCGACCTTGTCGTCGAACTGCTTGATGTTGCCCGGGTTGACGCGGACCGCCGCGCAGCCCGCGTCGATGGCGGCGAAGACGTACTTCGGCTGGAAGTGGATGTCGGCGATCACGGGGATCTGGGACTTCATGGCGATGATCGGCAGCGCCTCTGCGTCGTCCTGGCTCGGGACCGCGACGCGCACGATGTCACACCCGGTGGCGGTCAGTTCCGCGATCTGCTGCAGGGTCGCGTTGATGTCGGTGGTCTTGGTGGTCGTCATCGACTGGACGCTGATCGGGGCGTCGCCGCCCACCAGCACCTTCCCGACCTTGATCTGACGCGTCTTGCGGCGCGGCGCGAGGGTGACGGGGGCAGGGGCGGGCATACCGAGATTCACGGACATGCCCCCAAGATTAGTACCTGCGCCGAAGAACTCCCGCCATCATCGGCCCGCCTAGAAGAGCTGAATGGGGCTGACGATGTCGGCGATCACCAGCACGAGGCCGCCGATCAGCAGGAAGCCGCCCACGAGATAGGTCAGCGGCAGCGCCCGCGCAGTGTCGACCGGACCCGGGTCCTTGCGCCCGAAGACCTTCGCGAGGTTGCGCTTGAGCCACTCGTAGATGGCGCCCGCGATGTGGCCGCCGTCCAGGGGAAGCAGCGGCACCAGGTTCAGCAGGGCCACGAACAGGTTCACGGAGCCGAGCAGCGACAGCCAGGTCGCGGCCTTGTCGCCCGCCGACATCTGGGTGTCGACGCCGATCTCGCCCGCGATGCGTGATGCGCCGACGATCGACAGCGGCGAGTTGATGTCGCGCGGCTTGCCCGTGACGAGGTCTGCCGCCACGTTGTAGACGCGCACCGGGAAGCTGACGAGGGCGACCGCGGACTGCTCGGTCATCGTCCACATCTGTTCGACGGTCTTGATGGGCCCCCCGTGGGTCAGTTCCTGCGTCGGGGAGACGCCGAAGAAGCCTGCCTCGACGTACTTGCTCGGGTCGATCCGGTCGGGCACGTGGTTGAGCACGGTGTCGACGGTGGCAAGCGTGACCTGCCTGCCGTCGCGCTCCACCACCACGGTCGCGGGCTGGTCGCGGTTCTCGCGGATCAGGTCGCCCATCTGCAGCCAACTGGTCAACTGGACGCCGTTGAAGCTGACGAGCACGTCGCCGACCTCGACGCCCGCCTCCTTGGCGGGGGTCAGCGGGTCGGCAGCGGTGCACTTCTGGTCGGGACGGTTCGCGGGGATCGCGCACTCGGAGACGTTCGCCACGGTCAGCGTCGACTCGTAGGTGCCGTGGAAGACGTTGATGCCGAGGAAGATCAGGAAGGCGAGCAGGATGTTCATCAGGGGCCCGCCGAGCATGATGACGATCTTCTGCCACGTCTTCTTCTGATACATCAGGTGGCCGTCGTCGGCGGGCGTGATGTCCTCGTACTCGAATGAGCGGGCCTGGTCGGCGAGCCGGGTGAGCCAGTTGGGCCTCTCGACGTGCTTCTCCGGCGGGTACATCCCGACGAGCTTGACGTAGCCGCCGAGCGGGACGGCCTTGACGCCGTACTCGGTGCCGCCCTTGGTGCGCGACCACAGCGTCTTGCCGAAGCCGACGAAGTACTGCGTGACCTTCACGCCGAACAGCTTGGCTGGCACCAGGTGGCCGATCTCGTGGAAGGCGATCGAGGCCATGATGAGCGCGAAGAACAGGATCGCGAACACGATGGTGAGGAAGACGGTCATGCGCGGGCCTCCACGAGTTCGGCGGCGCGCTGGCGACCCCAGCGGTCCGCGGCGAGGACGGCGTCGACCGTGAGGTCGGCGTCCGCGACGTGCCCGTCGGCGAGGTGCTCGTCGAGGCAGGCCGCGATGATGTCGGTGATGTCGAGGAAGCCGATCCGGCCGTCACAGAACGCGTCGACGGCGGCCTCGTTGGCCGAGTTGTAGACGGCGGGGGCGGTGCCGGAGGCCTTGCCCGCGGAGCGGGCCAGTTCGACGGCCGGGAAGGTGTCCGAGTCGAGGGGCTCGAAGGTCCAGGCGGCCGGCGTGGACCAGTCGCACGGGCGGGCCGCGTCGGCGAGCCGCTCCGGCCACGTCAGGGCGATGCCGATGGGCAGCCGCATGTCCGGCGGGGAGGCCTGCGCGATGGTCGACCCGTCCTGGAACTCGACCATCGAGTGCACGATCGACTGCGGGTGCACCGTCACGACGACGTCGTCGAGCGCGACGTCGTAGAGCAGGGCCGCCTCCAGCAGTTCCAGGCCTTTGTTGACGAGGGTGGAGGAGTTGATGGTGATGACGCGTCCCATCGCCCACGTCGGGTGGGCCATCGCGTCATCAGGGGTGACGCCTTCGAGTTCGGCCCGGTCGCGGCCGCGGAACGGCCCCCCGGAGGCGGTCAGGATCAGGCGGCGGACCTCGTCGGCCCTGCCAGCGCGCAGCGCCTGGGCGAACGCCGAGTGCTCGGAATCGACCGCCACGATCTGCCCGGGGCTCGCCGCGCCGGTGACGAGCCGTCCGCCGATGACGAGCGACTCCTTGTTGGCCAGCGCCAGTGTGGTGCCAGCGCCCAGGGCCGCGAGCGTCGGGAGCAGCCCAGCGGCTCCGGTGATGGCGTTGACGACGACGTCGCACTGCATCGCCGCGAGGTCGGTGGCGGCGCCCGGGCCGAGCAGCAGCTTCGGCATCGCGAAATCCCCCTGGTTCCAGCCGTGCCCGTCGGCCGCGGCGTACAGCAGCCGCTGCAACTCCTGCGCGGCGCTCGGCTTGGCGAGCGCGACGACCTGGGGACGGAACTCGACGATCTGGGCGACAAGGGTCTCGAGGTTGCCGCCAGAGGCCGCGAGCCCGATGACGCGGAACTGGTCGCGTCGGGTCGAGATCACGTCGAGGGTCTGGGTACCGATGGACCCGGTGGAGCCGAGCAGAACGATGGTGCGCACCGGGCAAGTCTAGGCGTCCTCCGCGCACGACGAACTTGCCCCATGTGACACGATCGGAGTCATGGCTTTGGCAGCTCCTCCCCCGGCAGGCACCCCAGTTCCCGAACTCGTCACCCGGTGGGCGCGCGAGCATCGCCGCGACGTCGCGGAACTGGTGTGGCGAAACGAGCTCGGCGGGATCACTGCCCGGCTGACGGCGCCCGACACCAAGGACCTGTTCGCCAAGTGGAGCCCGGTCGACCTGGAGCCGGAGGCGGAGCGGATGAGCTGGCTCTCCGGCAGGCATCCGGCCCCTCGGGTCTTCGACTACGTCGATGACGGCGACCAGTGGCTTCTCGTCAGTGGCGCGCTGCCGGGCGTCTCCGCCGTCGACCCGCGCTGGACGGCTGACCCCGACCGGGCCGCCGCCGCGATCGGCGAGGGCTATGCGGTGCTGCACTCGCTGGACCCGTCGATCTCGATGTTCGGCGCCGTCGACTGGGTGGGCGACCAACCCGACATCGACCAACTCGTCATCGCGCACGGCGACGCCTGCGTCCCCAACACGATCATCGGGGCCGACGGCCGGTTCGTCGGCCACGTCGACCTCGGATCGCTCGGCGTCGCGGACCGCTGGGCCGACCTGGCGATCGCCTCCTGGTCGCTCGAGTGGGACTACGGCCCGGGTCACGAGAGGGCCTTCTGGGACGCCTACGGCATCGAGCCCGACCCGGACCGGATCGCGCACTACCGGCGGCTCTGGGACGAGCCGGACCCCGCCGTTGACGCCTGACGACGCCGGGATATCGTGTCGCTGCAACCGAGATCCTGGGGGTTGGGATGCGACAGTGTCGCCAGTGTGGAGCGCCGGCCACCGAAGAGTTCTGCGCGCACTGCGCGGTCTGGTTCGCGGCGCCGCCGGAACCCCAGCCCGAGCCTCAGCCTAAGGATCGTGAAGGCAGGTGGCGCGTCGCCGTGGTGGCCAGCCTTGCGGTGATCGGACTGGCTGCGGCCGTCGGGCTGGCGCTGCTCTTCCTCGGCGGCTCGGACCCGAAGGTGGCCTCCCCGGCTCCGCCTCCGTCCGCGACCAAGGCGCAGCCGACCCCGACGCCCGCGCCGCGGCCCACCGTCGTCGTGACCGTGACGCGGACCCCGAGCCCGGCCCCGGCGACGCAGCCGTCCCCGGAGACGCCCACGCCTCAACCGACCGAGCCCTCCGAGCCGCCGGTCGTGGACGAACCGCCTGTCGTGGACGACCCGCCGGTCGCGCCTGTGGAGCAGCGCTTCGACCGGTTCTACCCGTTGGGCCGCGGGGACGGCGGATACGTGGTCGTCGCGCTGCAGGGCCTTCTGGGCATGCAGGGGGTTCGCACCTTCGTCGACGGCGACTTCGGGGCGGCGACCGAGCGCTCCGTGCGCCAGTGGCAGGCTCAGCAGGGGCTGAGCGTGACGGGCGTCGTCGACGACACGACGTGGGAGACCCTGACGCCCGAACTGCGCCAGGGTGACTCGGGCGGGGCCGTGAAGGTGCTGCAGGCGCTGCTCAACGACCGCGGCTACCCCACCATCGTCGACGGCGACTACGGCGAGCAGACGGCCGCGACCGTTCGCGCCTTCCAGAGCGACAGGGGCCTCACCGTCGACGGGTACGTCGGCTCCGAGTCCTGGCCAGCCCTGCTCTCCTGAGTTCCTGGACGCGACGACGCCCCGGCCGGTCGGCCGGGGCGTCGCGCATGTCGATCGGAGCAGCGTCGATCAGACGAGGCCGAAAGCCTGGATCGCCTTTGCGACCCGGTCGAAGCCCGCGATGTTGGCGCCGAGCACGTAGTCGCCGGGGCGGTCGTAGCTCTCCGCCGTGGTGGCGCACTGCTCGTGGATGTTCTGCATGATGTCGGTCAGGCGCTCCTCGGTGTACTCGAAGCTCCACGAATCACGGCTGGCGTTCTGCTGCATCTCCAGGGCAGAGGTGGCAACGCCACCGGCGTTGGCCGCCTTGCCCGGCGCGAACAACACGCCCGCGTCCTGGAAGATGTGCACGCCGTCGGGGGTGGTGGGCATGTTCGCGCCCTCCGCGACGACCTTGACGCCGTTCTTGACCAGCGTCGCGGCCTGCTCGCCGTTCAACTCGTTCTGCGTCGCGCACGGCAGTGCGACATCGACCGGGACGTCCCAGATGGAGCCGGCGGTGCCGAGCTTCGCGGAGGAGCGCCGGTCGACGTAGTCGGAGACGCGGCCGCGCTCGATCTCCTTGATCTGCTTGAGCAGGTCGAGGTCGATGCCCGCCTCGTCGACGACGTAGCCGGAGGAGTCGGAGAAGCCGACGACGGTGGCGCCCAACTGGGCGGCCTTCTCGGCGGCGTAGATCGCGACGTTGCCGGAACCCGACACCATCACGCGCTTGCCGTCGAAGCTCTCGCCGCGGGTCTTCAGCATCTCCTCTGCGAACACGACGGTGCCGTAGCCGGTGGCCTCGGTGCGCACGAGCGAGCCGCCCCAGCCGATGCCCTTTCCGGTGAGCACGCCCGACTCGTAGCGGTTGGTGATCCGCTTGTACTGGCCGAACATGTAGCCGATCTCGCGGCCGCCGACGCCGATGTCACCCGCGGGGACGTCGGTGTACTCGCCCAGGTGGCGGTACAACTCGGTCATGAAGGACTGGCAGAAGCGCATCACCTCGGCGTCGGACTTGCCGCGCGGGTCGAAGTCGGAGCCGCCCTTGCCGCCGCCGATGGGCAGCCCGGTCAGGGCGTTCTTGAAGATCTGCTCGAAGCCGAGGAACTTGACCACGCCGAGGTAGACGCTCGGGTGGAAGCGCAGGCCGCCCTTGTAGGGGCCGAGCGCGGAGTTGAACTCGACGCGGAAGCCGCGGTTGATGTGCACCTCGCCCTTGTCGTCCATCCACGGCACCCGGAAGATGATCTGTCGCTCGGGCTCGCAGATGCGCTCGAGCATCTTCATCTCGAGGTACTCGGGGTGACGCTGGATGACCGGGCCGAGGCTCTCCAGGACCTCACGGACCGCTTGGTGGAACTCTGCCTCCCCCGGGTTCCGGGCGATGACGGCTTCGTAGACGCGCTCCAACTGCTTGTCCATTGTTCTCCTCGTATAGACGGTCAGGGCCGGAGCGGAGTTTACCCCTGGGGGGCGACCGCCCAACTCAGGTGGGTATCCATGGACGCGTGCGCGCCGGGACCACCCGGGGTGTCAGGCCTGCGACTGGCTCGCGGCGAGCTGCCCACAAGCGCCGTCGATGTCCTGGCCGCGGGTGTCGCGCAGCGTCACGGGCACGCCGCGACGATCCAGCGTGTCGATGAACGCCTTCTCGTCCACCTTGCGAGACGCCGTCCACTTCGAGCCAGGTGTCGGGTTCAGGGGGATGAGGTTGACGTGCACCCAGCCCCAGTCACCGCGCCGCTTGAGCACCTTCGCGAGCAGTTCGGCGCGCTCGACCTGGTCGTTGATGTCGCGCATCATGGCGTACTCGATGGAGACGCGCCGCTTGGTCTTCTTGGCGTACTCCCAGGCCGCGTCGACGACCTCGTCCACCTTCCACCTGTTGTTGATGGGGACGATCTCGTCGCGCAACTCGTCGTCGGGGGCGTGCAGCGACACCGCGAGCGTCAGCGGCAGCCCCTCCTCCGTGAGCTTGGTGATCTGCGGGACGAGGCCCACCGTGGAGACGGTGATGTGCCGTGCACTCATCCCGAAGCCGTTGGGGCTCGGCTCCACGAACGTGCGGATCGAGCCCATCACGGCGTTGTAGTTGGCCAGCGGCTCACCCATCCCCATGAAGACGATGTTGTTGAGCCTGCCGCTTGCGCCGGGCACCGCGCCGGTGGCGAGTTGCTGATCGGCCGCGAGCACCTGCGCGGTGATCTCCGCCTGCGAGAGGTTGCGCTTCAGGCCTCCCTGGCCGGTGGCGCAGAACGGGCAGGCCATGCCGCAGCCCGCCTGTGAGGAGATGCAGAGCGTCGTCCGGTTGGGGTAGCGCATCAGCACGGACTCGAGCAGCGAGCCGTCGTGCAACTTCCACAGCGTCTTGAGCGTGGAGCCGTCATCGGTGCTGCGGACGGTGACTTGGTCGAGCAGGTTCGGGAAGAGTTGCTCACCGAGGTCGGCGCGGATGGCGGCGGGAAGGTCGGTGAAGTTCGCGGCGTCGACCTCGAGGCGGTCGAAGACGTGCCGGGAGATCTGGTCGGCGCGGAACTTGGGAAGGCCGAGCTTGACGGTCGCCTCGACGCGCTCCTCTGGTGCGAGGTCGAGCCAGTGCTTCGGGGGCTTTCCTCTGCGGGGGGCCTCGAAGACGAGCGGGAGTTGGGTGGGCACGGCGGGGTCCTTCCGGGCGGTCTCAGCCGCCGATGGTCAGGTGCAGAATCATCCAGCCGACGGGCACCGCGACGAGCATGGAGTCCAGGCGGTCCATCACTCCCCCGTGGCCGGGCAGGAAGTTCGACATGTCCTTCAAGCCTACGTCCCGCTTGATCAACGATTCAACCAGATCGCCGACGGTGCCCGCGAGACTGAGCAGCACGCCGAGGAGCAGTCCGATGGCCCAGTGGATCTGCAGCAGGTAGATGGCGGCGAGCACGCCGACCGCGACGGAGAAGACGATCCCTCCGGCGAAGCCCTCCCAGGTCTTGTTTGGGCTGATGGTCGGGGCCATCTTGTGCCTGCCGAACAGCACCCCGACGGCGAAGGCGCCCGTGTCGGAGGCGACGACGCATGCGACGATCGTGAGGATCCGCATGGTGCCGTCCGAGGCGACGAGCAGCAGTGGCACCGAGGCGCCGAGCAGCGGGATGTAGGCGATCAGGAGTGCGCTGGCCGCGACGTCCCCCACGAAACCCTCAGGCCCGCGCCTGAGCCGCAGCGCGAGCGCGACAATCATGGTCGCGGTGAGGCAGATGATGACGAGGGTGGTCGGGTCGAGGTCGATCCTCGCGACCACGGCGGCGTAACTGCCGAGCGTGCTGACGACGGTGCCGATCACGATCGGCACGATCTCGGAGCGCATCGACTTGCGCAGCAGGGCCCGGTGCACCTCGATGGTGCCGAGCCCGAGCGCGGTGGCGACGAGGATCGCGAAGAACCACGGCGCCCAGATCAGCCCGACGGCGAGCGCGGCGAACAGCCCCACCCCCACGGCGATGGCGGCCGGAAGATCCCGGCCCCCCTTCGCCTTTTTGGGTGCCTGCTCGACCTGGGACATCACACCTCAGCCAGTTCGGCTTCCTTGTGCTTCAGCACCTCGTCGACGCTCTCGACGAACTTCTTCGTGGTGCCGTCGAGGGCCTTCTCGGCGCGGGAGAGGTCGTCCTCGCCGATCTCGCCGTCCTTCTCGAGCTTCTTCAACTGGTCCATGGCGTTGCGGCGGATGTTGCGCACGGCGATGCGCGCGTCCTCGGCCTTGCCCTTGGCCATCTTGATGTACTCCTTGCGGCGCTCCTCCGTGAGCTGCGGCATCACGATGCGCACGGCGTTGCCGTCGTTGCTCGGGTTGACTCCAAGGTCGGCGTCGCGGATGGCCTTCTCGATGGCGCCGATGGCGCTGCGGTCGAAGGGGGTGATCAGCAGCGAGCGGGGGTCGGGCGAGGTGAACTGCGCGAGCTGCTGCAGCGGCGTCGGGGCGCCGTAGTAGTCGGCGTTGATCTTGTTGAACATCGCGGGGTGGGCGCGGCCGGTCCGGATCGTGGCCATGTCCTCGCGGGCGTGGTCCACCGCCTGCTGCATCTTGGTGGCGGCTTCCTGCTGGATTTCGGCGATCATCTTGTTCTTGGCTCCTAGTGCCTGAGAGTTGTCTAGCGGGTGACGAGGGTGCCGATCGGCTCGCCCGCGATGGCGCGCGCGATGTTGCCGGGTTCGGAGAGGCTGAAGAAGACGAGGTTGAGATTGTTGTCGCGCGCCAGCGAGATCGCGGTGGCGTCTGCGACCTTCAGGTCCTCCGTGAGGAACTGGTCGTGCGTGAGCCGGTCGAACTTGGTCGCGTCGGGATGGATCTTCGGGTCCTTGTTGTAGACCCCGTCGACGCCCTGCTTGCCCATCAGCAGCACCTCTGCGCCGATCTCGAGGGCGCGCTGCGCCGCGACGGTGTCGGTGGAGAAGTACGGCATACCGGAGCCGGCGCCGAAGATCACGAGGCGGCCCTTCTCCATGTGGCGTTCCGCGCGACGCGGGATGTATGGCTCGGCGACCTGCGCCATGCTGATGGCCGACTGGACGCGGGTCTCGATGCCCGCCTTCTCACAGAAGTCCTGCAGCGCGATGGCGTTCATGACGGTGCCGAGCATGCCCATGTAGTCGGCCCGGTCGCGCGCCATCCCGCTCTTGGAGAGCTCGGCACCGCGGAAGTAGTTGCCACCGCCGACGACGACGGCGACCTGGGTTCCACCCCGCACCACCTGGGCGATCTGGTCCGCGATGTTGGAGACGATCACCGGGTCGACGCCCAGTTTGCCTCCCCCGAACTCCTCGCCGGAAAGCTTCAACAAGACTCGCTGGTAAGCCACCAGACCTCCTGGGTTGACTGTGGGTGGACATGGCACGTGCGCCGCGACCCAGGGGTCGCGGCGCACGTAACTCTACTTCACTATGAGCGAACGCGCTCAGGCGCCGATCGCGAACCGCACGAAACGCACGATCTCGGTCTCGCCGTCCTTGAGGGCGTCACCGACGGACTTCTTGTCCTCCCAGACCGCGGCCTGGTCGACGAGGACGACGTCCTTGTAGTAGCCGCCGACGCGACCCTCGACGATGCGGGGAAGGGCGGCCTCGGGCTTGCCCTCCTCCTTCGCGGTGGCCTCGGCGATGCGACGCTCGTTCTCGACCAGGTCGGCCGGGACGTCCTCGCGGTTGACCCACTGGGGCGACATCGAGGCGACCTGCAGCGCGACGTGATGGGCGAGATCCTCGCTGCCCTTGTACTCGACGAGCACACCGACCTGCGGGGGCAGGTCGGCCGCGCGGCGGTGCAGGTACAGGTGGGTGGCTCCGTCGAAGTTGGCCACGTTGGCCACCGACAGGTTCTCGCCGATCTTGACGCCAAGCTCCTGCACGGCGTCGACGACCTTGACGCCGGAGGCAAGCGCGGCCTCGTTGGCGGCGGCGACGTCGGTAGCGCCGGAGGCGAGGACGGCGGTGAGGATCTCCTCGGCCAACCCCACGAACTCGGCGTTCTTCGCGACGAAGTCGGTCTCGGCGGCGAACTGCACCAGGGCGCCGTCGCGGCCCGCGACGATGCCGTTGGTCGCCTCACGGTCGGCGCGCTTTGCGGCCTTGGCCAGGCCGGAGATGCGCAGCCCCTCGATGGCCTTGTCGAAGTCGCCGTCGGCCTCAACGAGGGCCTTCTTGGCGTCCATCATGCCCGCGCCGGTGGCGTCGCGGAGCTTCTTCACGTCAGCGGCAGTGATTGCCATGGATACTCGTTTCTATCCGTGTTGGTGGTGGATCAGTTGGCTTCGGTGGCCTCGGGCTTGGCCTCCGCCTCGAGCGCATCGGCGGCCTCGGCCAGCTCGACGGCGGGAGTCTCGACGGCCTCGGCAGCGGGGGCCTCGACGGCCTCGGCAGCGGGGGCCTCGACGGCCTCGGCAGCGGGGGCCTCGACGGCCTCAACGGTCTCAACGGTCTCGCCTGCGGCCTCGGCCAGCTCATCGGCCTGCGCGTCGGTCGCCTCGACGGCGACGGCGGAGGGCTGGTCGGTGGCGAGCAGCTCGCGCTCCCAATCGGGCATGGGCTCAGCCTGGGCCTCTTCACCGGTGCGGCCGGAGGAGCGGTCGATCAGACCCTCGGCGGCGGCGTCGGCGATGATGCGGGTGAGCAGCGCGACGGAACGGATCGCGTCGTCGTTGCCGGGCACCGCGTAGTCGACCTCGTCGGGATCGCAGTTGGTGTCGAGGATCGCGACGACGGGGATGTTCAGCTTGCGGGCCTCGTCAACGGCGAGGTGCTCCTTCTTGGTGTCGACGATCCACACGGCCTGGGGAACCCGGACCATGTCACGGATGCCGCCGAGGGTCTTCTCCAGCTTGTTCTTCTCACGCTCGAGCTGCAGGAGCTCCTTCTTGGTGAGGCCGCTGCCGGGGACGTCGGCGAAGTCCATGCCCTCAAGCTCCTTGAGGCGCTGGATCCGCTTGGTGACGGTGTGGAAGTTGGTGAGCATGCCGCCGAGCCAACGCTGGTTGACGTAGGGCATCCCGACGCGGGTGGCCTGCTCGGCGATGGCCTCCTGGGCCTGCTTCTTGGTGCCGACGAACATGACCTGGCCGCCGCGGGCGACGGTCGACTTGACGAAGTTGTAAGCCTTGTCGATGTAGCGCAGCGAAAGCTGGAGATCGATGATGTAGATGCCGTTGCGCTCGGTGAAGATGAATCGCTTCATCTTGGGGTTCCAACGACGGGTCTGGTGACCGAAGTGGACGCCTGCCTCGAGCAGCTGACGGGTGGTGACGACGGCCATGGCCGTTCCTTTCGCGGCGGGTGCGCCCGCCTGTGTAGCGTGGGCACGCGGCCCACTCGTGGTTGATCGTTGACCCCTTGAGAGGGCCTTTGCCTGATGTGCCTGACGCCCGCACCCGCCGTGAGGCGGGACCACGCGGGAGCCGACGGTCGCCCGTCAGAAACACATGCGAAGTCAACCCGTGAAGGTTGCCCGGCCATGTTACCCCGGCGCGACGACCGGCCACAAACCGGAGCGGCGCCCTTGTCCACAGGTTCCTGGTGCCGTGAAAGGGGGCGGCTGCCGGGGCGAAGAACGAGGCATGCGAACCACCGTGCGGCTGTCCCTGATCCTCGTCGCGTCCCTGCTGCTGGTTTGGCCCGCGTCGCCCGCCTCCGCGCAGGGCCTTGTGCTGACGCCCCCCGTTGCGGGAGGCGTCGCGCGCGGCTTCGACGACGTGGGTCGGTTCGAGGCAGGCCACCGCGGCGTCGACCTGCGGGGCAGCCCCGGTGAGACGGTCCGGTCGGCGGCCGTGGGGGTGGTGCAGTTCGCTGGGCTGGTGGCGGGCGTGCCGACCGTCAGCGTCGACCACGGCAACGGCTGGCGTACCACCTACCAACCGGTCGTCGCGGCGGTGGCGAAGGGCGACCGGGTCGATGCGGGGCAGCCGCTCGGGATGCTCACCTCCGGGCACTGCTCAGCCGGCTGCCTGCATTGGGGGCTGACCGACGGCACCCGCTACGCGGACCCACTGAGCTTCCTGGCCGCCCCACCGGTCAGGCTGGTGCCGCACGGCACGCAACCCGCTCCCCCGCCGCGCATCGCCGAGGCGACACTGCCCGCGGCGCGCCTGGGCGGACTGCCTGTGGCGGGTCGGTCGTCCTCGCCGTTCGGCATGCGCCGCCACCCCATCACCGGGGTGTGGAAACTGCACGACGGCACCGACATCGCCGCCCCGTGCGGCACCCCGATCGTCGCCCCCTCTGCAGGAACCGTGACGCGGGCGTACTACAACCCGGCCTACGGGTGGCGGGTCTTCCTCGACCATGGGGGCGGCCTCGTCACGGCCTACAACCACCTGCCGTCGGTCTCGGTCGCGGTCGGGCAGCGGATCGAGGCGGGCGGACGGATCGGAGCGGTCGGGACGACGGGGCTGTCCACCGGCTGTCACCTGCACTGGATGGCCTGGCGGGGCGGTCGGCTCGTCGATCCCCTGACGTTGGGCGGCTGAACGTGTCCGGGCGGTGTCGGCTCAGGCGCGTGGGTGCGCCTGGCGATAGGCGGTGCGGAGCCGCTCGGTGGTCACGTGCGTGTAGATCTGGGTGGTCGCCACCGAGGAGTGGCCGAGCATCTCCTGCACGCTCCGCAGGTCGGCCCCTCCCTCGATCAGGTGGGTGGCCATTGCGTGACGCAGCCCGTGCGGGCCCGTCTCGGCGCCAGGGCCCGCGGCACGGGTCGCCTCGTGCACCACCCGCCGCACCACGCGCGGGTCCATGGCGCCGCCGCGCGCCCCGAGGAAGACCGTGTCGGGGCTGTCCGGCCGCGCGACCTCCGGCCTGCGTTTCAGCCACGCGTCGACGGCGGCGAGCGCCGGGACGCCGACCGGCACCGTGCGCTCCTTGCCTCCCTTGCCGAAGACGGCGAGGGAACGCCGGTCGCGGTCGACGTCACGCAACCGCAGCGCGCACGCCTCCGACACGCGCAGCCCGCTGGAGTACAACACCTCGAGCAGCGCAAGATCGCGCAGCGCGATCGCGTCGCCCTCTTCGGCGGCCCGAGCCTCAGCGGACCCGAAGGTCGCGCCAAGGGCCTCCCCCGAGGGCACCTTCGGCAGCCGGCGCGACTTCTTCGGGGCCTTCAGCCGGGCCGCGGGGTCGGCGGCCAGATGCCCCTCGGCCTCCGCCCATGAGAAGAACCCGCGCACGCTTGCGACCCTGCGCTGGATCGTGGCGGAGGCGGCGCCCTCGTCGGTCAGGTCGGCCAGCCAACCGCGCAGGGCGGGAAGCGTCACGGCCGGCGCCTCCCGTTGCAAGTGGGTGGCCAGTTCGCGGAGGTCGCCCGTGTACGCGCGCACCGTGTGCGCGGACAGGCCACGGTCCGCGTCGAGATGCGCCGCATACTCCTCGATGAGGGCTCGCCATCCCGGGCTGGGTTCCATGGCCGCCAGTCTTGCGCACCCGGGATGCGGAGGCGACCAGCACACGCGGTGCGGCATACTTGGCCTCGCCGCAGCCGCCCGAGACCCTGGAGGTTCACCATGACCGATGCCGACCTGACAAAGGGTGGCAAGGTCCTGCCCATCACCCGATGGGGCGCCCCGGTCATGCACGCGCAGACGCGCCCGGTGACCGACTTCGGCGACGAACTGCACACCCTGGTGCGCGACATGTTCGCCACCATGCGCGCGGCAGACGGCGTCGGGCTCGCGGCGACCCAGGTCGGCGTCGACCTCGCGGTGTTCATCTACGAGTGCCCCGACGCGGACGACCGGATCCAGCTCGGCGTGGTCTGCAACCCGGTCGTGACGCTGCCCGAGGGCAAGGACCGCAACCTGGAGGCCGCCGAGGAGGGATGCCTGTCCTACCCGGGCGGGTATCAGAGCCTCGCGCGCCCCGACAACGCGTCGTGCACGGGCCAGGACACCGACGGCACCACGATCACGGTCACGGGGACCGGCCTGCTGGCCCGCTGCCTGCAACACGAGACGGACCACCTCAACGGGATGGTCTTCGGTGACCGTCTCTCGGCCCGCTCGCGGCGCCAACTCGACAAGAAGGTCTCGGAGCTGGCGTTCCGTTACCCCGACGACTGGCCCGTGACGCCGAAGAAGAAGATCGCCACCCCGGAGCCCGTGGAGGCCTGAGTCCGGCGCTCAGCGCCGCCGAGTCCTGAGGAATTGTCATGCAGAGAGCCCGCACCGGGCTGCTCGGCACGCTGCTCTCGCTGCGCGGGAACGGGCGGGCCAGCGTCTACACCGAACCCATGTGGGGCCTCTCGATGGCCCTGGTGCTGCCCTACGCATCCGTGTTCATGTTGGCCCTCGGGCTCAACGACTCCGAGATCGGCCTGCTCGCCACCATCTCGACGCTTTCCCAGGTCGTCTTCGGCCTGCTGAGCGGCGCGATCACCGACAAGCTGGGGCGCAGGAACACCACCGCGATCTTCGACCTGATCGCCTGGTCCCTGCCCTGCCTGATCTGGGCGTTCGCGCAGAATTTCTGGTGGTTCCTGGTCGCCTCGCTCATCAACGGCGCCTGGCAGATCACCCAGAACTCCTGGGACTGCCTGCTCGTCGAGGACGTCGACCGACGCCAGATCCCGCACGTCTACTCACTGGTCAAGGTCGCCGCGGACATGTCGGCGATCTTCGCTCCCATCGCGGCGCTGCTCGTCTACCGGATGGGCCTCGAGCCCGCCGTGCGGATCCTGTACCTCAACGCCTTCGTGGTGATGACCGCGAAGGTCTACCTGCTCTGGCGCTACTCCAAGGAGACCGCGGTCGGTGAGCAGCGCAGGGCCCAACTGCGCGGCGTGAGCCTGTGGCGCGTGCTCAAGGGCTACCGGGGCGTGCTGGGCCTGATCCTCCGCTCGAAGGGCACGCTCTTCTCGCTGAGCATCTCGGCGATCGTGGCGGCCGTCACGCTGGTGACGGGGACCTTCTGGCAGGTCGCCATCAACACCAGGCTTGGCGTGCCCGACGACCTGCTGCCGTACTTCCCGATGGTGCGCTCGCTGCTGTCGATGCTGTTCTTCTTCACCCTGATCCCGTTGCTTACGGGTGGCCACAACCTGAAGCGGCCGACCCAGCTGGGCTTCGCGGTCTACCTGGCAGGTCAGGTGTTGCTGCTGTTGGTGCCGGTGCCTGCCGGCGCGGCGACCCTCGACACGTACCTGATGCTTGCCGGCTGCCTGCTGCTGGACGCGTTCGGCTCGGGCATCCTCTTCATGCTGGCCGAGTCCCTCGTCGCGCTGCACGTCGACCGCCAGGAACGCTCTCGCGTGATGGCGATCCAGCGGACCTGCGTGATGCTGGTGGCCGCGCCGTTCGGCTGGTTCTCCGGGTGGCTGTCCAGCATGGACCGGTCGTGGCCGTTCTGGCTGACGGCGGCTCTGCTGACGATCGGGCTTGCGGTCAGCAGCGTGCTGTGGGTCACCACGCACGAACCGCACGACGATCCACACGACGACGAGGCACCCGCCCCGCGTGAGCCGTCAGCGCAGCGCGTAGCCGAGGATCGCCGCGGCCGTCGCGACGTTCAGGGAGTCGACCCGGTCGGTCATCTCGATGGTGACCCTGTCGTCGGCGGCCCGCTGCCACGCGTCGCTCAGGCCGGGGCCCTCGCTGCCGAGCAGCAGAGCGATCCGTTCGCCCGGGCGGTAGCCGCCGAGCGGGACAGACCCCGGTGCCAGCGTCGCCGCGACCAGCCGGAAGCCGGCATCCTGCAGCGCGTACAACTCGCCGTCGTCGTTCATCCTGCGCCACGGCAGTTCGAGCGAGGCACCCATCGACGCCTTGATGGCGCGCCGGTACAGCGGGTCGGCCGACCCCGCCGAGACGAGCAGACCGTCCCAGCCGAGCCCCGCGGCGACCCGGATGATCGCCCCGAGGTTTGCGTGGTCGACGATGTCCTCGCACACGATCAGACGTCGCCCGCTCGTCATCTCCCCCAGCGAGGCCTCCCGCGGCCGGTCGAAGGAGCCGAGCGCGCCGCGGTGCACGTGGAAGCCGCTGACCTGCTCGATGAGCGCCTCGCTCCCGACGTAGACCGGCACGTCGGGCCACGCGTCGAGCAGCGGGGCGAGGCCGTCCAGCCAGCGTGGCTGCAGCAGCATGGCGCGCGGGGCACAGCCCGCCGCGAAGGACCGCTCGATGATCTTCAGCCCCTCGGCGATGAACCGGTCCTCGTCGCGGCGCAACTGGGCGTCGCGCAGCCCCGCGAAGTCGCGCAGGCGCGGGTCGGTTCGGTCGTCCACCTCGATCAGCACCGCCCCAGGCTAGCCTTGCCGCCATGACTACCCGGCCGTTCGTGCTGCTCGACGACGCGCGGGCCGGTCGACTCCTGATGCTGAGCGATCTCCGCCGGGTGGACCGGGTCCCGATCGAGGCCGTCGACGAGAGCCTCGCCGACGGGTGGGCCAACGGGTGGCGGTGCTTCGCGTGGCTGCCCTACGAGGCGGGCACCGGCGCGACGGTCGGGCTGTACTGGTTCGCCCACCAGTCAAGCCCGACGGCGCTGCCCGAGGGCGGCCCAGGCCGGATCACCGGCCTCGCTCCCGACATCGACGAGGCGCAGCACGCCCACTCTGTCGCGGCGCTGCAGGAGGCCATCGCCTCCGGCGAGAGCTACCAGGTCAACTACACCTTCCGGATGCGCGGCCGCCTCGAGGGCGACCCCGTAGGGGCTTACCTGCAACTGAGAGACCGGCAGCCCGCCGAGTTCGGGGTGGTGGCCCACCTGCCGGAGCCCGCGCCGTCGTGGCTGCTCAGCCTCTCCCCCGAACTCTTCCTCCAGGTGCGCGACGGCATCGTCACCGCGCGCCCCATGAAGGGCACCGCGCCCGCCGAGGCGCCGCGCGGCTTCCTGCGGGCCGACCCCAAGAACCGGGCAGAGAACCTGATGATCGTCGACCTGCTGCGCAACGACCTCAGCCGGGTCGCCGTCCCAGGCACCGTCGCGGTGCCGAGCCTGTTCGACGTCGAGCGGGTCGGATCGCTGTGGCAGTTGACGAGCACCGTGCAGGCGAGGCTGGCCGCGGGCGTCACGACCGGCGACGTGCTGCGCGCCGCCTTCCCATGCGGCTCCATCACGGGCGCCCCCAAGCTGTCCAGCATGGGCCTGATCGAGCGCACCGAGACGTCCCCGCGCGGCACCTACACGGGCAGCCTCGGCCTGCTCGACCCGGACGGGCTGAGCCTCAGCGTCGCGATCCGCACGGTCGAGATCGACGCAGACGGCGCCGCCACGCTTGGCGTCGGGTCCGGGATCGTCGCGGACAGCGTGGCCGAGGACGAGTGGGCCGAGTCGCTGCTGAAGGCGCGGTTCGCCGCACAGCCCACGCTGAAGGAGGCCATCCGCGTCGTCGACGGCGCGGCACCGCTCGCGGCCCTGCATTCCGAGCGGCTGTCGGCCGCCGCGGCGCGGCTCTGCTTCCCGGCCGTGGACAAGGTGATCGAGGACGCGGTCGCGGGCACGCCGCAAGGAGCCTGGCGGGTCGGCGTCGACGTGGCACCCGACGGCTCGGTCACCGTCACCCGGCGCCCGCTGGAGCGGGAGGCAGGTACCGTCACGCTGCTGCTGGCCGACGCCGCGTGGCACCCCGGACCCAACGCCGACCTCAAGACCGACGACCGCGCCGCGCTCGACGACGCGTGGCGGCGGGCCGTCGCCGTCGGGGCGTTCGACACCATCGGCTACGACGAGGCCGGTCGGGTGCTCGAGGGCGGTCGGTGTAACGTGTTTGCGCTGGTGGACGGCACCTGGGTGACGCCGCCCGCGACCCTCGGCCTGCTGCCCGGCGTGCAACGCGCCGCGCTGCTCGCCGATCCGAGCCAGCTCGGCACGGATCGGGTCGCGGAGGCGGAACTGAGCCTCGACCAGTTCCGCCGCGCCCAACGGATCGTCGTCACCAACGCCGTCCAGGGCGTACTCGACGCCCGCTTGGAGGAGCACCGTTGAAGTTCAAGCTCGACCCGAACCTGATGGCCATCCTCGGCGCGCTCGCCCTTGGGTTGCTGTTACCGGTGGGCGGCCGCTCCGGGGAGGTGCTCGACATCGTGACAAAGGTCGGCATCTTCGCGCTGTTCTTCGGCTACGGGGCCCGGCTCTCGGCCGCCGAGTCGCTTGCGGGGCTGAAGAACTGGAAACTGCATCTGGCGATCCTCGCCACGACGTTCGTGCTCTATCCCCTGATCGCGCTGCCCATGATGTGGCTGCCCGACTGGGCGGCGACCGGCCCGATCCGGATGGGGCTGGTGTTCCTGTGCCTTGTCCCGTCGACGGTCCAGTCGTCGATCACGTTCACGTCGCTGGCCGGCGGCAACGTCGCCTCCGCAATGGTGTCCGCGACCGCGTCGAACGTGCTCGGGGTGCTGTTCACCCCGCTGCTCGTGATGCTGATGATCCCCGACGCAGGGGGTGGCAGCGTCGGTCTCGGCCAGCTGATGGACGTCGTGATCCAGTTGCTGTTGCCGTTCTTCCTGGGGCAACTCTCGCGGTTCGCCACGGCGAAGTTCATGGCGAAACACAAGGCGAGGCTGCGCTACCTCGACCAGTCGATCATCTGCCTGATCGTCTACGGTGCGTTCTCCGACCTGCGCGTCTCCGGGGTGTGGCGGCAACTGCAACTGCAGGACCTGCTGACGGTGGTGGTGATCGTCGCGGTGCTGCTCGCCCTGATGTTCTGGCTCACCTGGCACCTCGGCGGGTGGCTCGGCTTCCCGCGCGGCGACCGCATCGCGCTGCTGTTCTGCGGCACCAAGAAGTCGCTCGCCACCGGCGTACCGATGGCGAGCGTGCTGTTCAGCGGTCCGATCGTCAGCGTCCTGGTGATCCCGCTGATGCTGTATCACCAGGCGCAGTTGATCGTCAGTTCGATCCTGGCCGGCAGGCTGCGCGACTCCGCTCCGGAGCCTCCCGCCTCGGACTAAGGCTTGGCGGGCGGCTGGCCCAGGCCTGGGGGCTGGAACTCGACCCCCTGTTGCCGCAACTGTTCGGGCGCGGGCGCCTCGACCTGCGCAGGCTCCTGCCTGTTCTGCCCGATGGCAGGCGGCAGGGCTCCCGCGCCGCGCCTGCCGTTGCTCTTCTCCAACGACTGAGCGTCGGCGATGGCCTTCTCCACGGTCTGATTCGAGCGCTCGCGGTCCCGGCGGGCCTGCTCCGCGATCTCCGCGTGCACGTCGACCTTCTCGGGCGCCACGAACTTCTTCGCGGCCTGCGAGATGTAGTCGCGCACCTGCGGCATGTCCGTCACCTGGCCGAGCCCCTTCAGCGCGTCATTGAGCTCGGACGGCACGATCCACACCTTGTTCGCGTCGCCCTGGGCCAGCTTCGGCATCATCTGCATGTACTGGTAGGCGAGCAGCGCCTGATCGGGTTCGGCGGCGTGGATGGCCCCGAACACAGTGCCGATGGCCTGCGCCTCGCCCTCGGCGCGGAGCATCTGCGCCTGGCGTTCCGCCTGGGCGCGCAGCACCTGCGCCTCGCGTTCGCCCTGGGCCCGGAGGATGGCGGCCTCGCGGTCGCCGCCTGCCGAAAGGATCTGCGACTGGCGCTGGCCCTCGGCGAGCAGGATCTGGGCTCGCTTGTCGCGCTCGGCGCGGGCGCCCTTCTCCATGGCGTCGCGGATCGTGGGCGGCGGCTCGATGGCGCGCAGTTCGACTCGGTTGACCTTGATGCCCCACTTCCCGGTGGCCTCGTCCAGGACGGCTCGCAGGCGCTGGTTGATCTCCTCGCGCGAGGTGAGCGCGGCCTCGAGGTCCATGCCGCCGATGATGTTGCGCAGCGTCGTCATCGTGAGCTGCTCTATCGCGGCGCGGTAGTTCTGCGCCTCGTAGGCGGCCCTGACCGGGTCGACCACCTGGAAGTAGATGACCGAGTCGATCGACACCATCAGGTTGTCCTCGGTGATGACACCCTGCGGCGGGAAGGGGACGACCTGCTCGCGCATGTCGAGCGTGTAGCGGATCTGGTCGAAGAACGGGATGACCAGGTGCGGGCCGGGCTCGAGCGCCTTGCGGAACTTGCCGAGCCGCTCCACGAGGGCGACCTGCTGTTGCCTGATGATCTTGAGCGTCGCGGCGAGCGCGAGCACCAACACCACGGCAAGGACGATGACGAGGATCAGTGTCGGATCGGGCATGGCTGCCTCCTAGCGGCTGAGCGGCTTCGAAGTGGGATAGACGATGAGCGTGATGCCGTCGAGGCCGAAGACCTCGATGGCCTCCCCGGCGGAGATCGGGACGGACGGGTCGTAGGAGCGGGCCTCCCACACCTGGCCGTCGACCTTGACCTCGCCCGCGGAGCCGGTGATGGCGGCGGTGGCGAAGCCCGCAGACCCGACCAGCTTGTCGAGCGAGGAGCGGTAGCCGGGGGCGTTACGGACCTTGGCGAGCAGCGTGGGGCGCAACAGGAACAGCGTGCAGAACGCCGTCACGATGGCGACGAGCACCTGCAGCCAGACAAGTCCAGGGAAGATCAGTGCCGTGACGCCACCCATGGCGGCGCCGGAGGCGAGCATCAGGAGTGTGAGGTCGAGGGTGAAGAGTTCGGCGGCGGCGAGCCCGAGCGCAAGCACGCCCCAGGCGGCCCACAGGTGCTCGCGCACCCACGTCACAAACTCGTTCATCGTCGACTCCTGGCGCTCCAACGTCCGTCGCGGAGTTCCACACTCAAGGGTAGGCCGAAGGTCTGGCTCAGATTGTCCGAGGTCAGGACAAGACCGACCGGACCCGCCGCCACTACGCTTCCCTTGTTCAGCAGGAGCGCATGCGTGATGCCCTCAGGGATCTCCTCGACGTGGTGCGTCACGAGCACCGTCGCGGGCGACGCAGGGTCGAGGCAGATCGACGACAGGGTGTCGATCAGCGCCTCGCGGCCCGCGAGGTCCAGGCCGCTTGCCGGCTCGTCCAGCAGCAGCAGTTCGGGGTCAGTCATCAGCGCGCGGGCGATCTGGACGCGCTTGCGCTCGCCCTCGCTCAGCGTGCCGAAGGTCCGCTCGGCGAGTTGGTCGATGCGAAGGGACGCGAGCAACTGGTTCGCCCGGTCGAGGTCGTACTCGTCGTAGTCCTCGCGCCAGCGACCGACCACCGCGTAGGCGGCCGACAACACCACGTCGCGGACCCGTTCGCCCGCGGGGATCCGTTCGGCGAAGGCGGATGAGCTGAGCCCGATCCTGGGGCGGAGTTCGAACACGTCGATCGCGCCGACGACCTCGCCGAGCAGCCCGACGACACCGTCGCTCGGGTAGAGCTGGGCGCCGAGCAGTTGCAGGAGGGTGGTCTTGCCAGCGCCGTTGGGGCCGATCACGACCCACCGTTCGTGCTCGTCGACTATGAGCTCGACGGAGTTGAGCAGCACGGCGCTCCCCCGTCGGACCGACACACCTGCGAGTTCAGCAACCGCCACCATGCGTACCAACCTACCGGAGTCGCGTAACAGTAGACATCACGGTCGAGGCATCGACGAACGCGGATCCGTCAGGGGGTCCACCACGGTGGCCACGGAACCTCCGGGGATGAGCTCCGGATCGAGCCGGATGCCCGCATGATCGCGGGCCGCTCCGCCGATGCTTGCGAGGAGCTGGTCCGCGGCCGCCTCCGCCAACGCGGCGGTCGGCTGGACGATGGTGGTCAGCCGCGGCGACACGATCCCCGCGATCTCGTCCGCGTCGAAGCCGATCAGCGAGACGTCCCTCCCCAGCACGAGCCCGGCGTCCGCTACCGCCTGCAACGCCCCGAGCGTGAGCTCGTGGTTGGCCGTGAAGACGGCGCTCGGCCTTCGCTCCGCGAACAGCACCCTGGTGGCGGCGCGTCTTCCGTCCTCGACTGTGAGGGGGACGGCGTGCACGACCGCCTCTCCTGGGAAGGCCGTCTCGAAGCCCTCCGCTCGTTCCCGCAGCGACGAGACGGTGGCGGGCCCGCCGATCACGGCGACCCTCCGGTGCCCGTGATCGTGCAGATGCAGGGCCGCGATCCTGCCCGCGGCCCGGTTATCGAGGCCGACCGCCCCGCCCGGGATGCCCGCCACGAACCAGTCGACGAGCACGACCGGCATGCCCGACTCGGCCTGCGCACGCAGCGCGTCCGCGTCGCCGGGCGAGGGGACGGCGATGATGCCGTCGACGCCCTTGTCGACGAGGAAGTCGACCGTCCCGGGCTCCTCGGCGCCGTGGCTGACGCCCAGGATCAGACTGAGCCCCGCCGACCGCAACCGGCGTTCGATGCCTGCGACGATCGCCTGGTGGAAGGCATTGTCGAGCGCGGGAAGCACCACCCCGACGGCGCGGGTCCGGCCGGCGCGCAGCGACCTGGCGGCGGGGTTGACCCGGAACCCGAGGCGGGCGGCCGCCTCCTCGATCGCCGCGGCGTTGGCGGCGCGCACCGGTTTGCCGTTGTAGTGCTTGGAGATGGTCGCCAGCGACAGCCCGGTCGCCCGCTGGAGGTCCTTGTAGGTCGCCACCGCGCTATTCCACCACGGCCTCGCCCTGCCCCGCGATCACCCCGTCGACGTCCCACAGGTCGACCCACGACTCGGCCGACGGCCACAGGAAGACCTGGCCCTTGATCAGGCGGTTGTTGCGCTCGACGGCGGCGAGGGCGTCGCGCTCGCGGGGCGTCAGCGGAGGTCCTTCGAGGGCCTCCAGGTTCGCGGCCTGCTGGCCTGGCTTGACGGAGAACGGGATCGGGATCTGGCCGCGCTCCACGGCCCACTTGAGGCAGACCTGCGCGGGGTGGAGCCCCCGCGCCTCGGCGATCGCCACGATCTCCGGCGCCTCGAGGTCGACCAGGTCGTCAGGGGTGCGGTCGCGTTCCGGGCGCGAGGGCGACCCGAGAGGCGAGTAGCCGACCGGCTGGATGTCGTGGTCGACGGCGAACTGGACCAACTCCCCCTGTTGCAGGGTGGGGTGCAGTTCGAGTTCGAGGAAGCGGGGCGCGACCCGCGCGTCGCGCAGGATCAGCCGCAGTTTCGCGATCGACACGTTCGAGACGCCGAGCGCGGCGACCCGCCCCTCGTCGACCATCCCCTCCAGCGCCGCCCACAACGCCATGAAGGCCGCGTGGTCGTAGGGCTTGGCGTGCGGATCGCGCGAGTGGACGGTGACGCCGGCGGCGTGATGGTTGGGGAAGGGCCAGTGCACAAACACGACGTCGAGGCTGTCCAGGCGCAGGTCGCGCAGCGAGCGATGCACGGACGCGACGGCGTCGGCGGGGGCGTGCGCGTCGTTCCAGACCTTGGTCATCACGCGGTACTCGTCGCGGGCCAGACCCAACTCGGCCACGGTCGCCTCGAGGGCGGCTCCGACCTCGGCCTCGTTGCCGTAGACGGCGGCGCAGTCGACCAGCCGGTAGCCGAGCCGGAGCGCCGAGGCGACGGCTGCCCCGACCTCCGCGGGCGTGTAGCGGTCGGACCCGAAGGTGCCGACGCCGATGGGCGGGAAGTCGCGGGCGACGATGGGCATTGACCCCTCCTCATTGAGTAAAACCTTTCACCCAGAGACTAAGCAGCCAACCGGCCGTTCGTCAACCGTGCCGAGGACGAAGCAACTTGACGCCGAACCTGCACCCTCCTACCGTTGAGCGAAACGTTTTACTTTGAGCAAGGAGGCTCACATGTTGGCAGCATTCCTCCCCGGCGGGCGACGGGTCGACCTGGCGGAGGTCGCGGACCCCCGCCCCGGGCACGGCCAGGTCGTGCTCGCCATGAAGGCCTCGACCATCTGCGGCTCGGACCTGCGCGCCATCTACCGCGAGCACCTCGGCGAGGGGCCCGAGGCCTATCAGGGCGTGATCGGCGGCCACGAACCCGCAGGCGAGGTCATCGAGGTCGGCCCCGGCGTGACGCACCTCTCCCCCGGCGACCGGGTCGTCGTTTACCACATCAGTGGCTGCGGGGTGTGCGACGACTGCCGCGAGGGCTACCAGATCTCCTGCACGGGCGAGGCCCGCGCCGCGTACGGGTGGCAGCGCGACGGCGGGCACGCCGACCGCCTGCTCGCCGACGCGCGGGACTGCGTCGTGCTCCCCGATTCCATGACCTTCCTCGACGGCGCCTGCGTCGCATGCGGCTTCGGCACCGCCTATGAGGCGCTCCGCAGGCTCGACGTGAACGGCCGCGACGAGTTGCTGATCACGGGGCTGGGGCCGGTTGGGCTGGCCGCCGGCCTGCTGGCCGGCAGGATGGGCGTGCGCAGCATCGTCGGGACCGACGTCAGCCCCGAGCGGCGCCAGCGCGCCATGGACCTCGGCGCCGTCACCCGGGCAGTGGCGGCAGACGACGAGGAGGGCCTGGACGAGGCGCTGCCGCGCGGCGCGAGCGCCGCCTTCGACGCCTCAGGCTCGGGCCAGGCGCAGCATCAGGCGATCGCCAGGTCGCGGCGTTGGGGGCGGGTGGCGCTGGTCGGAGAGGGTGGGCGGCTCGACATCGACGTGAGCGAGCACATCATCCACAAGCAGTTGACCATCCACGGCTCGTGGGTCACCTCGACGCTGCACATGGCCGAACTGCTGCGCGACCTGGACGCCTGGGGGCTGCACCCCGAGGTGATCGTCTCGGAACGGTTCCCGCTGGAGCGGGCCGCCGATGCGTACGCCGCGGCCGACTCCGGCCGACTGGGAAAGGTGGCCGTCGTCTGGTGACTCAGGCGCCGGTCGAGTGGAGGCCGCCGTCGACGTGCAGCATCTCGCCGGTCGTGGCGGGGAACCAGTCGCTCAGCAGGGCGACGATCGCCTTGGCCGACGGGACGGCGTCGCTCGGGTCCCAGCCGAGCGGGGCGCGCTCGGCCCAGATGTCGTTGAACGACGAGGCACCGGGGATGGCCTTCTTGGCGACGGTGTCGACGGGGCCCGCCGCGACGAGGTTGCTGCGGATGCCGTCCGGGCCGAGGTAGCGCGCCAGGTAGCGCGAGGTCGACTCGAGGGCCGCCTTCGCCACGCCCATCCAGTCGTAGGTCGGCCAGGAAACGGTGGCGTCGAACGTCAGCCCGACGACGCTGCTGCCGCGCGGCATCATGGGCTTGGCGGCCATCGTCAGTGACTGCATCGAGTAGGCGGAGACGTGGACTGCGGTCGAGACCGCGTCCCAGCCGGTGGTGAGGAACTTGCCGCCGAGCGCTGTCTCCGGGTCGGCGTAGGCGATCGAATGCACGATGCCGTCGAGGCGGTCGCCGAAGTGCTCAGAGAGCTTTTCGGGCAGGGCCGCGAGGTGCTCGGGGTCGGTGACGTCGACCTCGATCAGCGGGGGGACGGTGTCGAGCTTGGAGATCGCGCGCTGGGCGGGCGCGACCGCACGGCCCGCGGCGGACACGACGACGTTGGCGCCCTCCTTCTGCGCGATGTCGACGACGGCGTATGCGATCGAGGTGCGCATGGTCACGCCGGTGACCAGGATGTTCTTGCCTTCGAGGATTCCCATGGTGGTTGCCTTTCTCAGTGACCCATGCCGAGGCCGCCGTCGACAGGAAGCACGGCGCCGGTGATGTAGCCGGCGTGGTCGCCGGCGAGGAAGAGGGCGGCCTGGGCGACGTCGTCGACCGATCCGAGGCGGCCGGCGGGGATCCGCGCCTTGTACCCGGCGATCACGTCGTCGGCCAGCACCGCGGTCATGTCGGTCTCGATGAACCCGGGCGCGATGACGTTTGCGGTCACGTTGCGGGTTCCGAGCTCGCGGCTGATGCTGCGCGCCATGCCGACCAGCGCGGCCTTGCTTGAGGAGTAGTTGATCTGTCCCGCGGAGCCGAGCAGCGCCACGACGGACGAGATGAGGATGACTCGGCCGAACCGGGCGCGCATCATGGCGCGGCTTGCTCGGCGCACGACGCGGAAGGTGCCGGTCAGGTTGGTGTCGATGACGGTGTTCCAGTCGTCGTCGGACATCCTGAGCAGCAGGGTGTCCTTCGTGACGCCCGCGTTGGCGACCACGATCTCGACGGGGCCGAGTTCCGCCTCGACGGTGTCGAACGCCTGATCGACCTGGCCCTGGTCGGTGATGTCGCACACCACCCCGAGCACGCCCTCGGGCACGTCGCCCGAGCGGTAGGTCGCGGCGACGCGGTAACCGGCGTCGCGGAACTGCAGAGCGATGGTGCGACCGATGCCCTTGGAGCCGCCGGTGACGAGTACTACGCGCGATTGTTCAGCCACGGGGAGCAACTTACCGCAGCCGGTGGCCGCGGATCCGGGTTGTCTTGGCCCGGATCAGTTGCACCTGTCGACCATGAAGCCGACCAGCCCCTTGTCGGGGCGCTCCGTCTCCAGGTTCCAACTCTCCTTCTCGGGCGCGCCGACCAGGTGGCACGCCAACTGGTTCAGGGCGCTGGGCGTCGACAGCCGGTCCTTCCTGTCGGGGTGCGCCGCGATGACCTCCGCCATCACGTCGGGGGCGAGCGCGGTCGCCCCCATCGGGTCGCCGGTCGCGAGTGAGCGGGCCAGCAGGCTCGGGTAGACGAACATGCGCGTCGAGGACTCCCACTCAGACTCGACGACCAGCGCCGTCCCTGCGAGCAGCGTGAGGCCGGTCGCGCCCTCGGGCGGCGTGACGGCGAACCCGTTCCCCTCCGTCTCGAAGGGGGCGTTGCGCGAGCCGCTCGGCGTGACGGCGAGCGGCCTGGTGAGCCAGATGCCATCGCCCGCAAGTCGCCCGGAGACGACGTCCGCAGGGGTGTCGAGGGAGAAACCGAGCGCACCAGGGCCAGAGACCGGCACGGTCAGCGCGACGGTGCCATCGTCCTGAGCCTCGGCCCGTGTGCCCTCCGGGGCCTCGACGCGGTGACCTCCCACGTCGATCTGCGTCGTCGGCGCCTCGATGGGCGGCGAAGGCGACGGCGTGGGAGAAGTCGGCGACGGCGAAACCGCGGGCGTGCCCGGGTCGACGGGGCGCGGCGACTCGGCCTGTTGGCAGGACGCACAGAGCGCTGCGACGGCGATCAACGCCACCGCCCATGGCCCCCTGTTGCGCTGCACGGACCCACCATAGTCACGCGGACCGCCCCACCGGATCGGGACTAAGCTGGGGCCATGGCACGCACGAGCGACGCGACGCTCATCACCAACGCGGGGCGCAGCCAGTCCCTCGCGCTGGCGGAGCGTCAGAAGCGCTACCTCATCACGATGGGCATCAGGACCGGCTGTTTCCTGGCCTTCCTCGTGGTGCCTGGCTGGTGGAAACTGCTGGCGCTCGGCGCCGCGGCCCTGCTGCCCGCGTTCGCGGTGCTTTTCGCGAACAACTCGGACCATCGCCCCCGGCGACGGCCGCCAAGGACGAGACGACGACCCGCAAGGCGATCACCACGGGCGTGGTGGTGCAGGGCACCGTCGAGGAGGACACCGACAAGTGAGTCGCCAGGTCAAGCGCTGGATCGCGATGGGCGTGCTCGCCGCGATCCTCGCGTTCACGTTCATCCAACTCGGCGAATGGCAGTTGCGCCGCCTCGACGAGCGTCGGGACCGCAACGCGACGGTGCTCGCGCACGAGTCGCTGCCGGTGCAGGACTACAGCGCCGTGATGACTCAGGAGATCGGCGAGGACGACCAGTGGTTCCGGGTCACCGCGACCGGCACCTACACCGGAGACCAGTTCCAGGTGCGCTACCGCTCGCTCGACGGCGCCTACGGCAGCGAGGTGGTCGCCGTGATGGAGACCGACCGCGGCGACCTGCTGCTGGTCAACCGCGGCTTCCTGACGCGTCAACCCGGCCATCCGGACGGGGAGATGCCAGCGACCCTCGACGGCACCGTCACCGTCACCGGCTACGTCCGCCGCAACGACCGCGGCGACGAGAACGCCATGACGCCGCACGAGAACCAGGTGCGCCTCACCAACTCCGACGCGCTCGGCAAGGCGATGGGCGTGACGCTCGTCAACGGCTACGTGTCGATGATCGAGTCGCAGCCCGCAGAGTCCGACGCCCTGATCCCGCTCTCGACGCCCGACATGACCGAGGGTCCCCACCTCAGCTACGCGCTGCAGTGGTTCGCGTTCACCGCGATCGGCATCATCGGCATGGGCGTCCTGATCCGCGCCGACCTGCGCGACCGCAAGAAGGCGAAGGCCAAGGCAGCCGTTGAGGAGGCATCCGAGCCCGCCGAGGAGGAGGTCGGGTGAGCGGTCTCGACTGGACCGCCTGCCCCGTCTGCCACCAGCGCCTGACCCGCCGCGACGGCGCGCTGCGCTGCGGGAACAGGCACAGCTACGACCTCGCACGGCAGGGCTACGTCAACCTGCTCGGCCGCACTCCCCCAGCCAACGCCGACACCGCAGAGATGCTCGACGCCCGCGCCCGCTTCCTGTCTGCGGGCCACTACGACCCCATCGCCGACGCCGTCGCTCGCGCGGCGCACGGGCCGAGGATCGCGGAGGTCGGCGCGGGCACCGGCTTCTACCTCGCCCGCGTCCTCGACGCTCACCCTGACGCGGAGGGCCTGGCGACCGACGTGTCCGTGGCCGCCGCGAAGCGGGCCGCGCGGTCGCACCCCCGCGCCGACGCGGTCGTGGCCGACACCTGGGCGCGACTGCCGCTGCCCGACGACTCGCTGGACACGATCGTGTGCGTCTTCGCGCCGCGCAACCCGGCGGAGTTCAAACGGGTGCTTCGCCCCGGAGGAACCCTCGTGGTGGCGCAACCGCTGCCCGGCCACCTCGCCGAACTGCGCGAACGTCACGGCCTGCTCGGCGTCGGGGAGGACAAGTCTGAGCGGCTCGCGGCCTCGCTGCCCGGCTGGGACGTGACGACACGCGAGCGGATCGCCCGCCGAGTCGAGGTGTCGGCCTCGGTGGTCGCCGACCTGATCGGGATGGGCCCCAACGCCTTCCACGGCCTGCCCGGGCACGTCGAGGCGGCCTTCCTCGATGTCGACGTCGAGGTGATCGCGCTGGTCTCCCCCACGCCCGCCTGAGGACGGCCCTAGGGTGTCCCCATGGACATCGACGACGACCTGCGCGCCTTCCTCACCCAGTTCGCCCGGTTGTCCGAGGCGGCCCACCAACTGTCCCACCAGCACGAGAACAGCCTCAAGGACGCCCTCACCAAGCACCTCGGTCGCCCGGCCGACGAGGTCGCGACCGTCTCCAAGGAAGTCGTCGGCTACCGGTTCGCCGACTACGACGTCGCCTTTGAACATCTGGCGGGCCCCGACGCGGGGTTGATCGGCCTCGGTGGGGGCGACCAGCGCCACAACGCGAGCCTCGCCGACATCGTCGGGAGCTCCTGGCAGCACATCCCCGTCGGGCAGGTCGACTGGGCCGACGTCGCGGTCGGTCCGGTCGCGACCCGGCGGGTGGTGGCGCTCGGCATCCGGCTGTTCACGTTCCGCGACGAGCCCGTCGCGGTGCTGACGAGGCGCAACTCGCGGATGCACGGCAATGGGGTCGGCGTCATCGAGGTGCTCTGCCCGGACGGCCAGGTGGCAAGCGACCTGATCGCGGAGGCCACCAGGATCGGCACTGAGCGGTCACTGCTGCGCGGTAACGTGATCACGCTCGAGATGGTCGGCTACGAGGCCGAGGGCGACGGGTTCCGGTTCCTGGCACGCCCGGAGGTGCCCGCCGAGGCCGTGGTGCTGCCCGCTGGCACCCTGGAGCGGATCACGGGGCACGTGCTGGGGGTCGCGGAGCACGCCGAGACACTGCGCCGCTACGGGCAGCACCTCAAGCGTGGCGTGCTGCTGTACGGCCCGCCGGGCACCGGCAAGACCCACACGGTGCGCCACCTGATCTCCTCCTCCCCGGGGCACACGGTGATCCTGCTCTCGGGCCAGACGCTCGCCCTGGTGCGTCAGGCCACGTCGATCGCGCGGCACCTGCAGCCCGCCATCGTGGTGCTGGAGGACTGCGATCTGGTCGCGATGGAGCGCGGCTACGACCCGTCCGGCAACCCGCTGCTCTTCGAGCTTCTCGACGCCCTCGACGGGCTCGACTCCGACACCGACATCGCGTTCGTGCTGACCACCAACCGCGTCGACGTGCTGGAGGAGGCCCTCACGCAGCGGCCCGGCCGCGTCGACCTCGCCGTCGAGATCCCGCCGCCGGACGAGGCGTCGCGCCGTCGCCTGCTCGACCTGTATCAGGGCAGCGTCTCGTTCAGCGACTCCGCGCTCGACGAGGTGGCGCGCCGCAGCGACGCCCGCACCGCGTCCTTCTTCAAGGAACTGATCCGCCGGGCCGTGCTGTACGCCGCCGAGGACGGCCTCGAGCCGACCGACGTGCACCTGCTGTCGGCGCTCGGTGCGCTGCAGTCGGACCAGGAGACGCTGTCACGCAACCTGATCAGCGGCTTCATCGACCCGACCCCGGACGGCTACTGATGAACCAGCGCCTCGCGTTCGGGCTGGGGACCCTCGGCCGCGACATGGTCGCTGCGCTGGTGTCGATGTACCTGCTGTTCTACCTGACCGACGTGCTGAACATCTCCGGCACGCAACTGGGCGCGATCACCGTCGTGCTCGTCGTGATGCGCGTCTTCGACGCCGTCAACGACCCGTTCATGGGCGTGGTGGTCGACAACACGCGCAGCAGGTGGGGCAAGTTCAAGCCGTGGATCTTCTGGGGCGCCCTGCTCTGGGGCCTTGCGACGCTCCTGATGTTCTTCGACTTCGGCGTGCACGGCTGGGGCTACGTCGTCGTGTTCACCGTCGTCTACCTGGTCTACGAGATCGCCTACACCATCAACGACATCGCCTTCTGGTCGATGCTGCCCGCGCTGACGCAGGACCAGAAGGAGCGCGAGAAGATCGGCGTGGTCGCCAGGATCTGCGCCAACATCGGCCTGTTCAGCATGGTCGTCGCCCTCGTCCCCGTCACCGGGGCGCTCACGGAGGCGCTCGGCTCGGCACAGCTCGCCTGGTTCGTGCTGGCGGCGATCCTGGTCGTGATCATGCTGGCGTTCCAATCGCTGACGCTGATCTTCGCGCGGGAGCGGGTCGCCACCACGCACGAGGCGACCCCGCTGCGGGAACTGTTCGGCGTCATCTTCCGCAACGACCAACTGCTGTGGGTCACCGTCGCGATGGTCGCCTACATGATCGGCTACGGCACCACCACGTCGTTCGGGCTGTACTACTTCAAGTACGTCTTCGGCGACGAGGGGCGTACCCGATCTTCGCGGCCGTGCTCGGCGTCACCCAGATCACCGCGCTCGCCCTCTTCCCGCTGGTGTCGAAGCGGCTCCCCCGCGCGAGGATCTTCCTGATCGCGACCGTGCTGTGCGTCGCCGGATACCTGGTCTTCCTCGCCTCGGGAACCAACCTCGCGATCGTCGGGGTCGCGGGAGTGCTGCTGTTCACCGGCCAGGGCGCCATCCAGTTGATGATGGTGATGTTCATCGCCGACTCCGTTGAGTACGGCGAGTGGAAACTCGGCCGCCGCAACGAGTCGGTCACCTTCTCGCTGCAACCGTTCATCTACAAGTTCAGCAACGCGGTCGCCAGCGGCATCGTCGGCGCGACGCTGATCGTCTCCGGCATCGACGTCGCGACCAGCGCCGCCGACGTCACCCCGGAGGGCGCGAACCTGCTGCGCTTCTCGATGCTCGTGATCCCGATGCTGCTCGTGATCGCGAGTTACCTCATCATGCGCGCCAGGTACCGCCTCGACGAGGCCACCTACGCGGGCATCGTCCAGGAACTGAAGGAGCGCCATGACGCCGCGACCACTGACAAGGCGTGACCGCCTCTCCGACGTCTACGCGACGCCCGTCGGCCGCGACGCGATCGACAAACTGCTGCTGCAGTCGGGGCTCCCGCGGCCGCTGCTGAGGGCGCTCGGACCGATGCGGATCTCGACGATCGAGCGCCTCACCAGGCGATTCACCGGGCCGGGACTCGTCGACGGCGTGCTGAGCCTGGTCAACTCGGAACCGGACAGGCCGACCGACACCCCCGCTCCCGCTTCGGTGCCGTGGTGGCGCGACGCGGTGTTCTACCAGGTCTACCCACGCTCGTTCGCCGACTCCGACGGGGACGGCATCGGCGACATCCGCGGCATCATCGACCACCTCGACCACTTGGCCGACCTCGGCGTGGACTGCGTGTGGCTGTCACCCATCTTCGCCTCGCCCAACGAGGACATGGGCTACGACATCAGCGACTACCGCGCCGTGATGGACGAGATGGGCACCCTCGACGACGTCGATGACCTGATCCGCGGCTGCCACGAGCGGGGCATGCGGATCATCCTCGACCTGGTCGTCAACCACACCTCCGACCGGCACGAATGGTTCGAGCGCGCCGTCGCCGACCCCGACGGGCCGTACGGAAGCTACTACTTCCTCGAACCGGGCGACCCGGCGCGGCCGCCGAACAACTGGACGTCGTTCTTCTCCGGGCCCGCGTGGAGGTGGATCCCCGAGGCGCGGCGCTGGGCGCTGCACCTGTTCGCCGACGGCCAGGTCGACCTGCGCTGGGACACGCCCGCGGTCCGCGACGAGGTCGCCGACATCGTGCAGTGGTGGCTGGCTCGCGGCATCGACGGATTCCGGCTCGACGTCATCAACTACATCTCCAAGCCGGAGGGGCTGCCCGACGGCAACCCGTTCGTCGGCGAGTTGATGGGCTTCACCGGCGTCGAACACTACTTCTACGGCCCCCGGCTCGGGGAGTTCCTGCGGGGGCTCCGCGCCGACGGGTTCACCAGGCGGGCTGCGCCTGCGTCGACGGTGCGGAGGCGGCTGCCGGACGGGTCGCTCGGCGACCCGCAGACCCCGGACGAGGTCGGCGTGATGGTCGGCGAGACCCCGGGCGTCGGCATCGAACTGGGCAGGATGCTGAGCGGCTCCGACCGCGGCGAACTGGACCTGGTGTTCAACTTCGACGTGCTCGACACCCCCGGCCACACCAGGTGGGACGACTACGACTTCGACCCCGACTACCTCAAGGACTACTACCGCCGCTACCTGGAAGGCATCGGCGAGGGCGACTGGATCGCGGTGTTCCTCGACAACCACGACAACCCGCGGATGCTCAGCAAGCTCGCGGGCGGCGCCGAGTCGGACCCGGCCGTGCGGACCGCCGTCGGGAGACTGCTCGCCACCGTGCAGTTGACGATGCGCGGCACCCCCTTCCTGTTCCAGGGGCAGGAACTCGCCGCGGTCGACCAGAACTTCACCCGGCTCGACCAGTTGCGCGACGTCGAGTCGATCAACAGGTACGAGGAACTTCGCGCCGCCGGGAAGGGGCCGCACGACGCGTGGGCCGAGATCATCGCAGGCTCGCGCGACCACGCCCGGGTGCCGATGCGATGGTCACCCGAGGGCGGCTTCACGAGCGGCACGCCGTGGCTGGAGGGCAGCGACGACGCGTTGGGGTTCTCGGCGGCGGAGCAGGTACTCGACGACGCGTCGGTGTACTCGTGGCACAAGAAGCTGATCGGGCTGCGGCGGGCCAACCCCGCGCTCACCCGCGGCACCCTGACGTGGCTGCGACCCGGCGTCAAGGGCTACCTGGCCTACATCCGGGAGGCCGACGGCGAGGCGTTCCTCGTCGAGTGCAACGCCTCCCCCGGCCCCCGTCGTCGACCCAAGGTCGCGGGCGACTGGGAGCCCATTCTCGGCGGGCCGAGGGCTGAGACGATGACGCCGTGGGAGTCGACCGTGAGTCGCCGGATCCGCTGAGCTACTCCTGGCCGCGGAGCCTGCGCAGCGCCTGCACCGCGATGTCGCCGTCGGTGGTCATCCAGAACTCCGGGAGAGAAGCCTTCAGGAACGAGCCGTAGCGCGCCGTCACGAGCCGCGGGTCGAGCATCGCGACGACGCCACGGTCCTCGGACCTGCGGATCAGGCGGCCAGCGCCCTGAGCCAGCAGCAGCGCCGCGTGCGTGGCGGCCACCGACATGAAGCCGTTGCCCCCCGCATCGTCGACGGCCTTCTTGCGGGCCTGCATCAGCGGGTCGTCGGGGCGCGGGAACGGGATCTTGTCGATGATGACCAGTTGGCAGGTCTCCCCCGGCACGTCGACGCCCTGCCACAGCGACATGGTGCCGAACAGCACAGTCTCCGGCTCGGCCGTGAACCGCCTGGTGAGCTCGGAGAGTTGCGCGTCGCCCTGGCACAGGATGGTCTGCTTCGGCAGTTCGCGGCGGCAGTACTCCGCGGCCTGCTCTGCGGCCCGGCGCGACGCGAACAGCCCGAGCGTGCGACCCTCCGCCGCCCAGATGAGCTGCGCGATCTCGGCGAGGGTCGCCTCGTTCATGCCGTCACGCCCGGGCGGTGGGAGCCGCTTCGCGACGTACAGGATGCCCTGCCTGCCGTAGTCGAAGGGCGAACCGACGTCGAGGCCGCGCCAGGCGAACTCGTCCGACGGCTCGGCCCCCTGCTCGATCCGGTCGGCCGCGCGCAGGCCGACGGCGGCCGCGGCAGGTTCGAACGTGCCGCCGAGCGAGAGGGTCGCGGAGGTGAGGACGGTGGTCGTCTCGGCGAACACCTGGTTGCGCAGCAGGCCCGCAACATTGAGGGGGGCGACGTAGGCAGCGCGCCCCATGATGTCGGACTGGGTGACCCAGACGACGTCGGCCTCGGCCAGTTTCGCGATCCGCTCGGCGACGTCGAAGATCTCCTTGGCTGCCGAGGCCGCCTGGACGCGCTCGTTGTCGTCGGTGACCTTGCCGAGCGCGCTGACCGCCTTGCGTGACACGTCGCGCAGTTGGGCCGCCGCGTAGGGAAGCGGCGACGAGGCCTCGGTGATGCGGGTCAGTTCGGACTCGTCGAGCGCCTCGCGCAGCACGTCGGCCTGGTCGAGGAAGTCGGTCGCCAGGTCGTCGTCGAGCCAGGTCAGGGCGCGCCGCGCGACCCGCTCGACCAGGCTGGGCGTCAGTTCGTCGGTCGCGGCGGTGGTGATCCGGCTGACCAGTTCGTGGGCCTCGTCGATGATGAGGCTGGAGTGTTCCGGCAGCGCGGTGCCGCCGTGCATGGCGTTGATGGCGAGCAGCGCATGGTTGGTGACCACCAGTTGAGCGTCGCGGGCCTCCTCGCGCGAGGCCTCCACGAAGCACTCCGCGCCGAACGGGCAGGCGGCCACGCCGAGGCACTCGCGGCTCGGGATGGAGACCTGGGACCAGCCGCGTGCGGTGTGCGTCGGGGCGTCGTCGCGGTCGGCGAGCCCGCCACGCTCGGCCTCCTCCTCGACCCACTCGCGCAGCGCGAGCACCTCGGCGCCCAGCCTCGACACGTCGTCGCCCTTGCCGGTGGCCGCCGCGTCGGCGAGCGCCTCGCTGCCGAGCAGCGAGTCCTGATCGAGGTCGGAGCCCTGCCGCGAGCGGTACAGGCACGCGTAGTTGGTGCGGCCCTTCAGGATGGCCGCCTTGGGGCGCTTGCCGGTGACCTCCTCGACCGCGTCGAGGGCCGTCGGAATGTCCTTGTGCGCCAACTGGGCCTGCAGCGCGAGCGTCGCGGTGGCGATCACGACGCGTTCGCCTTCACCGACGCAGCGCGCCAGCGCGGGCGCAAGGTAGCCGAGCGACTTGCCCGTTCCGGTGCCCGCCTGCACGAGCAGGTGCACGCCGTCGTCGAACGCCTCGGCTACGGACTCGGCCATGGCCTGCTGGCCCGGGCGCGCCTCGCCGTGGATGTCGCCGACGGCCGCCGCGAGGATCTTCGCGTGGTCAGCCACGGACGAACTCGGCTAGGTCCCCCGCGAGGTCGGGCTGGACGCGGGCGGTCACCAGCGTCCCGTCGCCGGTGTGTTCGAGCGCGTCGATCACCCCGGTCTTGTGGATGCGGTCGACGAGGTCGCCGCGCGAATAGGGCACCAGCACCGTCAGTTCGACCTGCGGGCGGGGCAGCCGCTCCTCGAGGACGGCGCGCAGTTCGTCGATCCCCGCACCGGTGCGGGCCGACACCACGACGGCGTCGGGATGGCTCGCGCGCAACGCGAGGAGGGTCGCGTCGTCTGCCACGTCGGCCTTGTTCAGGACGAGCAGTTCGGGCACCTTGGAGGCCCCAATCTCGCCGAGCACCGTGTTGACCGCCGCGATCTGACCCTCGGGGTCGGCGTCTGAGGCGTCGACGACGTGGAGAAGCAGGTCGGCGAGCGCCGACTCCTCCAGCGTTGACCGGAAGGCCTCGACGAGGTCGTGGGGCAGGTGCCGGACGAATCCGACGGTGTCGGTAAGGGTGTAGATCCGCGAGTCGCTTGTCTCGGTGCGCCTGGTCGTCGGGTCGAGCGTCGCGAACAGCGCATCCTCGACCAGGACGCCCGCGCCGGTGAGGCGGTTCAGCAGCGACGACTTGCCCGCGTTGGTGTAGCCGACGATGGCAACGGACGGGACCTGGTTGCGGCGCCGCTCGGCGCGCTTGCTCTCGCGGGTCGAATCCATCTCGCGAAGCTTGTGGCGCAACTGCGAGATCCGGGTCTTGATCCGGCGGCGGTCGGTCTCGATCTTCGTCTCGCCGGGGCCACGACCGCCGATGCCAGCGCCACCGGCCGCCCGGCCACCCGCCTGCCTCGACAGGTTGCCGCCCCAGCCGCGGAGGCGCTGCCTGAGGTACTGAAGCTGCGCGAGCTCGACCTGGGCCTTGCCCTCCGCGCTCTTCGCGTGCTGCGCGAAGATGTCCAGGATGAGCGCCGTGCGGTCGACGACCTTGACCTTTGTGCGGTCCTCGAGGTTCCTGAGCTGAGCGGGCTCCAACTCACCGTCGCAGATGACCGTGTCGGCCCCCGTCTGGCGCACCACCTCGGCGAGTTCCTCGACCTTGCCCCTGCCGATGAAGGTGGCGGGGTCCGGGTGGGAGCGGCGCTGCACCAGCGTGTGCAGCACCTCGGAGCCCGCCGTCTCGGCGAGCAGCTTCAGTTCCGCGATGGCGTTGTCGACGTCTTGTTCGGTCCCGCTCGTCCAGACGCTGACGAGCACGACGCGTTCGAGGCGGAGTTGCCGGTACTCGACCTCTGTGACGTCCTCGAGCTCGGTGCGCATGCCAGCGACGCGGCGCAGCGAATGGCGTGCCGCGAGGTCGACCTGGTCGCCGTCGTAGTTGTCCTCGCCGGTGTAGTTGTCCGCGGCGTCGTCGTCGTGGAGGGTGTCGTGAAATTCAGTCATGTCGGTGTTCATTCTCCCAGCCCGCGCGGACCTGACCAAGCGCCCGCGCTCAGCCTGTGGAAAAACGCCGGTCAGATCCAGAACTCGCCGCGACCGACGATGACGGCGGGGCCGGTCAGCCGTGCCTGGTCGCCATCGAAGGTGACCGACAGTTCGCCGCCGGGGACGGCTACCTCGACGGGTCCATCGAAGCCGCTGCGGCGGCGGTAGGCGGCCACGGAGGCGACCACTCCGGTTCCGCAACTCATTGTCTCCCCCACGCCGCGCTCGAAGACGCGCATCGACAGCCTGCCGGGCGCGTCGACGCGGATGAACTCGACGTTGACGCCCTCGGGGAAGGCACTCGTCGGCTGCCAGGTCGGGGCGCCGTGCAGGTCGAGCGCGTCGAGGTCTGCGTCGTCGGCGATGAAGGCGACCGCGTGCGGGTTGCCGACGTCGACCTTCGTCGCGTCCCAGGACTGGTCGCCCAGGTCGACGGTGACTGCCTCGTCGCTGACCGTCGCCGCGCCGATGTCGGTGCTGATCAGGCCGAATCGGGAGATCTCGACGTGTTTGATGCCTGCGCGGGTCGCCACGTCGAACGAGCCGGACGCGACCAGTTGCTCGTTGATGAGGTGCCGCGCGAACACCCTGAGCCCGTTGCCGCACATCTCGGCGACGCTGCCGTCGGCGTTGTAGTAGTCCATGAACCACAGGTGAGGATCGCCGTCCCAGTCGCGCACGCTCCCCGCGCGCACCACCCGGATCACGCCGTCGGCGCCGATGCCCGAATGGCGGTCGGTGAGCACCTGGATGAACTCCCGCTGCATCTCGTGCATGCCGTACGAGTCATCGAGGATGATGAAGTCGTTCTTCGTACCGTGGCCCTTGTGGAAGCTGTATCTGCGCATCACGACCTCCCTGAGCTGTTCAGCTTACCTGGGCCAGGATGGTCGCGGCGTTGGTGCCGTCGTTTGCGTCCAGCCAGCAGATCCGGGGGTCGCGGCGGTACCAGCCGAGCTGCTTGCGGAAGAACGACCTTGTCGCCTTCTTGACCTTGGCCTTCGCCTCGGCCTCGGTGAGGTGCCCGTCCAGGAACTCGACGACCTGCCGGTAGCCGATGGCCCGCACCGCGGTGACGCCGTCGCGCAGGCCCCGCGTCAGGAGCGCCCGCACCTCGTCGACCAGGCCCTCGTCCCACATCTGTTCGACACGGGCGTCGATCCGCGCGTCGAGCAGTTCCCGGTCGAGGGTGAGCCCGAACTGGTGCACGTCGTCGAGTTCGTAGGTCCACTCCGCGATGTGCGGTTGGTGGCCGCCGGTGAGTTCGAGCACCTCGAGGGCACGCACGGTGCGCCTACCGTTGCCCGGCTCGATCTTGGCCGCCGAGCCCGGGGCCACCGACGCGAGGTGCGCGTGCAGCGCCTCGGCGCCGACCCGGTCGAGCTCGGCCTCCCACTTGGCCCGGACGGCCGCGTCGACGCCCGGGAAGTCGAACCTGTCCACGATGGCGCGGGTGTAGAGCGCGGACCCGCCGACGAGGATCGGCACGACGCCCCTCCCGCGGAGCTCCTCGATCACGTCGCGGGCCAGCGCCTGGAAGTCGGCGACGGAGGCCGTCTGGGTCACCTCGGCGATGTCGATGAGGTGGTGCGGGATGGCCGCGCGCTCGTCGGGGGTGGGTTTTGCGGTGCCGATGTCCATGCCGCGGTAGATCAGCATCGAGTCCGCGTTGATGATCTCGGCCGCCCTGCCCCGCTCGGCAAGCGCCTTTGCCACGTCGACGGCGAGCCGGGACTTGCCGGTCGCGGTAGGTCCGACGAGGACGATGAGCGGGCTGGACACCCGGCCAAGTGTGCCACCCGAATCAGGTCCTTCCCACCGGGCCGAAAACCGGGCACAATCGTCGTCGGAACTACTTCCTAGAGAAAGGAGCTGCACATGGGGATTCTTGACAATCTCGGTGGCCTGGCGAAGGAGCATGAGGACAAGATCGAGGCCGGCATTGAGCAGGCTGGAGATTTTGTTGATGACAAGACCGGCGGCAAGTATGCCGACAAGGTCGATCAGGCTCAGAACCTTGCAAACGAGCAGCTCGACAAGCTGACGGGCCAGGACCAGCAGTGACAGTTGGGCGCCGCTGACCCGACCGATCTCGCCGACGACGGCGCATCGGCACCGAGCAGGATCGGCGCCCACACCCACCCGAGACACGAGGGCCGCCCCAGTGGGGCGGCCCTCGTTGCTGTGTGAGTTGTCAGCCGGGCTGGCCGATGCTCGGCATGCCGAGGCCGACGCCGACCGGGGCAGGCGCGTTGGTGGCGGCCTCCCAGGCGTCGCCTCCGCGGGTGCGACGCAGGTTCGTGAAGCCGTCGTCGGCGTTGAGGTGGTGCGGGGCGGCGTGCGTGATGCGAGCCGTCGCGATGTCGCCGGGGCGCGGCCGCTCGGCGCCCTCGCCCGGGGCGGCGACGTGGACGAGTCGGTTGTCCTTGGCGCGGCCGCTGAGCCGGTTGGTCTCCGCGTCCTTGCGGCCCTCCCCCGTGGCGAACATCACCTCGACCTCTTGGCCGACGAAGCGCTTGTTCTCCTCCCATGACAGGTCGTTGACGAGGCCGACGAGGCGCTCGTAGCGCTCCTGCACGACCGCCTTGGGGATCTGGTTCGGCATCGTCGCGGCGGGGGTGCCGGGGCGGATGGAGTACTGGAACGTGAACGCGGCGGAGAACCGGGCCTGACGCACGACGTCCATCGTGGCTTGGAAGTCCTCCTCGGTCTCGCCGGGGAAGCCGACGATGATGTCGGTGGTGATGGCCGCCTCTGGCATCGCCTCGCGCACCCGGTCGAGGATGCCGAGGAACTTCTGCGACCGGTAGGAGCGGCGCATCGACTTCAGGATGGCGTCCGAGCCGGACTGGAGCGGCATGTGCAGTTGGGGCATCACGTTCGGCGTGGCCGCCATCGCCTCGATGACGTCGTCGGTGAAGTCCTTCGGGTGCGGCGACGTGAAGCGGACGCGCTCCAGCCCCTCGATCCCTCCGCAGGCGCGCAGCAGTTTCGCGAAGGCCTGCCGGTCGCCGAACTCGACGCCGTAGGCGTTCACGTTCTGGCCGAGGAGGGTGATCTCCTGGACCCCTTGGGCGACCAGCATCTCGATCTCGGCGAGGATGTCGCCGGGGCGCCGGTCGGCCTCCTTCCCGCGCAGCGCAGGCACGATGCAGAAGGTGCAGGTGTTGTTGCAGCCGACGCTGACCGACACCCACGCGGAGTAGGGCGACTCGCGACGGCTCGGGAGGTTGCTCGGGAACGTCTCGAGCGCCTCCTTGATCTCGATCTGCGCCTCATGCTCGACGCGGGCGCGCTCCAGTAGGCGTGGAAGGGCGCCGACGTTGTGGGTGCCGAACACCACGTCGACCCATGGTGCCTTCCGCAGGATGGTGTCACGGTCCTTCTGGGCCATGCAGCCACCGACGGCGATCTGCAGGCCGGGATGCTTCGCCTTGACCGACGCCATGTGGCCGAGGTTGCCGTAGAGCCGGTTGTCGGCGTTCTCGCGCACCGCGCAGGTGTTGAACACGACGACGTCTGCCCCGGCGCCGAGCGCGTCGGAGGCGGCCGGGTCGACCCTGGTCAGGCCCGCCTCCTCGAGCAGTCCGCTGATCCGCTCGGAGTCGTGAACGTTCATCTGGCACCCGTAGGTGATGACGTGGTAGGTGCGCTCGGTAGTCATAGCCCGACCATGGTAGACGCCCGCGGCGGAACGCCCCAAGAATCCCCGGTCCCGATCGGCGGGGTCGGGCGCACCCCTCCCCCGGGCGGCCGTAGGCTCGGGGCATGACAACTCTCCCCACCGGGCAACAGTTCCTGATCTCCTCCGGCCGGTACGCGGCCGTCATCACGGAGGTCGGCGCCACGCTGCGAAGCTTCACGGTCGATGGTTCCGAGGTGCTGTGGACGTTCGCGGAAGACGAGGCCCCTCGCGGCTCGATGGGCAGGCAACTGGTGCCGTGGCCCAACCGGATCCGCGACGGTCGCTACAGCTTCGACGGCGTCGCGCACCAGTTGCCGATCACGGAGGTGCCCCGCAACACCGCGCTGCACGGCCTGGGCGAGGGCATGGCGTGGCGTCTCGTGTCGCACACCGACGACGCCGTGACGCTCGCCGCGACGATCTACCCGCAGGCAGGCTGGGCCGGCGTGCTGGACGTGCACATCTCGCACGCCGTCGACGAGGACGGTCTCCGGGTGACGGTGGAGGCCCGCAACATCGGCGCCGCCCCGGCCCCATACGGCTACGGCGCGCACCCCTATGTCGCCGCCGACCTGGCGACCGCCACGCTGACGCTGCCCTTCGAGCACGAACTGGCGGTCGACGCTGAGCGGTTGCTGCCCATCCAGGTTGGCCCCCTGAGCGCCGAGCACGACTTCGTCGAGCCGCGACTGGTGGGCGATGCGGTCTTCGACTCGGCCTTCGTCGACCCGATCGGCGACTGGGAGATCACGCTGGAGACCCCCGAACGCCGAGTGGTGTTCTGGGCGGACCACACGCAGCGCTGGGCGCAGGTGTTCACCACCCCGACGCGCGACGCCATGGCGATCGAGCCGATGACGTGCGGGCCGGACGCCTTCAACGAGGGGCCGACGCACGACGGCGTCATCGTGCTGGAGCCGGGCGAGAGCACCTGCTCCGTGTGGGGCATCCGCGTCGCCTGACGCGGGCGGTCAGTGCGCGGTCTCGGTGGCCCGGGACTCGCGCACGACCGTGATGCGGATCTGGCCCGGGTAGCTGAGGTTCTTCTCCACCTCGGCGGCGATGTCGCGGGCGAGCGCGTGCGCGCCCGCGTCGTCGATCTCCTCGGGGGCGACCATGACGCGCATCTCGCGGCCGGCCTGCATGGCGTAGGCGCGCATCACGCCCTCGTGGGCGGTCGCGATGTGCTCCAGGTTCTCCATCCGCTCGACGTAGGCCTCCAGCGACTCGCGGCGCGCACCGGGGCGGGACCCCGAGATCGCGTCGGCGGCCTGGACGAGGACGGCCTCGACGGTGCGCGGCTCGACCTCGTTGTGGTGGGCCTCGACCGCGTGGACGATGTCCTCGTGTTCGCCGTACTTGCGCAGCAGTTCCGCGCCGATGATGGCGTGGGGGCCCTCGACCTCGTGGGTGAGCGCCTTGCCGATGTCGTGCAGGAACGCGGCCCGCTTGACCACGACGATGTTCAGTCCGAGTTCCGCGGCCATCACGCCCGCGAGGTGGGCGCTCTCCACGAGGTGCCGCAGCACGTTCTGCCCGTAGGACGTCCGGAAGGCGAGCGACCCGAGGATCGGGACGAGTTCCGGGTGCAGGTCGACGATGCCGACCTCGGTGAGGGCGTCCTCTGCTGCACGCTCGACGCGCTCCCCCATCCTGCGCTGGCTGCGCTCGTAGACCTCCTCGATGCGCGCCGGGTGGATGCGCCCGTCTGCGACGAGGTCGACGAGGGTGAGCCGTGCCGTCTCGCGCCGCACCGGGTCGAAACTGCTGAGCAGCACGGACTCGGGTGTGTCGTCGATCAGCAGGTTCACGCCGGTGATCTGCTCGAAGGCGCGGATGTTGCGACCCTCGCGCCCGATGATCCGGCCCTTCATCTCGTCACTCGGCAGGTCGACGGTGCTGACGACCGACTCGTTCGTCTGCTCGGAGGCGACCCGCTGGATGGCGGTGACGATGACCGAGCGGGCGCGCCTGTCGGCCTCCCGCTGCGCGGTGGCCTCGATGTCTCGGGCGATGCCTGCGGCGGTCAGCTTGGCCTGCCGCTCCGCCTCGGCGATCACCTCGTGCTTGGCCTCGTCGACCGATAGGCCCGCGACCCGCTGCAGTTCGTGTTCGACGGCGTCGCGCTTGGCGACGACATCCTCGCGCTGCTCGCGCAGGCTGAGCTTCTGGGCCTCAAGTCGTTCCGCGCGGACGGCCAGGGCCTCAGTGTCGGCCGCGACGCGATCCTCGCGCTCGTGCAGTCGGGTCTCGCGGCGCTCCTGGGCCGCGCGCTCCTCGCGGAGTTCTGCCCGCTTGGTCTCGTGGTGTGCGTCGGCGTCCGTGCGGCGCACCTCTGCCGCCTCGATGATCTCGGCGGCGCGGACCTTTGATTCCTCGACGTTGCGCTCAGCGTCCGCGCGAAGCTGATCGGCGGAGGCCTGGGCCGAGGCCCGCAACTGCGTCGCCTCCACCGTGGCGGCCTCGTTGAGGCCTGCGCGTTCGCGTCGGATCTGCCCGCCTTGGCGCACCAACAGCACGGCCAGCACCACCGCGCAGCCGAGGGCGAGAGCGGCTAGCAACCAACCTAGTTCTGGCACGCGCTTCTCCTCCTGGCAGGTCCTGACTGCACAGGAGACGCACAATCCACGACGCGAGCCACCTTCGGCGGTGGGCACTGCTTCGGCGCCGATTGGGGACAGCGCCGCCTAAGGATGTTCGTGCGGCAACAAGCCGCTGAAGAGATTTTCGGTTCAGCAGGCCAGCTCGGGGCTGGCCGTCAGTTCATGCGGGGTCCTGTGACCTTGCACTAGAGCCTATTGCTCACCTGTGGAAAACTCAACCGGATCTTGCGCGGTGACCTCCGCAAGCACGGCCGCCGTGACCGAGCTGGAGAAGCCGCGCCTGGCCAACACGCCCGCCAACCTGCGCCGCGCGACGTGGGGCTCGAGGCGCGCCATGCTGCGCGCCTTCCTGCGGCCCAACTCGAGCGCCGCGGCGAGCTCCTCCTCGGGGTCGAGCTCGGCGAGCGCCTCCTCGGCGGTCTCCCTGTCGACGCCCTTCTCCCGCAGTTCCTGGCGGATCCGGGCCTTCCCGCGCAGGCTGTTCCTTGCCCGGGATTGCGTCACCGCGGCGGCGAAGGCTGCATCATCGACCAGGCCGACCTCCGTGAACCGCTCGAGGATCTCCTCTGCCACGTCGGCCGGCACGTTCCGCTTGTCCATCGCCTGTCGGAGTTCCTTGGCGGAGCGCTGCCGCACGGCCAGTTGATCGAGCGCGATCTTGCGGGCCACCTCGATCTGGGTGGCCCGCTCGTCGCCCTGCTCAGAAGTCAACTTCGCCCGTCTCCGGGTTCACGCCCTCGGGGATGTCGGACTTGTCGACGCCGAGGTGGAGCCTGATCCGACGCTCGATCTCGTTGGCGACGTCGGGGTTGTTCTTCAGGAACGTGCGGGCGTTCTCCTTGCCCTGACCGAGCTGGTCGGACTCGTAGGTGAACCACGCACCGGCCTTGCGGATGATGCCGGCGTCGACGCCCATGTCGATCAGGCTGCCCTCGCGGGAGATGCCCTCTCCGTAGATGATGTCGAACTCGGCCTGCTTGAAGGGCGGAGCGACCTTGTTCTTGACCACCTTGACGCGGGTGCGGTTGCCGACCATGTCGGTGCCGTCCTTGAGCGTCTCGATGCGACGCACGTCGAGGCGCACCGACGAGTAGAACTTCAGCGCGCGGCCACCGGTGGTGGTCTCGGGGCTGCCGAACATCACGCCGATCTTCTCGCGGAGCTGGTTGATGAAGATCGCGGTGGTGTTGGTGGTCTTGAGCGCGCCGGTCATCTTGCGGAGCGCCTGGCTCATCAGGCGGGCCTGCAGGCCGACGTGCGAGTCGCCCATCTCGCCCTCGATCTCGGCACGGGGCGTCAGGGCGGCGACAGAGTCGATGACGATCAGCGAGAGCGCGCCGGAACGCACCAGGGTGTCGGCGATCTCGAGCGCCTGCTCGCCGTTGTCGGGCTGCGAGACCAACAGTTCGTCTGTGTTGACGCCAAGCTTCTGCGCGTAGTCGGGGTCGAGCGCGTGCTCGGCGTCGATGAAGGCGCAGATGCCGCCGCCGGCTTGGGCGTTGGCGATCGCGTGCAGGGCGACGGTGGTCTTACCGCTGGACTCGGGGCCGTAGACCTCCACGACGCGGCCGCGCGGCAGGCCGCCGATGCCGAGCGCGACATCCAGGGCGACCGATCCGGTGGGGATCACGTCGATCGGTTGGCGGTTGTCCTCCCCCAGCCTCATGACGGAGCCCTTGCCGTGGGCCTTCTCGATCTGGGCGAGCGCTGCCTCGAGCGCCTTGTTACGGTCCGCAACGGCCATCGGATTTCCTTCCTGGGGCTGACCCGGGCGGGCCAGTTATGTCGTCGTCCATCACTCTAGGAAGAGGCACCGACATTTCTTTCACGGCGCCTGGTTCCTGTGGAGAACTGCGCGTCAGCTTACCGAACACCCGTTCGAATGCGTAAGCGACACGCGAGTTTTTTTCGGCGCGGCACTATTTTCAGCGCAGCGTCTCCGGCAGTTCGAGTTGCGCCCAGACGGCGCGCCAGATCCGCTTGCACGGGATGCCCGCGGCGAGCGCCTCGCGCACGGTGCGGCTTCCGAGGGCCTCCATCACGACCTGGTCGGCCCACGCCGCGGCATACCCGCCAGGCAGCACCTCGTTCAGTCGCTGCCACAACTCCACCTCACGCACCCGCCTACCGTACCCGCTGCTGGACGGCGCTGTTCACGACGCTGACCGAAGTGAGTAAGCTATCGCTCACCCGAGTGAGCAGAGCGCTCACAGTGATGGTTCGCGCGAAGGAGCCCGCCGGATGAATGCGCCTGGAACCCCCTCACACAAGCGTTCGGACCGGATGGTCGCGCTGCTCGCCCTGCTCACCGAGCGGGGTCAGTTGCCGCTGGCGTACCTGGCGGAGGCTCTCGACGCGTCGGCCGCGACGATCCGCCGCGACGTGGCGCTGCTCGCCGCCCAGGGCCTCCTGGAGCGCACCCACGGCGGGGCGCGCCCGATGAAGGGGAACCGGGAACTACCGGTCAGGCTGCGCGATGGGCGTAACCAGGAGTCGAAGCGCCGGATAGCGCGGACGGTCGCGTCACTGATCCCGCACGGCAAGCACGCGATAGGGCTGACGGGGGGCACCACCACCGCAGAGGTGCTGCGCGCGCTGCGCAGCCGCGACGACCTGACCATCATCACGAACTCGCTCAGCATCGGCCTCGAGGCCGCCGAGCAGGGCCAGGCGCGTGTGTTGATCGCGGGAGGCGTGCTTCGCTCAAGTTCACTCGAACTGGTCGGCTCGCTCGCCGAGTCGACCATGAAACTGGTCAACGTCGGCACGGCGGTGATCGGCGCGGACGGGGTGAGCGCAACGGGTGGGCTCACGACGCACGACGAGATCGAGGCCCGCACCAATTACGCGATGATCGAGCGCGCACAGCGCGTCATCGTGGCCGTCGACTCGAGCAAGATCGGGAACCGGACGCTGGCGAAAATGGCCGACGTCACGGACTTCCAGGTCCTGGTCACCGATTCGGGTGCACCCGAGGACGAACTGGAAGCGTTCCGTGACGCCGGCATCGAGGTTCATGTCGTCGACGCGGGTCGCGGCGACGAGGGCCCTGTCTCAGGCGGCCGCGGCAACTCGCGGCATGCGCTCGGCTTCGAGGGTAGCTAGCTTTCCGCTGATGCTGATCATCAGATCGGAGAGCGACACATCAAGGGCAGACGCAATGGAGAACAGCACCTCGCTCGACGCCTCCTTGTGACCGCGCTCGATCTCGGACAGGTATCCAAGTGAGACCATGCTGGCCATGGAGACCTCACGCAGGGTCATGCCGGCCGCCATCCGGAGTTCCCGGAGAGTCTCGCCCATTACCTTACGAATAAGAATCGTCTTCACGGCTACCTACCTTGCTGGCGGGCCGGATGCCCGCCGTCGGGTGGTACAACACGAGCGATTCGGGTTTTGTTCCCCGCTGGCGAAACGCTCACAAAACGCGCAGCAACATCTCCATCGAGTAGTCGATCGCGGCGGAGCGGATCTGCTCCCGGTCGCCCTCGAACTGCTTGAGTTCCGTGTACTGCGGCCAGTCGGACATCCCGACGCGCGGGCCGACCACGGCGAACCACACGGTGCCGACCTTCGCGCCGTCGGTCTCGGTCGGGCCCGCCACGCCGGTGGTGGACACGGCCCAGTCGGAGTCGCACGCGGACTGCGCGCCGAGCGCCATCTGCAGAGCCGTCAACTCGTTGACGACGCCCTCGTTCGCGATCAGTTCCTCGTCGACCCCCGCGAGGGAGGCCTTCAGTTCGCGGGCGTAGGTCACCAGCGCCCCGCGGAACACCGCAGATGCGCCGGGCACGGCCGTGAGCGCCGCGCCGATGCCGCCGCCGGTGAGCGATTCACACGTCGACAGGGTGATCGAACGCCCGGTCATCTTCTTGATGACGTCTTCGGCCAGCGACATGTTTCCTCCAGGTCTTAGGTGGTTACCCCATTCAGGCTACCGACTCGTCCGTCCCCTTGAGCGCGTCGCGGCGGATCCGCCAGGCGTGCCGCAGGTAGTCGAACCCCGTTACGACCGTCAGGATCAGTGCGGCCCACATCAGGACCCAGGCGAGCACCTGGAGCGGGCCGGGAAGGAAGTCCAGGTTCAGGTTGAACAGGATCAGCGCGACGGTCTGGGTGACCGTCTTGGCCTTTCCGCCCTTGTTGGCGGCCATCACGGTGCCGTACTTCTTCAACCGTTCGCGCACCCACGTGATGCCCCACTCGCGGAGCAGGATGATGATGGTGAACGCCCACGGCAGTTCACCGAGGATGCTGAGGCAGATGAACGCCGCGCCGGTGAGGGCCTTGTCGGCGATCGGGTCCCAGAGCTTCCCGAAGTCGGTGATCAGGTTGTACTTGCGCGCGATGAAACCGTCGGCCAGGTCCGTCAGCATCGCGACAAGGAACACGATGGTGGCGGCGAGGCGCCAGGAGAACACCTCGGGTCCCATGAACAGCAGCACCACGTAGACCGGCACCAGGATGATCCGGATCACCGTCAGGATGTTTGGCACATTCCAGTTGCTCGGCTTGGCTGCCACCGTGTTGTCGCTCACTTCGCCTCCGCGATCAGGTCGATGCCGTCCGAGTCGGTCACGCGGGCGGAGATGATGTCGCCCACGGCTGCGGGCAGGTCGAGGGTCACGACGCCGTCGGTCTCGGGCGCCTGGTGCATGGCGCGACCGGTGCCGTCGGCCTCCTCAACGAGCACGATCACGTCCTCGCCGATCCGGTCGTCCGCACGGGCCTCGCAGACCTCGATGGCAACGTCGGCGAGCATCGCGCGGCGCTCCTCGATCTCCTCCTCCGGCAGGTGACCGGCGAGGTCGGCCCCCTCGGTGCCCTCCTCGTCGGAGTAGCCGAAGACGCCGAGCACGTCGAGGTTCGCGTCGATGATGAACTGCCGCAGGATCTCCACGTCGGCCTCGGTCTCGCCGGGGAATCCCGCGATGACGTTGCTGCGGATGCCAGCGTGGGGCGAGCGGGAGCGGATCATGCCGATCAGCGACAGGAAGCTGTCCGGGTCGCCGAACCGTCGCATCGAGCGCAGCACCGACTTGGACGCGTGCTGGAAGCTGAGGTCGAAGTAGGGCACCACCTTGTCGATGCCGAACATGGCGTCGATCAGCCCTGGGCGGATCTCGGCGGGCTGCAGGTAGGACACCCGGATCCATTCGAGCCCGTCCACCGCGGAGAGACGCTCCAGCAGTCGCTCAAGGCGATGGTCCGAGCCGAGGTCCTTGCCGTAGGACGAGGTGTTCTCCGAGACGAGGAAGACCTCCTTGACGCCGTCCTCGACGAGCCAGCGGGCCTCCGCCTCCAACTCGTCAAGGGGGCGCGACAGGTAGCTGCCACGGAAGGCGGGGATGGCGCAGAATGCGCAGCGCCGGTCGCAGCCGGAGGCGATCTTCAGCGACGCTGATGGGCCGCGCCCAAGCCTGCGGCGCAGCGTCGGCGGGCCGCTCTGCGGGGCCAGCCCGTCGGGGAGCGGCGCGTGGCCCGGCGTGGCGATGCCCGCCGCTGCGGCAGGGCGGGCCGACGGGGTGAGGGGCAGCAGCTTGCGGCGGTCGCGTGGGACGTGCGAGATCGGCTTCTCGCCGTCGAGGATGGAGCGCAGCCGGTCGGCGATGTCGGTGTAGGCGTCGAAGCCGAACACCGCGTCGGCCTCCGGAAGCGACTGGGCAAGTTCGACGCCGTAGCGTTCCGCCATGCAGCCGACGGCGACCACGGACTTCACCACGCCGTCGTCCTTGAGGTCGGCGGCGGCCAGCAGCGTGTCGATCGAGTCCTTCTTGGCCTGCTCGACGAAGCCGCAGGTGTTGACCACCACCGTCTCGGCGTCCTCGGCGTCGTCGACCAGCACGAAACCCCCGAGCTCGAGCCGTGCGGCGAGCTCCTCGGAGTCGACGTCGTTGCGGGCGCAGCCGAGCGACGCGATGTGGACCGATCTCAGTGGCGTAGACATTGGGCCCATTATTGCTCAGCCCGCCGAAAGGTTCACCAGAACGTCGTCCAGGTCGTCGGGCTTGACGAGCACCTCGCGCGCCTTCGAGCCTTCCGACGGGCCGACCACTCCCCTGCTCTCGAGGATGTCCATGAGGCGGCCTGCCTTGGCGAAGCCGACGCGGAGCTTGCGTTGCAGCATCGAGGTCGACCCGAGCTGCAGTTCGACGACAAGCCGGCAGGCGTCGAGGACGAGTTCCATGTCGTCGCCGATGTCGTCGACGACCTTCTTCTCCGCCCCGGCCGCGACGGTGACGTCCTCGCGGTAGTTGGGCTGCAACTGTTCGCTGATGAAGCCGACGATCTCGCGGATCTCGGACTCGTTGACCCAGGCGCCCTGCACGCGGATCGGCTTGCCCGCGCCCATCGGCAGGAACAGCCCGTCGCCCTTGCCGACGAGCTTCTCGGCGCCGGGCTGGTCGAGGATGACGCGGGAGTCGGTCATCGACGACGTGGCGAACGCGAGGCGCGACGGCACGTTGGCCTTGATGAGGCCCGTCACGACGTCGGTGGAGGGGCGCTGCGTGGCGAGCACCAGGTGGATGCCCGCGGCACGCGCGAGCTGGGTGATCCGCACGACCGACTCCTCGACGTCGCGCGGGGCGACCATCATGAGGTCGGCGAGCTCGTCGACCACCACGAGCAGGTACGGGTACGGCGTCAGCACCCGCTCTGACCCCTCCGGCACCTTCACCTGACCCGCACGGACGGCCTTGTTGAAGTCGTCGACGTGGCGGAAGCCGAACGCGGCGAGGTCGTCGTAGCGCATGTCCATCTCACGCACCACCCACGCGAGGGCCTCCGCGGCCTTCTTGGGGCTGGTGATGATGGGGGTGACGAGGTGCGGGATGCCCTCGTACTGGTTCAGCTCGACGCGCTTCGGGTCGACGAGTAGCAGGCGCACCTCGTCGGGCGTTGAGCGCATCATGATCGAGGTGATCAGCGAGTTGATGAAGCTCGACTTTCCGGAGCCGGTCGCGCCCGCCACGAGAAGGTGAGGCATCTTGGCCATGTTGGCGAGCACGAAGCCTCCCTCGACGTCCTTGCCGAGGCCCACGGTCATGGGGTGATGGTCGCTCTTGGCCTTCTGCGAGCGGAGCACGTCGCCGAGGCTGACGACCTCCTTGTCGAGGTTCGGGATCTCGATGCCGATCGCGGACTTACCCGGGATCGGCGTCAGGATCCGGATCTCGTTGGATCCGACGGCGTAAGCGATGTTGTCCGCAAGGCCGGTGACCTTGCTGACCTTGATCGCCGACCCGAGTTCGACCTCGTAGCGGGTCACTGTCGGGCCACGGGTGTAGCCGGTGACGCGGGCGTCGATCTCGAACTCCGTCAGGACCGCCGCGAGTTGGCGCACGACCTTGTCGGAGGACTCGGTGCGGGCCTTCGGCTTGGTGCCGGACTTGAGCAGCTGCTCCTCGGGGAGCAGGTAGGCGATGTCGCCGCTCAGTTGGAGCTGCTCCGCCCGAGGCGGCGCGGGCGTGTGCTGGGGTGGCTCGAGGTCCCTCGGCTCGTCCTTGGGGAGGCCTGCAGCGGGCCGGGACTTGACGGGCTCGGGCTCGGGCTCCGGGTCGGCAGGCGGGAGATAGAAGTCCTCGGAGGGCTCGTACACCTCGTCGTCGAGATGCTCGACCGGGTCCTCGATCAGCGGCGTGTCGTACGGGACGTCGACGCCCAGCTTGAGCTTCTCCTTGGGCTCGTCGTCGCGCTCGACGAGCGACCCGAACAGGGCACCGATGCCACGCACGATCTCGTTGAGGGGCCTGCCGATCACGATCAGGACGCCGAACAGCGTGATGATGCTGAGGATCGGCACCGAGACCCACGCGGTGAGCAGGTCGGTGAGGATGCTGGAACTGACGTAGCCGACGACGCCGCCTGCCGCGCGCACGGCGTCCATGTCGGTCGGCAGCGGCAGTCCGCGGGCGATGTGGACGAGGCCGAGCACGCCCAGCGTGATCAGGGTCCAGCCGAGGCCCGTGCGCGGTGCGACCTCGACCTCACGCGGGTGGCGAAGCACGCGCCAGGCGCCGTAGAGCAGCACTGCGGGCACCACGACCGACAGCGATCCGAAGACGGTGGAGATGGCGATCCCGAGGCCGTTGCCGACGGGGCCGGGCAGCGCGAACCAGAAGCGCGCGGCCACGATGATGCCGAGCGCGAGCAGCAGCAGGCCCCAGCCGTCGCGGCGGAGCTTAGGATCGACGTCCTTGGCGGCGCCACCGAAGCTGCGCGCGACCCACCCGACGCCGTGGGCCAGGCCCGCGAACGCCTTGCCGATGCCCTTGAGGATCGTGATTCCCACGCCGGGGCCCTGCTTCGGCATCACCTTGGTCTGCGCCGTGGTGCGCTTGGTCGCGGCCGACGACGAACGGGTCGTCGGCCGTGGGGCCGGTTTCTTGCTGGGGGAACGTGCAGCGCCGGACGTGCTTTTCGAGCGCGTCGAAGTGCTGGTATTCCGCGCTGAGGAGGAAGTTCCGCGGGACGCCATGGGCCTAACGCTAACTCACGCGGCCCCGGTCGCCCGGTTCCCCACGCCGCCGCGCGGGCGATTCGATGCCTGGGCGTGTCGCGAAGGCCAACAGGTGAACAGTTGGTGACCACCGAGGGCGACCGCGCGAACTCGGGCTGACTAGCCCATAGCCTCGGGTCGTGCGTCGTTTCACCACACTTGCCATGTCCAGCCTGCTCGTACTGACCGCCTGCTCGAACGGCGGGAGCAACCCGCTGGACGTTCTGACGGGCCGCGGCAATGTCGCGGCTGAGGCCTTAGGCGCCGTGGGCGGCGTCGATCCCGATACGCCGCTTGCGGTCTTCATCTTCGACGCTGCCGGCGCGGCGAAGGCGTGGGGCGCTTCGCCGACCGAGCCGCCACGCCCCGACTCGCAAGCGGGCGCCTGGCTCCGGTACGCCCAGCACCTGGGAACCACGCAGTCCCCAGGCGCGTGGGCAGGACCGGAGAGCCTCGACTACGCCTGGTCGCTCTCCGGGACCGGCGGCGGCCTTCGCCAGTTCGCTGCTTTCGGCTCGCTCGGCGAGTCCGCGCGCGACGAGGCCGTGGCAGCCCTCGAGATGGCGGGGTATACCCGCGACGGTGACCGGTTCGAGCCTGCACCGGGAGCCGACGGGCCCTTCGCGCCGCCTGAGGTCGCGGTCAGGGACGACACCTTGGTCTCCTTCTCCCCGGGGATGGATCAGATCCTGAGCGACGCGTCGCCCGCCTCGAAGGCCCCTGGTGTCACGGACCTGCTGCCCTGTCTGGCGGGCGCCCACGTCGCAGTGGTGTCGACCTTCAACGAGGACCATCCAACGGCGATCGCCGTCAGCGTCAAGGACGGGGCGACCTCGACCTGGGCCTGCATCTCGGGCAGGGACGCGTCTGAAGAGGCCGCCAGGTCCATCGTTCCCGTCACGCCTGGCGTGAAGGTGACGCACGTGCGCGCGGATGACTCCGTGATGCGGCTGACCTTGGAGGTTCCCGACGCCATCGGGGGCGCACCGGCCGGTGGGCTTGGCCTGATCGCAGGCTTCCCGGAGCAGGTCGCGCCGGGCTTCTAGCGGGTCAGGCGAAGTGGTCCCAGCCCGCCGAGCCCTCCCATGGCTCGCCGTCGACCGTGACGGCCCCGGAGTCGTTGACGGTTCCGACGACGCGCCAGCCCTTCGGCACGACGGCCTCGTTGCGGAAGGTCGCGGCGAGCGCGTGATCCTCTCCCCCGGCGATCACGAACCCGAGCGGGTTCTTGCCGGTTGCCGCAGCGACCCGGGAGACGCCGTCGGGGATCTCGAGGAGGCTCGTGTCCACGTCGATCCCGACGCCGGAGCGCTCGCACAGGTGGCCGAGGTCGGCGAGCAGTCCGTCGGAGATGTCGAGCATGGCCGTGGCGCCCGCGTCGCTCGCGACGATGCCCTGGCCGTAGGGCACGCTCGGCGTCAGGTGCTCGGCGACCATGTCCTTCGGCGACCCGAAGCCGCGCTGCAGCACGGTGAGCCCGGCCGCCGACCAGCCCAGGTTGCCCTTCACTGCGACGACCTCGCCGGCCTTCGCGCCGCCGCGGGTGATGGGGCGGCGGCCCTCGAGGTCGCCGATGGCGGTCACGCAGATGGCGATGGCGGACGCGCTGCTGAGGTCGCCCCCGACCAGGCTGACACCCGCGGTGGCGCACTCCTCTTTGACGCCGTCCTCGAACTCGGCGACCCACTCCTGGTCGAGGTCCTTCGGGAACGCGAGAGCGACGACGACCGACGAGGGACGCGCCCCCATCGCCTCGACGTCGGAGACGTTGACGGCGACCGCCTTGCGTCCGACGGCGCGCGCCGAGGACCACTGACGCTTGAAGTGCACGTTCTCGATCAGCAGGTCGGTGGTGACGACCGTGTCGCCGGAGAAGCGCAGCACGGCCGCGTCGTCGCCGACCGACAGCATCACGTCGTCGCCGACGCTCAGGTCGCGGGTGATCCGGTCGATGAGTTCAAACTCGGCGGACACGTCAGCGAAGCCCCACGGGGCGCTCGAGCGCCAGGTCGATGAGCCGGCCCACCAGGTCGGGGTAGCTCATGCCGCCCACCTGCCACAGCGTCGGGAACATCGAGATCTGCGTGAAGCCGGGCATGGTGTTGACCTCGTTGATGTAGATCTCGTCGCCGAGCACGAAGAAGTCGGAGCGAACCAGGCCCTCGGCGTCGACGGCGACGAAGGACTGCTTGGCGAGGCGCCGGAGCCGCTCGGAGAGCTCCTCGGGGATGTCGGCGGGGGCATCGAGGGCCGCGCCGTCCTCGTCGAAGTATTTGGCCTCGTAGTCGTAGAACCCGTCCGCGGCCTGGACGCGGATCTCGCCGATCACGGAGGCGTCACAGCCCAGCGGCGCGGCCGGGTTGCCGAGCACCGCGCACTCCAGTTCGCGGGCGCCGATGAAGCCCTGCTCGACGACGATCTTGGGGTCGAACCGCTGCGCCTCCGCGATGGCGGCGTCGAGTTGGGACGGGTCGGTGACCCGGGAGATCCCGATCGACGAGCCGCCGCGGGCGGGCTTGACGAACAGCGGGTAGCTCAGCTTGTTGATCTCGTCGATGACGTGAGCGCGGTCCTGCTCGAGGCGGAGCGCCGTCGCGACGACGTAGGGGTAGACGGGCAGCCCGGCGGCCTCGAAGGCGACCTTCATGAAGTGCTTGTCCATGCCGATCGCCGAGGCGGTGACGCCGCTGCCGACGTAGCGGATGCCCATCATCTCGAACAGGCCCTGGATGGTGCCGTCCTCGCCGTAGGGGCCGTGCAGCAGCGCGAAGGCAACGTCGACGCCGTGGATGTCGACGAGCGACCCACCGTCGCGGGTGGCGACCTCGCAGCCGTTCTCCCCGACCATCCAGACGGCCTCGCGGTCGGGCTCGGCGACCTGCGGAGCGACGCCGTCGACGATCTGGTAGTCGGCGATGACCTCAAGCGGGACCTGCGACCAGCGGCCGGTCGCCGAGATTCCGACCCCGACGACCTCGAAGCGCTCCTTGTCGATGGCCTTCAAGACGGAGGACGCCGTCAGGCACGAGATGCCGTGCTCGGACGACTGGCCGCCGAAGATCAGCGCGACGCGCTTGCGTGAACTCACAGGGGTACTCCTCATCTTGGGCTACCGGCGGGGCGCCAGCCCGCGACACTTTACTCGTCGGGGCCCGTCACCTGCTCGACGCGTCGCCCCTGCCTCAGATCGAACCGGCCCGCGGGGGGCGTCAGGCCGGTCACCTGGGCACGCATCGAGGTGAGGGTGTCCAGGAACAGGTCGGTGACCTCGTCGAGCACCTGCTTGGTCGGCTCGAGGCCCAGGTAGCGCGTCAGGTCGATCGGCGGGCCCGCCGTCACCGAGACGTCCTTGCGCCGACCGAAGAGGCCCCTCAGCGACACGTGGCGGCCGCCGAGGATCTGGTCGGCCCCCACCTGCACGACGGGGATCACTGGCGCGCCGCTGGCGAGCGCGAGGGTGGCGGCACCGCGTCGCCCGGTCATGGGCCAGCCGTCGGGGTCGGCCGTGATGGTGCCCTCCGGGTAGATGGCGACGAGTTTGCCCGCGTCGAGCGCCTCCGTGGCGTGGACGAGCGACTCGGCGGCGCGCTGCGAGTCGCGGTAGACGGGGATCTGGTCGGCCTTTGCGATGATCCAGCCGAGCACGGGCACCTTCCAGATGCTGGCCTTACCCAGGAAGCGGGGCCATCGGCCGTTCCAGATCAGGAACTCGCCGAGCAGGACCGGGTCGACGTTGGAGATGTGGTTGGCCACCACGATCGCGGGGCCGCTCGTGGGGATGTGCTGCTGCCCCGACCAGCGGGTCCGGGCGCGCAGCGGGATGACGAGCCGGGCGATGGCCGCGAGCGCGCGGTAGGCCCGAGGCGCGGGCTCCCGGTTCGTCTCGTCGAAGTGCGGCTTGAGCATTCCAATCAGGACCCCTCGGGGGCCTTGGGCGCCGCGAGTTCGAGCAAGCCTGCGACGACGACGAGGAAGGCCGACGGGGCGAGGTACAGCGCGGCCCCGAACGGGAGGCTCACCAGCACGGCCACGGCCGCGAGGGCGAAGGCCGCCCACGGCCACCATCCGAAGCCGCGCAGCAGGAGTGGCACGAAGAAGAGGAGGGCGACGAGCACGAGGGGGATCTGGATGCCTGCGGAGCTGCTCTCGACCATGCCCATGCTGAGGGTCGCGGCGACGGCGCCAAGCCCGGCGAGCACGATCAGTGCCACCGCCAGCCAGTTCTGCTTCATGCCGCTCAGCTTCATGGGGGCAAGGCTAGCGGTGCGACGCCCCTGAGGCGTCAGGCAGGGTGCCGGGTGCGCCGCACCATCGGCAGCGACAGGAGTGAGGGGCGGTCGCCCGGGCCGCGGCGGCGCGAGACAGCAGCGCCCCGGCCAGGAGCGCGACGGCCCCACCGATCACCAGCGCGATCCCGAACGGCCGCAGGTCGTGGCCGACGATCGCCAGGACAAGGCCCGCGACGACGGCCACTGCGCCGAGGCCGAGCACGGACCTCGCGGCCCGGCGGGCCTCCCCCGGCGTCGAGACGGAGCGCAGCCCCTGGCGGTCCGAGGGTCCGGTCGTGGCGACCTCGCGTCCGCACGTCGCGCACTGGCAGCGGTGCCCATCGGCACCCACGGCGAACCGCGCCACCTCGGCGCGGTTGCCGAGGCTGGCGTAGACCCCGAGCGCCGCGATTGGAATCAGCGTGGCGCTCAGCGCCGTCTGGATCGGTGGGGCTCCGAGGCCAAGCAGCGCCACCGTCGCCGCGAGGGAGATGGCCGCGAGCGCCGCGAAGACGATGACGGCGTAGGTGGCGGCCCCGAGCGCCTGCTGGGGTGTTCGGTAGGGAGTCTGCACCTGGCAACCGTACCGACGACGCGGCTCGCGCCGCTCAGGGCGGATCCGCTGAGGGCTGCGCGGCCTTGTCCTCAGCGGCGCGCGAGACAGGATCGTTGCATGACTGAGAACCCACTCACCGCCCTCGACGACCGGCTTGCCGCCCGGCTCCTCGAGCAGCGCACCCTGGTGCTCGGCTCGGCGCTGGACGACACGCTCGGAAACCGGCTGTGCGCCGCGCTGATCCTGCTCGCGACCGAGGACCCCACCTCCGACATCTACCTCTGGATCAACTCGCCGGGCGGCTCGGTGCCAGCGATGCTCGCGATCCGCGACACCATGCGGCTGATCCCGAACACGGTGCGCACCGTCAACCTCGGCATGGCCTACAGCGCAGGCCAGTTCCTGCTCAGCGCCGGCTCCCCCGGCAGTCGGTTCGCGCTCGCGCACTCGCGGGTGCTGCTCCACCAGGGGTCGGCGGGCTTCGGCGGCAGCGCAGGAGACGTGGCGATCCAGGCCGACGGGCTGCGCTCCACGCGCGACACCGTGCTCGCTCTGATCGCGGCCGACACGGGCCAGGACGTCGCCCAGGTCGAGCGGGACTCGCGGCGCGACCGCTGGTTCGGGGCCGAGGAGGCGCTCGGGTACGGCTTCGTCGACCGGGTCGTCACCTCGCTCGACGAGATCCGGCCGCGGCCACGTCAGGCGATCGGCCTGGGGGCCGCGGCATGAGCGGCTATCCGATCCCGTACGTCTCGACGCGCACCGAACGGGGCGAGCGGACCACCGACATCTACTCGCGCCTGCTGGCCGACCGGATCCTGTACCTCGGGACGCCCATCGACGACGGGGTCGCCAACGCCGTGATCGCGCAACTCATCCACCTCGAGTCCGACGCCCCGGACACGCCGATCAGCCTGTACCTGAACTCCCCCGGAGGCTCCATCACGGCGATGCTCGCCATCTACGACGCGATGCAGTTCGTCAGGCCGCGCGTCGAGACGACCTGCGTCGGGCAGGCGGTCGCGACCGCTGCCGTGCTGCTCGCGGGTGGGGCGAAGGGATACCGCCAGATCCTGCCGCACGGCCGCGTGGTCCTGCACCAGCCTGCCGCGGAGAGCAGGGGCACGATCCCCGACCTGATCCTGGAGGCCGAGGAGGTCGAGCGGACGCGCAGCCTGCTGGAGGAGTTGCTCGCGGAACACACGGGCCGCAGCGCCGACCAGGTCCGCGAGGACACCGAACGGGACCTGGTGCTGACGCCGGAACGCGCCCTCGAGTACGGCATCGTCGACGCCGTGTTGTCGTCGCGGCCGTAAGGGTCGGCTTGGCCGTGGGCGCTCAGGCCGCGAGGCAGAAGGCCCCGCGCGGCGCGCGTGCGGCTGACGCGGCGGTCAGCGTGCTGGCCTGCCGTGCGAGCACCCGGGAGGCGACGTCAAGGACCGTCAGGTCGAGCGCGCCCGCCACCGCGCCGAGCAGTTCGGATGAGGGGTCCTTCAGGCCGCGCTCCACCTCGGACAGGTACTGGGCCGAGACCCCGGCGCGGCGGGCGACGTCGACGAGGCGCTGCTCGCCCGCGAGTCGTGACTCGCGCAGCACGTCGCCGACGAGTTCGCGCCACAGCGGACCCGGGTCCTCGGTGGGTCCGGGCGTTCGGAGGGGCGATTGCGGTGCCGTCATTTTCCCAGCCTATGCAGCCCTCCCCGGTGGTCGGGGTCGTTCTGCCGTGAGCGGATTCAGAGTCCGAGTTTCAGCGTCCCGAGTTTCAGAGCGCGAGTTGGCCGCGCAGGAAGGTGAGGTAGAGCGCCTCCATGTGCGCGCGCTGGCCGTTGTCGGCCGCTCCCCCGTGGCCGCCCTCGATGTTCTCGAAGTAGCGCACGTCCTTACCGAGGTCCATCAGTCGGGCCATCATCTTGCGGGCGTGGCCCGGGTGGACGCGGTCGTCGCGCGTCGACGTCAGCAGCAGCGCTGGCGGGTAGGAGCGCTCCGCGTCGACGAGGTGATAGGGCGAGAAGCCCTGGATGAAGTCCCAGTCGCCCGGGTCGTCGGGGTCGCCGTACTCGCCCATCCAGGACGCGCCCGCCAGGAGATGGCTGTAGCGGCGCATGTCGAGCAGCGGCACCTGGATGACGACGGCCCCGAACAGTTCCGGGTACTGCGTGAGCATGTTGCCGGTCAGCAGGCCGCCGTTGCTGCCGCCGCGCACGCCGAGGCGCTCGGCCGTGGTGACGCCGGTCGCGACGAGGTCGCGGGCGACCGCGGCGAAGTCCTCGTAGGCGCGGTGCCGGTTCTCGCGGAGCGCGGCCTGGTGCCAGCGGGGGCCGTACTCGCCGCCGCCGCGGATGTTGGCGACGACGAAGCCTCCGCCGCACTCGAGCCAGCCCTTGCCGACGGAGGGCGCGTAGCCGGGCGTCAGCGAGATCTCGAAGCCGCCGTAGCCGTACAGCAGCGTCGGCGTGCTGCCGTCGAGGGGCAGGTCGTCGCGGGCGACGAGGAAGTAGGGAACGCGCGTGCCGTCGTCGGAGGTGGCGAAGCGCTGCGTGACGGCCAGCCCGGTCGCGTCGAAGAAGGCCGGCTCGGACTTCAGCGTCTCGGGGGCCTCGTCGGCGTCGAGGTCGGTGAGCAGCAGCGAGGTGGGAGTCAGGTAGTCGGTGACCACGAGCCAGACGGCGTTGGACTCTTCGTCGTCGACGGCGCCAGCGTGGATGGTGCCCAACCGCGGGACGCCCGGCAGCGGACGGGTGGCCCAGCCGTGGTCGGTCGGGGTGGCGACGGTGAGCGAACTGGCGACGTCGGTGAGCACGTTGAGTACGACGTGGTCGCGGGTGAAGGTGACGTCGGCCAGCGCCGAGGTGTCGGTGGGGGTGAACAGGGCGGTGAGGTCGCGCCCACCTGCCAGGTAGGCGTCGAGTCGGCCGATCAGCAGCGAGCCTGCCGGGTGGGTGACGTCGCCGAGCACCCACGGGTCGCGCAGTTCGAGGGCGAGCCAGTCACGGTGCACCCGGGCGATCGCGGAGGCGGGCGCGTCGAGGCGCGCGTAGCCGCCGTGCGCATCGCCGAGGTAGAGGTGGGAGTCGCGGTTGTCGAGGTAGTGCAGCAGCAGGTCGCGCTCGTAGCCCGGCGTGTGGTCGCGGAGGGCGTGGATGCCGTAGCCGACGTTGTCGGCCGGGCCCTCGAAGACGATCTCGGCCTCGCTCATCGGGGTGCCGCGGTGCCAGACGCGCGCGGTGCGGGCGTAGCCAGCGCGGTTGACTGTGTCGGGGCCGAGGGCGGAGACCAGGAACACCGAGTCGGCGTCGCGCCAGGTCAGGGTGCCCTTGGACTCGGGCCGGGAGAAGCCGTCCTCGACGAAGCTCAGGGTGTCGAGGTCGAACTCGCGGGTGACGTCTGCGTCGGCGCCGCCGCGCGACAGGTCGATCAGGACGCGGGGATGCTCGGGACGAAGCGTCTCGACGCCGTGCCACACCCAGTTCTCACCCTCGGCCTCGTTGAGGGCGTCGAGGTCGAGGACCGTCTCCCACTCGGGCGTCGGGGTGCGGTAGCTCTCCAGGGTGGTGCGCCGCCAGATGCCGCGCGGGTGCTCGGCGTCGCGCCAGAAGTTGTAGTACCGGTCGCCGCGCTTGGTGACCATGGGGATCTGCTGGTCGGAGTCGAAGATGGTCCTGAGTTGGGCCTCGAGGTCGGCGAACCCTGCGTCGCCGGCCAGTTCGGACTCTGCCTCCGCGTTGCGTTCGCGGACCCAGGCGAGGGACTCGTCACCCTCGACGTCTTCGAGCCAACCGAACTCATCAATCTCATGCATCCGGCCAGGGTACTGAACCCTCCTAGTCCCCTTCGATGCGCAGCCTCTCGATTCCCTCGGGCGTGACGACGGAGTCGTTCAGCCACCAGGTGGAGTCGGGGTCGCAACCCGCGATCACGCTCGCGCGGTCCCCGTCGACGGGGATCGCCGTGGTGGCGGCCTCCAGGTAGCAGGCGATCGTGAGATGGACGCCGTCGTAGCGCTCGGCGACGGCGCACCAGTCGGGCACGACCCAGGCGCCGTCGCGTCCGGTCGCCCGGTACCAGTCGTGGCGTCGACTGGCCGTGACGTCGAGGGGATGGTCGCGGCACAGGCGCGCCCAGTCGTCGGCGGAGGCGATCTCGAGGACGCGCGCCTTCGGGTCGATCCGCAGTCGGGTGGCGTCGGCCTCGGTCCAGCCGAGCGCGTCCTCGATGAGGTGCACGCCGAGCGGAAGCCCATCTGACGCCGATCCGGTCGACCTGCGCAGTTCGTGGGGCGGGCACGACCACCAGTTGCCGCTGACGTTGGCATCGGCCCGTGCGGGTCGGTCCTTCAACGCGCGACGCTCCGACGAGAGGGCATCGCTGCGCCAGCGTCGCAGGTCGACGGTTCCCTGCCGGTACCGCTGCGCCTCCCAGACAAGGGAGCGCTGGTCGGCCGGGTCCATCGGCCCCGCCCAGCGTTCGAGCAGCGGGGCGCCGGCCAGGTGGTCGGCGACCCGTGCTAGCCCGTCGCGGACCGCCGGGATCGCGCAGAGCAGGTCGTCGCCGTCTGGCTCCTGCCAGTACATTGCGGCGTCGACGCTGCCCTTCAGGGCATCGACAAGAAGGTCGTCGGTCGGCTCGGCCAACGGCACACCCGGCAGCGCCGCGACGACGTCGGCCACGTCATAGCGCGGCCCCTGGTAGGGCTCGGAACTGAGCACCGAGATCGACCGGCCGCGCCCCACCTCGATCCGGTAGGACGTGTGGAAGACAGCGCGCCGCAGCGGCAACTCGCCCCGGCCTGCCGTCTTGGCCCACTCGCTTCCTTGGGCGAAGCCGAGCAGGAACCGCCGTCCACGGGGGCCACTGAGCAGTCCCTGGGCGATCACGGGCGCCGCCCGAACCGCTTCCGGAACGCCTCGACGGTGTCGCCGCGGCCGTAGACGGCGAAGTGCACAGCGTCGAAAGCGTCGGCGAAGCCGGGCGCGGCGAGCCACCGTGCGAAGGCCTCCGCCACCGCGGCCGGACTGTTGCGGAACACGCCGCATCCCCACGCGCCAAGCAGGACGTTGCGGTGTCCCCGGTCGCGCGCCAAGGCGAGCACCATTCCCGCGCGGCGGAGCAGGCACGCATCGACGTCAGCCTCGCTGCCCTGGCTGTGAGCGAGGAACTGACCGGCGTTCGGTGCGGGTGCGGTGATCACCGATGCGAGGAACGGCCGCTCGAGCAGGGGGCCCCTCGACTCGGTGGCGAACCACACGACGCCCGGGGAGTAGATCATGTGGTCGGTGTAGAGGAGGCTGTCCTGATCGCGGTTGGCCCGGTAGTAGCCGTCCTGTGTCATCAGCGTCGGGTAGAGCCCCGAGCAGCGGCAGAGGTCCTCCTCCTGCGCCTTGGCGCCGTTGATGAACCCGCCTCCCGCATTGCGTGCCGAGGCGAAGTTGAGCAGGACGACGTCGGAGGCGCCCTCCTCGACGAGTCGCCTGGCCGCCGCCTGTGTGCTCTCGTCCGAGACCGTCACCCCGCGCACCGCTGCTCCCGGCGCGGCGGGGTCGTCGGTCAGGAGTTCGGCCAGGTCGCCGGGCCGGAACAGCAGCGTCCGGGCGACGGCCGCCCGCTGCGCATCCCGAATCGAGACGGTGCGGCCTGACGGGGCGACGTAGGTTCCGGCCTCGAGCAGGGCAATGGTCCTGGTCGCGACCCCTTTGAGTGACATCGGCGTTCCTTCCGCGGGTGTGCTGGTCAGCCTACGAGGAACGCCGGGTCCCGTGGGCGGCAACGCCGACGGCCCGCCTCCGGTGGAGGCGGGCCGTGAGGCTGTATCTGGGACTCAGCCGGCGGTGCGGGCCGGGAGCGTCTTAGGCTTGAACGACGGGCGGGTCGCCTCGTAGTCGGAGATGGTGTCGGCGTGCTGCAGCGTCAGCGAGATGTCGTCGAGGCCGTTGAGCAGGCGGTGCTTGGTGTAGTCGTCGATCTCGAAGCCCACCGTCAGGTCGCCCCGGGTGATCGTCTGCGTTGGCAGGTCGACCGTGGTCTCGACGTTGGGGTCGGCCTCGATGGCCTCCCACAGCGCGTCGCGGTCGGCCTCCGAGACGACGGCGACCAGGAGGCCCGCCTTGCCCGAGTTGGAGCGGAAGATGTCGCCGAAGCGGGTGCCGATGACGACCTTGAAGCCGTAGTTCTGCAGCGCCCAGACGGCGTGCTCGCGGGAGGAGCCGGTGCCGAAGTCGGGCCCGGGGATCAGGATCGTGCCGGTGGAGAACGGCTCCTTGTTCAGCACGAACTCGGGATCGTTGCGCCAGGCGGCGAACAACCCGTCCTCGAAGCCTGTGCGCGTGATGCGCTTCAGGTAGACGGCGGGGATGATCTGGTCGGTGTCGACGTTGCTGCGCTGCAGCGGGACCGCGATGCCGGTGTGGTTGATGAAGGCTTCCATGTTCTTCGGTCCCTCTCAGAGATCGGCGGGGGCGGACAGGTGGCCGGTGATGGCCGTTGCGGCGGCGACCGCGGGCGAGACGAGGTGCGTTCGACCGCCCTTGCCCTGGCGACCCTCGAAGTTGCGGTTCGACGTCGACGCGGAGCGCTCGCCCGGGGCCAACTGGTCGGGGTTCATGCCGAGGCACATCGAGCACCCTGCGGCGCGCCACTCGGCACCGAAGTCGAGGAAGATCTTGTCGAGGCCCTCGGTCTCGGCCTGCAGGCGGACGCGGGCGGAGCCCGGCACCACCAGCATCCGGACGGAGTCGGCCTTCTTGCGGCCCTCGAGCACGGATGCGGCCAACCGCAGGTCCTCGATGCGGCCGTTGGTGCAGGACCCCAGGAAGACGGTGTCGACGGCGATCTCGCGCATCGGCGTACCCGGCTTCAGGTCCATGTACTCAAGCGCACGCTTGGCGGTGGCCTGCTCGACCTCCGAGTCGAAGTCCTCCGGTGCGGGGACGGCGCCTCCGAGCGGGACGCCGTGGCCCGGGTTGGTGCCCCAGGTGACGAACGGGGTCAGCTTCGTCGCGTCGATGTCGACCTCGACGTCGAACGTGGCGTCGTCGTCCGACCTCAGCGTCCGCCAGTACTCGACGGCGGCGTCCCAGTCCTCGCCCTCGGGCGCGTGCGGGCGGCCCTTCAGGTAGGCGAACGTGGTGTCATCGGGGGCCATCATGCCCGCCTTCGCGCCCCACTCGATCGACATGTTGCAGATCGTCATGCGGCCCTCCATCGACAGGTTCTCGATGGTGTCGCCGCGGTACTCGACGATGTATCCCTGGCCGCCGCCGGTGCCGACCTTGGCGATCAGCGTCAGCACGATGTCCTTGGCGGTGACGCCGTCGGGCAGTTCGCCGTTGATGTTGACGGCCATGGTCTTCGGCTTTGCCTGGGGCAGCGTCTGGGTGGCCAGGACATGCTCGACCTCGGAGGTGCCGATGCCGTAGGCGAGCGCGCCGAACGCGCCGTGCGTGGAGGTGTGCGAGTCGCCGCACACGATCGTCATGCCGGGCTGCGTGACGCCCAACTGGGGGCCGATGATGTGGACGACGCCCTGGTCCTTGTCGCCGAGCGAGTGGATGCGCACGCCGAAGTCCTTGGCGTTCTGGCGCAGCGTGTCGACCTGCTTCTTCGAGACGGGGTCGGCGATCGGGGCGAGGATGTTCAGCGTGGGGGTGTTGTGATCCTCGGTGGCGAGCGTGAGGTCCGGGCGACGGACGGGGCGACCTGCGAGGCGGAGGCCCTCGAACGCCTGCGGGCTCGTGACCTCGTGCACGAGATGCAGATCGATGTAGAGCAGGTCGGGCTCACCCTCGGCCGACCGGACGACGTGCGCGTCCCATACCTTCTCGCTCAGGGTCTTCCCCATGGCTCCTCGCTTCTGACGAATCATTTTCAACTGCGGTTCAGTATGACCAAGCTGAGCGCGAATCCATGTTGCGTGTCCACTATGCGGATTGATAATCTCACCATATGGACGAAACTTCAGGAGTTGGCGTACTCGACAAAGCGGCGGCCGTCCTCTCGGCTCTCGAGCGCAATCCCTTGACGCTCGCGGGGCTGGTGACGGCGACAGGGCTGGCCCGCCCGACCGCCCACCGGCTTGCGGTCGCGCTCGAGCACCACCGGTTCGTCGGCCGCGATCTGCAGGGCCGCTTCGTGCTCGGGCCGCGCCTGATCGAGTTGGCCGAGTCGGCCGGGGAGGATCCGTTGCTGGCGACCGCCGGCCCGATCCTGAACCGGCTGCGCGACATCACGGGCGAGTCGGTGCAGTTGTTCCGCCGCCAGGGCGACATCCGCATCTGCGTCGCCTCGGTCGAGCGGCCGCACGGCCTGCGCGACACCGTCCCGGTCGGCGCGCAACTTCCCATGACGGCGGGATCGGCCGCGCAGGTGCTGCTCGCGTGGGAGGAACCGGACAAGTTGGAGAAGCTTCTCGACACCGCGTCGTTCACGCTGTCGACGCTGCAGTCGGTGCGCAGGCGCGGCTGGGCCCAGTCGGTCGCCGAGCGTGAGGCGGGCGTCGCGTCGGTGTCGGCGCCGGTGCTCGCACCGTCGGGCAAGCTGATCGCCGCCGTGTCGGTGTCCGGCCCCATCGAGCGGCTTACCCGCTCCCCCGGTCGCCTGCACGCGCCCGCGGTGCTCGCCGCCGCCGAGCGGTTGAGCGAGGTGCTGCGCCGCAGCGGCGCCCCCGAGTGAGATGACACGCGCGAGCTGATCTCACGCGCGCGAGCGGTCCGGTGTGTCCAGCACCGGACCGCTCGTCTTGTGTCGCGGCACGAGAAGGGTGGCCGCGACGTCATGGCTGGCTCAGTCGGCGGCCCTGCCGACCCTCCAGAATCCCGTGAACGCGATCCGCGACTTCGGCACGCCGCAGTCGACGAGGTGTCGACGGCCTCCCGCGGCAAGGCCCTGCTCTCCGACGACGAAGGCCGAGACCCGTTCGGGGCGCTCGGGCCGATGGCCCCGCAACTCCTCGAGCGCGACCGATCCCGGGCGCGCGTCACGGTCGTCGCGCACCACCCAGCGCACCTCGACCCCGGACGGCGCCGGGCCCTCCTGCGCGTCAGCGAGGTCAGGCACCTCGATGATCGCCAGGCCTTGAGCGTTGGAGGGGAGATCACGCAGCACGCCGAGGACGGCGGGCATCGCCGACTCGTCGCCGACCAGCACGTGGTGCTCGGCGTCAGGCAGCAGGTCGAAGCCGCGGCCCTGGTCGATCAGCGCGACCCTCTCCCCCGGCTTCGCCCGGGCGGCCCACGGACCGGCGAGCCCCGCGTCGCCGTGGGCGATGAAGTCGACGTCGATCTCCTGCTCGCGCTGCTGCCGGATCGTGTAACTCCGAACGGCAGGGCGCCCCCCGGAGCGCTGCCTCAGGTACTTCAGGTACCCGGTGACGCCGAAGGTCTCGGGCAGGTGCGAGTAGTCGGCGTCGCCGCGCTCCGGATGCGGGAAGAAGAGCCGCACCCAATGGTCGAAGCCGTGCCGCGGCAGGCTCGCAAGGTCGGCCGATCCGAAGGTCAGCCGGACGAGGTGGGGGCTGATCCGCTCCGTCGCGGCGACCTCGGCGTGGTAGAGACCACGCTCCTTGCGGGCGTCGCTGAAGGCCATCGGGTTCCCTTCGTCGGTTGTCGGGAAAACCCTAGCGGCATTTTAGCAAGCACGCCATAGCGTAATTCGTCGCCGGGGTGGATGAGCATGTCTGGTGAGTCGTTGCGCGACACGCCCTGATTTCCCGGCGTGTCGCGCAACGAGCAACCAAACATGCTCAAATGCGCCCCCAACCCGAGCCCCGGGGACACGAAAAAGACCCGGTCACTACTGACCGGGTCTTCGTAGCCCCGACGGGATTCGAACCCGCGCTACCGCCTTGAGAGGGCGGCGTGCTAGGCCGCTACACAACGGGGCCCTAGCGTGTGGAAGCCTAGCAGCTTCCGCAGGGGTACCAGGACTCGAACCTGAACTAACGGAACCAGAAACCGTCGGGCTGCCAATTACCCCATACCCCTGTGTGCTACCGGTTGCCCGGGCACGAAGAAGAACATTACACCATCGATTCCGTGCGCCACAAACTGAGCGGCGCGCTCCCTCACGGGGTCCGCGTCGCGAGCCGTAAGCGGGTTCCCACCCACCACGCGGCCGCCGCGAAGGCGGCGAATCCGGCGATGTCCCAGGCCGCGTCCGACCATGTGATCCCCGTGACCTGCTTCAACTCGGCGACCGAGGTGGAGAACATCGCGTAGACGTAGGCCGCGATGTTGTTGACGATGTGCGCCGCGATACCCGCCTCCAGGCCGCCCGTGACGACCACGAGGGCCCCAGCGATCAGGCCGAAGGCCAACCGGTGCGTGAACAGGGCCGGGTTCTGCACGCCGTGCAGCAGCGCGAACAGGAGCGCCGAGCCTGCCACGCCGACCCACTTCCTGCCGGTCGCCGACCCGATCGCCTGCAGCAGGTAGCCACGGAAGAAGACCTCCTCCGCCGCCGCCTGCAGCGGCGAGGTGATCAGCATCACGATCAGGAACCCGAGCCAGCCATCCTGCCCCGAATGCCACTGCGGCATCCCCTTTGCGGCGAACGAGAGCCAGAGCACGCCGTTCAGGACGACGGCCGCCACGACGAGCGCGATCAGCAGGTAACGCCACCGCATGCCCGGCTGCACGGAGGCGAGCCAGCGCGGCTTGACGCCCTGCACGAAGCGCACCAGCAGGATCGAGATCGGGATCAGCAGCGCAAGCCCCAACTGCCCCGACGCGGGGCCCTCGGGCAGTTCGTAGGCGTCCGCGCGTGCCAGGTAGGCCTGCCAGTCGCCGCCGCGGTACAGGTGCGTGATCATCAGCACGAACCGGGCCGTCAGCGGAACAAGCAGCGCGAAGGCGGCGAACCCGACGAGGATGCCGAACACCGACTGGAACGCGCTGGCGCCGGGGTGCCGGTAGGCCAGCGGGTAGCTCACTCCCGACGGCGGATCGGCGGGGTCGCCGACCGCCACCAGGCGGGGAACTTCGCTCACTCGTCCGCGACCGGGTTCGACAGCGTGCCAAGCCCTGTCACCGAGACGTGCACCTCGTCGCCGGGCTCCATGGGACCGACGCCCGCCGGCGTGCCCGTGAGGATGACGTCGCCGGGCAGCAGCGTGATCGACTGGGTGATGTAGGACACCAGTTCGGCGACCCCGCGCACCATCTGCGACGTGGAGCCATGCTGCCTGACGTCATCGCCGAGCCGGGTCTCGATCTCGAGCTTGCCCGCCTCGTCCAGCGTCAGATGCGTGTTGATCCACGGCCCGAGCGGCAGGAACGTGTCGGAGCCCTTTGCCCGCGCCCACTGCCCGTCGGTGCGCTGCCAGTCGCGCGCGGTGACGTCGTTGCCGATGGTGTAGCCGAAGATGACATCGGGCACCCGCTCGACCGGCACCTGCTTGCAGATCCGGCCGATCACGACGGCCAGTTCGCCCTCGTACTGCAGGTCGGTGACGCCCGCGGGGCGGATGATCGTCTCGTTTGGCCCGATCACGGAGGTGTTCGGCTTGAAGAACAGCAGCGGCGCCTCAGGCACCTCGCCGCCCATCTCTGCGGCGTGGTCGGCGTAGTTCTTGCCGACGCCGATGACCTTGGAGCGCGGGATCACGGGCGAGAGCAGCCGGACCTCGTCGAGATCGTGGCGCTCCCCCGTGTAATTGACGGCGACGCCTGCCAACGGGTCGGAGGTCAGCGTCGCGATCGAGTCGGGGTTGTCACCACCGTCAATGGCGAGTTCGATGATCCCGTACTGGGGATCCTGGCCTGCGAGGGCGAAACGGGCAATACGCATGCCCGTCAGCCTAGTCGCACCTGCCTCGACGCGCTCAGTGCCGCAGGTGCGTCATGATCCCGTAGGCCAGAGCGTCCGACAACGCCTCCCACGACGCCTCGATGACGTTGGTGCCGACCCCGACCGTCGTCCAGGTGTGCCCGTCGAACGAGGTGTCGATCAGGGTGCGGACGGTGGCGTCGGTGCCGTAGCCCTCGTCGAGGATGCGGACCCGGTAGTCGGTCAGCTCGAAGTCAGCGACGTGCGGGAAGGCGGGGATCAGCGCGGCCCGGAGCGCGCCGTCGAGCGCGTTGACGGGGCCGTTGCCCTCGCCGACGACCATCTGCCGGACGTCCTTCGCGGTGAGCTTGACGGTGGCCTCGGAGATGTTCTCGCCGTGGCGCTCCTCGGTGAAGACCCGCCACGAGTGCACCTCGAACGGCAGGTCGAGCATGCCGAGTTGCTGGCGGAGCAGCATCTCGAAGCTGGCGTCTGCCGACTCGTAGGAGTAGCCCTCGGCCTCGCGCGCCTTGACGACCTCGGTGATGCTGGCGGCCTGCTCGCGGTCGGCCAAGTCGAAGCCGAGTTGCTCGCCCTTGATCTGGATGTTGGCGCGGCCCGCCATGTCGGAGATCAGCATCCGCATGTCGTTGCCGACGAGCGCCGGGTCGATGTGCTGGTAGAGGTTCTCGTCGACCTTGATGGCGGAGGCGTGCAGGCCAGCCTTGTGCGCGAAGCTCGACTGGCCGACGTAGGGCTGGCGGCCGAGCAGCGGCTGGTGCGCCACCAGCGCGATGGCGTGCGCGACCCGCGTCAGGTCGGCGAGCTGAACGGCGGGCAGCACGTCCCAGCCGAACTTGAGCTGCAGGTTGGGGATCACGGCGGACAGGTCGGCGTTGCCGGTGCGCTCCCCGTAGCCGTTGAAGGTGCCCTGGACGTGCATCACGCCCGCCTCGACGGCGGCGATGGTGTTGGCGACGGCGCAGGCCGTGTCGTTGTGGCAGTGGATGCCGAGGTTCGCGCCGGTCGCGGCGGCGGCCTCGACGACCTCGCCCATCCAGCTCGGCAGCATGCCGCCGTTGGTGTCGCACAGCACCACGACCTCCGCGCCCGCGTCGTGGGCGGTCTGGACGACCTTGATGGCGTACTCGGGGTTGGCGCGGTAGCCGTCGAAGAAGTGCTCGCAGTCGACGAAGACGTGCTTGCCCTGCGAGCGCAGGTACTGCACGGTGTCGGTGACCATCTCGAGGTTCTCCTCGAGCGTGGTGCGCAGCGCGCGGGTGACGTGCTCGTCGTGCGACTTCGCCACGATGCAGATGTAGTCGGTGCCCGCGTCGACGAGGGCCTGCGTGAGGGCGTCCTCGCTCGCCTTGGCGCCAGCCTTGCGGGTGGCGCCGAACGCCACGAGCTTTGAGCGCTGCAGGCCGAGCTGAGCGGCCTGCTTGAAGAACTCGGTGTCGTTGGGGTTGGCGCCCGGCCAGCCGCCCTCGATGAACGTGACGCCCAACTCGTCGAGGTAGCCCGCGATCTTGAGCTTGTCCGGCACGGACAGGTGCAGGCCCTCCTGCTGCGCCCCGTCGCGCAGGGAGGTGTCGAACACGTGGAACTCGGCGGGTTGCACGGGCAGCGTCGGCATTGTCACTCCAGATCGGTTTGGCAAACTCTGCGCAGGATACGCCGTGGAACCCCTTCCCGGACGTCTCAACCAGTGGACGGACACCTGAGACGTGAGGCGCCACCCGCGGCCGCTCGCGTAGGGTTCCCGCCATGACTTCAGCCAAGATTGCCGTCATCGGCGGCGACGGAATCGGCCCGGAGGTGACCGCGGAGGCGCTCAAGGCCCTCACCGCGGTTGCCGGGCAGGACGCCTTCGACTTCGTGCACTACGACCTCGGCGCCGAGCGCTGGCAGCGCACCGGCGAGGTGCTCCCCGACTCCGTGCTCGAGGAGTTGAAGGGCGTCGACGCGATCGTGCTTGGCGCCGTCGGGGCCGCCCCCGGCTCGAAGGCGATCCCCAGCGGCCTGCTGGAGCGCGGCCTGCTGCTGAAGTTGCGCTTCGCGTTCGACCACGCCGTCAACCTGCGCCCGTCGAAGCTATACCCGGGCGTCCCGACGCCGCTGGCCCCGCGGATCGTCGACGGCAAGGACGTCGACTTCGTGGTTGTGCGCGAGGGCACCGAGGGCCTGTACTGCGGCAACGGCGGCGCCGTGCGCGTCGGCACCCCCCACGAACTGGCCACCGAGGTGTCCGTCAACACCGCGTACGGCGTCGAGCGGGTGGTGCGCGACGCCTACCGCCGCGCGCAGGCCCGCCGCGGCCACCTGACGCTGCTTCACAAGCACAACGTGCTCGTCAACGCCGGGTCGCTGTGGAACCGGGTCTTCACAGAGGTCGGCGAGGAGTTCCCCGACGTCGAGCGCAGGTACCTCCACATCGACGCCGCGATGATCGCGCTGGTGGTCGACCCGTCGCAGTTCGACGTGATCGTCACCGACAACCTGTTCGGCGACATCGTCACCGACCTGGCCGCGGCAGTGACCGGCGGCATCGGTCTGGCGGCCTCCGCCAACATCAACCCGACCGGCGAGTTCCCGTCGATGTTCGAGCCCGTGCACGGCTCCGCGCCCGACATCGCGGGCAAGGGCATCGCCGACCCGACGGCGGCCATCTCATCGATGGCGTTGCTGCTCGACCACCTGGGTCGAGCGGAGGACGCCGAGCGCATCGACGCGGCCGTCAGCGCCGACATCGCGGCCAGGGGCGACCGCTCCTCGTCGACGGTGGAGACGGGCGACCGGATCGCCGCAGCACTCGCGTAGCACACCTGGTGCGGGTGGTCACGACCCCCACCCGCGCCGCCCGAAGGGCGCGTCGATAGCCTGACGCAATGAGTCGAGCCTTGCACCCCACCGAGGCGGCCTGGGCGCGCCATCTGATCGGCTACGGCGCCTCGTTCGGCGCCTCCCCCAGCGTCGCGCAGCGGCTGCGCTGGCTCGACTACCTGGGTTCCGCGACAGCGGGCAAGGAGTGCGGCTGCGGCACCTGCCCGTCGGTCGAACTGGTCGGCGCTGACGGTGTGACGCCGTCGGGCCCCTCGTGCTACGTCCTTGAGGGCGGCACCCGCGACCTGCTTGTCCTGCTGCACGTGATCGACGACCGGCCTGCCTACCTCGAGGGCGCGCCGAGCCCCGGCCTGTCGATCCCCGAGTTCCCCGAACTCGGCGCCGTCGCGACCTAGACGCCGAGAATCAGCTTCGCGATCAGGAAGTAGATCACCAGGCCGGTCGCGTCGACGAGCGTCGTGACGAGCGGCGCCGACACCACTGCCGGGTCGATGCCGACCTTGCGGGCGATCAGCGGCATCGCTCCCCCGATGGTCGCGGCCCAGGCGCAGACAAGCACCAGGCTGCAGGCGACGACAAGGGCGATCTGCCAGCCCACGAACAGCGAACCGACGATGCCGCCGAGCACGGCGAGCATCAGGCCGAGCAGCAGGCCGACGCGCACCTCGCGCCAGACCACGCGCCACAGGTCGGAGAACCGCAACTCTCCGACGGCGAGCGCACGCACCGAGGCGGTGGCCGCCTGGGCTCCCGCGTTGCCGCCGGCGCCGATCAGCATCGGGATGAACAGCGCAAGGGCGGCGACCTGTTCAAGCGTCGCCTCGAACGCCTGCGTCACCGACACCGTCAGCGTCGCTGCGATCAGCAGCAGGCTCAGCCACAGGGCGCGGTAGCGTGCCAGCCGGAAGACGCCGACCGACATGTAGTGGCCTTCCCATGGCTCCGCGCCTGCCTGGCGCGCGACGTCCTCGGAGTCGGCCTCCTCCAGGACCTCCATGGCGTCGTCGTAGGACAGCAGGCCGACGACGCGACCCTCGCTGTCGACCACAAGCAGGTTGGGCTCGTTGGTCTCCTGGATCAGGCGCGCAGCGCCCTCGGCCTCGTCGGTCGCCGAGAGAGTGACGGCCCCCTCGTCTATCGCCGAGGCGAGCGGCGCCGCGGGATCCGATAGGACCAGGTCGCTGAGCGCGACGGGGCCGACCAGCCGACGCGACCCGTCCACGACGGCGAGCGTGTAGATGTTGTCCGCGTTGAGACCCTTGCCGCGCACCGTTGCCAGCGCCTCCGCGACGCTCAGCCCCTCCCGCAGCGTGACCACCTCGGGCGACATGAACCTGCCGACCGACCCCTTGGGGTAGCCGAGCAGTTGCGCCGTCATCGCGCGTTCGTGGTGGCTGAGGCCGGCGAGGGCCCGCTTGACGATGACCGCGGGGGCCTCCTGCAGCAGCCGGGAGCGGTCGTCGGGGTCCATGGCCTCGAGGATCTGCCGGTACGCGTCGTCGCGCATCCCCGAGAGGAGCCGCTGTTGATCGAACGGGTTGAGTTCCTCGAACACCTCAAGGCCGAGGTCCTTGGGTAAGCGGCGGTACTCCAGTGCCGCGTCAACGTCGTCGAGTCGTGCGATCCGGTCGGCGATCTCGTGCGCCTCCAGGAGCTCTTCGTTCGTCATAGCTTCCACCTCCCGACCGACCACACTAGGCGGCAAGCGCCGCGGGCACGAAACTGGGTGATGTAACGGATCGGGGTGCCGGGAGCGTAGTACAGCTACGAGGAGGTTCGCGATGGATGTCGAAGGGTTCGAGGCCTGGGCTGTGAGGGCCACGCCGCAGCTCTTCCGCTACGCGCGCCACCTCATGACGGACTGGCAGGGCGCGGAGGACCTGGTGCAGGACACGTTGGCGAAGCTCTACGTGCACCGCTCCCGGATGGATGAGGCGGGCAACCTCACCTCCTACGCCCTCCAGACGATGTTCCACCTGTTCGTCTCGCGCCGGCGCAGGCGCTCATCGACGGAGATCGTCTCGGACTGCCTGCCGGAGGCGCTCGACCGTCAGGCGACGCCGGAGACGCGGCTGGTGTTGTCGGAGGCCCTTGCCAGCCTCAAACCGGCCGAGCGAGCGGTGATCGTCGCCCGCTACGCGCACGACCTTTCCGTCGCGGACGTCGCAGCCCTGATGGACCGGTCCGAGGGGTGGGTGCGCACCACCTCGCACCGTGCCCTCGCCCGGCTGCGCGACCTCCCCCACCTCGCAGCACTGACTCCCTGAACCGAAGGACACCACCATGAGCAGCACAGATCAGCACCGACGCGACCTCACCGACGAGGAGACCCGCGCGATCGTCGCGAGGGGCATGTCGAAGGGGCGCCGCTCCCTCGCGCTGCGGCGCGGCATCGGCAGCCTGGCGGCCGTCGCGATCGTCGGAGGGCTCGGCGTCGGCGCCGTCAGCGTCATGAACCGACCCGACGCGGGCCTCGCCCCGGGCGACGGCCCGACAAAGTCGCCCTCCCCTCAGGCGACCAAGCCGCTCCCCACTCCCCTGCCCACGCCGGAGTCCGCGCCCGGGGCCGACGGCGCCGAGGTCTTCTCCGTTGCCGAGCAGATCCTGCCGGAGCGCCTCACTCTGAAGGTCACCAGCCTTGACGAGATCGACGCGGCGCTGTTCACCGCCGGCGACGCGGAGGGCTTCGTCAATGTCGTCGCCTCGGTGTGGGACGCCCCGATGACCGACCCGTGCGAGGCGCCCGCCTGCGTGGCGACCGAGGTCGACGGGGGCGTGGTCTACTTCTTTGACGGCGCCTACGACGGAAAGCGCGGCATCACCAGGATGTGGACCTTCGACCGGGCGGAGGGCGGCAGCGTCTACCTCAGCCAGGACAACGTCGAGTTCACCGGCGAGAAGTCCTGGCGCGAGACGCGCGACTCGCTCCCCCTGACCGACGCGGAGGCGCTCGCCTTCGTCACCGACCCGGCCTGGCAGCCTCTGCTCGACGCGGTCGCGCAGGGCTGACCCGGCCCCACACGCGGGCGGAGCCCCGACCTTGGGGGTCGGGGCTCCGTCGCGTGGTCTTGTGGTCAGGTCACTCGTCGAGGTTCTTCTCGATGAGGGCCGCGATCGCCTCGACGGCCTCCTCGTTGTCGGACTCGACGATGACCTCGTCGCCGTTCTCCGCACCGAGCGTCATGATCATCATGGACGAACCGGCATCGACCGCGTCATCGACATCCATGTCGGTGAGGCGAAGGGTGATGTCGTCGTCGTACTCGGCGGCCGCCTGGGCGACGAGCGAGGCGGGGCGGGCGTGCAGTCCGACGGTCGAACCGACGATGACGGTCTTGGAAGCCATTGGTGTCTCCTTCGAGGGTTTCGTTTGAATGCCTGTCGTGATCATCCCACGGCGGCGACCGGCGGAAGCAAGGGTTGCGCATCTGCCGGGGTCGGGAGGGTCGTGCTCGGCAGCGCCGCGGCCGCGGATCCATACGCGACGGCCGAGGCCAGGCAGTCGGCCGGTCCGAGGCCTGCGAGGTCGGCGAGGATGAACCCGGCCACGGCCGAGTCCCCGGCGCCCACGGTGCTGCGCACCGCTATCTCAGGCGAGTGGGCGAACCAGGCACCCTCGGCGGTGACGAGCACCGCGCCCGAGCCGCCGAGCGTGACGAGCACGTTCGCGATGCCGCGGTCGACGAGGCCGCGCGCCGCCGTGGCGATCGCGTCGACCTGCCCGCGCGCCGCGTCCGCCTCGAAGCGCTCCGCGTCACCGCCGGTCAGTTCGGCCAGTTCGTCCGAGTTCGGCTTCAGCAGGTCGATCGGCGCGTCTCCGAGCCCAGCAACCACCGCCGCGAGGTACCTGCCGGAGGTGTCGACGGCGACCTTGACGCCGCCGAGGCGGCGGGTCAACTGGGGGTACCAGTCGGCGGGGGCGCCGGGCGGGAGCGAACCGCTGAGCACGACCCAGCGCGCTCCATGTGCCTGCTCGGTCAGCAGTTCGGCGGTGGCCGCACGCTCGGCGTCGCTGAGCGGCACGCCCGCCTCGTTGATCTTGGTGGTGGTGCCGTCGGGTTCCGTGATGGCGGTGTTGATCCGCACCCGGTGCCCCTCTGTCAGGTCGCCCGCCCGGAGATTCCCGGCCGGTGGCTCGTCGGCGAGGGCGCGATAGGCGGGGTCGACTGCCGGCGCGATCGCGACGACACGTCGTCCGGCGCCCGCCAGGACGCGTGCGACGTTGAGGCCCTTACCTCCCGCCTGCTCGGTCACATGCGCGGTGCGCTGCACCTGCCCGCGGGACAGTTCCCCGTCCAGCACGATGGTGCGGTCGACGCTCGGGTTTGCGGTGAGCGTGACAACTTCGTCAGCCATGGATGCCTCCACTACTCAGGCGGCCTGAATACCAACGAAACTACCGCGCGACCGGGTCAAAGGCAAGGCAATCAGAAATAAAACAACACAAACTAACATTCAGGCGACCTCTACGTGCAGGTCCGCCTGAGCGAAGGCGGCCCGGGAGGCCTCCTCGAGGCGCGAGTCGGTGATCAGCGCGTCGACGTCCCCGAGGCCCGCGAACTGAACGAGGTAGTCGGCCCCGAACTTGGTGGCGTCGGCCAGCACATAGACGTGCCGCGCGGTGGCGACCATGGCCCGCTTGATGGCGGCCTCGTTCGGGTCGGGCGTCGAGAACCCGTGGTCGACGGAGAACCCGTTGGTGCCGATGAATGCCACATCGACGCGCAGCCGCTCCAGCGCCGCGTACGCCTCGGTGCCGACTGTCGCCTGGGTGATGCCGCGGACCTGGCCGCCGAGCAGCAGCACGTTGAGGTCCTCGCGCTCGGCCAACTCCCCCGCGATCGGCACGGAGTTGGTGACCACCATCGACACCCAGGGCGGCAGCAGCGGGCAGAGCCGCGCCGTGGTGGTGCCTGCGTCGAGCAGGACGGTGAGCTCGGCCCGCTCGGGAAGCAGCGCCACCGCGCGTTCCGCGATCGCCAGCTTCCGCTCCGGCGAGGTGACCTGCCGGTCGTGCAGCGAGGCCTCCGTGAGCCTCAACTTGTCGACGGGCACCGCACCGCCGTGCACCCTGCTCAGCAGCCCCCGGGTCGACAGGGCGTCCAGGTCGCGCCGGATCGTCTCCGAGGTCACCGAGTACCTGGTCGCCAACTCGGTGACCGAGACGCGGCCCAGATTGCGCGCGAGCGTGACTATCTCGTGCTGACGCTCCTCTGCGTACATGACTGACCTCACATCGTTGGGCTACCAATACGGACATAATCCCACAGAAAACCAAGATTGCATGTTGACTTCCGTCAACGTCGTCGCGACGATAGGGGAAACCCCTCACTGTGGAGGCCTCATGGCAACTCAGACTCTCCGCGGCACCGGCGTCGTCTCCGGTTTCGCGTACGCACCAGCAGCTTGGACCAGGCCGGCACCCGTGCCGCCGCCGGTGACCGGCACCGTCCCTGAGGAGGATCGCCCCGCGGAGGTCGAGCGCTTCAAGGCGGCGGCCGAGACCGTGGCCCAGCGCTTCGCCGACCGCGCAAGCGCCGCCACAGGTGTCGCGACCGAGGTACTGGGCGCCACCGCGGCGCTCGCCCGCGACCGCGGCTGGATCCGCTCCGCCACGAAACTCATCAATGCGGGCGGCACCGCCGAGTCGGCCACCACGCAGGCCATCGAGGGCTTCGTCGAGCAGTTCGAGAAGCTCGGCGGCGTGATGGCCGAGCGCACCACCGACCTGCGCGACATCCGAAACCGGGTGATCGCCGAACTGATGGGCCTTCCCGAGCCGGGCGTGCCGCAGCCGACGCACGAGGTGATCCTCTGCGCCGAGGACCTGGCGCCTGCCGACACGGCAGGGCTCGACCCGAGCCTCGTCAAGGCCCTCGTCACGAAGCTCGGCGGGCCGACCAGCCACACCGCGATCATCGCCCGCCAGTTGGGCATCCCGTGTGTCGTCGCCGCGGCGACCCTCGACCTGGTCCCCGAGGGCGAGTTGCTGCTCGTCGACGGCACCAGCGGCATCCTGACGACCTCCCCCGACCCGACGGAGGCGCGTCGCCTCGTCGAGGAGGACGCGGCCCTGCACGCCGAGATCCGCTCCTGGAGCGGCCCGGCGGCCACCTCCGACGGCACCGTCGTCCAACTGCTGGCCAACGTGCAAGACGGCGCGGCCGCCCGCAAGGCGTCCGGCGGCTCCGCGGAGGGCGTCGGCCTGTTCCGCACCGAGCTGTGCTTCCTGACCGCAAAGACCGAGCCGAGCATCGACGAGCAGGCCCGGATCTACGGCGAGGTGTTCGCGGCCTTCCCGGACAAGAAGGTCGTCGTCCGCACGCTCGACGCAGGCTCCGACAAGCCCGTCCCCTTCGCCAACCACGAGCACGAGGAGAACCCGGCGCTCGGCGTCCGCGGCATCCGCCTCGGCTGGACAAACGAGGGCATCATCGACCGCCAGCTCGACGCGATCGCGCAGGCGGCCGAGGACAACGGCGTCACCGACCCGTGGGTGATGGCGCCGATGATCGCGACGGTCGACGAGGCGTTCGAGTTCGCGGGCAAGTGCCGCGAGCGCGATCTGAAGCCAGGCATCATGGTCGAGGTCCCCTCGGCCGCGCTGCTTGCCGACCAGTTCCTGGCGGAGGTCGACTTCTTCTCGATCGGCACCAACGACCTGACGCAGTACACGATGGCAGCCGACCGGATGTCGAGCCACCTGGCGACGCTGACGGACCCGTGGCAGCCCGCGGTGCTCCGGCTGATCCAGATGGCCGCCGACGCGGGAAAGCGGGCGGGCAAGCCCGTTGGCGTCTGCGGAGAGGCCGCCGCCGACCCGCTGCTCGCGTGCGTGCTGATCGGGCTCGGCATCTCGTCGCTGTCGATGGCCACCAACGCCATCCCTGCGGTCGGCGTCCAGCTCGGCAAGGTGACCATGGACCAGTGCCGCGAGGTCGCAGCGCGGGTCGTCGAGGCCCGCAACTCCCGCGACGCGAAGGAGTTGGCCCGCACCGCGCTGATGTGACCGGCGCTCAACCGCGAAGGGGCCGGGCATCCATTCGGGTGCCCGGCCCCTTCGCGCCTCGGCCAGCAAAAACGGTTCGGAACGCGTAAAGGCCGGGTACCCGAAGGGAGGTACCCGGCCTTTACGCCTCCGGAGAGGAGATCAGGGTTCGATCGTCACCTTGATGGCCTCGCCGGCCGCCACGATGTCGAGCGCGTCCGCCGCCCTCTCGAGCGGGAGATGCTCGGTGATGAGGTCTGCGACGGGGATCTTTCCAGTTGAGATGTATTCCAGGGCCCTGCGGTGATGCTCCGGAGCCGACCCGTTGGCTCCATGGATGTGAAGCTGACGATAGTGCACCAGGTTGCTATCCAGGGTGATCGTCGGATTAGTCTTCGGCAACCCGCCGAAGAAGGAGATCCGACCGTTGCGGGCGGCCATCGCGACCGCCTGCTCCTGGACGACGTTCGCGGGCGTCGCGGTGATGATCACATCGGCGCCGCGGCCGTCGGTGAGTTTCATCACCTCGTCCACGACGTCCACCTTGGACGCGTCGATGACGATGTCGGGATGCACGGCGTCGGCGGACATCTTGAGGCGCTCCTCGTTGATGTCGACCAGCACGATCGTGCCCGCCTCGTACAGGCCCCTGGCCACGCGGATGTGCATGCACCCGATCGGGCCTGCGCCGAAGACGACGACGAAGTCGCCCTTCTCGATGCCGATCTGTTCCTGCGCGTTGATGGCGCAGGCGAGCGGCTCGGCGGCCGAGGCCTCGTCGAAGCCGACGCCCTCGGGGATCCGGTTGAGGCCGTCTACCTTGAGCACCTCCTTGGGCACGATCATGTACTCGGCGAACCCGCCGTCGAACTGGTATCCCATCGACAGCTGGTTCTGGCACACCTCCATCCAGCCCTTCCTGCACTCGTGGCACTCGCCACACGGGATGGCGGCGATGACCTGCACCCGATCTCCCGGCGCGAAATCACCGAGCGCGTCGGGGCCGACCTCGACCACCTCTCCCGCGATCTCGTGCCCCATGGTGGTCACGCGGGTGATGTTGACGTGGCCGTTGGCGCGGATCTTGACGTCGGTGCCGCAGGTCGAGCAGTTCCGCACGCGGATCTTGACCTCGTCGGGACCGCAGACCGGTTCCTCGACGTCCTCGATCCGGACGTCGCCGGGCGCGTGGTAGCGAAGTGCCTTCATGGATTAATCCTCCTGGTCGTCTTCGGGGGTGAGCAGGGCAAGGACCTCGTCGACGCTGGTCGCGGTGCGCAGCTTCTCGGAGTTGGCCTTGTCGGACAAGGTGGTGGCGAGCGCAGACAGGATGCCGACGTGCTCGTCACTGTTGGAGGCGATCGGGATCACGACGTGTGCGATCTCGCCGTCCCAGTCGACGCCGTCGGGGAACTGCAGGAACCCCAGCGCCGCCTTGGAGATGAACTGGCGGGCCTCGTTGGTGCCGTGCGGGATCGAGACGCCCTGACCAAGGTACGTCGTCGTCTGGCCCTCGCGCGCGAGCATGCCCTCAATGTAGCCCGCCTGAGCGGCTCCGCTGTCGACAAGAACCTGACCGGCCTGACGGATCGCGTCCTCCTTGGTGTGGGCGTGCAGCCCGAGCCGGACGTTCTCGCGGGGCAGGACGCCCGCCTCGAGGCGCTTCTTGGGGCGGCGCTTCTTGGCGACCGGCGCGGCCTCTGCGACGGCGACCGGAGCGGCTGCTGCCGCGGCGGTTGCAGCGCCGAGCCCGGTCGAGGTGAGCTCGCGACCCTCACGGATCGCGGTCTCGACACGGTCGAACGCCGGGTCGCCCATGTAGGTCTTGAACGGGACGATCAGCGAACTGGGGACCCGCTTGGCCGCGCGGTTGGCGAGGCCCTCCTGGGTCAGGACGACCGTGGTGTCGGCGGGAATCTCGTCGACGGGGGTGTGAATGACCTCGACGCCGTAGGGGGCGAGCTTCTTCTTGAGCTGGCCCGCGACCATCACGGAGGAGCCCATGCCTGCGTCGCACGCGACGACGACCTTGCGGATGTCGGCGCCGTTGACCGCGCCGACATCACCGATCGGGCCGGCGGCGGCGGCAGCGGCGGAGGACGCCTCGGCCGCGGCTGCGACCTCGGCGCTGTCGTCGGAGCCCTTACCGAACTTCAGCAGCGCGGCGGCGATGATGAACGAGACGCCGCTCGCGGTGAGCACGGTCAGCAGCATCGGGATGTAGCCGCCGGGGGCGTGACGGCAAAGTAGGCGAGGATCGAGCCGGGCGACGGCGGGCCGACAAGGCCTGCCCCGGTGATGGTCGCCACGAACAGGCCTGCCATCGAGCCGCCGATGGTCGCAAGCAGCATCACGGGACGCATCAGCACGTAGGGGAAGTAGATCTCGTGGATGCCGCCGAACAGGTGGATCACGATCGCGCCCGATGTCGACGGACGCAGCGACCGTGGGCCGAAGAGCATGAACGCGAGCAGCAGGCCGAAGCCGGCGCCGGGGTTGGACTCGACCATGTAGAGGATGGACTTGCCGGTCTCCTGGACGTCCATCGCCGCGAGCGGCGTGAAGATGCCGTGGTTGATGGCGTTGTTCAGGAAGAGCACCTTCGCGGGCTCGACGAAGATCGACGCAAGCGGCAGCAGGCCCGCGGACACGAGCCAGTTGACGCCGCCAGCCAGGATCGCGATCAGGCCTGCCAGGATCGGGCCGACGCCGAGCGAGCCGAGGATGGCGAGCAGCATGCCGATGATGCCGAGCGAGAAGTTGTCGATCACCATCTCGAAGCCGGCCCGGACCTTGCCCTCGATGAGCTTGTCGAACTGCTTCAGGATCCACGCCGCGAGGGGGCCCATGATCATGGCGCCGAGGAACATCGGCGTGCCCTCGAGCTTCGACATGTCAGTGATGCCGCCCATGATGACGCCCGCCGTGGCGATCGCGCCGATCACGGCGCCTCGCTGGGCGTGCACCATTCGGCCGCCGGTGTAGCCGATCAGGATCGGCAGCAGGAAGAACAGCATCGGGCCGACCATGCCGGCCAGCGTTGCGTTGGGCCACCAGCCCTTCGGGATGAAGAACGCCGTGATGAGGCCCCAGGCGATGAATGCGCCGATGTTGGGCATGATCATCGCGGCGAGCTTGCCGCCGAAACGCTGGACCCTGGCCCGGACTCCCGAACCCTCCAGATTCTTGTTGACGCGTGCGTCAGGAAGCGCCGTCATTGTCGCCCTCCAAAGTCGTACGGACGGTGCGTCTTCGCACCGCCTTGGTTGCTTACCCCCCATCCTCAGGCCAAACACAGATTACGTCAAGCTAAAACCAACAGTTGCCACCTTTGTTTGTGTTGGTTTTACCGCTAAGCCTCGCGACTGCCCCAGGAAACGCCACAGGGCCGCCACCCGGATGGGTGGCGGCCCTGTGAGGATCGGCGACGACGGTCAGCGGGCGGCGGAGCCCTCGGTGTAGTCGTCGGTGCTCTTGACCCAGCTCATCAGCCCGCGAAGTTCGCGGCCGGTGGCCTCGATCGGGTGAGCCTCGCCCTTGGCGCGGAACTCCTTGAACTCGGGAGCGCCCGCGTCCTGGTCGTCAATGAACCGCTTGGCGAAGGTGCCGTCCTGGATGTCGTTGAGGACGGCCTTCATGTTCTCCTTGACGCGGGCGTCGATGACGCGCGGGCCGGAGACATAGTCGCCGAACTCGGCGGTGTCGGAGACGGACCAGCGCTGCTTGGCGATGCCGCCCTCGTACATCAGGTCGACGATCAGCTTCAGCTCGTGCAGGCACTCGAAGTAGGCGACCTCGGGCTGGTAGCCAGCCTCGACGAGGGTCTCGAAGCCGGCCTGGACGAGCGCGGAGGCGCCGCCGCAGAGCACGGCCTGCTCGCCGAATAGGTCGGTCTCGGTCTCCTCGGTGAAGGTGGTCTTGATGCCGCCCGCGCGCAGCGCGCCGATGCCACGTGCGTAGCTGAGCGCCAACTGCCAGGCGTTGCCGGTCGCGTCGACCTCGACGGCGACGATCGCGGGGACGCCGCGGCCGTCAACGTATTCGCGGCGCACGAGGTGGCCGGGGCCCTTCGGGCGACCATGCACACGTCGACGCCCTCAGGAGCCTCGATGTAGCCGTAGCGGATGTTGAAGCCGTGCGCGAAGAACAGGGCGTCACCCTTGGCGAGGAAGGGCTCGATGTCCTCCTTGTAGAGGGTGCGCTGGACCTGATCGGGCGCCAGCACCATGATCAGGTCGGCCTCCTCGACGGCCTCCTGCACGGGCAGCACGCGCAGGCCCTCAGCCTCTGCCTTTGCCGCCGACTTCGAGCCGGGGCGAAGGCCGATCCGCACGTCGACGCCGGAGTCGCGAAGGTTCAGCGCGTGCGCGTGACCCTGCGAGCCGTAGCCGATGACGGCGACGTGACGGCCCTGGATGAGCGACAGGTCGGCGTCGGTGTCGTAGAACATTTCTGCCATGGGTGGGTTCTCCTTGTTCGGTTTCTACTTAGCTTTTTCTGCGAGGATCTTCGTGCCGCGCCCGAGCGCGACCTGACCCGACTGGACGAGTTCGATGATGCCGTGCGGTGCGAGCATCTCCAACAGCGCTGTGAGCTTCTCGTCGCTTCCCGTCGCCTCGACGGTGATGGTCTCGGACGACACGTCGACGGCCTTGCCGCGGAACAGGCTCACGACGTCGATCACCTGGCTGCGGGTGTGCACGTCCGCGCGGACCTTCACGAGCACCATCTCGCGGCGCACGGCGTTGGTGCCGAGCTCGAGCACCTTGCGCACCTCGATCAGCTTGTTGAGCTGCTTGACGATCTGCTCAAGCGTCGCGTCGTCATGCACCTGCGCGACGACGGTCATCCGGGAGACGGAATCGCGTTCCGTCGGGCCGACCGCGAGCGACTGGATGTTGAACCCGCGGCGCGAGAACAGCGACGCGATGCGGGCGAGCACGCCCGGTCGGTTGGAGACCAGGATCGACAGGGTGTGGTTCTTCACAGCACTTCCTCTTCCCACTCGGGCGCCAGGTCGCGGGCGAACTGGATCTCATCGTTGCTGGTGCCTGCGGGCACCATCGGCCACACCATGGCGTCCTTGTGGACGACGAACTCCACCACGACGGGGCGGTCGTTGATCTCGAGCGCCCGCTTGATGGCGGCGTCCATCTCCTCCTCGTTGGTGGCGCGCAGGCCGACGCAGCCCATCGCCTCTGCGAGCAGCGGGAAGTTCGGCACCGACTCGGTGTTGAGGTCGGTGTTGGAGTAGCGGCCGTCGTAGAACAGCGACTGCCACTGGCGCACCATGCCGAGCGCGTTGTTGTTGATGACGGCGATCTTGATGGGGATGTTGTTGACGGCGCAGGTGACCAGTTCCTGGTTCGTCATCTGGAAGCAGCCGTCGCCGTCGATGCCCCACACCGTGGTGTCGGGGTTGGCGACCTTCGCGCCCATCGCCGCTGGCACGCAGAAGCCCATGGTTCCCGCGCCACCGGAGTTGATCCACTTGCCTGCCTGCTCGTGCGGAAGGAAGTGCGCCGCCCACATCTGGTGCTGGCCGACGCCCGCCGCGTAGATCGTGTCGGGCGGGCTGAGCTGCCCGATCCGCTTGATGACCTCCTGCGGGGACAGCCGACCGTCGGGGTCCTCGTCCCAACGCGGCTGGTAGCGCTCCTTCATGGTGGCGAGTTGGCGCCGCCACGCGTCGGCGTCGGGGCGGTCGTAGGCGTCGATGGCCTCGTTGAGCGCCTCGAGCGTCAGCTTGACGTCGCCGACGATGGGCACGTCGACCCACTTGTTCTTCCCGATCTCGGCCGGGTCGACATCGGCGTGGATGACCTTCGCGTCGGGCGCGAAGCTGTCGAGCTTGCCGGTGACGCGGTCGTCGAAGCGGGTGCCGAGCGCGATCAGCAGGTCGGCCTTCTGCAGCGCCCCGACGGCGGCGACCGTGCCGTGCATGCCGGGCATGCCCATGTGCAGTTCGTGGCTGTCGGGGAAGACGCCGCGCGCCATCAGGGTCGTGACGACGGGGATGCTCGTCTTCTCGACGAACGTCGCCAGTTCCTCCTGCGCACGGGCGATCGAGACGCCGCCGCCGACGTAGAGCACCGGGCGCTTGGCGTCGGCGATCAGCTTGGCCGCCGCCCGGATCTGGCGGGCGTGCGGTCGCACCGTCGGCTTGTAGCCGGGCAGGTCGAGATCCTCTGGCCACACGAACGTGGCCTTCGCCACCAGCGCGTCCTTGGCGATGTCGACGAGCACCGGGCCGGGGCGACCGGTGGAGGCGATGTGGAACGCCTCCTTGATCGCGAGCGGGATTCCCTCGACGTTCTTGATCAGGAACGAGTGCTTCGTGATCGGCATCGTGATGCCACGGATGTCGGCCTCTTGGAACGCGTCGGTTCCGATCGAGGCGCTGTTGACCTGACCGGTGATCGCGACGATCGGGGTCGAGTCCATGTAGGCGTTGGCGATCGCGGTGACCAGGTTGGTGGCGCCGGGGCCGGAGGTGGCGATGCAGACGCCGACCTGACCGGAGCTCATGGCGTACCCCTCGGCCGCGTGCCCCGCGCCCTGCTCGTGGCGCACCAGGATGTGGCGGATCTTCGAGTCGTAGAGCGGGTCGTACGCGGGGAGGATCGCACCGCCGGGAATGCCGAAGGCTACGTCGACGCCCATTCGTTCGAGGGACTCGACGAGCGCCTGCGCCCCCGTCATGACCTGACCATCGGTGTCTGCCATAGCCTCTCCCTTCTTTTCGGCCGGCTGAATTGGTGTACCCAAGAAAAAACCCTCGCCGCCCGTTTGGGGCACACGAGGGAGCGCTTCGGAGCTGAACTGAGCCGAAGCGCTATGAGATAAGTACGAGCCGGGCGATGGGCATGGGTACACCTTCCCCGAGGGGCGCACCGGTGTCAAGGGCTGTCCGGCAGCGGTCCGCAATGTAAGACGGCGGGCCGGGACTCGGTGTTCGAGTCCCGGCCCGCCGGTGGTTACGCGTGGGTGTCCTCAGACGACCTTGACCTCTTCGACGGTCTCTGCCACGACGGGCTTCATCGAGGTGAGCGCCCAGCCGATCAGGCCGACGATCAGGCCGAGGCCGATGACAAGCGCCGCGACGCCGTAGGCGATGACGGAGCTGAACAGCGAGGCGCGCAGGAAGGAGCCGTTCATGACGGTGTTGCGCTGGGCCTGGTACTCCTCGGCCTTAGCGGTGTCGCCCGCCTCCTTGGCCTCGGTGGCCAGGGCGCCGAGCTCGGCGTAGGTCTTGCCTTCGGAAGCCTTCATGGCGTGCATGTTGATGGCGTCGGCCTGGGCGTAAGCGGTGAGCGGCCCGGCGACCTCCTTGCCCGCGTAGGCGCCGCCCATGAACTGGGAGTCGCCGGGGACGGTGATCTTCTCAGCCTTGAGCTGCGATCCGACCATGCCCCAGGTGAGGGCGCCAGCGACGATCATGACAATCCCGGCAACGATCGACAGAATGCCGACGATCTTGGTGGCCTTCATTGAGGTCCCTTTCTTTCTGTAAAGGCGCGTCCACGCCTTTCGATGACACAAACCTTTTGAGTCTGAGCCTTACCTAAACAAGGGGGTCCCCTTAAGCTCCGGGGACCCCTCTGCTACGTTGTGTAGTTTATCCGCTTCCAGGTGGTCTCGACATCCTCGTCGACGCGGGTCTTGAGGTTGGCGATCCCGGGCGATGAGGCGTAGCGGGGCAGCACGTGGACGTGGCTGTGGAACACCTCCTGGCCGGAGACGGCGCCCGCGTTCGACATCACGTTGCACGCGTCGGCGCCGAGCCGCTCCTTCAGCAGCCTGCCGACCCGTGCGACCGCCGGGGCGATGGTGGCGAGCACCTCGTCGTCCTCGAGCACGTCGACGCTGTGCGCCTTGGGGATCACCAGCGTGTGGCCGACCTGCCAGGGCGAGATGTCGAGGAAGGCGTAGGCGACGTCGTCCTCATAGATCTTCTTCGACGGGATCTCCCCCGCCACGATGCTGCAGAACAGGCAGTCCATGTCTGAGTTTCCTTTCGTCAGCGGACCTCGAAGCCTGCCTCGGCGAGGCCGGCCTTGACCTGGGAGATGGTGAGCGTCCCGTAGTGGAAGACGCTGGCGGCGAGCAGGGCGTCGACCCCGACGCGGGCCGCCTCGACGAAGTGCTCGACGGTGCCCGCGCCGCCGGAGGCGATCAGCGGGACGTCGACGACGTCGCGGACGGCGGCGGTCATCTCCAGGTCGTACCCGTCGGTGGTGCCGTCGGCGTCCATCGAGTTGAGCAGCACCTCGCCGACGCCACGCTCGACGGCCTCCCTCGCCCAGGCGAGCGCGTCGATGCCTGCGGACTTCCGGCCGCCGTGTGTGGTGACGCCGTAGCCGGAGGCCATGCCCGGTTCGCGCCTGGCGTCGAGCGAGAGGACGAGCACCTGGTTGCCGAAGACGGCGGCGATCTCGTCGATCACGCCCGGGTTGGCCAGCGCCCCGGTGTTGATGCCGACCTTGTCCGCGCCGGAGCGCAGCAGCGCGTCGACGTCGGCGACCGAGCGCACTCCCCCGCCGACGGTCAGCGGGATGAAGACGGTCTCGGCGCAGCGGGCGACCATGTCGCGGGTGGTGGCGCGGGCGTCCGAGGAGGCCGAGATGTCGAGGAAGGTGAGCTCGTCGGCCCCCTCCGCCGAATACCGGGCGGCGAGTTCGACGGGGTCGCCCGCGTCGCGCAGGTTCTGGAAGTTGACGCCCTTGACGACGCGGCCGTCGTGGACGTCGAGGCAGGGAATCACCCTGAGAGCTACTGACATGGCGTCAGGGTACCGGTCAGTCCTCCGACATGTCGGCGGCCACCACGCCGCGCCGCATGGAGTCGGCGGCCGCGTGGCAGGTGCGGCGCAGGTCGCCCGGGCCGACCGCGGTGGCGAGTTGGCCCGCGAGGTCGATCACCTGGCGGACCCAGCGCACGAAGTCGCCCGCGGCCATGCCGGTGGTGGCGAGCACCTTGGCGAGGTCCTGCCCGCTCGACCAGCGCCAGGCAGCCTCCGCGAAGCCGATGTCGGGCTCGCGGCCCCGGTCACGCTTGTGGCTGCGTTCCAGTTGGCCGACCTCGCGCCACACGGCCCGCAGTTCGGACTGGGCGCGCTCGGAGGTCGCGTCTGGCATCCGCGGGTGGACGGCGTCGCGGCTCGGCCTCGACTCGTAGACGAGCGTGGAGAGCACCGCGGCCAGTTGGGCGGGGTCGAGGTCGGCGAACACGTCGCGGCGGACGCATTCGGCGGCGACCAGGTCGAGTTCGTTGTAGATGCGCCTGAGCATCCGGCCCGCGTCGGTGAGGTCGTCTCCATCGAGGTAGCCGAGGTCGCTGAGCACGGCGCAGACCCGGTCGAACTGCACCGCGAGCGAGTTGGCCCTGCCGGTGGTCTGCGCCTCGAGGCGGCGCGCCTCGCGCTCAAGGCGGATGATCCTGGCGGCCTCGACGGCGTGCTGCTCCCGGTCGGGGCACTCGTGGACGGGGTGGGCCTTCAGCTGCCTGCGCAGGTCGGCGATCCGGCGCGCAACGTCGTCGTCGGTGGGGATGGTGGTGTCGGGGATCTCTGGGTCGGTCTGCTCGATCTTGTCCGACATCGACGTGAGCAGCGCGCGGCGGGACTTGCGGTCGCGCATCGAGAAGTCGCGCGGCACCCGCACCCGGCCGACGCCGACCAGCGGGCCGCGCAGGTCGTGGGGCTGCAACTTCAAGACGGTGTGGTCGGCGGAGATGGTCTGCACCCACGGCTCGCCGCCGCGCTGCTGCTTCTGCCCGACGCGCAGCACCACGGACCAGCCCTGGCGCGGGACGTGCACGATGTCGCCGGGCATCAGCATGGTGATCGACTCGGCGACGGCGTCGGCGGCCTCCGCCTTCCGCGCCTTGGACGAGGCGGCCTCCAGGCCCGAGATCTCGTCACGCAGCAGCGCGTACTCCATGGCGTCGCCCAGGTGGCAGTCGATGGCCTCCCGTGCCGCCGTCAGGTCGGCCTGCAGCCCGCGCTCGACGCGGGAGGCCTTGACGACGGACTTGTCGGTCTGGAACTGGGCGAAGGACTGCTCGAGGAGTTCGCGGGATCGCACGGGCCCCATGGTCGCCATCAGGTTGACGGCCATGTTGTACGTCGGCGCGAAGCTGGAGCGCAGCGGGTAGGTGCGGCGCGAGGCGAGGCCCGCGACGGCGCGCGGATCCATCCCCGCCTGCCACAGCACGACGGCGTGGCCCTCGACGTCGATGCCGCGACGCCCTGCCCGCCCCGTCAACTGGGTGTATTCGCCGGGCGTGATGTCGACGTGCGCCTCGCCGTTGTACTTGACCAGCTTCTCGAGGACGACCGTGCGGGCGGGCATGTTGATGCCGAGCGCGAGGGTCTCCGTCGCGAAGACCAGCTTCAGGGCTCCGCTGGTGAAGCCCTCCTCGACGATGGCCTTGAACGCGGGCAACTGGCCCGCGTGGTGGGCGGCGACGCCCGCCATCAGCGCGTCGCGGAACCGCTCGTACTCGAGCGCCTCCAGGTCGGCCTCCTTGAGGCTTGAGGTGTGCCGGTCGGCGATCTCGCCGAGCAGCCGCGCCTCTGAGCGGGTGGTCAGCGTGATGCCTGCGTCGGCGACCTGCCGGACGGCGGAGTCGCAGCCGATCCTGGAGAAGATGAAGTAGATGGCGGGCAGCAGGTCGGCGCGGTCGAGCACGATGGCGACCTCTCCCCTGCTGGTGGGCCGGCCCGCGAACCTGGGGTGGGTGGCGCCGCCGTACTGCCCCGAGCCGCGCCCGCCCCCGCCCTGCTTGCCGCGACCGGAGCGTCCGCGCGGGTTGCGGGAGTCGTCACGGACCCTGGTCGCCTCGCTCTTGGAGACGCGCAGCAGTTCGTGGTTGACCTTCGCGGCCCGGTCGCTCGGCAGTTCCTGCGCGGTGGGGGCGACCCCCTCGAACAGGTCGATCAGCTTGCGCCCGACGAGCACCTGCTGGAAAAGCGGCACGGGTCGACGCTCGGACACCACGACCGCGTAGTGGCCGCGGACGGTTCGCAGCCAGTCGCCGAAGTCCTCGACGTTGCTGACGGTCGCGGACAGGGCCACGATCTGCACCGACTCGGAGAGCGACAAGATGACCTCCTCCCACACTGCTCCGCGGAACTTGTCGGCGAGGTAGTGCACCTCGTCCATCACGACGTAGCCGAGGTTGTTCAGCGTGGGCGAGGAGGCATAGATCATGTTGCGCAGCACCTCGGTGGTCATCACCACGATCTGCGCCTCGGAGTTGACGGAGGTGTCGCCGGTCAGCAGGCCCACGCGTTCGTTGCCGTAGCGCTCGACGAGGTCGTGGTACTTCTGGTTCGACAGTGCCTTGATGGGCGTGGTGTAGAAGCACTTCCGCCCGGTCTCGACGGCGAGGTGGACGGCGAACTCCCCCACAACGGTCTTCCCCGCTCCGGTGGGCGCGGCGACAAGCACGCCCGCCCCGGCCGCGAGTTCACGGCAGGCGGAGATCTGGTAGTCGTCGAGTCGGTAGGGGTAGAGCGCGGCGAAATCGCGCACCTCATCGGGCAGTGCCTCAGTCACCCAGCCAAAGCTACCCGACCGCAGTTCAGGGCGGTGAGCGATGCCGCGGGCGTGCTGCCCGTAGCATCGGGGGATGTGGAGATCGCCGCTCCTCGTCGTCGGCTGGGTGACGGTCGGCACCCTCGCGACGCTCTGGGTGCTGGCGGCCACGCCGCTTCGATCGGTCGAGGGCGTCGCCCCGCTGGTGGCACCCGACCGCGTCGCTGCTCTGATTGCGCTCACGGTCGCCCTCTTGTCCGGGCTGGCGGCTCGGCGCATGGGGCCGGCCCGCCGCAGACTCGTGGTGCTCCTCGTAGCGTCATTGCTGGTGTGTGGCCTGTTCGTCGGGCGGGTCCTCGTGCAGGGAACCCACTCGGTCGTCCCTGCTCACGGCGAGCCGACCCTGCGCGTTCTCTCCTGGAACGCCGCAGGCGTCCATCCCGCCGACATCGCCCAGCGATTCCACGAGGTCGCGGTTCGGCGCGACGTGGACGTCCTCGTGCTGCCTGAGACCGGTGACGAGATCGCGCGGATGGTCTCCGACCGGTTGGACCTCCTCGGCTGGGACCACGCGATGTTCGAGGACGGCGCGACGTCGGTGTTCGTGCGAGACGCCCTCGCCACGGAGGCCGGATATGTGTTGCTCCCGGGCAATCCGCCGTGGGCCGGGATCACCGTGAAGCCGCGGCGGGCATCGGCGGAGACGCCTTTCATCGTCGCCGTCCATGTGCAACAGCCCTCACCCGGGAACGTCGCCGTCCGTGACGAGCACTTGGCCTGGGTCGAATCGCTGTGCGCAGGCAGCGACTTCGTGCTGGCTGTCGGGGACTTCAACAGCACGCCGAACCACCTGGACTCCGGTCGACTCGGCCGCTGCGCGGACGTGGCACTTGCCGTGGAGGCTGGGGCCGCCAGCACCTGGCCCACCTGGCTCCCGAGCTGGCTTGGCATCTCGATCGACCGGGCGATGGTCGGCCCGCCCTACGAGCCGGGCACCTTCGGATTCGAGGTGCTGCGCTCCGTCGACACAGGCGGACCGGGCCTCGGCAGCGACGACGGGGCCGATCACTGGCCGATCCTCATCGAAGTGACCGCGCCCTGACCCGGAAGACCGACGCTCAGGCCACGATCAGGTTGAGGATGCCCGGGATCGCCTCGACCGTCGCTGGCACCTCGCCCATCTCCTCGCCGTCGCCCATCACGAACAGGCCGTCGCCCTCGAACTTGACGACCTTTGCGCGGAACCGCTCGGCGACCGGGTTGGTGACGAACTTGCCGCTGTAGACGCTGGGCAGCAGCCGCAGCAGCTTGCTGCGGGAGGCCTCGTGGATGATCGTCACGTCAAGCAGGCCGTCGGTCGGGTCGGCGTCGGGGGCGATCTGCATGCCGCCGCCGAACACGCCGGTGTTGGCGATCGCGACCATCATGGCGCTCACCTCGCGCTCCACACCGTCCACCGTGAGCCGGTAGTGGAGCGGCGAGAAGGCGGCGAGTTCGCGCAGCGCGATGTAGCCGTAGCTGAGGGCGCCGAAGCGCAGCCGGATGTCGTTGGTGGCCCGGTTCACGCGGGCGTCGTAGCCGCTGGAGACGACGGCTCCGACGTAGCGACTGCCGCTGGAGTTCGTCAGCCGCGACAGGTCGAGCCTGCGGGTCCTGCCCCGCACGAGGGCCTCGACCGACTCGTTGATCGATCCGGGGATGCCTGCGCCGCGGGCCAGGTCGTTGCCGGTGCCTGCCGGGATGACGGCGAGCGTCGCGTCGGTCTCGGCGCAGGCGTTCAGCCCCAGGTGCGCCATGCCGTCGCCGCCCATCACGGCGACCACGTCGCCGGGGCGCGCCGTCAGGGCGACCGAGCGGGTCAGGTCGCGGGCCTGCTCGTAGGAGGTGGAGGTGACGATGTGAAGCTCGGCGTTGGGGAGCCCTTCACGCAGCCGGGCGGCCACCTTCGGGAGCGCCCGCCCCGCCTTGCCGCCGCCGGAACGCTGATTGCACACGACGCTGACGAGGCGCCGTTTCGCGACCTCGCTGCTCACTTGCCGTCGTTGAGGTCGATGGCGAACTCCTCGGCCTGCTCCTCGAGGATGCCGCGCTTCTTGTCCCAGGAGCGGCAGATGATCTCGGCGATGAAGAACATCACCGTGATGGGGACGGCAAGCGCGAGCATCGAGAAGGGGTCGGTGGTGGGGGTCGCGACCGCAGAGAGCACCACGGAGCCGAAGATGACGCCCTTGCGGGCCTTCTTGAGCTGGTAGCCGCGGACGACGCCCGCCATGTTGAGGCCGACGACGACCACTGGCAGGAGGAAGCTGAGCCCGAAGACGAGCATCACCTTGATCTCCATGCCCATGAAGTTGGCCACGTCGAGGATGTTGGTGATCCCCTGGTCCTTGGGGGTGAAGCTCAGCAGCACCTCGATGCCCTTGGGCCACACGTAGTAGCCGAGCGCGCAACCCGCGAAGAACAGCGGGAGCGAGATGCCGACGAAGATCAGGGAGTACTTCTTCTCCTTGGCGACCAGCCCTGGAGCCACGAAGGACCAGACCTGCCAGATCCACACGGGGGCGGCGACGAAGATGCCGCCGACGACACAGAGGATGACGGCGACGGTGAACGCCTGCGTGATGCCGTTGTTGGCGATGATCGTCTCGGCGCCGAGGTTCTCCTCGAGCGTCTGGCGTGCCCTGACCCACGGGGCGAGCACGAACGAGACGAGTTGCTGGTAGAAGAAGGCGCACACGATGGCGCCCACGGTGATCGCTGCCGCCGAGATGGTGATCCGGTAGCGCAACTCCCGCAGGTGGTCGAACAGCGACATGGTGCCGCCGGGACCGCCCTCCGGGGGCCGCAGCCACGCGAACCGGCGGCGCTTGTCCGCCGGTTCAGCGGATGCGGCCGACATGGATCAGCTCTCGGTCTTGTTGCGATCGATCTCCGGCTGGACGATCTCCGCCTCGACGATCTCTTCCTTGGCGGGGCCCTCGGGACCCTTGACCTCGTCCTTGAATTCGCGGATCGAGCGTCCGACACCCTTGCCGACGCCGGCCAGTCGCGAACCGCCGAACAGCAACAGCGCCACGACGAGCACGATCGCCAGTTCCCAACCACCTAGTGGCATGGTCTTTTCCCTTCGTCTGCAACGGCGCGGCGCCGTTGCCTGGTTTCATCAGTCTAGTCGCGCCCGGAGGGGGGCAGCTCAAGCTGTCCCACCAGGGCGGTGATCTGTCCCGCGCGGTCGCCGACGACCTCGATCTCGTGGCGCACATCGGCCGCCTTGTGGGCGAGGCCCACAGCGTAGACGACCAGCGCGACTGCCCCGGCCACTGCCAGGGTCCCGAAGATCACGATCCAGATCACGCCGGAATGCTACTCCACGTTGTCCCGGTAGTGGGCCAGGGCCTCGGCGGCACGCGCCCTCGCGTCGGCGAGGATCTCCGCGTCGGACACTTCGCGCACCGACGCCCCGAGCCGCAGCAGCAGCGCGATGGCCCACTCGCGCGACGCGACGGGGAAGGTCACGCGCAGCCCGTCGTCGACCTCCTCGACCTGCGTGGTCGGGTAGTACTCGGCGATCCAGCGCGCCTCGGCGCCGACCGTGAGGCTGAGCCTCTCGGGCACGTCGTCGAACCATCCGGTCGGCGGCTCGCCGCGCGGATCGAAGCGCTCGTCGCTCACCTCGACGGCCGCGATCCGGTCGAGCCGGTAGCTGCGCCACGCGCCGCGCGCCCTGCTCCAGGCGTCAAGGTAGGAGTAGCCGTCGACCAGTCGGACCCGGGCCGGCTCCACGTCTGCGACGGAGAGGCCGGGGCTGGCGGGCTTGCGGTAGCTGAGCCGCACCGTCCGTGATCCCGTGATCGCCTCGGAAAGCGCCGCGCGGTGCCCGGGGTCGGACGGTGCGACGGCGACGCTGACCCTGTCGTCGTCGCCTCCGACGGCGGCCTCCAACTTGGCGAGCGCGGAGGCGGCGGCGTCGGACTCCCCGGCGACGTCCACGACCAGCCTGAGCGCGGCCAGCAGGCTCGCGGCCTCGGCCGGACGGAGGCGAAGCGGGCGGTTGAGTACCTCCGCGTTGCGGAAGTCGATGTGTCCCTCGTCGCGGACGGCCTCGATGTCTACGTCGAACAGGTCGTCGACATAGCCGCCTGGCAGCCCGCAGAACTGGAGCACCTCCAGGTCGCGGATGATCTGGTTCGGGGTGACCTTGAACGCCTCCGCGACGGTCGCCACCTCGATGCCGGGCCGCGACGACAGGTAGGGCACCAGTCGCAGCAGCCGGGTGAGCTGTTCGCCTGACCTCATGGGGCCACCTCCTCGAGCCGCCGGATCACCTGGGCGCGCAGGTCGGCGGGGGCGAGCAGGATCGCGTCGGGGCCTGCCGCTGCGACCTCGTCGACGATGGCGGCGCCGCTGCCGAGCGCCACCCGGTGCGCGGTGAAGCCCGCGGGAAGCTCGGTGTCCCAGGCCTGCGGCTCGGCGTCGCCGAAGGTGTGTGCGATCCCGTCGCGCAGCGCCACCACCGCCACCGCGTCGTTGACGGGCTCAAGCCGGGCGGCGAGCGTCTGCGCCTCCGGCGGCACCTCGAAGGCCCCTGCCCTGCCCTGCTGCACGGCGGGCGAGGTGAACCTGGACAGCTTGAAGAATCGGTCGGACTGCCTGTCGGTGTCGAAGCCGAAGACGTACCAGCGGCCGCGCCGCTGCAGCATCCGCCACGGCTGCAGGCTGCGGGATGCGCCGCCATAGCCGAAGGTGACCTGCACGCGCCGCAGCACGGCGTCGTAGAGGGCGTCGAAGTCGGGCTCGGCGACGCTGACCTGCGGCCGCACCGTCGGCACCAGCGATGGGTCCGGGGCGGCGCCCCCTGCCTGGAGCGCCTCGAAGGCCTGTGCGGTGTGGTCGGCCGCGACGCTGTCCTGCCACACCTGGCCCGCAAGCGCGAGCGCCGACAACTCGGCGGCGGTGAACGCGATCTCGGGAAGCTCGAAGTCGGCCCTATTGATCCGGTAGCCCTCCTCGTCGTCGAAGAAGGCGTCGTTCGAGCCGGTCTCGACGGCGATGCCCAAGCCGCGCAGCTCCTCCTTGTCGCGCTCGAACTGGCGCTCGAAGGCAACCTCGTTCGAGTCGCGGTAGCCCTCGACGATGTGGCGCAGCTCCTGCTTCGTCAGGAAGCGACGGGTGCTGAGCAGGGCGATGAGCAGGTTGACCAACCGCTCCGACTTCCTCTGCGTCATGGCAGTCAGGCTACAAGATCCGCCGCCGCGGCCCCGTCCGGGCGCGCGGTGTCCGCCAACCCCACATGGCAGGCACTCCCCAGCGGGCAAGATGGTGCCATGCACGTCGACCGGTACGCTCCGAGCCCGACCTCGGACCTGCACCTCGGCAACCTGCGCACCGCGCTGGCCGGGTGGCTGCTGACGAGGCGGGCCGGGGGCGGTGGCTGATGCGCGTCGAGGACCTCGACATGGACCGGGTGCGGGCCGCCGACGGCGTCGAGGCGCGACAACTGGCCGACCTGCGGGCCCTCGGCCTGCTCTGGGACGGCGCCCCGGTGCGGCAGAGCGAGCGCCTCGACGCCTACCGCGACGCCGTGGCGTCGCTTCCGACCTACGAGTGCTTCTGCACCCGCCGCGAGATCGCAGAGGCCGCCTCGGCGCCGCACGACGGCTACCGCGCCTACGCGGGCACCTGCCGGGACCTCACGGACGCGCAGCGCGACGCGCGGCGCGCGGAGCGGGCCCCCGCCATCCGGGTCGACGCGCGCGGAGCACGCTTCACGGTCCTCGACGAGCACGCGGGCGAGGTGACGGGTGTGGTGGACGACTTCGTCCTGGTGCGCGGAGACGGCCAGTTCGCCTACAACCTCGCGGCCGTGGTCGACGACGTCGACGCGGGGGTCACGCACATCACCCGCGGGGCCGACCTGCTGAGCTCCGCCCCCCGGCAGGCGTGGTTGACGAGCCGCCTCGGCGGCGTCCCCGCGACCTACGCGCACATCGGGCTCGTCACCAACGCCCGGGGCGAGCGGCTCGCCAAGCGCGACGGCGCCGTCACGATGCGCGACCTTGGTGGGTACCCGGCCGACGTCCTGGCGGCGCTCAGCGACTCGCTCGGGCTCGGCCCGTGCCGCAGCACGGAAGAAGCGCTGGCCGCCATGCCTGGCGATCAGCGCTTCTTCTCGGGTGTCAGGTTCGACGGTGCCGCCCTGGCTCAGGAGCCGGCGACGGCGTCCACGATCTCGACGACGTAGACCAGCGTCTGGTTCGCGGCCAGCGCCGGCGTGGCTGACGGCTGTCCGTCCGGGTACGCGAGCGCGGGCGGCACGACAAGCAGCACCCGGGAGCCGACCGTCTGGCCGACGAGCCCCTGCTGCCAGCCCTTGATGAGCGAACTCATCATGCCCGCCTGCGGCGTCCAGGCGTCCTGGAACAGCTTGCCGTCGGCGTAGGTCCAACTGCGGTACATCACCTGGACGGTCGACTCCGCGGTGATCGGGTCGCCGACGCCCTTGATGAGCGGCTGGATCTTCAGTTCGGTCGGGGCGGGCACGTCGGCGGGGATCGTGATCTCCGGCTTGTCGTCGGTCATGGTGACCGTCGGAAGGCCAGCGGCGGGGGTGACCGTCTCGGGGTCCTTCGAGGAGAGGATGTCGACGACGAAGATGAGCGAGTCGCCCGCCTTGATGGTGCCGCTCTGGTTGCCCTGCGGGTAGCCGTCGGCGCTGGGGATGCCGATCAGGACGCGTGAACCGACGGCCTGCCCGACGAGGCCCTTCCGGAAGCCCGCGACGACGCGGTCCATGGTGAGGGTGACGGGCTCGCCGGACTCGAAGGAGGACTCGAAGACCTCCCCGGTGGTGGCGTTGACGCCGACGTAGTTGACGGAGACCGCCGACTGCTCGCCGATCTTCTGCGCGTCGGTGCTCGGCTTGAGAACCTTGCTCTGCGTCTCCGCGATCGCCCACGGGGCCTTCACCGTCACCACCGGCGGGGTGGCGTCGGTGACCTCGATGGCGCTCAGGTCGGCGGCGGGGCTGACCGTCGCCGAAGGGCTCGCCGTCGCGGTCGGGGATGCGCTGCCCGATGGGTCGGCCGAGGGCGAGCCCTCACCGCTGGGCGTGCTGCAGGCGCTGAGGGTGATCAGGGCCGCGGTGGCGGCTCCGACCATGAGGCGGCGAAGCATTTTCGAGGATGAGGTCACGAAAGAAAATGGTAGCCGAGCGTGGCAAGGCCCTCACATCCGGATCAGATCGAGCAGCGCGCCCAGTTCCTCTCGGGTCAGCTCGCGGGTCTCCCCCACCGGAAGCACGCCGAGCCGGATCGGGCCGATCCTGGTGCGGGCCAGCCGGTCGACCGGATGCCCGACGGCGTCCATCATGCGCCGCACGATGCGGTTGCGTCCCTCGTGAAGCGTGATCTCGAGCAGCGTCTTGTTCTGGCTCCTGGAGATCAGCTTGACCTTGTCGGGCTTGACGGGGCCGTCCTCCAGCGTGACGCCCTTCTCGAGGCGCTTGATGGTGCGGTTGTCCATCACGCCAGCGGCCTGCACGTGGTACGTCTTTGGCACCTCGTAGCTGGGGTGCGCGAGCCGGTGCGCGAACTCGCCGTCGTTGGTCAGGACGATGAGCCCCTCGGTCTCGGTGTCGAGGCGTCCGACGTGGAACAGCCGCTCCTTGGTGCGGGGCAGGTAGTCGGTCAGCGTCGAGCGGCCTTCCGGGTCGTCCATGGTCGACACGACGCCGCGCGGCTTGTTCAGCACCAGGTACATGTGGCGGCGCGGCGGCGGGATCCTCGACCCGTCGACGCGGATGTGGTCCGTCTCCGGGTTGACGCGCTTGCCCTGCTCGGTGACGACCTTGCCGTTGACCTCGACGCGCCCCTCGTCGATCAGGATCTCGCTGGCGCGGCGCGACGCGATGCCGGCGGACGCCAGCACCTTCTGCAGCCGGATGCCTTCAGCCTCTTCACTCATGGGTGTCCTCCTCTGCCGGGGCGTCGGCGGGCTCGGCGGCCGCGAGCTGCCCCAGTTCAGCCTCCAAGGCTACGGCGTCGGGCAGCAGTGGCGCCAAGTCGGGCAGTTCCTTCAGCGAGTTCACGCCGAGTTTCTGCAGGAACAGTGGTGTGGTGGAGAAGGTCATGGCCCCGGTGACGGCGTCCTCGCCGTCCTCCCGGATGAGGCCGCGCACCAGCAGCGTCTTGACGACGCCGTCGACGTTGACGCCGCGCACCGATGCGACCCGGCCGCGCGAGACGGGCTGCAGGTAGGCGATCACCGAGAGGGTCTCCAGCGCCGCCTGGCTCAGCCGGGAGCGCTGGTCGGAGACGAGCCACGCCTCGATGACGTCGGACACTGCGGGGTCGGTCGCGAACCGCCAGCCTCCGGCGACGGCGCGCAGCCGCACCCCGCGCCCGTGGCCGTCGTAGAAGTCGGCGATCCTGGCCAGTTCCTCCTCGACGGTTGCCGTGGGCACGTCGAGAGCCGCCGCCAACTCGTCTGCCGCGGTGGGTTCGGTCGCCATCAGGAGCATCGCCTCGAGCGCCGGGCCGATCGTCATGGGTCCTCCTGCAGTTCGGGTTGCGGTCCGTAGTCGTCGGTGACCTGCACGGCCTCGTCGTCGCCCGCCGTCCAGCGAACGGTCAGCTCCGACAGCGGCGCCAACTGTTCGAGGGCCACCTGCTGGGCGCGGAACAGTTCGAGGACCGCGAGGAACCGGACGACGGTGGTCAGGGTGTCGCAGCCCGCCACGATGGAGCGGAAGGTGGCCGCGCCGTCGGTGCGGAGTCGCTGCGCGATGTGGGCGACCTCTGCGCTGAGGCTGACGGTGCTGCCGTGCAGGTGGGACAGTTCGACGATGGGCGCGGGGCGGGGCGTCATGGCGGAGGCCGCGAGCCGCGCCAGGTCCTCGGGGCCGAGGTTCAGTTCGACCTCCGGCAGCACGTCGCGGAACTGTTCCTCGAGCCCGCCCGGGCGCCAGTGGGTCGTCTCGGCCGCGATCATGGTGCTGGAGATCCATTCGGCCAGCCGCTTGAACGCGCGGTACTGCAGCAGCCGGGCGAACAGCAGGTCGCGGGCCTCAAGCGCCGCGATGTCCTCGGGGTCGGTGACCTCTCCGCCGGGGAGCAGCCGCGCGGCCTTGAGGTCGAGCAGGGTCGCGGCGACGAGCAGGAACGAGCTGGTCTTCTCCAGGTCCCACAGCTCGCCGCCCGTCTTGACGTAGGAGATGAACTCGTCGGTGACCTGGCTCAGCGCGACCTCGGTGATGTCGAGTTCGCGGCGGGAGATCAGGTTGAGGAGGAGGTCGAATGGGCCCTCGAAGTTGGCGAGGCGCACCTCGAAGCCCGCCACGGAGTCGCGTGGCTCCTTCGGGGCCGCCTTCGTCCGGCTCACTGCTGCCGGAGTTCGTTCACCAGCCGCGACTCGGCGCCGCGCTCTGCCAGGTCGGCGAGGGCCTCTGCGACGGCGATCCGCACGATCCGGCCGCGGTCGACCCTGATCCCGTGGGCGCGGCGCAGGTCGAGGTTGGCGTCCTCGAGCGCGAGCAGTTCGTCCTCGGAGAAGTAGACGGTGATCTTGTGATCGTGCCTGATCCGACCCGACGCGCCCGGCTGCGCGTCGACGGCGGCCGGCTCGGGCGTCGCGGCCGGGGGCTCCGGCGTCGGGACGCGCTTGGTGGGCCGGAACAGTTCGGAGGCCCCGGGAAGCGAGGCGCGCTTAGCCACCGTCGGTCGTCCTCAGCAGCACCTCGCGGGCAAGTTGGCGGTACGCGTCCGCGCCTGGCGAGGCCGAGGCGTAGGTGGTGATCGGCTCGCCCGCCACCGTCGTCTCGGGGAACTTGATGGTGCGCCGGATCACGGTGTGGAAGACGTCGTCTCCGAAGGCCTGCACGACGCGCTCCAGGACCTCGCGGCTGTGCAGCGTCCTTGCGTCGTACATGGTGCCGAGGATGCCGAGCACCTCGAGGTCGGGATTGAGCCGGTCCTGCACCTTGGAGATGGTGTCGGTGAGCAGCGCGATGCCGCGCAGGGCGAAGAACTCGCACTCGAGCGGCATCACGACGTAGTCGCTTGCGGTGAGCGCGTTGATGGTGAGCAGGCCAAGGCTGGGCGCGCAGTCGATGAGGATGTAGTCGTACGAGGGGCGCAGCGGCTTGAGGACGCGGATCAGCGTCTGTTCGCGCGCCACCTCGCTGACCAGTTGCACCTCGGCGGCCGACAGGTCGATGTTGCTCGGCAGGATGTCGAGGCCATCCACGCTGGTGGTCCGGATGACGTCGTCGGCGGTGTGGTCGCGCGAGAGCAGCAGGTTGTAGATGCTGGTCTCGAGGGTGTGCGGGTTCACGCCGAGGCCGACCGAGAGGGAGCCCTGCGGGTCGAAGTCGACGAGCAGCACCTTGAAGCCGAGTTCCGCGAGCGCAGCACCCAGGTTGATGGTCGTGGTGGTCTTGCCGACCCCGCCCTTCTGGTTGCACATCGAGATGATGGTGGCGTGGTGCGCGCGCCCCGGGGTGGGGGGCACCACGCCCGGAAACTTCGGCAGGGGGCGACCCGTCGGGCCGAGTTCCCCTGTGTCGACGAGCGTGGACGACGCTGGCGCGTCCGGCACGGCGTACTGCGGCCGAGCGAACAGCCCTTCTTCTGCCACGTCCTCTTCCCTCCTCTGGATGTGCAACCACCCTAGTATGCCGAAGCCGGAACGACCCAAGGGGGTTCCGGCGGCGATCGGTCAACCGGCGCGCCTGCCCTCCATGTAGCGTGGGCGGCATGCAGTCTCCCTACCGTTACGACGTACTTGCCCTCGACACGGCCGACGACGATCCGATCTGGGCGGCCTACGTCAACATCTTCCGCACCGTCTTCCTCGACGGCCGCGCGACCCCGGAGGGTGTCGGAACGTTCCGCAAGCATCGCCGTGAGGACGGCGCGGTGCTCGGCATGGTCACCACGGAGGGACCCGGCCTCGACGGTCGGCAACCGGTGGCGGGGTTCAACGTCACGCCGACCACCATCAACCAGGGCCGCGGGCTGCGTCCCGCGCTGATCGTCAACACCATCGGGGTGCTGCCGAGCCACCGCAGGCGCGGCCTGTTGAAGGAGATGATGCGCCGCCAACTCGACGCGGCACGCGAGCAGGGCATGGCGGTGGCGGTGCTGACGGCGAGCGAGGCGACGATCTACGGACGGTTCGGTTTCGCGCCGGCGACCCGCGGCCAGCAGTTGCGCATCGACACGCGCCGCTTCGCGTACCGCGACGGGGTCGAGGTCGCGGACGGGGCGATCGAGTTCGTCGAGCCGTCGTTCCTGGCCGACCACTGGGAGCGGATCACCACGGCACACCAGGAGCGCCATCGCGGCGCCGTCGGACACACCCACGCGCACTTCCTGGTCGACACGGGCGCCTGGGACTCGGACGAGGCCGGCCCGTCGAAGAATCTGCGGGCCGTCGTGCACTTCGATGCCGACGGCGTGCCGGACGGTTTCGCCGTGTTCCGGTTCAAGGGCTGGGACGAGGCTCCCCAGGCGACCGTGTTCAAGGTGTGCGCCCCCGACGCCCCCGTCGAGCGGGCCCTGTGGCGAGCGCTCGCCGAGATGGACCTGATCGAGACGCTCACCTACGACCTGTCGAGCCCCTCGGATCACCTGCCCCTCTCGCTTGCCGACGAGCGGGCGTTGAAGGTGACGGGGATCAGCGACTGGGTGTGGCTGCGGATCTTCGATCTGCCCGCCGCGGTCGACGGGAGGGCCTTCGACGGCGACGGCGAGATCGTGCTTCGCGTCGTCGACCGGATGGGCTACGTGGACGGCACCTGGCGGTTGACCGCTTCCGGCGGCCTCGGAAGTGCCGAGGCAACGGACGCCGAGCCGGAGGTCACGTTGGGCGTCGACACGCTCGCCCTGCTGTGGCACAACGACCACACGGCCGCGCAGGCGGCTGAGGCCGGCGTGTTGGATGGCTCCGACGAGGCGGTGCGCAGGCTCGGCCGGATGCTGCGGTGGGACGAGTCTGCGGAGAACCTCGCCACGTTCTGACGGTGATCGCCCGCGTCACCTGGCGCGCGGATGGGCGGCGGCGTGCACCTCGCGCAGGTGCTCGATCGTGACGAGCGTGTAGATCTGGGTGGTCGCCACCGACGAGTGGCCGAGCAGTTCCTGCACGACGCGCAGGTCGGCACCGCCGTCGAGCAGGTGGGTTGCGAACGAGTGCCGCAGCGAGTGCGGGGACACGTCCGCGTCGACCCGCGCGCGCTTGGCGGCGGCCTGCATCACGGCCCACGCCGACTGGCGCGACAGCCGCCTGCCCCGCTGGTTCAGCAGCAGCGCCGGATCGTGCCTGGCCGCCGCTTGCGCGAGGGTCGGCCGGGCGCGCACCAGGTAGTCCCCCACGGCAGCCGCGGCGTAACTGCCGAGCGGAACGATGCGTTCCTTGCCTCCCTTGCCGAGCAGTCTGAGCCCAGCGTCGGGGTCGGCGATGGCGGCGGTCACCTCGTCGACGTCAAGGCCGACAATCTCCGAGACGCGCGCGCCCGTGCCATAGAGCAGTTCGAGCAGGGTGGCGTCGCGCAGCCCGGTGACCTCCGTGCGGTCGGGGGCCTCCAGGATCCGCGTGACCTCGTCGATGCTCAGCGCCTTGGGCAGCCGCTGCGCGATCCGCGGCGGCGACACGTCCGCGGCGGGGTTGGCCGGGCTGAGCCCCTCCTCGTGGGCGAAGGCGTGCAGGTTCCGGACGCTGACGACGTGGCGCGCCACCGATGACGCCGCCTGTTCGGCGCTGAGCGAGCGGACGAACTCGGTGATCTCCACCGCTGTCACGTCGGCGACGCTGGTGATCCCCCGTCCGGCGAGAAACTCCACGTAGCGGCCCAGGTCGCGCCGGTAGGCGGCGACGGTGTTGGCCGCGAGGCCCCGCTCGGCCCGGACGTGGTTGAGGTAGTCGGTGACGGCCGCGGCGAGCGGCGAGGTCACCGCTCGCGCAGCAGCCACGGCGCGTCGGCGGGGCGCAGGTCGTCGAGCCGTCCGGCCAGGCGGGCGGTCTCGAGGGCGAGGACGCCCGCCACCAGCGTCGGAGAGGACGTGTCCCCGCGGAGGACGGCGTCGATGAGGTCGGCGCGCGGCTCCCACGCCCAGGTCATGGCGGCCTCCTCCCCCTCCAGCACGAAGCCCTCCGGCCTGCTGGTCTCGGAGATGCCGCGGGCGAGGAACACCCTCAGGGTCTCGGCGCAGGCGCCCGGCGTGGTGCAGATGTCGACGAGCGTGTCCCACCGCTCCGCCGCAAGCGCCACCTCCTCCGCGAGTTCGCGCTGCGCGCCGACGACATAGGCCTCGCCGTCGAGGTCGAGCAGCCCGGCGGGGATCTCGACCAGTTCGGCGCGAACGGGGTGTCGGTACTGGCGAAGCACCGCGATGTCGTCGGTGTCCTCACGCCAGGCGACCACCGCGACGGCGCCGGGGTGGGTGAGGTACTGGCGCTTGATCTGCTGCCCGTCGGGGGTCTCGATGGTCTCGTTGACGAAGGTCGAGACGTGTCCCTCGGCAAGCACCTCGCGGTCCAGGACGGGCCAGCTCATCGGGGTGTCTGCGCGCAACACTTAGTTCTCCCTTCCCGCGCGGGCCAGTGCGGCCGCGATCAGTGACGAGAATAGGGGGTGGGGGCGCGTCGGGCGGGACTTCAGCTCCGGATGGGCCTGGGTCGCCACGTAGTAGGGGTGCGTCTCGGCTGGCAGTTCGACGAACTCGACGAGGCTCCCGTCAGGAGAGGTCCCCGAGATCACTAGGCCCGCGGCCTCAAGGGCCTCACGGTAGGAGTTGTTGACCTCGTAACGGTGCCGGTGACGCTCGGTCACCTCGGTGGCGCCGTAGGCCAGCGCGACCTGCGAGCCCGGCACCAGCCGCGCCTCATACGAGCCGAGCCGCATCGAGCCGCCGAGGTCTCCCCCGCCGTCGACGATGTCGACCTGCTCCGCCATGGTCGCGATCACCGGGGAGGCGGTGTCGGGGTCGAACTCGGTGGAGGCGGCGTCAGCGATGCCAGCGAGGTTCCTGGCGGCCTCGATCACCATGGTCTGCAGCCCGAGGCACAGGCCGAGGGTGGGGATGCCGTGCTCGCGGGCGTAGCGCAGCGCCCCCAACTTGCCCTCGACGCCTCGGATGCCGAACCCGCCGGGCACGCAGATGGCGTCCACCCCGCCCAGGTGGCGTTCCGCGCCCTCGGGCGTGGCGCAGTCATCGGAGCGAACCCACGTCAAGGTGACGCGGGCGTGGTTGGCGAAGCCGCCTGCCCGCAGCGCCTCGGAGACCGAAAGGTAGGCATCCGGCAGGTCGATGTACTTACCGACGAGGGCGACGGTGACCTGGTGGCGCGGGTAGTCGACGCGGTCGAGCAGGTCGTCCCAACTGGCCCAGTTGACGTCGCGGAACGGCACCCCGAGGCGGCGCACCACGTACGCGTCGAGCCCTCGGCGTGCAGCACCTTCGGGATGGCGTAGATGCTCGGCGCGTCGGCGCAGGAGACGACCGCCTCGGTGTCGACGTCACACATCATGGCGATCTTGCGCTTCAGGGAGGCGCTGACCTCCCGTTCGGCGCGACACACGATGGCGTCGGGCTGGATGCCGACCTGACGCAGCGCCGCGACCGAGTGCTGCGTCGGCTTGGTCTTCATCTCGCCGGACGGCTTGATGTATGGCACCAGCGACACGTGCAGGAAGAAGACGTGTTCGCGGCCGATCTCGTGTCGGACCTGGCGGGCGGCCTCCAGGAAGGGCAGCGACTCGATGTCTCCGACCGTGCCGCCGATCTCGTGGATCACGATGTCGACGTCCTTGTCGAGGGCGAGCATCCGGTCGCGGATCTCGCCGGTGATGTGCGGGATGACCTGGACGGTGTCGCCCAGGAAGTCGCCGCGCCGTTCCTTGGCGATGACCGTCGAGTAGACCTGGCCGGTGGTGACGTTGGCGTCGCGGCTCAGGTCGACGTCGAGGAAGCGTTCGTAGTGGCCGATGTCGAGATCGGTCTCCGCCCCGTCCTCGGTGACGAAGACCTCGCCGTGCTGGAAGGGGTTCATGGTGCCCGGATCGACGTTGAGGTACGGGTCGAGTTTCTGCATGGTGACGCGCAGTCCGCGCGCCACGAGCAGGTTTCCGAGGCTGGAGGCCGTGAGGCCTTTTCCGAGGGAGGAGACGACGCCTCCCGTGACGAAGATGTGCTTGGTGACCTTCGAGTTATCCACGGACCTTCAGCCTACGCCCGCAAAATTGCCATCGTGTTACAGCCGTGGCGCGGTCACTTTCGTCGACGCGAGCCGGCGAGCAGTTCGGCGGCGTGCCTGACGCCCGCCTCCGAGGAGGCGGTGCCGCCCATCATCCTGGCCAGTTCGACCTCGCGTTCGTCGTCGCGGAGGCGGCGCACCCCGGAGGTCGTGACCTGGCCGTCGCTTGCCTTGGCGACGACGAAGTGGGCGTCGGCGAAGGCGGCGACCTGCGCCAGGTGCGTGACGACGATGACCTGGCTGGTGGCGGCGAGCCGCTGCAGCCGCCGTCCGATCTCGAGGCCGACTGCGCCTCCGACGCCCGCGTCGACCTCGTCGAAGACGAAGGTGTGGCCGCGTTCGCCCTCGGCCAGGATCACCTCGAGGGCGAGCCGGACTCGGGACAGTTCGCCTCCCGAGGCGACCTTGCCCAGCGGGGCGGGGTCGGAGCCGGGGTTGGCGGAGAACAGCAGTTCGATCCGGTCGGCGCCGTGCGGGCCGATGGGCGCGTCGCTGACGTCGAAGCGCAGCTCGGCGTGCGGCATGGCAAGGGCGGCCAGTTCGACCTTCACGGCGGTGCCAAGCTCGTCGGCGGCCCGGTGCCTCGCCGCGGAGATGGCGGCGGCGTCGGCCGCGAGCAGGTCGTCGAGTTCGGCGGTCCGGTGGCGCAGCACCCCGATCCGCTCGTCGCTGCCGTCGAGGTCGGCGAGCCGCGCGGCGGAGGACTCGGACCAGGAGAGCACCTCGTCGATGCTCGCCCCGTACTTGCGGGTCAGCCCTGCCAGTTGCTGGCGGCGTTCCCCGACGGCCTCGAGGCGCAGCGGGTCGGCGATCAGGTCGTCGACGTACCCCGCGACGTCGGCGGCGAGGTCGGTGGCGAGCATCCCGAGCTCGGTGGCGCGGGAGGAGAGCTCCCGTGCCGCCTCGTCGCGGTCGGCGAGTTCGCCCAGCAGCTTGCGGGCGGTGCCGACAAGGGAGACGACGCTCGGCGCGTCGTAGTCGGTCTCGCTGCCGCTCAGGGCCTCGTGGGCCCCACCTGCGAGGCGGCGCAGCTCGTCGAGGTCCATCAGCTTGGCCTGCTCGGCCCCCAGCGCGTCGTCCTCGCCCGGCTGGGGCGCGACGGCGGCGATCTCGTCGAGGCCGAAGCGCAGCATGTCGGCCTCGCGGGCCCGTGCCATCGCCTCTGACTCGAGCCGGGCCAGCTCGGCGGCCGCGGCGCGCCGTTCGGCGAAGTTCTCGAGGTAGCGCGGCAGTTCGGCGGGCCGGGCGCGGGCGTCGAGGAGTTCGCGCTGCCGCTCTGGGGTGGAGAGCCGCATCTGGCCCGATTGGCCGTGGATGGTGGCGATGTCGCTGAGCAGCTCGCCGAGCGTCGAGACGGGCACGCCCGCTCCCCGACGACCGCCCGTGAGCGGCCGTTGGCGCCGACCTGGCGCAGGGTGATCAGTTCGCCGTCCTCGACGTCTCCTCCCGCGTCGCCGACGCGCCCGGCGACCCGGTCGTCGACGGCCCAGCGGCCCTCGACGACGGCCTTGTCAGCGCCGCGCCGCACGATGCCCGCGTCGGCGCGGGCGCCTAGCAGATGGCCGAGCCCGGACACGATCATGGTCTTGCCCGCTCCGGTCTCACCGGTGAGCGCCGTCAGGCCGGGCCCGAGTTCCAGCTCGGCCCCGTCGACCACGCCGAAGGCGGTGAGCCGCAGGGTGGTGAGCACTACTGGTCCCGCTTCTCGCGCCAGCCGTTGACGGGCAGCGCGAACTTCTTCACGAGTCGGGTGGTGAACGGCTGCTCGCCGAGCCGCGCGATGCGCACCTTCTGGGAGTTGGACACGATCGTGACGCGTTCCCCGAGGGTCAGTTCGTGGCTTCGCCGCCCGTCGCACCACAAGATGCCCTGGGTTCCCGCGTCGTCCGGGATGTCGAGGGTCACCTTGGAGGTGGGGCTGAGCACCATCGGCCGGTTGAACAGCGCGTGTGCGGCCAGCGGGACCACGAGCATCGCCTGGACGTCGGGCCAGATGACGGGCCCGCCCGCCGAGAAGCCGTAGGCGGTCGAGCCGGTCGGGGTGGACACGAGCACGCCGTCACACCCCCACCGTGAGAGCGGCCGGTCGTCGACGCTGACAAGCACGGTGAGCATCCGCTCCCGGGCGAGCTTCTCCAGCGACACCTCGTTGACGGCGGGTGAGGCCCAGGTCAGCGTCCCCTCGGCGTCGCGTACCTCGACCTTCAAGGTGGTGCGTTCCTCGACGTCGTAGCGGCGCTCGGCGACGACGGAGGGCAGTTCCTCAAGGTCGGACGGTTCCATCTCGGCGAGGAAGCCGACATGGCCGAGGTTGACGCCGAGCAGCGGCACCCCGAGGGGCAGGGACCATTCGGCGGCGCGCAGGATGGTGCCGTCGCCGCCGAAGACGACCGCCAGTTCTGCTGGGCGGTGGTCGAGGTCGGTGATGTGCGCCTCTGGCACGCGTTCGGCCAGTCGCTCGAGGTCGCTCTCGAAGACGAGGAAGCCGAACCCCATGGCGTGGAGGGCCTCCATGAACTGGACGGCCTTGACGATTGCCTCCTCGCGCTCTGGGTGCACGAGCACGGCGACGGTTCGCTGCTTCACGGCCCCAGACTACCGAGTCAGCCGGACAAAGAACTCAACGTTGCCAGCCGAGCCGGGCAGCGGCGACTCGCCGCGCCACCTTTCCACCCAGCCCAGGTCGTTGGCCTTCGCGACGACGGCGTCGACGGCGCGGCGGCGAAGCGTCGCGTCGCGCACCACCCCGCCCGCGCCGAGCCTGCCCCGCCCGACCTCGAACTGCGGCTTGACGAGCAGCAACGCCGTTCCGCCCTCGGCGAGGACGCCGAGCAGCGGCTCGAGAAGCAGCGTCAGCGAGATGAACGACACGTCGCCGACGATCAGGTCGACGGGCTGGCCGTCCACGTCGTCGAGGGTCAGGTCGCGCAGGTTCAGCCCCTCCGCGACGCGCACGCGCGGGTCGGCCCGGACCTCGGGGGCGAGTTGGTCGTGGCCGACGTCGACGGCGTAGACGAGGTCGGCGCCGCGCGCGAGGCAGACCTGCGTGAAGCCACCGGTGGAGGCGCCGGCGTCGAGCGCCCGGCCGCGGACGTCGATGCCGGTGGCGTCGAGGGCGCCGAGCAGTTTGTGGGCGGCGCGCGAGACCCAGGGGTCGACGTCTGCGGTCAGTTCCTGGTCGTCAGAGACGGGTTGGGACGCCTTGGTCGCGGGGACGCCGTCGACCTGGACCTTGCCGTCGCCGATCAGGCCCGCCGCCTGCCCTCGGGAGCGCGCGATGCCGCGCATCACGAGCGCGAGATCGAGTCTCACGTGGTGACGCCTGGGAGGCCTCGCTGGATCGTCAGGGGGTCGTTGCTGAGGACGCCTGCCAGCACCGACTGGGCCTCGGTGAGCCGGGCGGTCTGCTCCTCGAGGGGAAGCTCCTCGACGCCCTCCAGCGCCTCCAAGGCCTCCGCGACCAGTTCCTGACGGCGCTGGTCGGCGGGGGCGGCGCTGCGGGGCGTCGGGAGGCTCATCTCAGGGTGTCGATCGAGTTGAGCACCGCGTCGATGTTCAGGTCGAAACGCCACGCAGCCTGCAGGCCCGCCCACAACGCGTCGAGTTGCTCGTCGCGCGTGACGGGACGGGTGGAGAGGTAGGCGGCGTCGTCGGTGAGGTCGACCTCCTGGTAGCCGCAGACGAACCGCTGGCCGTGGAACTCGGCCACGCGGGGCGGCTCGAGCAGTGCGCTGGCGTCGTAGCCGATGTAGGTCGGCCGGTACTCGGGCGGCGCGGCGGCGAGGTCGTGCTTGCCGTGGGCGCCGGTGAAGACGAACAGCGAGTCCATGCCGACGTTGTTGGCGCCGAGGATGTCGGTGTCGGTGCGGTCGCCGACGAAGATGGGATGGTCGGCCTCGAGCCTGAGGACCGTCTCGTCGAGCAGCGGCCGGTACGGCTTACCCGCGATCTGCGGGTCGACCGTGACGCAGGCACGCACCACGGCGAGCTGCGCTCCGAGCCCGGGCACAAGGCCCCTGTCGGAGGGCCGGGTCATGTCGGGGTTGGTCGCGTACCAGGCGGCGCCGCGCTGGACGGCCAGGGCGGCCTCCTCCAGCTTGGGGAACTCGATGGTGGGGCTGTAACCCTGCACCACGGCGGCCGGGTCGTCGTCGAGGGAGTTGACGACCGTGAAGCCCGCGCCTCGCAACTGCTCCCGGAGCGCGTCGGTGCCGACCGCAAGGATGCGGGTGCCCGGCTCCAGGTCGTCGCCGAGCATCCGGAGCGTGGCCATCGTCGAGTTCACCACGTCATCGGTGTCCGCCTCGATGCCGAGTTCGACGAGGTGCTCGGCGACGGTGGCCGGCGTCCTGGCCGCATTGTTGGTGACGAAGCCGACCCGGTTGCCGCGCGATCGCAACTCCTCCAGCGCCTCAGGGACGCCGTCGATGGCGAACGGGCCGAGGTAGATCACCCCGTCGAGGTCGAACAGGGCAGCGTCGTAGTCCTGTGCCAGAGCCTTCATTCCCGCTCGTCCCCCTCGTCGTCGGTCGGCTCCAGGCTATCGTCGGCAGCCTCGTCCTCGGCCGCCGGGGTCGCCTCGTCCTCCCCTTCCAGGTCCTCTTCGTCGGGGTCGTCCTGGTCGAGGTCCTCATCGGAATCGTCCTCGTCGAGGTCCTCATCGGAATCGTCCTCGTCGAGGTCCTCATCGGAATCGTCCTCGTCAAGGTCCTCATCGGAATCGTCCTCGTCAAGGTCCTCATCGGAATCGTCCTCGTCAAGGTCCTCATCGGAGTCGTCCTCGTCAAGGTCCTCATCGGAGTCGTCCTCGTCAAGGTCCTCATCGGAGTCGTCCTCGTCAAGGTCCTCATCGGAGTCGTCCTCGTCAAGGTCCTCGTCAGAGTCGTCCTCGTCGAGGTCGTCGTCCTCGTCCTCGTCGTCGGCGAAGTCGGGAAGCACGACGCCGTCGATAGACGCGAGCCGGTCGGCGACGTCAAGGTCGGCATGCTGGTCGAGGGCGGCCGCGGAGGTGAACCACTCACGTGCGCCCTGCGCGTCGCCCTGCCGCTCGAGCAGGTCGGCGTACGCGTAGCGCAGTCGCGCCTGCGCGCCGGGCGCCCCGATCTTGCGTCCGATGGCCGCCTTCAGCAGACGCAGAGCCTCGGCACGCTGGCCAAGGTCGTCGCGGATCCCTGCCTCAACAAGGAGGCACTCGATCCGCAGCTCGATGTTGCGGGTCGCGGGATCGAGTTCCGCAAGCACGGCAAGCGCGTCACGATGCCGCCCGAGCGCGCGCTCGCAGTCGGCGATCACCGGCAGCAGGTCGTCGCCGCCGTTCATCCGGCGGATGGCGCGGAACTCGCGCAGCGCGATGGCGTACTCCCCCGCCGCGTACGCGGTCTCTGCGGCCGCCTCCCGCACGATGGGCAGGCGACCCGCGCGGCGGCGCGCGGCCTCCGCGTGGCGGAACGCGAGATCCGGGTCCTCGTCGATCAGGTGGCCGGCCGCCCAGATGTGGGCGCCGACGATGTCCGCCAGGTCCTTGGGGAGGCTCTTCAGCTCGGCACGCACACCGAACGGCAGTTCGTTCTCCACATAGTCCTGCGGGGTGTCAGGCTCGTCGGCGCGTGCCTCGGTGCCCGGGTGGAAGCGACGTTCCCGCTCCTCGCCCTCGCCACGCCAGCCGCGTCGGTCGTCGTCACGGTTGAACGGCCTACGGTCATCGTCACGGCGCGGGCCGCGGTCGTCACGGTTGAACGGCCTGCGGTCATCGTCCCGGCGCGGGCCGCGGTCGTCACGGTTGAACGGCCTACGGTCGTCATCACGGCGCGGGCCGCGGTCGTCACGGTTGAACGGCCTGCGGTCATCGTCCCGGCGCGGTCCACGGTCATCGCGGCCATACGGCTTGCGGTCGTCATCGCGACGAGGACCGCGACGGTCATCGTCTCGACGGTCGCGATTGAACGGCTTACGGTCATCGTCGCGGCGGGGGCCGCGGTCGTCACGGTTGAACGGCCTGCGGTCGTCGTCGCGGCGGGGGCCGCGGTCGTCACGGTTGTAGGGCCTGCGGTTGTCGTCGCTGCGTGGGCCGCGGCGATCGTCGTCTCGACGGTCCCTGTTGAACGGCTTCCTGTCGTCGTCGCGGCGGGGGCCGCGGTCGTCACGGTTGTAGGGCCTGCGGTCGTCATCGCGACGAGGACCGCGACGGTCATCGTCTCGACGGTCCCTGTTGAACGGCTTACGGTCGTCGTCGCGGCGGGGGCCGCGGTCGTCACGGTTGTAGGGCCTGCGGCTGTCGTCGCTGCGTGGGCCGCGGCGATCGTCGTCTCGACGGTCCCTGTTGAACGGCTTACGGTCATCGTCGCGGCGGGGGCCACGGTCGTCGCGGTTGAACGGCTTCCTGTCATCGTCCCGACGGGGGCCACGGTCGTCGCGATTGAACGGCTTCCTGTCGTCATCCCGGCGCGGTCCACGGTCGTCACGGTTGAACGGCCTACGGTCGTCATCGCGACGAGGACCGCGACGGTCATCGTCTCGACGGTCCCGGTTGAACGGCTTACGGTCATCGTCCCGGCGCGGGCCGCGGTCGTCACGGTTGAACGGCTTCCGATCGTCATCACGGCGTGGGCCGCGACGATCGTCATCACGACGATCCCGGTTGAACGGCTTACGGTCGTCATCGCGGCGTGGGCCGCGACGGTCGTCGTCGCGTCGATCCCGGTTGTAGGGCGGCCGGTCGTCGCCGCGGCCGCCGCTCGACGAGGGCCGGCCCTGGGAGGAATCGTTCTGCTCAGACATGCTCCCTATCATCCCAAACCGGCAGCGGATCACCTAACTCACTAGCTGGGACGGGCGGTCGGTCAAGCCGACTCAAAAGGTCCTGGAAATGCAAAAACCCCCCGACATAAGTCGGGGGTTTTTGTAAGAAGTCCGGCGGCGTCCTAGTCTCCCACAGCGTCCCCGCTGCAGTACCATCGGCGCTGAGAGGCTTAACTTCCGGGTTCGGGATGGGACCGGGTGTTTCCCTCTCGCTATGGCCACCGAAACACTATTGAGATAGCGTCAGGGCACAGACATTCAGTTATATCGTGCTCCCGACCGTATCTCGGGAACCTCACAGTGGACGCGTAGCATCTTTGTAGAAACAAGCCCTCGGCCTATTAGTATCGGTCAGCTCCATGCATTGCTGCACTTCCACATCCGACCTATCAACCCTGTGGTCTACAGGGGCCTTACCAGATTATTCTGTGGGAGCCCTCATCTTGAAGTGTGCTTCCCGCTTAGATGCTTTCAGCGGTTATCACTTCCGAACGTAGCCAACCAGCCGTGCTTTTGGTAAACAACTGGCACACCAGAGGTTCGTCCGTCCCGGTCCTCTCGTACTAAGGACAGCTCTTCTCAAGACTCCTACGCGCGCAGCGGATAGGGACCGAACTGTCTCACGACGTTCTAAACCCAGCTCGCGTGCCGCTTTAATGGGCGAACAGCCCAACCCTTGGGACCGACTCCAGCCCCAGGATGCGACGAGCCGACATCGAGGTGCCAAACCATGCCGTCGCTATGGACGCTCGGGCAAGATCAGCCTGTTATCCCCGGGGTACCTTTTATCCGTTGAGTCCTGGCGCTTCCATGTGCCACCAGAAGATCACTAGTCCCGACTTTCGTCCCTGCTCGAGATGTCTCTCTCGCAGTCAAGCTCCCTTGTGCACTTACACTCAAAACCTGATTGCCAACCAGGCTGAGGGAACCTTTGGGCGCCTCCGTTACCTTTTAGGAGGCGACCGCCCCAGTCAAACTACCCATCAGGCACTGTCCCTGATCCAGATAATGGACCTAGGTTAGATAACCAGAGTGACCAGAGTGGTATTTCAACGATGACTCCACCTGAACTGGCGTCCAAGCTTCAAAGTCTCCCACCTATCCTACACAAGTCACACCGATCACCAATACCAAACTATAGTAAAGGTCCCGGGGTCTTTCCGTCCTGCTGCGCGTAACGAGCATCTTTACTCGTAGTGCAATTTCGCCGAGTTCGTGGTGGAGACAGCGCCCAAATCGTTACTCCATTCGTGCAGGTCGGAACTTACCCGACAAGGAATTTCGCTACCTTAGGATGGTTATAGTTACCACCGCCGTTTACTGGGGCTTAAGTTCAAGGCTTCGCCGAAGCTAACCCTTCCCCTTAACCTTCCAGCACCGGGCAGGAGTCAGTCCGTATACGTCGTCTTTCGACTTAGCACGGACCTGTGTTTTTAGTAAACAGTCGCTTGGGCCTGGTCTCTGCGACCCTCGACGCTTTCGAAGTAAATTCTAATACGTCTCAGGTCCCCCTTATTCCGAAGTTACGGGGGTATTTTGCCGAGTTCCTTCACCACGATTCTCTCGATCGCCTTGGTATTCTCTACCTATCCACCTGTGTCGGTTTGGGGTACGGGCGGCTAATATCTCGCTCACGAAGATTTTCTAGGCAGCATAGGATCACTCTTACGTCAGTAATCTGACGACACATCATGTCTCAGGCTATGTGAAACGCGGATTTGCCTACGTTTCGCCCTACACACTTGACCCGGTATAACCATAACCGGGAAGAGCTACCTTCCTGCGTCCCTCCGCAGCTTGCCTAATACGAGATTGGGTCACAGACTCAGTCAAGATCCGTCCGAAGACTTCCTTTGACCTTGCATGTTTAGCATCACTCAGTTCAGCACGGTCGATATTTTGCCGGTACGGGAATATCAACCCGTTGTCCATCGACTACGCCTGTCGGCCTCGCCTTAGGTCCCGACTTACCCAGGGCAGATTAGCTTGACCCTGGAACCCTTGGATATTCGGCGGACGGGTTTCTCACCCGTCTTTCGCTACTCATGCCTGCATTCTCACTCGTGTGCTCTCCACGGCTGGGTCACCCCGCCGCTTCAACGCGCACACGACGCTCCCCTACCCATCCGTACGACGTTACCGTCATTTGTACGAATGCCATAGCTTCGGCGGTTAACTTGAGCCCCGCTAAATTGTCGGCGCAGAATCACTTGACCAGTGAGCTATTACGCACTCTTTCAAGGGTGGCTGCTTCCAAGCCAACCTCCTGGTTGTCTCCGCAACTCCACATCCTTTTCCACTTAGTTAACGCTTAGGGGCCTTAGCTGATGATCTGGGCTGTTTCCCTCTCGACAATGAAGCTTATCCCCCACTGTCTCACTGCCGCGCTCTAACTTACCGGCATTCGGAGTTTGGCTGATTTCGGTAAGCTTGTGGGCCCCCTAGACCATCCAGTGCTCTACCTCCGGTAAGAAACACGCGACGCTGCACCTAAATGCATTTCGGGGAGAACCAGCTATCACGGAGTTTGATTGGCCTTTCACCCCTATCCACAGCTCATCTCCTCGGTTTTCAACCCAAGTGAGTTCGGTCCTCCACGACGTCTTACCGTCGCTTCAACCTGGCCATGGATAGATCACTCCGCTTCGGGTCTAGAGCATGCGACTCAAACGCCCTATTAGGACTTGCTTTCGCTACGGCTTCCCCACACGGGTTAACCTTGCCACATACCACTAACTCGCAGGCTCATTCTTCAAAAGGCACGCCGTCACCCCACTAAAAGTAAGGCTCCGACGGATTGTATGCGATCGGTTTCAGGTACTATTTCACTCCCCTCCCGGGGTACTTTTCACCTTTCCCTCACGGTACTTGTCCGCTATCGGTCACCAAGGAGTATTTAGGCTTAGCGGATGGTCCCGCCAGATTCACACGGAATTTCAGGGGTTCCGTGTTACTTGGGGTTACGCTCGAGAGTGATCAACTTGCGTCTACAGGAGTTTTACCTTCTTTGCTGTAGCTTTCGCAGCGTACTTCGACTTCATTGATCATTTCTTACTCTCTGACTGGTTGACAGCTCAGTCTGAACGGCCCCTCAACACCCCATCTGCAACGCCTGTCAGCTATCACACAAATGAGGTTTGGCCTCTTCCGCGTTCGCTCGCCACTACTTACGGAATCACTGTTGTTTTCTCTTCCTGTGGGTACTGAGATGTTTCACTTCCCCACGTTCCCTCCAACTGCCCTATGTGTTCAGGCAGAGGTTGCCGGACATGACTCCGGTATTTCAAGGTTTCCCTATTCGGAAATCCACGGATCAAAGCTCGTTTACCAGCTCCCCGTGGCTTATCGCAGGTTACAACGTCCTTCTTCGGCTCTTGGTGCCAAGGCATCCACCGATCGCACTTAGTAGCTTGTTATATCTACAAAGATGCTCGCGTCCACTGTGAAGTTCTCAAGATACGGGCGGGCCCAGGTCGTTAGAGGTCTGATTCGACATCCTTCGGCGCTGGTCCGCGTTGAAGGCGTTGCTTGCGCAACCGACCCTTCAGGACCCAACAGCGTGCTCGGGTTTCTCTTTCACCCTCGACTTTCCACTCCCGATTGCTCGGGTTGTACTAACGATGGTTTCTGATCGACTTTAGGTCAATGTTCCACATTCCGGTGCCTGCCTGGCCGAAGACGTTTGCTTCAGAACCAGGCATTGGACAGCAGCGCTAAGCGCTCCTGCCAGAGGCTCCTTAGAAAGGAGGTGATCCAGCCGCACCTTCCGGTACGGCTACCTTGTTACGACTTAGTCCTAATTACCGGTCCCACCTTCGACGGCTCCCTCCACAAGGGTTAGGCCACCGGCTTCGGGTGTTACCGACTTTCATGACTTGACGGGCGGTGTGTACAAGCCCCGGGAACGTATTCACCGCAGCGTTGCTGATCTGCGATTACTAGCGACTCCGACTTCATGGGGTCGAGTTGCAGACCCCAATCCGAACTGAGACCGGCTTTTTGAGATTCGCTCACCCTTACAGGTTTGCAGCTCTTTGTACCGGCCATTGTAGCATGCGTGAAGCCCTGGACATAAGGGGCATGATGACTTGACGTCATCCCCACCTTCCTCCGAGTTGACCCCGGCGGTCTCCTATGAGTCCCCGGCGTTATCCGCTGGCAACATAGGACGAGGGTTGCGCTCGTTGCGGGACTTAACCCAACATCTCACGACACGAGCTGACGACAGCCATGCACCACCTGTATACCGACCATAAAGGGGCACCTATCTCTAGGTGTTTCCGGCATATGTCAAACCCAGGTAAGGTTCTTCGCGTTGCATCGAATTAATCCGCATGCTCCGCCGCTTGTGCGGGGCCCCGTCAATTCCTTTGAGTTTTAGCCTTGCGGCCGTACTCCCCAGGCGGGGTACTTAATGCGTTAGCTGCGGCACGGAGAACGTGGAATGTTCCCCACACCTAGTACCCACCGTTTACGGCGTGGACTACCAGGGTATCTAAGCCTGTTTGCTCCCCACGCTTTCGCTTCTCAGCGTCAGGAAAGGTCCAGAGATCCGCCTTCGCCACTGGTGTTCCTCCTGATATCTACGCATTCCACCGCTTCACCAGGAATTCCAATCTCCCCTACCTTCCTCAAGTCTGCCCGTATCGGAAGCAGGCTCAGGGTTAAGCCCTGAGTTTTCACTCCCGACGCGACAAACCGCCTACAAGCTCTTTACGCCCAATAAATCCGGACAACGCTCGCACCCTACGTATCACCGCGGCTGCTGGCACGTAGTTAGCCGGTGCTTCTTCTGCAGGTACCGTCACTTTCGCTTCGTCCCTGCTGAAAGCGGTTTACAACCCGAAGGCCGTCATCCCGCACGCGGCGTTGCTGCATCAGGCTTTCGCCCATTGTGCAATATTCCCCACTGCTGCCTCCCGTAGGAGTTTGGGCCGTATCTCAGTCCCAATGTGGCCGGTCGCCCTCTCAGGCCGGCTACCCGTCGGAGCCTTGGTGAGCCGTTACCTCACCAACAAGCTGATAGGCCGCGAGTCCATCCTTGACCGCCGGAGCTTTCCAACCTCCTCGATGCCGAGGAGGTTCGTATCCGGTATTAGCATCTGTTTCCAGATGTTATCCCAGAGTCAAGGGCAGGTTACTCACGTGTTACTCACCCGTTCGCCACTCGTGTACCCCCGAAGGGGCCTTACCGTTCGACTTGCATGTGTTAAGCACGCCGCCAGCGTTCGTCCTGAGCCAGGATCAAACTCTCCGTTGAAAAATTATTGGCACGGTCTCCGAAGAGACCGCTTAACCATCAACTTAGTTTGATACTGACAGAGTTCCATTGCTGGATCTATCAATATTTTCAAAGGAATCCGTTACATGATTTGCATCATGTAGACGGGTTCGCAACTGCAAGGCAAGCCTTGCAATGTGCATTTTATTTGGCATTGACTTTAAGCACGCTGTTGAGTTCTCAAGTTTCGGGTGCGTCCCGCGCTTCCATCGAGCTGTTTTTCGCTCGTTTTCCGCTTGGGGCAACTCGATCAACTTTACTTGCTTGAATCTCGCTTGTCAAACTTGCTTGATTCTCGCTAGCTCAGTTGAGTTGTGTTTAAGTCGCTAGGCGACTCGTCCAACTTTACTTGCTGGCGTTCGGCCTGTCAAATCGCTTCGACGTGGCTGAGATGCTCCGAAGTAGTAGTGAAACCCTAGTTGACTAGGTGTTTTACTGTTGGTCCGTTGCTTGGCGCAACCTGACCAACTTTACTTTGTCGATCTCGGCTTGTCAAACCGTCTGGTTCGAGGCCGACCGCTGTTGAGTTGTTGGTGACTGCCGAAGCAGCCTGGCTAACACTACCGTTCCCCTGCCTGCCGATCAAATCGGCCCTGCTGAGGCCATGCTCGTAGCCCGGACCTTGAGCGGGTTCGTTTCGAACGCACACTCGCCCGCGACATTGAGATGGGGTGGTGGCTCCTGGTCCGGCCGTTTCCGTCCGGTTCACCGAGGGAGCTTGAGAAACTATACACAGCCCTCAGGACCCCCGCAAATCGAGGCTGCCGTGCTCGCGCCTACCCTTGTCAGCGCGGATTTGGGACCTGACCGCCCCGCTGTCGGGCCTAGTCGGGGTGCCGCCTAGCCTCGATGTTTCATCGGGTTGGTGAGCGGGGGCGTTCGGCGTCGTTGCCGGTGTTCAGCTGCTGATTCTGGCATGTGGGTGTGACAGATCGTCGCAGTGTCCGTTGCGGGCGGTCGGGTTCCACTCCCGAGAGGAGGATTCTGCTGGTCGGTGGGGCGGGTGGAGCCGCCTGGTCAGGTCTGTGCGACGGCGGTGCGGAGCCGGTTCATGCCGGTTAGGACGGTTCGGGCTTCGGGGGCGTGTTCGGCGAGATGGAGGACCTTGTGCCGGCAGCGGCGCACGAGAGTCGCGGGGATCTCGAACAAGCGTGCGCGGAGCCGTTTGGGTTCCCACTTCCTCGCGTCATGGCCGGTCAGAGCTATGGTCTGCATCCAGGCGACGAGCTCGGAGGCGAGCTGGATGATCTGGCACCAGATCTGGTTCTGCGCGAAGCCCTGCAGCGGGAACTTCATCAAGCCCAGGTCCTTGGCGTTGCGGATCCGGTCTTCGCATCGTGCGCGGCGGCGGTGACGCAGCTCGAGGACGGGTAGCTGGCCGCGCGGGGTGTTGGTGGCGAACGCGGTGATGCGCATTCCTTCGTGATCGGTGATCCGTAGTTGCGCTCCGGGGTGGGGGCGTTCCTTCCGCACGATCACCCGCATCCCGGCAGGCCACCCGGACAGGTCCAGCAGTCCGGTCAGCTCCGCCACCCACGCCCCCTCGCGGATCCCGTCGGTATCGGTGTCATAGGCCGGAGTCCACGCCTGCGCCTCATCGATATGTTCCAGCAGGTCAGGAGTGTGCGCGGGGAGAGTGAACCCGACGGAGTAGGCCAGCCGCCGCCTGGTCAGCCACTTGACGAAGTCCTTGGTGCCGCCGGCTCCGTCGGTGCGGATCAGAATCTTCTTCGACCCCCGCCTGCTCCGGGCCAGCAGGGCTGGTGGGAGCTGCGCGAGCGCGGCCTTGGTGACGGTGATGTGATCAGCCGCGGTGTTCGAGCCGGCGTTGCCGGGGCGGAGATGGATCGCCAGCGGTTCCCCAGTCCCTTCGCTGCCGTGGTCGAGGAACGCGCACAGCGGGTGATAGCCGAAGCCGCGTTTGAACGTCGGTGCGGCCTGCTCCTTCTCGCTGTGGACGTTGATCAGGGTGGCGTCGAGGTCGATGACCAGCGGGCTCTTCGCACTGGCCCCCGCGGCGGGGGAGTGCTCCCCGGCCAAGGCCCAGGCCCGTTCCCGCGCGGCGCGACGGGCATTCGAGATCGCCTCGATCACGGCGGGCGCGTCCTCAGCCAGCGTGGTGAGCATGCGGGAGATCGTGGGGGCCGAGGCGACGTCACCGAACAGGTCCGGTTCGCACCGCAGCAGATCAGCATCCGAAGCGTGCTCGCCGCCGATCGCGAGAGTGAGTGCGAGATCCAGCAGGACCTTCGAGCTGTGATGCTCTGCCAGCGGTTTCGTCCACGAATCCAGCGCCTCACGCAGCGAAGCAGCGAGGCCAGTGGCGTGAATCGTGTCGGTCAGCAGCACAGCGCCCGCATGCGCGAGGGCCGGAACCTCGGCGACGTCCACCCGCGGACGGGGGTAGAAGAACAAGGTAGGGTGGGACACCTGAAAGGTGCTCCTTCCAGCGGATGGCTACGGGTCTCAACACCTCGTATCATCCCAGGCCAGGAGCACCTTTCGCCATTCATTCCGCCGGTCGAGACCACACCCCCGTGAAATCTCGAGGCTAGTGTTGTGTTGTGAAGTTCTGGTCTGTGTCGCGTGCGCTCGCGGCCGTCGTTGCGGTGGCCGTCACCGCCTCCTGTGCACCGGACCTCTCCCCACCGGGAGGGACGGCTCCGGCGCTCCCACCGTGGCCGCCGTCCCCGTCAGCGTCCGCACCGGCTGCGGGTTCACCGGGCGGTGCGGACGGACCTGACGGGACGACCGAGGCGCCGGCCGCCCGGACCGCCACCATCAACATCAGCGGCGACCTTCTCTGGCACAACACACTGTGGCAGCAGGCGAAGGCGGACGGGGGCGGCAGGATGGACTTCGCGCCCCAGCTCGCGAGCCTGCGCGAGTATGTCAGCGCGGCGGACCTGGCGGTGTGCCATTCGGAGGTGCCGTTCGCGCCCCCGGGCGGCCCATACGCGAACTACCCCACGTTCGCCGTGCCTCAGGAGGCCGCGGCGGGCATCGCGGCGACCGGATGGGATCTGTGCACCACAGCCTCCAACCACACCATGGACGCCGGTTGGGACGGCCTAGTGCGTACGCTCGCGGTGCACCGCGCGAACGCGATCATGACGAGCGGCAGCTTCGCGACCGAGGCCGAGTCGCGCACCCCGGTGATCTTCACCACCAAGGGCGGGGTCCGGATCGCGGTGATCAGCCAGACCTTCGGGCTCAACGGCATCGCCCGGCCCAAGGGACGCGAGTGGGCCGTCAACCTCCTGGACGCCGACGCGACCCTCGCGATGGCGCGCCAGGCACGTGAGGCCGGCGCCGACATCGTCGCAGTACACATGCACGCGGGCGAGGAGTACTCCCCCACTCTCAGCAAGCAGCAGACCGACTTCGCCACCGCGGTCACCGCCTCCCCCGACGTCGACCTCGTCTTCGGCCAGCACGCCCATGTCGTGCAACCGGTCGACCGGGTCAACGGGAAGTGGGTCTTCTACGGGATGGGGAACCTGATCGCAGCGAGCGGACCAGGGCAGCCGTACACCTATGACGGCTATGTGGCGCAGGTCCGCTTCACGCAGCAGGGCGACGGCCGCTTCGCTGCGACCGAGGCCGAGTTCGCCCCCACGATGATCACCAAGCGCAGCGGCGGCCGGCCCGCGCGCGTGCTGCTGATCCCCGACGAACTGAAGAAGGGGGCCGCCGGCTCCAACGCGATGCTGGAGTCGGCGGCCCGTACCCGTGCCCGCGTCAACGCCCTCCACGTGGAGGGGCTGACCGAGCGGGGCTGATCCTCAGATGCGCTCGGCGATGCCGACCGTCTTGCGACCCCTGCGAAGGACCGCGTACCTGCCGTGCAGCAGGGCCTCAGGGGCCAGCACCAGGTCGGCGTCCTCGATGCGCTCGTTGTTGAGGTAGGCGCCGCCCTCGGCGATGGCGCGGCGCGCCGCCCCCTTTGATTCCACAACGCCGGCCGCAACGAGCGCGTCGACGACGGTCGCGTCGGAGTCGACCTGTGAGCCGCCGACCTCACTCAGCACCGAGGCGAGGGTCGCCTCGCTGAGCTCGCCCAACTCGCCGCGTCCGAAGATGGCCCCGGAGGCCGCGACCGCCGCGTCGCGCTCGGCGCGACCGTGCACGATGTCGGTGACGTCGTCGGCGAGCGCCCGCTGCGCCTCGCGCTTGAACGGGGCCTCGAGCGTCGCCCGCTCCAGCGCCTCGATCTCCTCGCGGCTGCGGAACGAGAACACCTTGAGGTAGTCGACGACCTTCGCGTCCTCCGCGTTCAGGAAGAACTGGTACATCGCGTAGGGCGAGGTGAGGCTCGGGTCGAGCCAGACGGTGCCTGCCTCGGTCTTGCCGAACTTGGTGCCGTCGGCCTTCGTGAGCAGCGGCGTCGCCATCGCGTGCACCCGCACCTGGTCGCTGCGGCGCAGCAGTTCGACGCCAGCGGCGATGTTGCCCCACTGGTCGGAGCCGCCGGTCTGCATCGTGATGCCGTACCTGCGGTTCAGCTCGCGGTAGTCCATCGACTGCAGCAGCACGTAGGAGAACTCGGTGTAGGAGATGCCCGCCTCCAGGCGACGCGCGACCACGTCACGGGCGAGCATCCGGTTCACCGGGAAGTGCTTGCCGACGTCGCGCAGGAAGTCGAGCACCGACATCTCGGCGGTCCAGTCGTAGTTGTTCACCATGGTCGCGGCGTTGTCCCCCTCGAAGGAGACGAAGCGGCTCACCTGGGAGCGGATCTTGTCGACCCACTCGTGCACCAGTTCCTTGGAGTTCATGACCCGCTCGCCCGACTCCTTCGGGTCGCCGATCAGGCCGGTCGCGCCACCCACCAGCAGGAACGGTTGATGGCCCGCATCCTGGAGTCGCTTGGCGAGCAGGATCTGGACGAGGTTGCCGGTGTGCACGCTCTGGGCGGTCGGGTCGAAGCCCACATAGAACTTGACGGAACCCTCGTCCAGGTGCGCGCCGAGGGCGTCCAGGTCGGTCGAGTGGGCGATCAGCCCACGCCATTGAAGGTCATCAAGCAGTGCATTCACGCGCCACAGCATACTGATCGCCCGGCGATAAGGCCCGTCGGCTCAGGCCGATGCGCCCGCCCACGCCCGCAGTTGCGCCTTCACGCCACGCAGTTCGTCGGCCTGCTCGCGGACCCGACCGGGGGCCGTGCCGCCGCGCCCGTCGCGCGAGGCGACCGAGCCCTCGACGGTGAGCACCCCGAGGACGCCGGGGTCGAGATGCTCGGAGATCGACGGCAGGTCCTCGGCCGTCAGGTCCTGCAGCGTGATGGCCTTCCCCTCGCAGTAGCGCACGGACTCGCCAGCCACCTCGTGCGCGACGGCGAACGGCACGCCCTGCCGGACGAGGTGGTCGGCGATGTCGGTGGCGAGCGAGAAGCCCTTCGGTGCGACCTCGGCCATCCGGTCGGCGTGGAACGTCAGCGTCGCGACCATGCCAGCGACGGCGGGAAGCAGCACGTGCAACTGGTCGATTCCGTCGAAGATCGGCTCCTTGTCCTCCTGCAGGTCGCGGTTGTAGGCGAGCGGGAGCCCCTTGAGCGTGGCGAGGAGCCCGGACAGGTTGCCGATCAGGCGACCCGCCTTGCCGCGGGCCAACTCGGCCACGTCGGGGTTCTTCTTCTGCGGCATGATCGAACTGCCCGTCGACCACGCGTCGTGCAGCGTGGCGAAGCCGAACTCGGCGGTGCACCACAAGATGACGTCCTCGCTGAGCCGCGAGAGGTCGACGCCGATCTGGGCGAGCACATAGGCGGCCTCGGCGATCAGGTCACGGGCCGCGGTGCCGTCGATCGAGTTGGGCACCGACGACGAGAACCCGAGTTCCGCGGCGACCAGTTCGGGGCTGAGGCCGAGCGAGGTGCCCGCCAGCGCCGCGGAGCCGTACGGGCTGACCGCCAGCCGCGCGTCAAGGTCGCGCAGTCGCTGGATGTCGCGCACCAGCGGCCACGCGTGCGCGAGCAGGTGGTGGCTGAGCAGGATCGGCTGGGCCGACTGCAGGTGCGTGCGCCCCGGCATCACCGCGCCGAGGTTCGCGTCGGCCTGCGAGAGGAGGGCGTCGACGACACCGTCGACGTCGAGGGCGATCAGCCGGATCTCGTCGCGCAGGTAGCCGCGGATCAGCGTCGCGATCTGGTCGTTGCGGGACCGGCCCGCGCGGATCCGGCCGCCGAGGTCGTCGCCGACGATGAGCTTCAGGCCGCGCTCGAGAGCGCCGTGCACGTCCTCGTCGGTGTCGGCAGCGACGAACTCGCCCGCCTCGACCTGGCGCGCCAACTCGGCGAGGCCCTCGTCCATGGCGGCCGCCTGAGCGTCGTCCAGGTAGCCCGCGGCGCGCAGCGCCTTCGCATGGGCGCGGGAGCCCGCGATGTCGTGCAGCGCGAGCCGCCAGTCGAACTGCGTCGACTTCGACAGCGCGAACATCGCCTCGCTCGGCCCACCCTCGAATCGGCCGCCCCAGAGTCGTCCTGTGCTCACGAATGCTTCCTCACTGCCGGCTTGCCGGTCTTCGTCATCTCCGAGATGCTGCCGACCGTGCGGTCGGCTGCCTCGTTGTCCGTGGCGATCACCAGGACGGTGTCGTCGCCCGCGATCGTACCGAGGACTCCCGGCAGGCCCGCAAGGTCCAGGTAGGACGCAAAGTACTGGGCCGCCCCTGGCGGTGTCTTGACCAGGATCTGGGTGCCCGCGTGGCGGATCGACTGCAGCAACTCCGCACACAGCCGCGCCAACTTGTCGAGCGCCTCGTTCTCCCCCGCCTCCGCGGCGGCGGCGTAGACCAGCGCGCCGCCGACGGCCCGCTGCCTGACGGCCCCCAACTCGAGGAGGTCCTTCGACAGCGTCGGTTGGCTGACGGTGATGCCGTGCTCTGCGAGCGCGTCCATCAACTCGGCCTGCGACGTGTAGCAGGCCTCCCCGAGCAGTTGCCGCAGCGTCGCGAGGCGACCTGCCCGCGTCGGGCTAGCCATGGCCTTCGAGCAGTCCGGGCAGGGCGTCGACGAAACCCTGCAGGTCGTCCGGGGTGGCGATCAGCGGAGGGGCCAGCCGCAGCACCCCGGGACGGGGCGCGTTGATGACCCAGCCCGCGTCGAGCGCGGCGTCGGCGACCTGCGGCGCGATGTCGGAGGTCAGCACGACGCCCAGCAGCATGCCCCGCCCCGGACGGACTCGATCAGCGGGTGGCCGAGACCCTCGATCGCCGCGGCGAGCCAGGCGCCGACCTCGCGCGCGTTGTCCAGCGCGCCCGCCTCGAGGGCGTCGAGCACCGCGTTGCCTGCGGCCGCCGCGACCGGATTGCCTCCGAAGGTGGTGCCGTGCTGGCCGGGCTGCAGCAGGTCGGCCGCCCTGCCGGTGGCGATGCACGCCCCGACGGGGAACCCGTTGCCGAGCCCCTTGGCCAGCGTGATCAGGTCGGCCGCGACGCCGTCGGCCGTGTGTGCGAGGAACTCGCCGCAGCGGCCGAGGCCCGTCTGCACCTCGTCGATCCACAGCAGCGCGCCGACGCCGTCGGCGATCCCACGGGCGGCCTTCAGGAAGCCGTCAGGCACCGGCACGACGCCGTTCTCGCCCTGCACGGTCTCGATGAGGATGGCCGCGGTCCGGTCGTCGGCCGCCTCGCTGAGCGCCGCCTCGTCGCCGAATGGCACGAAGACGACCTCGCCGGGGAGCGGCTCGAATGGCTCGCGGTACTTGGGGTTGGCCGTCAGGGCAAGGGCCCCCATGGTGCGACCGTGGAAGGAGCCCTCCATGGCGATCACCTTGGTGCGGCCCGTCAGACGGGTCAGCTTGAAGGCTGCCTCATTGGCCTCGGTGCCCGAGTTGGTGAAGAAGACGCGCGCGCCGGGGTCTCCGGTGAGCGCCGCCAACCGCTCGGCGAGCCGCACCTGGGGTTCGCTCGCGAAGAAGTTCGAGACGTGACCGAGCGATCCCAACTGCCCTGCGATGGCGGCCGTGACGCCGGGATGCGCGTGCCCGAGCGCCGTCACGGCGAGCCCCGAGAGCAGGTCGGTGTAGCGGTTTCCGTCCTCGTCCCACAGGTGGACGCCCTCGCCGCGGGCGAAGACCCGCTTCGGGGCGCCGAACGCGTTCATCATGACCGCCGCGTAGCGGCCCTGCAGATCGGCCTGGCTCATGCCCTACTCCTCGTTGGTGACCATGGTGCCGACGCCCTCGTCCGTGAAGATCTCGAGCAGCAGGCAGTGCGGGACGCGGCCGTCGATCACGGTCGCCGACGCGACGCCGCCCTCGACGGCGCGCAGGCAGGCCTCCATCTTGGGGATCATCCCCGAGTCGAGGCTCGGCAGCAGGCCACGCACCTCGTCGGTGTTGATCTGCGTGATGATCGAGTCCTCGTCGGGGTAGTCGGCGTAGACGCCTGCCACGTTGGTGAGCATCACGAGGCGCTTAGCCTTGAGCGCGACGGCGAGCGCGGCTGCCGCCGTGTCGCCGTTGACGTTGTGGACCTGGCCGTTGGCGTCGGGGGCGACCGTCGCGACGACCGGGATCCGACCCGCCGCGATCAGGTCGTTCAGCGAGCTGGGGTCGACCTTCTTGACGTCGCCGACGAGCCCGAGGTCCACCTCCTCGTCGTCAACGACAAGGCCCCGCTTCCGCGCGGTGAACAGCCCGCCGTCCTCGCCGGACATCCCGACGGCGAAAGGCCCGTGCTGGTTGATCAGGTTGACCAGCTCCCTGCCGACCTGGCCGACGAGCACCATCCGCACCACATCCATCGCCTCAGGCGTGGTGACCCGCAGGCCGCCGCGGAACTCGGAGTCGATGTGCAACTTGTCGAGCATCGACGAGATCTGCGGGCCGCCGCCGTGCACCACGACCGGCTTGAGCCCGACCCTGCGCAGGAACACCACGTCCTCGGCGAACGCCCGCTTGAGCGCGTCGTCGGTCATGGCGTTGCCGCCGTACTTGATCACGACGGTCTCGCCCGCGTACTCCGCGAGCCACGGAAGGGCCTCGATCAGCGTGTTGGCCTTTGCCAGCAGCTCGGGGTGGCGCTGCGTCACGGTCCTGGGGCTCATGTGGAGTACTCCGCGTTCTCTTTCACGTAGTCGTAGGTGAGGTCGTTCGTCAGGATGGTCGCGCTGTCGTGACCCGCGTGCAGGTCGACGGTGACGCGCACGTAGCGCTCACTGAGGTCGACCTTCGAGCGGTCCTCCCCGATCTGTCCGCCCCGGCACAGCATCACACCGTTGAAGGAGACATCCAGTTCATCCGCGTGGAACGCCGCGTCGGTGACGCCGATCGCGGAGAGCACCCGACCCCAGTTCGGGTCGTTGCCGAAGATGGCGCACTTGAACAGGTTGGACCGGGCGATCTCGCGCCCCACGACCACCGCGTCGCGCTCGGACGCCGCACCGATCACCTCGACGGCGATCTCGTGCGACGCGCCCTCGGCGTCGGCGATCAACTGGCGGGCCAGGTCGACGCAGATGCCGGTCAGCGCCTCCTGGAAGGTCGCCGCGTCGGGCGTCACCCCGCTGGCGCCGGAGGACATCGCGATCACGGTGTCGTTGGTCGACATGCAGCCGTCGGAGTCGGCGCGGTCGAAGCTGACGCGGCTCGCCTCGCGCAGCGCGGCGTCGAGGGCCCCGGCGTCGACGACCGCGTCGGTGGTGAGCACCACCAGCATGGTGGCGAGCCCGGGCGCGAGCATGCCTGCGCCCTTGGCCATGCCGCCGATGGACCAGCCGTCGACGCTCACGCTTGCCTGCTTCGCGACGGTGTCGGTGGTCATGATCGCCTCGGCCGCCGAGGCGCCGCCGTCCGTGGAGACGGCCGTGCAGGCGGCGTCGACGCCGGGCAGCAGCGTTTCCATCGGCAGCCGGACGCCGATCAGCCCCGTCGAGCAGACGGCGACGTTGTCGATGATCAGGCCGAGCCGGTCGGCGACCCGGGAGGCCGTCGCGGCTGAGTCGGCGTAGCCCTCGCTTCCGGTGCAGGCGTTTGCGCCGCCCGAGTTGAGCACGACGGCGTTGAGTTGGCCGTCGGCGACCGCCTCGCGCGACCATTTGATGGGGGCCGCGAAGACGCGGTTGGTGGTGAACACGGCGGCTGCCGCCTGGTCGGGGCCCTGGTTGACGACGACGGCGACGTCAGGCTTTCCGCTCGGCTTCAGGCCGGCGGTCACGCCTGCGGCCGCGAACCCCTTGGGGGTGGTGACGCTCATGGCGCGACTCCTACTGTGCTGAGCCCGGTGGCCTCTGGCAGGCCGAGGGCGATGTTCATGGACTGGATGGCGCCGCCCGCGGTGCCCTTCGTGAGGTTGTCGATGGCGGAGATGACGATCAGCCGGCGCGCCGTGGGGTCGACGACGACCTGCACTGTTGCACGGTTGGACCCGACGATCGCGGCGGTCTGGGGCCACTGCCCGTCGTCGAGTAGCGTCACGAATGGCTCCTCGGCATAGAACGCCGCGTAGGCCTCCCGCGCGTCGGCGGTGGTCACGTCGCCGACGATCGGAGCGGAGCAGGTCGCAAGGATGCCGCGCGGCATCGGAGCGAGCAGCGGGGTGAAGCTGACGGTGACGTCGCCGTCGGTGACCGTGCGGAGGTTCTGCGCGATCTCGGGGGTGTGGCGGTGCAACCCGCCGACGCCGTAGGGGCTCATGTTGCCCATCACCTCGGAGCCGAGCAGGTGCGGCTTTGCCGCCTTCCCCGCGCCGGAGGTGCCGCTGGCGGCGACGATCGAGACCTGGGTCGCGTCGATCAGGCCCGCAGCGACGGCGGGCAGCAGCGCGAGGGTGCTGGCCGTCGGATAGCAACCGGGCACCGCGATGCGCCGTGCGCCGGCGAGCGCCTCCCGGGCGCCAGGCAGTTCCGGCAGCCCGTAGGGCCAGGTGCCCGCGTGCGGGGAACCGTAGAACCGCTCCCACTCGTCCGCGTCGCTGAGCCGGAAGTCGGCGCCCGCGTCGACGATGAGCGCGTCGTCGCCCAGTTGCTGCGCGATCGCGGCGGAGGTGCCGTGCGGCAGGGCGAGGAACACGACGTCATGGCCGGAGAGTTCTTCCGCGGTGGTGGGGGCGACCACGCGGTCGGCCAGCGGGGCGAGATGCGGCTGCAGAGCACCGAGCCTCTCCCCCGCGCTCGAGTTGCCGGTAAGGGCCCCGATCTCCACCTCGGGATGCTGCAGGAGCAGGCGCAGCAGCTCGCCGCCCGCGTAGCCCGTGCATCCGGCCACCGCCACCTTGTACGTCATGGTCGAAACTATTCCACATTCACAATAGATATTCAATCGTGGGGCCCGGCTAGTCTGTCCGGAACCGCAACGCCGCGGCCCGACCATTGGAGGCCTCGTGAGCGCAGTCCGCTCCTTCCTCGCATTCGTGATCCTGCTGATGGCCGTCGCGTCCGCCGTCGCCGGCGTGGGTGCCCGGTGGGTCGACGCCGTGGCAAGGACGCAGGAGCCTGCGGAAATGATCGTCGCGCCGCTTGCCACCGATCGTTCGGTGCGCTCCGCGATCGCGTCCGAACTGGAGACAGCGGCGAAACGGGAGATCCCGGAGGCCGTCGACCAGATCCCGAACCTGCGCGCGACGCTGGAGGCGCTGCTTGCCACGGCCGTCGACAACGCCCTCGAGGACCCTGGCGTCGAGAACGCGTGGAAGCAGACGATCACGGCCTCGCGGGTCGCGCTGGTGGAGGACCTCGACGCGTACCGTAGCGATGCGGCCGAGACCCCCACCATCTGGCTCGACCTCTCGCCATTCGTGACGCTCGGCAGGGAGAAACTGCTGGCGGCCGCCGACGAGACGGTCCGCCCGTACCTGGAGCAGGTGGCGTGGGACAAGGACGTGCGGGTCGCGCTGGGTCGCCCGGACGCCACCGTGACCAAACTGGCGAGCGAGACCATCGCGATGGCCCAGCACTGGAAGTGGATGTTCGTGGCCACGGCGCTGCTCGGGGTGCTCGGCCTGCTGATCGGCTCGCGTCGAGGCCGGTGGGTCGCCTCGATCCTCGCGGCGCTGCTCGGGTTGGGCGGTGTCGTCCTGGGGCGCTTCGCGCTCGGCCGGTTCCGGATGCCGCGCGCCGACTCCGTCGAGGGCGCCGTCACCGGGAGGCTGGCCGACGGGGCTGTCGCGTCGCTCCTGGAGTGGACGGCGCAGGTGCCGTGGTGGCTGCTCGGGGTGGTCGGCGTCTCGGTGGTCGCACTCTCGGTGGCTGCCATGACCAAGAAGCCGCCTGCCCCGGAACCAGACCCGGGCTGAGGCGGCTACGACTCGGGGATCGCCCGGCCCTCCTGATCGACGACCTGGCGGCCGCCGAGCGGCTTGTCGAGTCGCACCTCGGCCTCGAGCACCTCGATGGTGGCGTCCTTGCTGGCGTCGGAGCCGTCGATGCGGACCTCAACGACGACCTGCTGGTCGTCCTCCTGTGTCACGCGGGCCTCGGCGATCTTGGCGTCGTCGGACGCCTCGACGAGCAGCACCACATCCGGGGAATCGGGGGAGCCGGCGTAGGTGGACGGCGTCACCTGGCGCGTTCCACAGCCAGTGAGAGCGAGCAACACCACTGCGGCCACTACCGCAGCGAACCGACGACTTTGCCGATGCATGGTGTCAGCCTAACTCTCATCAAGGCGTTGTGGGAACGGTTTGTTTCACACCGCGCACAATCAGGCCGAGTCCCCAGCCGAAGCTGGCCTCCGAGCCGGCCGCGTCGAAGTCGGCGAGGACGCCGAGCGAGTGCATCTGGGCGCGCGTCTGCTCCTCGACGACGTGGCCGAGCACGAAGTGCAGCAGCGCCGCCATGGTCGCCTCCGGCTGCTCGACGCCTTCCATCGTCAGCCTCTCCCGACCCGACGCGGCCGGGTCGACGGCGCCGAGGCCGAGCGCGAGCGACGAGGCGACCAGTTCCGCGGCGTCGCGCCTCGCGAGCAGCACCTTGCGCAGCGTCGCTGCCCACTCGACCAGCCAGTCCGCGACCGGCTCGTCTGGCCGCGGGTCGGACACCTCGGAGAGGATCTCGTCGCCGAGCGCCGCGAGCAGCGACTGCTTGTTGGGCACGTGGTAGTACAGCGCCCCCGCCTGCACGCCGAGCACGTCGGCGACCCGGCGCATGCTGAGGTCGCCGAGGCCGTACGCGTCCAGGATGCCGAGCCCCGCCTCGACGATCGCCCGCCTACTGAGCGCCATCGCCACCCGCGCGTCGCTCGAACCAACCGGACGCGGCGATCGGGCGGTAGCCGAGCCTGCGGTTGATGGCGAGCATCCACCGGTTCTCCGACGCGTTGCCCGTCACCAGCGTCGCCACCTCCGGCCAGGCGCCGCGGATCGCGGCGTGATTGGCGGTCTTCATGAGCCAGCCGAGCCCGTTGCCCCGATGTGCCCGAGCACGAGCGTGTCCCACTGGTCGCCGACCTGTGGGCGGGCCGTGTCGCGGACGAGGCGCGTGATGCCGACCAGGGTTCCGTCGTGCTCGACGGACGTGACGAGTTGGTCGAGGCCGCCCGCGCGTCGGCCCCGGTCGATGGCCCTGATCCGGTCGGCGTCGATGACCTCGGCACGCAGGTCCGAGCCGCCGATTGGCGCGTCCGTGCTCATCGCCACCTGCAGCAGCGCCGCGTCGCCGACCCAGCGTTCCGGGGTGTCGCCGTGCCACTGGACGAGGCGGTACCCCTCGGGCGTCGCCGCACGGGCCTCCGCCGCGGCCGCCTCAAGGCCCGCCTGTGGGGGCAGGTCCCAGCCGGACATGGTGTCGACCTGGACGAGCTGGAAGCCTCGCTTGAGCAGGAACCTGGCGCCCGGAGCAGCGGCGTCGATGGCCCCGTCGCCCTGTCGCGCGGAGATGGTGCCGGGGCCGGGCTCGACAAGGGTGTCCCAGGTCCAGATCTCGAGGTTGTCTCTGCCTTCGGAGGCGGCGAGCGCGGCCGCGTCGTCGAACAGCGCCGCCCCGATCCCGTGCCCGCGGTGGGCAGCGGGCACGACGATCGACACGAAGGCGAGGTGGGTGTTGTCGCGCTGGGGCAGTTCGAGCAGCGCCACGCCGACGAGTTCGCCGTCCTCGCGCGCCGACACGAAGCGGTGCACGGTGATGGACGGGTCGAGGCCCTCGGCCCAGCGGCGACGGGCCGACTGGCCGAGCAGGCTGGTGCCGAAGAGGTCCTCCAGGACCGCGTCCCACTCCCGGGCGTCGAACTCGTACAGCGCGTAGCCTGACCCGCCCTCGTCGGCGGGAGGCTCTTCGCGGGAGATCAACACGGGCCCAGCGTAGCGGCGCGACGTAGGATCGGCCCGTGACGAACTTCCACAAGCCAGTCAAGCGCCCCGGCGACGTCATCGAGATGATGGGGGGCGGGGGCGACCCCGCCGAGCTGGGCGAGTTGGCGCACGACACCGCTGCGGCGCTGCTGCATCGGGTACGTCGCGCGCCTGACGCCGCGGTGGTGGATCGCGTGATCGCCTTCGCGGACGGGGCGGGCATCGAGGACCTGGCCGAGATGTGGGCGGAGGCCCCCGCCGATTCGCTTCCCGGCGCACTGTGGCGGCTGTATCTGCTGCGCCATGCGGTACGCGAGGCGCCGTCGGCGGCCGGCTACCGCTTCAAGAGGGGCGTCGAGGTCGATACGGTCGGGCAGGCGATCGCCGGGTCGGGCAGCGCCCCCTCCCCTGAGGAGGTCGTGGTCCTGTCGACCCGGATCCTGCGGGGCGCCTTCACTGGCGACTTCGCCATCGCACTGGAGCGCGCGGCCGCGTTCGCGCGGGTGATGGCCGTCGGATCCGCGGAACTGGTCTCCGAGGGTGGGCTGACCGAGCGGGTCGCAGACGAGCGCCGCCGCTGGGAGGGCTACGAGGCCGTCTCGGCCGAGCTGACCAAAGCCGCCGCGCTGTGGCGCGACGGCGCTTTGCACTGATCTCTTGGGTCAGCCGCTAGAATCGTCAGCGGTCGGGCCGTGGTAACCCCGGGCTCCACTATTTGCCGCTATGAGCGGCCACGCGCCGAGAGGCGTTCCGCGGTCCGGCCATCATTCATCCGCGAGCACGTCGTCGACGGTGCGCAGTTCCACCTGCGGGGGATACAGTCCGAGCACTGTCAGCGCCGCCGCCTGGTTCTCGGGACTCGATCCGGCGCAGCCGTTGGTGACGACCGTGACGCGTGCCCCGGCGTCGGCCGCGGGCAACACCGTCGAGATCACGCAGCAGTCGGTCGAGACGCCGGTGACCACGAGGCTCGGGGCCTCCCCCACCAAGTCGCGTAGCCTCTCCCACTTCCCGAACGTCGGCGCGTCCACCACCGGCGCGTCGAGGCCGGCGAGTTCGTCGACGAGGTCGAAGTACGGGTCGTCGGCCGGCCGGTCGGCAAACGGCCAGGCGGCCATGTAGTCGGCCCACGACCCGGCCCGCTCGTCAGCGGCGGGCGGCACCCAGCGGGTCAGGATGGTGCGACCCTCGAAGCTGGGCAAGAGGCGTCGGATCGACTCGACGGTGCCCGGCCACATGGGTGAACCCCAGTCGCTTTCGGGGTCGGCGAAGATGCGTTGTGCGTCGATGACGATCAGCCAGGGTTCAGCGGTCATGGCGCCAGTGTGGCACCGCCGTCAGGCCCGCGCCTCGAACGCGTCGATCTCGGCCCTCGTCGAGGCGGTCGCCGGCCCGCGCCTGGTGACCTTGATGGCCCCGGCGATGTTGGCCCTGCGGCAGGCGGTGACCCAGTCGGCGCCGCGGGCGATCTCTGCGCACAGCACGCCGGTGTGGGCGTCGCCCGCGCCGTTGGTGTCGACCGGCTTCTGCGGGAAGCCGGGCACCTCGGTGACGACGCCGTCGACGCAGACGGCGCAGCCCGCGGGCCCGTCGCGCACGATCGCAACGGCGCCGGAGGGAAGCAACCGGGCGATCCGCTTGGCCGCCTCGGCCATGGTCGACGGGCCACCGGTCTTGGTGCGGCAGAGCGCCTCCGCCTCCTCCTGGTTGGAGGTCCACACCGTGGTGCGGTCGAGCATCGCGTCGCGCACGTCGTCGGGGAGGTCGGCGAAGGCTGCGCCTGGGTCGAGCACGACGTGCACGCCCTCGGGAGGCCCTTCAGCCATTCCTGGAGGGGAAGGCGGGTCGAGTCGACCGCGAGCGTGTAGCCCGTGACGCACACCAGGTCGCCCGGCCGTGGATCCGAGCTCTGCAGGGCCTCGACGCTCAGCCGCCGCTCGGCTCCCTGCATGGTGATGAAGGTGCGCTCGGCGCTCGGCTCGACGAGCACGACGCACAGCGCGGTGTCGGCGTCGGGGACTGCGGGCGCGCTGTAGGCAATCGACTCGGCCTCGAGCGCGTCGCGGACAAGGTCGCCGTTGGGGCCGGTGCCGATGGCCCCAGCGTGCACGCAGTCGGCGTCCGAGCGGGCGGCCGCGACGAGGATGTTGACCGCTCCCCCCGCGGCCTGGCCCCACCCGTCGGCCATCACGTTCTGGCCGCGCAGCGGGAGGGAGCCGACCTGCGCTGTCGCGTCGACGAGCGCCTGGCCCGTATGGATCACCCGTGGCATGGAGGCAGCCTAACGGTGCGCGCGACCGGTTCGGCCGACGACTCAGCGGATCAGTTGCTGCACGACGAACTCGATCCGCCCGGCCGGATCGCCGTCGGGACCACCCTCAAGCATCGGCGTCGCGAGGCGCGCCGACATCGCCACGACGCTGCGGTAGGTGGCCTCACGCTCGTCGCAGAACTCAGAGAAGATCTGCATCAGCAGGTCCCACTGGATCGCCTGCACCCGGCGCACGCACTCATCAACCTCCGGGGCCTTGCGGGCCCACTCACGGACGGCCAGTTCCGTGTGCACGGTGCGGTTGGGATGCGAGACAAGGGCTACGGCCAACTGCCGCATCCGCTTCCTGGGGTCTCCGTCCTTGGCGACCTGGGCGAGGATCCCCTCGGTGACGTCGATCTCCCAGACGCGGATGACCTCCACGAGGAAGACCTCCAGACCCGTGAAATAGCCGTAGAAGCTGCCCTTGGTGACGCCGAGCCTGCGCGCCAGCGGCTCGACCCGGACCGCGTCGATGCCCTCGTCCGTCAGCAGGGCGAGCGCCGCGTCGATCCAGTCGTGCCTGGTCAGCTTCACGTTGGCCATGTACCGATCCTCCCACCGTCATGCTAGGTTCCAACTATACGCAAGCGAATATTTGGGAGGCGTCATGTACCAACGTCCTGCGTCAGAGCATCTTCAGAGGCCGTGGCTCGTGCACGGCATTGCCGACGACTTCACGCTGGAGGACGTCTGGCTGGTGCCCGCACCCGGCTCCAGCCCTACCGACATGGCACGATTCCTGGCCCTCCTGAAGCGCCGCGGGGAACACAGCACCGCGGTCGTCCGGTTCCTCTTCGCGGCACGCTGGAAGCTCGGCAAGTGGTTCGGCTGGGACAGGTCAGGATCCGGGCTCGACGGCCGGGTCGCGTCCCTGAGGGAGCGGGTGTCGCCGGAACTGCGGGCGGCGCCGGACCCCTCGTCCGGCCTGTTGCGGCCGGTGTACGTGCTGCCGACCGAGATGGCGGCGGAGACGGCCAACGCGACCGTCCACGGGGTCATGCACTGCGGTTGGGTGCCGACCGGCGACGGCTACGGCCTCGAGTTGGCGGTCTACACCAAGCCCAACGGCCGGCTCGGTCGCATCTACATGGCGTTCATCCGGCCGTTTCGACGGTTCATCGTGTGGCCCGCGATGCTGCGGGAGTGGGCACGGGCTTGGGAGGATCGCGCCGATGTGGGTGACGAAGGAGACGCCGACGGGACCGCGCAGGGCTGAGCGGCGGCGCCGACGATGCAGGCAATGGCGCGCCTCGGGCCGGTTGGCGGAACGCTCGGCGGCGGGGGCTTCGCTCGTCTGGCACGCTTGGGGTGTGAGTTCCTATCAGCAGCAGAGCGAGCCCTGGTTCAAGATCGGGCGCCTCGATGTCACCACGACGATCGCCGTGGCCCTCCTCGGCGCCGTCGGCATGCTCGCCTGGGTGTTCGTCCCCTCGCTGCCGCAGTGGCTGGTCTACGCGCCGCAGCAGATGCTCGGCGGCGAGGTGTGGCGGCTGTTCACGTGGCCTCTCGCCGACACCATCAGCCTGTGGAGCGTCCTGAACCTCGCGCTGCTGTGGCTGTTCGGCCGCGACCTCGAGGCGCAGATCGGCCGCAGCCAGATGGCGCTGCTGTTCCTGGGGATCTGGGGCTCGCTCACGCTGACGACCACGCTGGTCGGGATCGTCGTGCCAGGCTCGGTCATCGCCGGATTGCAGATGGTGGAGTTCTGCCTGCTGCTGTTGTGGATCGCCGAGTGGCCGACCCGTCGCTTCTTCTTCAACATCCCAGCGTGGGTCTTCGGGCTGGTCATGCTGGCCCTGCAGGTGCTGCCGATGCTGGCCTTCCGCGCCTGGGGCAACCTGCTCGGCCTGCTGCTCTCGCTCGTGCTGGTCGCGATGGCGGCCCGCAGCGTCGGCCTCCTCGGCCAGTACTCCTGGATCCCCGGTGGTAGGCGCAAGAAGACCACGAGCCGGACCCAGCACCGCCCCCGCACGCACCAGTCGACCCGGACGCAGCAGCGCCACGCCGACCGCCGCGCCTCAGACGAGGAGCGCATCGACCAGTTGCTCGACAAGATCAACGCAAGCGGCATCCACTCGTTGACGAAGCAGGAGCGGGCGGAGTTGGAGAAGCTGCGCCAGCGTCGCCGCTGACGAACGATCCCCCGAAACGCAAACAGACGCCCCCGTTCGTCGAGCTTGTCGAGACGTCCGCAACCACAGCGCCACTGAGGCTTCCCACCGCTCGGCCGCATTCGCTGGGCGCGACCACCGTTCGTCGAGCTTGTCGAGACGTCCGCAACCACAGCGCCACTGAGGCTTACCACCGCTCGGTTGCCGTTTCGCTGGCGCGCGACCACCGTTCATCGAGCTTGTCGAGACGTCCGCAACCACAGCGCCACTGAGGCTTACCACCGCTCGGCTACCGTTCGCTGGGGCGCGACCACCGTTCATCGAGCTTGTCGAGACGTCCGCAACCACAGCGCCACGGAGGCCTCCCATCCCTCGGTTGCCGTTCGCTGGGGCGCGCCCCCCGTTCGTCGAGCTTGTCGAGACGTCCGCAACCACAGCGCCACTGAGGCCTCCCATCCCTCGGTTGCCGTTCGCTGGGGCGCGCCCCCCGTTCGTCGAGCTTGTCGAGACGTCCGCAACCACAGCGCCACCGCCGCTTGCCCAACGCCCCGCTACCGTCGCCTCCCCCGCGCCAGACCAGGTAGCAGGTGGAAATCCCCGTTGACGAGGGCCTCCTTCTTGGCGTGACTCCAGCCGTGCACCTTACGTTCAAGCGACCAAGCCTCACCGATGTTGTCGCACTCCTGGGCGTAGACGAGCTCCACCGGCAGCCGTCTGCGGGTGAACTTCGCTCCCTTACCCGCCATGTGGGCGTCCATTCGGGCCTCAAGATTCCTGGCGCTGCCGACGTAGTAGAAGCCGTCGGCACACCTCAAGATGTAGATCCATGCCATGCCCAATGCTTCGCCATCGGCCAGCCGACTTCTCACGGATCCATTTCGCTGGGGACAAGGCCGTCGCACACCGGATCGCGTGTGGTTTCGGACGTCTCGACAAGCTCGACGAACGATCCCCGAGCCCGTCGAAGGGTCCGACACCACCACGCCGCACCACCACTCGGACGTCTCGACAAGCTCGACGAACGGCTTCCGAGCCCGTCGAGGGGTCCGAACCCACAACCCAGCAACCACCAACGAACACCAGCCGACCCCCTCCAAACCCGTCACTGAGCCGTCCCCGACGCCTCAAGACCTCGTCACACGGACCACCTGTGGTCTCGGACGTCTCGACAAGCTCGACGAACGGCCCGCGAGCCCGTCGAGGGGTCCGACACCACCACGCCGCACCACCACTCGGACGTCTCGACAAGCTCGACGAACGGCTTCCGAGCCCGTCGAGGGGTCCGAACCCACAACCCAGCAACCACCAACGAACACCAGCCGGCCCCCTCCAAACCCGTCACTGAGCCGCCCCGGACGCCTCAAGACCTCGTCACACGGACCACCTGTGGTCTCGGACGTCTCGACAAGCTCGACGAACGACCCACGAGCCCGTCGATGGGTCCCCAGACCCGGACCGCGCGAGGTCTCGGACGTCTCGACAAGCTTGACGAACGATCCGCCGAAACGCAACGGACGCCCGACCTGCTGGTCGGGCGTCCGTCGTTTTCGTCGGCAATCTCAGGCGCGCTGGACCGCCCCGAAGCGCTCGACAGCGACAGCTACCGCGTTCTGGCGGGCAGCGGCCGCGTCGGCGTCGGTGAGCGTCGTGTCGCCACGGAAACGCAGCGCAAACGCAAGCGATTTCTTGCCCTCGCCCGCTTGGTCGCCCGTGTAGACGTCGAACAGCGAGATCGACTCCAGCAGGTCGCCCGCGCCCTCGGTGAGCGCCGCCTGCACGTCCGAGGCGGCGACGTCGGCGTCGACGATCAGCGCGACGTCCTCCTTCGCGAGCGGGAACGCCGAGAGGGTGCCGATCCGGCCACCGTCCGTGGCGAGCTTCAGGACCAGTTCCAGGTTCAGCTCGACGGCGCACGCGTGCTCGGGGAGCCGGAACGCCTTGACGACGGCCGGGTGCAGTTCGCCGGCGTGGCCGAGCACGACCCCGCCGAGGGACAGCTCGGCGCCGCGGCCGGGATGCCACGGCGCGACCGAGGCGTTGCGACGGTCCAGGCGAGCCCCCACCGCGGCAGCGGCGCGCTCAGCGAACGCGACGACGTGCGTCCAGTCGGCTGGCACGGCAGGACCCCACCAGCCCGCGGGACGCCAGTTGCCCGTCACGACGGCGGCGATGGTCTCCGGCTGGCCGGGCAGCGCAGCCTCGATCGCGGCAAGGTCGTCCTCGCTCGGACGGTGCGCGACGCTCGGGCGGGGCGCGACGGCGTCGCCACGGTCGAAGTAGACCCGTCCCTGCTCGAACAGCGCGAGGTCGCCCATGCTGCGGCTCGTGTTCCTGGCGACCGCGGCGAACAGCCCGGGCAGCAGCGAGGTGCGCAGGTACGCGTGGGTCTCCGACAGCGGGTTGGCGAGCCTCACGAGCGAGCGGCGCGGGTCGGTCTCCGGGACGCCCAACTGGTCGAGCTCATCGGTGGCGGCGAACGGCAGCGACAGCACCTCGGTGAAGCCGAGCGCTGCGACGGCGCGCAGCGCGGCCCTCCGGTTGCGGATCAGCGGGTCGAGTCCACGGGTCACCGGCGGGACCGGCAGCCGCAGACCGATCCGGTCGTAGCCGATGTGGCGGCCGATCTCCTCGACGACGTCGTACGGGTCGACAAGGTCGCCGCGCCAGCTCGGCGCGTCCACCGTCAGCGAGTCACCGAGCACGGTCACCGGGATCGCGGCGGCGCGCAGCAGCCGGGTGATCTCGTCCTGTTCGACCTTGGTGCCGAGCACGGCCGACACGAGGCCGGAGCGCAGCGAGATGTGCCTGGTCGCGGGCGCGGAGCCGACGACCGTCTCGGCGGTCACCTCTCCCCCGCCGCTGGCGATCAGCAGCTTCGCGGCGCGCTTAGCTGCCGCGTAGCCGAGCTGCGGGTCGACGCCGCGCTCGAAGCGCTTGGACGCCTCAGAAGGCAGGCCGTGGCGGCGGAAGGTGCGCGACACGGATGCGGGCGCGAAGCTGGCCGCCTCCAGCACGATGGCGGTGGTCGCGTCGGAGACCTCGGTCGTCTCGCCGCCCATCACGCCCGCCAGCCCGATGGGGCCGGAGTCGTCGGTGATGAGCAGGTCGTCGGCGTCGAGGTCGCGGTCCTGGCCGTCGAGCGTGCGCAACTTCTCGCCATCCCGGGCGAGCCGGACGACGATCGGGCCGGACAGCTTGGCGGCGTCGTAGGCGTGCAGCGGCTGACCGGACTCGAGCATCACGTAGTTGGTGACGTCGACGGGCAGCGAGATCGAGCGGACGCCGGAGGCGCGCAGCCGGTCGACCATCCACGACGGTGACGCGGCGGTCGGGTCGATGCCCTGGATCGTCAGCGCGACGAAGGCGGAGCAGCGGTCGGAGTCGAGGACGACCGGGTGGCCGCCGTCGACCGGCTCGGGCAGGTGCGCCCGGTAGCGGTCCTCGTAGCTCACGCCGTTCGCGATGGCCGCCTCGCGGGCCAGCCCTCGCAGCGACAGGCAGTAGCTCAGGTCGGGGGTCACGTCGATGTCGAGCACCTCGTCGGCGCTCCACAGCAGGTCGATCGCGTCGGTGCCGGGATCCGCCGTGTCCGAGGCGAGCACCATGATGCCGCTATGGTCCTCGCCGAGGCCCAGTTCGTCCTCGGCGCAGATCATGCCGTCGGAGACGTGGCCGTAGGTCTTGCGGGCCGCGATGGAGAAGTCGCCGGGCAGCACCGAGCCGGGCAGCGCCACGACGACGAGGTCGCCGACGGCGAAGTTGTCGGCGCCGCAGACGATGCCGCGGCTCGCGGGGAACTCGTCCGTCGCGTCGTCGTTGAGTTCCGCTCCGACATCGACGCGGCAGTAGCGGATCGTCTTGCCGTTCTTCTGCGGCTCCTCGACGAGGCTGAGCACCCGGCCGACCACGAGGGGCCCGGTGACGGGCGAGCCGGTCTGCTCGATGTGCTCGACGGTCAGGCCGACCTTGGTGAACTGGTCGGCGAGCCGCGCGGTGTCGGTGTCTGCGGGCAGCGTGACGAGGTCACGCAGCCACGAGATCGGGGCCTTCATCGGGCACCTCCAAGGATCGAACGGCTGAAGCGGATGTCGCCCTCGACGAAGTCGCGAAGGTCGGGCGCTCCGGTGCGGAACATCACGGTGCGGTCGACGCCCATGCCGAACGCGAAGCCCGAGTACACCTCGGGGTCGACGCCGCAGGCGGCGAGCACACGCGGGTTGACGACGCCGCAGCCGCCCCACTCGATCCAGCCCTCGGAGCGGCAGGTGCGGCAGGGACGCTCGGGATTGCCGACGGACTCGCCGTGGCACACGAAGCACTGCAGGTCGACCTCGGCCGACGGCTCCGTGAACGGGAAGTAGTGCGGGCGCATCCGGGTGCGGACGTCGCCGAACATGGCCTGCGCGAGGTGGTCGAGCGTGCCGCGCAGGTCGGCCATCGAGATGCCCTTGTCGACGACGAGGCCCTCGAGTTGGTGGAAGACGGGAAGGTGGGTCGCGTCGTACTCGTCGGCGCGGAAAACCTTGCCGGGGCTGATGATGTACAGCGGGACGCCGCGCTCAAGCATCGCGCGGATCTGCACCGGCGACGTCTGGGTGCGCAGCAGTTTGCCCGCCGACGGCGGGTCGATCCACAGGGTGTCCTGCAGGGCGCGGGCGGGGTGGTCGGGGGCGAGGTTGAGGGCGTCGAAGTTGTGCCACTCCGACTCCACCTGCGGGCCGTCTGCGACCTCCCAGCCCATCGCGACGAACACGTCGATCATCTCGTCGATCAGGTTGGTGACGGGGTGCAGTGCTCCGCGGGGGCCGAGGTCGACCGGCAGGGTCATGTCGACGCGCTCCGCGACCAGGGTGGCCTCCTCCTCGGCGACCGAGAGGGCCTCCTGGCGGGCGGCGAACGCCTGGTTCAGCCTGCCGCGCGCCTGTCCGACGCGCTGGCCGGCCTCCTTGCGCGCATGCGGGGGCAGCGCGCCGATCTCGCGGTTGGCGAGCGCGAGCGGGGAGACCTCTCCCGCATGGTCGTGGCGCGCCTGCTTCAGTTCCGCGGTCGTCGAGGAGGCCTCGATCGCGGAGAGCGCCTCCGTCACGAAGCCGTCGATCTGCGCCGGATCGAGCGCGGCGACCTGCTTGGGATCGAAGTTGTCGTTAGGCCCTGACATGGGACCCTCCCTCTTCACCGTTGTCGTCGTTGGGCCGAGGCGGTGGCGTAGAGGCACACCGCCGCGGCGCTGGAGAGATTGAGGCTCTCCGCCTTTCCCCACATCGGGACGGCCACGATCTGGTCGGCCAGTTGGGCGTCCTCGTCGGGAAGTCCCCACGCCTCGTTGCCCATGATCCAGGCGACGGGGCCAGCGAGGCCGCCGTCCGCCGCGAGCAGGTCGAGGGGTGCGCCGACGCCGTCGGCCGCGAGCACCTTCATGCCCATCGCCTTGACCCGGTCGACCGCCTCGGAGAGCGGGATCCCGGTCAGGATGGGCATGTGGAACAGGCTTCCGACGGTTGAGCGCACCGTCTTGGGGTTGTAGATCTCGACGCTGCCGGCGGTGAGGATCACCGCATCGGCGCCGAACGCGTCGGCGCAGCGGATCACGGTGCCCGCGTTTCCGGGGTCGCGGACCTGCGCGCAGATCACCACGAGCCGGGCGCCGTCGAGTGCGTCCCAGTCGTAGCGCAACTGCCTGCAGACCGCGATGATCCCCTGCGGCGTCACCGTGTCGCTGAGCTGGCGCATCTGATGCTCCGTGGCCTGCCAGATCGGGACGTCGACCCCTTCGAGGAGGTCGGCGTGCCGGTCGGCGTCGATCACGATGACTTCCTCGACGAGGTCGTCGGTGGCGAGCGCCTCGCGGACCGCCTGGCGGCCCTCTGCGAGGAACTTGCCCGTGAGATCACGGCCACGGCGCTGCGTCAGACGACGAACCGAACGCAGCACCGAGGCGTTGAGGCCAAGGGCGGCGTTCGGTTCGTGAGTCACTGTCGCGCCCTTCAGGCGGCAGCAGCGGGCTGGTTGTCCTTGGCGACGGCGACCAGAGCGTTGAACGTGGCAACGTCGTTGACGGCCAGCTCGGCCAGGATCTTGCGATCCACCTCGACGCCTGCGTTCTTCAGACCGTTGATGAAACGGTTGTAGGTCATGCCCTCGGCGCGGACAGCGGCGTTGATGCGCTGGATCCAGAGGCTGCGGAAGTCGCCCTTCTTGGCGCGACGGTCGCGGTAGCTGTAGGTGGCGGAGTGGAGCATCTGCTCCTTCGCCTTGCGGTACAGACGCGAACGCTGGCCGCGGTAACCGGAGGCGAGCTCAAGTACTTCGCGACGCTTCTTCTTCGCATTCACAGAACGCTTCACGCGTGCCATGGATAACTCCTAGTGGGTGTGTCGGTTCTCCGACGGATGGATGTGGGACGGGTGGTGAGGGCTCAGCGGCCCTTGTGCTTGCCAAGGAGCTTGCGCATCTTCTTGGCGTCGGCGGGGGCCACGGCCTCGTCGCCCTGCAGGCTACGGATGCGCCGCGACGACTTGTGCTCGTTCAGGTGGCCCAGGTTGGCCTTGCGGCGCAGGAGCTTGCCCGTTCCGGTGGTCTTGAACCGCTTCTTCGCGCCGGAGTGCGACTTCATCTTCGGCATTGTTTGGCTCGCTTTCTTACTTATTCGGCTCGATCTCGTCAGAGATCGATGTCGGGGTCCATGTTGTCTGCAGGACCGCGCTTCTTCTTGGGTGTGTCGTCCGAGTGGGCTGCCCGGAGCTCGGCCTCTGCGGCCCTGTCCAGTTCGGCGTTCGACTTGCGCTGCGCCATGCGGCGGTCGCGGTCGGCGGCCTGGTCCACGCGGGCCTCGGTCTTCTTCTTGGTCGGGCCGAGCACCATGAGCATGTTGCGGCCGTCCTGCTTGGGGGACGACTCGACGAAGCCGAACTCCGCCACGTCCTCGGCGAGCCTGCGCAGCAGGTCCATGCCGAGCTCGGGACGGGACTGCTCACGTCCGCGGAACATGATGGTGATCTTGACCTTGTCGCCGCCCTTGAGGAAGCGGACGACGTGGCCCTTCTTGGTCTCGTAATCGTGGTTGTCGATCTTGAGACGGAGCTTCATCTCCTTGGTGCTGACGTTCGACTGGTTACGTCGGGCGTCGCGCTCCTTCTGAGCGGCCTCGAACTTGAACTTGCCGTAGTCCATCAGCTTCGCGACCGGCGGGCGTGCCATCGGCGCGACTTCGACTAGATCCAGATCGTTCTCCGCCGCAAGACGCAATGCGTCCTCGACGCGCACGATGCCGACCTGCTCGCCGTTGGGGCCGACGAGCCGGACTTCGGGTACTCGGATGCGATCATTGATCCGCGGTTCAGTGCTGATGGGTCCTCCAGTGTGTGAGTTTCTCGTGTCCAACGACGAAAGGCCCCCGCGCATGCGGAGGCCCTGGCACCTGAAGCGGCGCACGACGGATCGTGCCCGTTCGGTGACCCGGCTGCCGGTGGCTGCTCGGGTGGGAGGGTGAGCTCCGCTTGCTGGGCGGCCGAAGCCGCCGATGAACGCACGTCAGTCTACGGGCTGGGACTTCGATGTCCAAACCGGCTTGGTTGGCTGGCCCGGGGTGGTTCCTTGAGCATGTTCGGTTGCTCGTTGCGCGACACGCCGTGTTTTCGCGGCGTGTCGGCAAACGAGTTACCAAACATGCTCAAGTTCAGGACCGCACCGCGCCCGGATCAGGCCTCGGCTTCCGGCTCCGGCGCGGCGTCGGCTTCTGGCTCGGCGTCGGCGTACTTCACCCAGGCGAAGTCTTCGCCCTCGAACTCGACGAGGGCGTTGCCGTCGGCGAGCAGCCGCAGCGCATCCCCGGAGATGACGAACGGGACGGGGCCCGCGACGTCGAGCAGCAACTGCTCGGCGCCGGCCGCCTCGACGGTTGCGCACAGTTCGTCGAGCAGGCACGGCACGGGGCGCGCGTCGGCGTTCCACTGCTGCATCGAGTCGATGCCCGTGAAGGCGAGCAGGTAGCTGCCTGTGTCGTCGGTCAGCGTGACGGCGGCCATCTCCGCGTGCCTGTCCGGGTCGGGCCCGTCCATCGACTCGTCGCCGCTCGCGACGATCGGCATCAGCAGCCTGCTGGTGCACAGCGCGACGATCGCGCGGATGTAGCTCTTGTGGTCGCGCACCCTGCCGAGGGCCTCTCGGGTCAGCGGGTCGGGCGACCCGTCGTCCCCCGCGAACCGCGAGTTGGGCTGGGCAAGCGAACGCAGCTCATTCATGGGTCACGACACTAGCGCCCATGGGGCCAGCCACCTGCATGTGACAGACTTGGGCGCATGCCAATCTCGCTGATCATCACCGTCGGCCTCTCCATCGTCATCGTCGCGATCGCGGCGGGTCTGATGGCGCGCCACCGCAGCGTCCGCGCCCTGGTGATGGGCATCGGGCTCGGCGCGATCCCCGTCGGGCTGTACCTCACGGGCGTCACCGACCTGACGATCAACGGCATCCGAAGCCTGGTCGACTGGTTCCAGCGCACCCCTTTCACCAACCTGACGGCGTGGGGCCTCGGCCTCGCGATCGGCGGCCTGGTGCTGTTCGTGATCGGCACGTTCCTGCCGAAGGGCCAGAAGCGCGTCGCCCAGCCGGAGCAGCCCAAGGCGGTGCCGACCAAGGGTGACGCCGCCCCGAAGCCCTCGATCGCCGCAGGCAAGTCCGCTCCTGCCGCGCCAGCCTCTCCCGCGGCCACCGCGCAGGCCAAGCCGGCGGGCAAGGCCCAGCCTCAGCAGAAGGGCCTCGACGCGGAGGACGCCGAGATCGAGGCGCTGCTGCGCAAGCGCGGCATCATGTGACCTCGGCGCCGGATCGACCACCTGCGCCACCGACGCCCTGCGGTCGCCCGCGCTCGCGCGCCCAGGTCACGTAACCCCCGAGCGACGCGAGGCCGGCGAACGCGACCAGCCCGAAGCCGAACCAGGCCACGAACTCCGGGTAGCTGCTGTCATAGTCAAGGCCGATCGGCAGCGCGAACAGCGAAACAAGCAGCACGACGGCGGGCCACAGCATCTGGGCCTCCCGCGCCATGTTCATCGCCAACCCGACGGTCGCCACGATCGCGAGCGCCCACACGATGAAGGGCCCGAGGATCCCGTGCGCGAACGCGGTGGCCCACGAGATCTCGTTCCAGAACATGATCGTTCCCTCGGCATTGCCCGAGGACGCCAACTGCCAGGACGGCGCGATGCCGACGACCAACGCCATCAGCGCCGAGCCGATGGCCAGCAGCCTGAGCAGATCCGACATGTGCGACTCCCGTCTCCTGTGAAGGAAGCCTAATCACGCAGAAACCGCCCCCGCAGGAAAGTCGCGGGGGCGGTCACCGAAAGTGACGGGGATCAGTCCTCGTCGAGCGGCGGCTCGTCCTCCTCGCGGATCACGACGTCGCGCGAGGTGGCGCCGTGCTCGACCAGCCAGCGGCGCAGTTCGATCAGCTTGCGCTCCCCCGCTTCACCCTCAAGTGACTGGATGGCGAGCACCGGCTTGCGCTTGAGTTCGCCCTCGCCCTTCAGCAGCAGGGAGCTCCACGGGTCGCCCTTGCGCAGCCGCACGCCCGCAATCTTGTCGATCGGGTACTTGCGCAGGATCGGCCCGTTGCGCACCGTGATGCCCTGCTCGTTCGCCCAAAGCCGCGAGTAGCCGACCGAGAGCATCACGCCGATCATCACGAACACGAAGAACAGCAGCGTCGCGGCCTGCAGCCACGTCACCTGGTTGCGGATCTCCTTGCCGAGCGCCCACCAGCCGAACATCGAGAAGGACAGCAGCACGATCGACAGCACCACGGCCGTCATCAGGGCGGGCGGGCTGGTGTAGGCCAAACGCTCTGGCACCTCGGACGGGGTCGGGGCGCTCTGTTCCTCGGTCACAGCCTGCACGCCGCCAACTCCGTCAGCAGGATGCCGCGGGCACCCGCCTCGTACAGCTCATCCATCAGCAGGTGAACGCCCTTGCGGGGCACGAGCACCCGGACGGCGCACCAGCCCTGCTTTGCGAGGTTCGACACCGTCGGGCCCTCAACGCCGGGTGCGAGCCCGATGGTCATCTCGAGGTTGGCCTGCTCGACGTTGTAGTCGAGCATCAGGTAGTTCTGGGCGACGAGCACAGAGTTCAGGCGGGTGCGCAGCGCCTCGGCCTGCGGGGGCAGGTCGCCGCCGCCGTTGCGCTGGATGAGGACCGCCTCGGAGGTGCAGATAGCGTCGCCGAATAGCTCGAGGCCCGCGCGGCGAAGAGTGGTGCCCGTATCGACGACGTCGGCGACCACGTCGGCGACGCCGAGCCGGATGGCCGACTCGACGGCACCGTCCAGCTTGACGAGTTCGGCGTCGATGCCCTGGTCCGCGAGGTAGGTCTGCAGCAGCCCGGGGTAGGACGTGGCGATCCGCTTGCCCTGCAGGTCGGCGACCGACATGACGGCCCCGCCGCGGGCGGCGAACCGGAACCGGGAACCGCCGAAACCGAGCTGCATGATCTCGGTGGCGTCGGCCTCCGAGTCGAGCAGCATGTCGCGGCCGGTGATGCCGAGGTCGAGGTGGCCGCGGCCGATGTAGACCGCGATGTCGCGGGGGCGCAGGTAGTAGAACTCGACGGTGTGGTCGGCGTCGATGAGGGTCAGGTCCTTGGCGTCCGTGCGCTGCCGGTAGCCGGCTGCGCGCAGCATGGCGGCGGCGGGTTCGGCGAGGGCGCCCTTGTTGGGGACGGCGATGCGAAGCAGGCGTTCAGAGGTCACGATGGGCCAGTTTCTCTCAGAGGTAGCGGTAGACGTCTTCGAGCTTCAGGTCGAGCGCGAGCATCATGACCTGAGCGTGGTACAGCAGTTGGCTGATCTCCTCGGCCGCCTGCTCCTTCGTCTCGTACTCGGCGGCCATCCACACCTCGGCGGCCTCCTCGACGACCTTCTTGCCGATCGAATGGACGCCGGCGTCGAGGCGCGCGATGGTGCCCGACCCCTCAGGGCGGGTCTCTTTGGTCTCGGACAGCTGCTCGAAGAGTTCGTCGAACGTTTTCACGGTCGGCAGCCTACCCGTTACAGCGCGATGCCCAGCAGCGCGTCGACGGCGGTGGTCATCTCGACGATCGCTGCGGGATCGTCCTGGTCGATCGCCTGCGAGGCCGCGACCCAGGTGTCCACCGCGGCGAGCGCTGTCGGGGTGTCGAGATCGCCGCGCAGCGCGGCCCGCATCGCCTCGATCGTCTCGGCGGCGGGCACCGCGCCAGGCAGGTCGAGGACCGAGCGCCACAGCGCGAGCCTCCGGGTGGCCGCCTCCAACTGATCGGGAGTCCACTCCCAGTTCTCGCGGTAGTGGTGGTCCAGCAGCGCGAGCCGGATGGCCATCGGGTCGGCGCCGCCATGGCGCAGCCTGCTGACCAGTTCGAGGTTGCCCTTTGACTTGCTCATCTTCTCGCCGTCCAGGCCGACGAGGCCGGAGTGCACGTAGGCCCTCGCGAGGGGGGCGCCCGAGGCGACGATCGCCTCCGCCGCGCACATCTCGTGGTGCGGGAAGATCAGGTCGGAGCCGCCGCCCTGGATGTCGAAGTCGCGCCCGAGGAACTTCAGCGCGATGGCGGTGCACTCGATGTGCCAGCCGGGGCGGCCAGCGCCCAGCGACGACGTCCAACTCGGCTCATCCGGGCGCGCGTAGCGCCACACAAGGCAATCGAGCGGGTGACGCTTTCCCGGCCGGTCGGGGTCTCCCCCGTTGTCGCGGAACTTCGCGATCATCTCGGCCTCGTCCAGGTGGCTGATCTCGCCGAACCCTGGTGCGGCGACCGTGTTGAAGTACCAGTCCGGGTGCTCGGGGTCGTCCAACTGGTAGACGAGCCCGGTCGGCAGCATCGACTCGATCAGGGACACCACGAGTGCGATGGACTCGACGGCGCCCACATAGTGCTCCGGCGGGATGACGCGCAGGTCCTGCATGTCGCTGCGGAACAGTTCGGTCTGGTCCTCGGCGAGTTCCTCCCATTCCTGCCCGGTCTGCGCGGCGCGTTCGAGGAGCGGATCGTCGACATCTGTGACGTTCTGGGTGTAGTTGACCTTGGCGCCGAGGTCGCGCCAGACGCGGTTGATCAGGTCGAAGGTGACATACGTGTTGGCGTGGCCGAGGTGGGTCGCGTCGTATGGCGTGATGCCACACACATACATCCGCGCCTCGCCGCCGTCGGCGGGGCCGACCTCCAACTGGCCGAGGGTGCGACTGTCGAAGACGCTGAGCCGCTTGCCGCTCGGGGATGGCTTCAGGGTCGGAACGGCGACTGGGGCCCACGCATACATGCGGCCAATTTAGCGCCTACAACGGCGGCCACGGGATTCCGGGCCACCTGCCAGACGGCTCCGGCAGGCATCCAGAGGCCAGGATCGCGCTGGCTCTGCCCCTCAGAGCCTCCCATTCCTCGTCGGTCAACCCGGGTGCGAGCGGGGCCTCCAAGGAGGCGACCACCGCGGCGCGACTGGCCTCTTCGGGCGTGAGCGGGTCCCCCGCCCAGCCCCACAGGACGGTGCGGAGCTTGTCGTCGACGTGCATGCTGACGCCGTGGTCGACCCCGCGAAGCTGTTCGCCATCAGCGATCAGATGGCTCGCCTTGCGGTCGGAATTGTTGAGCAGCGCGTCGAACAGCGCCACCTCACGCAGCCTCGGGTCGTCGCGGTGCGCAAGGACAACTGGCCGGTCGTCCTCGGTGGTGGCTGCCAGGATCGGCAACCACTGCTCGGTGACGGCCTCCGGCTCGATCAGGTCGATCAGGTCAGTGGCCTCACCCTCGACCCACGCCTGCGCGGAGCCCTCGCCGAGCGGCCCGTCGACCCACACCGTCAGCGGGACCAGGCCGAGGCCGAGGTGCCTGGACAGCTCGTAGGCCGCGACCTCGCGTCGGCTCAGGGTGCCCGCCGGGAAGTCCCACAAGGGCGCCTCCCCGGCGACAGGCTTGTAGACCCACGCGTTGTGGTCGTCGTCGACGCCGAGGAAGGTGCCGTTGGAGGCGTCCACCAGGCGGCCGACGAGGCTCAGGTCGCCGACGGGGCCGGTCATGTGAACAGGTCGCCCCGGTAGCCGTTGGACCGGGGGCAGATGTGGCCTCCCGGGTCGAGGGGCTGTCCGCAGGCCGGGCAGGCCGGCCGACCGGAGGCGACGATCAGGGCGGCCCTTCCGGAGAACTCGCGGGCCATGGCCGGGGTGAGGCGCACCTGCAGCAGCGAGTTCTCGCCCGAGTCGTCGTCGGACTCGACGGAGAACAGTTCGAGGACGAGGCGCTGCGTCTCCGCGTCCCAGGCCATCCCGATGGCGGCCGCGCGGAAGTCGACCGAGACGGGCGCGTCGAGGGGCCCCATGTCGGCGGGCGGCTGCTCCGGCGGCACGTCGTGGCCGAGGTCGGCGAGTTGGTCGAGGACCTCCCCGACGCGCACTCCGAGCAGTTGGGCCTGCTGCTTCTCCACCGCGACCGCGGCGAGCTTGCCGCCCTGGGCGACCTGGATGAGGAACAGGCGGTTGCCCGGCTGGCCGACGGTGCCGACGACGCACCGGTCCGGTCGATCAAACTCCAGCATCATGGCTCGAAGCCTACGCGGGTTTCGCGACGTCGCCGCCGCCCACCGCTGGCGCGTTGTGGGCGCTCAGCAACTTCGTGAGGTCTCCCCCGGCGTTGACGCAGACCACCAGGGGACGGTCGCCGTGGTACTCGATGATGCTGACGCCTGCCGGGCCGACGTGCAGGCGCTGGAAGTCGTCCAGCCGCATGCCGAACGCGTCGGCGAGAATGGCCTTGATGGGGTCGCCGTGCGAGAACACCACGACGGTGTCGTGCTCGGCGTGCCTGCCTGCCAGGTCCCGCACTGCCGCGGTGGTCCTCGCGAACATCTCCAGCATCGACTCACCGTCGGGGAAGGTGACGCGCGAGGGGGCGACCTGGATGTCTCCCCACACGTCCTCGTCGCGCAGCGCCTCCAACTTGGCGCCCGTCCACGTCCCGTAGTCGCATTCGCTGAGGCCGTCCACGACCGTGGCATCGGGGAAGCCCGCGAGTTCGGCCGTCTCGCGGCAGCGTTGCACCGGGGACGTGAAGGCGGCGGCGACGGGAACGCCCGCGAAGATCGCGGCGAGGGCCTCCGCCTGGGCGCGGCCGACCTCATCGAGCGCGACGCCGGGCGCGCGGCCCGCGAGCACCCCGTCGGCGTTGGCAGTGGAGCGCCCGTGGCGAATCAGGACCACCTTCGTCATGGCGGCAAGCCTAACCCGACCCCACCGGAGCCCGGAGTACAGTTGCGCTGGTTTCGCCAATCGAGAGGAATACCCACATGGACTGGCTGCAGGCCATCGTGCTCGGCATCGTTCAGGGGCTGACGGAGTTCCTCCCGATCTCATCCAGCGCGCACGTCTCGATCGTCGGGCAACTCTTCTTCGAGGGGAAGGACCCGGGTGCCGCGTTCACTGCCGTCACCCAGTTGGGCACCGAGACGGCGGTGCTTGTGTACTTCCGCAAGGACATCTGGCGCATCATCACGCACTGGTTCGGGTCCTTCACCGGAAAGGTCGAGAAGGGTGACCCCGACGCTCGGATGGGGTGGCTCGTGATCATCGGCTCCATCCCGATCGTGCTGCTCGGGTTGCTCTTCCAGGACGCGATCGACTCGACCCTGCGCAACCTGTGGATCACCGTGGCGATGCTCGCGGGCGTGGCGATCGTGCTCGCGCTGGCCGACCGCTACGGGGCGCGCAACACCCGCGAACTGAAGGACCTGTCCTGGCGTGACGGCGTCCTGTTCGGCCTCTTCCAGGCCGCGGCCCTGATCCCCGGCGTCTCGCGCTCCGGAGCCACCATCTCTGGCGGCCTGTTCCTCGGCTACACCCGAGAGGCGGCAACGCGCTACGCGTTCCTGCTCGCGATCCCGGCCGTTTTCGGCTCGGGCCTGTACAAGTTGAAGGACATCGGCGGCGACCCGTCGACGGCGTGGGGGCCGACCATCGTGGCGACCGTGCTGGCGTTCATCGTCGGCTACGCGGTGATCGCCTGGCTGCTGCGCTACATCTCCACCCACAACTTCACGATCTTCGTCGTCTACCGTCTGGTGATCGCGGCCATCGTCGCCGCGCTGATCCTGGCGGGTGTCCTCGTCGCATAGGAGCCCCTCTTTCATGCTGCTTCGACCGCTCGGATCCTCCGGTCTGCAGGTCTCTCGCCTCGGGCTCGGCACGATCTCGTGGGGCCGCGACGTCGAGTGGCCCGCCGCCCGCGACCTGCTGCACGAGTTCGTCTCTGCGGGGGGCAACCTCGTCGACACCTCCCCTGCTTACGGGGCGGGAGTCGCGGAGCGGATGATCGGCAAGGCGCTCGCGGCGGGCCTGCCGAGGGAGTCACTGGCGATCGCCACCAAGGCCGGCTTCGTGGTGCGCGACTCGCGCCGCGTCATCGACACCTCGCGGGGCGCGCTGCTGGATGATCTGGAGGCGTCGCTGAGGCGCCTGAAGACCGACCACGTCGACCTGTGGCAGGTGCACGCCTGGGGGTCGGCCCCGATCGAGGAGACGCTGTCGGCGCTCGACACCGCGGTCGCCCGGGGGATGGCCCGCTACGTAGGCGTGTCGAACTTCGTCGGCTGGCAGACGGCGACGGCGGCCACCTGGCAGGAGGCCGACCGGGCGCGCACTCCCCTCTCGAGCATCCAGGTCGAGTACTCGCTGCTCGCCCGCCGCGCGGAGGTCGAGGTGGTCGGGGCCGCGGCGTTCCACGGCCTGGGCCTGCTGGCGTGGTCGAGCCTCGGCAGGGGCGCGCTCACGGGCAAGTACCAGGGCGGCAGGCTGCCTCGCGACTCGCGGGCCGCGTCAGAGCACTTCGGCTGGTTCCTGGAGCCCTACCTGCAGCCCCGCTCGCAGGCCATCGTCGACGCCGTCGCGCACGCCGCGCAGGGCCTCGGCCTCACCGCCCCGCAGGTGGCGCTGCTGTGGGCGCGCGACGCGCCGCAGGTCGCCTCCGCGCTGGTGGGGCCGCGGAACGTCGACCAGTTGGTCGAACTGTTGGGCACCGAGGGCAAGGAACTGGTCGCGCCGATCGTCTCCGCCCTCGACGACATCTCGGGCGGGCCGAACGCGCTGCGCGCCGCCTCAGTGGTCTGAGGACATCTCAAGCAGGATCGAATGCTCGCCCGTTCCCTCGTCGACGGTGAGGTTCAGCACGCCGATCGCGCCCTCGAGTTCGCCGGTGCCCGAGCCGGGGACGATGATGTAGCGGAGGCCCTGGTTGCCGCCGTCCATGGTCCCGAGTTGCTGGAAGGCGAGGGTGCCTAACTTCCCGTCGACCGTGCCCTCGAAGACCTCCATGCAGACGTAGCCTGCGGTTCCCGAGGCCGGGTCGCCTGCCGACAGCATCAGCCCGACGCTCCTGCCCTGCATGTCGCCCTCCCAGACCTTCTGGAAGTCGAAGCGCCCCACCCCGGGCAGCAGCGGGGTCTCGTTGGGGGTGATCTCGATCTCGAACGTTGCGCGGGTCATGGGGTCCTCCTGACGTCGGTGCACCCAGCCTAAACGGGGAGGACGCCGCCGCGGGGCGATCGACGGCTGGCCGATTTGCGTTCCCCACCTGGATGCCTGCTAAAGTTGCGTGTCGCACTCCCCCAGGGGAGTCCACTCGTCCGGGTGGCGGAATAGGTAGACGCGCTAGCTTGAGGTGCTAGTGCCCGTATAGGGCGTGGAAGTTCAAGTCTTCTCTCGGACACAACGGAACAGCCCCGTCTGACAAGGTCAGGCGGGGCTTCTTGCATCGTCGTCTGGGCCTCTTCCCGAGCCTCGCAGCGTGAATGGCCACAGGGCCGAGCCGGCGATGAGCAGGTGTCCGGCGCTTTCAGGAGCTCACGTCGGCGTTGACGGCACCGACGCCCGGCTTCTTGCGCTCGTCGACCCAGGCGCGCGCCGCTGACCCACTCACCATCAGCAGCGTCATCACCGACAGCGCGACGCCTGCGAGCATCACGATCCGCATCGCGCCGTGCGGCACCGTCTCCAGCAACGACGAGACGGCGTCCAAGCTCAGGGTGACCATGAACAGGGTCCTCGCCCAGCGTCTGCGCGCCAGCGTGAGCAGCCAGAGCGTCAGGTACAGCAGCGGAAAGGAGACGAAGGTGGCGCATGCCACGATCACCATCCAGGTCTCCCCCATCTCCGCACGGACGATCCGGACGACAAGCGGAAGCAGCAGCACCGTCTGGACGGAGCGGAGCAGCACGAGAAGCCCCGCGAACAGCAGCCCTGCGGGCGGGATGTGGTGCTTCGTGATCGCGGCGGCGTCCGAGACCGGCACGGGCAACGGGCCCGGTGAGCGTTGCGCGGCGCCGTTCGCGTCGACGATCGGCAGGTTGCCGTCGGTGCGGATCGAGTCGCCCCCACCGTTTCGGCTGTGATAGGCGATCGAGAAGCCGTCGATGATGTGCAGCCCCACCGCAGGGTCGGCGTAGCGCACGGTGTCGACAATGTAGTCGCGCTCCGCATCGGTGTCCGGGTCGATCTTGTGCGTCACCTGGCCGGTGAACAGCGACAACCCGACGCGACGGTCGTAGGTTCCGGCGGCCACCCACCCGACCTGGACGCCGCCGGGCAGCAGCCAGCCGTCCGGCACCTTCCAGAAGCGCACGTGGTGACGCTTCGACGCGTCCCCGCCCACCTCCTGCTGGTAGGCGAAATCCTGCCTTCGCCTGAAGAGCATCAGGTCGGAGACCGGCGCCTCCTTGTAGGTGCGTCGGAAGACGGTGGAGGCGATCATCTTGAAGGACGAGGCGATCGTGATCTCGTCGGCAAGGCTCCACCCCGCGGCTCGCATGGCGGCGTGCAGGTCCGCCTCGGTGCCGTCGAAGGCGAGGTTGACGGGGTCGCCGAGCAGCCCGTCGCCGGTGCGGGTCCTGCCAATGAAGTAGTCCGGGACGTAGAGGTTCGTGAAGACCTGGTGCAGCCGCGGCAGCAGCAGGTAGGCCACCACCGCGTAGAACCCGAGGATCGGCACGAAGCTGACCCAGCTGAGCTGGAAGCTGGCGATCAGAAGCCGGACGGAGAGCCACCCGACGCAGACGAGCGCGATGAGGATGAACACCGCGTCGAACACGTCGCTGACCCGACGTCTGGTCGGCGGGATCGCGGCCTTCGGGACGGTGCGGTAGACGGGCGGCTCGGCGCCTGCGTCGACGGGGAGGGCCTCGCGTGGCGTCCCCTCCTGAGTCGGCGCGACTAGTTCGGTCGGCTCGTGCACACCACGAGATTAGCCGAGCGGTCGCCACATTCAGGGGTGGCAGCCACTCAAAGCACCGCCGATCCAACGGCTTGCGGGGGCCCGGTTATGACGCTGCCCGCCGTTAGGGTGTGCACAAAGACCTGGATGGGGGCGCTATGAGAACACGGTGGATGTCTGCGGCATTGCTCGCCGCGGTGCTCGTCCTGGCGGGCTGCGGGTCAGCGGCCAGCCCCGTCAAGACTGGTGGGCTCACCGGGTTGCCTGCATCGCAGGCCCCCTCACCGGAGGCCGAGCCGTCCGCGCAGGAAGAGCCGATCGCCGGGCCGACCCAGCAGGCGACGCAGGTCGCCCCGGAGTCCCCGACCTCGCAGCCGGCGGCCACCCCTGTCCAGGAACAGCCGGCAACGAAGCCCCCGCAGGAGCAGCCGCAGTCGGGCTGCCCCAACGGCATCGCGCTGCCCGACGGCGTCGACCCGTCGGCCTGCCTCCCGGTGACCGGCGCGACGGTCCCGTTCCCCGGGGAGGCCTTCAAGACGCCCTCGGGCAACGCGGGCTGCGACCTGTGGGAAGGCCAACTGACCTGCACCGCCATGGAGACGGTGATGGCCGACGAGATAAAGGACGGCTACACCCGTTGCGACGGCTACACGCTTGGCGACGCCGCCGAGGTCTACTGCCACGGCGACGCGCCGATGTGGATGAGCACCTCGGCGACGCTGCAGTACGGCCAGGTCACGCTCATCGACGACCGGGCGTGCACCGTCAGCGAGTCGGGCCTGACGTGCTGGAACACCGTGACGGGGCACGGTTTCCTGCTGTCGCGGACCCGCTACCTCAACTGGTGAGGCCCTCCCCCGCGGCAGCGAGTTGGGTCTCGAGGTGGAACACCTCGGGCATGAACGTCCACGACTCGTCCGGCGCCCCCTCGATGCCGAACAGGGCGGCCATCTCGGCCTGCCACCTCCGGTTGACCTCGGTGGCTGCGACCCTCGCCTGGGCGGCGTCCAGGTCGTCCGACTCGACGTAGCCGATCAGTAGCCCGTCGTCGGCCAGGTGCAGCGAGTAGTTGTTCCAGCCCGCGTCCTTGAGCGCCCGCAGCAGTTCCGGCCACACGGCGGCGTGCGCCGTGCGGTACGCGTCGAGGTTCTCGGGGGCGACCCTCCCGATGAAGCAGTAACGGTTGATGATGCCCTTCCCTCCATGCGGGACGGGGAGGGCGGCAGCGCCACCCTCCCCGTCGATCCGATGCGATCCGATCAGAAGTCGAAGTCGTCGATGTTGTCAGCGTTGAAGCGGTACGGGTCGCCAAGCAGGACGACGCTGTCGGCGCCGACCGTGAACTTGCCGAGCTTGCCCGCCTCGAACGAGTCGCCCTCAGCGCCCTTGATGGTGCCGTCGATCAGGTTCTTGGCTGCGAAGGCGCTCAGGTAGCCGAGGTCCTCGGGGTTCCACAGCGCGAACTCCTTGACGGTGCCGTCCTTGACGTACTCGCGCATCTGGTTGGGGGTGCCGAGGCCGGTGATGGCGACCTTGCCCTTCGCAGAAGAGGTCGACAGGTAACGGGCGGCGGCCGCGATGCCGACGGTGGTCGGCGACACGATGCCCTTGAGCTCCGGGTAGGTCTGGATCAGGGCGGCGGTCTTGTCGAACGAGGTCTGGTCGTCGTCGTCTCCGTAGACGACCTCAACCATCTTGATGTTCGGGTGGTTGTCGGCCAGGTCCTTCTTCATGAGGTCGATCCAGGCGTTCTGGTTGGTCGCGTTGGCCGACGCCGAGAGGATGGCGATCTCGCCCGCGTCGCCGATCTGCTCGGCGATCATGTCGACCTGCACCTTGGCGATGCCCGCGGCGTCGGCCTGGCTGACGAACAGGTCGCGGCACTCGGGGTTGGTGTCAGAGTCGAAGGTGACGACCTTGGTGCCGGCGTCGCGCGCCTCGTTGAGGGCGTCGCAGATGGCCTGCGGGTCGTTGGCGGACACGACGATGGCGCCGACCTGCTGCTGGGTCAGGGTGTTGATGTAGCTGACCTGAGCGTCAGGGGTCGCCGACGCGGGGCCGACCTCGGCGAAGGTGCCCTTGAACTCCTCGACGGCGGCCTTGCCGCCCTTGCTCGAGGTGTCGAAGTAGGGGTTGCCGAGGTTCTTGGGCAGGAACGTGATCGACAGGTCGCCCGAGGCCTCGCCTCCGCCACCGCCGCCGGTGGCCGCGGGAGAGTCGGTGGGGTTGGCCGGGGTGGTTCCGCCGCAGGCGGTGAGGCCGAGGCTGATCGCGGCGGCTGCCGCGATGAGCTTGCCGCTGAGGGACATGAGCTTCATTGATTCTTCCCTTGTGTTGGAGTGATCAGCCGACGGTCGCCGGCTGGGGAGTGGATGAGGTTCTGTTGAGTCGTTTGGTTCGGCGCGCCTGCACCCAGTCGATGAGGGAGCTCGCGACGACGGAGACCACCAGCAGCACGCCGGTGATGATGTTGATGACGTCTGCGGTGACGTTGGCAAGCCGCAGCGCGCTGGAGAGCGCACCGATCAGCAGGACGCCCGCGATGACGCCGTGCAGGGCGCCCCTGCCGCCGAAGACGGAGACCCCGCCGAGCACCACGGCCGCGATGACCTGGAGTTCGAGGCCCGTCGCGTTGTCGCCGCGGGCGGAGCCGTAGCGCAGCGTGTAGTAGATCCCGCCGAGGGCGGCGATGACGCCGCTGATGATGAACAGGATCAGCCGGGTGCGGGCGACGTTGACGCCGTAGAAGGCGGCGGCGTCCTTGCTGCGTCCGATGGCGTAGACGCCGCGACCGAACGAGCTGAAGTGCAGCATCAGCGCGAAGGCGATCAGCAGCACCACGAACAGGATCATCACCATGGGGATCGGGGTGCCGGGGATCTTGGCCTTCGCCAGCGACGTCCATTCCTTCGGGAACTTGGTCACGGCGGTGGTGCCGAGCAGGCCGACGGCGATGCCGCGGAACAGCGCCATGGTGCCGATGGTGACGGCGAGCGCTGGCAGCCCGATCCTGGTCACGAGCAGGCCGTTGAGCGCGCCGCCCAACGCCCCGACCGCGAGGGCGGCGATGATCGCGACGGGGATCGACCAGCCCGCCTGGAAGAGGACGCCGAACACCACGGAGCTCAGCCCGACCATCGAGCCGACCGACAGGTCGATGTCGCCGGTGATCATGATGGGCGTCATGGCGAGCGCGATCATCAGGATGGTGGCCACGTCGAGCAGCAGGTAGGTCAACGTCGCGGGGGTAGCGAACTTCGGCACCGCGATCGACGCGTAGGCAAGCACCGCGATCAGCAGCACGATGATCGCCGACTCGCGGTTGACCAGCCAGCGGCGCCACAGCGGGTGGCCGTAGTCCTGGTAGGTGCGTTCCAGGCTCATCATCGGTCTCGCTTCTCGATCAGGCGGCGGTGTTCGCGCTTGGCCAGCACCCGGTCGAGCACGATCGCTCCGAGGATGAGGGCGCCGACGACGGCCCGCTGCCAGAAGTCGGGGATGCCGAGCACGGGGAGCGCCCGGTTGATGGTGACGAGCAGGAAGGCGCCCAGGGCCGCGCCGATCACGGTGCCTGTGCCTCCGGTGATCGCGACGCCGCCGATCACGGCCGCGCCGACCGCCTCGAGTTCGAAGCCGTCGCCCGCCTGCGAGTTGATGGTGCCGTAGCGGGCGGCGAACAGGACGCCAGCGAGGCCCGCCATCATGCCGGAGAAGACGAAGGCGGCGAGCACCCGCTTGGTCTTGTCCAGGCCGTACAGTTCGGCGGCCGCCGGGTCGGAGCCGATGGCGTAGAACTCGCGCCCGCCGCGGGTGTTGTGCATGTACCAGGCAACGATCGCCAGCGCGACGAGCGCGATGATCGTCAGGACGGGGATGCCGAGGACCTGCTGGGTGCCGAGCCTCAGGAACCCGCTCGGCAGGTCGGAGGCGTTGATCCGGTTGGATCCGGTCCACCAGACGTTGATGCCGCGGAACGCGTAGAGCGTGCCGAGCGTGATCACCATGGCGGGCACCCTCCCGAACGCCACGAGGGCGCCGTTGAGGAAGCCGAGCGCTGCGCCGAAGGCGCAACCGATCAGGAACATCAGCGGGACGGGGATGGTGGGGAACGCGACGAACAGCGTCCCGACGAAGTACGCGGTGAGGCCCAGGACCGAGCCGACGGACAGGTCGACGTTGCGCGTGATGATGACAACGGCCTGGCCGAGCACGACGACGAGCAGGATCGACGGGGTCACGAGCAGGTCGCGGAAGCCGTCACCGCTGACCAGGAACGCGGGGTTCTTCAGCGTCGTGATGGCCACGATCAGGATCAGCACGAGCGCGACGCCGGTCTCGCGGGACTTCAGAAGTCGCAGCAGCGCTGCCGCGGGACCGCGTCGCGGCCCTCTCGATGGGGTGGCCTCGCGTGGCTCCTCCAGCGTGGTCGTCATGCGGCCTCCTCGGCCTGGGTCGCGGCCCGCATCACGGACTCCGGGTCGGCCTCGGCGCGGTCAAGGGCGGCCGTGAGCCGCCCCTCACGCATCACGAGCACGCGGTCGGCCATGCCGAGCACCTCGGGAAGCTCCGAGGAGATCATCAGGATCGCCATGCCGCCGCAGGCCAGTTCGGACATCATGCGGTGCACCTCGGACTTGGTGCCGACGTCGATGCCGCGGGTCGGCTCGTCGATGATGAGCACCTTCGGGTCGGTCGCGAGCCACTTGGCAAGGACCACCTTCTGCTGGTTTCCTCCCGAGAGGGTCCCCGCGACGGCGTCCAGCGCCGACGTCTTGACCTCAAGCTTGCGCGCCCATTGCCTCGCGGCGACGTTCTCCCGGGCGCCCGTGATGAGCCCGAACCGAACGAGGCGCTGCCGGATGGCGTCGGTGAGGTTGGTCCGCACGGGGGCGTCCACGACGAGGCCCTGCTTGCGGCGGTCCTCGGGGACCAGCGCGACGCCGAGCGCCATCGCGGCCCCGGGGTTGTTTGGCTTGACGAGGGCGCCGCCCACGGTGACGCTCCCCTCCGTGTACGCGTCGATGCCGAACACGGCACGGGCCACCTCGGAGCGACCCGCCCCGACGAGTCCCGCGAGGGCGACGATCTCGCCCGCCCGGACGTCGAAGGTGATGTCGCTGAAGACGCCGGGGCGGGTCAGCCCCTTGACGCTGAGCACGGGTTCACCGATGGTGGCCTCGAGCTTCGGGAACAGTTCGTTGACGTCCCGGCCCACCATCATCTTGACGATCTGCCCGGTCGTGGTGTCGGCCGTCGGCATGGTCGAGATGTAGGCGCCGTCGCGCATCACGGTGATCGTGTCGCACAGGTCGAAGACCTCGTCGAAGCGGTGCGAGATGAACATCAGCGCCCTGCCCTCGTCGCGCAGCGACCTGGCGACCGCGAAGAGCCGGTCGACCTCGACGCCCGACAGTGCCGCGGTGGGCTCGTCCATGACGAGGACCTTCGCGTCGAGCGAGATGGCCTTGGCGATCTCGATGATCTGCTGGTCGGCGATCGACAGGCCGTCCGCCGGGCGGTCCGGGTCGAGTTGGACGCCGAGCCTGCGCATCAGGCCCTCGACCTCGGCCCGCATCGCGGGGCGGTCGATCATGCCCATGCCCTTGGTGAGTTGACGCCCCATGAAGACGTTCTCGGTCACGGACAGGTCGGGGAAGAGGGTCGGCTCCTGGTAGATGACGGCGATGCCGGCGGCCTTGGAGTCGGCGGTCGACCTGAAGTTGACCGGTCGGCCCTCCAGTTCGAAGTCGCCCGTGTCGCGGTGGTAGAGGCCCGCGATGATCTTGACAAGGGTGGACTTGCCCGCGCCGTTCTCGCCGACCAACGCGTGGATCGAACCGGGGTACAAGTCGAGTTCGCCGTCGCGGAGTGCGACGACGGCTCCGAACCTCTTGCTGACACCCTTCAGCGTCAACGTCGGCTCATCTGCCATTCCCAACCTCCTCGTCGGGTCTCTGGCTCTGCCTCGAGCCGTGGATGAGAGAACCTTACGCACCGCAATTGAAACGTGTCAATTGCGTGGGGTAACAATCGGATCACGCTTGCCAGGGCGCCTCCGGCCAGATGGCGCGTTCCCCGCACAAGCGAACCACCGGGGCGTCGGCACCTACTCAGGTGTCGACGCCCCGGCGGGTCGTCAGGCTCGGTGGCGGCCGGTCAGCGGCGCACCCTCAGGGTCGCGACCTCGAAGGGACGCATCGTCAGCGCGACCGCTCCGTCCTCGAGGGCCAGGTCGCCGAGGTCGCCCCGCTCGATCAGGTCGGTCGCCGACACGCGAACCGTACCGGGGACCTCGAGCGCGATCCGGGTCTCGGCGCGGCCGCCGCGCGACTCGTAGAGTCGCACGATCAGATCGCCCGAGCGGTCGTCGGCCAGCTTGATGGCGCTGACGATCACCGCGGGGTTGCTGGACGTTGCGATCGGGGCGACCGACTCGCCCGAGGCGGCGCGACCCGGGTGCTCGAAGGCCCAGCCTGCCGTCGTGGCGTCGGCCACGTCGGCGCCGACCAGGACGCCGAGCCGCAGTCGGTGCGTGCCACGGTCCGCGCGCGGGTCCGGGAACTTCGGCGCGCGCAGCAGCGAGAACCGCGCCAGGTTCCCGACGCCGTGCTCACCGTGTACCCGAGTCACGTCGAAACCGTGGCTCGACTCGTTGAGGAAGGCGACGCCGAAGCCGGGCTCCTGCACCAGGAACCAGCGCTGGGCGTGCGTCTCGAAGCGGGCCGCCTCCCACGAGGTGTTGGTGTGGTTGGCGCGGTGCTGGTACCCGAACTGGGTCTCGGCGAGCACCTCGTCTGCGAACACGTCGACGGGGAACGCCAGCTTCAGGAACTTCTCGTCCTCCTGCCAGTCGACCTCGCAGTCGATCGTCAGCAACCGGCCCGTCGCGTCGAGGGCGAGCCGCTGCACGATGCTGGAGGCGCCGAAGGTGCGGCGCACCACGACGCTCGCACCGTCGAGCGAGACCTCTGCCGGGCCGTCGAGGTCCTCGCGCATGTCGAGGTAGTGCGCGTCGACGTCCCACGCGTCCCACATGTTCGGGAAGTCCTGGTGAAGCTGCAGCAGGTTGCCGCGCTCCCCCTCGACGATCGCCTCGCGGCCGGTGCGCAGGTCGACGAGCGAGACGACGTGCCCCGCCCCGTCGATCTCGACGCGAGCCAGGTCGCTCGACAGCACGAAGGTCTCGCCGTCAGCCTTGGCCTCCGACGCCACGGCGGCGCCGGCGTCGGCGACCGACGCGGCGGCAACCGACAGCTCGGCGACCGGTGCGGCATTGACCACGAGCGGACCCTCCCCCAGCGTCACGCCGAGAGCGGCGAGCGCCTCGGAGACGATGCCCTCAAGCCTCTCGGCGATCCTGGCGTAGCTCTCCTCCGCCTCGCGGTGCACCCAGGCGATCGAGGTGCCGGGCAGGATGTCGTGGAACTGCAGCAGCAGGACCTCGCGCCACAACTCGTCCAGCTCGTCGTACGGGTAGTCGAAGCCGGCCCTGGTCGCGGCGACCGAGGCCCACAGCTCGGCCTCAAGCAGCAGCCGCTGGCTCTGCCTGTTGCCCTGCTTGGTGTGGTGCTGCGTCGTGAAGGTGGCCCGGTGCAGCTCGAGGTAGAGCTCGCCGCGCCACACGTCGGGCGAGGGAAGCTCGGCCATGGCCCGCTCGAAGAAGTCGTTCGGGGACTCCAGGACAACCTGGGGGCTGCCCTCAAGGTCGGCCATCCGCTTGGCACGGGCGAGCATCTCGCGAGTGGTGCCTCCGCCGCCGTCGCCCCAGCCCGTCGGTGCGAGCGAGGACTTGGCGACGGACTTCTCCTTGAACTGGCGCGCCGCGCGAGCGACCTCCTCGCCGCTCAACTGGGAGTTGTAGGTGTCCATGGGCGGGAAGTGCGTGAAGACACGGGTGCCGTCGATGCCCTCCCACCAGAACGTGTGGTGCGGGAACCGGTTGACCTGGTTCCAGGAGATCTTCTGGGTCAGGAACCACTCGAATCCCGAGCCGACGAGCAACTGCGGCAGCGCGCCGGTGTAGCCGAAGCTGTCGGGAAGCCAGGCGCCCTTGCATTCGACGCCGAACTCGTCGCGGAAGAAGCGCTGGCCGTGGCTGATCTGGCGGATGAAGCTCTCTCCGGAGGGAAGCACCGCGTCCGGCTCGATCCACATGCCGCCGATCGGCACGAAGCGACCGTCGGCGACGGCCTGCTTGACCCGGGCGAACACCTCGGGGCGCTCGCGCTTGAGCCAGTCGTACTGCTGCGCGCTGGACATCGCGTAAACGAAGTCCTCGTCCTCCTCGAGCAGCGTGACCATCGACGAACTCGTGCGCGCCACCTTGCGGACCGTCTCACGCAGCGGCCACAGCCACGCGGAGTCGATGTGGGCGTGGCCGACGGCGGTCAGCCGGTGCGCGCTCGGCTCCGCCGGGCTGGCGAGCACGTCACGCAGTTCGGCGCGGCCTGCCGCGGCGGTGCCCGCGACGTCCTGCAGGTTGACCCGGTTCAGGCTCCTGTCGAGCGCCCGCAGGATCTGGGCGCGGCGCGCCGACTCCTCGGGGAGCTGCTCGGCCAACTGGACGAGCACCTCGACGTCGTGGACAAGTTCGAAGACCTCGCCCTCGAAGACGCACACGTCGACGCGCCGGATCCGGTAGAGCTCGTCCTGGCTCGCGGTGAGCACGTCACCCTGTTCGGTCGGCAGGAACGGGTGGTAGTCGAGCAGCACGGGGTTGGAGGCGGCCTCGATGAAGTACTCGAGGCGCTCTCCACCGTCGGCGTCCTTCGACACGGGGATCCACTGCGCCCTCGGGTTCAGCGATCGCACGGGCGTGCCGTCTGCCAGGTAGACAAGGCCCTCGCACTGGAAGCCGGGCATGTTGATGTCGAAGCCGAGGTCGGCCACGATCTCGACGCGGCGGCCAGCGAACGCCTCAGGCACCTCGCCGTCGATGCGGAACCAGGTGGTGTCCCAGGCGCGGCCCCAGCGCTGCCCGACCTCAGTCGGAGCGTACTCTGCCGCGAGGCCCTCGCTGACGGGGATCGGCTCGCCGTCGACGACGTGCCTGGCGATCGTCAGGGGGTGGGGATACGAGTAGACGGCGGGCCGGAGCCGTTCGTCGAGGACGCGCTTGACGCGGCCGATCGTGAGTGCCTGATTCTCATGCATGTGCGAGTCCTCCCAGCCCGACGCGATCGCCGACGAGCGTGATGCGCGGATGCCCGAACCTTCGGGCGGTGGTCATGTAGTCACTCCAGAAGCTACCGCCCGGGGCGAGCGCCGCGCGCCCTCCGTCACCGGCGAGATCGAGTTCGAGCGCCGCGGCGCCCCGATCGACGGGGGCCGAGGCCGCTTCCGCGACCGCCTCGGCGACGATCCGGCCCTCCCGCTTGATGCGGCCCGACTCGTCGATGAGGCCGAGGTCGTACTCCAGTTCCGGGTAGTCGCCGAGACCCCGGGCGACATCGTGCGAGCACCACCAGGTGATGCCGCTCAACCCGGCTCCCGCCGCCTGGGCTACCGTCTCGCGGATGAACGGCTCGACGGAGGCCTCGGGCAGCACGTTGCGCGGCGCGCCGATCTCCTGCAGCCAGATCGGCCGCTCGGGGTCGACCTGGAAGGCGCGGGCCACCTCGACCATGTACCTGGCGTGCGCGCGCGTCTCGAAGGAGTCGGGGCCGAAGCGCTGGGCTGTGCCGTTGAAGACCCAGGCGTGCACGGCCGTGATGTCGCCCCACCTGGCGACGTGTTCAAGCGTGAACGGCTGCGCGTCGTCGTACCAGGACGCGTCGTAGCACGAGTGCAGGACGTCCTTGCCCGGGGCGCCCTCGCGCAGCGCCGACAGCATCGTGTCGAGCCACAAGGTGATGTCGCGCGGGGTCGCCGGGTGCGGCTCGGGGTGGACCGCCCCTGTGAACTGGTTGACCTCGTTGCCGATCGTCAGCGCGAACACGTTGTCGTGCCCGGCACACGCCTTCGCGAGGTCGCGCAGGTAGCGGTGCGTCGCCTCCATGGCGAAGGCGTCCGTGAACATGTTCCTGCGGTGCCACGTCAACAGCCACGACGGCAGGAAGTCGAAGCTCGACAGATGCCCCTGCAGCCCGTCAACGGCGACGCCGAGGCCCCGCTCGGCGGCGATCGCGATGGTCTCCTCGAGCCTGCGCAGCGCCACGGGGCTGACGTACGTCGGGTTGGGCTGGAACACCGGCCACAGCGGGAAGACCCGCACATGATCGGCACCCAGTTCCTTGATGGTGTCGAAATCGCGCGCGACCTCGCTCGGGTCGTAGTCGACCCAATGGTGGAACCAGCCGACTCGCGGGGTGTAGTTGACTCCGAATTTCATGCCTCTGCCTCGTTGCCTGGGGCGACCGAATTGCTGTTCCGGCGTTGACCGGTTCGGATCACTATAGCGCTTTACGCAGCGATGCCAATCCCCCGGTTCGCGCAGGGCCAGGTATGGTTCGCTGAAGAAGTTGAGCGGAGGCACGATGGCCGAGAAGAGCGCACCCCCTGCAGCAGGGCGCAAGAAGAAGCGCGTCACGATCGCCGACATCGCCGAGCGCGCCGGGGTGACAAGCGGCGCGGTCTCCATGGCGATCAACGGTAAGCGGGGTGTCTCCGACGCCACACGGGCCAGGATCCTCGCGGTCGCCAAGGAGCTGAACTGGCGCCCGAGCCACGCGGCGCAGACACTGATGGGCAAGAACGCGGAGGCGATCGGGCTGGTCCTGACCCGCCCGGCCGAGGTGATCGGCGAGGAGATCTTCTTCGCGAAATTCATCGCGGGAGTCCAAGCGGAACTGAGCCCCCACGGCTACTCGCTCCTCCTGCAGATGGCCACCGACATGGCGAGCGAAATCGCGCTTCACCAGGCGTGGATGAGCGACGGCCGCGTCGACGGCATCCTGGTCCTCGACCCGCGCGTCAACGACCCCAGGGCGCAGGCCCTGACGGCCCTCGACGCCCCGACGATCATCGTGGGCGGCGACATCGACACCGAGCGGATGCGAAGCATCCGGGTAGACAACGGCGCCGCCATGCGGCTGATCGTGCAGCACCTCGACGACCTCGGCCACACCCGCATCGCGTTCATCACGGGCGATCAGAGCTTCAGGCACACCCAGGAGCGGATGGACGAGTTCGCGCAGTTCTGCATCGATCACGGCATCTGGGGCCAGACGCTGTCCGGCAACTTCGATCCCGAACTGGCAAGGCTCGCGACCTCCCGGCTGCTCGCGGCCCCACAGCCTCCGACGGCGATCGTCTACGACTCCGAGGTGATGGCGCTCGCGGGCATGCGGGCGATCACGGCCTCCAGCCTCTCGATCCCCGGCGACGTGTCCATCGTGTCCTGGGAGGACTCGACCACATGCCAGGTGCTGCACCCGACGCTGACGGCGCTCAATCGCGACGCCGTCGCGCTCGGAAGGGTCGCGGCGGGTCAGATGCTCGAACTCCTGGCCCACGAGAGCACCGCCCCGACCGCCATGGAAATGCACGTCGTGCAGCGCGAATCAACCGCTGCACCTAGATAACGTTTTGATCACCGCGCTTGACAGCGGACCAGGCATTCGTTTTAATCCAACTAAAGCGCTGTAGTTGTCGAGGTTGCGACACAGCGGACGTTCGGCTCAAGGAAGTGCACGATGACAAAATCCAAGCGTTGGTTCGCGGGCGTGGCCCTGGCGCTCACAGGCGCCTTCGCCCTGACCGCATGCACCGGTGCGACCGGTGGCCCGGGGACCGAAGCCCCCAAGCCCACCGGCAGCGCCATCGACAAGGGCGGTGAGCTCAGCGGCAACATCCAGTTCCAGACCTGGTCGCTGAAGAACGAGAAGTTCACCCCCTACTTCGAGAAGTTGATCGCCGACTTCGAGAAGGAGAACCCTAAGGTCAAGGTCGAGTGGCTCGACCAGCCCGGAGACGGCTACCAGGACAAGATCCTGAGCCAGGCCAACTCCAACACGCTGCCCGACGTGCTGAACCTGCCGCCGGACATCGCCTACCCGCTGGTCTCGGCGCACAAGCTCCTCGACCTGAACACGGCTGACCCGGAACTGAAGGCCAAGTACAACGCAGGCGGCTGGGAGTCCTACTCGCAGTACCCGGGCGTCGAGGGCACCTACGGCCTGCCGTGGTACCTCTCCTCGGATGCCTCGTGGTGGAACCTGGAGCAGTTGCAGCCCTACGGCGTGACGGCGGACAACCTGCCCAAGACCGTCGATGAGCTCCTCACGCTCGCCGAGAAGGTCGCGAAGGAGTCGAACGGCAAGGTGCAGCTCCTGAGCTCGATCCCCACCCTCGACACCTTCGGCTCTGAGGGCATCGAGATCATCAACGACAAGGGCGAGTTCGTCTTCAACTCCGACGAGGCCGTCAAGGTCGTCGAGAACTACGCCACCGCCTACAAGGCCGGCGCAATGCCCGCGGAGGCCCTGACCGGCTCCTACGGCGGCAACGCACAGGCGTTCATCCAGGAGAAGGTCGCCTTCACCACGGGTGGCACCGGCTTCTCCACCGACCTCGCCAAGGACGCGCCGAAGCTCCTCGAGCACACCGTCGCGACCCCGCGTCTCGGCATTCCCCCGCTGTACGTCCAGGGCATCAACGTCTCGGCCGAGTCGAAGAACCCCGCAGCGGCCCTCGCGTTCGCCGAGTACGTGACCAACGTCGACAACCAGGTCGCCTTCTCGACGATCGCCACCGGAACCGCCCCCGGCACCGCCGAGGGAAGCGACCAGGTCGTCAAGGCCATCGCCTCCGCGATCACCGACCCGAAGCAGCTCGCGGCGATCGACACCGTCTTCGCCGCCATGAAGGACGCCAAGGCGCTTCCGTTCCAGTGGACCGGCGACATGACGACCTACATGAACCAGCAGATGGCGCTCGCGATCAACGGCTCCGCCCCCGCGAAGGACACGCTCGACAAGATCGTCAAGTACGCCAACGACAACCGGGTCGATCAGTAGGAACCACCCACAGACACCAGCACCCGGATAGGAGGGACTGTCATGAGGTCCCATAAGTGGTTCACCCCCTGGCTCCTCGTGGCTCCCGCCATCATCTGGGTGCTGGTGTTCTCGCTCTGGCCGTTTCTCAACACGGTCATCCTGAGCTTCACCAACGCCCGGCCGCTGAAGCCTCCGTCCTTCATCGGCGTCGCCAACTACGAGCGCATGTTCGGCGACGAGATGTTCTGGAACGCGATCGTCACCTGCCTGATCTACGTCGCGGCCTGCGTGCCGCTGCTGACGATCCTGCCGCTGCTGCTCGCGCTCCTGGTCGAGAAGGTCATCCCCGGCATCTCGTTCTTCCGCACCACCTTCTACTTCCCGGTGATCGCCTCGGTCGTGGTGGTGGCGCTGATCTGGCAGTGGCTCTTCGACAGCCGCGGCATCGTCAACCAGTCGCTCGACTTCCTGGGGCTGACAGATCAACCGGTTCCGTTCCTGGTGGACCGCTGGCTGCTGCTCGCCTGCTCCATCCTGCTGACGGTGTGGAAGGGCCTCGGCTACTACATGGTCGTCTACCTGGCGGCTCTGGGTAACGTCGGCAAGGAGCTCCACGAGGCGGCCCAACTCGACGGAGCGAGCAGCTTCCGCCGCTTCCTCCATGTCACCATTCCGGGCGTGCGGGGCGCGATGCTGCTGATCTGCGTGCTGATCGCCGTCTCCGCGATGCGCATCTTCACCGAACTTGAGGTCCTCTCCAAGGGCACCGGAGGCCCCGGCGGCTACGACATGTCGCTGGTGATGCTGATCCGTCAGGTCGGCTCAGGCCTCACGGGCAACGTCGGCTACGCCTCCGCCATCAGCGTTGCGCTCTTCCTGCTGACGCTGATCCCCCTGATCGCGATCGCGTTCATGAACCGTGAGAAGAAGGCAGCATGAGCACCGCGACCATCGATGCCCCCGTCACCCGCACCAAGGAGCGGATCTACCGCAAGCGCGGCTCCGGCGACTTCTCGAAGCCCTCGCTCGGCGGGCTGATCGGCCGCTATGCGTTGCTGCTTGCGATGCTTGCGATCGTCGTGGGCCCCTTCCTGTGGCAGTTGTCCACCTCGCTGAAGAGCGCCGACGAGAACATCTACTCGTTCCCACCCAACCTGATCCCGCAGGACCCGACGCTGGTGAACTACCAGAAGGTCACCGACATCGTCCCGGTCTACACCTACGCCTGGCACTCGCTGCTCGTGTCGATGGGGACCGTGATCAGCAACGTGGTGCTCTCCACCTTCGCCGGCTACGCGCTGGGATGCATGCGCTTCAAGGGCAAGATCATCGCGATGGCGATCCTGCTGTCGACGCTGCTGCTGCCCGGCGAGGTCACCGTCACGAGCAACTTCCTGACGATCAGGATGCTCGGGCTTGCCGACACCCTGTGGGGCGTCTTCCTCCCCGGCGCGGTGAGCGCCATGAACGTGCTGCTGATCGCGACGGCCTGCCGGATGATCCCCCAGGACGTCCTCGACGCCGCGACGGTCGACGGGGCGACGACCTGGCAGCGGATCCGCCACATCGCATGGCCCAACATCCGCGGCATGGTCGCCGTCGTCGCGATCTTCGCCTTCATCGGCGCCTGGGACGACTTCCTGTGGCCGCTGATCGTGCTCACCGACCCGTCGAAGTACACGCTGACGGTCGGCATGGCCTACCTGAACGGCAACTTCGCGGTCGACCCGCGCCTGATCGCCGCAGGCACCATGATCGCGCTGATCCCGATCATCGTGATGTTCTCCTTCACCCAGCGGTTCTTCTTCAAGGGCGTCCAGGAGGGCGCGCTGAAGGGCTGACCCGATCCCCCCAAGGAAACGAGGCCCCGCCGATGCGACACCGCACGGCGGGGCCTCTCCTTCCCCTCAGTCATGCGCTTTAGTTGTCACGCGCAATCATCTGACGTTGATCCGGCTCAGCGGGGCGTCAGCAGCGTACTTTCTCGGCATAGTCGGTCCCCTGACCCAACTTAAGCGCTACAGTGAGTTGGTCGCTCCCTGCGACGAACAGCAATGAAGCCGTCCAACAAAGGGGACAACTCATGACTCGACCGATCAGGTGGCACGCAAAGGCCACCGCGACGCTTGCGGCGGCCGCCCTCGCATTCGGCGCCCTCGGCGCCGCACCCGAGGCGCGGGCTGACGAGACGACCGAACCAAAGGCCGTCGTCTACGTGGAGGTCAACTCCAACAACCTCGCCAACGTCGCCGACTACACGCTCGAGAACACCACTCGACCGGCCTTCGACATCGCGAACATCTTCGCCGCCAACATCAACTGGGACGGCGAGAAGGCGTATCTGCATCTCAACGAGCGCGTCACGGAGACCCTCGCTGACGCAGAGCACCAGGTCCGGCCGCTGCAGGCGCAGGGCACCAAGGTGCTGTTGTCCATCCTGGGCAACCACCAGGGCGCGGGCATCGCCAACTTCCAGACCTATGCGGAGGCCGACGCCTTCGCGGCCCAACTCGAGGAAGTGGTCGACACCTACGGCCTTGACGGCATCGACTTCGACGACGAGTGGTCAAGGTACGGCGTCAACGGCACCCCGCAGCCGAACGCCTACTCCTTCCTGTACCTCGTCAAGGCGCTCCGGGAGCGACTCGGCGACGACAAGCTGATCACCTTCTACAACATCGGGCCGGCCATGAACTCGCTGGTCTACGGCGGGGAGAACGGCGCCGACTACATCGACTACGCCTACAACCCCTACTACAGCACCTGGAGCCCTCCGAGGATCGCAGGCATGACCAAGGACCAACTGGCACCCGGGGCCGTCGACCTGTCCCAGACGGCCGCCGACCGTGCCGCTGGCTATGCCAAGCGCACCGTCGATGAGGGATACGGCGCGCTCGTGACCTACAACCTCACCTCCAGGAACCAGCAGGACTACATCTCCGGGTTGACGGTGCCCATGAAGGGACTCAAGGCCGTCTACAAGCAGGTGCCCGACACCACCAAGCCGAGTGTGACCCTGGTGCAGCCCACCGACGCGGGCCCCTCGACCCAGTTGTCGCTGCAGGTCTCGGCGACCGACGACCGCGGACTCAAGCGCATCGTCGCCAACATCTACCGCGGCGACCGCCTCGTGAAGAGCACGCAGACCCCGATCGACGGCGCCACCTCCGGCGTCCACACCGCGACCGTCGACCTCCCCGAGGGCGACTACACGATCCGTTACAACGCCCAGGACCTGTGGGGCAACATCTCCGCGACCCGCACCGCCCCGTTCACGATCGACCTGACCGCCCCCACCGCCACCGTCAAGGAGGGCAAGCCCTTCACCCACAAGACGGGCAAGAAGGGCTACAAGCTGATCAGCTTCAAGCTGCACGACGCGGGCAAGGTCGACCGGGTCACCGTCAACGGCGTCGAGAAGGACCTCACCGACAACCAGTGGTCCGACGTCAACTTCCTCAAGCCGGGCGTGATGGGCGCCGTCAAGGGCACCAACACGCTCGTCGTCTTCGACGTCGCGGGCAACTCGCGGGAGTACACCTTCACGCTGCGCTGACACCCTCCGACCCGACCACCGCGGGGCCATCCATTCGGGTGGCCCCGCGGTGCTACCAACGGCCCGATCAGGTGCGAAGGGATGAAGGCAGATAGTGTTGCTCTAGCGACGAAAGGCGGTACCCCGATGGGGATCATGAGCAGGCTCTTCGGGCGCGACGACGCGCCTGCCACCACGACCGCCCTGGACTGCGCCGCCGTCAAGGGTGAGGTCGACGCGCTGATCGACGCGCTCGGCCAACTGGCCGACGCCATGGACCAGGCCGACTCCCCCATGTCGAACCCCGGCTGGCGCGGCAGGCTCCGCGACCTGCGAAGCGCCCGCGGCGACCTGCGCCTGCTGACCCGCAAGCAGGTCTTCACGAAGGATGAACTGTTCGAGGTCCTCACCACGGTGCGCCCGCTCTACCGCGGCGAGCCACCCAAGGACTTCGCGCACCTTGCCAGCCTCAACACGGTCGTCGTCGCCCAGATCGAGGCGGTCCACCGCGCCGCCAACTAGGCCTCTGCGGCCCGCGCGCCGGACATCCGCCCCCGGACCACCAGAGCAGCACCCACCACGATCACAGCAGCCACGACGGCGACCGCCCCCACGGCGGTCGACTCGGGCTGGCCGGTCAGCCTCGCCACCGCGATCCAGGCAAGACCCCAAGCAGCAGCAACCGCGACGGCCAAGCGGCCACCAAACCTCAACGCGAAGAGGACACCGAGCCCGGCTGCGGCGGCGAGCACCACCATCGCGACCACTGGCAGGATCCGGGGCGCCGGAGACCCTGCCGTGCTGCCTGCCGCGGCAACGTTGGCGCAGGTGGCGACCGTGACCCACCCCAGGTAGAGCCCGAAGGTTCCGTCGACGACGATGCGATCCGCGAGGCCATGCGCGGGCAGGACCGTCAGGGCACGGACGATGAGCCCGAGCGTCAGCGCAAGCACCACGATCACGACGACGCTGACCCAGACCCAACCCCACTGGGTCACCGTGATCCAGGCGGCGTTGAGCAACATCGACAGGCCTGCCAACCAACCGGAGGCCCTGGCTCGTTCGGACTCCTTGTTGACTGGAAGCCACTGCCACACCGTGTACGCGGCAAGACCCAGATAGATCACGGACCAGATCGAGAACGCGGGCCCGCCGGGCGCAAGCAGGGTGGCATCTGCGGACAGCGCTCCGCCCGCCGATTCCTCCACCGGTGTGCCGATGACCCCGAAGCCGAGCAGCGTGCCGTACACGCACAGCACGGCCGAGGCACTCACCCAGACCTGGCGCAGTAGATCGCGATTCACGAGAACTCCTCACACGAGAGATGCAGTCCAACCCAGGCTAGCCATCACACGGCGATCCGTCTAAGGTTTGTCGAATGTTGGCTCGACGTCAGGCGCCTCCGGCGCGCAGGCTCCTCGCGACCAGCGCGGCGGCCTCGGATGGCGCGTCGGGCAGCGGCCGCCCCCCGGTGACGTCGGAGCGCCGCGACCCTCCGATCCAGATCCCGACGGGGGGAACGAGCGCAGCCAGTCGATCGACGACGGCCTGCGCCGACCCGCTACGTGGCCGGTAACTGGTCACGGCGATCACGGCCGCCCGGGCGCGATGCTCGCCCGCCGCGCGTTCCCAGTCGACGGCAGGCACGTCGGCGCCGAGATAGACGACGTCCACCCCCGCGCGCTTGAGACAGGAGGCGAAGGCGAACAGCATTACCTCGTGACGCGACCCGGGCGGCAATCCGACGAGCACGCGGCCGGGGATCACGGCCGGGCCCGCATCGTCGAAGGACGCGGCGATCGCACGCATCAGCCCTGCGCTTGCGAAGTGCTCCCCCGCAACGCCTACCTCACCAGCCGCCCACGCATCCCCGAGTTCACGCAGCCGACCGGGCAGCCAGTGATCGGCGAACGCCTCGAACTGGCGCGGCTCTCCCGCCGCGATCGCGGCATCCAACTGTGCCGGGTCGAGATTCGCCGCCGCACGGATCAGGGCGGCACCCTCGCCGTGAGCGCCGCCCTCGGCGGCCCCCGGAGAGGTCGTGCGCGCGCCAGCGGCCCCGACCGGATGGCTCGCCGACATCAGGACGGCCGCCGCGCGCGAGGGCGGCATGCCCGCCTCGACGAGGGCCGCCATCTCCCGCAGCACTGCGATCTGGGCGTCACTGTAGAGCCGGTACCGCCCGGCCGAGCGCTCAGGCGTGACCACGCCGTAACGCGATTCCCACGCGCGCAGCACAGCCTCCGAGACGCCGGTCAGGCCGGCGACCTGCTTGATCGTGAACACCACAACTCCAGACTGGAACCAATCGCTGGACCAACGCTAGCAAGCATTCCACAAACCTTGCACACCGCCCTTGCCTACGCCTGGCGGGAGGGTTATCGTTGCACAAACCTTCAACAAACATTGGACGGGCCGTCATGTCACTACACACACCCGCCGCCCGGTCCCCCCAGAACCCGCGGGACGAGGTGGTCCTCCTCGACGGGGCGGGTCGCCCGGTCGGGTCCGCCGACAGGCTGACGATCCACACCGGCGCCACCCCCCTGCACCTGGCGTTCTCCACCTACCTCTTCAACGCGGCGGGCCAGGTGCTCGTCACCCGTCGGGCCCTGTCGAAGAGGACCTGGCCCGGCGTCTGGACCAACTCCTGTTGCGGACATCCCAAGCCCGGAGAGGACATCGAGGACGCGGCACGCCGCAGGATCCGCGAGGAGATCGGCCTGCACGTCGGCCCGCTGATCCCCCTCCTACCAACGTTCCGTTACCGCGCCGTCGACCCGTCCGGAGTTGTCGAGAACGAGGTGTGCCCGGTGTTCGCCGCCTTCGTCGGCGACGAGGATCCGGTCGTCGACCCGGCCGAGGTGGCCGAGTGGGCCTGGGTCGATTGGGCCGACCTGCACCGGGCCATCGAGTCGACCCCCACGTCTACAGCCCGTGGGCCGCGCTGCAGGTGCCGGAGATCGACCTACTCTTCCCCGGCGCCTGCGTCTTTCAGCGCCGCACCCCGGTCGACGCGGACGCCGCAGTGTCCGAGGTCGACCGCCTGATCGCGGCGGAACTCGATGCGCTTGCCTCGGAGTGGGAGGCGCTGATCGGCGACCTCGGGGTCGACGTCCTGGCGGTGGACCTGCCCGCATGGCTGGCGCGCCACAGCGAAGGCGGCAAGCGGATCCGCGTCCGCCTCGCCTACTGGGGCTTCATCGCCGCGGGGGGCGCCCACGGCAGCGAGGCCTACCTGCGCCTGCTGCGGGTCTCCGCGGCGCTCGAGTTGCTGCACCTGTTCGCCCTCATCCACGACGACGTGATGGACGAGTCCGACTCCCGCCGCAACCACCCCTCGGCCCATGTGGAGGCGTCCGCCTGGCATCGCGACAGCGCAGGCTTCGGACAGTCGGAGCGGTTCGGAGAGAACCTGGCGGTGCTCCTCGGCGATCTCGCGCACACCGTCGCCGACCGGCTCGTCGACTCGCTGCCGCGGCGCCTGCGCGAGACCTGGTTCCGGCTGTCGGTCGAACTGATCGCCGGCCAACGCGCCGACCTGACCGGGGCCGCCGCCGGCCGCTGGGACGAGCATCACGCCGAGACGGTCGCCCGCCTCAAGACCGGCCGCTACACCGTGATGCGTCCCCTCCAGTTCGGGGCCATCGCGGCGGGCGCGTCGGCCGACACCGAGCGCGCCCTGCTGAGCTGCGGCGAGCTGCTCGGCCGCGCCTTCGCCCTGCGCGATGACTACCTGGGCGTCTGGGGAGATCCGGCCGTCACGGGCAAGCCCGCGGGAGACGACCTGGTCGACGCCAAGGCCACGATGTTGGTGTCGATCGCCCGCGAGCGGGTCGACGGGGCGGCGCGCGACCTGCTGGAGAGGCTCGGCACGCGGCGGTTCGACCACGGCGACGCACCCCGTTTGGCCACGGCGATGCGGGAGGCGGGGGTCGATACCGAGCTCGAGAGGATGATCTCCGACGACCTCGCCGCGGCGCTCGAGCATCTGGAGGGCGCCGGCCTCGCCCCCGCCGGAGTCGCGGGTCTGCGCGAGACGGCGCTGGCCATCGCCTGGCGGGAGTCATGAGCCGCGTCGTCGTCGTCGGAGCTGGCCTCTCCGGCCTCTCCGCCGCCCTTCACCTCGCGGGCGCGGGGCACCGCGTCACCGTGCTCGAACGCGAGGACGTCCCCGGTGGACGCAACGGCATCATCGAGCGCGACGGCTTCCGGTTCGACAGCGGCCCGGTCGTGTTCACCATGCTCAACCTCCTCGAGGAGGCATTCGCCGCCGTCGGCCGCTCCGCCCGCGACTACGTCACGATGCGCCTCCTCGACCCGGCCTACCACGCGTTCTTCTCCGACGGGTCGCGCCTGTTGGTGCGCCCCGGGCACGAACCCATGCGTGCGGAGATCCTCCGCGAGTGCGGCGCAAAGGACGCCGCGGCCTTCGACCGGTTCGTGGCTTGGCTCCGACGGCTGTACGACGTCGAGGTGCCGCACTTCATCGACGTGAACTTCGACTCGCCGCTCGACCTCCTCCGCGCTCCGAGGGCGGCCCTCGATCTCGTGCGCCTCGGCGGCTTCGGCCGGCTCGGCCCCACCGTGTCGCGCTTCTTCGATGACGACCGGTTGCACAGGGCCTTCAGCTTCCAGGCGATGTACGCCGGGATGGCACCCGCGCATGCGTTGGCGCTCTACGCCGTGATCACTTACATGGACTCCATCGAGGGGGTCTGGTTCCCCGAGGGCGGCATGCACGCCGTGCCCCGGGCGATGGCCGCGGCCGCCGTCGATGCGGGCGTCGACATCAGCTACGGGGCCGACGTGGCACGCGTCCTCCGCGGTGCCGACGGCGCCGTGACCGGGGTTCGGCTCGCAGACGGCGGGTCCGTCCCTGCCGAAGCCGTCGTGGTGACCGCCGACCTCCCCGTCGCCTACGAGACGCTACTGCCCGACCTGCGGGCCCCCAGGCTCGCACGGAAGGGGCGGTTCTCGCCGTCGGCCCTCGTGTGGCACCTCGGCGTCAAGGGCGACCTCCCCCCTCGCTCGGGCCACCACAACATCCACTTCGGGGACGCCTGGGACGACGCCTTCGACGACCTGCTCAAGCGTGGCGTCCCGATGGCCGACCCGTCGCGCTACGTCGCTGCGCCGACGGTGCACGCCCCCGACGCCGCCCCGGCCGGCCACCACACTCTGTACGTGCTCGAACCGGTGCCCAACCTGCAGGTGGGTCGGCTCGACTGGGACCGCGAGGGCCCGCGCCTGCGGGAGCGGATGCGCGCCTTCCTGGAGGCCGCCGGCTACCCGACCGATGTCGTCACCGAGGAACTCGTCACCCCTGCGGACTGGGCCGCGCAGGGCATGGCGGCGGGCAGCCCGTTCGCGCTGTCGCACGCCTTCTCGCAGACGGGCCCGTTCCGCCCCAAGAACGTCGACCGTCGCGCAAAGGGGCTGATCTTCGCCGGGTCCGGCACCACCCCCGGCGTCGGGATCCCGATGGTGCTGATCTCGGGCAAGCTCGCAGCCCGGCGCGTCGAGGAGTTGCGATGAGCGGGCTCGATGCCGGGTACCGCCGCTGCGCCGAACTGACGCGGCGCTACGGGACGACCTACTACTGGGGGGCCATGCTGCTGCCCACCAGGCAGCGCCGGGACGTCTACTCGGTCTATGCGCTGTGCCGACTGACGGACGACATCGTGGACGAGCCGGAGCGGGTCGACCTCGCGGTGCCGCAGGACGGCACCCCCGCCGAACGCCTCGACGCCTTCCGGAGGCTGTTCTTCTCGGCGCTCGGCTCGGGCGAGGCGCCCGACCAGGTGATGGCGGCGATCGTCGACAGCATCCGCAGGCGCGGCACCGACCCCGAATGCTTCGAGCGCTTCTTCGACGCCATGGCGCTGGACCTGAGCACCGACACCTGGCCCACCTGGGAGGGGCTGCGCGACGGCTACATGGAGGGCTCGGCTGCGGTGATCGGCGAGATGATGCTTCCGGTGCTTGAACCCATCTCGGACGAGGCGCGGGGGCCCGCGCGCGCCCTCGGCCACGCCTTCCAGTTGACCAACTTCCTGCGCGACGTCGACGAGGACCTGGATCGCGGACGCGTCTATCTACCTCAGGCCGACCTGGCACGGCACGGGGCGGACCCGTGGCTGCGGCGCGTCACGCCTCAGTGGCGGGCCATGATGGCGGAGCAGATCGAGCGCAACCGGGCCCTGTATGCCGAGGCGATGACCGGGCTCCCACTGCTGCCCCCGCCCTCCAGGCGGTGCGTCGGCACGGCCCTCGTGTTGTACAGCCGGATCCTCGAGCGCATCGAGGCCCGCGACTACGACGTGTTCTCGGGACGGGTGCGGGTTCCCGGTTCGGAGAAGCTCGGGGTCGTGGCGCGCACCCTCACCGTCGGGCTGCCCCTCCCGAGGCTGGCCTGACCCGGCGGCGCGCGAGGAGGCCACGCATCGGAACGGTCCAGATGTCGTGGCCCGCAGCGCCCCACCGGGCGAGCAGACGGTTCGCGGCGAGGAAACCCGTCGTCGCGGCCCGCTCCATCAGCGCGACCGGGTAGCCGCAGCGCAGCCAGTCCCCGGCCAGCACCAGCCTCGGATCCGGCGTCATCACGCCAGGCCGGGCGGCCCATCCGGTGGGGCCGATCAGCGTGCAGTCGTCACGCACCAGCACCTCGCGCGCCAGGACGCCCGCGGCGGCCGTCTCGGGAAACACGCGGTGCAGTTCGGCCTCGAGCCGGTCGACAAGTGCCGACGCGGCGGCCTCGTCGCCGACGACATCCTCATCGCAGGCGTAGGCGTGCAGTTCGACCACCGAGCCGTGATGGTCCTCGGCCCACCGGGCCGCGCCTGCCTCGAACCGCTCGAGGACCGAGACGTTGTCCAACGGGCCATATCCCGAGGTGCCGAGGAACGCCGGGCGTGACGCGTCGACGGGGGTGTCGAGCCAGAGCCGCACGACGACGAACGGCGGGGCGTTGTAGGTGGCAGCCACCGACCCGCGCCACCCCGCGAGATGGTCGCCCGGGATGCCCTCGGCGAGCCTGCGGGCGGCGCGAGGGTCGGCTGCGAGCACGACCGCGTCGGCCTCCACCCGCCGCCCTGCGATGCTCACGGCGGCCCCGTCGTCGCGGACCTCAATGGAGTCGACGTGGGCGTCGAGCCTGATGTCGACGCCGAGACACTCCAGGCGCGCGGCCAGCGGCCGCCAGAGCGCCGCGTCGTAGTCGTCGTCGGGAACATCGAACAGGAGGCCCTCGGCGGAGCCGAGGAAGTAGGTGTGGAACATGGCCACCAGTTCGCCAGCGCCGAACTCGCGCGGGTCGGCGAAGAAGGAGCGGGCGAACACCTCGAGCGCGAGGTCGCGCGCCCCGTCCGGGAAGCGCAGCCGGTCCAGGAACGCGGCCGCCGACTCCCCCTCGTAGCGCTCGTAGGTGTCGGGGAACCGGACCTTGAGAAGCTCGAGGGCCGACGGAATGTGCACCCCGGCGAGGCCCCTGGCCGTGAAGGCCGGGCTGCGGGCGACGAACTGCAGCACCGACCAGGGTGGGGTCGTGACGAGGCCCGCGAAGGAGTCGCGCAGGCCGTCGGGTCGTTGGAGCGGGTAGTCGTCGACGGGGACGAGGAAGGACAGGTCGACGTCGATCCGGCGCAGGAGCCGGCGCAGGTTGTAGTACTGGCGGAAGAAGGCGTGAAAGCCGCGGCTCATGGTGCGCTGCCCGTCGAGGGGCCAGGCGGCCACCCTGCCCCCGAGCCGGTCCCCGGACTCCGCGAGGGTGACCCGAACACCGCGCTCGGCCAGGGCCGTGGCTGCCGCCAGCCCGGCGATCCCGCCGCCGACCACGAGGGCGCTGCGGTCCCCCTCGACGCGCCTGGTTCCCGGTGCCGCGGGGTGGCACTGAGCGCGTGGGTCCCTGCCGGGCCGCTGGCTCATCGGGCCTCCTCAGGTCGGCGGGCGACGAAGGTGTGGAGGATCCCGCGCTGCCATCCGGTCGCGGTGCGGTGGGAGACGTCGACGAAGCCCGCCCGGCTCAAGCGGTCGACGAAGGTGGCCACCGAGTCGAAGTCGACGACGCTTCGCCACAGATAGCGGTACAGGCCGGGGTTCCGGTCCACGACGACGCCGAGCGGGATGATCACGGCGTGGCTGACAAGGTCCCACACGCGCCGTGCCGCGGCGCTGCCAGCCACCGAGTACTCCTGCACGCAGAGCCACCCTCCGGGCCGAAGCAGGTCGAAGACCTCCGCGACGGCCTCGTCGCGGTCGGCCTCGGCAACGTTGCGGAAGAGGTAACACGCCTGCGCGCCGTCGAAGGATCCGCCGCCCCACCTCTCCACGTTCAGTTCGCCCACCACGCCGCGCTCGAAGCCGACCTGCACGGGCCACCGCTTGGCCCGGGCCCGCTCGAGCATCCCGGGTGAGGCATCGATGCCGAGTACACGGGAGCCTGGTGGGGCCGCGTCGACCAATGCCCTGGTCGACAGCCCGGAGCCGCACGCCAGGTCCATCAGGTTCTGGGGCGCCCCGCCGAGGCGCTCGGCCAGGGCCTCGGCGGCGCGCCTCAACTCGCGGTGGTAGCCCGGATTCAGGGCGACCATCAGGTCGTAGCGGCGCGCGCCGCGGTCGAAGGCCTCCCGGAGGGTCATGCCGCCTCCCTCCGTCGCTTGCCCAAGCGGACCCAGACGAGCAGCGTGAGGGTGAGCATCGCCCACCCGAACCCGAAGTCCTCGATGGGGATGTCCCAGGGGAACCGGATGCCCGAGATCTGGGCGGGGTCATAGATCACGATGGGGTCCGAGAGTTTGGTGAGCCAGCCGTCTACCCAGACCTGGAAGAAGAACACGATGGCCATCGAGATCCAGTACTGGGCGCTGCGGAACAGCCCCGTCCGGAGCCAGAACACCTCGACCGCGACCACGGCGAGGATGCCGACGACAGTCAAGGCCGTGTACTCAGGCATCGTCCCTCCCGCCGCGGAGCCGGCCGAGCACGTAGCCGACGCCCTCGTAGGTGAGCAGGCCGCACAGGGGGATGACGAGGAAGAACACCAGTTCCTCGAGCGGCAGGATGCCCAGGACGATGCCCGAGGTGAAGCGCTCGCTGTAGGTCCAGTGGCCGCGGACGATGCCGAGCAGGTCCCAGGCGACGAACACCGCGAGCATCGGCGCCATGGCGAGCAGGAGACGCACCGGGCGGCGGTACACGCGCGCACGCAGCACGAACTCGAGAGGCAGGGTGACCGCCACGCAGGCGGCCATCAGGATCAGGTACTGGTAACTGTCCATCGCCGCCAGCCTAGAGGTTCGACAAACTTTATACAATGAGTCGAAGGCCGCGGAGCACGTAGCCTTCGATGAGGTCGTCCCAGCCGACGTCCGGTTCCTGCACCAGCCGGGGGTGTCGCGCCAGGAGACGGGTGAGCAACTCGTCGGTCTCGAAGATCGCCAGCGGTTGGCCGGGGCACCGGTGGGCGCCGTCGCCGAACGTCATCACCGAAGCGTCGACCCCCGCGGGCAACGCGCGCCCCGGGCACACGGCCTCAGGTTCCTCGCCCACGGCGTCCGGGTCGGTGTTGACCTGCCGGACGCAGACGTCGACGAGGTGACCGGGGCGATGGTGAACTCGCGATCGCCGTCGGTCACCACGATGTCCTCCTGCGCCCGCCGGTACAGGTGCCCGACGACGGGTTCGAGCCGGATGATCTCGTTGAGGATCGCGTGCCGTTCGGGGCGCTCGGCGGCTAGGTAGCGAGCCATCAACTCGGGCGTCGTGAGCAGGTGCCAGGCGGCCATGGTGATGAACTCCCGCGTGGTGACCATCCCCGCGGTGCCGTAGGTGACGCATTCGACCAGGATGTCGACGTCGGTGTAGCCCTCCGCGAGGAGGTGGCTGATCACGTCGCCCGTTGGCGCCCTGCGCCTCTGGCGGATGGCAGGCCGCACGTCAGCGAGGTAGAACCTCAGCACGGGGACGAGGCCGCGCCATGCCGCCTGCATCCACTGCCGCCGACTGCGGCCGAGGTCCTTGCGCGTCATGTCGAGCGGAGGTTGGCGGAAGAACTGCACCAGCCTCCCCGCTCTCCCCTGCACGGACGATTCGGTGAGGCCGACGATCTCCGAGGTGACCTCCACGCTGTAGAGCAGGGCCACCTCGTCGAGCGTCACCTCCCCCGCCAGCGAGTCGACGTAGCGGGCCGCGGCCGAGGCGATCCGGTCGCCGTGACGCTCGCGCACGACCCTTGGCGCGAAGAAGCGCCCGACCTTGGATCGCTGCTCGTCGTGGAGGGCGCCGTCGGACATGAGGATCGGGTGGTGTTTCATCAGTCCCTGGGGGATGTGCTCGGCGGTGAAGCCGGCTTGAGTGGTCGCATGTCGCGCGCGCAGTACCTGCCGCGCGGCCTCGAGCGAGCGGATGCTCCACACGTCCCCGACCCGCTCGATGGCCGGTTCGGCCCGTTCGCCGGGCTTGTGCGCGCGTCGCTGGCGCCTGCCCATGCGCACCTCCCCGTGCTCAACGCTCGGCATGCCTCCCGCGGTCAGGCTACCAAGCGGCGCGACTCCCCGACGCGAAGCACATCCGGACGATGCCGCCGTCAGACCGTGGTCTGAGATCGACGACGACCACTACGTCGCACGGATAGAACACACCCGACTTTGGGCCAGCGCGGCCGGGTCCTACCTCGAGTGCATGCCAGGGTGACTTAGGGTCGCACCAACCGGTCACGACGACGGACCGGGGCCGAGCCGAGAGGTCCACCGTGACGACGACAAGCCGCGAGCTTCCGCCTGTCGGCGAGACGCTGGTGGAGACCCGCAACCTCAGCAAGCTGTTCCGGGTCGGCACCTCGCGGATCGCCGCCCTCAACCACGTCAACCTGACGGTGCCGAGGGGGTCGTTCACCGCGATCGTCGGCACCTCCGGGTCGGGCAAGTCGACGCTGCTGAACATGCTCGCCGGTCTCGAGCGGCCGACCGCGGGCGAGATCAACGTCGCGGGCCAGGCGGTGCACGCCTTCAGCGAGTCCCAACTGGTCGCCTACCGGCGCAAACAGGTCGGCTTCATCTTCCAGTCGTTCAACCTGATCCCCTCGCTGACTGCCCTCGACAACGTCGCGCTCCCGCTGTCCTTCCAGGGCATGACGAAACCCAGACGCCAGGCGCGGGCAAAGGCGGTGCTTGCCCAACTCGGCCTTGAGGGGCACCTGAACCACCGCCCGGCGCAACTCTCCGGCGGTCAGCAGCAGCGCGTCGGGATCGCCCGGGCGCTCGCCGTCCAGCCGACGCTCGTGTTCGCGGACGAGCCCACCGGCAACCTCGACTCGAAGACGTCTGAGCGCACCCTGCAACTCTTCCGCACCCTGATCCAGCGGTTCCAGCAGACCTGGATCATGGTCACCCACGACCAGCACATCGCCTCCTTCGCCGACACCGTCGTCTCCATCTCCGACGGCCGCATCGCGGGCATCACACACAACATCCACGACAAGGTGGCCCAGCCATGAAGCTCAGAACCCGACTGCCAGCGCTGCTGATCCTGATCCTCGGCCTCTGCTTCGTGCCGATCGCAAGCGCCGCAGGAGACAACGACGGCGGCGGCGACGGCTCGACCTCCCAGCCGGGTGGCTCGGGAACGGGCACCGACACGGGCTCGGGAACCGGGTCGGGCTCCGGCGACGGCACCGGAGGCGGCACCGGCGGTGGGACGCCGGGCGGTGAGCCGGGCACGCAGGGACCGGCGGGCGTCTCGGTGCCCCGAGTGATGGTCGAGGGGTTCAGCATCGCCCCGCAGAAGATCTTCGCCGGGCAGGACTTCACGGTGAACTTCTCGCTGCGCAACACCTCCACGAAGACGCAGGTGCAGAACCTGAAGGTGACGGTGTCCTCGCCGGACGCCGCATTCCTCCCGATCGACGGCTCCTCGTCGATCTACGTGTCGCGGATCCGCGCCGAGCGCGTCTCCGGCCACACCATGAACTTCCGCGCGCTCCCCTCGCTCGAGGCCAAGCCGTACCAACTTGTCATCGCCGTCGAGTACGAGGACCCCGCGGCCAACGCCTACTCCTCAAGCGAGACGCTTGCGATCGAGGTGAACCAGGAACTGCGCGCCGACGCCTCGACGCCGCAGGTGACCCCCGCGATGCTGAACATCGGCCAGCAGGGCTCGATGACGTTCTCGGTGCAGAACCAGGGCAAGTCGAAGCTGTTCAACGCGAAGGTCACCATCCCGGAGGGCCAGGCGCTCGCCCCCGCGGAGGCCTTCGTCGGCGGCGTCGAGCCGGGAACGAGCGGGGCCGTCGACATGACCGTCACCGCCGCGCAACCCGCCACCGGGCCCGTCGAGGTCGTCATCACCTACGAGGACGTCCGGGGCCAACTGTTCACCGTCAAGAAGCAGGTGGAGGTGCCAGTCCAGGAGGCGGCGCCTCCGACGATGCCGGAGGACGACCCGTCGATGCAGCCCCCACCGGAGGAGGCCGGCTTCCCGTGGCTGCCCGTCGGGATCGGCGCCGCCGCGCTGCTGCTCGCCGTCACGGCGTTCCTGATCGTGCGCTCGGCCCGCAAGCGCAAGGCGGCACGGGAGGACGAGGCGTCCCTGGCCGCGCTGGCGGGCGACAACCTCGTCGGCGACGACTGGCAGTGAGCGATGCGCTTCTCCGACCTGCTCGCGACATCGTTGTCGAGCCTCAGACAGCGGCCGTTCCGGACGCTGATGACCGTGCTCGGCGTGGTGATCGGCACCACCTCGGTCGTGGTGATGGTCTCGCTCGGCATCGGGATGTCGCAGAGTTACCTGGACTCCATCGCGGGCAACACCAGCCTGCGGGAGGTACAACTCTACAACGCCCCCGTCGACGCCGTGGAGCGGGGCTGCCCACCGCACTCAATGACGACTTCCTGACCTACATGAAGGACTACCCGGGCGTCGAGAAGGCCTGGCCCATCTACAGCATCGAGGCGGTCGGACGGGTCGGCGCGTACATGCAGTACTTCCAGATCAACGCGGTCCCTCCGGACGTCATCACCTCGCTCGACGAGCCCATCGCCTGGGGAACGGCGCCCTCCGAGGCGAACCCGGGGCTGCTGGTGGGCGACCAGATCCCGCTGAACTTCTACAACGAGGCCACCGGCGAGGTGAAGCAGGTGGACTTCTCCACCGAGACGCTGTTCCTGGACTTCGACACGTCGGCGATGTACGGGCCCAGCCCGCAGGGTGGTGGCGAAGGGGACGAAGGTGAGGCACCCAAGCCCAAGAAGATCATCATGCCGGTGGCGGGCGTCCTCCAGGGCGACCCGGACCAGCCGTACGGCCCCTACACCAATGTCGTCTACGCCGAGTTCTCCGCGATGGTCGAGGCCCTGGAGAAGGCGATGCCTGGCAAGGCGCTGCCGAACCAACCCGCCACCTCCGACGGCAAGCCGAAGCCCGGCTTCGTGTACTCGATGATCCGACTCCAGACACCCAGCCCGGAGGCGGCCGAGGAACTGCTCACCGCGCTGCGCACCGACGGGTTCGACGCGCAGGCCGACATCGAGTGGATCAGGGAGGCGCAGAAGCAGGGTGCCCTCATCCAGGCGGTCTTCGGCGGCATCGGGCTCGTCTCGCTGCTCGTCGCGGCGATCGGCATCGCCAACACGATGATGATGAGCGTCTACGAACGCACCCGCGAGATCGGCGTCATGAAGGTACTGGGCGCCGGGCTCGGCGACATCCGTACGCTGTTCCTCTTCGAGTCGGCGAGCATCGGCTTCCTTGGCGGGCTACTCGGGCTGGGGCTGAGCTTAGGGGGCTCCGCGATCGCTAACGCCATCTTCGCCGGGCCCGACAGCGGCATTAGCACGATCTCGATCATCCCCCCGTGGCTGATGATCGGGGCTGTCGCGTTCGCGACGCTGATCGGCACCGTCGCGGGACTGGCGCCCGCGATCCGGGCCTCGCGGCTCTCGCCGCTGGCCGCGATCCGCACCCAGTAGCAACCACCATCTGGCGTGGGCATCGTAGTGGCGCGCCCTTTGAACCACTTCGGCACCCCGCGTTTGGACCGGGGCAGGTTGCGTAGATAGTGGAGTATGGCGTCTTTTGCGGAAACTGCAGCTATCAACCTCCGACTCGGCCTGCTGGGGATCCCGCTGCCGGAGAGCGGCGCGGTCGACCTGGTCCGCCCGGTGCTCGCCCGTCAACGCGAGCTGAACCGACGGCTCCAGAACCGGTTACCCGCCGTCGACACGCGCATCCAGACCTTCCTCGACGCATACCTCTCCGAGACAGGGACTGCGCCGAAGCTCCCCCGCCAGACGCTGGTGCTCGACCAGCCGGGGCTGGCGCGCGAGATGTCGCTTCCCGTGGCGGCCGACACCTTCGTCTCGGAGCAGCTGACCTCCTACCGCCTCGTCAACGGCATCCTGCACAACCCGGCCAACGACCGTCGCACCACCAAGGGTGTCTTCCACATCGCCGACGGAGGCCTCCCCGTCCAGGACGACAAGCTTGAGGTGCCGCGCGCCGTCTTCGGTCGACTGCTCGAGGCGGCGTTCGCGCCGCCCGCCGACGCCATGGTGCTCCCCTACACCTCGGAGCAGCCCGAGCCGCCCCGCTGCTGGGTGTCGCTGCTGCTTCGCCCCATCGTCGTCCCGGAGGTGCCCGGCTACACCGTCGAGCGGCGCATGGAGACACGCTTCTTCGCCCCGGCCACGCTGATGGCCAACCTTGACTTCGTCGAGGGCATCTTCGGCAACGGCGGCGACCCCTACCTGCCGGAGCACGACGCGTCGCTCGACCCGGAGGGCTGGACGGGCCACACCGGCATGGTCGTCCTCGCGCCGCACCTGACGAAGCTCACCAAGAAGGAACTCGGCCTCCCCCACTTCGACGACGCGACGGAGCGTCAGCGCCGCGACGGCATGTGCTGGACCGAGGAGGACGAGCGCTACAACGGCGGCTCCGCGTTCAAGGCCTGCGCGCGCGACGAGCGCGGCGTGATCGTCACCGTGATCGCGGACAACTACTTCGGCTACTGCAAGAAGGAGGTCAAGGCACAGATCAGCTACTCGGCGAACCTGCTCGGCATGGTCGAGGAGGAGCACTCGGGAGGCGCGGCCGCCTTCCCCCGCTACAACCTCGGGCAGGCCTTCACCGACACCTACGCCAACCCCGACTACCGCATCGCGGACGTGATCGCCCGCGACCCCGAGCGCTTCATCCAGCAGCAGGAGGGCCACGCCGTCGACGCCGAACTGGACAACGTCATCCTGGTGCCTGAGCGCTCCACCTACTCGCTGCGCGACAGCACGGTGAGCTGGACGATCGACGGGGAGACCAGGTCCATCCCGCTGCGCGCCAAGACCCGCTACGTCGGCCCCGACGGCTACATCGTCGACCTGACGCACCTGGCCGCCGACGGCGAGCAGTGGACGCTGCTCGGCACCTCCCCCGAGGCGACCTCGGCGCACAAGCCCGCGACCGTCTCCGGCGGCGGCAAGTCGGAGATCTCGAAGTCCATCACCGACGCCTTCGTGATCGGCAACGCCTACGTCAACGACTTCGTCGACGACATGGAACAGGTCGCCGCGATCATCGACCACGACTACTCGGTCCGGTTCCTGGACCCCGACTGCGCGGACGCCCGCCCCTGCTCTCCGACGAGCGCAGCGTCGGTTCGGTCATCAAGCTGTTGACGCCGAGCAAGGACTACACGGCCGAGTACAACGCATGGGTCGAGGCGATCCAGCACCACATCAAAGAACTGGTCTTCGTCGTCAAGCGGTTCTACCGGCCCGAGTGGGGCGACGACTGGCCGGTGCACTTCTCGGTCGGCCGGATCAACGGCCGCGCCGGGCACGCGCTTCGCCTCGACGGGGACAAGATCACCGTCAACATGCTGCGCGTCGGCTTCGCCGTGGACGGCTCGTGGCGCCTGTTCGGCCTGCGCCACGACTTCCACCCCGCCATGAAGGTGCAGACCGAGGACGACATCACCGCGAGCATCGTGGTGCCCGGCTCGGTCGCAGGTCGCACCGACTCGCTGTCGCGCAAGTACGTCACCAACTGCGAGCAACTGCTGTTCCAGCGCCCCGACGACGCCATCCACCGCGGCTACGACAAGCAGACCGAGATCGACATCGCGGCGGGCGCCTTCCTGAGCAACTTCGAACCGCTGACCAGGCAGGACGCACGGGCGATCGTCGACAACGCCGTCAGCTTCTCCCGGTTCTCCGAGCCCATGCAGTCGCTGATCGCCCGGGTCGCCGAGGGCGACGAGTCGCAGGCCGACTACTTCGTCTCCTCCGCGAACCCGCGCATCATCAACGGCGCCAGGTCCAAGAACCCGCGCTACCTGCAGGTGCGTCCCGACATCGCGAGGCCGCGGGAGACCGCGGTCGCGGAGATGGTCTCTCGGCTCAACCGACGCCTCCCGATGGGGGCGGCGCTCCGGCTTCCCGTCGACGTGGTCGCCGCCGGCCGCAGGAACAACGCGGCAGAGGAGGGCGTGCCGCCGCTCTGCTGCTACGCCCCGCTGCACTACATGGAACTGCCCGAACTGTTCATGGAGTTCATCTCCTCGATGACCGGCAAGTCCCCGTCGACGACGGGCGCAGGCTCCGAGGGCGCCATGACGAAGGGGCCGTTCAACGCGCTGCCCTCCGTCATCGACCTGAACGCCGCGTTCCTCGACTTCGCGCTGACCGGCTACGACGGCTGGCTGTCCTCTGCCGGCGTGATCGGCCCCAACGTCCGCGTCGACCACGACATCTCGCTGCTGGTTCCCGAACTGTTCAGCCGGATGAGCGCTAAGGAGCGCGAGGCGGCGAACCTGATCGCGGAGGGCGCGCTGGAGCGGATCGAGGACTTCGACGTCGACGGTGTGACGATCGAGGCGAGCAGGCTCGGGTACCGGATGACGGCCAAGTTCCAGTCGAAGTACTTCGGGCGGATCTTCATGCACCCTCATGTGGTGTTCTCCGAGAACATGCTGCGGCCGGAACTGCAGGACTCGGAGGCATACGCCGAGTCGGTGCGCACGATCGTCACGACGCATCAGCACGTGGCCGAGTCCTACCTGAGCGACGGCACCATCGCGCTGGCCGTACCCCCGATCCGTGCGCTGCTCGAGATCATGGCGAACGGCCGCTCGACGGAGGGCCTCACGCTGCACGATCCGCGGTTCCGCGCCCTGTTCGACCGCGAGGAGGTGCTAGCCTCCGCGTGGTACCGCGAGCGCCTCGCGTCGCAGGCCGCCTCAGACGCGGCGCAAGCGTCGCGCTCGGTCGCCTCGATGACCAAGTTCATCGACGAGGAGATGAACGCGGACGCCGCTGAGCGGTTGGGCATCGCGGGCAGGATCGCGACGATGCAGGCCAAGTTGGAGGCCGCGGAGGGTCCCGAGGCGATCGATCACCTGGTCGGCACGATCGGGCGGCAGGTCACCTGGCGGTTGGGATGAGCCCCTCGACGAGGTCGTAGCTGAGCTCGTCCAGGCCGCCGAGCACGGTGGTCCTGGCGAGCACCTCGGCCGTCGGCGGGTGGAAATGCGGCGGGATGGTGACCACCGTCATGCCCGCGTTGAGCGCGGAGGCGATCCCGTTGGTGGAGTCCTCGATGGCGATGCACTGACGCGGGTCGGCGCCGAGGAGTTCACAGGCGCGCAGGAAGCCGTCGGGCGCTGGCTTGCCGCGGTCGACCTCCTCGGTCGAGACGCTCGCGGTGATCGCGTCGGAGAGGCCGTTGACCTCGATAAAGGTGTCGATCAGAAGCCTCGGTGAGGAACTGGCGATTCCCACGGGGTAGCGCTCGGCCATCCGACGCACCGACTCGAGCGCCCCCGGCAGCAGCGGGATCCCGTCGCGGTAACGCTCGGCCAACGCGCCGATGGTGCGGGCTGCTGCCTCCTCCGGCGGGTACGGCAGTCCGACCTCCTCCGACAGGAAGCGGCTCCACTCGCCGGTGCTCATGCCCATCATGGCCTGGGTGGCGCCGTCGGGCCACGCGATGCCCTCCGCCTCGGCGAGGCCGCGGCGCACCCCGTCCCACAAGGCCTCCGTGTCGGACAGGGTTCCGTCGAGGTCGAAGACGATGGCTGCTGGCATGGGTGCCCTTTCGCTGGTGACTGGCACCATCACCCTAGCGCCCCCTCCGCCGGGGCAGCCGCACCGTCGCGTCGTCCGGGTTCTCCTCCAACCACCCCCTCTCGACGAGTTCCGACACGTTGGCCAGCACCTCGACCATCGGCTGACCGGTGCGCAGGCAGAGCGCCGCCACCGGGACGTCCTCCCCCGCCCCGACCGCGTCCCTGACCTCCAGCAGGGCATCGGCAAGGGCGTCGACCGGGCGCGGCGCTCCCCTGCCGTCCGGCTCGGGCACCGCGCCGGGCGGCCCGAGCACCTCATCGACATCGGCGGCGCCGGTGCAGAGGATGGCGACCCCCTCGCGGATCAGCCGGTGAGGCGTCGCGGTCAGCGAACTGGTGACGGGCCCGGGTACGGCGAGCAGGGGGCGACCGAGCGCGCTCGCCCACGACGCGGTGTTCTTTGCCCCGGACCTCGCGGCGGCCTCCACGATCACCACCGCATCCGAGAGGGCAGCGATGATCCGGTTGCGGGCCAGGAACGCGTGCCGGGTGGGCCGCTCCCCCGGCGGAACCTCGGAGACCAGCGCCCCGGATCCCATCAGCGTGTCTGCAAGGTGGCGGTGCGCCGCCGGGTACGGCTCATCGACGCCGCTGGCCACCACCGCGGTCGACAGGCCACGCATCCCCAGCGCGCCGCGGTGCGCTGCCGCGTCGATCCCGAACGCCAGCCCCGACACGATGCCGCGCCCGTTCGCCGCGAGGTCGGCCGCGAGCGTGACGGCAACCTGCTCGCCATAGCCGGAGGCCGCCCTCGCCCCCACGACGGCGACCTGCCCCTCGGCCCGCAGCGGTTGGCCCCGCACCCACAGCCCGACCGGTTGGCCCGCCTGCTGCCCGACCTGGACCACGTCGAGGGCGGCAAGCGGGGCTGGCCACTCGTCGTCGCCGGGGATGATGAACCGCGCCCCGCACGCGTCGGTGGCTCGCTGCAGGGCCGGCAGGTCGACCCGCAGCGCCCGGCGCCCCCAGGAGGTCGCCTCGCCCTGGGACGCGAACGCCTCCCACAGGGCGACCGGCCCGAACTCCAGCAGGGCGCGGGCGAACGCGAGCGCCCCGGACGGCACCAGCGCGCAGAGCGCCATCCGCGCCTCCCTCTCGCCCACCATCACGCCGCCTGCAGTTGGTCGCCCTGGCGAAGCCGCAGGGCGGCGCGCAACTCCCGCGCCGTGATGGCGTCGCGGCCCGCCAGGTCTGCCAGCGTCCAGGCGACCCGCAGCACCTTGTCGACGCCGCGGAGGCTGAGCGCGCCGCGTTCCAGCGCGGCGTTGAGCAGCGACAGGTCGTCGGGCAGCGGCAACTGCTTCCTGAGATGCGGCCCCGCCACCTCCCCGTTGGTCGACCACGGGGTGTCGGCGAGCCTGCGTCGCTGCCTGTCGCGCGCCTCCGCGACCCGGGCCGCCACGACCGCGCTCGGCTCCGGAGGAGAGGTGCCGACGTCGAGCAGGATCCGGTTGGTGCCGAGCATCTGGTGGCGGATGTCGATGCGGTCCATGATGGGGCCGCTGATGCGCTCCTGATACCGGCGCACCTTCACCGAGTCGCAGCGGCACTCGGCGCCCGCGACGCCCCACATGCCGCACGGGCAGGGGTTGGCGGCCAGCACCAGTTGGAAGCGGGCCGGGAACAGCGCGGTGGCTCTTGCACGGCTGATGGTGATGGTGCCGTTCTCCAGGGGCGTGCGCAGCGCGTCGAGCTTCGGCCCGAAGTCGGGACACTCGTCCAGGAAGAGGACCCCGCGGTGGGCGAGCGAGATTGCCCCGGGCTTCAGCTCGCCCGAGCCTCCGCCAAGCAGCGCGACCGGGGTGACCGAGTGGTGAGGGTCGGCATATGGGGGGCGCTGGATCAGCCCCGAAAGTTGGTGGCCCGCGAGGGAATGGATCGCGGACACCTCGAGCGACTCCTCCTGGCTCAGGTCGGGAAGCAGCGAAGGCAGCCGGGCGGCGAGCATCGTCTTTCCCACCCCCGGGGCGCCGTGCAGGAACAGGTGGTGGCGCCCGGCCGCGGCCACCTCCAGCGCGAACTTGCCGTCGAGGTGCCCCATGACGTCGGCCAGGTCGGGCACGATCGCCTCGGCCTCGACCGGTGGCAGCGACGAACTGGGCGCCGAGGGCGTCGGGTTCGCCACCAGGCGACCCATCAGGATGTCGACGACCTCGTCGATCCGGCCGGCACCCCACACCGTCAGGCCTGGCACGAGCGCCGCCTCGTCGCACTGGGCGCTCGGCACGATCGCGCGTTCGAATCCTGCCCGCGCGGCGGCGAGCATGGCCGGGAGCACGCCCCGGACGTTGCGGATCCGGCCGTCGAGGCTCAACTCGCCGAAGAGCACCGTCGAGCCGATCAGCCCGGGCTTGATGCCGCCCTCCGCCGCGATCGCGGCGATCGCGATGGCGACGTCGTAGTGCGACCCGGTCTTGGGCAGGTTCGCGGGCGACAGGTTGACGGTGATCAGTTGCGGCGGCCACGGGAGCCCACACGCGGCGACCGCGGCCTTGACCCTGTCCTTCGCCTCGCTGAGCGCCTTGTCTGGCAGCCCGACGAGTTGGGTGCGCGGCAGGCCACCGCCCTTTGCGGCCTCGACCTCGATGACGACGCCCTCGATGCCGGTCAGCGCCACCGACCACGTCGAGGCTCTCATCGCTCCTCGATCCCGCGGGCGTGGACGACCTTCGGCTCGGCCCCATAGGGCCACAGGATGCCGATCGCGTCGACCCGCAGCAGGCGGGCCGTGCTGCGTTTCTCCCTGGCGTATCCGGCGGCCAGGTGCCGCAGCGTGCGGACCTTTGCGTAGGTGATCGTCTCCAGGGGTGAGCCGTAGCCCTCGCCCGAGCGGGTCTTGACCTCGACGACCACCAGCGCGTCACACTCGGTGTCGAGCGCGATGATGTCGGCCTCGCCGTCCCTGGTTCGCCAGTTCCGCTCAAGGATGCGCCACCCGAGGCGCTCAAGAAATCTGGCAGCGTGCTCCTCGCCGCGTCTGCCGAGCCGTTGTGTCGTGTCCGTCATCGCCGACCACCTCCACAGAGATGGTTCGCCGCGGGACCCGCGCTATCTCACCTGTCCACAGGTCAGCGGCCGGTCTCCCGGTCTGGCACCTCGAGGTCGGAGTGCACGATCTCCTCGATCGACACGTCGCGGAATGTCAGCACTTTAGCCGACTTCACGAAGCGGGCCGGGCGGTACATGTCCCACACCCAGGCGTCGCCCATCGAGACCTCGTAGTAGACGTCGCCGCCCTCGGTGCGGACCTTCAGGTCGACCGCGTTGCACAGGTAGAAGCGGCGCTCGGTCTCGACGGCATAGGTGAAGATGCCGACCACGTCCTTGTACTCGCGGTACAGGTCGAGTTCGAGTTTGCTCTCGTACTGTTCAAGGTCATCGGCGCTCATGGTGAGCCAACTCTATCCTCTCGCCCCGCGCCCTCACAGCGGGCGCGCTGGAAGCGAGGCGCGGCCGCCGGGGGCCAGCCGCGCGACGTTGTCGAAGCACCACCGGTGGATCGGAGAGGGACCGACCTCGTCGAGCGCGTTCTGGTGCACCGAGGTGCAATACCCCTTGTGGATGGCGAAGCCGTACTCGGGATAGTGCTCGTCGTAGTCGGTCATGATCGCGTCGCGCGTCACCTTCGCCACGATCGAGGCGGCCGACACGCAGGCCGAGACCTTGTCCCCCTTCCACATCGCGACCCCTGGCACCCCGAGCCCGTCGACGGGGAAGCCGTCGGTGATGACGAAGTTGGCCGCGACGTCGAGCCTGCCGACCGCCCGACGCAGGCCGTGCAGGTCGGCCTGGTGCATGCCGAGGTCGTCGCACTCCTCAGGCCCGATGATGGCAACGGCGATGGCGACGGCGCGTGCCTGGATCTCGGCGAACAGCCGCTCCCGCGCGGCCGCCGTCAGCGCCTTGGAGTCGTCGAGCCCCGCGATGGGCTTGGCGGGGTCGAGGATCGCGGCCGCCGCGACAAGGGGGCCTGCGCAGGCCCCGCGGCCCGCCTCGTCGGCGCCCGCGACGGGACCGAGCCCCGCTCGCGCCAGGGCGCGTTCGTAGCTGTAGGCGCCTCGGCCGAGCCGGATCATCAGCAGCCCGGCTCCACGTGGATCAGGTTCGGCTCCGCTGGCGCAGGCTCGGTGGGGGCAGGCACCTGCTCGAACGTCTCCGGGACGGTGAACGTCGCGAGGCGGTCGAGCGGGGAGACGATCGCGACGGCGGCCCCGACGACCTTGTCGACCGGCACGAACGCGCTGTCGCCGGGAGTGGAGGACACGTTGGCGAGGCGGCAGCGGGAGTCGTTCGACGCGTTGCGGTGGTCGCCCATCACGAAGATCCGGTCCTTCGGCACGACGATGTCGAACGGCACCGTCGCCGGAGCCACCTGGACGCCGTCCTCCGAGTACAGGTAGGCGGTCTCGTCAAGGGCCGACCCGTTGACCTCGATCCGGCCGTCGTCGCCCAGTTTGACGTGGTCGCCCGGCATGCCGATCACGCGCTTAATGAGGTGCTCGGTGCCGGAGTTGGGGAGCACCCCGATGAATTCGAGCACCCGCTGGAAGTCGTTGTCGTTCTGTTTGCTCGGCGCCAGCCAGTTGCCCGGGTCCTCGAAGACGACGACGTCACCGCGCTGGAAGCCGCCGAACTTGGCGACGAGCACGCGGTCGTGGACCTGCAGCGTGTTCTCCATCGAGCCCGAAGGGATGATGAACATCTGGCCGACGAAGCTGCGCAGCAGCGTGGCGATGATGACGGCTCCGACGAGGATCAGGACGCCCTCGGTGAGCCATCCGAGCATCCGGCGGCCGAGGCTGGGCGGTGTCTTCTCGCTCGCGCCGTCGACTGACGTGTCGGACGTTGTGGCTTCCACGCTGTCGTCTCCTTGGCTCGGGTCTCAACTGTCCGAGCATACCGCCGCGGCGCAACGCGGCCTGCGGGCGTGGCCCGGTTCAGCAGCCGGGCTCGGGGTGCAGGAGTTCACCGACGGCCGGTGCGGCCGCGGTAGGCGCGGGAACGTCGGCGAAGGTGTCGGGGACGCGGAAGGTGGTCATCCGGTCGAACGGCGTCACGATGGCCACCGCCGCGCCCACGACAAGGTCGACCGGTACGAAGGCGGCCTGGGGGTCGTCGCGGCCGAGTTTGCAGCGGGAGTCGTCGGAGTTGTCGCGATGGTCGCCCATCACGAAGATGTGGCCGGCGGGTACCACGACGTCGAAGGCCACCCGAGCGGGAGCGACGCGGACGCCGTCGTTCTCGTACAGGTAGCCGCCCTCGTCGAGGGGGGTGCCGTTGACCTCGATCCGGCCGTCGTCGCCGCGCCTGACGTGGTCGCCCGGCATGCCGATGACCCGCTTGATGAGGTGTTCGTTGCTCGAGTCTGGGAGCACCCCGACGAACTCGAGCGTGAGCCGCAGCGGGTCTGTGGTGCGCGGCTTCTCGGGCAGCCAGCCGCCCGGGTCGACGAAGACGACCACGTCGCCGCGGGTGAACCCTCCGAACTTCGACACGACGACCCGGTCGTCGACCTTGAGCGTGTTCTCCATCGACACCGACGGGATGATGAACAGTTGCGCCACGAAGGTGCGCAGCAGCACGGCGACCACGAGGGCGCCGACGGCGACCACGATGGCCTCGAAGCCCCAGCCCGCGAGCAGGCGGCCGATGCCGGGGGCGGGAACGGGCCCTGCCGCCCGGGCGGGCCTAGTGCGTGCCATCGGTCTCCCCCCTTCCCGCGGTGGCGCCTCGAACTCTATCGGGTGCCCGCCGAACGTCGGACAAACGAAAACCGCCGGCCGAAAGGTCGACCGACGGTTTCCTGGGAGCGGACGCTCAGAAGCGCTTCTCCTTGATCTTGGCTGCCTTGCCGCGCAGGCCGCGGAGGTAGTACAGCTTGGCGCGACGCACGTCACCGCGACGCTCGACCTCGATCTTCTCGATGATCGGGGAGTGCAGCGGGAAGGTGCGCTCGACGCCGACGCCGAAGCTCACCTTGCGGACGGTGAAGGCCTCCTGGATGCCGCCGGCGTTGCGGGCGATGACGACGCCTGCGAACACCTGGACGCGGGAGCGGGTGCCCTCGATGACGCGGACGTGAACGCGAACGTTGTCGCCGGCGCGGAACTCGGGGATGTCGTCGCGCAGCGACGCCTTGTCGATCTCTTGGATCAGCTTGTTGGTCATGATGAACCCTTCCGTCAGTGCCACAGGTCACCGCGGGGTTGTGGTGGTCCACGTCGGCGCGGGCTTTCCCCCCGTGGCAGGAGCCGCGCGTGATGGAGTCGCCCGTGTGGGCAACGACTGCCAATTATTGCAGGGGTTCGCCGCCCGGCGAAATCCGGCCGGGGCTTGAAGTTGCCTTGAGCATGTTTGGTGTCTCGATGCCGTGCGGACGCCACTTGAACGTGCCAAGTCACAACGAGTTACCAAACATGCTCAACCGCCGAACCGGCCGGCGACAGACCCTTGAGCATGTTGCGTCACTCGTTTCGCGACACGCCGCGATTTCGGGTTCTCTGACGCAACGACTTACCAAACATGCTCAAGGAACCACCCGCCCGCAGGCCCAGGCGGCGGGACGCAGAAGGGGCGGCGCCGAAGCGCCGCCCCTCCCACAGTGGTTTGTGGCCTACTTGCCGTCACCCTTGAACAGCGACGCGATCAGGTCGCGGTTCAACTGGGCGATCGACTCGAGCGGGATGCCCTTCGGACAGACCGCCGCGCACTCACCGATGTTGGTGCAGTTGCCGAAGCCCTCCTCGTCGTGCTGGGCGACCATCGACTTGACGCGACGGTAGCGCTCAGGCTGACCCTGGGGAAGCATCGCCAGGTGGGTGATCTTCGCCGAGGTGAACAGCATGGCGGAGCTGTTCGGGCAGGCCGCGACACACGCGCCGCAGCCGATGCAGGTGGCGTTGTCGAACGCCTTGTCTGCCTCGCGCTTGGGGGCGGGGGTCGAGTGAGCCTCGGGCGCCGAGCCCGTGTTCGACGAGATGAAGCCGCCCGCCGCGATGATCCGGTCGAACGCCGTGCGGTCGACGGCGAGGTCCTTCAGCACCGGGAAGGCACCCGCACGCCAAGGCTCGATGTCGATCGTCGCGCCGTCCGAGAAGGACCGCATGTGCAACTGGCAGGTGGTCGTGGCGGAGCCACCGTGCGCGATGCCGTTGATGACGACGCCACACATGCCGCAGATGCCCTCGCGGCAGTCGTGGTCGAACGCGACGGGTTCCTCGTTGCGCTCGGTGAGGTTCTCGTTGAGGAGGTCAAGCATCTCCAGGAACGACATGTCCTCCGACACACCGTCCAGGTCGTACTCGACCATCCGGCCGGCGGCTTCAGGGCCGGCCTGACGCCAGATACGTAGCTTGAGCTTCACTTGTAACTCCGTTGCTTGAGTTCGATTGCCTTGTAGATGAGGGGTTCGCGGTGCAGCACGGGCTTGCTGCCCTCGCCACCCCACTCCCAAGCCGCGACGTAGAGGAACTCATCGTCGTGGCGCAGGGCCTCGCCCTCAGGGGTCTGAGACTCGGCGCGGAAATGACCACCGCAGCTTTCGCGGCGGTGCAGAGCGTCGACGCACATCAGTTCGCCGAGCTCCATGAAGTCGGCAACGCGGCCGGCGCGCTCGAGGGCCTGGTTGAAGTCCTCGTTCTTGCCCGTGACGCGCACGTTGCTCCAGTAGTCCTCGCGGAGGTTCTGGATCAGGCCGATGGCCTTCTTGAGGCCCTCCTCGGTGCGCTCCATGCCGCAGTACTCCCACATGATGTGGCCGAGTTCCTTGTGGTACGAGTCGACCGAGCGGGTGCCCTGGATGGACAGCAGCTTGTCGATCCGCTGCTGCGCGGAGTCGCGGGCCTCAGCCACCGCCGGGTGATCCTCGGGCAGCTTGTCGAACGGGGCATCAGCGAGGTAGTCGTTGATGGTGTTCGGCAGCACGAAGTAACCGTCGGCCAGGCCCTGCATCAGCGCCGAGGCGCCGAGGCGGTTCGCACCGTGGTCGGAGAAGTTGGCCTCGCCGGTGACGTACAGGCCGGTGATCGACGACTGCAGGTCGTAGTCGACCCACAGGCCACCCATGGTGTAGTGCACCGCCGGGTAGATGCGCATCGGCACCTCGTACGGGTTCTCACCGGTGATCTGCTGGTACATGTCGAACAGGTTGCCGTACTTGTTCTCGACGGCCTTCTGCCCGAGCCTGTTGATCGCGTCGGAGAAGTCGAGGTAGACGCCACGGCGCACCAGGCGCTCGTTGCCGTCGTGGTCGACCTCGGCGACGGCCGGGCCGACGCCGCGACCCTCGTCGCACATGTTCTTCGCCTGACGCGACGCGATGTCACGGGGCACCAGGTTGCCGAACGCCGGGTAGATCCGCTCCAGGTAGTAGTCGCGGGCCTCCTCCGGGATCTGGCGCGGGTCCTTGGTGCAGTCGGCCGCGTCCTTCGGCACCCAGATGCGACCGTCGTTGCGCAGCGACTCCGACATGAGCGTCAGCTTCGACTGGGTCTCGCCGTGCACCGGGATGCAGGTCGGGTGGATCTGCGTGTAGCAGGGGTTGCCGAAGTAGGCACCCTTGCGGTGCGCGCGCCACGTAGCCGTGACGTTGCAGCCCATCGCGTTGGTCGACAGGAAGAACACGTTGCCGTACCCGCCAGTGGCGAGCACGACGGCGTCTGCCGTCCAGGTCTCGACCTTGCCGTTGATCATGTTGCGGGTCACGATGCCGCGGGCGCGGCCGTCGACGACGATCAGTTCGACCATCTCGTGACGCGTGTACATCTTGACGGTGCCCGCCGCGACCTGACGCTCCAACTGCTGGTAGGCGCCGATCAGCAACTGCTGACCGGTCTGGCCGCGGGCGTAGAAGGTGCGCTGCACCTGGACGCCGCCGAAGGAGCGGGTGTCGAGGAGGCCGCCGTACTCGCGCGCGAAGGGCACGCCCTGCGCGACGCACTGGTCGATGATGTTGGCCGAGACCTCGGCCAGGCGGTAGACGTTCGTCTCGCGGGCGCGGTAGTCGCCGCCCTTGACGGTGTCGTAGAACAGTCGGAACGTCGAGTCGTTGTCGTTGCGGTAGTTCTTCGCAGCGTTGATGCCGCCCTGGGCGGCGATCGAGTGGGCCCGACGCGGGCTGTCCTGGTAGCAGAAGTTGAGCACGTTGTAGCCGGCCTCACCGAGCGTCGCGGCGGCGGCGCCACCTGCGAGGCCGGTGCCGACGATGATGACGCTCAGCTTGCGGCGGTTGGCGGGGTTGACCAGACGGGCCTGGAACTGGCGGGTCTTCCACACCTTGTCGATGTCGATGCCCTGAGGCGCCTTGGCGTCGGCGATCTCCTCGCCGACGCTCCAGAACTGGTTCGCCTCGCCCGTGATCTCGGGGTTGGTGATGGTGTCGGTCACTTGATTACTCCAGTCAGAACGGCCACGGGCATGCACATGAAGCCGACGAACAGCGCGACGGCGACGATGATCGCCAGCACGTTGAGCACCTTGTAGGCCTGCTTGCTTGTGTTGGCGCCAAGCGTGGTGAAGGCGCTGTAGAAGCCGTGCCGGATGTGCATGCACACCAGCACCATGCAGAGCGTGTAGATCAGCACCATCCACCAATGCTGGAAGCCTGCCATGACCATGGTGTGCGGCTCAGCGGCGTCGCCACCCATGGATCCGGGGGCGATGGTGAACTGGATGAGGTGGAAGATCAGGAACGCCAGCACGATGACGCCGCCCCAGCGCATGGTGCGCGCGGAGTAGGTCTGGACCTGCCGCTTGTAGTTGACGTACTTGTCGCCGCGCTCCGCGAGGGTCTTGCGCGACAGCGTGTAGGCCGCCCAGATGTGCAGGATCACTGCGAGGACGAGCGCGAACCGGAACACCCAGATGAAGGTGCCCTTCGGCATGATCGGGTACAGAATGCCACCGTCATCGGTGGCGCCCTTCAGCCAGTGCGCGTAGTGGTCGAATGCCTCGGCACCCATGAACATCTTCAGGTTGCCGTACATGTGCATGAGCAGGAATGCGATCATGATCAAGCCGGTCACCGCCATGATGACCTTCTTGACAACTGTGGATCGCACCGCTCGTTGATGAATGGTGAGTGTTGTTGCCACGGCCACACTCTAGCCAACGAGGGCCGGTTCTTTGGCGAGGGGGCAGATTAGCCGGAAAGCGTGTTTACCAGCCAATTTACGCGCGAAAACCCTTACGAAATGTCTCCCTCAAGGAGGTCGGGCCGACGCTCCCTGGTCCGCTCCATCGCCCGTTCCCGGCGCCACTTGGCGATCAGCGCGTGGTTGCCGCTGAGCAGCACCTCCGGCACCTCTCGTTCGCGCCACACCGCAGGCTTGGTGTAGTTCGGGTACTCGAGGAGTTGCTCGTTGCCCTCCGAGTGGGACTCCTCAAGCAGCGAGTCCGGGTTGCCGATGACCCCGGGCAGCAGCCTGACGACGGCCTCGATGACGGCGAGCGCCGCGACCTCTCCCCCGTTGAGCACGTAGTCGCCAAGGCTCACCTCGACCACCTCGTACCGGTCGCGGCAGTGGTCGATGACGCGCTGGTCGATCCCCTCGTAGCGTCCGCACGCGAACACCAGCCTGCTCCTGCCCGCCAGGTCGTAGGCGAGCGCCTGATCGAACGGCCTGCCCGCGGGCGTCGGCACCACGATGGTCATGGGCGCGTCGGAGAGCCCCTCGAGGGCGTCGAGCGCCTCACCCCACGGCTCGGGCTTCATCACCATGCCCGCGCCGCCACCGTAGGGCGTGTCGTCTGTGGTGTGGTGCCTGTCGTGGGTCCAGTCCCGCAGGTCGTGGACACCGACCTCGACGATGCCGGAGGCGATCGCCTTGCCGACAAGGCTCAGGCCGAGCGGCGCGAAGTAGTCGGGAAAGATCGTGACGACGTCGAGCCTCATTCGTCATCCTCGAGCAGTCCCCCGACGTCGGCCAGGCGGATGACGCCGGCGGCGAGGTCGACCTCGGGCACGAGCGCCGTGACGAACGGGATGAGGCGGATCGAGCCGTCGACGTCGACGTGCAGCAGGTCCTGGGCGGGCATGTGCTGCACCTCGGCGACGGTGCCGACCCTCGCCCCGGCGTGGTCGAGGACGGCGAGTCCGACCAGTTGCCGGTCGAAGTACTCCTCCGGCTCGCTCGGCCGCTCGTCTGCCGGGACCTTGACGCTCAGCCACTGGCCGGTCAGCGTCTCGACGGCGGTGCGGTCGGGGTAGCCGACGAACGTGACGATCAGGCGCCCCTTGTGCCACTTGACCGACCCGACCTCGACGCTCTTGCCGCCCTCATCCAACGTCAGCTTTGCTCCGGGGGTGAACCGACGGCCGGGCTCATCCGTGCGCAGATCGATGGCGACGTCGCCCTTGAGCCCGTGCGGTCGGCCGACTTTGCCGACCCGGACCTCTACCAACTCGCCCATCGGACTCCCGTTCATGTCGATGTGAATCATGTCGATGTGAAGAAATGCAGATCGCCGGTTGAGGGCGGATGCTCTCAACCGGCGATCAAATTATGTGCTCAGCGGCGGGGGCGATCCACGTCGACGAAGTCGACCCGGACGCTCTCCTTGCCTGCCAGCGCTCCGATGACCGTGCGCAGGGCCTGCGCGGTGCGACCCTGGCGGCCGATCACCTTGCCGACATCGTCGGGGTGCACGCGCACCTCGAGGAGTCGGCCGCGACGCAGGTCCTTGTCCTTGACCGTCACATCGTCGGGGTTCGAGACGATTCCCGCGACGAGGTGCTCAAGGGCGTCGGCAAGCACGCTCAGGCCTCTTCGGCGGGAGCCTCGGCCTCAGCGGCAGGAGCCTCTTCGGCGGGAGCCTCAGCCTCTGCGGCCTTCTTGGCGGCGGCCTCGTCGGCCTTCTTCTTGGCCTTCGAGATGGCGGGGGCAGCGGCGCTCGCGTCCTCGGCCAGCGCGGCGGCGAAGGCGGCCTCGCGGTCGCGACGCTCGGGCTGGGGATCGACGCCCGCCGGCGTCTTGTCGCCGGTGTGCTTCTGCCAGTCACCGGTGCGCTTGAGGATCGCGACGACTGCCTCGGTCGGCTGGGCGCCGACCGACAGCCAGTACTGCGCGCGCTCGGAGTCGACGCGGATCACGCTGGGATCGTTCTTCGGGTGGTACAGGCCGATCTCCTCGATGGCCTGACCGTCGCGCTTGGCGCGCGAGTCGATGACGATGATGCGGTAGTGGGGCGAGCGAATCTTGCCGAGACGCTTCAGGCGAATCTTGGTTGCCACGAGTGTGGTGTCTCCTGTTACTCAAGGTGTCTGCCGGGCAGACGAACTGGATGGACGCACCTTGCGTGTGGGGCACGTTCGGCGCAAACCTAGGGGCCTCTTCGCCCGCGTGAGAGGGCACAGACGAAGAAGTGCAACCGCTATTGTGCCAGATCGCCCCCGCCGCGCCCAAACATCCACTTCGACGCAATGGATAGGCTTGGCGCGATGGACATTTCAGCCGACGACTTCGAGGCCCTCGTCGAGGAGGCCCTCGAGGCGCTGCCCGAGGAGCTGACCGAGCAACTCGACAACCTGATCTTCGTGGTCGAAGACGAGCCTGAGGACGGCTCCGACACCCTCGGCGTCTACGACGGGACGGCGCTGACCGAGCGCGCGGCCTATGGCTACGGGCAGTTGCCGGACAGGATCGTGCTGTTCCAGGGTCCGCTCAGCCGGATGTGCGCCTCCGAGGACGAGTTGTACGAGGAGATCTGGATCACGCTCGTGCACGAACTCGGCCACTATCACGGCATCGAGGAAGAGCAGTTGCACGAGCTCGGCTGGGGCTGACCCACGGCACCGCTCGCCGAGCCAGCCGTCAGCCGCAGAGGGCGCGGACGTCTCCCGCGAGGGCCAGCGGCTGGATGCCGCCGCAGATCGCCTGGCTGAGCACAGGGGTGACCCCATTGCCCTGGTCGGCGGCCGGGGCGAGGCCGAGCCTGCGTTCGACGCCGAGCAGCGTCTCGAGCCCGCTGGGCGCGCTGAGCGCCTCCACCCGTGTGTCGTCGGGGTTGAGGCCTGCGGTCTCGGCGGCGTGCCGGAAGAACTCCTCGCGGCCCATCACCGAGTCGATCAGCTTCTTCTCCTGCGCCGTGACCGGGTCGAACATGAAGGCGCCGAGGTCGTCGACGATCGTCTTGGCCGGGATGCCGCGGTGCTCGGCGACGTGCGCCACGAACGCGTCGTACTCGCGCTCGAGGCCGCCCATGTAGACCTCGCGCTCGCGCTCGGTCATGGCGCGGAACGGGTTGCCGAAGTCCTTGCCCGTGCCCTGGCTGAGGTACTCCTGCGTGACGCCGCCCGTGGTGGTGACGCCCGACTCAAGCAGGGTGCCGGTGGTGCCCGTGACGTCCTGGTAGTGCGTGAAGGGGCCGAAGATCACGCCGATCGACCCGACAAGCGAGCCGTAGTCGGCGATGATCTCGTCCGCGGGGGCCGTCGAGTAGACGCCGCCGGAGGCCGACATCGAACTGACGTGCACGAGCACCTTCTGGCCGGTCCGCTCCTGGTAGCGCTCGATCGCGTCGGAGATGGCCTTCGAGCCCGCGATGCTGCCGCCGGGGGTGTTGACGAGCAGCACAACGCCAGCGCCGTCGTCCTTGCTGAGGCCGTCGAGTTCCCGGGCGACCTCGTAGCCGTAAGTGCCTGCCGACAGCAGCGACCCGTCGCTCGACTCGGCCATGATGGCGCCGGAGATCTCGATGGCCCGCAGCCGCTCGGAACCGCTGCCCCACACCACGGTGGTCTGCTCGCTCGGTTGGCCGCCGGTGGCCAGCAAGGCCGCGGCCATCGCCCAGAGGCCGATCAGGCTGAGCAGGCTCAGCGCGGTGCCGACCACCGCGACGCCGGTGGCGATGCCGGTGCCCCAGCCGAAGCCGCGGGCGAAAGTGCCCTGCGGCTTCCTGTCCAGCGTCGCGACGGGCGGCGGCGGGCCAGGGTTGGCGGGTTGAGGGCGTGGCTGCGGGGCGTCGACGTGGTCGACGCGTTGGTCGCGCGGGTGCGGTGGCGGGAAGGAGGTCAGGTCCGGGTCGTTGTCCATGAGGTCCAGGCCTTTCGGTGGGGTCGGGTCTCAGGCCGTTGTCGGGCTCAGATATCGAGGATATTGCCCCGCAGGATCAGGGCCTTCGGACGGTAGATGGTCGACAGGTCCTCTCGCGGGTCGGCGTCGAGGACGATCAGGTCGGCGCTGTCCCCCGGATGGAGCGTGCCCGCGCCGAGCCAGCCTCGGGCGCGCCAACTGGCGGCGCCCAGCGCGAAGTCGTTGCCGCCCACCTCTGCCAGTTCTTCGATCTCAGAGCGGATCTGGCCGTGCGGCACGACGGTGCCCGCGTCGGTGCCGGCGTAGACCTGCACGCCCGCATCGATGGCCTTGCCGACGGTCTGCTTGCGTCGCGCGTACAGGTCGGTCATGTGCGCGAAGTAGGTCGGGTACTTGTCCTTGGCGGGCGCCGCGTACATCGGGAACCGGGCCAGGTTGATCATGGTCGGCACCAGCGCGGTGCCGCGCTCGGCCATCTCGGCGATCACGTCGTCGCTCATCCCGGTGCCGTGCTCGATGCAGTCGATGCCTGCCGCGACGAGTTCGGCGACCGACTGCTCGCCGAAGCAGTGGGCGGTGACGCGCGCGCCCTCCTCGTGGGCGGCCGCGATCGCCAGACTGGCGACGTCGGCGGGCCACAGGGGCGAGAGATCGCCGACGGACCGGTCGATCCAGTCCCCCACCAGCTTGACCCAGCCGTCGCCGGAGCGGGCCTCGTGGCGCACCTGCTCGACCAGGTCCTCCGGCTCGACCTCCGCGCCGAGGCCGCGCAGGTACCGCTTCGGGCGCGCGATGTGCCGACCGGCGCGCAGCAGGCGGGGCAGGTCGTCCTCGCCCTGGATCCACCTCGTGTCGGACGGGGAGCCCGCGTCGCGGACGAGCATGGTGCCCGCGGCGAGGTCGTCGAGCGCCTGCCTGCGGGCGGTCTCGGGGCTGACGGCGCCGTCAGGCCCCAGACCGAGGTGACAGTGCGCGTCGACAAGGCCAGGGATGAGGTAGCCCTCCAGCGTGGTCGCGTCGGCGACCGGTTCGTCGGCCAGGACGCCGTCGCGGACCCACAGTTCGCCCGGTTCGCCGTCTGGAAGAAGGATGCCGCGCAGGTGCAGTGAGCTCATGGCCTCAGCCTAGTCACCGATTCCGGCTCGACCCCTGCCGGGTCGACCGGTGGGAGGGGCTAGAACTTGGGCTTGTTCTCGTTGAACATCTTCGCGAGCTCCGGGGGAAGCTCGAAGTCGTCCATCGACTGCGGAAGCTGCGGGGCCTTCGGCGCCTGCTGCACAGGCTGCGGCCGGTTCGGGCGCGACCCGGACTTGCGTCCCTTCTTGCCCTGCTGCTTCTTCGACCCCGCGCGTCGACCCCCGCCCATGCCAGGCATCCCGGGCATTCCCGGCATGCCGCCGCCTGCGAGCGACTCCATCATCTTGCGGGCCTCGACGAAGCGGTTGACCAACTTGTTGACGTCGGAGACCTGGACGCCCGCGCCCTTGGCGATGCGCGCCCGGCGCGACCCGTTGAGGATCGAGACGTCGTCGCGCTCCTTCGGGGTCATGGCGTTGATGATCGCCTCGATCCGGTCGATCTCCTTCTCGTCGATCTCGTTGATCGCCTGCTTGAACTGGCCTGCGCCGGGCAGCATGCCGAGGATCTTCGACATCGGGCCCATCTTGCGCAACTGCTGCATCTGGGAGAGGAAGTCCTGGAGGCCGAACTGATTCTTCCCCATCAGCTTCTCGGCCGCGGCGCGCGACTGTTCGGCGTCGAAGGTCTTCTCGGCCTGCTCGATGAGGGTGAGCATGTCGCCCATCCCGAGGATGCGCGAGGCCATCCGGTCGGGGTGGAACATGTCGAAGTCGGAGAGGCCCTCGCCGTTGGAGGCGAACATGATGGGCTTGCCCAGCACCCGCGCGATCGACAGCGCCGCACCGCCGCGGGCGTCGCCGTCGAGCTTGGTGAGCACCACGCCGTCCACGCCGACGCCCTCGTCGAACGCCTTTGCGGTGTTGACGGCGTCCTGGCCGATCATGGCGTCGACGACGAACAGGGTCTCGTCGGGCTCAACGGCCGCCTTGATGTTGGCGGCCTGCCGCATCAGTTCCTGATCGACGCCCAGCCGGCCCGCGGTGTCGACGATGACGACGTCGTACAGCTTCGCCTCGGCGTGCGCGATCGCGCGGCGCGCCACGTCGACGGGGTCGCCGACGCCGTTGCCCGGCTCGGGTGCGAAGACGTGCACCCCGGCGCGCTCGCCGACGATCTGCAACTGGTTGACGGCGTTGGGGCGCTGGAGGTCGGCCGCGACCAGCAGCGGCGCGTGCTTGTTGTCGCGCAGCCACTTGCCGAGCTTGCCCGCGAGCGTCGTCTTGCCAGCGCCCTGGAGGCCGGCGAGCATGATGACCGTCGGGGGGCGCTTCGCGAAGCGGATGGTGCGCGCCTCGCCGCCGAGGATGGAGACCAGTTCGTCGTTGACGATCTTGATGATCTGCTGCGAAGGGTTGAGTGCCTTCGACACCTCGGAGTCGAGGGCGCCGGCCTTCACCGAGGCGACGAACTCCTTCACGACGCCCAGGTTGACGTCCGCCTCGAGCAGCGCGATGCGGATCTCCCGCATGGTGGCGTCGATGTCGGCCTCGGTGAGGCGTCCCTTGGAGCGCAGCCCCTTGAAGACCGTCGAAAGCCGGTCCTGCAGCGTGTCGAACACTGGGTTTACCCTTCGCAGATGTGCGTGATCGAACCCAAGGATACTCAAAGGCCCCGCCGGTCACCGATCGCGACGTGTCGGCAGGGCGTGGAAGGCTAGGGGGCATGACTGACGCGTGGGACCAGGAACCGCCCCCGGACTTCGACGAACTCCCACCCGACCCGTGGGACGAGCCGCCAGCCGACCTCCAGTCGGCCGTCGCGGCGCCCCGCGCAAGCGTCCCGGTCCCCACCCGCGGTGCCGTCGACCGGGGCAACAAGGGCCTGCGCGAGGAGGCCCTCGAGATCCTGCGGGCGCTGACCGGCAACCCCGGTGCGGACTTCCATCCCGGGCAGTTCGAGGCCATCGAGGCCCTCGTGGCGCAGCACCGCAGGGCGCTCGTGGTGCAGCGCACCGGCTGGGGCAAGTCGGCCGTCTACTTCATCGCCGCGCTGCTGCAGCGCCGCGCGGGCGCCGGGCCTGCGCTGATCGTGTCGCCGCTGCTTGCGCTGATGCGCGACCAGGTCGCCGCGGCCGAGCGCGCCGGGGTCCGTGCCGCCGCGATCAACTCGGCCAATGTCACCGAATGGTCCGACATCGAGCGGATGCTCGACGACGACGCCCTCGACGTGCTGTTGGTCTCCCCCGAGCGCCTGGTCAACCCGCGGTTCCGAGCCGAGCAACTCCCCCGCCTGATCGGCACCGCGGGGCTGCTCGTCATCGACGAGGCGCACTGCATCAGCGACTGGGGCCACGACTTCCGGCCCGACTACCGACGCATCCGCACCCTGATCGCCGACCTGCCGGCCGACGTGCCGATCCTGGCGACCACCGCCACCGCCAACGAGCGCGTCGTGCACGACGTCGCCGAGCAGATGGCCGCGGGTGGGCACGAGGTGTTCACGCTGCGCGGGCCGCTCGGGCGCGAGTCACTGAGGCTCGGGGTGCTGGAACTCGGCACGTCGTGGCGTCGGCTCGCGTGGCTGTCGCAGCACCTGAACGACCTGCCCGGCAGCGGCATCGTCTACTGCCTGACGGTGTCCTCCGCCGAGGAGACGGCGGCGCTGCTGCGCAAGGCCGGCCACGCCGTCCTGGCCTACACCGGTCGCACGGACCAGGCCGAACGCCTGGCGGCGGAGGAGGCGCTCAAGAACAACGAGGTCAAGGCCCTGGTGGCGACCTCGGCGCTCGGGATGGGCTTCGACAAGCCAGACCTCGGCTTCGTCGTCCACCTCGGATCGCCCAACTCGCCCGTCGCCTACTACCAGCAGGTCGGCCGCGCGGGCCGCGCCACCGACAGCGCGGACGTGCTGCTGCTGCCGGGCCTGGAGGACCGCGACATCTGGCACTACTTCGCGACGAACGCGATGCCGACCCAGGCACGCGCCGACGCGGTGCTCGAGGCGCTGCGATCCTCGGATCGCCCGCTGTCGGCCGCGGCCCTGGAGGCGCGCGTCGACCTGCGGCGCGGCCAGTTGGAACTGCTGCTGAAGGTCCTGGCGGTCGACGGGGCCGTCGAGAACGGGCAGGGCGGCTGGACCTCGACGGGCCAGCCGTGGGCCTACGACCGGGACCGCTACGAGCGGATCGCGGAGGCGCGCGTCGCCGAGCAGCGCTCGATGCTGGAGTACCAGGGCGACATCGACTGCCGGATGGCGTTCCTGACCCGCTCGCTCGACGACCCCGCAAGCGCGCCGTGCGGTCGGTGCGACCGGTGCGCTGGCCAGTGGTACCCGAGCGACGTGTCCCTGGACATGGAGCAGGGCGCGCAGGCCACGCTCGACCGCGTCGGCGTCGAGGTGCAGGTCCGCGCGATGTGGCCGCAGGGCCTCGACCGGGTCGGCGTCACGGTCGCTGGCAAGCCCGTCAAGGGCAAACTGCCCGCGGAGGAGCAGGTCTCAGAGGGCCGCGCCGTGGCCAGGCTGACCGACCTCGGCTACGGGAACTCGCTGCGCGAACTGTTCGCGCCGGACCGGGACGGTCGACCGGTCGACCGGGACCTCCCGCCTGCGCTCGCCGCCGCGGTGCTGCGGGTGCTGAAGGAGTGGGACTGGGACGAGCGGCCCGTGGCGGTCGCCTGGGTCCCGAGCGCGGATCGCCCAGGGCTGGTGGAGTCGCTCGGCGCCGGGATCGCCCGGGCTGGGCGCCTCGAGCCGCTCGGCCCGCTTGCGCTGCGCGAGGGGGCGATGGACGCGGCCGCCAACAGCGCGTTCCGGGTCAGGGACCTGTGGTCGCGGTTCAGCGTTCCTCCCGCGATGGCGGAGCGGCTCGCCACGCTGAGCGGCCCGGTGCTGCTGGTCGACGACCTGATCGACTCGCGCTGGACCATGACGGTGGCGGGTCGACTGCTCCGGTTGGCGGGCGCAGACGCCGTCCTGCCGCTCGCGCTGGCGACGGTCGCCTAGCCCGGCGCGGCAGCCGGCGGGCGGCTACTCGCCGAGGATGCCCTGGACGAAGCCCTCGGGGTCGAACGGGGCCAGGTCGTCGACACCCTCGCCGAGGCCGACGAGCTTGACGGGGACGCCGAGCTCGCGCTGGACCTGGACCACGATGCCGCCCTTGGCGGAGCCGTCGAGCTTGGTCAGCACGATGCCGGTGACGTCGACGACCTCCGCGAAGATCCGCGCCTGCGTCATGCCGTTCTGGCCGGTGGTCGCGTCGAGGACGAGCAGCACCTCCGTGACGGGGGCCTTCTTCTCGATGACGCGCTTGACCTTGCCGAGCTCGTCCATCAGGCCGGTCTTGGTGTGCAGCCGCCCAGCGGTGTCGACGATCACGACGTCGGCGCCGCTCTCGACGCCCTTGGCGACGGCGTCGAAGGCGACGGAGGCGGGGTCTGCGCCGTCCACGTCGGAGCGGACGGTCTCGACGCCGACGCGCTCACCCCAGGTCGCCAACTGCTCGGCGGCTGCGGCGCGGAAGGTATCTGCGGCGCCGAGTACGACCGACTTGTCGTCAGCGACCAGGACGCGCGCCAGCTTGCCGACCGTGGTGGTCTTGCCGGTGCCGTTGACGCCGACGACCAGCACGACGGCCGGGTCGCCCTCCTTGGCGGGGGTGAGGTTCAGCGAGCGGTCGAGGCTCGGGTCGACCAGCTTCAGGAGTTCCTCGGTGAGGACCTCCTTGGCCTCGGCCGGGTCGGCGACCCCATCGACGGCGAGCCGCTTGCGCAGCGCGTCGGTCAGCTCGGTGGCGGGGCCGACGCCGAGGTCGGAGGTGATCAGCGTGGTCTCGAAGTCGTCCCAGACGTCGGCGTCGATCTTGTCGACCGAGAGCAGGTCCGCGAGCGCGCGGGCCAGGGCGTTGTTGCTGGAGGACAGCCGGCGACGCAGCCGCGCCCAGCGGCTGAGCGGGGCCTCGGGGCGGTCCAGTTCGGGGGCGACGGGCTCCTCGACGGCGACCGTCTCGGCCTCGACGACGGGCTCGGCGGGCCGCTCGATGGTCTCGACCCCGACGCCCGCACCCTCGGGGTCGTCGAACTCCGACAGAGGGGGCGCGACGACGACGTCCTCGTCGCCGGTGGCCGCCTCCAGTTCGCCCTTCTCGGCCTGTTCGAGCTCACGCTGCTTGCGTCCGTCGAGGTAGACGACGGCGCCTCCGATGAGGATGGCGAGGCCGACGATCGCGATTACTGTCCAGAAAATCCACACGCCGGTCATCCTACCGAGGGGAGGCCGACAGCCCTGCATCGGCGCATCCGATCCGCCGAGGCGCTACCTTGCTTACCAAAGGAGGTTGTCAGATGCGCATTGACCGAGCGGTAGGGGCGCTCATCGCGGCGTGGGTGGTGACGTTGACGGGCTGCCAGTCGCCGGGACCGGTGCCCACGAGGCCCGATCCACCACCCGCGACCAGCCCCTCCCCGACCGAGCGCCCGACCCCGACGCCCCCGGCCCCGACGCCCACGCGACCCATCACGCCGCCGCAGGGGATGGCGTGGGTGCAGATCAACAAGATGGCGGTGGGCCAGATCTCCGCGGACCGCTCCGTCGCCTATACCGGGTCGCAGGACGGCGTCGCGACGTTCGCCGTCATCGAGACGGGCGAGCACATCTTGCTTCGCGCGGACGAGTCCGTCAGCGTCGACGGCGTCACCGTCACGCTGATCTCAGCGGGCGACTCCGCGACGCTCCAGATTCCGAAGATAGAGCAGCCCGCGCCCCGCGCCACGACGTGGCAACAGGTCACGTTGAAGGCGGGCGACAGCATCGAACTCGACGACGGTTCGTCGCTGACGCTGCTGAGCCTCGCGGACCGCACCGTGGAGGTCACCTACCGCGACCCTGCGGGCGACGAGCGGACGGTGCAGGTGGGTGCCCACGGCACAGAGGTCGGCGCGGCGAAGTTGACGCTGCTGAAGCTCAACCCGAGCCCGGCGACCGGTGCGACGGCCACAGAGGCGAGCCTGGAGTATGCGTACCCGGAGTAGCTCAGCGGCGGTTGTCGAGGCGCTGCAGGAACTGGGGCACCTCTCCCCTGCCGTTGAGGCGCTGGTCCGCCGCTAGCGCGATCTGTTCGACGCGCTGGTGCTTGACCCGGACGTGCCCGGACGAGACGCCGACGACCAGGAAGACCGCGGCCGCGGCCACGAGGATGAGCAGGAGCGTGATCGACACGGCGAACATCATGGGAGAACCTCACAAACGCTGGGGAAGCGTCACCCATTGTGCCAGCGATCCTCGGTATCCCCACTATCCGGCGCGGCGCGTCACCCTTCCGCGAGACGCTGCGACACGACCGTCGAGATGCCGTCGCCGCGCATCGTGACGCCGTAGAGCGAGTCGGCGATCTCCATCGTCCGCTTCTGGTGCGTGATGATGAGCAACTGGGAGTTGGCGCGCAGTTCCTCGTAGATGCCGAGCAGGCGGCCGAGGTTCGCGTCGTCGAGGGCCGCCTCCACTTCGTCGAGGATGTAGAAGGGGCTGGGCCGGGCGATGAACAGCGACACGAGGAAGGCGACGGCGACAAGCGACCGCTCGCCGCCAGAGAGCAGCGAGAGTCGCTTGACCTGCTTGCCCGCGGGGCGGGCCTCGACGTCGACGCCGGTGGTGAGCCAGTCGCCGGGTTCGGTCAGGATCAGCCTGCCCTCGCCACCGGGGAACAGCCGCGCGAAGACGGAGCGGAAGCTCTTCTCGACGTCGAGGTAGGCGGCCTCGAAGACCTCCTGGACGCGCTTGTCGACCTCGGCGACGATGTCGATCAGGTCGGTGCGGGTCTGGCGCAGGTCCTCCAACTGTTCGGCGAGGAACTGGTGTCGCGCCGTCATGGCGTCGAATTCCTCGAGCGCGAGCGGGTTGACCCGTCCGAGGATGGCGAGGTTGCGTTCGGCGGCGCGGAGCCGGGAGGTCTGCTTGTCGCGGTCGTAGGCGACGGGCTCTGGCTGCTCGTCCTCGTCGGTGAGGGCGGTGCCGTCTGGGCGGGTCAGCACCGGGACGCGCTGGTCCGGCCCGTACTCGGCGACGAGTTGCTCAGGCTCGAGGCCGAGTTCGCTGAGCGAGCGGTCGACGAGTTGCTCGATCCGCATCCGGTGCTCGATCCGCACCATCTCGTCCTTGTGGGCGCCGCGGACGATCTCGTCGAGCCGGGTAGCGGCGGCCTTCGACGCGTGCCGTGCCTGAGTGGTGCCGGACTCGGCCTCGCGGCGGGCCTGCTCGGCGGCGTCGCGCTGCGCGGCGGCGCGCTGCCTGGTGCCCTCGACGCGGTCGGCGAGGACCAGCGCGGCCTCGTGCACGACGCGGGCGACCTGCGCCTCCCTGCGCAACTGCTCGGCGCGCTGCTGCGCCTTCGCCCGGGACTGCCTCTCGTGCTGGGCGGCCCGCTGCAACGAGTCGGCCCGACCCGCGATGGCCTTGGCCTGTTCCTCGACGCTGCGCAGCGCGAGGCGAGCGTCCATCTCGGCCTGCCGGGCGCGGCGGGCCTCGGCGGCGAGGGCGTCGCGCTCGGTCGGGTCGGGTTCCGCCAGGTCGTCCTCGGCGGAGGCCGCCTCCAGGCGTCCGGTGAGTTCGGCGAGGGACTCCTCGTCGCGGACCCGCGCGGCCCGTGCCGTCTCGATGGCCTCCGCGAGCCGCTCCGCCTCCCGGGTGGCGGTCGCCTGCCCCTGCCGGTGGGAGTTGAGTTGGTCGGCGACGGCGGCCAGTTGGGCGTCGGAGGCGTGCAACTGGGCGAGCGCGTCCTGCTCGGCGGCGCGGGCGTCCTCCAGCAGGGCCGCGACGGAGCCCGTCTCGAACCGCAGGGCCTCCGCGGTGCGCACTGCGGCCTCCAGCGCGTCCTGCGCCTCTGCGAGTTGGGCCTGGACCTCGAGCAGCGACGGCGCTGCCGCCGACCCGGACTCGACGAGCCAGGACGAGTAGAGGTCGCCCTCCGGCGTGACGGCGACCACATCGGGATGCTGGGCGACCACGGCGGCCGCCTCAGCCGGCCCATCGACGGCGACGACGCCGGCGAGCAGCCGGTCAAGCGCCCCGGCCAGGTGCTCGGGGCCGTGACGAGGTCGCGGACCGGGAATCCCGCCGGGCGGGCCTGCGGCCCGTGCGGTGCCCCGGCGACGACGAGCGGCGCGCGGCCCAGGTCGGAGTCGGCGAGGAAGCCCGCGGCCGCGAGGGCCCCGTCGAGGCCGTCGACGACGACCGCCTCTACCATGCCGCGCAGCGCGGCCGACACGACCCTCTCCCGGCCGGGTGCGACGGCGATCAGGTCGCCGAGGCGTCCGACGACGTCGTCCCGCCCGGCGCCGAGCAGGTCCGCGGTGCCGTCCTTGACCTCGCTGAGGAGCCGCAGGGCCTCGATCCTGGCCTCAAGCGCGGCGCGCCGCCTTCCGGTCTCCGTCTCTCGGGCCTTCAGGTCGGAGGCCTGTCGCTCGGCCTCGGCGACAGCGTCGGAGGCCTCCTCGAAGAGCCGGTCGAGGTCGGACTCGGAGGCGCCGAGCCCCGCAAGCGAGGACTCGGTGCCGTGGAACTGCCGTGCTGACTCCTCGGCGCGTGCCAGGGCCTCATCGCGGCGGGCCCCCAGCCGGGCGACCTCCTCGTCGGAGGCCTCCAGGCGTGACTTGATGGAGTTGACGCGCCCGGTCAGCTTGGCGAGCCCCTCGCGACGGTCGGCGATGGCACGCAGCGCCGCGGCGTAGGCCTGTTCGGCTGCCGCGTGCTGGTGCTCGGCGCCGTTACGCCTGAGCGTCGCGTCGGTGAGGGACCCGTTCGCCTCGTCCGCCGCCTTGCGGAGTGCCTGCTCGCGCGCCCTGACCTCTGCGGCCTCCGCCTCGAGGGCCTCCGGGTCGCGGCCCCGACGTCGAGCGACGGCTGGTTCTCCCCGGCCCGCATCCGCTCGGCCGAGATGGAGATGGTGGTGGTGACGCGCTCGCGCAACCCGGCCAGCGCATACCACTGCTCCTGTGCCCTGTCGTAGTCGGCCGCGGCCGCCTTGAGGCGCCGCTCGGCGGCCTCCTCCTCTGCCTGCGCGTCGGCGACCGCGCGCTCGGCGCGCGCCTTCGCCGCTGCCGCGGCGGCCTCGTCGGCCAGTTCCGCGTCCAGCTTTGCCTGCTCGGTGGCGAGGTCGTCCGCGAGCAGCCGGGCCTTGGCGTCGCGAAGCTCCGCCTGGATCACGGCGGCCTTCCTGGCGGCCTGCGCCTGGCGCCCGAGGGGTTTGAGTTGGCGCTGCAGTTCGGCGACCAGGTCCTGGAGTCGCTCCAGGTTGGCCTTCGTCGCGTCGAGCTTCCGCAGCGCCTTCTCCTTGCGCTTGCGGTGCTTCAGCACCCCTGCGGCCTCCTCGATGAAGCCTCGGCGCGATTCGGGGGTGGCCTGCAGGATCGCGTCGAGCTGTCCCTGCCCGACGATGACGTGCATCTCGCGCCCGATGCCGGAGTCGCTCAGCAGTTCCTGCACGTCGAGCAGCCGGGCGGAGGCGCCGTTGATGGCGTACTCGGAGCCGCCGCTTCGGAACATCGTCCGCGTGATCGTCACCTCGGTGTACTCGATCGGCAGCGCCCCGTCCGAGTTGTCGATGGTGAGTTCGACCTCGGCCCTGCCGAGCGGGGCGCGCTTGGTGGTGCCCGCGAAGATGACGTCTTCCATCTTGCCGCCGCGCAGCGTCTTGGCGCCCTGTTCGCCCATCACCCAACTGAGCGCGTCGACGACGTTCGACTTTCCGGATCCGTTAGGCCCAACGACGCAGGTGATGCCCGGTTCAAACAGCAGCGTCGTCGCTGACGCGAAGGATTTGAACCCACGGAGGGTGAGCTTCTTCAGGTACATGGCTTATTCGGCGGCCTCGACCTCGGGCGCCTCGTGGTGGGCCTGGTTGCCTGCGCGCACGGCCCGGAACGTCCACAGCTTGTTGACGATGAAGTTGATCGGCATGGTGATGATGATGGCGATCAGTTGCGACCAGTACTCCCGGGAGCGAAGGCCCGTCTCCTCGTGGAAGAACGGCTCCGGGAGGTAGACGGGGCTGGTCGGGTTGGTCATGGCCCACTTCAGGAACATGCCGACGAGCGCCGCGACGGAGCCGACCGCGAGGAAGGGCCAGAACTCCTTGAACCAGCCCGCGTGCTTGTGTGACTTGAACGTCCACCACCGGTTGAGCTGGAAGTTGTACAGGTTGGCGACCAGGAACGCGACGATCCACACCAGCATGCTGAAGCGGAAGTTGAACTGGGTGTTCCCGATGCCGAACAGCACGTCCTGCGCATTGGCGGAGCCGCCGTTGAGCTTGTTCATCACGACCGCGACGATCATGTTGACGATGACGCCGGAGCCGCCGACCAGGCCGAACTTGAACAGTTGGCGAATCGTGTTGCCGTACTTGGCTGTCAGGTCCTTGATCATCGATGTCCCTTCGGGGCCCGTTGGCACCTCGGGCAAAGGTATGAGCTGCGGTTCATGAAGCTGCGGCGCACGATGGGCGCCCCGCAGCGGCCGCAGGGTTGTCCCTCCCGACCATAGGCGTCGAGGCCGCGGGCGAAGTAGCCTGACTCACCGTTGACGTCGACATACAGCGAGTCGAACGACGTGCCGCCCTGCGCAAGCGCCTCGCCCATCACGTCACGGGCGGCGCGCAGCAGGGTCAGCGCCTTCCGGGGGCCGAGGTCTGCGGTGGGCTGTTCGAAGTGGACGCGGGCGCGCCACAGCGCCTCGTCAGCGTAGATGTTGCCGATGCCGCTGACCAGCGACTGGTCGAGGATCGAGCGCTTGACGGTGCTGCGCCGGGCCCGCAGCCGTCTGGCGACGTCCGACTCGTCGTAGCGCTCGTCGAAGGGGTCGAGGGCGATGTGCGGCACGGGGTCGACGGCGCCGCCGGTCACGATCTCGAGCCCTCCGAACATGCGTTGGTCGACGAAGCGCAGTTGCCTGCCGTCGTCGAGGTCGAACAGCAGCCGGGTGTTGCGCAGCAGGTCGTCGGCGGCGTCGCCGATCCGGAACTGCCCGCTCATCCCCAGGTGCACGATCAGCGCGTCGTCGCCGAGCACCAGCCACAGGTATTTGCCCTTGCGGCGCACCGCGTCGACGCGGCGCCCCGTCAGCTCGGCCGCGAAGGCGTCCGGCCCGACCTGGTGCGAGCGGACGGGCCGTGGGTGCAGCACGGTGACCGCGTCGATCACCCGGCCAGCGGCGTGTGTCTCGAGGCCGCGACGGACGACCTCGACCTCGGGAAGCTCAGGCACCTGCGAGCTCCCCGACGGCGAGGCGCGCGGCGATCTGCTCGGCGCGCTTCTTGCTCGGCGCGGTGCCCTCCCCATTGACTTGCCGTCGACGATGACGCTCGCGGTGAAGACCCGCTGATGGTCGGGGCCGGCGCCGCTGACGTCGTAGCGGGGCAGCCCCCAACCGCGGGACGCGCACATCTCCTGCAGCACGGTCTTGTGGTCTGCGTAGTCGCCCGTCGTCTCGGACGCCTCGATCAGCGGGTCGAAGGTGCGGTGCACGAAAAGCGCGGACGCGTCGGGGCCTGCCGACAGGTGGATGGCCCCGATGACGGCCTCCATGGTGTCGGCCAGGATCGAGGTCTTCTCGGTGCCGTGCGTGGCCAACTCGCCCTTGCCGAGCAGGATGTGCTGGGCTAGGTCGAGGGTCTTGGCGACCTCGGCGAGCGCGACCGAGCTGACCACGCTTGCCCGCAGCTTGGCCAGTTGGCCCTCGCTGAGGTCGGGGTAGGTGCGGTAGATGTGCTCGGTGACGACGATCTGCAGCACCGCGTCGCCCAGGAACTCGAGCCGTTCGTTCGACTGGATCCCGCCGTGCTCGTAGGCGTAGCTGCGGTGGGTAAAAGACAACTCGAAGAGCTGGGCGTCGACCTCGACGCCCAGCTCTTTCAGCCGGTTTTGGAGCCTACTCGCCCGCGTCATTTCGCGGGGTGCCAGCTTTGTGCTCAGGCCTCGAGGACCTGACGGCGCTCGCCGCGGGGGCCGTACTGGCCACAGCTCGGGCACGCGGTGTGCTGCAGGTGGGGCTCGCGGCACGCCGGGTTGGCGCAGACCACGGTGGGGACGACGGACGTCTTCCACTGCGCCCGACGCGAACGGGTGTTGCTGCGCGACATCTTCCGCTTCGGAACGGCCACGATCTTCTCCTTATGTCTTGCGACTCAAACTCAGTTTGGGGTGTCCCCGGTCAGTTCGGAGAGCTTCTCCCAGCGAGGGTCGATCAACTCTCCATGCCCATGGTCAGGGTCGAGATTGCGATTGACACCGCATTCGGGCACAGGCCCAGACAATCATCCCTGCACAGAGGCGTGAACGGCAACTCGAGCACCACGGCGTCGCGCAGGACATCCTCGAGGTCGATCGTCTCGTCGATGACGAGGCTCTCGTCCTCCTCTATTTCCCGTCCGGGATAGAAGAAGAGTTCCTGCACATCGAAGGTTTCTTCGTCCTCGATGCCGTCCAGGCAGCGGGCGCATTGGCCGTGCAGTTGCACGGTCGCGGTTCCCGAGACCAGGACGCCTTCGGAGACCGACTGGAGCATCAGGTCGAGCTCGATGTCGGAATCTTTCGGCACTCCGATCACTTCGATGCCAAGGTCGGCCGGCGCAGGTACCGTGGTGTCGATCCGCTTGCATGCCCCTGCGCGTCGACCGAGCTCGTGCACCTCGAAAACGAGGGGCGAGCGCCGATCGGGCTGGGAATGCACGGGTGACACGTCGGATCTCCTTCGTAGACCGTCCATGAATCTCGTCATGACCGACCGCCAACTCTACCGTGGCGCGACTGCCCGGCCAAATCCCCGGCGCCCGTTGAGCGGGCGCGCCGCTAGGGTACGGCCATGTCCGCCGAACCACGCGACTATCAGCGCCTCGACGCCCTCGCCGTGCAGGCGACGGTGGACCGGCTCACCCAGCGGATCAGGGCGAGGTTTCCCGACCGGAACCTGAGCGAGGTCTCGCAGTCGCTCTCCGGCGCCATCGACGAACTGCTCCTTCGCCCACGCGCACGCTGGTACGCCTCGCTGCGGGTCGCCTCGCGGGTCGCGGTCGTCGGCCTGATCGCCGTGCTGCTGATCGCCCTGGTGGTGCTGATCGGGCAGGCCGCAGACGACCAGCAGCCGGGCAGCGTCTGGCAGTGGGTGCAGATCGTCGAGTCGGTGATCAACGACATCGTGTTCGTCAGCATCGCGGTGTTCTTCCTGTGGCAACTGCCGCTGCGCTGGGAGCGCGCGCACGACCTGGCAGCGCTGCACAAGCTCAGGTCGCTCGCGCACGTCATCGACATGCACCAACTGACAAAGGACCCCGACCGGCTGCGCTCCGACTTCCGGCCGACCAGCCAGAGCGTCGACATCCACATGACGGCGGGCGAGTTGAGCAACTACCTGGACTACTGCTCCGAGATGCTGTCGCTGGTGGGCAAGACCGCCGCGCTGTTCGCCGAGCACTCGCAGGACAACACGGTGCTGCAGACCGTCGACAGCATCGAGGACCTCACCAGCGGCATGGGTCGCGAGATCTGGCAGAAGATCGCGCTCCTGCCCGGTCGTCATCCGCGCGAGATCGACGCGCCGAGCGAGGCGACCGGCTACGGGGCCTGATCTCCCGGTTCCAGCGTCACGCGCGTCGCGGTGATCGCCTCGGGGACGTCGAAGGGAAGCAGACGTGCGAGGATCTCGGCCACCTTGTCCATCAACAGCCGTGCCTCCGGCCCACTGGTCGACCTTGCCTTCGCGACGAGCTTCACGGCGACGTCGGCCTCTTGGCGGCCAGACTCGTCGTAGAAGTCGAGGCCCAGCGTCTCCGCCGCACGCCTCGCCGCGGTGAACGCGTCCTCGACGGCGCCGGCCAGGTTGTGCGCCTCCCGGTCGGACAGATACCTGGACTCGTCACCCCAGGCCGCGAGCTTCTCGAACATCAGGGCGGACTCGGCCGTCGCGCCGTCGAAGAGCGAGGGGTGCTCGATGACCCAGACCAGGTCGGTGCGTAGCTCGCCGAGGCGCTCCTTGACGGCCTCGATCCGCGCCGCCGAGGCTTCCTTGGCTGGGAAGCGGGACACGGCGGGCAGCGGGAGCGCCGCGGGGATGGCGGGCGCCTCCGCCCATGTCTCCCGTCGGTCGTCCTCGATGCCGTAGCGGTCGAGGCCCCCCTTCCGTGCCCTGGTGCCCATCGCGACCGCCACCAGCACGAGCCCCATCAGGATCGGGATGATCAAGTCCACAGCGAGTCGCCTACCGACGCGGGAACCGGGCCGCGAGCACGGTCTGGACGTTGGCTGGCACGTAGCGGCTGACGTCGCCGCCGAGCCGCACGACCTGTCGGATGATGGTCGAGCTCAGCGTGACATGTTCGCGGGCCGCGGGCAGCAGCACTGTCTCGATGCCGCCCATCTCCTGGTTCATGTGTGCCATCTGCAGTTCGAAGTCGAAGTCGGCGCCGAACCTGAGCCCCTTGACGACGGCCGGGATCCCCCGGTCGTTGCAGAAGTCCACCAGCAGGCCGTCCATCGCCTCGACGGTGATGCCGTCCAGGTCGGAGGTGGCGCCCTTGACGAGGTCGACACGCTCGTCGAAGTCGAAAAGGTAGCTCTTGGTGGAGTTGTTTCCGATGGCGACGACCACCTCCCCGAACAGGGCGTGGGCGCGCCTGATGATGTCGAGGTGTCCGACGGTGATCGGGTCGAACGACCCGGGGCACAGAACCTTCAACGTTGCTCCTCCGCAGGTGGTTCAGGCGAGAGTACCGCGCCGCGGAGTCGCGGAGCGCTCAGGCGGGCGGAGCGCCGGGGGCACTGCCCCGCGGCAGCGCCGCCTGGGGATCGAAGGGCAGCAGGCGGGTGAGGATCTCGGCGACCTTGTCCATCAGCGCGGCGGCCTCCGGACCGGTGGTCGAGCGGGCCTTGCTGACCAACTTCAGGGCGATCTCGGCCTCGCCGCGGTCGGCCTCGGCGTAGAAGCCGAGCCCGAGGCGCTCAGCGGCCCGCCTCGCGCCGGTGAAGGCGTCCTCGATCTGGCCCGCATACAGGTCGGCCTCGCGGTCCGAGAGATGTTCGAACTCGTCGTCCCAGCGGGCGATGGCCTCGAACATCGCGCTGGAGGCCGGGGTCGCACCGTCGAACAGCGAGGGATGCTCGATCACCCACACCAGGTCGGTGCGCAGCGCGCCGAGCCGGGCCTTGACCTCGTGCACGCGGCGCAGCGATGCCTGTCTCGCCGGGAAGCGCGGTGGAAGCGGCCTTGGCTGGGCGCGGTATCTGGCGTCGTCGACGGTCCACTCGTGGGGAAGGTCGCCGACCGGGCCCTTCGGATCGCGCTGGGTGAACAACTCGCGCGGTCGGTCGCGCGAGCGGAAGAAGCGCTGGTCGGCGCGGACCTGGGCTGCGCCCGCCACCAGCCCGCCGACGAGCGTCAGCAGGCACAGCAGCGCAAGGAGGCCGGTCACGACCGCTTCCGGACGCCGCGCGAGATCAGCCAGTGGGGCATCGACCCTCCTTGTCAGCCAGCGTTGAGTTTACCGTCTGGGCCGTGTGCGAGGATCGGGCCATGTCCAGCCTCCACGAGTCCGCGGTCAGCGCCCTTGCGATCAACGTCGCGATCCCGGAGGAGTTGCGTTGGCGCGACTCGCGCCGCGGCGAGGAGTTCGAGTTGCAGTCGTTGACGGTGCGGATGCTGCCCGACGGAACGCTCGCGGCGAAGGCGTACGGGCGCCCGGTGGCGGGCGGACGAGGGGGCTACGTCTCCTTCGTCGTCCCCGACCGCAAGGAGTTGCGCGACCTGATCGACAGGGCAGCGGACGAGGCGGGCCGCCGCTGGAGCGCACACCGGGGCCTTGGCACCTGAGCACCCGCCCACGGTAGGACCCTGGTACCGGTCGCCAGGCCGGACGGCACCTGGGAACCGTTGTCGGAGCACCCACCTCTTCGTAGCGTCGATGACGAACGAAAGGTGTGAATTCATGATCCGAGCACACGCTCTCACAAAGCGCTACGGCGACCGCCTCGCCGTCGACGGCGTGGACTTCACCGTCCAGCCGGGAAAGGTCACCGGCTTCCTCGGCCCCAACGGGGCGGGCAAGTCCACGACCATGCGGATGATCGTCGGCCTCGACCGGCCCGACTCGGGAACCGCGGAGGTCAACGGGAGGCGCTACCGCGACCTCGACGCCCCGCTTCGCGAGGTCGGGGTGCTCCTCGACGGGCGCGCCGCTGCCAAGGGCCGCACCGCGTACAAGCACCTGCGCGGCATCGCCGCGACGCACGGCATCCCCGCCTCCCGCGTCGACGAGGTGATCGCCCTGGCGGGCCTCGAGTCGGCTGCTGGCAGGCGCGTCGGAGGCTTCTCGCTCGGCATGGGTCAGCGCCTCGGCATCGCGGCTGCCATGCTCGGCGACCCGAGCACCGTCATCCTCGACGAGCCGGTCAACGGCCTCGATCCCGACGGGATCATGTGGATGCGCTCGCTGCTGCGAAGGCTCGCCGCCGAGGGCCGCACCGTGCTGCTCTCCTCGCACCTGATGGGCGAGATGACCCAGACGGCCGACCACCTGATCGTCATCGGCCAGGGAAGCATCCTTGCCGACGGCCCGCTCCGCGAGGTCATCGACGGCGTCACGCACGAGAGCGTCCGCGTCCGCACCAGGGACGTCGAGCGTCTGACCTCGGCCGTCGCGGGCCCTGGCGTCACGATCACCACCGGCGCCGACGGCACCGTCGACATCGCGGGCATGGGCGCCGAGCAGGTCGCGGAGTCCGCGGCCGCCGCTGGGGTCGTGCTGTACGAGGTCTCCACCATCACCGGCTCCCTCGAGGACGCCTACCTGGCGCTGACCAGTGGCGCCGTCGATTACCGTTCGCAGACCCTCGAGATGGGAGCACCCCGATGACCACCATGACCGCACCTGCCCGAGCCACCAGCGTCGCGCGGGAGCCGCGCTTCGCGCACCTGCTGCGCTCCGAATGGATCAAGTTCTCCAGCCTGCCCTCGCTCTACCTCACGCTGATCGCGATCGCGGTCGTCGGGTTCGGCGGCTCGATGTTCCTGGCGATCGGTCTCAAGTCGTCGGTTCCCCCGTCGACGTTCAACATCCAGACCACGATGGGCGAGGTCACGATGCCGACGGTGCTGATCGGCCAGATCATGGCGGGCGTCATCGGGGTGCTGTGCATCGGCTCCGAGTACTCCTCGGGAACCATCGCAGCCACCCTGCTCGCCGCCCCGACCCGGCTCAGGGCGCTGCTGGCGAAGGCGGTGCTGCTGTTTGTGGTGCTGACCGCCACCGGCCTGGTGACCGTGACGCTCGCCTGGGCCGCGAGTTATCCGTTCTACGCCGAGTTCGGCCTGCAGGCGGCCTTCGGGCCGCAGGTGTTCTCGTCGCTGTTCGGCGCGGCCGGCTACCTGGGCCTGTGCGGCGTGTTCGGCCTCGGCCTCGGGGCGCTGCTTCGCTCCACCACCGCGGGCGCCTGCGTCGTGTTCTTCGCGACCATGCTCGGCCCGATCCTGTCGACCTACCTCCCCTACGGCGTCGTCTCCCGGGTCGTGCGACTGCTCCTGATCGGCAACGCAGGCGACGCGATGGCCCGGGTCCCGCTGCCCGATGCCCCCTTCCTCTCGCTGTGGGACGGCCACATCAACCCGGCCGCCGGGTGGCTCCTTGCCGCCTTCACCGCGTCGCTCGCGCTCGCCTGTGGGGCGGTGGCTCTGCTACGAAGGGACGCATGAGCCAGGACAGTGGGAACCAGGTGACGGCGGTCGCGCGAGGGCGGCGCGGCTCGCCGTCGGACCTGGTGCTCGCCGCCACCTACCTGCTGCTGTCGGCGGGCATGATCTTCCTGTCGGTCGAGTCGAGCATCGTGACGCCCCTGTGGCCGATGCTGCTGCTGACCGCGGGCGGGGTCGCGACCCTGGCCGTCCGGCACCAGTTCCCGCTGGCCGCCTTCGTGGCGTCGCTCGTGCTTGCGCTGGCGTCGTTCGCGTTCGGCAGCGGCGCAGAGGCCATCCTGGCCGTGGCGCTGCTGTACCGGGCGGGTCTGATCCTGCGCGCCGGGACCGCTTGGCTGTGGCTCGCGGCCGCAACCCTCGTCGACGCCATCGGCGCGGCGCTGCTCGTGAACCGGTTGCACAACGGGCCGCCGCTGCTCGGTCTCTCCCCGAGGGTCGGCGTGCCCGACCTGGCAACGGAGTGGCTGAACTTCTTCCTGCTGCTCGCGGCGGCTGCCCTGATCGCGACACTGCTCGGCGTCAACGTCGGGCACCGACGGCGCCACGTCGCCGCGCTCGTCGACCGGGCCGAGCAACTGCGCCTCGAGCGCGACCAGCGGGCGAGCATCGCCGTCGCCGAGGAGCGGGAGCGGATCGCCCGCGAGATGCACGACGTGATCGCCCACAGCCTGTCGGTGATGATCGCGCTGGCTGACGGCGCGGAGGCCGCTGCGGTGCGCAAACCCGAGGAGTCCCGCGCGGCGATCGGTCGGGTGGCGGAGACGGGTAGGCGAACACTCGGCGAGGTGCGAAGGCTGCTTGGGCGCGTCCGGGGCGACGAGGGGCCTGGCGAGGTGCCGCAGCCTGGGGTCGCACAGGTGCCTGGCCTGATCGACGAGTTCCGTGACGCGGGGCTGCCGGTCAGCCTCGAACTCTCGGGCAGCCTGCCCGATGACCCGGCGCTCGGCCTCACGATCTACCGGATCGTCCAGGAGTCGCTGACCAATGCGCTGCGCCATGCGCGGGGCGTGCGGGAGGTCCTCGTGCGGCTCAGCCTGGGCGACACCGTCGAGATCCTCGTCGAGGACGCGTCGGAGGCGGCCGCCACCTCCACAGACCCGGGCCGCGGGCTGCTCGGGATCCGGGAGCGGGCAGCGCTCTACGATGGCGAGGTGCAGTCCGGCCCCCGCGACGGGGGCGGTTGGCGGGTGCATGTGCACCTGCCGGTGAGGAGCGGCGAGAAGTGAGCGACCGGATCAGGGTTCTCCTGGTCGACGATCAGGAGTTGGTGCGCTACGGGTTCCGGCTCGTCCTGGAGGCCCAGGACGACATCGTGGTGGTCGGCGAGGCGTCCGACGGCGCGGAGGCGATCCGGATGGTTGACCTGCTCGGCCCCGACGTGGTGCTGATGGACGTGCGGATGCCCGGCGTCGGCGGCATCGAGGCGACCCGAACCCTGCACGCCACCCACCCGGACACCAGGGTGCTTGTACTGACCACCTACGACCGGGACGAGTTCGCCTTCGGCGCGCTGCAGGCGGGCGCGGCGGGCTTCCTGCTGAAGAACACCCGACCAGACGAACTGGTCGCCGCGGTGCGCACCGTCAACTCCGGCGACGCCGTCGTCTCGCCCCGCGTGACGTCGAAGCTGATCGAGGTCGCCGTCCCGCACCTCGGCGCCGGCTCCACCGCGGCCGATCCCGACGCCGCGCTCGGCGCGCTGTCGGAGCGGGAGCGGGAGGTATTCGTGCTGATCGGTCGGGGGTTGACGAACGCGGAGATCGCGCAGGAACTGTTCCTCAGCGAGTCGACGGTCAAGGCGCACGTCGGTCGGGTGCTCGCGAAGTTGGGGGTCGCGACCCGGGTGCAGGCCGTGATCCGCGCCTACGAACTGGGCATCGTCGGGTAAGGCACCGCGTCAGTCGAGCGACCCGTAGTAGAGCGTCGTCTCGCCGTAGTTCTTCTCCCAGGTGTCAGTGAACACCGCTGGCCATTCGGGGGCCCTGTCCCGGGCGGAGCGCTCCACCACCACGAGCCCCCGCGGCGCCAGGGCGGCGTCAGCCAGCGAGGCGAGCAGGGCTTCGACCGTCTCGGTCGGCACGCCGTAGGGAGGGTCGAGGAAGACCAGGTCGAACGCCCTGCCTGCACCCGCCGCGACCGCCTCGGCCTTCGCCGCGCGCACGTCGACGCGGAGCCCGAGGTCGCGCCCGTTGGCCTCGATCAGCCTGGCCGTCGGGCGGTCGGCCTCGACGAGGATCACGGGCCCCGCTCCCCTGCTTGCGGCCTCGAGCCCGACCGCGCCAGAGCCCGCGTACAGGTCGAGGACGGCCACGCCCGCGAGTTGGGCCGCTGGCTCGGCGTCGGTGGTGTCGAACCAACTCACCAGGGCCGAGAAGAGCGCCTCGCGGGTCCGGTCGGTGGTGGGGCGCGTGTTGGCGCCCTTGGGGTGGCGAGCCTTCGCCCCTTGGCGCTGCCCGCGATGATCCGGCTCACGACTTCTCCATCCACTCGCCCGCCGCGAGTTCCTCCGCCTTGGTCATCAGGTCGGCAAGGAGCGGGTCGGTGGCCGCGCGCTCGTCGTCGAGCACCTCCTCGGCCAGAACCTTCGCCTGCCGGATCACGTCGGCGTCGGTGAGCGCGCGCAACAGTTTGAGGGAGCCGCGGCCGGACTGGTTGGCGCCGAGCACGTCGCCTTCGCGGCGCAGGGTCAGGTCGAGTTCGGCAAGTTCGAAGCCGTCGTCGGTGGCGGCCATCGCGCCGAGCCGGGTCTCGGCGTCGAGGTTCTCGGAGACGGGGGCGAGCAGCAGGCAGAGGCCCGCGTGCTCGCCGCGGCCGATCCGGCCACGCAACTGGTGCAACTGGCTGAGCCCGAACCGGTCGGCGTCCATGACGACCATCACCGACGCGTTGGGGACGTCGACGCCGACCTCGATGACGGTGGTGGCGACGAGGACATCGACGGTGCCTGCGGCGAACGCTGCCATGGTGTCGTCACGCTCCGTCACGTTCTGCTTGCCGTGCACCACGCCGATCTTGAGGCCCTTGAGCGGGCCTGCCGCGAGTTGCGGTGCGAGGTCCTCGACGGCGGCCAACTGCCGCTCGCCGTCGGCCTCGATGCCCGCCTCGACCTGCGAGCCCGTGATCGCGGGGCACACGACGAACGCCTGGCGCCCGTCGGCGACCTCCTCGCGGATCCGCTCCCACCCCCGGTCGACCCAGGTGGGGTGCTTCATGGTGTTGACGAACACCGTCTGGACGGGTTGCCTGCCCGCTGGGCGTTCGCGCAGTTCGCTGACCTCGAGGTCGCCGAAGACCGTCATGGCGATCGAGCGGGGAATGGGAGTGGCGGTCATGACGAGCGTGTGGGGCTTGTTCTCGGCCTTGGCCGACAGCGCGGCGCGCTGCTCGACGCCGAAGCGGTGCTGCTCGTCGACGACCACGAGTCCGAGGTCGAAGAAGGTGACGGGGTCGCTGAGCAGCGCGTGGGTGCCGATCACGATGCCTGCGTCGCCCGTGACGATGTCGTTGAGGGCCTCCCGCTTGGCGGCGGTGGTGCGGCTTCCCGTGAGCAGCACGACGCCGGTGGCATCGGGGTGGGCGCCCAGTTGGCGGCCCTCCCCGAGGTCGCCGAGCATCCTGGTGATCGAGTGGTAGTGCTGCTTCGCGAGCACCTCCGTCGGGGCCAGGAGCACGGCCTGGCCGCCCGCGTCGACCACGTCGAGCATGGCCCGCAGCGCCACGATGGTCTTGCCGGAGCCGACCTCGCCCTGCAGCAACCGGTTCATGGGCGATGACGCGGCGAGTTCGTCGAAGATCAGGTCGCCGACGTCGCGCTGGCCCTGCGTCAGGGTGAACGGGAGTCGCTCGTCGAACGCGTCGAGGATGCCGCCCGCCCTGCGCGGCCTCGGCGTGGCCTTCTGGCCTGCCAGTTCGCGTCGCCTGGTCGCCATGGCCAACTGGATGCCGAAGGCCTCGTCGAAGCGGAGCCTGTCGACGCCGACCTTGGCCTGCTCGATGGAGGTGGGTTCGTGGACGGCGGTCAGGGCGTGTTCGAAGGGCAGCACCCCTGCCCGCTCGACGATCCACTCGGGAAGCGTGTCTCCGTGCAGCGACGGCAGCACCATCTCGATGGAGTCGGCGATCACCCAGGTCGGCAGCTTCGACGACGCCGGGTACAGGCCGACGAGGGTGGCGCGCTGTACCTGGCGTTCCATCGCCTCGCGCGCTGGCGAGTTCTTGCCGCCGGTGACGCGGGCGCCGTCGAGGATCACGTAGTCGGGATGCGTGAGTTGCAGTTGCCCGTTGAACGCGCCGACCTTCCCGACGAAGATGCCGCGCGACCCGGGCGCCAACTGCTTTGCCCAGTACTCGAGCAGGTGGTTGCGCTTGGAGAAGAAGGACAGCGAGAGGTAGTCGGAGCCGTCGGTGAGGCTCGCCTGCACGCGCCCCGTGCCGCGGCTGTGCTTGATCTCGGAGCGGACGACCTTGGCGATCACGGCGACGTCCTCGCCGACCTGCAGTTGGTCGAAGGAGGTCATCTCGGTGCCCGCGATGTAGCGGCGCGGCACGTGCCGCACGAGATCGTCGACGGTGCCGATGCCGAGCTTTGCGAACTCCCCCGCCGTCTTTCCTCCGACGACGTCGACGAGGCGGCGCGCCAGTTCGCGGTAGATGGGGGTGCGCCAGTTCGCCATGGGGCAACCCTAGCGACCCCCACCGACGCAAAGAAAAGATCGGCGGCCCGCAGAAGCGGACCGCCGATCTGTTACAGACTTGCTCGGGTTCAGCGAGCGACCTTGCCAGCCTTGAGGCAGGAGGTGCACACGTTGACGCGCTGCGGGACACCGTTGACGGTGGCGCGGACGCGCTGAATGTTCGGGTTCCAGCGACGGTTGGTCTTCTTCTTCGACCACGGCACGTTGTGACCGAACCCAGGTCCCTTGGCGCAAACGTCACACTTGGCAGCCACTGGAATCTCCTTGTAGTTCGTGCCCAGGCTGAAGCCCAGGTTTGGTTCGAGGGGCGCCCTCGGAAGAAGGCAACCGCACAATATTAACCCGCAGGTCTCGGATTGACCAAACCGGTCACTTCCGCCTGCGCCGCCCGTTCGACCTGCGATCCCCACCGTCGGCGGGGGCCTGCGAGTCGACCGGCTCACCGAAGCGCTGATAGCCGGCCCCGTGGCAGTGCTCGCACTGCTCGGTGAAGGCCTCCTGCAGGCCGGTGCCGATCCGCTTACGGGTCAACTGCACCAGGCCGAGGCTGGTGACCTCTGCGACCTGGTGACGGGTCCGGTCGCGGCCCAGGCACTCGACGAGGCGGCGCAGCAGCAGGTCGCGGTTCGAGGGAAGCACCATGTCGATGAAGTCGATCACGATGATGCCGCCGAGGTCGCGCAGGCGAAGCTGACGAACGATCTCCTCTGCCGCCTCCAGGTTGTTGCTGGTGACGGTCGCCTCGAGGTTTCCTGCCGAGCCGGTGAACCGGCCGGTGTTGACGTCGATGACGGTCATGGCCTCGGTGCGGTCGATCACGAGCGAGCCGCCGGAGGGCAGGTAGACCTTGCGGTCCAGCGCCTTGGCGATCTGCTCGTCGACGCGGAACTTGGAGAACACGTCCTTGCCCTCGTCGCCGCCGTCGAAGCGCTCGACGCGGTCCAGCAGGTGCGGGGCGACGTGACCGACGTAGGCGGAGATCGCGTCGAACGCGTCGTCCTGGTCGCCGTTGCCCTGCACGATCAGGTGACCAAAGTCTTCCGTGAACAGGTCGCGCACGATGCGAAGCGTGAGGTCGGGCTCGGCGTAGAGCGCCTGCGGCGCGCCACCCTGCTTCGACTTCTTCTCGATGACCTCCCACTGCGCCTTCAGGCGGTTCACGTCGCGGACCAGTTCGTCCTCGCTGACCCCCTCCGCGGCGGTCCGCACGATCACGGACTCCTCGTCGGAGATCAGGTGGCCGAGCACGTTTCGCAGGCGCTGGCGTTCGCTGTCGGGGAGCTTGCGGGAGATGCCGCTCAGGTGGCCGCCGGGCGAGTACACGATGTAGCGACCGGGCAGCGAGATGTGCGAGGTGAGGCGGGCACCCTTGGCGCCGACCGGGTCCTTTGTGACCTGGACGAGCACGCTCTGGCCCGACTTGAGCACGTTTTCGACCTTGCGGTTCTCGCCGGTCACGCCGAACGATGCCCAGTCGACCTCGCCCGCGTACAGCACGGCGTTGCGGCCACGGCCGATGTCGACGAAGGCGGCCTCCATGCTCGGAAGCACGTTCTGCACCTTGCCGACATAGATGTTGCCGATCAGCGAGGTCGCCGAGGCCTTGTCGACGTAGTGCTCGACGAGGATGTCGTCCTCGATGACCGCCAACTGCGTGTAGTCCTCGGACTGGCGGATCACCATGGTGCGGTCGACGCTCTCGCGGCGGGCCAGGAACTCGGCCTCGCTGAGGATCGGGGCGCGGCGGCGGCCCGCGGCGCGGGACTCCTTGCGACGCTGGCGCTTGGCCTCCATGCGGGTGGAGCCCTCGATGCCGGTCACCTCGTCGTTGTCGGAGGAACCCTCCTTGTCGGTGTCGCCGCGACGGCGGCGGCGACGACGGCGACGGGTAGTCGATGAGGAGTCACCATCAGACTCCGTGTGGTCCTGGTCGTCGGAGTCGTCCTCGGAGGCCGATTCCTCGCCCTCGTCGTTGGAGTCGTCCTCGCCGGTGGAGTCGCCCTGGTCGTCGTTGTCGTCCTCGTCGCGGGGGCCACCGCGACGGCGGCGGCGCCCACCGCGGCGACGGCGGCGACGCGCGGGACGGTCGCCGTCCTCGTCGCTGGAGTCGTCATCACCGGAGTCGTCCGACTCGTCGTCGGAGGCGTCGTCGTCCTCGTGGGACTCGCCGTCCTCCTCGGAGTGGGCGGTCTCCTCGTCGTCGTCCTCGTCGTCATCGGCCGCGTCGTCTGCGGCGATGGCTCCTGCGAGCGCCGCGAGTTGAGCGTCGCGGGCCTCCTTGGTCATGAAGGGGTCGGCGAGCACCGACTTGCGGGCCTCGGCGAGGTCCTCGGCAGCACGCAGCGCGGCGCCGATCGGATCGTCGTCCCCGTCGGCCGGAGCCTCGGTGGGCGCGGCCGCGGGGCGGCTGGCCCTGCGGCGTCCGCGGGCGCGCGGCTGAGTGGGCTCGGGGGTCTCCTCGACGACCTCGTCCTTGGCGACCTCGACGGCCTCCGGTTCTTCGGCGGGTGTCTCGACGGGCGCGGGGGCCTCGACGACGGCCAGGGCCTCGACGGGCGCCGGGGCGGCCGCGGCGCGGGTGGCGCGACGGCGACGGGTCGGGGCGGGGCGCTCCTCGGCCGCTGGCTCGTCGGCGGGGGCGATCTCCGCGACGGCGGGGGCGGCCTCGATGGCGTTCGGCTCGATGACGCTTGGCTCGATGACCTGCGCGACGGGGGCGGGTGCCTCGACGTGGACGGGAGCGGCCGCCGCACGGGTGGCGCGACGGCGTCGGGCGGGGCCTTGGGGGCCTCGTCCTGCGTCTCGCCCTTCTCGGCGGGGCGGCCTCGACCGGCGCAGGCTGGGCGACCGGGGCGGCCTCGGCAACGGCGGCCTCGACAACGGCGGCCTCGGCGGCGGGCTCGGCCTTCGGCTTGGTCGCGCGGCGTCGGGTGGTCTTGGGGGCGGCCTCTGCTGCGGACGCCTCCTCGACGGCCGGCGCGGCGGGGGTTTCCTCGACCTCTGCGGGCGGCGCGGTCTTGCGCGTGGCGCGACGACGCACCGGCTTGGCGGGCTCGTCGGCCGGCTGCTCTGCGGGGGCCTCGACTGCGGGAGCCTCGACGGCGGGAGCCTCGGCGGCCGGGGCCTCCTCGCTCGGCACTGCGACCTTGCGGCGGCGGGTGGGCGCCTTCTCTGCTGCCGGCTTGGTGGTGGCGCGGCGACGCTTCGGCGTCACGTCCGCGTCGGGGGCCGATTCGGCCGATTCGGCCGGGGCGGCCTCGGCGGCGGGCGCCTCGACGGCCTGGGTCGCCTCTGGGTTACCTGCGGGGCGGGAGGCGGCCCTGCGGCGTCGCGTCGCGGGCTTGGTGGCCTCCGTGGCCCCGGTCGGTTCGTTGGACTCGCTTGAATTCTCGATGTCGAGCATGCGGCTCCTTAACGCGCGTAGCGCGGACAGGCACAGCGAACTGTGCGCTAAGACAGAAGGCCGGCCGGGGCTACGAGGAGTCGCGGCAGAATTGCCGCGGTGCAACTCGCTGCACCCGGTTGGCACCGGCGGCGCCGTGACCTAACCGTTATTCTCGCACAGGTATCCAAAAACGCGAGCATTTCCACGAGGCTCATCTGAGCGGGTCGGCGATCTCACCTTCCCGCAGCGGCCCCTGCGCAAGCCGGGTCAGCAACGCCCTGGCGGGCACCCGCTCGTCGATCATCCGCAGCGCGGTGAGCACATCGTCCGGGCGCACCAGCGGAGTCTGATGCAACGAGCGAAGCGCGAGCGTCTCGTCGTCACTCACCTCGAGCGAGATGACGGCGGAGCGCACGTCGAAGGTGCGCATCCCGTTCTTCGTCATCCGCTCGACCAGGAACTCCTCGCGGCCCATCAGGTCGTCCACGGAGCCTGCGAGGACCCCCTCGCCCGCGCCGGTGACCCGCAGCACCCAGTCGGAGGCCTGCAGCAGGTCCCCGAGGGAGGCGCTGACGGCGTCGGCGGCGTCGAGCACCACGAAGCCGTGCGGCAGCACCTCGTTGAGGGCCTCGACGACCTTCGCGGGCGCGCAGACCTCCTTCAGCCCCAGTTCGACGTACTCGGCCTCCGAGGCCGCCGACGTCGGCGCCGCGTTGGCATAGGAGATGCGTGGGTGGGGCGAGAAGCCGGACGAGTAGGCCATCGGGATCTCGGCTCGGCGCAGCGCCCGCTCCAACGCGCGCCCGAAGTCACGGTGCGACGTGAACCGGCCCGGCCCGCGCTTGGCGTACTTCAGGCGGAGCTTCTGGGCAGGGGGCGCCTGCTGGACTGGTGGCTGTCGGTTTCCCACGGCGCGCAGTCTATCGGCAGGTCTCAGGAGGCGGCCGTCTCCGAGCGGAGCATGATGTCGGCCGCGCCGATGGCCGCCGAGTCGAAGCCCCGCTCGTCCATCACGACGCGCAACCCCGTCGCGCGGCCGAAGGCCGACGACTCGATCTGGCTGCGCGCCGCGGGCAGGTACAGCGTCCCGGCGACGGCAAAACTCGGCCCCGTGAGGACGAGCAACTGCGGGTCGAACATGGCCGCGACGGCCTGCACGCCGAGCGCCATGTAGCGGGCCGACCGCTCGATGATCTCGAGCGCGCTCCGCTCACCGCGCAGCGCGAGCCGGGCGAGCAGCGAGAAGGAGGCGAGGTTCGACGGGTCCGCAGTCTCGGGCAGTAGGCCGAGACTCCTCGCGTCGCGGATCATCGCGGAGGGCCCCGCGACCGCCTCCAGGCACCCCTTGGCGCCGCACCAGCAGCGCGGGCCGTCGACGTCGACGCACAGGTGCCCGACCTCTCCGGCGTTGCCGTGCGACCCCGCGAACACGTCGGCCCCCGTCCGCAGACCGGAGCCGATGCCGTCGCTCATGAACAGCACGGCGACGGAGTTCTCGGAGTGTTCTGTGGACAGCCGGGTCCCCGCGGCCGCCGCGGTGCCGTCATTGTCGAGAAGCACGGGAAGTCGAAGCCTGCTCTCGAGCGCCTGGCGCAGTTCGAAGCCAGCCCAACCGGCCATGTCCGGGGGTGCAGAGAGCAGCCCGCGGTCCCGCGCCAGCGGCCCGGGCGCGGCGACTCCGAGGCCGATCACGTTCGCCCACGGCACGTCGACGGCCTCCAGCATGTCGCCGACCTGGTCGACGATGCGGGCCACCACGGCCTTCGGGTCGGAGCCCTGGAGAGGGTTGGGGCGCCGCCAGCGCGCGATCACGTCGCCCTCGAAGTCGATCAGCACGTAGGTGATGGAGTGGAAGCTGAGGTGGAGGCCGACGACGTAGCGGGCGACGGGGTTGAGCCGCAGCAGCGTGCGGGGCTTGCCGCCCGAGGACTCTCCGCGCCCCGTCTCCGCCACGAGCGAGTCGTCGATCAACTTGCGGACGATGGCGCTCACGGCCGGGGCGGACAGGCCCATCAGCCGGGTCAACTCCACCCTGCTCAGGGTGCCGTGGTTGCGGATGTGTTCGACCGCGACGGCCCTGCTGGACATCGGTAGCCGCGCGAAAGCGCCTGCGTCTGCCACGCCATCCTCCTCATTGTTCGTTCAGTGAATATAGTCGGTGCCAGTCAGGAAACGAGGAGGTTGAGACATGACCGAGAAGGTCGTTGGCATGGTGCTGGTGCGCCCGGCCCCCATCCAGGGCATGCAGCCGTTCATGTCCGATCTCGCCCAGGGCATCGAGGCCGCCTTCGCCGGCCACGACACGAGCCTGCTGATCCAACTGGTCAGCGACCCGGCCGAGGAGCAGAGGTTGTGGCGCCGCTGGGCCGACGAGCGCTCGGTCGACGCGATCATCATGACCGACCATCACGAGGGTGACCCACGCGTCGGCCTCGCGGCGGAACTGCCGATCCCGGTGGTGCTGCTCGGCGGCGACTCCCCCTCCCTGCCGCTCAGCCATGTCTTTGTGGACAACGCGGAGGGCGCGCGGGCGGCGGCCCGCACCTTCGCGGACCTCGGCCACCGGCATCTCGCCCGGGTCGGCGGCCCCAGGAACCTGCTGCACACGCAGGCCCGCGACGAGGCCTTTCACCGGGTCGCAGACGAACTGGGCCTTACCGTCGTGCTCGGCTACGGCGACTTCTCGGAGCGTTCGGGGGGCGACGCGGTGCGGGCACTCCTCGAGCGGCCGGTGCCGCCGACGGCGATCCTCTTCGACAACGACCTGATGGCGGTCGGCGGCATCGCCGTGGCCGCGGAACTCGGGCGCCGGGTCCCTGCCGACCTTGCGGTCATCGCCTGGGACGACACGGCGAACGCCCGGCTCTCGACCCCGCCGCTGAGCGTCGTCGCGATCGACGTGTTCGAACTGGGCAGCACGCTCGGTGCCGCGACGCTCGACGCGCTTGCAGGGGCCGAGCCGCGCGTGTACACGGTCCCCGCCCCCACCGTCAGGCTCGCAGAAAGCACCTGAGGCGGCGCCGCCCGACCGGGACATCACCACGTTCTTGACTTACTTCGGGAACTTATCTAAGTTAGTTCCAGGTCACCCGAAAGGACAAGGATGTTCACCACCCCACTCCGCCGCATCGTCGGCCTCGCCGCCGCAGGCATGCTGCTCACCACGAGCGCCTGCGGCTCCACCTCGCCCGCGAACGAGGACCCCAACGCCGTCGCAGGCGACATCACCGTGCTCACCTGGCGCACCGACCTCCTGGAGGACGGGACACTCGACGGCTTCGCGAAGAAGTTCGAGGAGAAGTACCCCGACGTGAAGGTGAGCTTCGAGGGCATCACCGACTACGAGGGTGAGGTCCGCACCCGCATGAACACCGAGGACTACGGCGACGTGCTCGCCATCCCCAACTCGGTCACCCGCGACCAACTGCCCAACTTCTTCGAGCCGCTCGGCAACACGGAAGAGATGTCGACCACCTACCGCTGGCTCAAGGACAAGTCCTTCGAGGGCACCTCCTACGGCATCCCCGTGATCGGCAACGCCAACGGGGTCCTGATCAACAAGCGCGTCTGGACGGAGGCGGGAGTCACCGGCACCCCCACCAGCCCCGACGAGTTCATCGCGGCCATGAAGAAGATCAAGGCGAACAACCCCGAGGTCACGCCCGTCTACACCAACTACAAGGACGGCTGGCCGCTCACAGCCTGGGAGTACTACCGCGGCGCCATCACCGACGACGTCGACGTCGTCAACACCATGGCCCACGAGGACGCCCCATGGGCAGCGGGCGAGGACCACGCCGTCATCGACGGCCTGCTCTACGACCTGGTCGCCGAGGGGCTCACCGAGGCCGACCCGACGAGCACCAACTGGGAACTGTCCAAGACGATGATCGCCGAGGGCCAGGTCGGGGCGATGTTCCTCGGCTCCTGGGCCATCCCCCAGATGCGCCAGGCCGCAGAGGACATGGGCGCCAACCCCGACGACATCAGCTACATCCCCTTCCCCGCCGCCGTCGACGGCACGCTGCACGCGGTCGCCGCTGGCGACTACAACCTGGCCGTCAACAAGAACTCGAAGCACAAGGCGGCGGCGCGCGCCTTCCTCGACTGGTTCATCGACGAGTCCGGCTACGCGATCTCGCAGGACGGCCTCACCCCGCAGGTCGACGGCGAACTGCCCGCCACCCTGAAGGACTTCGAGGCGACCGGCGTCGAACTGATCACCCTCAACCCGCCCGCTGAGGGCGAGGAGGCGCTGCTCACCGACATCGACAAGACCGCAGAGGTCGGCCTTGACACGCCAAAGCTCCGCCAAGGGGTCGTCGACGCGGCGCGCAACAAGACCGCGACAAAGCAGGAACTGTTCGACTCCCTCAACGCGTCCTGGACGAAGGCGCGCGCCGAGGTCGGCTGATCGCGATGAGCACCCTCACCCAGGCGCCCTCGAAGGCGTCGACCGCGGCCGGGGAAGGGCTCACCGAAGAGCCCACCCCGGCCCGCCGGCCACACCGCACCATCAGGTCGAAGGCGACCCCCTGGCTGTTCCTGCTACTGCCGCTGACGCTGCTCGGCCTGCTGACCTACCTCCCCGTCGCCAACATGTTCTGGTACTCGCTGACCGACTGGGATGGCCTCGACCCCGTCAAGAACTTCGTCGGGCTGAAGAACTACGTCAACGCGTTCACGCAGCCCGCGAACCTGCGGGTCTTCTACGTCTCGCTGTTCTACTTCGTGGGGGCCTTCGCCCAGATGGGGCTGGCGCTGTACTTCGCAACGCTGCTCAGCTTCAGCACCGTCTTCCGCAACATGTGGAAGGGACTGCTGTTCTTCCCCTACCTGATCAACGGGGTCGCCATCGGCCTGATCTTCAACAACTTCCTGCGCCCAGACGGCGGCCTCGACTCGCTGCTGATCTCGATGGGCCTCGACGACCTGATCCTGCAGTGGACGGGCAACCCGGCCGTCGTCAACTACACGCTGGCCTCCGTGTCCGTGTGGCGCTACATGGGGCTCAACTTCGTGCTCTTCCTCGGCGCGATCCAGTCGATCGGCGCCGAACAGTACGAGGCGGCCGCGCTCGACGGCGCCAACCGGTGGCAGCAGTTCCGCCACCTGATCCTGCCGTCGATCCGGCCCATCGTCGGGCTGTCCGCGATCCTGGCCGTCTCCGGCGCGCTGTCGGTCTTCGAGATCCCGTTCATCATGACGGGCGGCGCCAATGGCTCCGAGACCTTCGTGATCCGCACCGTCCACACGGCGTTCCAACTCAACCACGTCGGCCTCGCCTCCGCCATGGCGGTGGTGCTGCTGCTGATCGTGCTCGTCATCACCTGGGTGCAGCGCACCCTGCTCCCGGACGACCCGGACGCCAAGGCGGCGAGGCGGGCCGCCCGCAGAAAGACAAAGGAGGCCGGAGCATGACCCGACGCACCCTGCGCGCGACGCTTGCCGCGCTGAAGTACCTCTCCCTCACCGTCGCGGCGGTGGCCATGATGCTGCCGATCGCGCTGATCGTGATCGGCGCCTTCAAGGGCAAGCGCGAGTTCCTGAAGTCCGGCCCGTTCGACCTTCCGGAGAACTGGCTGGACTTCTCCAACTTCGTCACCGCCTTCACCCGCGGCGGCATGCTCCAGGCCTTCGCGAACACCTCGATCATCCTGGTCATCTCCGTGACGGGCACTGTCCTGATCGGCGCGTTCGCGGCCTACGCCATCGACCGCTTCGAGTTCCGGGGCAGGGCCGTCGTGCTCGGCCTGTTCCTGCTCGCAACGCTGGTGCCCGCCGTGACGACCCAGGTGGCGACCTTCCAGATCGTCAACTCGCTCGGCATCTTCAACACCAGGTGGGCGGCGATCCTGCTGTTCATGGGCACCGACATCGTCAGCATCTACATCTTCCTCCAGTTCATCCGCAACATCCCGAGGGAACTGGACGAGGCGGCGGCGCTGGAGGGCGCGGGACACTTCAGGATCTTCTTCCAGATCATCCTGCCGATGCTCAAGCCAGCGATCGCCACCGTGGTGATCATCAAGGGGATCGGCATCTACAACGAGTTCTACACGCCCTTCCTGTACATGCCCTCGCGCGACCTCGGGGTGATCTCGACCTCGCTGTTCCGCTTCATGGGCCCGTACGGCGCCCAGTGGGAGGTGATCTGCGCGGGCATCCTGATCGTGCTGATCCCCACCCTGCTCGCCTTCCTCTTCCTCCAGCGATACATCTACAGCGGCTTCGCCGCAGGAGCGACCAAGTGACCTCGACGATTTCGACCACCGACACCGCCGACCGACGCGAGGATCGGAGCGTGACCCGACTCGACTCAGGATGGCTGCTCCACCCGCTCGGCGAGGGCTCCGCCCTCCTGCCGGAGCGCCTCGACGCCCAGGTGCCCGGCTGCGTGCACACCGACCTGGTGCGGGCAGGTGCGATCGCCGACCCGTACCTCGACACCAACGCGAGCGGGCAGGCCTGGCTCTTCAACCTCGACTGGCGCTACGTCCGCGACCTCGCCGACATCGAGGCGCCCACCGACGGCGAGCGGGTCGAAATCGTCTTCGACGGGCTCGACACCTTCGCGGAGATCTCGGTCGATGGCCGCGTCGTCGGCAGCAGCGCCAACATGCACCGCGCGCTGCGCGTCGACGTGACGGACCTGCTTCCCGCCCGCGAACTGCGGGTCGACTTCGCCTCCCCCACCCGGACCGCCGACGCGGAGGCCGAGCGTCAGCGGCACCGGCCGAGCGCCTACCCGACCCCGTTCAACGCGGTGCGCAAGATGGCCGCAAGCTTCGGCTGGGACTGGGGACCCGACCTGCGCACCTCCGGCATCTGGCGGCCGGCCACGGTCGAGCGGTGGCGCCACGCCAGGCTTGCCGAGGTCGTCCCGCGGGTCCGCGTCGAGGACGGCGTCGGGATCGTCGAGATCACCACGTCCCTCGATTGGGCCTCCACGGGCGAGGTGACGCTGGCGGCCGAGATCGCCGGGCGGCGCGCCGAGGTGCGGGTCGCCAACGGGCAGCGTCGGGCGAGCCTGACGGTCCAGGTCGACGACCCGGCGCTCTGGTGGCCGGTCGGCTACGGCGAGCAACCGCTTGAGGCGCTGCGCGTCACGCTCTCCGACGACGACTCCACGCTCGATGCCTGGGAGCGCAGGGTCGGCTTCCGCACCGTCGAGGTCGACCGCTCCCCCGACGAGTTCGGCACCCGGTTCACGCTCACCGTCAACGGCGTCCCCGTCTTCGCCAAGGGCGTCAACTGGATCCCGGACGACCACTTCGTCTCCAGGATCGACGCCGACAGGTACCGCAGGCGACTGGTGCAGGCGCGCGACGCGCACATCAACCTGGTGCGGGTCTGGGGCGGCGGCATCTACGAGGCCGAGGCGTTCTACGAGGCGTGCGACGAGCTTGGCCTGCTCGTGTGGCAGGACTTCCTGCTCGCCTGCGCGGCCTACGACGAGGCCGGCCCGCTCCGCTCCGAGATGGAGGCCGAGGCCCGCGAGAACGTCGCCCGGCTCGTGGCGCATCCGAGCCTGGCCGTCCTCAACGGCGGCAACGAGAACGTGTGGGGCTACGAGGACTGGGGCTGGAAGGACCTGCTGGAGGGCCGCAGTTGGGGCGGCTGGTACGCGGCCGAGATGTTCCCGGCGGTCACCGCAGAACTCGCCCCGGGCGTGGCGTACAGCGTCAACTCCCCCTACTCCCCCGGCGCCTCCGCGACGGGCGTGCACCCCAACGACCCCGACCACGGCACCCACCACCAGTGGGAGGTGTGGAACCGGATCGACTACACCCACTACCGCGACGACATCCCCCGCTTCGCCTCCGAGTTCGGCTACCAGGCGCCCCCCGCCTGGCGCACGCTGCAGGACTGGCTGCACGTCGACGGCCAGCCCATCACGAGCGTGCCAGGCGCGAAGGAGACGGCCGTGTTCCTCGAGCACCAGAAGGCCGAGGACGGCAACCGCAAACTCGACGAGGGGATGGCGCCGCACCTCGGTGTGCCTGCCGACTTCGCGGACTGGCACTGGGCGACCCAACTCCAGCAGGCGCACGCCGTCGCCTACGCCGTCGACCACTACCGCAGCCACTGGCCGCGCACCGCGGGCTCCATCGTGTGGCAACTCAACGACTGCTGGCCCGTCACGTCCTGGGCGGCCATCGACTACGAGGAGCGCAGGAAGCCGCTGTGGTACGCCCTGCGGCAGGCCTACGCGCCACGCAGGCTCGTGGTGGCCACCGGCGACGACGGCTGGAGCGTCACCGCCGTCAACGACACCGACCACGCTTGGGAGGACGTGCTGCAGGCCAGGCGCGAGACCTTCGACGGCGGGCTCCTCGCGGCCGACTCGTCGCAGGTCGCGGTGCCAGCGCGCTCGGTGCTGAGGCTCCCGCTGACCGCGGCGCTGGTCGCCCCTGGGGACGCGCAGGGCGAGGCGCTCGTCGTCGAACTGGGCGCCGAGCGCGTGGTCGAACTGTTCGCCGAGGTCAAGGACGCCCACCTCTCCCCGACGCGGCGGACGTCCGGGTCGCGGAGACCGCCGAGGGCTACCGGATCGACGTGACGGCGCGCTCGCTGGTGAAGGACCTGACGGTGCTCGCCGACCGGGTCGCGGCCGACGCGGTCGCCGACGACGCGCTGATCACGCTTCCCGCGGGGGCCTCGTGGTCAATCAACGTGCACACCGCTGAACGCGGCGTCGGTGAGGCGTTTAGAGTTGCACCGGTGCTGCGCACCGCCAACGACCTGTCCGCGCTCGCGCGGGCCTGATCCCGAGAAGGACCACCCGATGCTGCCCTGGCCCACCATCGCCCAACACCGCTCCTGGCTCCAGTCCGAGACCGAGCGCCTGATGAGCTTCGGATCGCGGGCCGTGCTGCCCGGTCAGGGCGCCGCCTGGCTGGACGCCTCCGGGGACCCCGAGCCCGGCCACGCCATCGAGGCGTGGATCACCTGCCGCACCGTGCACGTGTACTCGCTCGGCGTTCTGATGGGCCGGCCCGGCGCGCGGGCCATCGCGCAGGGCGCGCTCGACGGCCTGATCGGCGGGCCGCTGCGCGACCGGGACAACGGCGGCTGGTTCCACGACTCGCGCAGGCAGGGCGCCAAGGAGGCCTACGACCACGCGTTCGTGGTGCTCGCCTCCAGTTCCGCGACGCTCGCCGGGCTCGACGGCGCCCGCGACCTGCTGGACGAGGCGCTTCGCGTCATCGAGAGGTTCTGGAACGAGGAGGACGGCATGGTCGCAGACGCGGTCTCCGCCGACTTCTCCACCACCGACCCGTACCGGGGCATCAACGCCAACATGCACACCGTCGAGGCCTTCCTGGCCGCGGCCGACGTCACCGGCGACGACCTGTGGCTCCGCCGCGCGGAACGGATCGCCCGGTTCGCCCGCTCGCAGGCGGAGGCGAACGGTTGGCGGCTGCCCGAGCACTACGACGACGCCTGGGTCGCCCAACTCGAATACAACGTCGACCGGCCGGACGACCCGTTCCGCCCGTACGGCGCCACCGTCGGCCACGGCCTCGAATGGTCGCGCCTGTTCCTGCACCTGGAGGCCGCGCTCGGCGACTCCGCGGCCGGCTGGGCGGAGGCCGCCGAGGCGCTGTACGACCGTGCCGTTGCCGACGGCTGGGCCGCGGACGGCGCAGACGGCTTCGTCTACACCACCGGCTGGGACGGCGCCCCCGTCACCCGCGACCGGATGCACTGGGTGGCGGCAGAGGCCATCGGCGCCGCCGCCGCTCTGCTGCAGCGGACCGGCTCCGAGCGCTACGCCGATGACTATGCGCGCTGGTGGGACCACGTCGACGCCTGCTTCCGCGACCTGCGCCTCGGGTCCTGGTTCCACCAGTTGGACCCGACCAACCGCCCCACCGACACGGTGTGGCCGGGCAAGCCCGACCTCTACCACGCGGTGCAGGCGACGCTGATCCCCCGGCTGCCGCTCGCACCGTCGATGGCGACGGCCGTCGACCGGGGGCTGCTGATCGCCTGAGGCAAGCGACGCTGAGGCGGGGTATCGTGTGCGGGCCGATGAGAAAGGCCTGACCGTGATCGAACACCTCCGCCGCTGGTGGCCGCTGGTCGCCCTGCTCGCGCTGGCGTTCAACCTGCGCCCGGTCGCCGTCGCGGTCGGCCCGGTGCTCGAAGAGATCAGCGCGGACATCGGGCTGACCGGCACCACCGCAGGCCTGCTGACGTCGCTGCCGACCATCTGCTTCGCGAGCTTCGGGGCGCTCGCCCCGACGATCGCTCGCAAACTCGGCGACCACCTGGCCATCGCGCTCGCCCTCGGCGTGCTGATCCTCGGCCAGGTCGGGCGCCTGCTTGCGCCCTCCCCCGTGCCCTTCCTGCTGACGTCGATGGTGGCGCTGGCGGGCATGGCCCTGGCGAACGTCCTGATGCCCTCGCTGGTGCGCCAGCACTATCCGCGCCGGATCGGCCTCGCCACCGCCCTGTACTCGTTCACCTTGACGGTGGGCGTCACGACCGCGAGCGTCGCGACCGTCCCCGTCGCGCACGCAATGGGCGGATGGCGCGCGGCGCTTGCGGTCTGGGTGGTCGCCGCGGCGGCGGCCCTGGTGGCCTGGCTTCCCCTGCTGCGCTCCCGCACGAAGCGCCGCGCAGACGCTCAGTCCCGCGTCACGCTCGGCCAGATCGCGCGGACCCGGCTCGGTTGGGCGCTCGCGGTGCTGTTCGGCATCCAGTCGGCGCAGGCCTACTCGATCTTCGGCTGGCTGCCAAGCGTCTACCGCTCCGCGGGCCTCGACGAGGTGCAGGCGGGCCTGATGCTGGGGATCGCCACCGGCGTCGGGCTGGTGCCTGCGTTCGCGATCCCGGCCTACGTGGCACGCACCAGGAACCCGACGGTGCTGTTCCTGGTGATCATGGCGTTCCTGGTGGCCGGCTACACGGGCCTGCTGCTCGCCCCGTCCAGCGCCCCTTGGCTGTGGGCGATCTTCCTGGCGCTGGGGACCGCCTCGTTCCCGCTGCTGCTTGCCCTGTTCGGCACCCGCGCGAGGACGCCGACGGCGACCGCGGCGCTGAGCGGCTTCTCCCAGTCGGTCGGCTACGTCATCGCGACCCTCGGGCCGCTGTCGTTCGGGGTGCTGCACTCCGTCACGGGCGGCTGGACGGCGCCGATCGCGCTCCAACTGTGCCTCGTGGCGCCGATGCTGCTCGCAGGCCTGTACGCCTGCCGCCCCGTTCTCGTCGAGGACGAACTGGGCGCCTAGCGCTTCTTGTAGAGCTTCTTCGACTGGTAGACGGGCTCGCTGGTCACGTTGACGCCCAGGTTCCGCAGGATCGATTCGTCGACCGAGCCGAGGATCACGCTGCTATGCACGTCGCAGCCGCGCAGTTCACTGAGCCGCTCCAGCGCCGCCTTCGCGTTCGGGTCGTAGGTGGCGCTCACCGACAGCGCGATCAGCACCTCGTCGGTGTGCAGCCTGGGGTTGAGGCTGCCAAGATGCGCCGTCTTGAGGGTCTGGATGGGCTCGATGGTCTCCGGTGAGAGCAGCCGCACCTTCGGGTCGATCCCGGCCAACTCCTTCAGCGCGTCGAGCAGCATCGCCGAGCAGGCGCCGAGCAGCGGGGAGGTCTTGCCCGTGATGATCCGGCCGTCGGCCAGTTCCATGGCGGCGGCGGGCGCCTTGGTGCGGCGCTCCACCTCCAGCGCAGGCGGGACCACCGGTCGGTCCTCGCGCACGATCCCGACCTGGCTCATCGTCAGCGCGATCCGGTCGGACACCGTCGGCTCGAGTTCGTCGCGGCGCTCGGCGACCAGTGCCTTGAAGTAGCGCCGGATGATCTCCTGCTTGGCGGCGTCGCGGCACACCTCGTCGTCGGAGATGCACACCCCCGCCATGTTGACGCCCATGTCGGTGGGCGACTCGTACGGCGAGCTGCCCGTCAGCCGCTCCAGAAGCAGCTTCAACACTGGGAAGATCTCGACGTCGCGGTTGTAGTTGACGCACTGCTCGCCGTAGGCGGCAAGGTGGTACGGGTCGATCATGTTGACGTCGTCGAGGTCGGCGGTGGCTGCCTCGTAGGCGAGGTTGACGGGGTGGTCGAGCGGAAGGTTCCAGATCGGGAACGTCTCGTACTTGGCGTAGCCGGAGCTGATGCCGCGTTGGTGGTCGTGGTAGAGCTGCGACAGGCAGGTCGCCATCTTGCCGCTGCCCGGCCCGGGCGCGGTCACGACGACCACGTCGCGCTCCGTCTCGATGTAGTCGTTGCGACCGTAGCCCGCGTCGCTGACGATCAGGGACACGTCGTTGGGATAGCCCTTGATCGGATAGTGCCGGTAGACCTTCAGCCCGAGGCGCTCCAGCTTGCGCTTGAAGGCGCGCGCCTGACGGTGCTCGTCGGTCATCTGCGTGATCACGATGCTGCCGACGAGCAGCCCGTAGGAGCGGAACTCATCGATCAGGCGCAGCACGTCCAACTCGTAGGTGATGCCGAGGTCGGCGCGCACCTTGTTGCGGGCCAGGTCGTGCGCCGAGACCGCGATGACGACCTCGACGTCGTCCTTGATGGTCTCCAGCATCTGGATCTTGTTGTCGGGGGTGAAGCCGGGCAGGACGCGCGACGCGTGGTGGTCGTCGAAGAGCTTTCCGCCGAACTCGAGATACAGCTTGCCGCCGAAGCGCTCCCGCCGCTCGTTGATGTGCTCCGACTGCAGAGCCAGATAGCGTTCCCGGTCAAAACCCACGTTGCGCGTCACGGAGGTCGATCGTATCGTGCCGCCCCCGGTAATCCCCCATCCATGCGGTTGTTAACATCCCGACATGACTGAGTTGACTCTGCATCGTCTCGGCACACCCGGGGCGCCGGCGATGGTGCTCGTGCACGGCCTCACCGACGACGGCACCAACTGGCCAGACGCCGTCGAGCGTTGGCGCGACCGCTACGACCTGGTCGCCGTCGACCTGCGCGGCCACGGCACCTCGCCGCGCTTCGAGGCATCGCAACTGGCGGACGTCTGTGCGGTGATGCAGCGCGACCTCGAGGAGGTGCTCGCCTCGGTCGGCGCGCCGGCGGTGCTGGTCGGGCATTCGCTCGGCGGCTTCCTGGCTGCCCGGGTCGCGCTCGAGCGGCCCGACCTCGTCAGGGCGGCCGTGCTCGAGGACCCGGCGAAGCCCCCGCCGGTCGACGATCCGCACTTCGACATCACCGGGTTCCGCGACCAGCAGGTCACCTTCGTCGAGGCGGTCACGTCGCACCGCGCGGACGAGGTCGCCCGGATGGGCCGCGAGACGCCGTTGTCGAGCGCCGAGATCGAGGCGTGGGCCGACTCGAAGCCGCGCGTCGACCGGGTGTACCTGCGCGAGGGGCTCCGGCTGACGTCCGGCCCCTGGGAGCAGGGCCTGTTCAGCGAGTTGACCGTGCCGACGCTCATCCTCACGCCCGTCGACGGGGAGATGGCACCCGACCCGGACCTGATCGTCAACCCGCTCGTGCGGTGCGTCGACATCGAGGGCGCCGGGCACTGCGTCAGGCGGGATCGCCCGGAGGCCTACTTCGCAGCAGTCGACGCGTTCCTGGCAGGCGTCTGACCCTCGAAGGAGGAGGCCGCTGACCGCCTAAAGGGTAAGGTGCTGCATCGTCCCTGGCCCCTGCGGAGGAGAACCGCGTGCATCCCGACCCCCAGAACCGTTCGCCGAAGGAGGGCATCGGGCCAAAGGCCAGGCGCCTTCTGAAGCAGGTCGACGAGACCTACCCGCACGGCATCCACCCCGCGCTCGTGCCGGGGATCGGCGTCGAGGAACAGCGCAACCGATACGGCACGGACAAGGTCGTCTTCGGGGTCACCGCCGCCCTGATCATCTCATTCATCGCGTGGGGCGTCGTCTCAACCGAGAGCCTTTCCGCCGTCTCGAAGGCGGCACTGGAGTGGACCCTTGCCCACGTCGGCTGGCTGTTCACCGGACTGGTGGCGGTGATCCTGTTCTTCATGCTGTTCATCGCGGTGAGCCGCTACGGCAACATCCCGCTCGGCAAGGACGACGAGAAGCCGGAGTACCGGAAGTTCTCCTGGATCGCCATGATGTTCTCGGCGGGGATCGGCATCGGCATCATCTTCTTCGGCCCCCTCGAGCCGCTGACCTACTACCAGTCGCCCGCCCCCGGTGCCACGACGCCCGAGACCCCTGAGGCGGCGGTCAAGGCGCTTGCGCAGACCTTCTTCCACTGGGGCATCGGCCCCTGGGCGATCTATGGCCTCGTGGGGGCCGCCGTCGCCTACGGCGCGTTCCGCCGCGGCCGGGTGCCGCTGATGAGCTCGATCCTGGTCGCGCTGCTCGGGCAGAAGCGGGCCGACGGCATCGCCGGCCGGCTGGTCGACATCTTCGCCATCGTCGCGACCCTGTTCGGCACGTCCGCCTCGCTCGGCATCGGCGCCATGCAGATCGGCCGCGGCGTCGAGATCGTCAGCGGCATCGGCAAGTTGCCCAACGCGGCGCTGATCGCGATCATCGCCGTGCTGACCGCATGCTTCATCGCCTCCGCCGTCTCCGGCGTCGGCCGGGGCATCCGGTGGCTGTCCAACATCAACATGGTGCTCGCACTGGTGCTGTCGCTGTTCATCTTCATCGCGGGCCCGACGCTCTTCATCCTGAACCTGTGGCCCGCCGCGATCATGGAGTACTTCCAGAGCTTCTTCCACATGCTCGGCCTCGGCCCCGCCTACGGAGCGGACGCCGCGGCGTTCACCGGCACCTGGACCGTCTTCTACTGGGCATGGTGGATCTCCTGGTCCCCGTTCGTCGGCATCTTCCTGGCGAAGATCTCCCGGGGCAGGACGCTGCGCGAGTTCGTCTTGTACGTGATCACGATGCCGACGCTCGTGTGCGTGATGACCTTCGGCATCCTGGGCGGCAGCAGCATCTGGCTGCGCAGCCAGGGGGACCCCATCTCCGCGGACGGCGACCCCGAGGAGATGTTCTTCCACGTGCTCGCCACCCTGCCGCTTGCGCAGGTCACGCCGTTCCTCGGCATGGTGATCATCGCGATCTTCTTCATCACCTCGGCCGACTCCGCGTCGATCGTGATGGGAACGCTGTCGCAGCGCGGCAATTCGGAGCCCGCGAAACTCGTGACGATCTTCTGGGGCCTCGCCATGATGGGCATCGCGGTCGTGATGCTGCTGATCGGCGGAGGCGACGCGCTCTCAGGCCTGCAGAACATGATCATCGTCACGGCCATCCCGTTCGCGGCGATCCTGGTGGCGATGATGATCTCCTTCGCGAAGGACCTGCGCTCCGACCCGCTGGTGATCCGCAGGGCCTACGCGACCTCGGCGCTGCGCAACGCCGTCAAGAAGGGCGTCGACCGCTACGGCGACGACTTCAGCCTCGCGGTGCATCGCTCCCCGGAGGGCGAGGGCGCCGGGGCCGACTTCGACTCGCACGACGCGAAGGTCACCGACTGGTACCAGCGCACCGACGAGGAGGGCCAGCCGGTCGACTACGACTACGCCACCGGCACCTACGCCGACGGCTGGACCCCCGAGGGCGACGCGCAGGATGTCGCCGACGGCACGGTGCCGCCGGTCCCCGACGGCGAGGTCCCCGACACCGCCGTCACGGAGCAGGGCCCCGTCCCCGACGCTCGGTGAGGCCCCGGCGTTGAGCAGTAGTCGATGTTCGTGCGCCGCGCGGGCGCCTGTTAGCGCTCGCATCGTCAACGAGGCACGAATGCTGCTCAACGCCTGACCCCGCACCGTTGTTAGCCTGACGGCCTCCGACGAGAGGCCTCTTCCATGCGACGTCCGCTCCGCGCCACCGCAGCAGCGCTTGCCCTGTCCTGCCTCGCCCTCGCGGGCTGCTCGACCGGCGGGGTCGACATCGACAGCAAGTGGTCGCTCGCCGCCTCCCTGGAGCAGGTGCCCTCCACCGCCGTCGGGTCGCCACGCTTCGTGGTCGCGGGCGACCTGGAGGGGGCGGGCAGGGCAGGCGGTTTCGACCCGCACGACGAGAAAAACGCCCAGAGACTGCTCGGCCTCGACTCCGCCGTCTACCTTCCCTTCCCCGAACTGCCGACGCGCTCCGATCCGGCGGTCGTCGAGAAACTGGCCGGCTTCGACCTGCTCGACGCCGACCGGTACGTCGCCAACGGGCAAGGCGCGCAGCCCTTCACCGTCGCGATGGGCGACCTGGGTCCGGACACGCTGCCCGACTCCCTGAAGGACCTCGGCGACGGCGTCCGCAGCGACCTCGACGGCGAGGACGGGGCCCCAAATATCGCTAGGGAGGGCATCGACCAGATCGGCAGGCCGATCCGGTTCGCGGCGAAGAAGCACGCCATCGCGATGAGCACGAGCACCCCGCTGGTGCGTGACTGGCTGGGGGACGATGGCCCCACGCTCGCAGACGACAAGGCGCTGGTCGAGGTCGCAAAGGCCCTCGACGGCGAGGACGTGTTCTCGGCGATCCTGACCGACCCGATGCCGATGGCCCCCGACCTGACGGCGACGCCTGGCTCGGCAGCACAGCAGATGGAGGCCCTGGAGAAGGCGACGCCCGCCACGCCGTTCGACACGATCGGCATCGGGTGGAAGCGCGGCCAGGTCGTGGTCGCCTACCGGTTCGCCGAGGAACCCGACGTCGCGGCCCTGGAGGCGATCTGGCGCGACGGAACCCTGTTCACGACCCAGTCCCCGATCGCGGACCGCTTGACCGTGGCCTCCGTCACCGCGAAGGGCAACGTCGGGATCGTCACGCTCGACGTCGTCGAGGGCTCCAGCCCCGCCCTCGCCGAGCAGATGCTGCTGACCCGCGAGCCGGTCTTCGTTACGCGCTGAGCCCGACCCTGGTCAGCCCAGGTCCGGCTTGGCGACCGTCAGCGGAAGCAGGGTGCGACCCGTTGGGCCGATCTGGATCTCGGTGTCCATCTGCGGGCAGACGCCGCAGTCGTAGCAGGGCGTCCAGCGGCAGTCCTCGACCTCGCGCTCGTCGACGGCGTCCTGCCAGTCCTCCCACAGCCAGTCGCGGTCGAGGCCGGCGTCGAGGTGATCCCACGGCAGGACCTCCTCGTAGCCCCGCTCGCGCGTGGTGAACCAGTCAAGGTCGATGCCTTCGAGGGCCAGTTCCTCGTTGGCGGCGGTCGTCCAGCGCTCGTAACTGAAGTGCTCGCTCCACCCGTCGAACTTGCCGCCCTCGCGCCAGACCCGCTCGATCACACGGCCGACGCGACGGTCGCCGCGCGACAGCAGTCCCTCGATGATGCCCGGCTTGCCGTCGTGGTAGCGCATGCCGATGGCCTTGCCGTAGTTGCGATCCTGACGGATCGTCTCCTTCAGCAGCATCAGGCGCCGGTCGATGGTCTCGGCGCTCGCCTGCGCCGCCCACTGGAACGGCGTGTGGGGCTTCGGCACGAAGCCGCCGATCGAGACGGTGCAGCGGATGTCGCGCGTGCCCGAGGCCTTGCGCCCGGTCTCGATCACGCGGGTCGCGAGCGAGGCGATCGCCAGCACGTCCTCGTCGGTCTCGGTCGGCAGGCCGCACATGAAGTACAGCTTCACCTGGCGCCACCCGGACGAGAACGCCGCGGCGACCGTGTCGATCAGGTCGTCCTCGGTGACCATCTTGTTGATCACCTTGCGCATCCGCTCGGAGCCGCCCTCAGGGGCGAACGTGAGGCCGGAGCGGCGGCCGTTGCGGCTCAGTTCGTTCGCCAGGTCGATGTTGAACGCATCGACGCGCGTCGACGGCAGCGACAGGGACACGTTGGTGCCCTCGTAGCGGTCGGCGAGTTGGCGGGTCACCTCCGCGATCTCGGAGTGGTCGGCCGACGACAGCGAGAGCAGCCCGATCTCCTCAAGGCCGGTGGCCTTCAGGCCGCCCTGCACCATGGCGCCGATGGTCTCGATGTTGCGCTCCCGCACCGGGCGGGTGATCATGCCCGCCTGACAGAACCGGCAGCCGCGGGTGCAGCCGCGGAAGATCTCGACGGAGTAGCGCTCGTGCACCGTCTCGGCCATCGGCACGATGGGCTTCTTCGGGTACGGCCACTTGTCGAGGTCCATCAGCGTGTGCTTTCGCACCTGGTGCGGCACCCCTGCGCGGTTGGGCGCGACGCGCTGGATGCGACCGTCGTCGAGATAGTCGACGTCGTAGAAGCGCGGCACGTAGAAGGCGCCGGTCAGCGCGAGCCGCATCAGCAGCCCGTCGCGGCCGCCCTCGCGCCCGTCCAGCTTCCATTCGCGGATGATGTCGGAGATCAGCAGCGAGGCCTCCTCGCCGTCGCCGAGCACCGCGACGTCGATGAAGTCGGCGATCGGCTCCGGGTTGAAGGCGGCGTGGCCGCCCGCGATGACAAGAGGCTCGTCCTCGCCGCGGTCGGCGGCGTGCAGGCTGAGCTGCGACAGGTCGATCAGGTTCAGCAGGTTCGTGTAGCCCAACTCGGTCGAGAACGACACGCCGAGCACGTCGAACAGGCCGACGGGGCGGTGCGCGTCGAGCGTGAACTGCGGGATGGAGTGCGAGCGCATCTGCTCCTCCATGTCCGGCCAGACCGAGTAGGTGCGCTCCGCAAGGATCCAGTCGCGCTCGTTGAGCACCTCGTACAGGATCGCGACGCCCTGGTTGGGCTGCCCGACCTCGTAGGCGTCCGGGTACGAGAGGCACCACCGCACGTCGACGGAGTCCCAGTCCTTGACGACGGAGTTGTGTTCCCCGCCGACGTACTGGATCGGCTTGCTCACCTGAGCGAGCAGCGGCTCGAGCCTGTCGAACACCGAGTGGGTTGGAAGCGCTGGCGTCATAGTCATAGCGCCGCCAGAATAACCGGCCGGGAGGCGATTTCCCTAGGGCGTCACAGCCGGACGATGCGTCGGTACACGTGGTACCCGGACGCCAGATCTTCATTCCACCCCTCGTGCCCCCACGAACGGTAGAAGGTGGACAGCGGGAGGCTCTGGTGAAACCAGCCGATCGAGTCGTGCAGCGACACGCCGCCGTCGCCGCCCTTGGCGATCCTCGGGTCGGCGGTGACCTCCTGCTTGAACTGGTCCCAGGCGATCCGCAGCCCGAAGCGGTTCGGCTCGGCAAGCACGTCGGGCTCGCTTCCGTAGCCGTAGCCGATGTCGCCCGGGTCGTCGTCGCCCCACCTGAACAGCGTGCGCGAGCCGCCGCCGCACAGGTACTCCCACTCGTCCTCGGACGGCAGCGCGAACCCCTCGGCGGCGACGTCGGCGCTGAGCCGCGCGTGCGTCGTCGGCTCCTCGAGGTAGACGGCCAGGTCGCCCCCGTCTCGGCGCACCAGGTCGACGACGCCGACGAGTCGGGCGTGACCGTTCGGGGCGATCTCCCCGAGGCGCGCGATCCCGTCGAGCGCGCGGTCGGCGTACGCGGGGTCGAGATCGGCGGCGCCGCTGGCGTCGTCGTAGGTGCCGACGTAGCGGCGACCGATGGGCCGCGGGGCGCGCTCCACCAGCATCGGGGCGATGGTGACGGTTCGCACCGGGGAGAGGGCATCGGCGACGCGGGCGCCGTAGGCGCTCATCGTGAACTCGGCGGCCACCTCGGGATCGGCCTCCGGGTGGTCGCGGAGCGCCTCGACGCGCGCCCGCAGGAAGCCGAGGACGGCGGGGTCGACATCGGGCTCCGCCTCGGCGGTGGCGAGCCAGCGCAGCGCCCCCTCCAACGGATGCGCGATGGCGAACAGGTCGGCCTCGACCCCGTCGACGATGTGCGCGGGCATCGCGTCGAACACGCCGCGCCCCGGGGCGACCCAGCCGACCTCGACGTCGGCGCCGGGCACCAGGGCGAACTCCGCCCCGAAGCCGCGGTACAGCGACACGGTCGGGCCGGCGGCCCTGCCCGGAGGGGCGTCGACGAACGTCGCCTCCCCTACCGGCTCGAAGCCGGGCGGAAGCGTCGTCACGGCGCGGTGGGCGCGGCAGGCGCGGTCGGCTCGACCCGCTCGGGCGGGCCGACGGTGACGATCCTCTGCCGCTTGGCCACCCACAGGATCAGGGCGCCAGCGGCCACGGTCGTTGCGATCTGCAGCAGCACCTCAGGGCCGCCCGCTCCCGCGGCACGGTCGAACTGGGCCTCCATGTCCTGGAAGGACAGCAGCGCCATGCCGATCATGTTGTTGACGATGTGGATCGCGACGGCGCCCTCGAGGCCCCCGGTGCGCCACGCGAGGTAGGTGCCGACCGCGCCCATCGAGAAGTAGACGAGGTTGAGCCACAGGTCGGTGGAGGCGTGCAGGCCCATGAAGATCAGGCAGTTGACGAGGCCGCCGACCAGGGCGGCCGTCAGGGGCGCCGCGAACCAGGATCCGACGGTGCGCAGCACGAAGCCGCGCAGCAGGTACTCCTCCGCGGCCGCCTGGAACGGCGTCACCAGCATCAGGCCGATCAGCAGCCACCAGGTGTAGTCCCGCACGCCCAGGCCGAGCGAGTCGACGCCGTCGATCAGGACGCTGATCCCGGAGTAGACGAGGAACACCGCGGCCGTGACGCCGACGCAGCGGAAGAAGAAGCCCCACCGGAAGCGCCCCACCACCGACGACAGGTAGCCGGGTCGCTGGCCCATCAGGCGCACGACGAGGAACCCCATCGGCAGCACGAGCGCGATCGAGATGCTGTTGGCGAGCACCATGGTGGGGCTCAGCGAGCCCTGCGTCAGGGCCTCGAGCGCCGCCTCGTCGGGGACGCCTCCCGCGAAGATCGCGGCGAGCACGATGATGGTCGACAGGGCCACGAAGACGAGGCCCATCAGCACCGTCGCGACGATGGGAACCGCGGTCTTGATGCCGGGCGCGCGCCAGAACTGCTGATAACTGGTCGGCTCGACCGGCATCAGCGAGGGTCGCTGCGGTGCCTGGTACGGCGCCGGGGCTCCCACTGTGGGAGGCGGCCACTGCTGGCGTTCGTGCTCCCATGACCCCGGCTGGGCCACGGGTGACGCCCACTGCTCGCGCTGCTGTTCCCAGGACCCCTGTGGCGCGGCGGGAGGTTCCCACTGCGTTGGCGCCGACCATTGTTGGTTCCGGTCGACAGGAGCGCCCTGCGGGTCCTGGGGCTCGCTCACAGGTCCGGGAACCAGAGCGCGATCTCGGAGGCCGCGGTCTCGGGCGAATCGGAGGCGTGCACGGCGTTGCGGCGCACCGACTGCGCGAAGTCGGCACGGATGGTGCCGGGCGCGGCCTTCGCGGGGTCGGTTGCGCCGTTGAGCGCGCGCACCCGGGCGACCGCCTCTTCACCCTCAAGGACCACGGCGATGAGCGGGCCCTCGGTCATGAAGTCGCGCAGCGCCGGGTAGTAGTCCCTCCCGACGTGCTCGCTGTAGTGCCGGTCTGCGAATTCCGGGCTGATGGTTCGCTGGTCCATCGCGACGGGCCGCAACTTTGCGTGCTCGTAACGCGACAGGATGTCTCCGACGTTGCCGTCCTCGACTGCGTCGGGCTTGATGATGGCGAATGTGCGCGCGGTCATTGAGCGCTTCCCTCTCGGCTGCGGTGGGCTTCGATGCGCTTTCCTAGTACGACGCACGTCACCCAGATCAACGCAAAAATGATACCCATGGCATACATCCATGGCGTCAGCAGCCCCAAGGCAATGGTGGCTGCCTGCGCGGCCCACCCCACCAGGTAGCCCCAGCGCTTCCTGAGCCCCGCGCACCCGGCGAGGCACAGCAGGGTGACGACGGCGCAGCACAGCGCGGCGACGCCGAGGTGGATGCCGGAGACCTGGATCATGCCGATGTAGCCGAGCCAGACCACCACGATCTGCAGGATCAGCGTCGACATGGCGGGCATCCGCATCGGGTTGTCGGGCGCGAGCGTCACTCCTGGTCCTCCTTCTTCAGGAGGTCGCGGGCCTCTCCCGCGGCGATCACGGAGCCTGCGACGAGCACGCCCGCCTGCGCGGTGGAGGTGTCGGCGAGCATCACGGCGAGGTCAAGGGCCTCGGCCATGGTCGCCGCGCGGTGCACCTGGTGCGTCGACCAGATGGTCTCGGCGAGGGCGGCGAGGTCGTCGACGGACCGCGCGCGGGGGCTTGAGGAGGTCTTGGTGATGACGACCTGGTCCATCTTCTCCGCGAAGATGCCGAGCACCTCCTCGGCGTCCTTGTCCTGCATCATGGCGACCACCCCGATCACGGGGTCGAAGTCGTAACTCTCGTTGACGGCGTCGATGGTGACGCGGGCGGCCTGCGGGTTGTGCGCCGTGTCGATCACGATGGGCGGGGAGGTACGCACCAGTTCCAGCCTGGCGGGGGCCTCGACGGAGCCGAGTCCCTCGACGACGATCTCCGGGTTGAGCGGCTTGGAGCCGAGGAAGGCCTCGACGGCGGCGACCGAGAGCGCCGCGTTTCGGGCCATGTGCTCGCCGTAGAGCGGCAGGAACACGTCCGAGATGGGGCCCGCCAGGGTCTCGAGTCGCAGCAACTGGCCTCCGACGGCCAACTGGCGGCCGATCACGCCGAAGTCGGGGCCCTCGGCCTTGACCAGCGCGCCCACCTCGACGGCGCGTTCCAGCAGCACCCGGGCGGCGGCGGGATCCTGGCCGGAGAGGACCGCCGTCGAGCCGTGCTTGATGATGCCGGCCTTCTCCCCCGCGATCTCGGCGATGGTGTCGCCGAGGATGTGGGTGTGGTCGAGCCCGATGGGCGTGACGACCGCGACGCTCGCGTCGGCGACGCTCGTGGCGTCCCATCGCCCGCCGAGCCCCACCTCGATGACGGCGACGTCGACGGGCGCGTCGGCGAAGGCCGCGTAGGCCATGCCGGTGATGACCTCGAAGAAGGTCATGTCGACGCCGTCGAGTTGCTGCTCGTCGACCATGGCGACGTAAGGGGCGATGTCGGCCCACACCTCGTCGAAGCGCTCCTCGCCGATGGGCTCGCCGTCGATCACGATCCGTTCGCGCACGTCGCTCAGGTGCGGGCTGGCGAACCTTCCGACGCGCAGCCCAGCGGCCCGCAGGATCGCGTCGATCATGATGGCGGTGCTGCCCTTGCCGTTGGTGCCCGCGACCTGGATCACGGGCATGGCCCGCTGCGGGTCGCCCAGCAGTTCCATCAGCGCGGAGACGCGGCTCAGGCTCGGCGCGACGCGATGCTCCGGCCACCTGGCGGTGAGTGCCGCCGTCAGTTCTTGATGCGTGGTGTGACTCATGGTGCCTTCAGGGTACTGGTCGGCGCTGCAGGGGGGCGCCTCCGCGCGGCCTCATCGCCCCAGTTAGGGTTGTGGCCCACCTGCGGAAGGGCACGCATGTCGAGCAGACGCGCCGCGCTGCGCCAGCAGCAACTGGCCGAGGAACAGGCGAAGCGGACCAAACGGATCGCGATCGCCGCGATCGCCATCGTGACGGTCGCCGTCGTCGCGGTGCTCGCCCTCCTCGGCGTCCGGGCGCTCAGTCCGGACGCGCCGACCGGTGGCCAGGGTAGGCCGCCGGCCGCGACGGCCGGGCACGGCATCCTGGTGGCGGGCAAGGCCCCGGTCGACGGGGTGCCGCATCTGGTGATGTGGGGCGACTACCAGTGCCCCTACTGCGCGGTCGCCGAGCACGCCTACGGCGAGGCCATCATCGGCCTGGTCGACGATGGGCGGCTGACCGCCGAGGTGCGCACCGCCCACTTCCGGGACGGGAAGGCCGAGTTCGGGCCGTCCAGACGCGCCGCGATGGCCGCGGCGGCGGCCGACGCCGTCGGGCACTTCGACGCTTATCACGTGGCCCTCTACGAGGCCATGGGCAACGGCTTCCCCGACGCCTTCCTCCGCGAGGAGCTCCCGGCGCGGCTCGGTATCACCGGTTCGGACCTCGACGCGTTCCAGCGGGCCTATGACGACCGGACGTTCGCGCAGTTCACGGCCGACGCAAACGAGGCCCTTTACGCCTCCGGAGTCGAGGGAACGCCGTCCTACCAGGTCGACGGCGTCGACCTCGAGCTGTTCGGGCCAGGCGGGCAGCCCGCCTTCGCGACCCCCGAGGCCCTGTTAGGGGCCATCACGGCCGCCGCCCGCTAGCCCGACGGGTAGTTGAATATGGGATCTCTTTGGTCACCGGTTACGATGGAACCGCTGCGCCCGAGCTGAGGGTCGGCACCCTGACCCGGAACTCAAGGAGCGCTCCCCTATGGCCAACAACTCGTCGCTGAGCAAGCGCGCAGCACTGCGTCAGCAGCAGGAGCAGGACGAGCGCTCCAAGCGCAACAAGCGCATCGCGTTCGCGGGCATCGGTCTGGCGGTCGCGGTGGTCCTGATCGTGATCGGCTTCGTCGCCGTCTCCGCGTTCACCAAGGCCCAGGGCATCACCGCAGACCAGCTCACCCCTCCGAACGCGACCGACCGCAAGGGCATCCTGATGGACGCCAAGCAGCCGAGCGCCGACAAGCCGCACCTCGTGGTCTACGAGGACTACCAGTGCCCCGCGTGCAAGGTCCGCGAGCAGTACTACGGCCCCGTGACCGAGAAGCTGGTCGCCGAGGACAAGATCACGGTCGAGGTCCGCAGCGTCTACTTCCTCGACGGCAAGAAGCTCGACGGCACCCGCGTCGAGGACGGCCCCTCGAAGCGCGCCGCCATCGCGGCCGCCGCGGCAGACGAGGTCGGCAAGTACCGCCAGTACCACGACGTCGTTTACAAGAACCAGCCCACCGAGGGCGTCGGCTACACCGACCAGCAGTTGCGCGAGGACTTCGCCAAGGAGGCCGGCATCGAGGGCGACGACCTGGCCAAGTTCCAGAAGCGGTACAACGAGCGGGCCTACGACACCTTCGTGCGCGACGCGCAGGCGCGCTTCGACGAGGACAAGATCACCGGCACCCCCACCTACATCGTCAGCGGCCAGCACCTCCAGTTCGCCAACGACGCGGGTGAGGCCCTCATCCAGCCCACCGAGGACGACCTGCTGCGGGCCGTCACCGAGGCCTGGAACGCCGGCGGCAAGAAGATCGAGAGCTGATCCAGCGAGCGGTTAGGCTCGAGCGATGAGCCAGCCACCCAACCACGACCCCCGGCAGCAGCCCCATCAGGGCGGCGCCGGGGGTCCTGGTTTCTCCGGACAGTCCGGCCCCCAGGGGCAGCCGAACGGCCCGACGCAGCCCGGTCCTGGCGGCCAGTGGCAGGGTCCTCCCAACGGCCAGTGGCAGGGTCCGCCGAACGGCCAGTGGCAGGGTCCGCCGAGCGGCCCGGGGTGGCAGCAGCCCAAGAAGTCCGGCAGCGGCAAGATCGTGGCGATCGTCGTCGGGATCGTGCTCGGCGTCCTGCTCCTGTTCGGCGCCGCCGCCGCCATCGTGGCAGGCATCGTGGTCGCCAACGCCCCGCGACAGTCGGCCCCCACGCCTGCAGGTCCGGCCACAATCGCCCCCGCGACACCGACCGTCGACCTGCCGGAAGCCTCGGACGCTCCCCCGAACGCCACCCCCGGCCACGGCATCGCGCTGCAGGGCAAGCAGCCGCGCGAGGGCACGCCCAACCTGATCATGTACGTCGACTACCAGTGCCCGCACTGCGCCGCCGCGTCCGAGACCTACTTCGACTCGATCGAACTGCTCGTCAGCGAGGGCAAGATCACCGCCGAGGTGCGCGCGCTGCACTTCATGGACACCAACAAGGGCAACCAGTGGTCGATGAAGTCGGCGCTGGGCGCCGCCAACGCTGACCTGCTCGGCTTCTTCGACAACTACCACCGCGCCCTGATGGAGAGCCAGACCAAGGGCGTGCCGTTCGACGACGAGGTGCTCAGCACGACCCTGCCGCAGGACGCGAGCATGTCGGGCGAGACGCTCGCCCAGTTCCAGGCCCTCTACGCCGCGCCCAACTACGAGGCCTGGGTGACCGAGGAGGGCGAGGCACCGCTCGCCGCCGGGCTCGAGACCGTCCCCAAGTACGTCGTCAGCGGCGTCGACCTGCCGATCACCTCGCCCGACGCCGGGATGGAGCCGACGCCCGAGGGCGTCCTCACGGCCGTCACAGAGGCGTGGGAGAAGGGCGGCAAGACGCTCGACGGCTAGGTTTCGCCGCCGTCGGGCGTCCAACTAAGATCGGGGCCATGACCGCACCGAACGCGCAGCAGCGCGCCCTCCCCGACAAGCCCGTCCTCGAAGGCCTCGAAGCCAAGTGGGGACAGGTATGGGCGGACGAGGGCACCTACGCGTTCGTCCGGCCGGAGAGCCGCGAACAGGTGTTCTCGATCGACACCCCGCCGCCGACGGTGTCGGGTTCGCTGCACGTCGGCCACGTGTTCAGCTACACCCACACCGACACGCTCGCCCGCTACCAGCGGATGAACGGCAAGCAGGTGTTCTACCCGATGGGCTGGGACGACAACGGCCTGCCCACCGAGCGCCGCGTGCAGAACTACTACGGGGTGCGCTGCGACCCGTCGATCGCCTACGACCCGGACTTCGAGCCGCCCGCCAAGCCCGACCCGAAGCGGCAGGTGCCGATCAGCAGGCGCAACTTCATCGAGCTGTGCCACGAGCTGACGGCGGTGGACGAGAAGGCCTTCGAGGACCTGTGGCGCCACCTCGGCCTCTCTGTCGACTGGGACACGCTGTACGCAACCATCTCGGAGTCCTCGCAGGCGATCGCCCAGAAGGCGTTCCTGCGTAACTTCGCGCGCGACGAGGCCTACCTCAGCTACGCGCCCACGCTGTGGGACGTCACGTTCCAGACGGCGGTCGCGCAGGCCGAGCTCGAGGCCCGCGACTACCCGGGCGCCTACCACCGGGTCGCGTTCCACCGCGAGGGCGGCGAGCCCGTCTACATCGAGACGACCCGCCCCGAACTGCTGGTCTCGGTGTGCGCTCTGATCGCCCACCCCGACGACGAGCGCTACGCCGACCTGTTCGGAAGCACGGTCACCTCGCCGCTGTTCGGCGTCGAGATCCCGGTGCTCGCCCATCCGGCCGCCGAGCCTGACAAGGGCGCGGGCATCGCGATGTGCTGCACCTTCGGCGACCTCACCGACGTCACCTGGTGGCGTGAGCTGAACCTGCCGACCCGCACCGTGATCGGCCGCGACGGCCGGTTCCAGGCGGAGACCCCCGAGTGGGTCGTCAACGCCCAGGCCTACGAGCCGCTCGCTGGCAAGACCGCCTTCTCGGCCCGCGAGGCCACCGTCGCCGCGCTGCGCGAGACGGGCGACCTCGACGGCGACCCGAAGGCCACCACCCGCAAGGCCAACTTCTACGAGAAGGGCGACAAGCCCCTCGAGATCGTCGCGACCCGCCAGTGGTACATCCGCAACGGCGGCCGTGACGACGCTCTGAAGGCGGCCCTGATGGCCCGCGGCGAGGAACTGGAGTGGTCGCCGGAGCACATGCGGCACCGCTACGAGAACTGGGTCGGCGGCCTCAACGGCGACTGGCTCGTCTCGCGTCAGCGCTTCTTCGGCGTGCCGTTCCCGATCTGGTACCCGCTGGACGCCGAGGGTGAGCCCGACTACGACCACCCGATCGTGCCGGAGGAGTCCGCGCTCCCCGTCGACCCCATGTCGGCGCCCGCGCCCGGCTTCGCCGAGGAGCAGCGCAACCAGCCGGGCGGTTTCATGGCCGACCCAGACGTGATGGACACTTGGGCGACGTCGTCGCTCACCCCGCAGATCGCCACCGGCTGGGAGCGCGACGAGGAACTGTTCAACCTCACGTTCCCGATGGACATCGCCCCGCAGGCGCACGACATCATCCGCACCTGGCTGTTCAGCCGCATCGTGCGGGCGAACTTCGAGAACGGCTCGCTGCCGTGGAAGCGCGCCACGATCTCGGGCTTCGTGGTCGACCCCGACCGCAAGAAGATGAGCAAGTCGAAGGGCAACGTGGTGGTCCCCACCGAGATCCTCGACAAGTTCGGCTCCGACGCGGTGCGTTGGCGCGCCGCGATGGCCCGCCCCGGGATGGACTCGCCGTTCGACGAGACACAGATGAAGGTCGGAAGGCGCCTCGCCATGAAGGTGCTCAACGCGGGCAAGTTCGTGCTCTCGCTCGCAGAGGAGCCGGGCTCGCTCGAGCGGGTCACCAACCCCGTCGACGCCGCGATGCTCGCCGCCCTGGCGGGTGTGGTCGCCGAGGCGACCGCGGCCTTCGAGGAGTTCGACTACACGACGGCCCTCGAGAAGGCCGAGACGTTCTTCTGGGCGTTCTGCGACGACTATCTCGAACTCGTCAAGGAGCGCAGCTACACCGGCTCCGACAATGAGCGGGCCTCGGCGCAGGCCGCGCTTGCCATCGCGCTCGGCGTCCAGTTGCGGCTCTTCGCCCCGTTCCTGCCGTTCGTCACGGAGGAGGTGTGGCGCTGGACCAACGACACCTCCGTCCACCGCTCCGCATGGCCGACCGTCGCCGAACTCGACGTGTCGGGCGAGCCTGCGCTGCTCGACGACGTCGCTCAGGCCCTGATCGCGATCCGCGGCGCCAAGTCGAACGCGAAGGTCTCCATGAAGACCGAGGCGTCAAGGGCCCACTTCTCCGGCCCCGCCGACGTGGTGGCCAGGCTGCAGGCCATCGAGGCCGACCTGCGCGCCGTCGGCCGGATCACCGGAGACGTGACCTGGGCTGAGTCGACCGAGCCGCTAGCCGTCGAGGTCGACCTGGTCGAGGCCGACTGACCCCTTACCCACGACGCCCCCGCCCGTGAATCGGCCGGGGGTGTCGGTGTGGGCGGACGTGCCAGAGGGTCCCACATGACATCGGTCGCCTCGCACACATTTACTCGAACACATTGACTAGTGCGGATGCCACCAAGGCGGCGCAACACCCTCAGCGTTGAAACCGGCGCATCGGAAATTGGGTATTGAATCGTTACAACCGTCCCGCTATTCTGTTCTTGTAGATCGGTCTACACAGTGTGACTGAACACTCCGACCGCAACCACAGGGACGTGGCGCATGACTGCAAGAAACGTGACGATCGAGGACGTGGCCGCACTGGCCGGTGTCTCACGCGCAGCCGTGTCCAAGGTGCTCCGCAACGCCTATGGCGTGAGCGAACCGATGCAGCAACGCGTCCAAGCGGCGATCGACGACCTGGGCTATCGCCCACGCGTTGCCGCCCGCGCGATGCGCGGCACCAGTTACACGCTGGGAGTCGAACTCCCCACGATGGCCAACCCCTTCCTCCAGGGAGTCCTCGGCGGCCTCATCGGGTTCCTGGAGGCCACCCGATACAGCGTGATCATCGCTCCCTCCGACGCCGAGGGCAACAGCACCCAGGCGATCCAGACACTCCTCGACTATCAGGTCGCCGGCCTTGTCACCATCGGGGCCAACGCGACAGCCGACTGGCTGGAAGCCCAGGCAACACGCAGCCCCATGGTGATGCTCGGCAGGCATGACGAGTCGGTGAACTACGACACGGTCGGGGATGACGACGCCCTGGGCGCGAGACTGGCTGTCGACCACCTCTACTCGCTGGGCCATCGGCGGATCACGCACCTGACGATCGGGGCCGCGCAGCATCCCCACATGTCGCGCTCCTCCCACGCCATGCGGGCGCGGTCCTATCGACACAGGATGCGGCGTTACGGGCTGACCCCGGAGACACACATCATCGCCTCTCCGACCGAGGAGTCGGCGTACATCTCCACGCTCGGATTGCTGGAACAGCCGATCCCACCGACGGCTATCTTCGCGGGCCACGACGAACTGGCGCTTGGGGTAATGCGGGCCGCTGCCCAGTTTGGGCTGGGCCGATCCGAACTCTCGATCGTCGGGTATGACGACAGCACCTTCGCCTCCCACCCCCTGATCTCGTTGACCACTGTTCGCCAGTCGTCCGACGAGGTCGGTAAGGAGGTCGGCTCGTTGCTCCTACAGCGCATCGAGGGTCGCACTGAGGCGGCGCACGTCGTCATCACCCCGGAGCTACAGGTGCGCGGCTCAAGCGCACCTCCCCCACCAACCACCTGAGTAACCATTTGGGCCGTCCGGCCCATCAACTGAAGGGATACAACGAAGTGCCACTCCCCAGAAAGGCCCACGCATTCATCGCGCTCGGGCTAACAGCAGCCATCGCATTGACCGCCTGCGGCGGCGGATCGGACAACGGCGAGAACGCCGACGGAACAGTCAACCTCTCGCTGCTAGTCGATGTCGGCGAGCAGAGCATGAACATCGGCAACGCCATCGTCGAAGCGTTCAACGCCTCACAGAGCGATGTGAAGGTCCAGATCGAGAGCCGCCCCGGAGGCACCGACGGCGACAACCTCGTCAAGACGCGCTTGGCAACAGGCGAGATGAATGACCTGTTCATGTACAACTCCGGCTCGCTCTTCGCGGCCCTGGACCCCGGCAAGAACCTTGTCCCACTGACAAGCGAGCCCTTTATGTCGGGCCTCGATGAAACGTTCAAAACTTCCACCAGCGTCGGAAGTGACTTCTACGGCGTCCCGTTCGAGCAGGCCATGGGAGGCGGCATCCTCTACAACAAGAAGGTCTTCGCCGACCTTGGGCTTGAGGTCCCCAAGACCTGGGACAAGTTCATGGAGAACAACGCGAAGATCAAGGCGGCTGGCATTGACCCCGTCATCCAGACCTACGCCGACACGTGGACGTCACAGTTGCTCGTCCTGGCCGACTTCCACAATGTGGCCGCCGAACAGCCTGACTGGGCGGAAAAGTTCACGGCCAACCAGGCGAAGTTCGCCGAGCCACCCGCGATCAGCGGCTTCGAACGCCTGCAGGCCGTCCATGACGCCGGCTACCTGAACAAGGACTTCGCATCCGCTACCCAGTCGCAGGGGATGCAGCACCTTGTCGACGGGACCGGCGCCCAGTACCCGATGCTCACCTCCACGGTCTCCTCGTACGTCGACCTCGCCGATGATGCCGCGGAGAACATCGGCTTCTTCGCGCAGCCAGGCGACGATGAGTCCACCTTCGGCCTCACCGCCTGGACTCCCGCCGGCATCTACGTTCCCAAGTCGACCGAGGGCGCGAAACTGGACGCGGCCAAGAAGTTCCTGACCTTCGCCGCATCCACGAAGGCGTGCGACGCCGTCAGCAAGGCCACCACGCCCAATGGGCCGTTCATGATCAAGGACTGCAAGCTTCCGGAGGGCCTCCCCACTGCAGTGACGGACCTCGACAAGTACTTCACGGACGGCAACGCGAGCCCTGCGCTTGAGTTCCTCTCGCCAGTCAAGGGCCCGAACCTCGAGAAGATCACCGTCGAGGTGGGCTCCGGGATCGCGACGGCGGCTGAGGGCGCTGCCCGCTATGACGAGGACGTCAAGAAGCAGGCCCAGCAGTTGGGCCTCAAGGGCTGGTGACAGCGTGGGGGGCGCCGCATATGGCGTGTCGGCGCCCCTCCCCTCATGTCCAACTCCAGCCCCAAGGATCGATATGACCTCCACTACATCAACCGCCGAACCAGCGCAGGTTGCCTCCCCGAACCGCAAACACAAGGACCATGTCGCCAAGAGGTACCCGTTGTGGTTCCTCATCCCTGGAGGCCTGATCTACCTCATCTTCTTCGTCGTGCCGACGCTGGCATCCTTCTACTTCGCCTTCACCCGCTGGACGTTGTTCGAGTCAGAATGGATCGGACTCCAGAACTTCACCCTGTTCCTCTCCGAACCTGGCCTCATCGGATCGCTCTGGAACACCCTGGTCTACGGCTTCGTCACCTCCGGAGCCAAGGTTGTCCTCGGAATGCTCCTGGCGGTCGTCCTCTCGATGCCTCTCATCGCTCGCGGATACCTTCGGTCCGTCACCTTCTTCCCCGTGCTTCTGAGCGCGGTGGGCGTCGGCCTCACCTTCCAGGTGCTCCTTGACCCGTTCAACGGCATCGTGAACAAGGTGTGGACGGCGATCACGGGCGGCGACGGGCCCCAGTGGCTGACCAACCCGGACATCGCTCTACTGAGCGTCGCCGGAATCGACGTCTGGAAGGGCCTCGGCATCGCGACGCTGATCTACATCGCCGGAATCGCAGCGATCCCCAACGAGTACTTCGAGGCGGCCCGGGTCGATGGAGCCAGTTCCTGGCAGGTGTTTCGCAGCATCATTCTTCCACTCTCCTTTCCCGCGACCTCGACCGTGATCCTCCTGTCTCTCATCGGAGGGCTCCGCTCCTTCGATCTGATCTGGACGACGACAGGCGGAGGTCCCGGGTTCTCCTCGGACGTGATCGCCTCCGTGATCTACAAGCAGTACCAGGCCGGCTATTACGGTCTCTCGACCGCCGGCAATGTCATCCTCTTCGTCGTCGTGACCGCGATCGTCTATCCGCTCAACCGTTGGCTCAACTCGAAGGAGACGGATCTGTGAACAGCGCAAGCAGATTGACCCGCTGGGTGGTCGGCATCCTCGGGATCATCATCACATCCGTGGTGTTCCTCGTGCCGTTCGCCTTCGTGCTCCTGACCGCATCGAAGTCCTCCAAGGAGGCCGGGAAGCTGGCCTTCTCCCTCCCCACCGAGTTCCACCTGTTCGACAACGTCGTGGCCGTCTTCGAGGCGCGCAACAACATGCTGACGACGGCCTTCATCAACTCAACCATCCTGACCGTCGCCAGCGTCGCGCTCATGGTGGTCTTCGGCTCGATGATCGCCTACGTACTTGCACGTCGAAAGAGTCGCCTGAACGGGCTGATCAACGCGATGGTCTTGGCGGGCCTGATCGTACCGCCCGCGGTTGTACCGACGATCTGGGTGCTGCAGGGGCTGAACCTGTTCAAGACCCTCCCTGGGCTCATCTTCATCGAGGTGGCCTTCGGCCTGTCCTTCACCATCCTCATCATGCGTGCATTCGTCGCGACGATCCCCAAGGAGATCGACGAGGCGGCCATCATCGACGGCGCCGGGCCGATCCGACTCTTCTTTCAGGTGATCTTCCCGCTGCTCCGCTCCGTCATCATCACGGTCGTCGTGGTTCAGTCGGTCGCCGTGTTCAACGACTTCCAGAACCCCCTGTACTTCCTCCCGGGCGACGCCAACGCGACTGTTCAGTTGACCTTGTACAACTTCCGCAGTCAGTTCAGCACCCAGTACAACCTGCTCTTCACAAACATCCTCATCATCACCATCCCGCTGCTGATCATGTACCTGATCTTCCAGCGTCAGATCGTCGCCGGAATGACCTCCGGCGCCGTCAAGGGCTGACCCCCACTAGCCGAAAGGTTCACACCCGATGTCATCCGTCATCGTTTCCGCGCCTCGCCTCGAACATGGAGACAGCGAGGCAGGCAACGTCGCAGTCGCAGCGCCTCGCGTCTCCTGGACCAGTGCCACAGAGGTTCCCAACTGGGAGCAGGCCTCCGCCGAGATCTCCCTCACGACGCACCGAGGCACCACCAGCGCCACCGTGGCTGGCGACCAGTCGCGCTTCCTACCGTGGCCGTTCGCCGACCTGACACCCAGGGAGTCAGGGGAGGTCCGAGTGCGGGTCGCAGGCCCCGATGGCTGGTCCGCCTGGAGCGAGCCCACCTCGTTCTTCGCCAGCTTCCTCGCCCCCGGTGAATGGGATGCGGACTTCATCGGGCTTGAGTCCCCACAACAGGACGCACAGCCGTTCCTTGCCCGCCGGGAGTTCGACGTACGTCAGGGGCTGACCCAAGCCACCTGGTACGCGACTGCTCAAGGCGTGTATGAAGCGAGCGTCAACGGCACTCCTGTCGACGACCAGATCCTCAAGCCTGGCTGGACGCCGTATCACCTTCGTCTGATTCACGAGACCAACGACGTGACGAGCCTCCTCAAGCCGGGCACCAACGCCGTCGGGCTCGCGGTCACCGGTGGGTGGTACACGGAACGCTTCGGTTTCCAGAACCAGGCGGCGATCGTGTACGGCGAGCAACCCTCCGTGGCTGGCCAACTTCACCTCGAGTACGACGACGGGACCGAGGAGTGGGTCAGGACGGGACCCTCCTGGCAGGTGACCGACTCTGGCCCCTGGACGGCATCAGGCATCTACCGGGGCGAGGACTTCGACGCGCGGCGGATCCAGCCAGGCTGGGACAAGGCCGGCTTCCAGGCCACCGGCTGGGCACCAGCGACGCCCCAACAGGCAGGTCTGACTCCTGAAGCGCGCGTCTCACCTGAGGTTCGGGTGGTCGAACAGATGCCGGTCAAGGAAGTGCTCGGCTCCGGCGACGGAACCTACCTCCTCGACTTCGGCCAGAACCTTGTCGGCCGGCTCCGGATCACGGTCCAGGGCGAGGCTGGCGACACCGTGACCTTGAGGCACGCCGAGGTCCTCGACTCCGGCGCCCTGGGCGTGCGCCCCCTCCGTGCCGCCCGCGCGACCGACACCTACACCTTGGCAGGAGGCGAACCCGAAGAGTACGCGCCGACATTCACCTTCCACGGGTTCCGGTACGCGGAGGTCTCGGGCTGGCCCGGCACCTTCGACCCAGCCGCGGTGACAGCCGAGGTGATCCACTCCGACATGCGCCGCACGGGTCGGTTCGAGAGCTCGAACGAACTCCTCAACCGCCTGCACGAAAACGTTGTGTGGGGCATGCGCGGCAACTTCCTCTACCTTCCGACCGACTGTCCTCAGCGGGACGAGAGGCTGGGTTGGACCGGCGACATCCAGATCTTCGGGCCCTCCGCAGCCTTCCTCTACGACTGCGACGGGTTCCTGGACTCGTGGCTGCGGGACGTGTGGCTGGAGCAGCAGGAGGCGGGCGGCGGCGTCGCGTTTGTCGTGCCGGACGTGCTGCGCTCGGGCGACGTCCCGACCGCCGCTTGGGGTGATGTCGCAACCGTCCTGCCCATGGTGCTGTTCGAACGCTTCGGCGACCTCGAGGTCGTGCAGCGCCAGTACCCGTCAATGAAGGCCTGGACGGATCTCCTTCTGAAGATCGCGGGAGATCGCCACCTCTGGGAGGGCGGCTTCCAGTTCGGAGACTGGGTCGACCCGGACTCCCCACCGACCGATCCGGCTCGAGCCAAGACCGACCCCGACGTCGTGTCGGGCGCGTTCCTGTACCGCTCCGCTGATCTGACGGCGCGCGCAGCCGACCTGCTCGGCTTCGCCGAGGAGTCCGCCGGGTATCGCGCACAGGCCGAGTTGGTGAGGCAAGCGTGGGTCAACGAGTATGTGAGCCCGGCCGGCCGGATCGTCTCAGATGCCCAGACGGCATACGCGCTGGCCATCGCCTTCGGAATCGCCGACGAGCCGCTGAGGGCAGCCTTCGGATCACGGCTGGCCGAACTGGTGCGCCGGGATGGCTACCGCATCAGCACCGGGTTCGTCGGCACTCCCCTGGTCAACGATGCTCTGACCACCACGGGCCACGACACAGAGGCTGCACGGCTCCTGCTGCAAACCGACTGCCCAAGCTGGCTCTACTCGGTCTCCATGGGGGCGACCACGATCTGGGAGCGATGGGACTCGCTCCTTCCTGACGGGTCGATCAACCCAGGAGAGATGACCTCGTTCAACCACTACGCGCTTGGCTCGGTGGCCGATTGGATGCATCGGGTCGTCGCAGGCCTCGGGGCTGACTCCCCTGGCTACAAAACGGTCCGCATCGCTCCACGTCCGCTTCCCGGCCTCGATTCCGCGTCAGCCTCCTATGACGGGCCGTATGGGCCGATCAAGGTGAGCTGGATCCGAGACGGCGGCGAGATCGCGGTGAGCGCCGTCGTACCGCCGAACTCGGACGCTGTCGTCACGCTTCCCGGCATCGACGACTTCCGCGCCGGCTCCGGCGAGCATGAGTGGCGATTCGCATCGGCGGACCAGGTCCCTGGTGAGGTGCGGATCGGGATGGACACCCCTCTTGTCGACATCATCGACAACGAGGGCGCCTACCTGGCTCTTCGCTCCGCCTTCGAGCGGGTCGACCCGGCCCTTGCATCGGACTTCAACGCACGCACGAAGTGGGTGCCCGGTCAGAACCTCCGGGCGGCGTTCAGCATCATCTCACCTGGAGTTGCCCCGAAGGTCCTTGAGGAGTTGGAGGCGTTCAACAAGCACTGACCTGATAGGACGCCGCAAAGGATCGCCCCGACCGTGACGCGGTCGGGGCGATCCTCTTGTGCCCTGGTCAGCCGAGTCGCGCGGGCGTCAGCAGTTGCCTTCCCTCCGGGACGATCCGGGTCTCCCCGGTCAGGGTGAGCCTGGCCGACAGCGGCCGGTCCTCGCTGGAGCGGCCGACGCTGAGCACGTGGGTGCCCGGCTCGACGACCCGCTTCAACTCCAGCCCGGTGAAGGACAGCCGGTCCGAGTGCACGTCGAAGATCACGGTGCGGCTCTCCCCTGGCTCGAGCGAGACCTTGAGGTAGCCGATCAACTCCTTGAGCGGGCGCACCACCTGGGCCAGTTCGTCGGTGGCGTACAACTGGACGACCTCGGCGCCCGCGCGGTCCCCGGTGTTGGTCACCGTCGCGCGCACCTCGACGCTGCCAGTCACGTCGATCTCCTCGCTCGACAGGCGCAGGTCGCTGAGGTCGAACGTGGTGTACGAGATGCCGTGGCCGAACGGGTAGCGCGGCCGCGGGTCGAGGTTGGAGATGCCATCGCTGTTCCAGGCGAGCGACGGCGCGAGGTAGGTGCCCGGCTGGCCGCCAGGATGGTCCGGCAGGCCGACCGGCAGATGGCCGCTCGGGTTGACCCTCCCGCTGAGCACTCCCGCGATGGCGGGACCGCCCTCCTCGCCTGGCATGAACGCCTGAACGATCGCGGCGCACCGGTCGGCGAACGCCCCGACCGAGTAGGGCCTGCCGCTGACGATGACAAGCACCGTCGGGGTGCCCGTGGCGAGCACAGCCTCGACCAGTTCGGCCTGCACGCCGGGTAGCCGCAGGTCGACGGCGTCGCAGCCCTCACCGGAGGTGCCCTTGCCGAACAGGCCCGCGAGGTCCCCCACCGTCAGGACCGCCACGTCCGCCGCCTTGGCCGCCTCGACCGCGGCGGGGATCTGCGAGCGGTCCTCCGCGAGGATCGGGCAGCCCTGCTCGTAGCGGATCTCGGCGCCGCCCAGTTCGGCCCGCAGCGCCTGCTCCAGGCTCGGCACCTCGACTCCGAGCGGCGCGTCGGGGTAGCGCACGAGCACGTGGTTCGGGAAGGAGTAGCAGCCCATGAAGGTGCGCGGCTCAGCGGCGCACGGCCCGAGCAGCGCGACCTTTGCCACCGCCAGCGGCAACACGCCGTCGTTGGCGACCAGCACGATCGACTCCTCGGCGAGGCGCCTGGCGATTTCCCTGTTGCGCGGCGAGTCGAGGTCGACCGGCGCGCCCTGCGCCTCGCTCGACCAGTCGGGATCGAGCAGCCCGAGCCGGATCTTCTGTTCAAGCACCCGCTGCACTGACGTGTCGACGACCGACTCATCCAGCCGACCGTCGCGAACCAGGTCGACGACGCTCCCATAGCAGGCGGTGCCCGGCAACTCGACGTCAAGGCCGGCCTCCAGCGCGAGCCGAGCGCTGTCGGCCGGACCCTCCGAGATGCGGTGCATCATGTGCAGGAAGGACACGGCCCAGTAGTCGCTGACGACCAGGCCGTCGAAGCCCCACCTGTCCCGCAGGATCCCCGTGAGGAGTTCCCGGCTCGCCCCGGCGGGGACGCCGTCGATGTCCGAGTAGGAGTTCATCACCGAGGCGGCGCCGCCCTCGCGCACCGCGATCTCGAACGGCTGGAGGATGACGTCCTCGAACTCGCGCGGCCCGATGGAGATCGGCGCGTGGTTGCGGCCGGCGCGGGAGGCCGAATAGCCCGCGAAGTGCTTCAGGGTGGCGTCGATGCCTGCCTCCTGCAACCCCTGCACGTAGGCGGCCCCGAGGGTGCCGACCAGGTACGGGTCCTCGCCGATGGTCTCCTCGACGCGGCCCCAGCGGTAGTCGCGCACCACGTCCAGCAGTGGGGAGAGCCCCTGGTGCACGCCGAGGGTCGCCATGTCGTCGCCGATGGCATGTGCCATCTCCTCAACGATGCCGGGGTCGAAGGTGGCACCCCACGCGATCGCGGCCGGGTAGACAGTGGCACCGTTGGCCGTGAACCCCGTCAGGCATTCCTCGTGGACGACCGCTGGGATGCCGTGCGGGGACCTCTCGACAACGAAGGCCTGCAGGTCACGCAGTTGGGCGATGCCCTCCTCGGGCGTGACCGGAGCCGTCCCGTAGTTGCGGGTGATCTGGCCGAGGCCGACCGCTGCCTCCGCGTTGAGGTCGCCGCTCTGGTTGAGTGCGTCCTCCATGGGTGCGACGTTGCCCTCGAGGTCGTCGACGCGGTTCTTCGGGCTGGGCCAGTGCGAGCCCAGTTGGTGCGCCTTCTCCTCGAGCGTGAGGTCGGCGAGCAGCGCGGCGGCGCGCTCCTTGATGGGCAGCGAGGTGTCGTGCCACTGGTTCATGAGAACAACTCCTTGGGTGTTTGCTACTTGGAGAAGCCTGCGGTGAGGCCGGAGACGAGTTGACGGCGACCGATCGCGTACGCCGCGAGGACTGGCACGACCGAGAGCACGACCGCAGCGAGCACCGCGGGGACGTCGACGGAGAACTCGCCCTGGAAGGACCACAGCGACAGGGGAAGGACCCGGTTCTCCGCGCTCTGGGTCAGGATCAGGGGGAACAGGAACCCGTTCCAGACCTGGAGTGCGTCGTAGATGCCGACGGTGATGATGGCCGGCTTGGCGAGCGGCACGGCAAGCTTCCACAGCATCTGCCAGTCGGAGGCCCCGTCGACCCGCATCGCCTCGAACAGTTCTCCCGGCACGTCGCGCAGGAAGTTCACCAGGATCAGGACGCTGATCGGGATCGCGAACGCGATCGAGGGAAGGATGAGCGCCCAGAGGGTGTCGTAGAGGCCGAGTTGGACGATGAGGTAGTAGACGGGGACGATGGTCGCCTGCAGCGGAATGGCGATGCCGAGCAACAGGCCGGAGAACAGTGCGCTTGAGAAGCGGGACCGGTTCCGGACGATCACATAGGCGGCCATGATCGACACCGCGAGCACCACGACAACCGTGGCCGCCGTGACGAAGACCGAGTTGAGGAAGTAGAGGCCGAAGTTGTTGCTGAGCACCCGGCCGTAGGCCGCCAGCGTCGGCTGCGCAGGGATGGCCAGCGGGTTCTCGGTGAAGTAGGTCTCGCGGGCCGGATGCTGGTCACGACGATGTAGTAGATCGGCAGCAGGGCGAAGATCAGCCAGGCCCAGCCTCCGATGGCGCCCAGGATGTTGGGGCGGACCGTTGAGCGCATGTCAGGCACCTTCCATCTGGGAGTCCATGGACGACGTCCGTGCCGCCCGGTTGAGCAGGTAGGACACCGTGAGGCCGACGGCGGCGAGCAGCACGCCTACCACCGAGGCCCCGCCCATGTCGTAGGCCCGGAAGCCGCGCAGGTACATGTCGAGGGGCAGGATGCGTGTCGCGTTGCCCGGCCCGCCGTTGGTCATCACGAAGATCAGGTCGAAGTAGGTCAGCGACCCGACGATCATCAGCGTCGAAGAGGTGATGATGGTGTTGCGGATCTGGGGAAGCGTGATGTGGAAGAAGGTCTTGACGCGGCCGACGCCGTCGATCATGGCCGCCTCGTACATGCTGGTCGGGATCTGCCGGATGGCGCCCTGGTAGAGCAGCGAGTGGAACGGGACGAAGCACCAGGCGACGATGACCAACACCGTCAGGAGCGCCAGCCTCGGGTTCCCGAGCCAGTCCTGGGCCAGGGCGCGAACGCCCAAGGCGTTGCCGAGGCCGAAGTTCGGGTCGAGGAGCGCCTTGAAGGCGATACCGACTGCCGCAGCCGAGAAGAGCAGCGGCAGGAAGTACAGGATGGACAGGAACGACCGGTACTTCTGAGTGCCTGCCATGAAGACGCCGAGCAGGATCGCAAGCGGGGTCTGTACCGCCCACGACACCACCACGACGACGAGCGAGAGCCACAGCGCGTTGTGCGTCACCGGGTCGCTCAGGACCCGGGTCCAGTTGGCCGTGCCGGTCCACACTGGTGTGCCGAGGCCGTCCCACGCCATGAAGGAGAGCACGACGACACCGAGCAGCGGAACGACCGCGAACAGCAGGAAGAAGATCACGGCCGGCGCTGCCAACCAGGCTGAGGGCCCACGGCTCAACCCGGAGGCCGTGCGGCTCACTTCGTGCTCGCCATCGTCTTCGAGAACTGCTCGGCGGTGATCTGGTCGAGGAACAGTTGCCCGAGGTTGGTGAGCATCGCCTGCCCTTGGGCGGACGGGAGCGCCTGGTCCCACGACAACTGGAAGTGCTTCGCGTCGGAGACCAGCTTGTACAGGTAGGTCAGGAACTCCGAGTTGTCGACGCCCGACAGCTTGTCCTCAGCACCCGTGACGACGGGGACCAGGCCTGCGCCGATGTACGCCTCGGTGTAGGCATCATTGAACATTGCCTCGTTGAGGTAGGCGATGACGTTTTTCTGCTGCTCCTCCGAGGCGTTCGCCGACACCGACCAGTAGTTGGCGGGGTTGCCCACCAGGTTGCCTGGGTCGCCTGCGCCGCCCTCGACGGTCGGGAACGTTCCGTAGACCAGCTTGCCTGCCGCGAGGAAGTCCGGCGCGTCGGCGACGAAGCTGCCGAAGCACCACGCTCCCTGCAGGAGGAGCCCGGCGCGGCCCGTGTGGATCAGCGCCACGTCGGCATTGGCGTCCGCGACGACGGATCCGAACCCTGGCCCGAACGCTCCGGCCTTCACCAACTGGGTGATCATGCCGAGGGCTTCGATCATCTTGGGGTCTTCCCACTTGGCGATGTCTCCCGCCGCGATGGCCGAGAACAGCTCAGGGCCCGCGACCCGATCGGCCAGGTACTCGATCCACATCAGGCCCGGCCAGAGGCTCTGCCCCGCCAACGCGATGGGCGTCTCGACCCCGGCCGCCTTCAGCTTGTCCACGGCGGTCAGCATCTCGTCGAAGGTCGCGGGAATGCCGTCGAGGCCCGCCTTGGCGAGGTTGTCCATGTTCCCGTAGAAGACCACCGGCTGCGTGTTGTTGTTGGGCAGGGCGTAGACCTTCCCGTCGATGGTGCCGGTCCCGAGCACGCTGGGATCAGCTTGCCTTGCACGGCCTTGGTGCTCTCCGTCAGGTCGATGACCTTGCCCGCCTTCACGTAGTCGGCAAGGGGCGCCCCCGCCCAGGAGTAGATCAGGGTCGGCGCCTGGTTCGAACCGACGGCCGTGCGGATCTTCTCCTTGTAGGCATCGTTGGCGAACACCTCGAGCGAGATCTTCTTGTCGGGGTTGTCCTTGTTCCAGGTGTCGAAGCTCGCCTTGTAGGTCGCGTCGGTGTAGCCGCCCGACAACGCCCAGGCGCTCGCCTCGCCTCCACCCTCGCCACCACCGCCGCCGGGGCGCTTCCCTCCACCACACGCGCTCAACCCGCCAGCGACGGCAACCGCTCCCACTGCACCCAGAAGGTTCCTACGAGAGATATTCATGACGCGCCCCTTTCGGCGAAATATTTCGGACATCAGTGTCCCTGTAAAGCACTACTGTTTCCGCAGCATAAGCGGCTAGACTCCCGGGAAATAGACCTGGAAGCAGGATCTTAGGAAACCCGAAATTTTCGGAGAGGCCACGAGTATGGCGCGACAAATCGATATCGCCCGCGCGGTCGGGGCGTCGCTCTCGACCGTCAGCAAGGCGCTCAACGCGCGCTCTGACGTCTCGCCCGACCTGCGCGAGCGCATCCTGCGTACGGCGTCGGAACTGGGCTACCAGACCCCGCGTTCGCGTGGCCCAGCCGGCTCGACCATCCACATGCTCGCGGAGGACCTGCGTAACCCCTATGCCCCGTGGTGCTGTCGGGGGTCATCGACAGGGCCACCGAACTCGGTTACGACCTGACCATCCACACCGACATCGCCCGAAAGGCAGCGCCGGGTGCCCTGAGGCCGGGCTCGTCACGGTGGATCAACAAGGTCGCCGACGCAGGCGCCGCCGGTTTGGTGGTGCTGACGCTTCCGACAAGCGTCGTCGACACCCACACCGCGCTCAAGCGCTCCTTCCCGGTGGCCCTCATCGACCCGATCGATGACGTGCCCCCGGAGGTCCTCAGCGTCAGCGCCACCAACTGGCAGGGCGGTAGGCAGGCGACCCAGCACCTCCTCGACCTCGGGCACACCCGCATCGGCGTGGTGGGAGGGCTCGCCACGTCGCGCCCCGCCGTGGAGCGCATCGAGGGCTACCGCAGCGCGCTTGAGGGTGCAGGGATCGCGTTCAATCAGGGCCTGGTTCTGCACGAGAACTTCCACTATCAGGCGGGTCTCGCGGGGGTCCGCTACCTGCTTGGCCTGGCCAAGCCACCGACGGCGATCTTCGCGCTGTCGGATCTCGTGGCGCTCGGGGTCATCGACAGTTGCCGACGCCGCGGGCTCCGGATCCCGCAGGACCTCAGCCTGATCGGGTTCGACGACACCCCCCTGGCGCGCTCGTACGTGCCTGCCCTGACGACGATCCGCCAACCCCTGGAGGCCATGGGAAGCGCAGCCGTCACGCTGCTGGACAACGCACGGAGGCTGCCTGGCACCGACTGGCCCCGCTTCCAACTGGAGACGAGGCTGATGGTCCGGGACTCGACGGGGTACGCCCCGCAGTGAGGCTCAGGCGCGCGTGAACCGCGGTGGCTGGAGTTCCTGCGGCACCGAGGCCGGAGTCGCGGACAGGCCCTCCAGGGCGATCTCGATGGCCTTGTCGAGTTGGATGTCCCTCTCGGACTCCCACTCCCCCGGGCTGACCTCGACGACGACGTCAGGGTCGACGCCGTGGTTCTCGACGCCGAAGCCCTGCTTGTCGAAGGCGATCCAGTAGCGCGGCTGCGTCACCTCGGTCCCGTCGACCAGGGTGAACCGGCCGTCGATGCCGACCACGCCGCCCCAACTCCGCTCGCCGACGACCAGGCCGAGGCCCATGTTCTGGGCAGCGGCCGTGACGATGTCACCGTCGGAGCCCGCATAGGGGTTGGTGACGAAGACCACGGGGCCGCGCCTTGCCTGCGACGGGTAGGTGCCGAGCACGCCCATGTGGCGCGCCCCGGACCAGCCGATCGCGCGGCGGGCGATCCGCTCGAGGATCAGCTCGGAGGTGTGTCCTCCGGCGTTGAAGCGCACGTCCACGATCACGCCTTCGTGCCGCATTGCCGCGTCGACGAGGCGCTGGAACTCGGCCCAGCCGCTGGCCACCATGTCCGGCACGTGCACGTAGCCAAGGCGGCCACCGGAGTGCTTCTCCACGTAGTCGACGCGCCCGGCGACCCACTCGTGGTAGCGCATGGCCGACTCGTTCGCGGCGGGCACGACGGCGACGCGACGCTTCTGCCTTCCGCGGGCGAGCGTCAGTTCGACGACCTTCTCCGCCGATCCGAGCAGCAGTTCGCCCAGGTCGGGCACGTCTCCGGTCGGCTTGCCGTCCACGGCGACGATCACGTCACCAGCCTCCGCGGCCACCCCCGCCGCACGCAGCGGCGCGCGGGCGCCGGGGTCGGAGTTCTCGCCGCGCAGCACACGGGAGATGACGATCTCGCGCTTGCCGTTGCGGCGGTATTCGGCCCCGAGGAAGCCGACCCGCGGCGCGTCGTCGTGCGACGCGGGCGGCGACACGTAGGCGTGCGAGGTGTTCAGTTCGCCGACCGTCTCCCACAGCACGTCGACGAGGTCGTCGTGCGTGGCGATCTGCTCAACCAGCGGCGCGTAGCGCGCCACGACGGCGGCCCAGTCGGTGCCGTCGAAGTCGTCTCGCCAGTAGTGGTCGCGCATGATGCGGGCGTTCTCGGCGTACATCTGGCGCCATTCGGCCCGCGGCGACAGTTCGCGACGGAGCCGCGAGAGGTCGACGTGGGTCTTGGCGTCGTCGTCGTCGCCCGGGGCCTGCTCGGCGGACTGCACCCACAGGTCCTCGCCGTTGCGGACGAGGAGCCGCTCCCCGTCCCCGGAGACGGCGGCGCCGTCGGCGGCGTCGACGACCACCGAGACCTTGCGCGACTTGAACGAGAAGTGCTCGATCTGATCCTTGACCTCGCCCTCGACGCCCGCGCGGACCGCGCCCAACTCGCCAGCCGACTTCAGCGACACCCACACAAGGCCGTCCTTGGTCGCCTGCAACGACGCGTAGCGTCCGGACGGCACCGGGAAGGACACCATCCGGTCCTCGAAGCCGTCGATGTCGAACTCGACGGCGACCTCGTCCTTGGCCTCCCCCTCTGGCTTGTCCGTCTTCTCCTCGGCCTTCGCGTCGTCACGGTCGGCGGGTTCGCTGATGGGCCAGCCGTCGGCAGCCGGGCCGAACGGGGCTGGCTCGCTTGCGCTGAGCGGGGCGAGCCAGGGTCGGACGGTATTGCTGAACGACAGGTCGAAGGTGAGTTCGTCGTAGCTGGGGTCGATGGTGCGGCTCGACAGGAAGCAGAGGTGCTTGCCGTCGGGGGTGAACACCGGCGAGAAGTCGTTGAACTGGCCGCGGGTGAGTGTGAACGCCTTGTCCGCGGTCAGGTCGTAGCCGACGAGGCGGCCGAGCGTCCCCTCGTTGGCGATCGCCTGCCGCCACACCAGGTAGCGGCCGTCGGGGGACCAGGCGAAGCCGGTCGGCTCGCCACCCTCGGAGACGCCGATCTTCTTCACGGAGGCGCGGGCCACGTCGACGAGGTGGATCGCGCCGTCGTGGCTGCCGATCGCGATCTTGGTGCCCGCCTTGTTGGGTTCGAGCGCGAGGACGCGCCCGATCCGGCCTGCGGCCATCCTGCGTGGGGCCTTGTCGCCGTCGAGTTGGCGGATCTCGAGGCAGTCGTCGCCCTCGGCGTCGCTCACCCACACGGCCTTGCCTGTGGTGCCGAGGAAGCGGGGCTCGCGGACCCGCACGCCCGGCTGGTCGGCGAGTGCGCGGGCGGGGCCGCCGCGGTGCGTCAGGAAGTAGGCGGCGCCGCGCCATTCCAGCAGGGAGCCGTCGGCGCCCTGGTCGGGCACGACCTGTTCCAGACGGTCGGTCGGGGCCAGGATGACCGGCCTCGGCTCGCCGACGGGCACCTGGATGTCGAGGCGCTGAGGCTCTGCCTTGAGGCTGGCGAGCCAGTAGAGCCGGCCGTGGGCGTGGTAGACGATGCCCTTGCCGTCGCTCGCGGCGTCGCGCACGTAGCCCTCGGCCTCGGTGTGCGAGGTGTGTTGGCGCAGGTCCTTGCCCGAGGCGTTCACCGACCACACCTGGGCCTGCACGTCGGGGCCGGTGCCGAGGTCGGAGGTGAACACGATCCGGTCACCGACCCACGTCGGCCCGAAGAGGCTCGCCTCCTCCTGCGGCAGGATCCGCGTCCAGTCGCCCTTGCCGTTGGAGACGTACAGCCGGGTGGCCATGCCGCCCCGGTAGCGCTTCCAGCCGGACGGGTCGCGGAAGTTTGCGGTGGCGACGGCGACGCGCCCCTTCTTGTCGACCGCTGCGGAGGTGGCGACGCCGTAGGGCAGCCGCTGCAGGTCACCAGAGAGCGACAGCGAGTACATGGAGGCGTCGATGCGGTGCACGCCCTGATGATCGGAGGCGATCAGGATGTGCTCGTCATCCAGCCAGCCCGAGATCTGCAGTCTGCGGGCGCTCAGCCAGGTCAGCCGGGTGGTGGTGCCGTCGAGGTCGACGACGTAGGCGTCGTTTCCGCCGCCGGAGGCCGAGACGAACGCGACCCGGGAGCCGTCGGGCGAGAAGCGCGGACTGCGGGCGGCGACCTCACCGAACGTGAGCCGGGAGGCGCGGCCGCCGTCGAGCGACGCCAGCCACAGATCGTCATCGGCCACGAAGACGACGTCGGTTCCGTGCAGATGGGGGTAACGCAGATAGGCCATGGGGGTGAGCCTACCGCGCTCGGAAAGCAGTCATCGGCGCCCTCGGAATGGGCGGCCGCGGGCGGGCGTCAGGCGGAAAGGTCGCGGCGGCGAGCCAGCTTCGCGCGGGGCACGAACGTCGGCGCGGCGGTGCCGTCTACGGCCTCGCGCGTGATCACGACCTGGGCGACGTCGTCCTCGGATGGCACCTCGAACATCACGTCGAGCAGCAGTTCCTCGAGGATCGCACGCAGGCCGCGGGCGCCGGTGCCGCGCTCAAGGGCGAGGTCGGCGATCGCCTCGATGGCCTCGTCGGTGAACTCCAGTTCGACGCCGTCGAGATCGAACAGCTTCTGGAACTGGCGGGTCAGCGCGTTGCGCGGCTCGACGAGGATCCGCACCAGGGACTCGCGGTCGAGCGGGCTGACGGTCGTCATCATGGGCAGGCGGCCGATGAACTCGGGGATCAGGCCGAACTTGTGCAGGTCCTCGGGACGCACCTGGGCGAAGGGGTCGACGACGGCCTCGACCTTCGATGCCGCGCCGGTGTTGAAGCCGAGCGGCCGCTTCCCGACGCGCTGGTTGATGATCTCCTCGAGGCCCGAGAAGGCGCCGCCCACGATGAACAGCACCTTGGTGGTGTCGATCTGCAGGAAGTCCTGGTGCGGGTGCTTGCGGCCGCCCTGCGGGGCACGCTGGCGACGGTGCCCTCGAGGATCTTCAGCAGCGCCTGCTGCACGCCCTCGCCGGAGACGTCGCGGGTGATCGAGGGGTTCTCCGACTTGCGGGCCACCTTGTCGATCTCGTCGATGTAGATGATGCCGGTCTCGGCCTTCGCGATGTCGAAGTCTGCCGCCTGGATCAGCTTGAGCAGGATGTTCTCGACGTCCTCGCCGACGTAGCCTGCCTCCGTGAGCGCGGTGGCGTCCGCCATCGCGAACGGCACGTTCAGCATTCGCGCAAGGGTCTGGGCGAGGTAGGTCTTGCCGCAGCCGGTGGGGCCGATCAGCAGGATGTTGGACTTGCCGACCTCGACGTCGTCGCCCTCGGCTCGGCGCCCGTGCGGGTTCTGCTCCGACTGGATGCGCTTGTAGTGGTTGTAGACCGCCACCGACAGGGCCTTCTTGGCGCCGTCCTGGCCGATCACGTAGGTGTCGAGGAAGTCGCGGATGTCGCGGGGCTTGGGGAGGTCGGTCGACAGGCTGCCGTCGGTCTGGACCGGGAACTCCTCCTCGATGATCTCGTTGCAGAGCCCGATGCACTCGTCGCAGATGTAGACGCCTGGGCCGGCGATCAGCTTCTTGACCTGCTTTTGACTCTTGCCGCAGAAGTTGCACTTGAACAGGTCGCTGGATTCACCGATGTGTGCCACGCCGTCCACCCCCTCAAAAAAGTTGTCATCTGCTGTTCATCTCACACCCTACCCGCGGCCGGGTCAGGCGTCTGGCGACACTCCCAGCCGACCTGTCGGGCCCTCAACCAGGGGTTGAGATAGCCCGAAGGCGCCGCCCCCAGGTGCTGGGGAACGGCGCCTTCGGTTGGCTCAGTCCAGTTCCTTCAAGGAAGGAAGGATGTCGTCGACGATGCCGTACTCGACGGCCTCCTGGGCGGTGAGGAACTTGTCGCGTTCGATGTCCTTGCTCACCTTTGCGACGTCCTGGCCGGTGTCGTTGGCGAGCATCTCCTCCATGAGGGAGCGGATGCGCAGGATCTCCCTTGCCTGGATCTCCAGGTCGGAGGACTGCCCGTAGCCGCCCTCAGTGGCCGGCTGGTGGATCAGGATGCGCGAGTTCGGCAGCGCGAGGCGCTTGCCCTTGGTGCCCGCCGCCAGGATGACGGCCGCTGCGGAGGCGGCCTGGCCGAGGCAGACCGTCTGGATGTCGGGCTTGATGTAGCGCATCGTGTCGTAGATGGCCGTCAGGGCCGTGAACGAGCCGCCGGGCGAGTTGATGTACATCGAGATCTGACGCTCGGGGTCCATCGACTGCAGGCACAGCAGCTGTGCCATCACGGCGTTGGCGACCTCGTCGTTGATCGGGGTGCCGAGGAAGATGATCCGGTCCTCGAACAGCTTCGTGTACGGATCGACGCGGCGCACGCCGTAGCTGGTGCGCTCCTCCCACTGCGGGATGTAGTAGTTCATGTCCATGCCTGCGGGGGCGGTGCCCTGCGGCAGGGTGCTGGTGTTGATCATCACTGGTTCGGAGCCTCCGACTTGATCTGGGACGCGCGCTCGAAGACGTGGTCGATGAATCCGTACTCGAGTGCCTGCTCGGCGGTGAACCACCGGTCGCGGTCAGAGTCGGCCTCGATCTGATCGATGGTCTGTCCGGTGTGCTTGGCGATCAGCTCGGCCATCGTCTTCTTGATGTGCAGGGACTGCTCGGCCTGGATGCGGATGTCGGAGGCGGTGCCGCCGAGGCCGCCCGAGGGCTGGTGCATCATGATGCGGCTGTGCGGGAGGGCGAAGCGCTTGCCGGGGGTGCCTGCGGAGAGCAGGAACTGGCCCATCGAGGCCGCGAGGCCCATCGCGACGGTCGCCACGTCGTTACTGATCCACTGCATGGTGTCGAAGATGGCCATGCCGGAGTCGACGGAGCCGCCGGGCGAGTTGATGTAGAGGTAGATGTCCTTCTCGGGGTCTTCCGCGTTCAGCAGAAGCATCTGCGCGCAGATGGCGTTGGCGTTCTCATCCTTCACCTCGGAGCCGAGGAAGATGATCCGGTTCGCCAGCAGGGACGCGTAGACGTTGTCGGTCATGCCGAGCCCGGAGGCCCCCGGACCGGCCATGCGGGTTGCGTCAATTGGAGTCTGAGTCACCCCACTAACCTACCGGCTAATTGCAAGCGCCCAAGCAGGTGGTCGCCAAGTTCGCCGGAGGCGTGAACGCCTCAGCCCTCTGCCGTCTTCGGGTCGTTGCTGATGAACGCGTTGACCCAGCGCAGCTTCGGGTCGGGATCGATCAGCAGTGCCTTGACGGTGAGGGTCGCGGGCAGCGCGATCAGGGCGCCGAGCGGCCCGAACACCCAGGCCCACACGAGAAGTGAGATGAAGGAGATCACCGGGGTGATGCCGACGGCGTCGCCGGTGAACTTGGGCTGGATCAGGGACTGCAGGATGAAGTTCACCACGCTGAATGCGATCACCACCATCAGCGCCGTCACCGGCCCCTTCTCGACGAGCGCGAGCAGGGCGGGCGGCACCAGGCCGATCACGAAGCCGATGTTGGGGATGTAGTTGGTGATGAACGTCAGCACGATCCACACCAGCGGGAGAGACACGCCCAGCACCGCGATGATGCCGCCGTTGATGAGGGCGACGATCAGGCCGAACAGCGTGGTGACGACCCAGTAGCGACGCACACCGCTCGTCACGGCCGACAGCGAATCGGTGAGGCCGGGGTGCTGGCGGTGCGTGATGCCGAGCCGCTCCTGCATCGAGGGGATGTCCATTGTCATGAACACGACCCCGACGACCATCACCGCAACGATGCCGCTGGCGGCGGAGGTGCTGGAAAGGATGCCGCCCGCGAAGTCGATCACGGACGACGGGGAGATCGTCTTCAGCGAGTTGAGCAGACCCTCCTGGTCCAGCCCGAACTGGGCCAGCCAGTCGATCGCCGAGGTGTACATCGAGACGAACTGGTCGCTGTACTGCGTCAGCACCGTCACGACCTGTGTCACGGACCACACGATCGCGCCGATGCCGAGCATCAGCAGGACGAAGACGGCAAGCATCGTCACGACGGCGGCCAGGATCTTCGGGGCCTTGATCCGGGTGAGACCGGTGTAGATCGGGTAGGCGGCGATCAACAGGTTGAGCGCAAGGAACATCGGTGCGACCGTGCTCGAGAGACTCTGCAGCAGCCACAGCGACACGGCGATGGCCGCCACGACGACTGCGACCATGCCGAGCCGCGGCAGGCCGGGGCGGAGCACGCCCTCTGCGCCGACGTCCTGCGGCGGGGTCTCGTCGTGCCGGTGCGCGCGCGGCTGTGCCTCCGACTGGGGCGCCTCTTCGGGCTCGGCGACCGTGGCCGCCTCGGCGCGTTGCGGGGCTTGGCCCGACTCGACCGTCGTCCGGTCGACCTCTGGTGCTTCTTCGTGCTCTTGGCTCACGGTCGTCCTCCTCGTGCGGCGCCGAGTCTATCCCCCGAATGCACGACGAAGGCCGCCGTCGTTCCAGTGTCGGGAACAGACGGCGGCCTCCGGATGGCTGATCGGATCAGTCGACCTTTGCCTCTTCGGCCTCCTCGGCCTCAACCTCATCGGCGACATCCTCTGCGGTCTCCGGTGTGGGGAGCGAGGTGTCGACGGCGTTGCCGTCGGTGTCGGTGACGGTCGCGGCGGCGCAGATGTCGGCCAGCGCCTTGCCGCGGCGGATCTCCTGCATCCACTCGGGCATGTGGTTGTGCTCCATCATGTGGTTGATCTCGTCCTGGGGCGAGGAACCGTTCTGCTGGGCGCGACGGAAGATCAGCTCGGTCAGCTCCTGCTGCGAGACGTCGATCTTGTTCTCGTCGGCGAACACGTCGAGGATGACCTGGGCGCGCAGGGCCTGCTCGGAGCGCTCGTCGATCGAGGCCCAGAACTCCTCTGCGGTCTCGGCGTCCTCGTCCTCGGCCTGCTCGAGGTAGGCCTCGACGGTCAGGCCGCCCTGGGCGAGCTGACGCTCGATGTCGGCGCGGCGCGCCTCCTTCTCACCGTTCAGGACTGCCTCGGGGAGGTCGAACTTCGTCTTCTCGACGACGGCCTCGAGGACCTTGTCGCGGGCGTTGGCGAGCTGCTCGGTCTTGACCTGCTGCTCGGCGGCCTTCTGCAGGTCCTCCTTCATCTCCTCGACGGTGTCGAACTCGGAGATCATCTGGGCGAAGTCGTCGTCGAGGGCGGGCAACTCCTGCTCGGAGACCGACTGCACGGTGACCTCGATGTCGGCCTCCTGGCCGCGGAACTGGCCACCGACCAGCGTCGAGGTGAACTTCTTCGACTCGCCGGCCTTCAGGCCGGTGACGGCCTCGTCGAGGCCCTCGAGCATGTTGCGCTCCTGGCCGACCTTGTAGGCGATGCCGTCGGCGGTCGCGTCGGGCAGCACCTCGCCGTCCTGGGTGGCGACCAGGTCGAGGCTGAGGACGTCGCCGTCCTTGGCCGCGCGGTCGACCTCGTTGGTGGTGGCGAAGCGCTCGCGGAGCAGCTCGAGGCGCTCGTTGGTGAAGTCGTCGGCCGACTCGGGCGCGTCGACGGTGACCTTGACCTTCTTGAAGTCGGGGAGCTTCACCTCGGGACGCACGTCGACCTCTGCGGTGAACTCGACGAGTTCCTTGTCCTCAAGCTTGGTGACGTCGACCTCAGGCTGAGCCATCGGCCACACCTTTGCCCCGTCGATCGCCTCGTTGTAGGCGACCGGAATGGCCTCGTTGATGGCCTCCTGCAGCACGACGCCGCGGCCGAAGCGCTGATCGATGACCGACGAAGGCACCTTGCCCTTGCGGAAACCGGGAATGTTGACCTGCTCGGCGATCTCCTTGTAGGCCTTATCGAGGTAGGGCTGAAGGTCGGCAAACGGGATCTCGACGGTGAGCTTGACCCGCGTCGGGCTCAGCTTCTCAACGGTGCTAGGCACGAATGGACTCCTGAAGTTTGAAAAGGTTCGCGGGCCAGTCTATCCGCCCGTGCGCCAGCGACCAATCGCGCGGCCGAGTACACCGCGCCCCTTGTCCACCGTGCGCCCATGGCGGTCGTAGCATGGGCTGGCGTGACGACCGAAGTGACGAACAACGTGACTGACACGGCCCTCATCTTCGAGGGTGGCGGCATGCGGGGCTCCTTCTCATCAGGGGTGCTCGTGACGCTCCTGGAGGCAGGGATCCATGCCGACTGGGTGGGGGGAATCTCCGCGGGCACGAGTTGCCTTGCCAACTATGTCTCGCGCGACCCCGCCCGCGCGGAGCGCTCCTTCGTCGACTTCGCAGCCGAGCCCGAGTTCGGCGACTGGCGCACCTGGCTGCAGGGCAAGGGCATGTTCAACGCCGAGTGGATCTACGAGCAGACGGCGCTGCCGCATCAGGCGATGCCGTTCGACTTCGACGCGTTCTCGGCCAACCCGGCACGCCTGGCGCTCGGCGCGTACCGGTGCGAGGACGGCGAGATGGTCTACTGGGGCCGCGACGACGTCGCAGAACTACCCGCGTTGATGAAGCGTGTCCGGGCGTCGTCGACGATGCCGCTCCTGATGCCGCTGACCACCATCGACGGGGTCGACTACTGTGACGGCGCCCTCGGCCCGACCGGCGGCTTCGCGCACGACGCGGCCAAGGAGGCGGGCTTCGAGCGGTTCCTCGTGGTGATGACGCGGGAGCGCGGCTACCGAAAGCGCACGTCGAGGCTGTCCTCGGCGTACCGGTCGCTGTTCCGCAGATACCCGGCGGTCGCCCGGGGGATCCTGGAACGACCCGCCAACTACAACAGGAGCCTCGACGATCTGCTCGACCTGGAACGCGAGGGTCGCGCGTTCCTGATCTTCCCCGACGAGATGCCGATCAAGAACTCGGAGCGGGACCTCACGAGGCTGCGCGGCGTCTTCGACGCGGGCCGCCGTCAGGCGATGCGGCAACTCCCCCAGATCCGCGACTTCCTGGGCCTCAACTGAGGGCCCGGACTCAGAAAATGAGGATGCGGCGGATCGCTGATACACTGATCCGCGGTTCTGCGGATGTAGCTCAATGGTAGAGCCCTAGTCTTCCAAACTAGCTACGCGGGTTCGATTCCCGTCATCCGCTCGATGCGCCGAAGGCCTTGTCAGACACCGTTTGACGGGCCTCCGCCGCACCACGGGGCGTAGCGTAGTGGCTAGCGCGCCTGCTTTGGGAGCAGGAGACCGCAGGTTCGAGTCCTGTCGCCCCGACACATGAAGAAGCCCTGATTCGGCCCGGATGCCTAGTCAGGGCTTCTTGGCATAGAGCGCATGTCCGGATCAGACCGGAGAAGCCCGGGGAGACCAGACCCACAGGTGCACGCTCAGCGCACGAGTTCCAAGGACAGGAACGTGTCCTCGACGGCGTTCGCAGGCTCCCCTCGAAGTGCTACCAGGCGTCCTACGCCGCATAGCCGCGTTGGTGGTGCGCGAGGTGACTGCGGGCTTCCAGCGGTCCGACCCAGGTGACGCTGAAGTCGGTCGACGGATGCTCGCGTTCAGTGCCAGCGGGCCAACTGCTCGGCTACTGCCGGAACGCTCCGCTGCCCGGACGCGACCGCGATCACCAGGTCGTAGCATTCGTCGTCGGGGGCATCCAGCCTGACCCCGTTGATGTAGTAGAAGGCGAGGGTGGCCAGCCAGCCGAGCCGCTTGTTCCCGTCCACCAAGGGATGGTTGCGGACGATGGACTCCAACAGGCTTGCCGCCTTCACATCGAGGTCGGGGTAGGCGTCCTTCCCGAACAGCGACGATTGCGGCCGATAGGCGGCCGAGTCGAGCAGCCCAAGGTCGCGCACAGGCCCGACTCCGAGTTGATTCGCCAGCCTGAGCAGGTCTTCAGTGGCGAGGTACTCCACGACGTTGCCTCTCGCTACTTACTCGCCGAGGCGCCGCAGTACGTCGGCGTAGCGCTCACGCGCCCAGGCGGAGGCTTCATCCACCCGCTGCTGATGCCCGTGCCGTGCGTGCGCCTCGCGGATCGCCCTGACCGTCGCCTCCTGCTTGCTGATCCCTTCCGCCTCAGCAAGCTCGGACAGGACCCGCTCGTCCTCGGGCGTCAGCCGCAGTGTCATCGCCATGCGACAACTCTACTCCGCTGGTATCACTCTGGTATCAGCGCGGCGGGACGGCCGCCATATCGGCACGCGCCGTCAACCACGCGCCGTCAAACACGCGCCGCCTGGCCCGTCGCGTCACGCCTGATCGCTGGCGACCGTGTGGCAGACGGCCTCGACGTTGTTGCCGTCGGGATCGCGGACGAACGCGCCGTAGTACCCCTCGTGGTACTCGGGCCACAGCCGGGGCGCGTGGAGTTCCTCCGCACCCGCTGCGAGCGCGGCGGCGTGAAAGGCCCTGACTGCCTCGGCGTCGGGGGCGACGAAGGCGATGTGGTCCTCGCGCCGCGCGGTGGCGCCGGAGGAGATCCAGAAGTCGGGGGCGTCGGCCCCGTAGCCGATCGCCTCGCCGTAATCCATGAGGCGGCGATGTCCGAGGACGGCAAGGACCTGATCGTAGAACGCCGCGGATCGCTGAATGTCAGCGACGGTGATACCAACGTGATCGAGCATGACTCACCCTATGCCGCGCCATGACGGCGGCGCGGCAAAAGTCCCCACCCGACACAGAACGCCGGGTGGGGACTCATGTCGCGATGACTAGCCCGCGAGCAGGAGGCCTGCCGCGGCGCGGGCCGCGATCGCCGAGGTGTCGTGCGCGATGACCGCGCGGTCGCCTAGCAGGTCCGTGCCTCCGGTTGCGCCGTGGTCGACCACGACCAGGTCCGGGTGACGCAGCCTCATCCGTCGCACCGCCTCGACCTGCCACGGGTGCAGGTGACTGGCGCGGGCAGAGACGACGAGCCCGCCGTCGGGAAGCGTCGGGAGCGGGGCTCCCTCCTCCAACCGGACGACCTCGACGGGGGCCTCGGACAGCGCGGCGAGGTGGCGTCCGACGCCGAAGGCGATCTCGCCCGCGACGATGGTCGGCTCGTTATACAACTCGACCACCGCGGCGACCGAGTCGAGGCGCGGGTTCCCGACGACCTGCAGCGAGCGGCGCGCGGCGGCCACCAGTACTTCGTCGGTCTCGGGCATCGGTGCCGGGTCGGTGTTGAACCAGAACCGACGCGCGAGCGCGGCGACCCTCCCCCGCGCCTCGACCAACCGGTCGACCGGCAGTCGACCCTGCGCGACGGCGTTCTCCACGGCGGCGACGATGTCCTCGACGGCCTCAAGCGTGACGGAGTCTCCCCCGATGCAGATCAGGTCGACGCCAGCCATGAGCGCCTGGACGGTGCCCTCGGGGCGGCCGACGCCGCGGCTGATGGCGTGCATGTCGATGCCGTCGGTGACGACCACACCGCCGAAGCCGAGGTCACCGCGGAGCAGGTCGGTGATGATGACACGCGACAGCGTGGCCGGCTGGTACGGGTCCAGCGCGAGCACCCGCAGGTGGCCCGTCATGATCATCGGCACCCCTGCCGCGATCGCGGCCTGGAACGGCACCAGTTCGCGGCGACGCAGCAGGCCTGCGTCGGCAGAGACGACGGGCACCACGAGGTGCGAGTCGTCGACGGTGCCGCCGTGGCCGGGGAAGTGCTTGGCCGTCGGGCAGACTCCCCCGTCGAGGTGGCCGTGGATCGAGGCGGCGACGTGTCGGGCGGCGACGTCGGGGTCGTGCGAGAACGACCTCGCGCCGACCACCGGGTTGTCGCGCTCGCTCGAGAGGTCCGCCACGGGGGCGAAGTTCACGTTGACGCCGCCTGCCGCGAGCCGCGCCGCGAGCAGCGCCGCGGAGCGGCGGGTGACGGCGACGTCGTCGATCGCGCCGAGGCTGGCCTGGCCGAGCGTCATGGAGCCGGTGCGGGTCTCGAGCCGGGTGACGTCGCCGCCCTCCTCGTCGATGCAGATCAGCAGGTCGGGTCGTTCGCGACGCAATTCTGTGGTGAGCCTCGACAGCGCGCCGACCGGGTCGTCGTCGACGACGTTGCGGCCGAACAGGGTCACTCCCCCGAGCCCCTCCGCGGCGAGCGCGGTGAGCCACTCCGGCGGGACGGTGTCGCCCTCGAATCCCGCGAGCAGGACGCCGAGCGCGAGCTTTCTGACTGTCCCGGTCATCCCTTCACACCCCCAGCGGCCGCACCCTCGTGCAGGCGACCCTGGACGATGACGAAGAAGACGATCACGGGCAGCGCGAACAGGCTTGAGGAGGCCATCAGGCCGCTCCAGTCGATCTCCCGGAACGAGGACTGGAAGCTGGCGAGCCACAACGGCAGCGTCTGGCTGTTGCTGGAGAGCAGCACGACATTGGCGAGGATGAACTCGTTCCAGGCGAGGATGAACGCGAAGACACTCGCGGCGACGAGGCCGGGCATCACGAGCGGGAGCAGGATCCGCCAGAAGCTCTGCATCCTGGAGCAGCCGTCGACCATGGCGGCCTCCTCCAGTTCGACCGGGATGTTGGCGACGAAGCCGCGCAGCGTCCAGATCGTGAACGGGAGGCCGAAGGCCATGTAGGCGACGATCACGCCGAGCAGTCGGTCGATCAGCCCCATCGAGTCGAGCATCACGTACATCGAGATGACGAGCGCCTCAAGGGGGATCATCTGCACGGCGAGGATGATGATGATGCTCGCGTGCCTGCCGCGGTAGTTGAACCTGGCCATGGCGGTCGCGGCGAGGAAGCCGACGACGATGGTGATGGCGACCACCACGAGGGTCACGACGATCGAGTTCCGGGCGAAGGTGAGGAATCCCTCGTCCGAGAGCACCCGCTGGAAGTGGCTGAGCGTCAGCCGTCGCGGGAAGATGATCGGGTTCTGGGTGAAGACGTCCTGCTTAGGCTTCAGTGCTGTCGTGACCATCCAGTAGACCGGGAAGATCGTGAACAGCGCGACGATGACGGTGATGACGTTGAGCAGACCACGCTTGAACTGCTTTCGGGCACGGTTGGTCATGCCTGGACCTCCTTGAGCATCCGTCGGACATAGAACACGCTCAGACCCGCAAGGACGACGATCATGGCCATCGCCATGGCGGCGCCGAGGCCGAAGTCATTGCCGGAGAACGACGTGCGGTAGGCGTAGATCGCGATCAGGTTCGTCTCTGACGTGATGCCGCCCGCCTGCTGCAGCAGGAAGACCTGGGTGAAGACACGGAAATCCCAGATGGTGCTCAGCGCGGCAAGCATCGTGAAGATGGGCGCGAGCATGGGCAGCGTGATGCTGAAGAAGGAGCGCCAGCCGCCCGCACCGTCGAGGCCGGCCGACTCGTACAGGCTCTCGGAGACCTGGGTTCGCCCGGCGTACAGGGTCAGGGTGACGAAGGGGACGGCGCCCCACACGACGATGATGCCTGCCACGGCAAGCAGCGAGACCGGGCTCGCGAGCCACGAGTAGTTCTCGAACTGCTTGAAGCCTGCGCTGGAGAGCAGGTGGTTGATGAGGCCGTAGCGGGTGTCGAAGAGCCACTGCCAGACCTGGGTTGCGGTGACCTGAGGGGTCGCCCAGGCGAGCAGCAGACACACCAGGAGCAGGAGGCGCATGCCCTTGCGGAGCTTGACCATCATCAGCGCGAGCAGCGTTCCGATCACCATGGTGGCGACGACGCAGGCGACGGTGAAGACGACGGTGCGGCCCATCGCGGCCCAGAAGGCGCCGTCGGCGAGCATCTTGGTGTAGTTGGCGAAGTTGTTCCAGTGCTCCGTGCCCTTGACGAAGTCACGCAGTTTGGCCTGCGAGAAGCTCAGGCCGAGCAGCCGGTAGACGGGGTAGCCGAGGACGACGAGCAGGATCGCCGCCGCGGGAGCGAGCAGGAGGTACGGCAGTGCGCGCGCCTTCCGCTGAGGTGCCGCTGTCCCGGCGGCGCCTTGACCGCTCGGGGCGATCACGTTTGTAGACATGGTTCACCCTCTGAAGGTTGGAAAGAAGAAGATGGGGTGGTGGGCCCGCGGCGCCGGCCCTTTCACGGCGCCGCGGGCCCCACACTCAGCCGTTGAGAAGATCGACGATCTTCGCGTTGGCGTCCTTGGTCGCGTCATCGATGGACGCGGTGCCGGAGAAGATCTTCACCAGCATGTCGGGGAGGACGGCCTCCGACTCGACGTTGCCCCAGTTGGGGCTGACGGGCGTGAAGGCGGACACCTTCGCGGCCTGGTCTGCGACCTGCAGGAACTCGTTGCCCTCGTGGCCTGCGAACGACGCCTCGTTGTTCGGGATCACGCCACCCTCCTTGGCGAGCTGGGTCTGGATCTCGGTGCCGGTGATGATCTTGACCCACTCGGCCGCCAGTTCCTTCTCCTTGCTCTTCTCGGGGATCGCGAGATCGGAACCGCCGAGGAAGGCCGGGGCCGTCTTGTCCGCGGTCACGCCTGGGAGGGCGAACACGCCGAGGTTGGGCGCGAACTCCTTGTTGGCTCCGACGATGGCGCCGGGTGCCCACCAGGAGTCCATGACCATGCCGATGTCGCCGTCCTGGAAGACCTCCCAGTTCTGGACCTCGTTGCCGTCGGTCGGCGCGGTCGAGTAGGTGTCGACCAGTCGCTTCAGGCGCTCGAGGCCGGACTTCGACTCGGAGGAGTCGAGCTTGCCTGTCCAGTTGTCCCCGTCCTTGACGGCGATGTCGCCGCCCTCGGACCAGATGAACGGCAGCGCGCCGTACCAGAACTTGCCCGGGAAGTAGAACGCCGAGTAGCCGTCGGCCTTCGTGCCCTTCTTCTCGGAGAGCTTGGCCGCGACCTGCTCCAGCTCGTCGAGGGTCTTGGGAACCTCGACGCCCGCCTCCTGGAAGTGGGCCTTGTTGTACATCACGATGCGAACGCCGGCGTAGTACGGGATGCCGAAGCGCTGACCGTCGAGCTCACCGCTCGGGATCAGGCCGGGCAGCCAGTCGGCCTTGCCGAAGTCGTCAGCCGAGGCCGTCAGGTCGGCGAGCAGGCCCGCATCGGCGAACTTCGCGGTCAGCGAGTTGCCGATCTCCACCACGTCAGGGGTCTCGGCGGTGTTCATCGCCGTGGTCAGCTTGTCCTGGACGCCTGCCCACTGCTGCAGTTCGACGTTGACCTTGACGTTGGGGTACTTCTCGTTGAACTTCTTGTTGACCGCGTCCACCACGGTTTCCGGCTGGCTGCCGTCCATCAGCCAGACGGTCATTTCGCCTGACGCGTCGGTCGGCGGGGCAGTGATCTCCGGGTCAGCTTCCTTGGCCCCGCCTGCACAGCCGGCCAGGAACAGAGCCGCTACGGCGACCCCACTCAGCCATCGTCGAGTGTTCATTACGGTTGACTCCCTCCATTGGGTTTGCAGGGCCGCAAAGTTCGCGCTGGCCCTCGATGAACATCAACCTACACTACTCGCAAGAAGCTTTCCAGAAAGAATCTTCCATATTTGATAACGGTTCGATCACATCTGATCGGTCACCCGCGCAAGCACCAGCGCGCGCGCCTCCTCGACGGCCCTCAGGCGCGCCCCACCGACGGGCCGAGCACCCCGAGAGGCGACTTCTCCACGCGCGGATGCGTAGGAGTCACCAGCGACGTCGCCTCGGCGACCTGCTGGGGCAACTCGTCGCCAGCGCGCTGCACCGTCTCGCCGGTCAGGACGATGAGACCCGGGTCCTGGATCGTCGAGATGGCCGCCACTCCAAGCGCCAGACGGCGCCCGAGCTCGGTCACCACGGCCTCGGAGAACCGCGCGGGCAGCGTCTCGTCCCCTCGGCCCGCACCAGGTCGAGGACCGCTTCCATGCCGACGAGGCGCTGGAAGGATCCCTGCTGGATGTTGTCGACCTTGCTGGGCAGCGGGACCCCCGGCACCGGAAGGTAGCCGATCTCCCCCGCCGCGCCGCTGCTGCCGACCCGCACCTTGCCGCCGATCACGCTCGCCATGCCGAGCCCTCGCCCGATCCACAACAGCACGAAGTCCTGCTCCCCCTTGGCGACGCCCTCGCTCTGCTCCGCCAGCGCGGCCAGGTGGACGTCGTTGCCGAGCACGAATGGCACCCCGACGGCGTCGCTGAGGGTCCCGCGCAGCGTCTCCGCGTCGCGCAGGTCGTAGGAGAAGGAGAGCTCACCCGAGGCGGGGTCGACCACGCCAGGGGTGGCAAGCGCGGCCGCGAGCAGTGAGCCGTGCGACTCCCCCACCTGCTCACAGACGACCCGGCACGCCTCGGTGACCGAGGAGACGACGTCGTCACCGAGCGGCGCCTCGAGCGAGGCCACCGGGACACCGTCGAGGCCGCAGAGTTGCACGCGGATCAGGTCGGCGTAGACGGCGATCCCCACGGCCGTGCCGATGGTGGGGACCAGTTCGTAGAGTTCTGCGGCGGGGCCGCGCGCACCGGAGCGCGTGCCGTGCATGCGCACCACGCCCAACGCCTGTAGCCTCGACAGCGCTTGACTGCTTGTCACGCGGGAGAGCCCGGTGTGCGCAGCGAGTTCTGAGCGGGTCACCGCGCCGACCTCCATGATGTGGCGCAGCACCGCCGAGTCGTTGAGCTCGCGCAGCAGGCTCGGGACGCCCGGCTTGGTCTTGATCATTGAAGGCCCTCCCCAGAAGCTTCTGGAAGTTTTGTTTCCAGTACTGTACCCCAGGATGCGCCCCCTGCCATGCGGCAGTCACCCCAGGTCACATCGGGGTCCGGTTACTGGATGGAGAGCCAGGCGACGTCTGTCGGGTTGGGTCGCACCGTCAGGCTGGCCAGCAGTCGCCCCTCGGCGACCTGGGCGCAGGCGGCGGCGTGCAGACCGCGCTCCGACTCCCCCAGCCCCGCGGCGAACAGTTTCGCGACTGCGACGTCGCGGCCGCTCTGCAGCCGATCGTCCGTGGTGATCCGCCCGTAACTGAGCGCGGCCACCGCCTCGATGCCCATCCGTTCGAAGTCGCCGATGGGCCACAGTCCCGACGAGATGTCGACCGGGACCAGGTGATGCAGCGCGAGAAGCAGCACGTCGTCCGCGCGGCCCCTTGTGAGCACCGTGGTGGCGGCGGCCTGCGCCTGCTCGCCGAGCGGCAGCCCGACCTGGGTCGCCAACTGGCAGGCGGCCGCCGACCAGGCGGTCGGCTCCTCCTCCAGTTGGCCGAGCACGAAGTCGACTCTGTCGAGGAGCGCGTCGTCGTCGCTCGACTCGAGGATGTGGCGCAGCGCGACGTAGCACCAGGCGTCCGAGTGTGGGTGCTCGCGCGCGACAATGGCCCGCAGCGCGGGCAGTTCCCGGTAGGCGCCGATCTCGAGGGTGGTCTGCCCGCCCGCTCCCCACAGCCCGACGGTGGAGATGCCGTCGTGCGGGTACACCTCGAACTCGTCGTCGACCTCGTCGATGCGCGTCTCGCCGCCCGCGGTCACGACGCCGTCCGGCGCGACGATCTCGACGGGGAAGCCGCGCTCGACGTAGCGCACCCACGGCAGCCACGACGGCTCGGCCGGCACGTCGAGCAGGTCTCCGGGGAAGGCCTCGTAGGTCCACGCGGCGCTCGCCGCGTGCCGGGCGCGCAGCGTGACCTCCTCCTCGAGCGGGAAGCCGACGCCCGATTCGCCTGCCGGGGCGCAGAGGCCGCGGCGCTGCGTCAACAGGCCGGGGCCCTGTTCGGACGGCAGCAGGATCTCCCCTGATGCGCCGGCGAACCAGGACACCGCCGGTCGTGGGCCCGCGGCGCTGAGAAGTGGACCGGGGACGACCACGAGGTCGTCGCTGTCCGATTCAAGTGAGATCTCGATCCGCAGCCGCTGACCGGAGCGGATCCGGACCCGCCCCGTGACTCCTGACTCGTGCTCGACGTCAATGCCGGTGGCCTCGTCGATGGGCCGCGGGGTGAGCCAGCCTGGGAAGGAGACCGCCAGGGCACGCAGCCGCCCGACTCCGAGGATCTCGACGCCGTCGGGCGTGGTCCTCGACTCGAAGCGCTCGGCAACGGGGCCCACCAGTTCAAGACTCATCAGCCGAGCTCCACGGAGTCCTGGCGGTGCGCCTCTGGGAGGACGGCCCGCACGATCGACCCGTCCTCGCGGTGCACGCCGACGATCGGGTGGGTTCCCTGCAGCGACGGCAACCGCTCGCCCTGCCCGTGCAGCGGCACGGTGACGGCACCGTCGGCTCCGACGTCGACACGCTGGCCTCGCACTGTCACCTCCACCGGATCGCCCTCCTTGAGTTCGAACCTTATCGACGTCGGCTCAAGTCGGACGCGGATTCTCGCGCCACGGACACGCAGCGGGAACTCCATGGCGGGCCACTGCACGGGCAGCCGGGGATCGAAGGTGATGTCGCCGCCGTAGTCGCGCATGCCGGCGAAGCCGTAGATCAGCGCGTTCCACACGCCGCCCGCCGAGGCGATGTGCACGCCGTCACGGGCATTGCTGTGCAGGTCGGCGAGGTCGACGAACAGCCCTCCGAGGAAGTAGCGCATCGCCATGTCCTGGTAGCCGACCTCGGCGGCGACGATCGATTGGACCACGCCCGACAGCGACGAGTCCCCGGTGGTGATGGGGTCGTAGTACTCGAAGTCGGCGCGCTTCTCCTCGCGGGTGAACTGGTTGCCCTGCAGCAGCAGCGCAAGGACGACGTCGGCCTGCTTCAACACCTGGAAGCGGTAGATGACCAGCGGGTGGAAGTTCAGAAGCAGCGGCCGCTTGTCGTCTGGGGTGTTGGCGAGGTCCCACAGTTCGGAGGTCAGGAACTTCTCGTCCTGCGGGTGGATGCCGAAGGTCTCGTCGAAGAGCACCACCATCTTGTCGGCGCACTCCTCCCAGTCCTCGACCTCCTCCGGTTCGAGGTTGAGGGAGCGCACCACCCGCTCGTAGGACTCGGGCTCGACGGCCTGCATCTCGCGCATCAGGTTGGCGGCGGAGCGCAGGTTCGCGCGCGCCATCACGTTGGTGTACAGGTTGTTGTTCACGACGGCGGTGTACTCGTCTGGCCCCGTCACGCCGTGGATGTGGAACGTCTTGACGCCCTCGCCCTCGACGCGCCAGAACCCGAGGTCGGCCCACATCCTCGCCGTCTCGACAAGCACAGCAGCCCCGTCGCGGTACATGAACTGCCGGTCGCCGGTCACGTCGCGGTACTTGGAGAAGGCGAACGCGATGTCCGCGTCGATGTGGTACTGCGCCGTGCCCGCCGCGTAGAACGCCGACGCCTCCTCGCCGTTGATGGTGCGCCACGGATACAGCGCTCCCCGCTGGGACATCACGGCGGCCCGCTCCCTGGCCTGTGGCAGCAGGTTGACGCGGAAGCGCAGCGCGTTGCGGGCGATGTGTGGGGCCGTGTAGATCAGGAAGGGCACGAGGTAGACCTCGGTGTCCCAGAAATAGTGCCCCTCGTAACCGGAGCCGGTGACGCCCTTGGCGGGGATGCCGAACTGGTCGCTGCGCGCCGTCGCCTGGGCGACCTGGAACAGGCACCAGCGCACGGCTTGCTGCACGGCGGGCTGCCCCTCGATCACGACGTCGGCGCCCTGCCAGAACTCATCGAGCCAGGCCCGTTGCAGGTCGTAGTAGTGGTCGAAGCCATGCTCGGCGACCCGGTCGAGCGTGCGCTTGCAGCGGTCGGCCAGTTCGCCGACGGGCACCCCGCGCGACGTGTGGTACGCCACTGCCTTCCTGACGGTGATCGGCACGCCCTCGGTGGCCTGGACCCGGAAGACCTGCTTGCCGAGGTCGGCCTCGCCGATGGTGACGATCTCGACGGGGTTGTCCGTGTCGATGTCGTGGTCGACGCCCACCGCGAGCGTCATGCCGGAGCGCGTGGTCTGGTAGCCGAGCATGATGCGCCGGTCGGTGTGCCAGGACAGTTGCGGCTGCAGCACCCGCTCGTTCAGCGTCGCGGTGCGGCGCGGATCGAAGCCCTCCTCAGGGGTTGGGGTCGCGCGGTAGTCGGTGTAGCCGTCCTGCCTGTTGACGACCTGCGAGCTGACCACCACAGGCGCGTCGCCGTCGAGCATGGTGACCTGGAGTTCCATCAGCGCCAGGTGCCGGTCGGTGAAGGAGACCATCCGGGAGCTGGCCACCCGGACCCGCTTGCCTGCAGGGGTGCGCCACACGACGGTGCGCGTCAGCCTGCCGGTTCGGAAGTCGAGGGTGCGGTCGTAGGAGTCGAGATCGGCGACCGACAAGGTCAGGGGCTCATCGTCGACGTACAGCTTCAGCAGCTTGGCGTCGGGGACGTTGACGATGGTCTGGCCGGTCTGCGCGAAGCCGAACGCCTCCTCCGCGTGCTTGATGGGCCAGGTCTCGTGGAACCCGTTGATGAAGGTCCCGTGCGCAAAGGACGTGCGGCCCTCCTCCGGGTTGCCTCGCATCCCGAGGTAGCCGTTGCCGACGGCGAACAGCGTCTCGGTCAGGCCGACGTCGGTGTCGCTGCCCTCGACCTCCTTCAGAGACCACTCCTGGTGTGGGAAGCGGGACCTGTTGAGCGGGTCTGAGGTGACGTCGCGGATCATGCCAACTCCCCCAGATCTCCGACGACGACGCCCGCGCCCGCCTGGCGCAACCGCCCCTCCCCGGCCCCCCGGTCGACGCCGATTACGAGCCCGAAACCACCCGCCGCGCCGGCCGCCACCCCAGAGACAGCGTCCTCGACCGCCACCGCCGTCGCCGGCGCGACTCCGAGCAGCTGCGCCGCCCGCAGGAACGTGTCAGGTGCGGGCTTGCCCGCAAGCGACTCGGCCTCCGCGACGTTACCGTCCACCACGACGGCGAAGAAGTGGCTGAGCTTCGCGGCGCGCAGCACGGCCGGGGTGTTCTTCGACGACGACACGATCGCCATCGGGATGCCCGCGTCGGCCAGCAGGTGGATGACCTCGACGGTGCCGGGATAGGGCGTCACGCCGTCGCGAGTCAGGATCGCGTTGAACGCCTGGTTCTTGCGGTTGCCGAGGCCGTTGACCGTCTCGGCCTCCGGCGGGTCGTCGGGCGTTCCGTCAGGAAGCGAGATGCCGCGCGAGGCGAGGAACCCGCGCACGCCGTCGTCGCGGGGCAGGCCGTCGACGTGGGCGTAGTAGTCCTCGTCGGTGTAGGGCGCCTGATCGGCACGGCCCTCGAGGAACGCTGTGAACATCTCGCGCCAGGCGCGCATGTGCACAAGCGCCGTCGGCGTGACGACTCCGTCAAGGTCGAACAGGACGGCTGAGTAGCGGCTCCACTCCATGAACATCGAGCCTATTACGTCGGTCAGGCACGGGGGCCGACTTGCGGCGTTGGCACTTCGGGCACCAGTAGAGATTGCGCCCCTCCAGCGTCGAGGAACGCACGGGGGTGCCGCAGACATGGCAGGGCAGGTCGGCGCGCCGGTACACGTAGACCTCGCCGCCGTGCCGGTCGACCCGGGCGGGGCGTCCCTGCGCCTCGGGCGAGTGTTCGTCGCGGACGGTGTCGATACGGCCGTGCACCTTGGCGTAGGCCATCAGGTCGACGAGGTCGTCCCACAGCACCCGCCAGGTGCGGTGGTCGATCTCGCGTCCCGGGGTGGCCGGGTCGATGCGGTGCCGGAACAGCACCTCGGCGCGGAAGATGTTGCCCACCCCCGCGGCGACCTTCTGGTCCATCAGCAGCGCGGCGATCGACTTGCCGGAGCGTCGCACCCGCGCGTAGCCCCGGTCCGGGTCCGCGTCGGGGCGGAGCGGGTCGGGCCCGCTGGCGGCGACCACCGCGTCCTTCTCGGGGTGGTGATGATGCGGCACCATTGCGGCCCGCGCAGGTCGGCGTCGGTGACGCCGTCGGTGATCCTCAGCCGGACCTCTCCCCATGGCTCGGCGTGCGGTTCGAAGTGGAACTTGCCGATCAGGCCGAGGTGGATGTGGACGACCTGCCCGTCGGCGAAGTCGATGAACAGGTGCTTGCCGACCGCCTCGCCGCGCTCGATGGGGACGCCGACGAGGCTGCTCACGTCGAAGCGCCCCTGCGGGGAACTGACGGCGACGCTCCGGTCGGCGAAGGTGTCCGTGACGGCGTCGGCAAGGCGGTGAATGACGTGACCCTCAGGCATCGGGCCAATCTAGCGCGTCAGTAGGATGTGCCCCATGAGCGAAGCACCGCGCGAGTTCGGCCGGGACGGCGTCTCCGGCCTGGTCGACAGGGACCGGTCGATCCGGGCGCGCCTGCTGCCGCGGCGCGTTCCCGACTCAGTCGTTCGATCGCCCGAGGGCGTAGGCGATGATGACCGGAACCAGCATGCCGACCGCGACCCACATGGGCCAGAAGTAGAGCAGTTGCGCCGCTGAGACGCTCGCGAGCGCCCAGATCACCACGTTGAGGGCGACGACGGAGAAGGCGATCAGGTAGAGGATGCTCGAGGCGACCTTGCGGCCTCGGGATGGGTCCCTGTGCGGATCCCTGGTGCCCGCGGCGGCGAGGTCGCCCACCAGGGGCAGGATCTCGCCGACGGTCTTGATCTCCATCGCCTGGTCGAGCCGGTCGTTGTACTCGTCGGTGTCCAGCCTCCCGAAGGCGTAGGCGTCGGCGAGCATGTCCGCAATCAGGTCACGGTCGGCGTGGCCGACGCGCACCGGCGCGTTGCGCGGCCTGCGCGGGTCTGCGGTGAAGCGCTCCCAGGACGGTTCGGACGGCCGGGGAACAGGCAAGGGAGCCGACATAGCTCTCCTCCAATCGGGGACGGAGTAACACTATCCCCTGCCGGGCGCCATCAGCTGAGCCGGCCGGGCGACGACACTGCCTCGGTCGGACAGGCTATTGAGGTCAGCCGGGGTAATCGGACGTCTCGACAAGCTCGACGAACGGCCCCGCTGGTTGAGCCGGCCGGGCGACGACGTCGCATGTTGGTTGAGCCAGCCGGGCGACGAAGTCGCCACCGGCTGCGTCGAAACCCACTGGGCCCGAACGCCCAACCCGGCCACCCACGCCCGAACGCCCAGCCCGACCACCGACGCAATCCTGTGCCATCGGTCTCGACAAGCTCGACGAACGGACCCGCTGGTTGAGCCAGCCGGGCGACGCAGTCGCCACCGGCTGCGTCGAAACCCACTGGGACCCGAACGCCTAACCCGGCCACCGGCGGCCTCGGCACGGACGACCCGGGCACCGACGTAACTCCTGTGCCCATCGGACGTCTCGACAAGCTCGACGAACGGACGACCCGGCCTACGCCGTCAGGATCTTCCGGCCTCGTACGCCTCCACCATGGCGATCCGGCGCGCGTGCCGCTCCTCCTCGGAGAACGGGGTGTCCAGGAAGGTGCGCACGATGTCGTAGCCCTCCTCCAGCGTCTGCATCCGACCACCAAGCGCGACGACGTTGGCGTCGTTGTGCTGGCGGGCCAACTCGGCCAACTCGACGTTGTAGGCCAATGCCGCGCGGATGCCGCGCACCTTGTTGGCAGCGATCTGTTCGCCGTTGCCCGAGCCGCCGAGCACGATCCCGAGCGTGCCTGGCTCCGCCGCGACCGCCTCGCCACAGGCGATCATGAGCGGCGGGTAGTCGTCGGCCGCGTCGTAGACCGAGGCGCCGTGGTCGACGATGTCGAAGCCGTCCTCCGTCAGCCTCTCGACGAGGTACTGCTTCAGTTCGAAGGCGGCGTGGTCGGTGGCGATGTGGATGCGCATGGCCCCACTATTCCAGCCCGGGCGGCCCCTCGGAGAGCAACCTCTCGAAGCCGGCCTCGTCCAGGATCGTGAGCCCCAACGACTCGGCCTTCGCGGCCTTCGACCCGGCGTTGGCGCCGATCACGACGTAGTCTGTGTTCTTGCTCACCGAGCCTGCCGCCTTGCCTCCGCGCGACAGGATCGCCTCCTTGGCGCCGTCGCGGCTGAACCGGTCGAGCGAACCCGTCACGACCACCGTCAGGCCCTCCAACGTGCGGGGGTCGACTCGTCGACCTCGTCGGCCATCCGCACCCCCGCGGCGGCCCACTTGTCGACGATGGCGCGGTGCCAGTCGACCGTGAACCAGTTCAGCACCGCCTCGGCGATCACGGAGCCGACGCCGTCGACGCCAGCCAACTCGTCGGCCGAGGCAGCGCGGATCTTCTCGAGCGAGCCGAAGCCCCCGGCGAGCGAGCGGGCCGCCGTCGGCCCGACGTGCCGGATCGACAGCGCGACAAGCACCCGCCACAGGGGCTGCTCCTTGACGCTGTCGAGGTTGGCGAGCAGTTTCTGGCCGACCGAGCTCAGCACGCGGCCCGCGCGCACCGGCACGGCGTCGTCGGCCAACTCGGCCTGCTTGGCGGTGCGGGTGTAGAAGTCGGTCTGGAGAAGGTCGTCGGCCGTCAGGGTGAACAGGTCGCCCTCGTCGGTCAGCCGGTCGGAGGCGAGCAGCGCGCTCGCGCCCTCCCAGCCGAGCGCCTCGATGTCGAGCGCCCCGCGGGACGCGAGCCCGAACAGCCGCTCGCGCAACTGGCTCGGGCAGCTCTGCGAATTGGGGCAGCGGATGTCCTTGTCGCCCTCCTTCTCGGGGCGAAGTTCCGTGCCGCACGACGGGCAGTTGGTCGGCATCACGAACGCCCGCTCGGTGCCGTCGCGCAGCGCCACCACCGGCGCGACGATCTCGGGGATCACGTCTCCCGCCTTGCGCAGCACGATGGTGTCGCCGATCAGGACGCCCTTGCGCTCCACCTCAAACGCGTTGTGCAGCGTGGCCATCTCCACGGTGGAGCCGCTGACGAACACCGGTTCCATCACGCCGAACGGGGTGACGCGCCCGGTGCGACCGACGTTGACCTGGATGTCGAGCAGCTTGGTGTTGACCTCCTCGGGCGGGTACTTGTAGGCGATCGCCCAGCGCGGGGCTCGCGACGTCGCGCCGAGCCGGTCCTGCTGCGCCAGGTCGTCGACCTTGATGACGATCCCGTCGATCTCGTGGCTGAGGTCGTGACGGTGTTCGCCGTGGTGCTCGACGAACTTCAGCACCTCTGCCGGGTCCTCGACGACGCGGAAGGTGTCGGGTACCGGCAGCCCCCAGGACCGCATCTTCTCGTAGGCGCCCGACTGGCTGTCGAAGTGTTCGCCGTCGATCTCGCCGATGCCGTGCACCAGCATCCGCAGCGGACGCGACGCGGAGACGGCAGGGTTCTTCTGCCTGAGCGACCCGGCGGCGGCGTTGCGCGGGTTCGCGAACGGGGCCTTGCCCGCCTCGACGAGCGACGCGTTGAGTTCCTCGAACCCGGCAACGGGGAAGAACACCTCGCCGCGGACCTCCAGGACGGCGGGCGCATCGCCCTTGAGCCGGTGCGGGATGCCTGCGATGGTCGCGACGTTCGGGGTGACGTCCTCCCCCACCCTGCCGTCGCCGCGGGTCGCGCCGACCGAGAGCCTTCCGTTGAGGTAGACGAGGTCGATTGCGAGGCCGTCGATCTTCAGTTCGCAGAGGTAGCGCGTCGCGGGGGTGCGGGCCAGCCAGCCCTGCAGTTCCTCGTCGCTGAACACGTTGTCCAGGCTGAGCAGCCGCTTCAGGTGCGTGACGGGCTTGAACTCGGTGATGGTGGCCGTGCCGACGCGCTGGGTCGCCGAGTCGGGGCTGACCAGCGACGGGTGCGCGTCCTCGAGCGCCTGCAGGTCGCGCATCGCCTCGTCGTAGGCCGCGTCCGACAGCGTGGGGGCGTCGGCGCCGTAGTAGGCCTCCTGCGCCTCCGTCAGGAGGTTGTTCAGGTCGGTCCACCGGCGTCGGAGTTCTGGTGAGGTCACTCCGGCTTCGGCATCACTCGGCTCAGTCATGTGGCCAATCGTTCCACAAGGCACGGACTTGGCGACTGGCGCTCGAAATCCTACGGATCTCGGGCAGCCGTAGAACAATGGGGAGGTTGGAGCACACGCACATCCGTGCGCGAGCAGAGACAAGGGAGCACGACATGGCCACGGCCAATATCACTCGTGACGAGGCGGCGGCCCGTTCCGAGATCATCTCGACGCGGTCCTACGAGGTCACGGTCGACCTGACGGGCCGTGAGGTCGCCGACCCTGAGCGGCAGTTCCTGTCGACCACCGTCCTCGGCCTCACCTCGACCGGCGGCGGCACCCACCTGGACCTGATCGCTGACGAGATCCGCGAGGCCAGCCTGGACGGCGAGCCCTTCGACGCGTCCACCTTCGACGGCTACCGCCTGCCGCTGCCCGAACTGGGCGAGGGCGAGCATGAGGTCACGGTGGTGGCGGTGTGCCGCTACTCCAACTCGGGCGAGGGCCTGCACCGCTTCATCGACCCGGTCGACCAGCGCACCTACCTCTACACGCAGTTCGAGACGGCTGACGCGCGGCGCATGTACGCGGGCGCCGAACAGCCCGATCAGAAGGCGACCTTCCAGTTGACGGTGCTCGCTCCGTCCGACTGGCTGGTGTTCACCAACGCACCGAGCGTCGAGCCGACCGACATCGGCGACGGCTTCGGGCGCTTCGAGCACGAGCCGACCAAGAAGATGTCGACCTACATCACCGCTCTCGTGGCGGGCAACTTCCATGTGGTGCGCGGCACCATCGAGTCGGCGGCGGGCGAGGTGCCCGCGTCGGTGGCGTGCCGCCAGTCGCTTGCGCAGTACCTCGACGCGGACCGGATCCTGACCACCACCCAGCGCGGCTTCGAGGTGTTCGAGGAGGCGTTCGGGGTGCCGTACGCGTTCGGCACCTACGACCAGGTCTTCGTCCCCGAGTTCAACGCGGGCGCCATGGAGAACGCGGGCTGCGTGACCTTCCGCGACGAGTACCTGTTCCGCTCCCGCGTCACGGCCCGCGAGATGGACGCCCGCGACAACACGATCCTGCACGAGTTGGCGCACATGTGGTTCGGCGACCTCGTCACGATGCGCTGGTGGGACGACCTGTGGCTGAACGAGTCGTTCGCCGAGTGGGCATCGCACTACGCCAACGACGAGATCGCCAAGCGCTACGACACCGGCGCCAAGCCGTGGGCCTCGTTCAGCAATGAGCGCAAGGCATGGGCCTACCTGCAGGACCAACTGTCGACGACGCACCCGATCGCGGCCGACATGTCCGACCTGGAAAAGGTCGAGCAGAACTTCGACGGCATCACCTACGCCAAGGGCGCCTCGGTGCTGAAACTGCTGGTCTCCGTCGTCGGCGAAGAGGCCTTCACGAAGGGCGTGCACGCCTACTTCGAGAAGCACGCCTACGGCAACACCGAGCTCAACGACCTGCTCGTCGAGCTCGAGGCCGCCTCCGGGCGCGACCTCTCCTGGTACACCTCCGAGTGGCTGGAGACCTCCGGCGTCAACACCCTCGCCGCCGATTTCGACGTCGACAAGAAGGGCCGCTTCACCCGCTTCGAGGTGGTGCAGACGGCGCCCGAGCAGTGGCCGACGCTGCGCACGCACCCGCTGGGGATCGGTGTCTACCGCCTCGACGAGTCGGGCGAACTGACGCGCACGTCGTACGTCGAACTGGACGTCGCCGGTGAGCGCACCGAGGTCGGCGACCTGGTCGGCGTCGAGCGCGGAGACCTGGTACTGCTCAACGACGGCGACCGTACCTACGCAAAGATCCGCCTCGACGACGCGTCGACCCAGACGCTGATCGGGAACTTCGGCGCGCTGAAGGACCCGCTCGCGCGGGCCGTCGCGTGGACGTCGTTCTGGGAGGCGACCCGCGACGGCGAACTCCCCGCGCAGGACTACGTCGCGCTGGTGCTCGCCGGGCTGCCGAGCGAGGAGGACATGGCCGCCGTGTCGACGCTGCTCGCGCAGGCGGGCAACGCGTCGCTGGCGTTCACGGCACCGGAACTGCGTGCCGACCTGAACACCAAGCTCGTCACGGGCCTCGCGCGCCTGCTGAAGGAAGCGGCCCCGGGTCGGACAAGCAGGTGCTCGCCGCGAAGGCGCTGATCGCCTCGGCCCGCTCCGCGGAGAGCGCCGAACTGATCCGCGGCTGGCTCGTCGACGAGGAGGTCCCTGCCGGGCTGGCCATCGACACCGGCATGCGCTGGTCGATCGTGACGGCGCTCGCGAAGCTCGGCCTGATCGGCCACGACGAGATCGGCGAGGAGCTCGACCGCGACAACACCTCGGCCGGGGCTGAGTCGGCCGCGGGTGCCGCGGCGGCGCTGCCGGACGCCGACTCCAAGGCGCAGGCCTGGACGCTCGCCACCGACGACCCGGACGTGCCGAACGAGACGCACCGGGCGATCTGCATGGGGTTCTGGCGCTACGGCCAGGACGAGGTGCTGGAGCCGTACCCGGCCGCCTACCTCGACCTGCTCGGTCGCATCTCGCGCCGCGAGGGCATCTGGGAGTCGCGCGGTTACGCGGCCATCGGGACGGCGCTTCGCTGGCTGTTCCCGACGCCGCTGATCACCGACACCCTTGTCACGACGATCGCGTCCTGGCTGGAGGACAACGAGCCGAGCGAGCAGGTGCGTCGCGCCGTCACGGAGCGCCTCGACGAGTCGCGCCGGTCGCTGCGGGCGCAGGACCGCAGCCGCCAGGCCTGAGGAACGACAACGCCCGGCGCCCCTCGGGGTGCCGGGCGTTTGCGCGTCCTGAGTCAGCGCGCGCCGCGCCGCTCCAGCAGGCCGGAGAAGAGCGCGAGCAGCAAACCCAGGACCCCAATGCGGCGCCTGCCCAGGCGGGGGCGGAGAACCCGAGCCCGATCGAGATCACGAGCCCTCCCAGCGCGGCACCGAGCGAGTTGCCGATGTTGAGCGAGGCGTGGTTCAGCGCCGACGCGAGCGTCTGAGCGTCGCCCGAGACGTCGAGCAGACGGGTCTGGATCGCGGGCATCATCGCCGACGACAGCGCGGCCATCAGGAACAGGAAGACCATCAGCACCCACGGCTCGGACGCGAACAGCGCGAGCACGACCAGCGCGCCGAGGTACCAGGGGTACAGGTTGATCAGCGCCCGCAGCGCGCCCCGGTCGGCAAGGCGCCCGCCGACCTGCACGCCGAGCGTCATCCCGACGCCGACCACGACAAGCGCGATCGGCACCCAGCCCTCGCTGAGGCCCGCCAACTCGGTTGCGATGGGTGAGACGTAGGAGTAGACGGCGAAGAAGCCGCCGAACCCGATGGCGCCGATGGCGAGCGCGAGCCAGACCTGCGGCCGTCGAAACACCCGGAGTTCGCCGCGGATGCTTGCGTTCGGGTTGCCTGGCTGGCGCGGCACGGCGACGGCGATCGCGACGGTCGCGATCGCGAAGATCACCGCGACGGCAAGGTAGGCGACCCGCCAGTTGGTGCGCTGGCCGAGCATGGTGATCAGCGGCACGCCGATCACGTTGGCGACCGTCAGCCCCGAGAGCACCATGGCGATGCCCTTGCCGCGGTTGCCGGGGCCCATGATGGCGGCGGCGATCAGGGACGCGAAGCCGAAGTAGGCGCCGTGGGCAAGGGCCGCCACGAAGCGGGCCGCGACGAGCAGCCAGAACGTCGGCGCGGCGGCCGAAAGCAGGGAGCCGATCGTGAAGGCGACCGCGAAGCCGGTGACGGCCACCTTGCGGGGCAGTCGGACGGTGGCGACGGCGACGGTGAAGGCGCCGATCACGACGCCGAGCGCGTAGCCGGAGACGACTAGGCCGCCGCGGGCGAGCGCCGCCTCCTGGCTTGAGGCCCAGAGTTCGGGGAGCAGCGACCGGGCGATCTGCGGCAGCAGGCCCATCGCGACGAACTCCGTCGCGCCGATGCCGAAGCCGCCGAGCGCTAGCGCGAGCAGCGCGGCGCGCCGCCTGCGGGTGGACAACTCACTCATCGTGGACCCTTCATGTGATCGTGCTGAAGGCTCCACGTCGAGCCGGTTCAATCTACCCCCAACCTCCCCGTGTCGCCCACTATTCCCGGCCCCCTCCTTGTGGGAGGCCGAATCCCGTGGAGGCGTGCCGAACCGTCGGCTGGGTGGAAGTTTGAGCATGTTTGGTTGCTCGTTCGTGTCGCAAACCTTTTCGACGGCCACCAGGACGAACGAGTTACCAGACATGCTCAAGGACAGGGCCTCCACAGGGAACTCACGGGCACGCAGAAAGGGACGGGCACCTGGCCCGTCCCCTCGTCAGTGTCCGGCGGTCAGTGCCGCGCGGCCTCGAGTTCCCTTGACTCAACGTCGGTCTTCTCGCGACCGCCGCGCGCCAAGTGGGGCGCGAACGCGATGAGCGCGACGACGGCGCCGAAGGCCAGCGGGCCGATCACGAGCAGGAGCCACATGTGCAGGTCGGAAACCGGGGCCGGCTCAGGCCAGCCGGGCAGGACCTCGAGGGGCAGCAGATTCATGGTCGGCACTCTAGCCGAAATGGCGGGCCCCGGCAGGCGTCATCCGAGGCGGCCGTGCGGGAACCCTGGGCGAAGCGGTCGACCTCTCCGGCGGCACCCGCGTTGAGCAGCAATCCACACTCGATCACCACAACGACCACAAACCCCGGCGTGTCGCACAACGAGCCCACAATGCTGCTCAACCGGGTGTCCACACCACCGCGCGGAGACCCTCGCCTGCGGCGACCCGCGTTGAGCAGCAATCCACACTCGATCACCACAACGACCACAAACCCCGGCGTGTCGCAGAACGAACCCACAATGCTGCTCAACCGGATGTCCACACCCCGCGCGGAGACCCTCGCCTAGGTCGACCCACCCTCACCCCCGGACATGGGCCGGGAGAACCGCCCGCCTGCGCCGCGCTCAGGCCCCGTGAGCTGCGCACCTCTTCGGCCACTCTTGTGGGTTCCATCCCCATGGCAACCCAACCTCAGCGATAGCGTCGAGCCCGATAGGCCGCGCACTGCAACTGGCCCCATCTTCTGCTTTTGACTTCGTTAGGGGAATCATGAATGACGCAGATTCGATCGCCGCGGCTGCCGCCAGAAGCCTCCGTTCGCCGACCATCACCGGTCAGAGCTGGCTGAGCGCGCAGGGACATCGCGGGGCCACCCGATTCACGATGAACCCATCCGAGCGAAGCGTTGCCATGCTCGTCAACACCGTCCTCGCGGGCGACGCGGGCGACGCGGGTGAACAGTCGTCATGGCAGAGGGTCATCTCCATTGGCACCGACGCGTTCATGTGGATCGGCCAAGGCGACGGAGATGGCGATCCGCTGGCCGTCCCGGACCAGGCCGACTGGCTCCGGTTCCAGGGCCCCGACTTTCCGGCCTCGGGGCCGCAGACTCCCCTGTACTGGCTGCTCGGTGCGACCTCAGCGGCACAGGACGACTCAGGCACCGTCCATGGCACCCTGCACCGCGCCAGGTCGCTTGAGATGGCCGACGCGGTCGATCGGCCAGGGCTCGAGGACAGCTGGCATCTCTTCGAGGCCGGCTCGGGAGCCACGGGGCTGGCGGGTGCCGATTACTCTCTCCGGCTTGACTCTGCTGGGCGCGTCGCCCTCGTCGAGCTGACGGTGACGCCGCAGCACATCATGACGACGGAGTTCGCGTATCTGGATGAGGCTGTCAGCATCGTTGCGCCCGACGAGGCCCAGTACTTCGATGCCGCCGAAGTGATGGTTCGGCTTGGCCGTCCTGACGCGGTCCCACCGAGCCTGGCCGAGGGCACCCACTGAGGGGTCCCCACGGACGCGCGTAGGCAGATCGGGGGGACCTGCACCGGGTCGCCGATGGTGGTGCTGATCTGCCCTGGCAGCCCGGTCTCGTCTCCGCGGTTGTGGAGCGCGCCACCGCAAGTCTGGCGAAGCCCGCGATTGCCGAGCCCGTGCTGCCTGCGCCGGTCGGAGCGTCCCGCGCGACCGACGGGCATCGTCCGACACGAGGGCGCCGCTGCGGTAGATTCGCCTCGGACTCCGGAAGGGAACCGATGGACGAGACCACGCGCGCGATGCTGTCTGGCGATGACATGAGCTGGGTGATGACCCGCATGACGCACGAGATCCTGGAGAGGAACCACGGCGCCGACGGCGTCGTGCTGCTGGGGATTCTGACCCGTGGGGCGCCGCTGGCCAAGCGTCTGGCCGCCATCGCGGCCCGCGACGGCCAGGCACTTCCCGTCGGCCAACTCGACATCACCATGTACCGCGACGACCTGCGCGCCAACCCGACCCGCACCGTCGGACGCACGATCCTGCCCGGCACCATCGACGACCGCACCGTGGTGCTGGTCGACGACGTGCTGTACTCCGGTCGCACGATCCAGGCGGCGCTGCACGCCCTGGCCGACCTGGGCCGCCCGCGCGCGATCCAACTCGTCACCCTGATCGACCGCGGCCACCGAGAACTGCCGATCCAGGCCGACATCGTCGGCAAGTCGATCCCGACCGCCCGCTCCGAACGGGTCCGGGTCGCGCTGACCGAGACCGACGGCGAGGACCTCGTCACGATCGAGAGGGGCGGCAAGTGAAGCACCTGCTCGGCATCGCCGACCTGTCCCGCGACGAGATCGAGACGATCCTCGCCACCGCCGAGGAGATGCACGACGTGCAGTCGCGGCCCATCAAGAAGCTTCCAGCACTGCGGGGCCGCACGGTCGTCAACCTGTTCTTCGAGGACTCCACCCGCACCCGCTCCTCGTTCGAGCTGGCCGCCAAGTGGCTGTCGGCCGACGCGATCAACGTGTCGGCGAAGGGCAGTTCGGTGAGCAAGGGCGAGTCGATGCGCGACACCCTCATGACGTTGGACGCGATGGGCGTCGACGCCATCATCATGCGCCACGCGGGCTCCGGCTCCGTCCAACAGGCGGCCGGCTGGGTGCGGGCGTCAATGATCAACGCGGGCGACGGCATGCACGAGCACCCGACGCAGGCCCTCCTCGACGCGCACGCCATCCGACGCCATCTGCGGGCCAACGATCTGGGCGACATCGAGGGCAAGCGCGTCTCCATCACCGGCGACCTGCTGCACTCGCGCGTGGTCCGATCCAACGTGCTGCTGCTGCAGAAGCTGGGCGCCTCGGTGGTGCTCGTCGCTCCGCCTACCCTGCTGCCGCCCGGCGTCGAGAACTGGGGCGTCGAGGTGACCTACGACCTCGACGAGGTGCTCCCCGAGGTCGACGTCGCGATGATGCTGCGCGTCCAGCGCGAGCGGATGAGCGGCGGGTTCTTCCCCTCCGAGCGCGAGTACATCGCGGGCTACGGCCTGACGGCGCAGCGCCTCACCCGGCTCAAGCCCGGCGCCTGCATCGCGCACCCCGGCCCCATGAACCGCGGGCTCGAGATCTCGTCGGCGGCCGCCGACGCGTCGCAGTCGATCATCCTCGACCAGGTGTCCTCCGGGGTCGCCGTGCGGATGAGCGTGCTGTACCACCTGCTTGCCGGCAACACCGGCTCCGATCGAAGGGACTGAACGTGGCTACCCTGCTGCGCGGCGTGACGCTGCCCGACGGCACGCGCACCGACCTCACCATCTCCGACGACGGCCTCTTCGTCGACGAGGCGCCCAGCGGCGCTGAGGTCGTCGACTGCGACGGCCTGATCGCGCTGCCCGGCCTCGTCGACGTGCACACCCATCTGCGCGAGCCCGGCCGCGAGGACACCGAGACCGTGCTGAGCGGCTCGCAGGCCGCCGCGCGCGGCGGGTTCACCGCGGTGTGCGCGATGGCCAACACCACCCCGATCACCGACACCGCGGAGAAGGCCGAGCACATCCACGACCTGGGCGTGCGCGCAGGCTACGTCGACGTCACAGTGATCGGCGCCATCTCCAAGGGTCTCGCGGGAGAACAGTTGGCCGAACTCGGGCTGATGCACACCTCCGCGGCCCGCGTCACGATGTTCTCCGACGATGGCAACTGCCTGATGAACCCGCAACTGATGCGCAGGGCGCTCGAATGGGTCAAGCCGTTCGACGGCGTCATCGCGCAGCACGCGCAGGATTCGAACCTTGCTGGCCCCGGCGCCTGCTGCCACGAGGGCGAGATCTCGGGCCGGCTCGGACTGGGCGGCTGGCCGAGCGTCGCGGAGTCGACGATCATCGCCCGCGACGTGCAGTTGGCCGAGGCCACCGGGTCCCGCCTGCACGTGTGCCACGTCTCGACCGCCGAGGGCGTCGACGTGATCCGCTGGGCGAAGGCCCGCGGCATCCGCGTCACCGCCGAGGCGACCCCGCACCACCTGCTCCTGAACACTGCCGAGCTGATGGGCTACGACACCACCTACAAGGTAAACCCGCCGCTGCGCCCCGACGAGCACATCGAGGCCGTGCGCGCGGCGCTGGCAGACGGCACCATCGACGTGGTCGCCACCGACCACGCCCCACACGCGACGCAGGACAAGGACCACGCCTTCGTCGACGCGCGCCCCGGCATGCTCGGCCTCGAGCAGGCGTTGAGCGTCGTCATCGAGACGATGGTGAACCCAGGTCGTCTCGACTGGGCAGGCGTCGCGGACCGGATGAGCCACGCTCCCGCCCGGATCGCCTCGCTGAGCGGCCAGGGGCGGCCGCTCGCCGTCGGAGAACCCGGCAACGTCGTCCTGATCGACCCCGAGCGGGTCGCGACGGTCGACAGGGCCGCATCCGCGTCGCTGTCGCGCAACAACCCGTACCACGGGCGTTCGCTGCCCGACCCCGTCGAGGCGACCTACCTGCGCGGCCGTCAGACCTACCGCCGCTGAGGCGCGGGTCGGGCCGCGGCGCGCGAGGGCGGTCAGCCCTTGACGGCGCCCGCCGCCAGGCCGGACTGCCAGTAGCGCTGCAGGAAGATGAACAGCACGATCAGCGGGAGCACGCCGATCAGCGCGCCCATCATCACTGCGCCCTTCTGCGGCTCGTAGTAGCTCATCATCCCGTAGAGGCCGACGGTGACCGGTTTCAGTTCGGGGCTGCTCAGCATCATCAACGGCAGCATGAAGTTGTTCCAGGTGCCGACGAAGATGAACAGGAAGATCGTCACCATCGCGGGGGCGAGCAGCCGGATCACCATGGTGAAGAAGATCCTGGCCTCCCCCGCCCCGTCGATCCGCGCGGCCTCGAGCAGTTCGGTCGGCACCGAGGTCGTCGCGTACACGTTGCCGAGGAAGACCCCGAACGGCGAGACCATGCACGGGATGATGACGGCCCAGATGGTGTTGTTGAGCCCGATCTGGCTGAACAGCAGCACCATCGGGATGGTCAGGATCGCCACCGGCATCAGCAGCCCGGCCATGATGGTGCCGAGCATCACTGAGCGGCCCGGGTAGCGGAACTTCGCCATCGCGTAGCCCGCCGAGACCGACAGCAGCGTTCCGATGGTGGCGGCCGCCGTCGAGTAGAAGATCGAGTTGCCGACCCAGCGCAGGAACATCGGCTGCCAGCCGGTGAGCAGGGCCCAGTTGCCCGACCAGTCGACCTTCTCGCCGAACCAGAACCCGAAGGTCGACACGATGTCGTGGTTGTTCTTGGTGGAGGCGAAGATCACCCACAGCACCGGGAACAGGAAGTAGATCAGCGCGACCACGAGCAGGATCGTGGTGATGGTGCGGGCCATGGCGCTCGGCGCGATCGAGCGCGGCGGCTGCCCCTCGATGGAGGGTCGGTACTCGAGGCCGTCGACGGTGGGCTTGAGCGCGCTCACTGGTTCACCTTCCGCTGGGCGAAGAAGTAGGCGACGGCGAGCACGCCCGCGATCAGCGCCATCAGGATCGAGATGGCCGACGCGGGGCCGGTGCCCGAGGGCGTCAGGAGGCCGGTGGAGGTCTGGTAGGCCATCAGCATCGGCGTGTAGGTGTTGGGCATCCAGGTCGTCAGCTTCTTCAGAATGGTCGGCTCGTTGAACAACTGGATGGTGCCGACGATCGACAGCAGCACCGCGAGGAGCGCGGCCGAACTGACCATCGGGATCTTGATCCGGGTCGTGATCTTCCAGCCGGAGGCGCCGTCGATGCGGGCCGCCTCATACAGGTCGCGCGGGATGGCCTGCAGCGCCGCGAGGAAGATCAGCATGTTGTAGCCCGTGTAGGTCCAGGTGGTCATGTTGGCCATCGACCACAGTGCGATGCTCGGCGCCAGGAAGAACGGGTTGCCCTCCATGTTCGGGAAGAAGTCCGCAAACGGGGAGACCTCGGGAATGTACAGGTAGCCCCAGATGATCGCGGCGATCAGGCCCGGGATGGCGTAGGGCAGGAAGTAGCCGAGCCGCCACACGGTCTTGCGGCGCACCAGGAACGAGTCGAGCAGCAGCGCCAGGGCCAGTGCGAGCCCGATCATGATGGGGATCTGGACGATGCCGAACAGCATTACGCGCCCGACGCCCTTCCAGAACTCGGGGTCGGTGCCCGCGACGACGTAGTTCTCCAGGCCGACGAACACGTCGACCTTGCCGCCCTCGCCGCCGGCGTTGCCGTAGAGGCCGCCGCCCGCGGCCTGCTGCTTGAACAGGCTCGCCCGGACGGCGGAGACGATCGGGGCGATGAAGACCAGGATGAAACAGAGGAAGAAGGGAAGCGAGAACGCCCAGCCGCTGACCGCCTCGTGGCGCGCCTGCCTGCTCCACCTCCTGCGAGGCTTCGAGGTCTGTGCGGTGGCTGTGCTCATGGGGATGACTTTCGTGTGCCGGACAGGGTGGGACTGGCGTGGGCGCCGGGCCCGTCACCGACGGGCCGGCGCAACACGGATCAGCCTTCGGCGACGGGCAGGCCCGCGTCCTTCAGCGACGCGATGGAGGCTTCCTTGGCGACGGTGAAGATGTCGGCGACCTTGCCGGATCCTGCGCCCGCGGCGGAGGCGGCCTCGACCATCTTCGGGCCGACGGATGAGAAGCCCGGGATGTAGGACCACTCGGCGCTCATCCGCTCGTTGGCGATCTTCAGCTCGGCCATCACGTCCTGGCCGCCGAACTGGCGCTCCATCTTCTCGGGCATCTTCGCGACCGCGGTCGCCGCGGGAACCAGGCCCTGCGAGGCCAGGTCGTCGACCTGGGTGTTGAACCAGGCGTTGAACTGCATCGCCTCGGCGGGGTGCTCGCAGCCCTTCATGACGGCGACGCCGGAGCCACCGTCGGGGCCGGTCTTGTCAGAGTCGTTGAACTTGGGCATCTGGGCGACGCGCCACTGGCCCTCGAAGGGGGTGCCGTCGAGAGAGTCGAGGGCGAAACCGGTCTCCCAGGCGGCGGCGGTGTAGCCGATGATGGTGCCTTCGGCCAGCGCCTTGTCCCACTGCTCGCTCCAGCGCTTCACGACGAGCGCGGACTTGTCGTCGAGGACGCCCTGCCAGAAGGAGGCGACCGACGCGGTGCCCGCGTCGGAGGTGTCGACCTTCCACTTGTCGTCGGCGGCGGAGTACCACACGGCACCCGCGCCAGCGGCCTGGCCGGAGAGCCAGTAGTGCGCCTCGTCGGGGAGGAAGACGGTGGCGTACTTGCCGGAGGCGGCCGCCTTCTTGGCGACGTCGGCGTACTCGGCCGAGGTGGTGGGCACCTCAAGGCCAAGCTTCTTGAACTCGGCCTCGTTGTACATGTAGACGAGCGGCCCGGAGTCCTGCGGCAGGCCGACGGTGACGCCACCGACGCTCATCTGGCCGAAGGCGCCACCGAACTGGTCCTGGTACTTCGCGGCCTCAGCGGTGACGTCCATCACGAGACCCTTGACGAACATCTCCGGCACCTCGCCGTAGCCGAGCTGCGCGAGGCAGGGGCCGTTGTTCGCGGCGATGTCGGTGTCGAGGCGCGTGATCATCTCGGAGGCAGCACCGTCGAACTTGGTCGTGGTGACCTGAATGTTCGGGTTCTCCTTGTTCCAGCGATCGACGATGTCGGCGACCTTCGTCATGTCCTTGCCGTCGGGCAGACGGTGCATGTAGGAGATCTCGACCTTCTCGGCGGGGGCAGCCGGGCTCTGCGTCGAGCCGGCGGGGGTGTCGGTGGCCGCCGGGGTGGAGCCTCCGCCACAGGCGGTGAGGCCAACAGCGGCGACCGACAGAAGCGCGGTCGTCTTGAGGTACCTCGTGAACGGGACAGTCATGGATCCTCCGGATCTACGTATGAAAGGGCTATCCAGAGCGACGTTACACGGGTCAATTTCGTCGATCCAACGCGCCCCTGTCAGCGTTAACATACACGTCGGATCGCTCACCGATGGTGTTCATATCGCCACCTGGGCGTGACATTCAGCCCACGTTCGGGCCTGCCCGGTCCTCGGTCGACGCTCACCCGACGGGGCGCCCGCCGGTAGGCTCCCAGGGTAGGCAAACGATCGGAGTGACAAGAATGACGGACCTGGCGAATGTCGGCGTGGTTGGCATGGCGGTGATGGGCTCGAACCTCGCCCGCAACCTCGCCCACAAGGGCCATCGGGTGGCCATCTACAACCGCACCGCGTCGAAGACCGATGCCGTGATGGCAGAGCACGGCTCCGAGGGCGACTTCCGTCCCGCGCACGAACTGGCCGACTTCGTCGCCTCGCTTGAGCGGCCGCGTCGCATCATCATCATGGTGCAGGCAGGCGCTGGCACCGACGCGACCATCGACTCGCTCGTCCCTCTTCTCGAGGAGGGCGACATCGTCGTCGACGGCGGCAACGCGTTCTTCGAGGACACCCGCCGCCGCGAGGAGAAGTTGCGCGGCCTCGGCCTGCACTTCGTCGGCGCAGGCATCTCCGGCGGCGAGGTCGGCGCTCTCGAGGGCCCGTCGATCATGCCCGGCGGTTCCAAGGAGTCCTACGCGGCGCTCGGCCCGATCCTCGAGTCGATCTCCGCGCAGGTCGACGGCGAGCCGTGCTGCACCTACATCAGCACCGACGGCGCCGGCCACTTCGTCAAGATGATCCACAACGGCATCGAATACGCCGACATGCAGTTCATCGGCGAGGCATTCGAACTGCTCAAGGGCCTCGGGCTCAGCTACCCGGAGATGGCCGACGTGTTCTCCGCCTGGAACACCGGCGACCTCGACTCCTACCTGATCGAGATCACCTCCGAAGTGCTCCGCAAGGTCGACGAGGCCACGGGTAAGCCGCTGGTCGAGGTCATCGTCGACGCCGCTGGCATGAAGGGCACGGGCACCTGGACGGTGCAGTCGGCCCTGAACCTCGGCACGCCGGTCAACGCGATCGCCGAGGCGGTCTTCTCGCGCGCCATCTCGTCCGCCCCCGAACTGCGTGCCGCGTCCCAGAAGGCCCTGTCGGGCCCCGACGGCCGGATCGAGGTGGCCGACAGGGACGCCTTCATCGAGTCGATCCGTCAGGCGCTGTTGGCGAGCAAGGTCGTCGCCTACGCCCAGGGCCTCGACGAGATCCGGATGGGGGCGGAGGAGTACGGCTGGGACATCAACATCGGCGACGTCGCAAAGATCTGGCGCGACGGGTGCATCATCCGCGCCCGCCTGCTTGAGCGGATCCGCTCCGAGTACGCCGCCGGCAACCTGGTGACGCTGCTGGAGGCCCCGTCCATCGCCGCGGGTCTCGCGGAGGCGCAGGACGGCTGGCGCGACGTCGTGGCGGTCGCCGTCAAGGCAGGCGTCCCGGTGCCCGGATTCTCCGCGGCGCTCGCCCACTACGACCAGGCCCGCGCCCCGCGCCTCAACGCGGCCCTGACGCAGGGCCTACGCGACTACTTCGGCGCACACACCTACCGGCGGGTCGACCGGGACGGCTCGTTCCACGTCAACTGGTCGACCGACGGCTCGGAGGAGCAGACCGCCTGAGTCCACGAGACAGCAGAGAGGGGCCGCCCGTCGGGGCGGCCCCTCTTTCGCGCCCTCCTTCTGGTGCAGCGACCCACCCCGAGGAGTAGAAGCTAGAGACACCCGTTGAGAGGTATCCACCTGTCTGAACCTGTCCTATCTTGTTTCGTATGCAGTCATCGAAGACCGGCTACACGCAGGCAGAGAAGATCGCGGCGACGCTGACCCAGAGGATCACCGCGGGCCAGGTGCGAAGCGGCGAACGCCTCGCGTCGGAGCACTCCCTGGCCCAGGAGTTCAGCGCGTCCCGGGGCACCATCAGGCGCGCCCTCGCGATGCTCCAGGAGTCCGACCTCGTCCACACCAAGCCAGGATCCGGCAGTTACGTCGCCTTCCACGGCGTGGACCTGTCCGGCCCGCAGGGATGGACGGCCGCCACCGCCACCGTCGGCCTGCCGACCAGCACCAAGGTGCTCTCCGTCGACCTGATCGACACCCCTGACGACGTCGCGGGATGCTGCGCGGAGCCGCAGTGCTACCGGATCAAGCGGGTCCGGTCCCTGAACGGGACTCCCCTGTCGCTGGAGATCTCGACGCTGCCCGCCAACGACCGGATCCGCGCCGTCCTCGAGCACGGACTGCTCGGCGGCTCGGTCTCCACCACGCTGCGGGCCACCGGCATGAAGGTCACCCACGGACGCCAGGAGGTCTCGGCCGCTCGACTGCGTGCCGGGGAGGCGGCGCTGCTGCGGATGCCGATCGACGCCCGCGTCATCATCACCCAGCGCCTCGGCCTCGACTCCGACGACCAACTGGTCGAGTTCGTGGAGTCGTGGCTCGATCCCGACCATTTCACCCTTCACTTCGAGTTCGAGGAATGACCATGACCACCTCACGTCCGGACAGGGCGCTCGCCGCGCTGCGCGGCCTCGCCCTGGGAGACGCCCTCGGCATGCCGACGCAGTCGATGAGCCCCACCGAGATCGAGCGCCACTACGGACACGTCGACTCGCTGCTCGACGCCGCCGACGACCAGCCGATCGCGCCGTCGATGCCCGCCGGTTCCGTCACGGACGACACCGAGCAGGCCGTCCTCGTCGGCCGACTCCTCGTCGCGGGCGGCGGGCACCTCGACCCCTGACGCTCGCCACCTCCCTCCTCGCGTGGGAGGACGACATGATCCGGCGCGGTTCGCTCGACCTGCTCGGGCCCTCCACCAAGTCGGCCCTCGAACGCGTCCGGGCCGGGGACGACCCGCGCGAGACGGGGCGTTTCGGCGCCACCAACGGGGCGGCCATGCGCGTCACCCCCATCGGCATCGCCTACTCGCTGCACCTGCCCGACGCGTTCGCCGATGCCGTCCACGAGTCCTGCCAGGTCACCCACGACACCGAACAGGGCTGGGAGTCCGCCGCACTGGTGGCCGCCGCCGTCAGCGCAGGGATCGAGGGGGCAGGCGTCCGCGAGGCCCTGGAGACCGCCGTCGGAGTGGTCGGCTCCCTCCCGCGCAGGGGCCACTGGACGGGACGCGCATCGGTGCTCTCCCGGTCCCGCGAGGCCCTCTCATCCGCCCAGCGCCTGAACGGCCCCGCCCTCGAACGGCGCCTCCGCACCGTCGTCGGCACCTCCGTCGAGGCGACCGAATCGATCCCAGCGGCGCTGTGCGTCGCGCTCGCCTACGCGGACGACCCGTTCGCGGGCCTCTGCGCCGCCGCCCGCCTCGGCGGCGACACCGACACGATCGCCGCCATGGCCGGAGCCGTCCTCGGCGCCTGCCACGGCACCACGGCCTTCCCCGCCGACAGCGTCGCGACCATCGAGCGGGTCTCCCGCCTCGACCTCGCCCCGCTCGCCGAGCAACTCCTGGAACTCCGCGGCCGCTAACCGCCAACACCCACCCCCCCACCGCACCTCCTCCAAGGACCCACAGATATGACCAGCAACGACGCTGGGCGCACCAGTGCGCCCCAAACCACCGCCGTGCTCTCAAAGATCGAGCAGCGCGGCCTCGAACCCGTACCCGACGACCAACGCGACGGAACGCCCGGACAACTGTTCTGGGTGTGGTTCGCCGCCAACATCTCCATCCTGGGGATCCCGCTCGGCGCGACCCTGATGGCGCTCGGCCTCAACCTGTTCCAGGCGATCATCGTCGCCCTGATCGGCTCGTTCTGCTCCTTCGCCGTCGTCGGGCTGATCTCCGTCGCAGGCCTGCGCGGCGGGGCGCCCACCCTCGCGCTGTCGCGGGCCGTGTTCGGCGTCCGCGGCAACATGGCCCCGACGCTCGTCACGCTGGTGTCGCGCCTCGGATGGGAGACCGTCAACACCGTCACGGGCGCCTTCGCGCTGCTGTCGCTCAGCACGCTCCTGCTCGGCACGCCGTCAGAGGCCAAGTCGGCTCCCCTGCTGACCGTCGTGTGCATCCTGATCTTCGTGGCCTGCACCATGGTCGTCGCGGCCGCGGGGCACGCGTTCATCCTGAAGGTCCAGAAATGGGCGACCTGGATCTTCGGCGGCCTGACGATCCTCATCGCGATCTACCTGGCCACCACCGTCGACTGGTCCTCCTTCATCAACGCACCCGCGGGGCCCGCCACCGCGATGATCGTCGGCATCGGCACCATCGCCGCGGGCACCGGCATCGGCTGGGCGAGTTCGGGGGCGGACATGGCCCGCTACCAGCGCGGCGCGACCTCCGCGCTGTCCCTGGTGCTGAGCGCGGCGGCGGGCGCTGGCATCCCGCTCGTGATCGTCATCGGCCTCGGCAGCGCGCTGACGGCGGGCGACTCCAGCATCGCCACCGCGGCCGACCCGATCGCGGCCGTCCGCGACGCGCTGCCCGTCTGGGTCGCGGTGCCCTACCTGATCGCGGCCTTCGGCGGCCTGCTCCTGTCCAACCACCTGTCGGTGTACTCGGCGGGCATGGCGACCATCACGCTCGGCATCCGCGTCAAGCGCGTCTACGTCGTCGTCGTCGACGTGATCGTGATGATCATCGGGTCGATCTACTTCATGCTCATCTCCGACGGCTTCTACGGCCCGTTCATCGCGTTCATCTCCTTCCTGGCCGTGCCGCTGACAGCGTGGATCGGCGTCTTCCTCGTCGACATGATCCGGCGCACCAGGTACGACGCGGACGGGTTGCTCGACCTGGCTCCAGGGTCGGCCTACTGGTACCGAGGCGGCGTCGAAGGGCGGGCGCTCGGCAGTTGGCTCGTGGCGGTCGTGCTCGGCTACCTGTTCGTCAAGGCTCAGGTCTCCGAATCCGTCGCGTGGTTCGCGGGCCCACTCGCCGACACCTGGATCGGAACCAACGGCCTGGCCTGGCTGGTCGCGCTCGTCGCGGCGGGCGCGATCTACGCCGTTCTCGGCGGCGCTCGTGTGGAGGGGCGGCGATGAGCGGCCGGGTCCTGCACACCGGCCAGGTCGTGATCGACCTCGCGCTTCGACTCGACGCGATGCCAGCGCCAGGCGGGGACGGCTTCGCGGAGGACGGCGGCATCCACGTGGGCGGCGGCTTCAACGTGCTGCTCGCGAGCCGTCAACTCGGCGTCGAGACCGTCTTCTGCGGAACGCTCGGCACCGGAACCTTCTCCGATTCGGCCCGGGCGGGCCTTGACAGGATCGGTGTGCGCCACGCGGGCGTGACCCGCCCTGAGGACATCGGCTACTGCGTCGCCATCACCGACGCAAGCGCCGAACGCACCTTCATCTCGACCCGTGGCGCGGAGACCCGCGACCCGGTCGACGCGTTCGATGCCCTGGCTCCCCGCCCAGACGACGTGATCTACATGAGCGGCTACTCGCTGGCCTCACCCGAGAACGAGGCGGCCCTGCTGCGGCTCGTCGGGAGGCTGGGTGGCCCCGTCTGCCGGGTGCTCCTGGACGTGTCGCCCATGGTCGGCACCGCGTCGCTCGACACGCTGGAGGCCATGCGAACGCTCGCCCCGTTGTGGTCCATGAACGAGCGGGAGGCGTTGCTGCTCGGCGAGCGGTTGGACGTCGACGGCAGCACCCCGGAGGAACTGTGCGCGGGCCTCTCCGCCCGCCTTGGTGAGACCCTGGTGCGCGCGGGCGACGCGGGTGCGTGGTACTCGCTGGGCGCGGAACCGGAGCACATCGACTCGATCACGGTCGAGGCCATCGACACCAACGGCGCGGGCGACGCGCACAGCGGCGTGCTGTGCGCGGCGCTCGCCCGGGGCGAGGACCTGCCGACGGCCCTGCTCTGGGCCAACGTGGCGGGCGCCCTGTCGACCACCCGACGCGGGCCGGCGACCTGCCCCGACGAACGGGAGATCATCCAGGCGCTCCGTCGGCTCCCATGAGGCGGCGGCGTCAGTGGGGGGTGGCAGGATTGCCCCATGAAGGACCCGCTGGCGCCGTTCTCCGCCCCGACCCGGCAGTGGTTCTCGAGCGTCTTCCCCCGCCCGACGGCGGTGCAGGAGGAGGCATGGGCGACGATCTCCTCGCATCGGAACTCGCTGGTGGTCGCACCCACCGGTTCGGGAAAGACCCTCGCCGCGTTCCTGTGGGCGATCGACGCGCTCGCCAATGCGGCCGAGCGCACCCCGGGCACCAAGGTGCTCTACATCTCCCCGCTCAAGGCGCTCGGGGTCGACGTCGAGCGCAACCTGCGAGCACCGCTGACGGGGGTCAGGCTCGCCGCCGAACACCTCGGCACCAGCATGCAGCCCATCACGGTCGGGGTCCGCTCCGGTGACACCCCGGCGCGGGAACGCGCGGCCCTGCTTCGTCATCCCCCGGACATCCTGATCACGACCCCCGAGTCGCTGTACCTGATGCTGACAAGCAGCGCCCGGGCGACCCTCACCGGGGTCTCGACGGTGATCGTCGACGAGATCCACGCGGTCGCGGGCACCAAGCGCGGCAGCCACCTAGCGCTCAGCCTCGAGCGGCTCGACGCCCTGGTCGGCCACGACGTGCAGCGGGTCGCGCTGTCTGCGACGGTGCGCCCGATCGAGAAGGTGGCCGCCTTCCTCGGCGGCGACCGGCCCGTCACCGTCGTGGCGCCGCCCGCGGAGAAACTGTGGGACGTCACCGTCCGGGTGCCGGTGCGGGACATGAGCGACCCAGGCCCGGGTCCCGGCGCGGCGGTCAGCGTCGACCCGTTGCTCGCGCAGCCGGGAACCGACACCGTCACCGTCGGTTCCCCCGGCGGGGCGTCGCTGTGGCCGCATGTCGAGGCCGAGATCTATGCGCGGGTCAAGGAGGGCAGGTCGACGCTGATCTTCACCAATGGCAGGCGGACGGCGGAGCGGCTGACCGGCCGCCTCAACGAGATGTGGGCGGAGGAGCACGCGCCCGAGACGCTGCCGCCGATCCCCGCTCGACCGCCCGCGCAGGTGATGGCCCCGGTCGACACGGTGCGAGGGGCCCCGCCGGTGATCGCTCGTGCTCACCACGGCTCCGTCAGCAAGGAGCAGCGCGCCGAGATCGAGTCGGCGCTGAAGTCCGGCGAACTGCGCTGCGTTGTCGCCACCAGTTCGCTCGAACTCGGCATTGACATGGGCGCGGTCGACCGGGTCATCCAGGTCTCGGCGCCTCCGTCGATCGCGAGCGCGCTGCAGCGCGTCGGCCGGGCGGGACACGTCGTCGGGGCGGTGTCGAACGGCGACGTCTACCCGCTGTTCCGCGGCGACCTCGCGGCCGCGGTCGTCACCACAGAGCGGATGCTCTCCGGCGAGATCGAGCAGTTGAGCATCCCCCGCCACCCGCTCGACGTCCTCGCCCAGCAGACCGTCGCCGCGACGGCGGCCGCGGGCGGGGCCGGCCTCGACGTCGACGAGTGGTTCGCCACCGTCACGCGCGCCCAGCCCTACGCGGTGCTGCGCCGCGAACTGCTCGACTCCGTCGTCGAACTGCTCACCGGGGCGTACCCGTCGGCCGACTTCGCCAACCTGCGGGCACGGCTCGTGATGGGCGAGGACAACAGGCTCTACCCGCGGCCGGGCGCGCTCCGGCTTGCCGCGACCTCCGGGGGGACCATCCCCGACCGCGGCCTCTACGGGGTATTCCTGGTCGGCGACGAGCAGGGCGCGCGCCGGGTCGGCGAACTGGACGAGGAGATGGTCCACGAGTCGCGGGTGGGCGACGTGTTCACGCTCGGGGCCTCGTCGTGGCGGATCGAGGAGATCACCCGCGACCAGGTGCGCGTCTCCCCCGCCCCCGGCAACACCGGGCGACTGCCGTTCTGGCGCGGCGAGGACGAGGGTCGCCCCACCGAACTCGGCCGCGGCATTGGGCGCCTGCAGCGTGAGGCCTCCCGCGACGCCGATCGCCTCGAGCGTGGCTATCTCGACCCCAACACCCGCACCAACCTGGCCTCCTACCTGCAGGAGCAGCGCGCCGCGACCGGCGTGGTCCCCGATGAACGGACCGTGGTCGTCGAACGGTTCCGAGACGAGTTGGGAGACTGGCGCGTCGTGATCCATTCGCCGCTCGGCCGCCGGGTGCTGGGCGCTTGGGCGACCATCGTCGCCGCGGTGTTGTCTGCTGAGGCCGGGGTCGACGTGCAGCCCGTCGCGGGAGACGACGGCATCGTGCTGCGACTGCCCGACTCGGACGTGGTCGACCGGCTCGCGGGGCTGCTCGTGGTCGACCCGGACGACGTCGTCGACCTCGTCACCACCCACGTCGGAGGCACCGCGCTGTTCGCGGGCCGGTTCCGGGAGGCCGCCGCACGGGCGCTACTGCTTCCCCGCCCGAACCCGCAGAAGCGGGCGCCGCTGTGGCAGCAGCGGCAGCGGGCGGCGCAACTGCTGGAGGTCGCCCGGCACTATCCGCGCTTCCCGATCGTGCTTGAGACGATCCGCGAGGTGACGCAGGACGTCTACGACGTGCCATCGCTCGTGGAGACCATGCGCGCGCTGCGCTCGGGCTCGATGCGCCTGGTGGAGGTCGTCACCGAACACCCCAGCCCGTTCGCCGCGAGTCTGCTGTTCCGCTACCCGGGCGCGTTCATCTACGACGGCGACATCCCGCTCGCCGAGCGGAGGGCTGCGCTGCTCGCGATGGATCCCGACCTGCTGGCGGCGGCGCTCGGCACGCTCGACCTGCGCGAGGTGCTCGACCCGGACGTCGTCGACGCCGTGGTCGCCGAACTGCGCCACCGCACCGACGAACGACGCGCCAGAACCCCCGAGCAGGTCGCCGACCTGCTGCGCCTGCTCGGCCCGATCCCGGTCGCCGCGCTGCCCTCGCATCTCGACGGAGTGAGCGTCGAGGACGCCGTCGAGGCGTTGGGGTCACGGGTCGCGGAGGTCCGGCTCGCTGGCGTCGACCATCTGGTCGCGGCGACCGACCTGGGGCTGCTCCGCGATGCGCTCGGCATCCCGGTGCCCGCGGGCCACTCCGCGCCTCCGACCGAGGGCCGCGACCCCCTGACGCAACTCCTGGCCCGGTTCGCCCGCACCCACGGCCCGTTCACGGCCGCCGAGGCAGCCGAGGCATTTGGGCTCGGGCCGGCCACGGCATCGCTGGTGCTGGAGCGGGAGACGGCGGCGCGCCGGTTGACACTCGGCCGGTTCACGTCCCAGGAGGTGCAGTACGTCGACCCGGAGGTGTTGAGGCGGCTGCGGACCCGCTCGCTCGCAAAGGCCCGCTCCGAACTGCAACCCGTGTCGCAGACGGGTTACGCGCGCTACCTCGCGGGGGCGCACCAGGTCACCGACCGGCCCGAGTCGGGCCCAGACGAGGTGCTGCTCGCGCTGCAGCGGCTGGCCGGGGTCGCGCTGCCCGCATCGGCGTGGGAGACGCACGTGCTGCCCGCCCGGCTGAGGGGCTACTCCCCCGCGCACCTGGACGCGCTGCTCGCCGAGGGGGAGGTCGTCGTCCGGTTCCGGGGATCGGCGGGGCCCAACGACCCGTTGGTCGCGCTGGTGCCCTCCGATGATCTCGACCTGCTCGCAGAGCCGGACCATGCCCCTGATGCCGACGCCGTCGCGCTGGCCGAGGCGCTCGGCATGGGTGACGGCACCGTCGGGTCGGTGCCCTCCGACGTCGACCATACGGAGGACGCGTGGTGGCGGGCCGCCGAGCAGGGCGTGATCGCGCCGATGTCGATGGCCCCCGTCCGCGCCAGGATCGGCGGGTCGACGCGCGGGGCACACAAGACGACCCGGCCGAGCCCGCGTCGACGCGCCCGCATCCCGAGGTTGGGGCGCACCCCGCTGTCGGCCGGCCCGTCGACCCCCTCGGTGGCGGGGCGCTGGTACCGGGTCCGCGACGAGGCCGCTCCCCCGCGGAGAAGGCGCTGGCGCTTGCGTCGTCGTGGCTGGCCCGGTTCGGCGTCATCACGCGCGGCGGGGTCACCGCAGACGGCACCCCTGGCGGGTTCGCGGCGGCCTACCGACTGCTCGCGGAGTTGGAGCAGGCGGGCAAGGTGCTGCGCGGCTACCTGGTCGAGGGGCTTGGCGGGGCGCAGTTCTCGACGCAGGACGTGATCGCCGACGTCCGGGCCCACGCGGACTCGCCCGACCAAGGTCGCTGGCCCTCGGGTGCTACCGATCCGGTGCCGGTGGTGCTGGCTGCGCTCGACCCGGCGAACCCCTACGGAAGTGTCCTCGCCTGGCCGGAGCACGACAGCGCCCGACCCTCCCGCGCCGCCGGCGCCATCGTCGTGCTGGCCGACGGCGTGCTGCTTGCGCATCTGACGCGCGGCGGCCGCGTCCTGACCGTCTTCGGTGAGGACCGCGAGGAGACGGCCGCGCTTGTCGTCTCGGCGCTGCGGTCGGCCGTTGCGGAGGGCCGGATGCGCAGGCTGCGGATCGAGGAGGTCGACGGGGAGCGCGTCGGCTCGAGCGGGTTGGAGGCGACGATGCTGGCCGCCGGGGCCCGCCTGACGCCCAAGGGCGTCACGATCGAGGCGCCGCATGCCTGAGGGCGATTCCGTCTGGCGACTGTCTGAGCGGATGCAGCCGCTGGTCGGCAGGGAGGTCACCTACTCGCAGTTCCGGGTCCCGCAGTTGGCGACGGCCGACCTCGCGGGCGAGCGGATCGAGCGGGTGTGGCCGCACGGGAAGCACCTGTTCTGGCTGGTCGGCGACCGGGTGCTGCACACGCATCTCAGGATGGACGGGATCTGGCGGATCCACGCCGAGGGGACCCGCTGGTCGGCACCCGCTCACACGGCGCGGGTCGTGGTTCGGGTCGAGGGCGGAGTCGAGTTGGTCGGGCACGACCTCGGCATCGTCGAACTGTGGCCCGCGCGCGAGTTCGAGTCGCGGATGGGCTGGCTGGGCCCCGACCTGCTCGCCGACGACTGGGCCGGCGAAGCGCAGGCGCCGGAGGGAAGAGACGCCGCGCGAGAGGGCGCGCGTGGGGAGATGGGCCAGGTCGGCCGTTCCTCCGAGACCGCGCGATCCGACGACGCACGCCAGAAGGGCGGGAAGCCCGCCGCCGTCGCAGCATCGGACGCCACACACCAGCCGGAAGGCGAACCCGCCCCCGTCGCACCATCCGACGCCACACACCAAGCGGGAGGCGAACCCGCCCCCGTCGCACCATCCGACGTCACGCCCCAGGCGGGAAACGAACCCCCCGCCGTCTCCAGCGGTGGCCTCGGGCCGCGCTGGCGACCGTCAGGCCGAGCGGAGGCGCTGCGTCGCCTAGCGGCCAACCCGGGTCGCACGCTTGGCGAGGCGCTGCTGGATCAGCGCAACCTGGCGGGCATCGGCAACGAGTACTGCGCCGAGGTCTGCTTCCTGCGAGGGCTGCACCCGGCGTCACGGATCGGCGCGGTCGACGTCGAGGCGGTCGTCGACCTGGCGTGGAAACTGATGCACGCAAACCTGAGCAGCCCGGTGCGCACCTTCACCGGCGATCACCGTCGCGGCCACACCACCTTCGTCTTCGGCCGCGCGCACCGCCCGTGCCTGCGCTGCGGCACCGCCATCGAGAAGTCGACGCTCGGCGGCGCCGACAGCGTCGCCGACCCCCGCGCCGGCATGGAGCGGATCATCTGGTGGTGCCCCCGCTGCCAGCGCGTGGCTGGGTGAGAACTTGAGCGTGTTTGGTAACTCGTTCGCGATCCACGCCGATTTGAACGTTCAGATCGAAACGAGCGACGGAACATGCTCAAATCGCCACCCACGCCCAGCACCCGGCGCGCCTCAGACGAGGCGCGGTCCTAGTGCTTGGGCAGGCGAGAACTTGAGCATGTTTGGTAACTCGTTCGCGAATCACGCCGATTTGAACGTTCACATCGCAACGAGCGACCAAACATGCTCAAATCACTACCCAACCCCAACGCCCGAAGCGCCTCAGACGAGGTGCGGTTCCAGCGCGGCTCGGGTCGCGTCGCCCAGGTCGACCGGACGACCAGACAGATCGGCGCACACCAGAACCGTCCTTGCCCTGGCGAAGACGAGCCCAGTGCCCGGATCGACGAACTCCGTCGCGAGCGTGATGGACGTGCCACCCAACTTCACGGGGGCGACCAGCAGCGCGTACGGCGCGATCCGGTGCGACAACTGCACCAGGTAGTCGACGTCCTGGCGCACCACGAGCCACAGCCGGTCGCTGCCCTTCGTGCCCGCCCTCGCCATCGTCGGGTCCCACAGCGTGGTCGCCGTGACGCGGGCCTGCTGGATGTAGTCGAACAGCACCGCGTTGTTGACGTGCCCGTACGAGTCAAGATCGGACCAGCGCACCGCGAGCGGCACCGAGGCGCCCCTGCCATCCAGGTCGGGCGCCGGGATCCGGCGCAGCCGTTCCGCGTCGATCAGGTGCTCCTGGAAGAACGCCCGGTGCTCTGGCAGGAGCCGGACGGGGCGCTGCTCGTCGAAGTCGAAGGCGCACAGCGCCGTCCGTGCGACCACGGCGAGCTCACCGTCCTGAAGCACCCGGTAGGCGATCTCGATGCGCGAGGCACCCACCTTCGCCATGCCGAGCTCGACGGTCACCGGATCGTCCGAGTACCCGATCGGACGGTGGTACTCCACCTCGTGCGACACCACGACCACGCCGCTGTCCAGCAGTTCGGAGGCGGGACCCTCGCGCAGGAAAGCGACGCGCGCCTCCTGCAGGTAGTCGACGATGACGGCGTTGTTGACGTGCCCCTGCGCGTCAAGATCGGACCAGCGCAAGGGGCAGGCGTAGACGAACACTCAGTCTTCCTGCGGGTACATCGCGTTCACGAGATCGGAGTACTTCTCGGCCACCACGTTGCGACGGATCTTCATGTTGGCGGTGACGCCCGCATTCTCGACGGTCAACTCGTGGTCGAGGATCGTGAACTTCTTGACGGTCTCCCAGCGCTCCAGCTTCGAGTTTGCCCGCTCCATCCACTTCTCGATCGACTCACGGATCTCGGGGCGCTGCGACAGTTCCGCGTAGGAGCCCGTGATGCCGCGCTTGTCCGCCCACTTCTGCAGCAGCGCCGGGTCGAGGACCACGAGCGCGGAGACATACTTGCGGTCGTCGCCGACGGCGATCGACTGCGCGACGTAGGGGATGTTGGCCTGGATGGCGCCCTCGACCTTCTGCGGCGCGACGTACTTGCCGCCCGAGGTCTTGAACAGGTCCTTCTTGCGGTCGGTGATCTTGATCTGCCCGGACGGAAGGATCTGGCCGATGTCGCCGGTGTGGTACCAGCCGTCGGTGAAGGCCTCCGCGGTCTGCTCGGGCAGGTTGTGGTAGCCGGGCGTGACGATGGGCCCGCGCAGCAGCAGTTCGCCGTCGTCAGCGATCTTGGCCTCGACGCCGGGCAGCGGCTTACCGATGGTGCCAAGCTGCGGGTTCTCCGGCAGGTCGACGCCCGCGATCGCGGAGGTCTCGGTCGAGCCGTATCCCTCGACGATCAGGATGCCCGCGGCGTAGAACCACTTCTGCACCTGAGGGCTCAGCTTGGCCGAGCCGGAGATCATGAACTTCATCCGGCCGCCGAGCTTCTCCTTCAACTTGGAGTAGACGAGCTTCTCGGCGATCTTGTACTTCACCGCCAGCGGGCCCTTGAGTTCGCGGCCAGCGAGCCGGTCGTCGATCGTGTCGTAGCCGACGGAGAACGCCCAGCGGGCGATCTTGGCCTTGAGGCCCTTGTTGCCGGTGAGCACCGCGCCGCGGACCTTTTCGAAGATGCGCGGGGCGCCACACATGAAGGTGGGGTGCACCTCGCCGAGGCCCTGGACGATGTGGTCGATCCGGCCGTCGACGGCGGACGCGAAGCCGTAGCTGAGCTGGCAGGCGATCAACGCCTTGCCGAACACGTGGCTGAGCGGCAGCCACAGGTACTGCAGCGCGTCCTCCTCGATCAGGTCGAGGTAGCGGGTCGCCACGCCCTCGTAGACCCACGAGATGTGGTTCAGGCGCACGCCCTTGGGCCGACCGGTGGTGCCGGAGGTGTAGATCAGGGTCGAGAGGGTGTCGCGAGTGGTGCTGGCGATCGACTTCTCGAGCGCGTCGGGGTGCTCCGCGACATAGGCGTCGCCCAGTTCCATCAGCTTCTGGTACGAGATGACGCGGTCGTCGAGCGTGACGCCGGACGTGTCGATGACGACGATGGTGTGGATCTGCTCGGTCAACTGCGGTTCGTCGATGACCTTCGCGAGTTGCTTGGCGTCCTCGGCGATCAGAACCTTCGAGCCGGAGTCGGCCAGGATGTAGTCGACCTCTTCGGCCCCGGTGTTCGGGTAGACGGTGGTGGTGGCGCCCGCGGCGACCGCGATGGCCAGATCCATGAAGATCCACTCGACGCGGGTAGTAGAGCAGATGGCCACCCGGTCCTCGTATTCGAGGCCTCGGGCGAGCAGCCCAGCGGCGAGCCGATCGACGTTGTCGTTAGTCTCGCGCCACGTCAGCGTGGTCCACGTGTTGACGCCCGCGGCACCGTCCGGGTACATGAAGGCTGGCTTGTCAGGGGTCTTTTCGACCCGGTTGCGCAGCATCTCTCCAACGTTCTGAGGGGCATCTGCAAGCAGCTCTTCGCGAATGGACACCGTTGCTCTCCGTTCCTGGGGTTCCCGCAAGAGTAACGGCTGAATGCTTCCCTGGGGAGACATGCTTGAAATCTAAAGCACGTGGTAGGATCACCCTTATGTCTGAACCAGTTGCGGGCTGGCTCAACGAGAGTCAGCAGCGCGTCTGGCGGAGCTACCTCCTGGCCAAGACGCACATCGAAGAGTACCTGGACGCCGAGCTGCGCCAGTTCAATCTGAGCCTTTCAGAGTACGAGTTGCTCGTTCGCCTCAGCGAGGCGCCCGATCACACGATCAGGATGGGCGAGCTCGCCGCCTCTGTGGGCCATTCGCGGTCCCGCCTGACCCACACCATCAAACGGATGGAGCAGGCCGGCTACGTCAACCGCACCTCGTGTGCGGCCGACGGACGCGGCGTGCAGGCCGAGATGACCCAGAGGGGCTTCGACCTGCTGCAGCGGGCGGCGCCCGCGCACGTCGACTCCGTCCGACGCGTCTTCGTCGACGCCATCGAGCCGGGGGATTTCACGGCGCTGGGCCGCGCGATGCAGGCCTCACTGGCGGTGGCAAACTAGGACGGTGACCATCTCCGCGGCCTCGCCCCACGCTCAACTGATTGATCGGCTCGGCGACCTCGCGGAGATCATCGACGATTCGACGCTTACCCGCGCGCTCTACTCGACCGACGCTTCGCTGTATCGCGTCGCACCCGCGGCCGTCGCTCATCCCCGCAGCACAGACGAACTGGTCGCCCTGGTGCGCGCATCCCTCGACGCGGGTGTCCCGATCACCGCTCGCGGCGCTGGCACCTCGTGCGCAGGCAACGCCGTCGGGCCGGGGCTCGTGATCGACGTCTCCCGCCATCTGAACCGGATCCACTCCATCGACCCTGAGGCGCGCACCGCGGTGATCGACCCCGGCGTCGTGCAGGACCAACTCCAGCAGGCCGCCCGGCCCCACGGGCTGCGACTCGGCCCGGACCCGTCGACCTCGAACCGCTGCACCGTCGGCGGCATGATCGGCAACAACGCCTGCGGCCCACGCGCCCTCGGCTACGGACGGATGGCAGACAACGTCGTCAGCCTCGACATCGTCACGGGAACCGGCGACCTGATCACGCTCGGCGTCGACGACCTGCCGGAACTGCGCTCGCTGGTGGCGGCCAACCTTGGCGTGATCCGCACCGAGTTCGGCACCTTCATCCGGCAGGTGTCCGGCTACTCGCTGGAGCATCTGCTCCCCGAGAAGCGGTTCGACGTCGCCAAGTTCTTCGCGGGCACCGAGGGAACGCTCGGCGTGATCGTCCGGGCGACCGTCCGGCTTGTTGCGGACGCGCCGCACTCGCTGATGGTCGCGCTCGGCTACCCGACGATGCCCGACGCGGGCGACGACATCTCCAACCTGCTCCGCTTCTCCCCCACCGCATGCGAGGGCCTCGACCGGCGCATCGTCGACGTCGTAGTCGCCAAGAACGGCGCAGACAGCGTCGGCGACCTGCCGGCGGGCGACGGCTGGATGTTCCTGGAGGTCGTCGGCGACGACCCGGCAGAGCTCCGCGCGAGGGCCGAGGCGATCGTCGAGGCCTCCGCCGCGACGGAAGGATGGGTCGTCGACGACCCCGCCCGCGCCGCTCAACTGTGGAAGATCCGCGCCGACGGCGCCGGCCTGGCGGGCGTCAGCCTCGCAAAGCCCGCCTACGGAGGCTGGGAGGACGCGGCGGTCCCGCCGCAGCACCTGGGCGAGTACCTGCGGGAGTTCGACGCGCTGTTGGAGCGCCACGGCCTGCACGGCCTCCCCTACGGCCACTTCGGCGACGGCTGCGTGCACTGCCGCATCGACTTCCCCCTCACCGCACCCGACGGCGCAGAGCGCTACAAGGCGTTCGTCGAGGAGGCCGCGACGATGGTCGCCCGGTTCGGCGGCTCGATGTCGGGCGAGCACGGCGACGGAAGGGCGCGCTCTGCGCTGCTGCCGCACATGTACTCCCCCGCAGCCATCGACCTGTTCGGCCACGTGAAGCGCCTCTTCGATCCACGCGGCCTGCTCAACCCCGGTGTGCTGGTCGACCCGGCCCCCGTCGAACAGGACCTGCGGATGGTCGCAGTCAGCCGCTCGCCGCTCGCCGCGACCGACGCCGAGTTCGTCGAGGCGGTGCACCAGTGCTCCGGCGTCGGCAAGTGCCTGGCGGACACGACTGCGTCCGGCGGCGTGATGTGCCCGTCGTTCCAGGCGACCCGGGACGAGAAGGACTCGACGCGCGGCCGCGCCCACGCGCTGCAGGAGATGGTCAACGGCTCGCTGATCAGCAAGGGCTGGCGCTCGCCGGAGGTGCACGCGGCGCTCGACCTGTGCCTCTCGTGCAAGGGCTGCGCCCGCGACTGCCCGACCGGCATCGACATGGCCGCCTACAAGGCGCGCGTCACGCACGAGACGTACAAGGGGCGGCTGCGCCCCCGCAACCACTACGCGCTCGGCTGGCTGCCGCGCTGGGGTCGCCTCATCACGACCGTCCCGGGCCTCGGAAGGCTCGTGAACCTGGTCGGCCGGACGCCTGGGCTCGGCAGGGCGCTGCGCTGGGGCGCGGGCGTCGACCACCGGCGCGCCATCCCGCAGTTCGCCTCACGCACCGCCCGGTCGCGGCTCGAGCGTTCGACCGGCGGCTCGAAGGGTCGGGTGCTGATCTGGGTCGACTCGTTCTCCGACTGCTTCGAGTCGATGTCGTTCGCGGCGATGGCGCAACTGTTGGTGCGGCTCGGCTACGAGCCGGAGGTGCTGGACAAGACGGCGTGCTGCGGGCTCACCTGGATCTCGACCGGCCAACTCGACGGCGCCCGCCGCCAACTGACCACGGCCGCTGCCGTGCTTGCCCCCTACGTCGCCGATGGAGTGCCGATCATCGGCGTCGAGCCGTCGTGCACGGCCGTGTGGCGAAGCGACGCCCCTGAACTGCTGCCCGACGATGCGAACGTTGCGGCGTTGAACGGGTCGGTCCTGACGCTGGCCGAGTTCCTGGAGCGCGACGCCGACTTCGTCGCGCCTGACCTCAGCGGCCACACGATCGTCGCCCAACCGCACTGCCACCACGCGTCGGTGCTCGGCTGGGGCAAGGACAGGGCGCTGCTGGAGAGGACGGGCGCGAAACTCGTGGTCGTCGGCGGTTGCTGCGGCCTGGCGGGCAACTTCGGGGTCGAGCGGGGCCATCACGACGTCAGCGTGAAGGTCTTCGAGCACGACCTGGGCCCGGCGGTCGAGGCGAACCCTGACGCGATCGTGCTGGCCGACGGCTTCTCGTGCCAGACGCAGTTGACCTCGCTCGCCGACCGCTCATCGATGTCGCTCGCGGAACTGCTCGCCACGCACTGACCCGCTGGTTGAGCCGACCGTCGGGGCGGAGCCCCGCGCGCGTCGCGTCGAAACCAACCCACACCCGAACGCGGACCCTAGCCCCTGCCCACCTCACGAGGATTTCGACGCAGCCGCGGGCGACTCCGTCGCTGGGCTGGCTCAATCCAAGCGACACAGCGCGGGCGCCTCCGTCGCTGGGCTGGCTCAGTCAGCGGCCGCTGGTTGAGCCAAGAAGGACGCGCCAGCAGCCGTTGGTTGAGCCAAGAAGGACGCGTCAGCGGACTTCTTCGGTCGAAACCTCTCGCGCCCGACAGCCCTAGTCACGCCAGGATCGCGCGAAGGCGGACCCGATTCCCTGCCCACCTCACGAGGATTTCGACGCAGCGCGGGCGACTTCGTCGCCGCCGCTGGCTCAATCAGCAGCCGTTGGTTGAGCCAAGAAGGACGCGTCAGCGGACTTCTTCGGTCGAAACCTCTCGCACCCGACAGCCCAAGCCACGCCAGGTACCGCGAGAGCTTCACGAGGTCAGAGCCGACCGCGGGACAGGCGAACCTCACGGCGATTCCGGCCGACGCTGGCATGGCGACGGTCGGCGGAAAGTTCCCCGTGATGTTCTGATGCAACCAACGCCTCCGCCCGGGCGTATTCACCACGAACGGCCCGACACGGGCCACAGAGATCACGGGGAGGGACAGTGACCGAGGACGAGTTCGACCGGTTCTACGCCGCGTCCTTCACGAAACTCGTCGGCCACATCTATGCGATGTGCGGATCGATGGCCGAGGCGCAGGACTGCGTCCAGGAGGCATTCGTGAGGGCGTGGGATCACAAGAGCAAGCTCGACACGGCCAACAGCCCCGAGGCGTGGGTCAGGACGACCGCGTACCGGCTGGCCGTCAGCCGCTGGCGACGCGCACGAAGGTCCTTCCGGCAACCGGACCGGGCGCTGGAGATGAGGCCGGCGGCCGAGCCGTCCCCCGAACGGGTCGTCCTGGAGCAGGCGCTCGCCCAACTGCCCGAGGACCAGCGACGGGCCATCGTGCTCTACCACCTGTGCGACCTGAGCGTCGCCGACGTCGCAGCCGAGGTCGGTGCCCCCACGGGCACCATCAAGGCCCGCCTCTCACGCGGCCGAGCCACCCTCGCCCGTCTGCTCAACACTGACCTGGAGGTGCGTCATGCCTGACCGTATTCCCGAACTCGACCACCTCGCAGCGACCGCAAAGGAGGTTCCCATGCTGCCAGCATCAGAGATCCGACGGCGCGGCAACCGTCGCCGGGCCACCCGGCGCACCGTCGGCGTGCTGGGCGCGTGTGCCCTGCTCGCGGTCGGCGGCTTCGGCATCGTGCAGGCCACCGGCCGACAGGAGCCGGGCTGGGCGACCCCCCAGCCGGTGACGCCGACGCCCAGCATCTCGTCGACGGCGAGCCCCAGCGCCCCGACGTCGCCCGACCCGGGTCCCACCCAGACGCCGGACGTCACCTCCAAGCCGACACCGACGCCAACCGACGCGCCGGGCGAGACCGTGAAGGCCCCCACCTTCGACAACATGCCGACCCCCGATCAGCTCTTCATCTACGGCGACCTGCCCGGCGCCGTCAAGGACGAGTTCGAGGGGCAGGGCCAGTCCTCGCCGAGCATCTGCCTGAGCGAGATCCCCGGCGAGCCCAGCACCATCCTGACCCGCGAGATGGGCATCGAGGGCGACGAGTGGCCGACGCTGTACGTCGCGACGATCTTCGGCTACGACGACAAGGCGCAGGCAACTGCCGCGTTCGACTCGCTCCGGCAGCAGTCCCTCGACTGCGGGGAACGGCTCGACGCGCAGGGCTGGCGCGACTCCCGCGCCCATGAGAGCACCGACGAGGTCCCGTTCACGCCGCCTGCCAACGCGCCGGATGCACGGTTCGCCAACGTCCTTGCGGCCGGCCTCCCCGCCGGGGACGCGTCGCTCGAACTCGGTCAGTGGGTCGACGTCGTGATCATCCAGACGGACTCGCGCGTGCTGTTCCTGTCGCAGGCATTCGAGGGGCAGGACTACAACTGCTCGCTCTCCCCCGATGACGGCGACGGCGCGCAGTGCCCGGCGCTCAAGGCGGCAGACGCGATGGCCGAGAGGCTGGCCGGCTAGCCGACCTCGGCGCCGAGTCGGCGCACGGCCCGGGTGCCCTCCACCACGATCGCGACCAGCAGCGCGACATAGGTGGAGGGCACCGCCACGAGCAGCACCACGCTGAGCGCGTCGGCTGCTCCGTCCCCGAACAGCCGTCCAAGCAGCGAGGTGGGCTCGGCGCCCGCCACCTCGGGAAGGGTCAGCGCGAGCAGCGCCCACATGCCGTAGTAGACGAAGGATCCGATCGAGGCGACCGGCCCCAGGAAGTGGCGCCACTGCCGCTTCCGGTAGGTCCAAGCGAGCAGCCCGGCCATCACCTGCGCGACGATCGTGGCGGGGATGCCGATCACGACGTAGAGGAAGAAGATGCCGGACACCGTCGTGGTCGCCACCCTGATCAGCACCACCAGGGCGGGCAGCGCGAGGGCGGCCCACCACAGGCCCTGATGGGCCACCTCACCCAGCCGGTAGCGCGGGATGGGTTCGGTCGTCATGGCCCCGAGACTATCCACCCTTGCGCCCCGTCGGTCGCAGCGACAGTCGAAGCGACTGTCGGACGGCGGGTCGGCGGGAACGCGAAACGCCCCTCCGCACGTTGCGTGGGAGGGGCGTTTCTGCGCGGTCAGCGGGTGAGGCGACGGTGCGACGACGACTTGGGTCGCGACGCCTCGGGGCCGAGGCGGGCGATCTTGTTCTCCTCGTAGTCGGCGAAGTTGCCCTCGAACCAGAACCAGTTGGCCGGGTCCTCCTCGGTGCCCTCCCACGCGAGGATGTGGGTGGCGACGCGGTCGAGGAACCAGCGGTCGTGGGAGATCACGACGGCGCAGCCCGGGAAGTCGAGGAGCGCGTCCTCGAGCGACTGGAGCGTCTCGACGTCGAGGTCGTTGGTGGGCTCATCGAGGAGCAGCACGTTGCCGCCCTGCTTCAGGGTCAGCGCCAGGTTCAGGCGGTTGCGCTCACCGCCGGAGAGGACGCCCGCGAGCTTCTGCTGGTCGGGGCCCTTGAAGCCGAACGACGCGACGTAAGCGCGCGAGGGCATCTCGAAGTTGGCGACCTTGATGTGGTCGAGGCCGTCGGAGACGACCTCCCACACGTTCTTCTTCGGGTCGATGCCGGAGCGGTTCTGGTCGACGTAACTGAAGGAGACGGTCTCGCCGACCCTCAGCTCACCCGTGTCGGCCTGCTCGATGCCCGTGATGGTCTTGAACAGTGTCGTCTTGCCGACGCCGTTGGGCCCGATGATTCCGACGATGCCCGCGCGGGGCAGCGTGAAGGACAGGTTGTCGATCAGGACCCGGTCGCCGAAGCCCTTCTTGAGGTCCTTCGCCTCGAGGACGACGGAGCCGAGTCGCGGGCCCGGCGGGATATTGATCTCGGAGAGGTCGACGGCGCGGTTGCGCTCCGCCTCCGCGGCGAGCTCCTCGTAGCGGGCCAGACGGGCCTTGCTCTTGGCCTGGCGGGCCTTGGGGTTCGAGCGGACCCACTCGAGTTCCTTCTCGAGGATCTTGGCGCGCTTGGCGTCCTTCTTACCCTCGACCTGGAGGCGCTGACGCTTGGTCTCCAGGTAGGTCGAGTAGTTGCCCTCGTAGGGGTGCAGGCGACCGCGGTCGATCTCGCAGATCCATTCCGCGACGTTGTCGAGGAAGTAGCGGTCGTGCGTGACGGCCAGGACGGCGCCCGGGTAGTTCTTGAGGTGCTTCTCGAGCCAGTCGACGGACTCGGCGTCGAGGTGGTTGGTCGGCTCGTCGAGGAGCAGCAGGTCGGGGGCCTCGAGCAGCAGCTTGCAGAGCGCGACGCGGCGCCGCTCACCACCGGAGAGGACGCTGACCGGGGTGTCCGGTGGCGGGCACTGGAGCGCGTCCATCGCCTGCTCGAGCATCGAGTCGATCTCCCAGGCGTTGCGGTGCTCGAGCTCCGTCTGGAGGTCGCCCATCTCGGCCATCAGCGCATCGAAGTCGGCGTCAGGTTCGCCCATCTCCATGCCGATCTCGTCAAAGCGCTTGAGCATCGCCTTGGTCTCGTGGACGGCGAGCTCGACATTCTCGATGACGGTCTTGTCCTCGTCGAGCGGCGGCTCCTGCAGCAGGATGCCGACGGTCGCGCCCTTGGCGAGGTTCGCCTCGCCGTTATTGGGCCTGTCGAGGCCCGCCATCAGCTTGAGCATGGTGGACTTGCCCGCGCCGTTGGGGCCCACGACGCCGATCTTGGCGCCGGGGAGGAACGACAACGTGACGTTGTCGAGGATGACCTTGTCCCCGACCGTCTTGCGGACGTTGTACATGGTGTAGATGAACTCGGCCACTGTGTGGAGACCCTTTCGCGTTGACCGCGTGCCAGTATGCCAGCTTGCCCCCGCGGAGCCGAAAGCGTCGGGGCGTCGGCCTCGGGTTGGGTGAGTCCTTGAGCATGTTTGGTTGCTCGTTTCGACTTGAACGCTCAAAAGCCGCGTTTTCCGCAACGAGTTACCAAACATGCTCAAACCCCGCCCGACCCGAGCGGTCAGGCGGAACGGTGGGGCTGGGCCTCAGATGAGGCGGTCGAGGGCCTTGCGGGCCTTTGCGTAGCGCTCGACCTCGGCCTCGGCGGGGGCGACTACCTTGTCGACGGCGACCTCGCGGACGGCGGCCTCGAGGGACTTGCGCGCCTTCCGCGCGGCGGCCCGGGCGGTCGCGCCGATGATCAGTTGCGAGACGACGGACAAGACGATGCCCGCGAGCAGGCCCCCGATCGCCAGGATGGTCGGGAGCGGCACCTGCAGGCCGCCGTCGGGCCCGATCGGGACGACCCGAGCGGCGGCATCCCGAAGTAGCCGAGCAGCCTGTTGATCGTCAGCCAACCGAGACCGACGACGACCGCGACGATCAGCAGCCACTGCAGGCCGCGGATCACGGCCCACCACACCGGCGGCTTGGCGACCCTCAGGTCGGCACCGACCACCGCACGGTCCAGGTCGTCGGGCAGCCGACGCTCGGACGAGTAGACGGCTTGGCTGATCGACTCCTGCCAGACGTTGGGCAACCCCTCGCCCAGTTCGTGCGCGAACGCGCGCAGCCCGGTCGACAGGTGCGCGCTCGCGGCGGCGGACCTGGCCGGTAGCGAACTCCTGGTCAGGGCGGGCGTCTCGGGTTCGTTCTTGGAGCCGCCGATCCCGAGCCTCAGCCGCTTCAACGGGTCGGGCTTGAGCCTGCCGATCCACTTCACCAGCGGCCACCCGGTGGCCAGTTGGCCGCGGTGGCGCACCGAGTCGCGCACCGCGTGGACGACGACGGGCACGCCTGCCGCCGCCGCCAACTGCTGCGTCAGGGTCGTGACGGTGTCCTTGCCGACCTTGCCCGCCTTGCCCCGTCCGACGGACTCGTCGAGCCGGGCGGCCACGACGGCGACGTCGGCCTCGAGGCGCTGCGCCGCCGCACGCTTGCCGCTGGTGAGGGCGCCGAGCCTCGCGCGGAGGTCGTCGATGCCCATACCCGTGACGGCGCTGGTGGCGAGCAGCGGGACGCCGCCGAGCCCGTCGGCCTCCAGCAGGCGGCCGATGTGCGCGAGGCACTGCTGCAACTGGTCGGGGGTGAGCAGGTCGGCCTGGTTGAGCACCACGGTGATCACGTCGCGGTGCTTGGCGAGCGGCCGCAGGTAGCGCTGGTGGATGGCGGCGTCGGCGTACTTCTGCGGGTCGAGCACCCAGATGAACTGGTCGACGAGGCCCACCATCCGGTCGACCTCGTCGCGGTGCGCGCTGGCCGTCGAGTCGTGGTCGGGCAGGTCGAGCAGCACCAGGTCGGCCAGTTGCGGCGTGGGCGGCTCCGCCTCGTAGCGGCGCTCGACGCCGAGCAGGTCGAGGAGTTCGGGGTTGGTCGCCGAGAAGCTGACGGCGAGCGTCTTGGACGTGGTGGGACGCCTGGCGCCCTGCTCGGCGAGCCGGGTGCCGCTCAGCGCGTTGAACAGGCTCGACTTACCGGAACCGGTCGCGCCCGCGAGCGCAGCCGTCGTCTGTGCCCCGGCGGCGAGCCGACGGGAGGCGTGCGCGAGCAGGTGGCGGGCCTGTTCCTCGACCTCGGCGGGTGCCCGCCCTTCGACGAGGTCGACGACCTCGGCGAGCGTGTCGAGTCGGTCTGCCACTGTCGTCATGAAAGCTCCGGGGCGGTCAGGTCGTCGAAGGCGGCCCGCGCGGCCGAGCGGAGTCGGTCGGCGGCCTCGGCGAGCTTGGCCGGGGCCTGCTCGTCGACGGCCAGCGCGTCGAGGATCGTGCCGAAGCGGGTCAGTTCGTTCGCCAGGACGGCGTCGACGCGGTCGCGGAGCAGGCGCTGCGCCTCGACGGCGAGCCTGCGGACCTCGTCCTCCCCGAACACGGCCTCCAGGAGGCGCTGCGCGAGCAGGGAGGTGCCGCCGGCGATGCCGACCTCGGCGGTGGTGAGGCCGCCGGTGGCGGCGAACACGACGATGATCAGCGCGGCGCCCGCGACGTTGGTGCCGATGGCCAGGAAGCGGGCCTTCCTGCGCTTGCCGCGGCCCTCCTCTTCGACGAGTCGGAGGACGTCGGACTGCCACGCCCTGATCGCCTCGGCCGCCGCCTCGGGGAAGGCCTCAGAGGCGCGCGCGAGGGAGGGTTCGGCCGCGATGATCTCGCGGCCCCAGCGGGTCCGGGACCACGCGACGGCTGTCGACTCTGCTGCGCCCTCCCCCGCCTCGACGAGCACGGCGGAGAGGCTGTCGGAGATGGCGACCTGCACGGCCTCGGCCTTCGGCTCGCCGCGGAACCAGCCGGAGATCCGGTCGCGGATCATGCCGATGCGTTCCTCGATGCTTCGCATGAACTCGCCGGTCCCGACGAGGTCCTGCCAGCGGCTGAGGATCTCGCCGCGCAGCATGGTGCCGTCGCTTGCGGCCTTGGAGACCTCCTCGGCCGCGAACCGGTAGTTGGCGACCGACTGGGCGCGCAGTTCGGCCAGCGCCTCATCCTGGCGGGCGACGCCGTCGATCAGTTCGGACAGTTGCGGGTCGAGCGAGCGGACGGAGCCCGCGAGCGTCTGCACCGCGACCTGCGCGCGCGCCTCGGAGGCCGCCGCCAGGTGAGCGAGCCACTGCCTGATGCCGGAGACGTCGCCCATCGGGAGCAGCCCGTCGGGGGTCAGTGCCCGCTCTGGGACGGCGAACAGCTTTGCGGAGGCGAGCCCTCGTTCGGCGAGCATCTGCGCAAGATGGCTGCCGACGTCGGTGATCGCGCCGGGCGGGCAGCGGTTCACCACGACGCTGACGACGATGTTGCGTTCGGCGGCGGAGGCCAGGTAGCCCCACGGGACGGCGTCGGCGTAGCGGGCGGCGGAGGTGACGAACAGCCACAGGTCTGCGGCGAGCAGCAGTTGCCTGGCGAGCGAGCGGTTGGCGTCGTCGATGGAGTCGATGTCGGGCGCGTCAAGCAGCGCGAGGCCCGGCGGAAGGTCGGGGAAGGCGACGATGTGCAGCGCGCGGGAGTCGTGCAGTTGGGTGTCGGTGCGGACCAGGTCGGGCAGCACGTGCTCGGAGCGGAACCACGCTTCGTCGTCGGGGTGGCACACCAGCACCGGGGACTTGGTGGTCGGGCGAAGCACGCCCGGCTTGGTGACCTGCGCGCGCAGCAGCGAGTTGACGAGCGTCGACTTGCCCGCGCCGGTGGAGCCTCCGACGACGGCGAGCAGCGGCGCGTCGAGGCGGCTCGCCCGGGGCAGCAGGTAGTCGCGGACCTGGTGGCTGATCGAGCCGGCGAGCGAGCGGAGTGACTCCGCACCGTCGAGCGGCAGCGGGAACTGCGCGACGGGCACGGTCGCGTCGAGGTTCTTGAAGGCCTCGACGAGTTGCTGTGCCCCGTTCATCTCGGCGCCGGCCAGTTGCCTCCGACGCCGGCGGGGCCGGGCAAGCTCGGGGGCGGATAGTTCGAGGTGAGCGGGCCGGGGCTCTCACCGTCGGGCACCTCGATCGGCGCGGACTTCTTCTTCCGCGGCGGGATCAGCCGGGCGCCCGCGTAGTCGGTCAGCGCGACCCCGCGGAGCGTCTCGACCTCGTGGAGGATGTCGTGGGCCCGTGAGTCGCCGGGGGCGCCGACGGTGCCGCGGGTCATCTGGTTCCGCAGGTAGGCCAACTCGGTGTAGCGGCGCACGAGTTTTGTGGTGCGCCACCAGGTCTTCGGGCCACGGAAGATGGCGAAGAACAACAGCTTCATCCGGCGCAGCGGGCCGCCGAAGACCTGCACCTCGCGCGGGGTGATCCAGCCTGCGCGCTGGTAGTCGGTGAGCCGCGCCTTGAGCAGCTGGCCGTTGCCGACGACGCTGACGATCAGCGAGATGATCAGGATCCCGACCACCGCGAGCGCCATGTACCAGGGCCGCATCAGGTTCTCGATGGGGTTCGTCGAGGACAGCCCGTTGAACAGCATGTGCCCGAAGCAGGCCATCATGAAGCCGCCGAGCGGGGCCATCACGCGCACCAGTTTGCTGCGCGCGCCGAGCCCGATCACCAGGCCGCTAGCGGTCATGATCGTGAACAGCGGGTGCCCGAACGAGGTGTAGACGCCGCGCAACATGACCAGTTCCAGCATCACCTCGTCTGGCTTGGCGATGGTGATGTCGTGGGTGGCCTGCATCCACACGCGCGAGTAGTAGAGGATGTTCTCCACGAACGCGAAGCCGACGGCGGACAGGCCTGCAAGCGCGACCATCGACAGCCGCGAGACGATCTTGTTGCGCCACAGCACCACGAGCAGGATCAGGATCGTCGCCTTCGCGAACTCCTCGACGAACGGCGCCGAGAAGACCGCCGCCCGTGAGCCGGAGTCGGCGTTCGCCTCGCGCGTTGCCATCGCCTGGCCGACCCAGGTGTTGACGTGGATCGAGAACCACGTCGACGCGGCGGCGCCCCACCCGAAGGTGAGCAGCCACACCAGCGGCTGGCTGGGGCGGAACCGGTCGAGCCAGATGAACAGCAGCGAGTAGGCGGCCGCCGTCCATACGGCGTAGAAGGCGCCCTTGCGGATCGCCTCGTTGGAGATGCCGAGCGAGCGGGAGCCGTCCTCGAAGACCGTGTCGGGGTGCAGCACCCAGTACTCGTTGTACAGGCCCGCGAAGTAGAGCGGCAGCAGCACGATGGTGAGCCAGAAGATGGGTTTGTCGCGGGCCCAGCGGCCAGCGCGGGTGAAGTTCAGGAAGAACCCGAGCGCGACGGCGGCCACCACGATCGGCATCCACACGACGGGGCGCTCGATGATCCAGTTGCGCCACTGCGCCACGAACAGCGCCCACACCACGATCGCGGCCAGCGCGGCAAAGGACCCCCACACCCGCGCGTCCGCATACCAGGGGCGACGTGCGCTTCCCGGCTGGGCGGCCTTGGGCAGGCCGTTCAGCAGCCGGAGGCGGTTGGAGATCCTGGCTTCACTCATGATGGGCAAAGCCTACCGGTCGATGCGGACCGCGCCCCGCCGATACGGTTGGGGCATGCAGAGCTTCTTTGACGGCATCGACGGCTGGGATCGCAACGACGGGTCGCTGCACGTGTACGCGCTGCCGGACGAGGGGGTGGCCGACCGGCTGGAGTCGCTGTCGGAGCGCCTCGACGGCGTTCCCGGGCTTCCCCGGATGCCGCGCTCCTGGCTTCACTTCACCATCAGCCGACTCGCTCAGTACGACGACCTCGGCCAGGCGAACCTGACAAGGCTCGCCGATGCGATCGGCGCCCGGCTCTCCACCGTTGGCCCGTTCGACCTGCGGGTAGGCGCCCCTCGCGCGACGGACAAGGCGGTCGACTGCACCGCAGAGCCCTCCCCCGAGTGGGACGCCCTGGTGGCCGCCGTCCGCGGCGCCGCCGTCGAGGCCTTCCCCGAGGATGAACTGCCCGCGGGCCCGCACGCGCCGCACGTGGCGTTGGCCTACGCCGTCGGCGAGGTGCCTGACGCGGACCTCGAGGCCCGGCTCGCCGACGCCCCCGAGGTCGGCACGGTGCCGATCCGCGGCCTGCACCTGGTGTCGGTGACGATGCGACCCGAGGTCGGCACGTTCGACTGGACCGAACTGGCGAACTGGGAGTTCTGAGGCACCGCCCGGCTAGAGAAGGTCGTCGATGTCCTCGACCCGGGCGCCGTGCCGCACGAGCGCCTCTGCGAAGCGGGTCTTGGGGACGAACCGCATGGGAAGGATCGCGGGCTCGGGACCGTCGTCGAAGCGCTCCCAGGCGTCGTCGATCAGCAACTCGAACGACGTGACGTCATGGGCGCCGCCGATCCTTTCGGCTGGGATCCACCGCCCTGCGGCGCGGGGGTCGTCGGATCGGGCGACGTTGCGTGCGGCCTCCCACGCGTCTCGCCCCGGCTCCGCCTGAGCGATCAGCACCCCGTCGCCGAAGAGGTGCAGGTCGACGAGCGCGCCCCCGGTGACCAGCCCAGCAAGGGTGCCGAGGTAGCGGTCCTGGCCGGGCGTCAGCCGTCGGTCCAGGTCGCCGCCAAGCGAGGCGATCAGGTCGCGCACCGGCTGACTGTTCCCACGCTCCACCGCCCGGTCGACGGCGTCGCCCAGCGCGTTCGGGTCGGCGAAGGTGAGGACATCGTCGTCCTGGCCCCAGGCGAGCCCGACGGCGGGGACGCCGAGCGCGACACGGGCGGCGAGGCGCAGGATCCACGGGTCGAGGTCGTCCCCGCCGTCCTCCTGATCGAGCATTCCGCGCGGCGTCGGGTCCACCTCCGGCACCGTCTCACCGAACAGGGCGAACGCCATCTGCCTCGGGGCGGCGACGACGGCGATCTGCTCCCAGGTGCCCCGCTGCAGAGCGGGAAGCAGCCAGTCGTCCTCGACGGCGAACGGGTCGTCGAGCAGCGTGGTTGCGGGCACCAGGCCCGCCGGGCGCGGACGGCCATGCGTGGCGGCGAACCGGCGCCAGGCCTCGTCGAGGGGCCCGCGCAGCCCCGCGTCGGACATCACGGTGATCAGGTCCTCGATCTCGAAGCCGAGGAGGTCTGCGGCGGCGAGGCTGGCCCGCGCCTCGTTGAGCGCTGCGGCTCCCCCAGCCTTGGCCCCGGCCTTCGCGGCGGCCGCCTCGACATCGTCCATCGAGTGCGCGGCGCGGTAGAGGTCGGCGCGCATGCGGGCCCAGCGCCCGCGGCGGTCGCTCTCCCTCCTGGCGAACGCCGCCTGTCTGCGGACCTCGGCGGGCAGGCGCGTGGCAGTCACGAGTTCGTGGGCGACGGCGGCGCGCAGTTCGCGCGCTTCAAGCAGGGACAGCGCCCCGTAGCCGAGCGCCAGCGCGCGTCGACGCTCGTCGTAGTCGACCCCCACCCTGTCGGTGAGCGCCAGCGCTGCGGGCGGCGCGACCTTGGCGTCGGCGGCCGCGTCGCGGACAAGTCGCCACAGTTCGGGGTGCCCGGAGGTCGGCAGGTCGACCGCGCGGCGCTTGTCGTCCACGGGTAGCCGCGGCGAGCGAAGGGCCGACCGTGCGAGAAGGTAGCCGACCAGCACCAGGACCACAGAGATGAGGGGCCAGCCAACCACCCACGCGACGACCGCGAGGGCAAGCGGCACGAGCCCCGCGAGCAGCGGCAGGCCGACGAGCAGGACCCTGGCACGCGTCCGCGATCTGCTTGAGCTCACTTCAGCCTCCGTGTCGCGTCGATGGCGCCTGGCGCCCCTGGCAGGACTCGAACCTGCAACCGACGGATTAGAAGGCCGTTGCGCTATCCATTGCGCCACAGGGGCTGGCGGCCAACATCATAGCCCGGTGGCACTGCTGACCATCGGACGCCTAAATTGGTCGTCATGAGTGAAAACCTGGTGTGGATCGACTGCGAAATGACCGGACTCGACCTGGTCAACGACGCCCTGATCGAGGTCGCGGTGCTGGTCACCGACGGCGACCTCAACGTCCTCGGAGACGGCGTCGATGTCCTGATCAAGCCGACGGACGAGCAGTTGGCGGCGATGGGCGACTTCGTGCGCGACATGCACACCAAGTCCGGCCTGCTCGACGAACTCGCCGATGGCGTGACGATGGAGGAGGCGACCGCGGCGTCGCTCGACTACATCCGCCAGTACGTGCCGATCGCCCGCAAGGCGCCGCTTGCCGGCAACACCATCGGCACCGACCGCGCGTTCCTCGCCCGCGACATGCCCGAACTCGAGCAGTGGGTCCACTACCGCAACGTCGACGTCTCCAGCCTCAAGGAGCTCGCCAAGCGCTGGTTCCCCAGGATCCACTACCAGTCCCCGGCCAAGACGGGCAACCACCGCGCGCTCGCCGACATCCAGGAGTCCATCGAGGAGTTGCGCTACTACCGCGACGCCATGTTCGTGGCCGCCCCGGGCCCACGACGGAGGACCTGCGCGCCATCGCCGCGAAGCACCGCGGCGCGCTCACAGGCAACGTCGGCGAGGCGCCCACCCCCACCGCCTGACGGGCAGGGAAGGCGGATTTCTCAGGCCGCCGACGGGTGCGCTATCCTTTCCGGGTCGCTGACTCGTCGGCGACGATGGTGGGTATAGCTCAGCTGGTAGAGCACCTGGTTGTGGTCCAGGATGTCGCGGGTTCAAGTCCCGTTACTCACCCCAAACGGGTCAGGTGTGAACTTGCGACCAAGGGGCCACCCTTGGTCGCGGTTCGCGCCTGGCCCATTTTCTTCGCCTCGGCGGCCCAGCTCAGGGCGTCGGCGTGGAGGCCGGAGAGGCTCAGTCCGTCATACGGGTTCCGGTAGCCGACGCGCACGTCGTTGTCCTCGTCGATGTAGATCGCCCTGAACAGTGCTTGGTTGCACAGTCGGCGGTTCGCGTCGTCGGCGTGCTCGTAGAGGTCGGCAGCGTTGGACAGCAGTTTCAGCGAGTCGTCGAGGTTCGCCCGCGCGTCGGCATAGTGGCCGTGGTGAGCGGTGATCCGGTGCTCGATGGTCTCCAACGACGCGGTGATCCGGTCCTGCTCCTTCTTGAGCAGGTCGAGCGGGATGGCTCCGGCGTAGTGGGCTTGCAGCAACTTCTGCTGCTCGCCTTCGAGTTGGGTTCTCCGGGACGCGAGGTCGGCAAGTTCGGCGGCTCCTTCGGCCATCATCTCGTCGAACCGGGCATGGATCATCGCCGAGACCGCCTGCGTCGTCTCGGGATCGAGCTGCACCTTGGCATAGAAGCGCTCGATGAGCCGTTCGACCTGCTCGATGAGCATCGCCTGCCGGGTGCAGTCGCCTCTGCCACCATGCCTGCTCGCGCACACGAAGTACGGGTAGATCGTGCCCTGGCTGCTCTTGGCGTTGCACACCAGTAGCCGCGAGCCGCACTGGCCGCAGAACACCGTCCCCTTCAAGTAGTGCTCGTGGACTTGCGTTGCATCTGCTGCCGAGCGGTGCGTGCCGAGCACGGTCTGCACCTGGTCCCACACCTCGTTGGGGACGATGGCCTCGTGCGCTCCGGCATAGGTCACGCCCTGGTAGCGGACGCTGCCCTTGTAGTACGGGTTCGTCAGCATCCGATGCACCGACGACTTCCCGATGGGTCGGGACGGTCGCCGCGGCGACGCCGCTGTCGTGAGCCCGCGCGCTACGAGCTCCTGGTGAAGCTGGCTCGTCGTCCAGTCGCCGGATGCGAACACCTGGAACGCCCACCGCACCAACGGGGCTCGCTCCTCGTCGATCTCGACGGTGCGTACTTCCCGCCCGAACTCGTCGCGCACGCCGACGTTGCGGTAGCCGATGGGTGCCTTCGTCACGGTGCCGCCCTGCGCGGCCTTCTGCGACAGACCCTTGACGACCTCGGTGGCGAGGTTGCGGGAGTAGAACTCCGCGATCGAGGACATGATGCCGTGCAGCAGCATCCCGGACGGGGTCTCGTCGATGTTCTCCGTGGCCGACACCAGCGTGACGCCGGCGTCCTTGAGGGCGAGGTGGATGGTCACGTCGTCGGCTCGGTTGCGGGCGAGCCGGTCGACCTTGTGGACGATGCAGTAGTTCGTCTTGTGCTTCGCGACGTACTGGATCATCCGCATCAGTTCGGGCCGGTCGGCCTTGCGCGCGGACTCGCCCGCGTCGACGAACTCCTCGATGATCGTTGCTCCGAGCTGGTCGGCCTTGCGCTGGTTCGCCTCGCGCTGGGCCGGGATCGAGAAGCCCTCCGCCTGGCCGCCCTTCTCCGCCTGCTCCTTCGTGGAGACCCGTAGGTAGGAGACGGCGAATGATCCGGGGAACGGGGTGGGCGCTACGAGGCTGTCTATCGCGGTTCGGTCCGCGTCGATGATCGTCATGGCTCTTCTCCACAGTCACTGGTCCTGCCGACGCGGACTTGTGAGAGCGGATGTTGATCGTGAGAAGAGCCCGAAGGCTGTAGGACTAGGCCGAGTCGGCCACGTTTACTTTGCCTCGCCGTGGCGGCGAAGCGCTAGGACCACAACATCCGCCATCCGCGACGGATGCCTCCATTCTACGACGACGCGCTCGCGCAGGCACGAGGGCGCTTCGGTCGCGTCGATCCCTCCGAACGGCACGCTCCCGACTGTTGGAGCGCCAGGCGGATCAGCAGCTCGCAGAGCTTGTCCAGGTCGGGCGGCTCGTGGAACTCGGCGCGGATCGTCAGCTCGCGCTCGCTCTGTTGACGCTGCCCGGTCTTCCGTTCATAGCGGCGCGCCACGATTCACACCTCGCCCGTCTCCGGGTCGATGCCCGCGAAGAAGGCATCCTCTGCTTCCTGGCGCGCATCCACCATGTCGATCACGAACCGAACGAAGTCTTCGTCGCGATCCGTGATCGGTGAGTCCTCGATGGGCTGAGTGGGGTCTTCACCGGGCCAGCTCGTCTGGCGAGTCGGGCGGTCTCGGTCGAGCCGCGTACCGCAGGCCGACACCCAATCACGAAGGCGGGCACGGGCATCGGCGAAGTCGCGGTGCCAGCCGAGCGGTGCCGACCCATTCTGCTCGGGGTCGTATGCGCACAGCCAGTGCAGGTGCAGCGCCGACAGTTCCCAGAGGAGCTCGGGGTGACGGTGCCAGTAGGGCGGAACGACGCTGGCCGGAAGTCCGTAGGTGTGGCGAAGCCAGTCCACCCAACGGTTCAGTTCGAGCAACTCGGCTTCGAGATCGTTGGCGGTCAGCAGATTCCAGTTGACCGGATGCGGCGGCTCGGGCACGTCGAAACGCGGGGACGCGAGACCTGCCTCGGGTGGCATGTCGTCGTGCTCAGGGTGGAACTGATCGCTCATGGCGGGATCGCTCACATTCCGATGGCAGCCGCGGTGGACGGCGCGGCCTGCTGAGGTCCGGTGAACGCCGCGGCGTCTCGGCCGGAAGTGCGTTCGCTGCGATCCACCTCGTAGCGGGTGCGGGCGAGGTCGTGTCCGATGCGCGTCGCGATGAACTCCTCGCCCTCGTACCGCTGGCCGTTGCGCTCGTAGGAGTAGTCGCGCACCCGTCCGTCGGCGATGATGTTGTCGCCCTTGGCGAGCCGCTCGGCTCCCTGCTCGGCAGCACCGCGATACGCAATGAGGTCGTGGAACGTCGTCTCCAGTTGCGTGAAGGAGTTGTCGGGCTCCTTGCGGTAATGCTCGATGCCGACCTTCATGTAGAGCCGTGCGTCGCCGCGGTCGGTGTAGCTGAGCTGCGGGTCCGAGGCGACAAAGCCGGAGATGGACTGGTGGGTACGAATGGCCATGATGGCGTCCTCCTGAACTCGGGCGACCAGCCGTGTGTGGCCGCTGTGTCAGGCAGGTGCGCTTCGGCACCCAGACGCAGCGTCAGGTGACGGGGCGGTGGCGCAGCAGTGTTTCGAGTTCGTCGCGGTCGCTGCGGAGTTGCGCGGCATCGGGGCGAGTCGGCCAGGCGCGGAGGTCGGTGACGATGGGCGGCGCGGAGCGCAGCATCGCAATGCCGGTGCCGAATGGCAGGGTGCGGATGCGGTCTGGCGGCAGGATCGGGACGCGGCGGATCGAGCGCTGGTTGGAGCGGGTGCCGTGGTCGCCGAGTGTCACGCTGTCGGTGTACTCGTCGCGCTCTCCGATGAGCGTGGAGAGGTCTTGGAGGTCGCGGCTGTTGGATGCGCCGCCGAGGATGATCTTGACGATGCTAGCGTCCCAGATCGCGCCGGCCTGGTGTTCACTCCACCTGTCGCGAGCCTGTGCGAGGGACTGCAAGACCGGCATGGTCGTGATCCCGGTGCCACCGCCTTCGGCCATGAGCGTCGGCAGTGACGGCAGCGGTGCGAGATTCCCGATCTCGTCGAGCGCGAGCAGTAGCGGCGGGTCGAGCCGTGCTCCGGGCGAGCGGGCGGCAAGTCGGCGGGCGGTTTCGATGAGGTCTTCGACGAACGCCGCGACCAGCGATGCCGAGGCTCCTGCTCCTGCTCCGGTGGCGAGCAGGTACAGGGTGCCTTGTTCGGTGAGGAAGGTCTCGGGGTCGAAGTGCTCGTGCGGGCCTGGCGTGACGGCATCGAGCACGCGCGGGTCGGCCAGTGCGGCCAGTGCGAGGGAGACGCCTTGCCAGATGCTGTCGCGGGTCTTGGGGTCGGCGTCGATCATCGCGGCCAGGGAGTCGTCCCAGCCCATCGCCGCGTTCGGGTGTGAGTTGAGGATGGCGACGGCTTCGGACGCGGCGCTGGGGTCGAGGGTCCATCTGAACAGCTCGGCTGGCTGGCGGCCGTCGAGCGCGGCGGCATGCAGCAGGCTTTGGAGTGCGGTGCGGGTTTTGCCTTCCCAGAACCCGCCGGACTCGACCCCTCCGGCGCTGAGTCCTGTGGCGGCTGCGAGGCCGTTAGCGCGGATCATCGCGGTCAGCGGATCGTCACAGCCGCGAATGGGCGACCAGCGCAGCCCGGCGGGGATGCCTTCGGCGAGGTGTTGCGGGTCGAACACCGCGACCGGTCCGCCCCTGCGGCGTCGGGCGCGGAGGGTCGCGGTGAGGTTGTCGGGCCTGGTGCTGGTGGTGACGACCGCTCCGGGTGCGTCGAGGATCGCGTTGATGACGACATGTAGGCCCTTGCCTGAGCGGGGTGGGCCGATCAGCAGGATCGAGTCTTCGACAGATGCCCAGACCTCCGTCCCGCGACTGGCACCGAGGAGGTAGCCGACATCCTGCGGGGCTGGTGATTCCAAGGAGGGGCGCAGTGTGGCCGCGCGGTGCAGCAGTGCCTTCGCGGATGCTGCGGTCTTGACTTCATGGCTGGTCGCGATCCCGGCAAGGCGGTGCGGGTCGGTCTCGGTCTTCCGCGTGTGGCGGCGCAGCACGATCCACACCCAGACGATCCCGGTGGCGAGTCCGCCGAGCAGTGCCGCGCTGACGAGCCAGTAGGCGACCGGGTTGAGACCGTCGGCACCGAGCGCGGTTGCCGGGTCGCCGGGGTTGAACAGCACGGCGAGTCCCGCCGCTGCGCCGGCGTCTGGCTGGGGTGTGCCGGTGAGGAACGCGGCGACACTGCCACCGGCGCGGAGAACGAGGGCGATCCCGAACATGCCGATCAGCCCAATGAGGGCGGCATTGGTGAGTTCGTCGCCCATGCCCCCGGCCTGCCGCTGGTTCATGTCAGCCGCCGCACCGCGAGCGTGCCCGAGATGCGCCCGAACAGGATCACCTCGTGTGTGCCGTCGGGTAGGTCGTCGAGGTCGATGAGCGTCCGGGCTTCGCCGGTCCCGGTAGCGTCGGTGTGGGAGACGATCGTCGCGACAGCGACATCCTCGCCAGGCACGAACCCGCCCGCGGTGACCTCAGCCAAGCGCGGCACCCGTCGGGCGTGGCGACTTCGACGAGTTTCCGGCGCAGGGGTCTCGGACGGTGCGACTGCGCGTCGGGGTTTGCGGGTGCGGAGGATGTCGGTGAAGACGCTGCCGTCGTTCTCGCGCACCTCGACTCGGACTGCGATGGTGCGGTCGTTGGTGATGGCATCCATGAGCGGCCCGAACGTCGCGCGCGTCCAGTCGCCCGCGTCCGGCGACGCGAACGGTGTTCCATCGACCGTGGCGGTGAGGGTGCCGTCTGCAGCGACGGTGACGAGGACGTGCGGCAGCTCGACGGGAGCCGTGGCATCGTCTTCGTTCGGGGTGGATCGGCGCGGGCCGGTGAGGTTCATCGGTGTCCTCCTGCGGCGCGGCTGCTGGTGTCGAACAGGGCGAGTTCGTCGGGGTGGAGTTGGTGCTGGCAGACGAAGCTCCTGGCCTTGATCCGCCACAGCCCTTGGCCGACGCCAAGGTTCGGCAAGAGCTGCTGCTCCGTGCCGGTCAGACCGAGGGCGGTCGCGGTCGGTCCGAGCTGGTCGGACTCCTGCCGGTACACGATCCGCGTTTCCGCGTTCGCGAGTAGTGAGTTCGCCAGGGAGCGCATGGCTGAGCCTTGGTCGCCCACGTTGTCGAGGTCGGTGAGCTTGTGGAAGATCAGCATGTTCGCGATCCCGTAGTGCCGCGCGAGTCGCCAGTGCGCATCCATCCGCCGCAGCAGCGCTGGATGGGACATGAGCCGCCAGGCCTCGTCGTAGATCACCCACCGCTGTCCACCGTTCGGGTCGAGCAGCGCGGACTCCATCCACGCCGACGAGCACGTCATCAACACCGAAATGAGCGTCGAGTTCTCGGTGACGCGCGAGAGGTCGAGCGAGATCATCGGCAGCGACGGGTCGAACGCGACCGTCGAAGGCCCGTCGAACAGTCCGGCCAGGTCGCCGGCCACGAGACGGCGCAGCGCGTGGCCGACGAGCCTGCCGTCCTCGGCCAACCGGCCGTCGGCATCCGCGCTCGGGGCGAGGATGCGGTCAACGACCATCGGCAGGATCGGCACATCGTTCTCCCGCACGGTCTGGGTCAGGGCGATGTCGATCGCGGTGTGCTCCAACGGCGACAATCCCCGCGCGAGCACGGTCTCCGCGAGTGCGCCGATCAGGTCACGCCGTCGGGCTGCGACAGTGGACGCCCATTGCTCATCCGAGAGACCGCTGGGCCGGTGGCCTTCATCGAGCGGATTCAGGCGAGTGTTGAGTCCGTGACCGAGGACGATGGCACGTCCACCGACGGCGTTGGCGACGGCGGTGTGTTCGCCCTTCGGGTCGCCGGGCACGTATACGCGCCGTCCGAACGGTAGCGAGCGCGTGTAGAGGGACTTGGCCAGCGATGACTTGCCGGAGCCGACGATCCCGGCCAGCACCACGTTGGGTGCGGTGATGATGCCGCGTGCGTAGAGCACCCACGGGTCGTAGACGAAACTCCCGCCCGAGTAGAGGTCTTGGCCGACGAACACGCCATCGGCGCCGAGACCGCCCTCGGCGACGAACGGGTACGCACCCGCCAGCGTCGCCGACGTGTCCTGATGCCGCGTCAGATGGAACCGGCCCGGAGTGCGCAGCCGCGCAGCGCCGGACTCGCCTGCCTTCGGCAGGTAGACCGTCGCGCGGCGCTCGGCACGCTCCTCCTCGGCCTTTGCCTTCGCGGCGGCGAGCGCGGTCCTTCGCTGCTCGGCGTGGAGTCGGGCCTCGGCCTTGCGGCGCTGCTTGCGGAGCTTCCGCCGCTCCTTCGACGGTGCCACCAGGACAGCGGTATGCAGCCGCGCGCGATCCTCGGTCACCGCACCAGCCCCCGCGACTGCTTGACCGCCGTGATCTTGGCCGGCTCGAACCACGACCCATCCCGCTTCGGGGTCGGCGGGTCGGCTCGCTTCGGAGCGCCCGGCGACGAGTACGACACCAGAAGCTCCGGCCCCGGCTGCACCGGAGCCGGTTCGACCAGCTCGGCATCCTGGGGCTCGGCCTCTGGTTCGGTGTAGCGGCGCAGCAGCGAGACGTAGCCGATATGCGGGTTGACGACCAGCGCGTAGTCGCCCGAGAGCGCAACCCGATCGTTGGTGCCCTCGCCGGGCTTGTCGTAGACATACCCGTTCTCCAGCGCGGCCTGCGTGGTCTCGTCGCCGTAGTCCCACTGCGCGAGGAAGTCCACCGCATCCACGTGTCCCAGCTCGCCCAGGATGTGCAACGGCCGGTCGGCCTCCTCGCCCTGGAGGAACACCACGCTGACCCACCGCGACGGCATGACCTCCTCGACGGCGGGCTCGGGGTGCCAGGCGATCCGCCCCGCGGCGATGAAGCCTTCCGCGAGCCGGTCGTGGGCCCGGTCGACGAGGTTCGCGGCCTGACGCAACTCTTCCGCAGCAGCGAGCGCCTCCCGCACGCCTGCCTCGTGGCTTCCGGCGTCGTTGAACGCGTGCGCGGCCTTGCGCTCGTGAACATCGGCGATCTGGTCGAGCGCCTGCCGCAGCGAGCGCATGCCCGAGGACAGATCACCGATCACCCCGTACATCTCGGCGGGCTGATCGAAGCCCCGGCTCGCGTGCGCGAGGCCGCGCAAGGCTTCGGACGCCTCGGCGGCGTCGGCAGTCGAATCGAAGAACGTAGGCATGGTGACCTCCTGGTGCCGTATGACGGGGAGGTGCGCACCAGCGAACGGAAAATGTCGGTGGTGCGGCCTAGCGTTGTAGATGACACGAGGGCAAACGAGGCAGGAGCCCGACAGAGTGAGCGCAAGTCAGTACCGAGGACAGCTTGACCGCAAGCGCAAACAGCGGATCGACGCGGACAAGAAGGCGGGTGAGTACCGGTCGAAGGAGTCCTCGAAGCGAGCCGATGCCGCCAAGGCGCGGCAGGCTGCCGCAAAGACGACGAGCAGTTCCACCCGCAGCAGCAAGTTGCGGGACGCCGAGCGCCGCGAGAAGGAAGCGGAGACTGCGGGCAAGGAGGCCAGCCGCTGGCAGACCCGGGCAGCCGGCTACGCGAAGGACGAGGCCGCGCTACAGACCAAGCTCTCCCGTGCCGAACAGTCGGAGGCCGATGCCGCCGAGAGACGCCGAAAGAGCGAGCAGCAGCGTGCCGACCGGCGGGCGGCGGCTGAACGTGCCCAGCTTGAATCGCGGATCAGCGGTGCCGAGGTAGCCGTCAGTCACGCGCTGCGTCAGCTCCCAGCGCCCAAGCCGGAGAAGCTCCGAGTGCTCATGCTGGGTGCTTCGGCCGAAGGTGACCTCCGCGTTGGAAGGGAGCAGAAGCGCATCCGGGCAGCGGTCGAGTCGGCTTTGCACCGTGACCAGATCGAACTCGATGTGCGGCCAGCAGCAACTACGGCTGACCTACTGGACGGCATCACGAAGTTCCGTCCTCACGTGGTCCACTTCTCGGGCCACAGCAACGACGACCTGATCGTCTTTGAGGATGAAGCAGACGAACCCCACGAGGGAGTGATCGTGACGGCGCTAGCCTTCGCACGCGCGATCAGCGCAACCGACGATCCTCCGCTCCTCGTCCTGCTGAACTCGTGTCGCTCCGCAGCCCAGATCGACGACCTGGTGGCTCGAGTCGTGCCGTTCGCGATCGGGATGGCCGACAGCATCGAAGACGCCGATGCGATCAACTACGCCGCACAGTTCTACGCGGCAGTCGCAAACGGGCAGTCCATCATCTCTTCGCATCTGTCGGGACAGGCTGCGCTCGAACTCGCGGGACTGGAAAGCGCTGACCTGCCGACCCTTGCTTGGGCACCCGATGTCGATCCATCAGCCACGATCCTCGTCAGCCCTGAAGGCTGAACTCAGACCCGCCGGCAGAGCGGGAGCGCGGCGGCGGTGAAGGCGGCGGCTTGCTGGCCGACGAGCAGCCGCGTCTCACAGGAGGCTTGGATCGCGGCCTGCTCGATCGCGGCGACGGCGGCATCGAGCTCTTCGCCGGTGGGCGCAGAGACGGCGATGAGGCCGGTGTAGCGGAGGATGCCGTGGCCGGCGGTGAGGTCGGCTTCTTGCTGGAGCACGTCGTGATACTCGGCGGTCTGCGAGGCGTCCTCGATCTGGCCGATCTTCGCGCGCTGGGCCTGGTCGGAGATGTGCTCGACCTTCTTCCTGCGGATGTCGCGAGCAGCGGCATCGGAGCGCATCGGGGTGCAGATCAGCGAGAACGACCGCTGGATGCCGGTGGACAGCAGCACGGGCGACAGGAATCCCGGATAGACGAGCGACCTGGGCCACTCGCTGACCCAGAGCACCGCGTGGTGGGCGGAGTCGGTGCGCAGCTTGCCCCAGGTCTCGGTGACCGCAACCGGCCCTGCGGTCGCGAGGGACTGGCCGAGCCTGCCGTGCCGTTCCAGCGTGGCGGCGATCGCTGGGTCGTAGGCGGAACGCAGCATCACCGCGATGTGCCCTGGTGTCAGCCATCCCGACGGCGAGAGGTCGGCGGAGCGAAGCGCCGCGATGAGAGTGTTCATCTCTTGGCGCAGCACGGCGGCAGCACCGCGCATCCCGGCGCCCGCGGTCCTGATCTGCCGAGCGCTGGTCTTCATGTCCAGTGACAGCGAGAGGGTGGTGGCGTGGCGTTCGCCGGCGGGTCCGGCACGGTCGATGAGTTCTGCGTAGGTGTCGGCCGCCCATGATCCGTCCGGGGTGCCGTGGGTGGCCCACCATTCGGCCAGTCCGGTGCCGGAGTCCGGCAGAGTCCGCTCCAAGACCTGAAGAGTCGCGATCCGCCCGGAGCGGCAGACGGTGGCCAGCACCCGGCCCCAGGAGCTGACGCGGCGTTCCTGCTCGCCGGGATCGAGGAGCACGAACGCGGGATGGGTGACCTCGCACACCACGGTCAACGTGGCGGCGTGGGGGTCGTGGATCATCCCCGCTCCGGTGTCGGGGTCGGTGTACTCGCGCAGTCGCGCCATGTCGCCGGGCAGTGCGAGGGTGCCGACGGGGCGCGGGACGACGATCCTGCGCCGGTACAGCAGTTGTCCGCCGGTGGTACGCCACAGCCACCAGCAGGCGATGGGCAGCCACTCCACGATCGGCCGGCCCGCGATCGGTATCCAAGTCAGCGCGGCGGCGAGTACCCAGATCGGGGCACTGTAGGCGAGCAGCATCCCACCTCCGGCGTAGAACGCGCCGATGAGTGTGGCTCCGCCGATGGCGAGTGTGATGAGCTGGGTCAGCGACAGGCCGAGGAGGACGCCGCGGCGGGTGAGGCGGGAGAACTTCACCGGCACGAGTTCACCCGCAGTGGGCCGGTCCTGGTTCGTGCTGCTCATCATCTACTCCTTTGGTGGGCGTGGCGCGGGCGGCGGGGGCTGCTTCGGCGGCGGTGACGGGTCGGTGCTCGGCGGTCGTGGTGCCGAGATTGACGGCGGTGCCGCAGGTGAGGCGGCGGGCGGTGGCGTTGTCTGCGCGGCTGCGTCGGCGGCGTGCTCGCCCTGGGTTCCCAGCGCCGTTCCGGCCTTCGGCCCGGCGGTCGCGGCACCCTTGGCGACACTCGCCCCGACCACCACCCCTGCGGCCACGGGGCCGGCCGCGGCCGCGCCGCCCCCGCCTGCGGCGGCACCTCCACCACCCGCGGCGGGTGCCGGTGCCGGGGTCTTCGGCGGTGGCGGTGTGCTACTTCCTCCACCGGAGCCTCCGCCCGCGTTCCCGCCGCCACTGCTGCTCCCGTCGAGCACCTTCTTCCGATCGCCGCCTCCTTGCGGCTTGGTCGGGACGGGGATCGGGCGGTTGAGTGCGCTCTTGGCGTCCTGCTCGGAGCCGATCGCGTGGTACATGTCGAACCCGACGAACGCGATGAACTTGTACGTGAGATACGGGGCGAACGCGGCCATCGCCATCAGCACGATCCCCGCGATGGGATCGCTGACCGAGGCGAGGTCGGCGTCGATCGGTGCGGAGACCTGGGTGATCGCGACGAGGAACATCACGACGAGCACGAGCTTGGAGCAGATCAGCGCGACGACGAACATCGCCCACTTCCCGATCCACCCCCGCGAGGCGTCCCACGAGGCACCGCTGAACGCGAGCGGCGCGAACACGACCGCCACCAGCAGGAGCGCTTTCCGGACGAGGAGGGACAGCCACACGATCGCGGCGGCGGTGATCGCGAGGCCAGCCATGAAGATCGTGATGATGGCGCCGACACCGGGAGCGGCGATGTTGATGCCGACCAGCCCTGCGGCGAGGAGGGCGATCTTGTCGCCCATCGACTCGGTGGTCTCTCCGGCGGCTTGCACGATCCCGATGCACAGTTGATCGACGACTTCCAGCAGCAGTGCCGTGAGCGTGATGACGACAAACGATCCGAGGACGGACTTCGCCAGGCCGAGCGCGGCGCGGGTCAGGGCGGTGGGGTCGCGGCGGATCAGCCCGGTGATGAGTTGGAGGCAGAAGAAGATCAGCATCACGAAGACGGCGATGCCGAACAGCAGGTTGTAGACGGCGATGTAGCCGGGCTTGGTGACATCCACCAGCGTCGTGGTGTCGAAGACCGACCAGACCGCCTCGAACAGCCACCCGGCGGCGGCACCCATCGCCTGCGCGAGCCAGTCGAACGGGGCCGCGACCAACGACGCGGCTCCTTCGCCGACGGCATCGCACACCGAGGAGATCACGGGAACGTCGCACACGCCCATCACGAACACCAGCTCTCGACGACGATGGGGCGGGTCAGACGGACTGGCCGACGTTCCAGAAGAAGTTGATGAGCGTCACGCTCGAGCCGCAGATCACCGCAGCGCCGCAGGAGACGAGGACGCCGATCTTCCCGCGCGAGGCGAGGTGTGGGTTGGAGGAGTTCGCGCCGAAGCCCCACACGATCGCGGACACGATCAGCGCGAGCACGGACAGGATGAGGCCGATGGTCATCACCGCGCCGACGATGGTGCGCAGTTGGTTGATCCCCGGCAGGCCGTTGGTGTTGGGGTCGATGTTGATGTCCATTGGCACCAGCAGCGGCGCGGACATGACGTTGGCGAGCAGATCGAACACGGTAGGTCTCCTTGGCGACGGGCGGCCCGCCCACGAACTCGCAGACGGGGTACACGCGACAGGTGCGCGCTCGTCGCCGTCCCTGTCGGTGGCCGCCCGTAGCCTTGGAGTATCTGTGCGTCGCTCGCCCGCACGGGACCGCCGGACGAGAGGTGCAAGGAACATGAGTCAGTACGGGGTGGATTACCTCCAGCGGTTGCGTGCCGCTGTTGAGAAGTTCGAGGAAGCGTTCGACGCCTGGATGAGCACTCAGGTTGAGTCGGATCACATGTCGGCGCGCGGCCTCTTTCCTACTGTGTGGACAAAGGAAGGCCAGGACCAGAGCGAGGTTCAACGGCTCGAACTCGGTGTCGCGGAGGCTGCTGGCCTGGCGGCGAGCGCTGTGTCAGTGACCGGTGCCTACATTGGGATCGCTGGTCTCGGAGCGATCGACCCGATCTCTAACTGGTCATTTATGTCTGCGCCCAAGGCCCCCATCGCGCCTCGGGATATTCGGACTACGACCGCCAACGTCAAGGGCAGGCTCGACGCGATGATCGTCGACGCCGAGTCACGTACCGACTCTGACCTTCCGACCTTCGCTCCCGCACAGTTTCACCCCGTGGTCTGGGCTGGTGCTTCCGCCCATTGGACGACGCATCAGTACCGAGTTGCAGTTCGTGAAGCAGCCGAAGGCCTCACGGTCCACTGGAAGGAACGTCTCGGCCGGAACGATGTCGATGACACGGTCTTCTGGCAGCAGACGTTATCGTCGGGCGCTCCTGAACCGGGCAAGCCGAAGCTCACCTGGCCGGGAGGGTCGGATGACAAGACGGTGAAGAGCATGCGCGGCGGTCTTGAACCGCTCGCTAAGGCCCTCAACGCGCTGGCCACTGGTCTGAACCTCACGGTCCGCAACGTGACGACGCACACGCGCACCGAACTGTCCGAGCAGGAAGCGATGGAGCGCCTCGCGGCATACAGTTACCTCGCGCGCCTGCTCGACCAGTGCGAGACAGCGAGCGCCGACGCGGAGGAATCAGACCGATGACCGCGAAGCCGCAGCTACAAACTTGAACCGACTGTGAGTAGCCAGTTCATCCAGGCCACGCCGCCTCCGGCGAGGACGGCCGCGCCGACGGAGACGAGGACACCGATGCGGCCTTTGCTGGCGGTCGCGTAGTTTCCGTGGGCCGTCGCGATCGCCCAGACGATCGCGGAGACGATGAGCATGAGGACGGCCACGATCAGGACGAACGTCAGGAGCGCGCCGACCACGGCGCGGAGGTCGCCGATGCCGCCGAGTCCGTCGAAGTCGGGGAAGACACCCATTGCAGGTCACCCTGCCTTGACGGTGAGGTGGAGGTGGTCGTAGTGGCCGCCGGTGATGGAGGCGGGGTCGTGCATGCCTCCGCCGTTGTATGGCCGCCAGCCCTCGGCGTCGCGGGCGACGGACCAGATTTGGCCTTGCCAGATCAGGTACTCGACGCCGAGCACGTCGGCGTTGTCCTTCATCCAGTTGGTGACCTTCCAGCCGGCGTCGAGTTGTGCCGGGGTGGGTCGCTGGCCGATGCGGTTGCCGAAGGTGATGTCGCAAGCCCTGCCGAGGGGATGCTCGGACTTGGTGCCGGGGCGTGGTGAGTAGCAGCCCCAGCCGGTGTCGGGGAACGCTGCGAGGGTCTGCTGGTAGAGGTGGAGCATGCGGGCGGTGATCTTGCCCGAGCTGGTGGGATCGTCGACGAGCCGGTCGGGGTCTCCATCGACGCCGGTCGGCGTGCCCGCAGTGGTGTTGTTGCAGGCGGCGGGTGATCCGCTGGTCGCTGTCGGCAGGTTCGCAGCCCCGTGCTCATTGAGCCAGGCGGCGGCGTCGATGGCTTCCCCGTTCGTGCCGCCGGGCCGGACCTCGAAGTGCAGATGTGCGCCGGTGCTCATGCCCGAGGAGCCGACATCGCCGATGTGCTGCCCTGCGTTCACGCGGTCACCGGGACGGACGTGGATGCCGCTCTGCCACATGTGCGCGTAGGCCGTGGCGACGGTCTGGCCGTCGATGGTGTGCTCGATGACGATGAGGCCGCCGTACCCACCGGAGAACTCCGCGACGGTCACGGTGCCATCCGCGGCGGCGAGGATCGGCGTGCCGTCGGGCGCGGCGAAGTCGGTGCCGGTGTGCATCTTCCGTTCGCCCGTGATCGGGTGCACTCGCATCCCGAACGGCGAGGTCAGCACCCAGGTGCCCTCGGGCAGCGGGAACACCACCCGCGACGACAAGACCGCCGGGCCGCCCGCGCCGCTAGCGGCACCGCCGCCTGTGGTGAGGGCGGCGAGGATGCTGTCGGCGACGGGCGCGTAGTTGCGGTAGCCGTCGGGGAAGGCGGAGACCTCGACGGCTTGGGCGGCTTCGCCAGGGTCCATCTGTTGCCAGCCGGGGATGTCGAGCAGCCCGCGCGGCGAGGGGTAGTTCGGGCCGGTCGGCCCGCCGAAGAACGCCTGCGCCTGATAGTTCGGGTCCATCAACTCGGCGACGGTGCCCCACCCGGATTGGGGGCGCATCTGGAACAGGCCGAGGGAGTCGTGGTCGCCGCCGTTGCCGTCGTTCGGGTAGTTCGCCGAGTCGGGGTAGGTGCCGGTGTTGGTGAGCATCCGCAGCGTGGACTCGGTGAGCGCGGCCATCAGCGCGATCTTGATTCCCGGCCTGCCCACGTTGGTGATGCCGTTGCCGACCGTGATGATCGTGGCCGCGTGCGTGAGCTGCTGACGATTCAGCGTGAAGGTCTCGTCGTTCGCGGTGGTCACGGTGAGCGCGTCCGGGATCGGTCCGAGGTTCACGCTCCCGGCAGGTGTGGCGCAGTACGCAGCGGCGGGGTTCATCAGCACCCCGATCCCGAGGAGCGTGGCGGCGGGGGCGAAGAACAGCAGTGCCAGCGCTGCGATGGTGGCTTTGCGGAACACGACGCCAGCCCTTCAGCGCAGCGGGTTGTCGAGCTGCGAGAGCCGCAGCAGATGACAGGTCGGGTAGGTCGGGGCGCAGACGACGAACACGGTGAACGCGACCGGATGCTCGCTGGTGACCGGTTGCCCGTTCCAGACCCCGGCACGGTAGCGGGTGCCCTCGATCGTGACGGCCGTCGTTCCTGCCGCGAGCTGCCCCGGCTGGGCCTGCGCTGCCGCGTCGGCCCAGCCGTCGGGGACGTACGCGGCCTCGATGGTGAGGTGTTGGCGGGTGGCGTATTGCCGCAGCTCGATCCAGGCGTCTCGGGTCGGCAGGTAGACGGCTACGTCGGAGGCCAGCCCCGCCTGTTCGTCCCCGCTGGGGTCACCGACCGCGAGGATCGTCGGGCTGTAGTCCAGCGGCCACAGCCCCGAGGCGGTGTCCCACGCGAACAGCGTGGACGCGACGCCGCGAGCGAAGGTCTCGGGGTCTACCGAACGCGGAACCGCTGGAACCCGTGGTGTCCGGGGCGTGCTCGGTGCCACGGTCGGCGGTGCCGTCGTGGTCGGGCCAGGCTCCGGGCCGGGATCGGTGCTGGTGCTGGTGCGGGGGCCGGTGAGGAGTCCGTAGACGCCGACACTGGCGAGGAGCAGCAGGACGATGCCGGCGGCGATGAGGGCGACGAGTCGGCGGCGGTTCCGGGGATCGGTGGGTGCAGGGCTCATGCCGAGCAGGTGCACATCCGACACCCATGCCAGCGGTCAGAGCGCGCGGAGTCGTGGCCGCTCCACCGCGTCTTCGCGTGCGGCACGGAGGGCGTCGGCGAACCGGACGGTGCCGTCGGTGGTGGTGAGGAAGTTCTCGAACTGCTCGTCGGTTAACTCGGCGGCGAGTGTGTCGGCGTCGTAGTGGGTCCACCAGTTGGTGAGCTCGCCCCAGGTCTGCACGAACGCGCGAAGCGGGTAGCGGACGGGTTGGCCGTCGCCGGTGACGAGCGGCAACGGCTTGGGTGGGGTGCGCTTGCCCTTCTTGATCGACTTCGCCTGGGCCACGGCTGCTTCGGCGCGAGCGTGCATCTCTGCCTCGCGCCGCTCCCGCGCAGCGGTGTCGGCATCGCGGATCGCTTGATAGATCGGATGCACCGCGTCACCGGCCTCGATCCGACCCAACCCGGCGGCGGCCTCGGCGCGCAGAGTCTCTGGCAGAGCAGGGTTGCCAGCGATGTCTTCGAGGTAGCCGATCTTCTCCAGCGTCGTGTGCGACGCGCCACCCGGAATCATCGCCGCCGCCTGCTCCCGGGCCTTCCCAAGCGGCCCGCTCGACGGTGGTGCAAATTTTGCACCACCGTCGTTTCCTGGCTGGTTCTCGCTGCTGAACTGGGTCGCGCTCTTGCGACGGGCGGCGTCTTCGGCCATGACCTGCTTGATCTCGCGGTAGAGGCCGGCGGCTTCGAGCTGGGTGTAGGGCTTGTGGAGCATGTTGTCGTCCTGCTCGGCGAGGAGCTGCCCGAGCCGGTCGGACAGGCCGCTGCGCACCCACACGTTGACGGTGCGCCAGCCGAGCTTCTTGATCGCGGCCAGGCGTCGTGCCCCGCACACCAGTACGCCGTCGATCGTGATGGTGAGTGGTTGCAGCAATCCGTCGCGCCCGATGGATGCCGCGAGGGCGTCGATGTCGCCGAGGTCGGCGCGGTGCCGGGTGCCGACGAGGATCGACTCGACGGTGCGGTCGAGCTGGATGCTGCCGATCTGTGGCTCGGTCACGACGACTCACCGCCTCCACCACTCGGAGCGGCCAGAGCGAGCGCGAGGATCAGATCGTCGTCGCGGAGCAGTAGGTCGAGCGTTTCGCCCAGCAGCAGCCGGAGCAGGATGCCGCGACCGCTGCTGGTGGCGACGTAGGCCGGGTGCGGGTTCCCGAGCAGCGCCTTCAGCAGTGCGGCCCAGGAGCGGCGCGGGAGGTCGAGCAGTGCCCGCGCGTGCCGGTCGCGGCGCAGCGTCTCGTAGGCGGACTGGCGGGTGCCGGCTTTCGTCAACGCCCCGCAGACGTGCTCGACCGCGGCCCGTGCGGTGTCGGCGGGCCAGTCGAGCAGGCACAGCATCGCGATGGCGTCCTCGGCCGCCGATCCAGCGGACATGCACGCTTGCGCTGACCCGAGACTGTCGCGCGGTTCCGGTTCGAGGTCGCTGGGACGCAGGTCGGTGGTGTGGAACGCGGGATGATAGTCGGCCAGCGCGGTGTCGCGTTCGGAGAACCGTTCAGGATCGTGGAACGCCGAAACGTGCGCGCGACGAGCCTGGTGCACCGAGCAGAGCAGGCCTTGGGCGCGTTCCTCGTAGACGCAGGTGATCCGCACGGCGTGGGTGATGATCGCCCACGGATCGTTGGCCTCGCGGGTCGAGCGGTACTGCATCGCGTCGAACGCCGCCGTCACCGCTTCCCAGGTGTCGAGCCTGTGTTTCCTCGCGAGAGCGCGGTACTTGTCGGCGGCGAACTCCATCAGGTCGCGGGCCACCGGGTCGTGAACCCAGGCATCCTCGCCGCCCTCGGCGAGGCGATTGAGCAGGGCACGCAGGCCCTCGCCGGTGGTGAAGTCCTCAGCCCCGTCGGCCGTCTGCTCGGTGCTGGTGCTGGTTGGTCTGGTCATGGTGTCGGCACCTCCTGGCAGGCAGGTGCGCACTCGCTCCCACGAGCGCGTCCTGCATGCCGATGCCGTCGCAGCCATGACCTGTCACCACCGTCAACTCATCGAGACCCCGGAGCGGGACACCTGCGAGGCAGGTGCGGTGCTGCACCCGAACGCCGAGATCGGCGGCAACCGCCGGGCGCGATCCCCGAGACGACGAACACCTGCACCGAGCGGGGTGCGGGTGCGGCGTGCCAGCTCGGCCTGGAAGTCGAGACCCCGCCCGGCCGCGTGCGCCGAGTGCCGGGCGATCAAGTCAGTGGGGCGCACCCACTCCACGCCTCGCCCACGAACGAGCGCGTGCCGCTTGTCGTCGCGGGCGACCGGCGCGGCCCGCACCGCCTCCGGCGTACTCATCACTTCGACCGACTCGGGGCGCTCCCGCGGCTCCTCGGGCACCAGCCGTGCGGGATCGGGCCTCGCGGAATCGTTGCGCTGGGGGTTCTCAGTGGTGTTCATGGGATCGTCTCCTCCCGCTCGTCGGCGGTGTCAGTGGTGTCAGTGAGGTGCGCGACGGCGAACCAGCGGCCCACGGTCGAGGGATGCACCCCGAGTTCGCGGGCGATCCGCTTGTTCGACCAGCCCGCCTCGCGCAGCTCCCACCCCAGCGCCCGCCGATCCGCCACACCCTCATCGCGACGGTTGGCCTCCATCTCGCCAGGCGGCAGCGCAGGCATCGAATCCGCGGTGTTCGTCGAGAACGAGTCGGCAGTGGCGGGTTCCGCATGGGGGTCGGTGGTGCGGGTGAGAATCACGGTCAGGTGCGTGATGGCCAGCAGCACGACGGGCGGCACCGCGGCGACCGAGGCCGCGAGCATCCTTGGCACGTCGGCGTCCGCGGCGACGACAGCATGAATGGCGTTCGCCGTCACCGACACGAGCGCGCCGCCTACCAGCAGCGCCCACGGATACCAGGCCGAGCGCTGCCCGGCGAGCGCGACGACGGCAACCGTGGCGACGACGATGATGCCGTCCACGATCAGCGGCCACGCCCACGCCTGCCCAGCCCCGATCCCGGAGCGAGCAGCCAGATCGGCCAACGACGTGAACGACAGCCAGAACGCCCCGGCGGCGATGAACACCGTCCCCGCGACCGCCGTCATCGCGGCCCAGCGCCGCCCTCCCGATTCACGCCTCACAGCCCAGCCCTCCCCAAGGCTGCGGACGGTGGGCTCGCCGAGCGACCGAACCACCGACCCGCGCTCTGGCTCCGGCCGCCGGGCGTCACTTCGGATGCGGGCTGGGTGGCTCGGTAGGCGGAGCGCACGGTCGTGGTGATCTCGCGATCACCCAGACCCGCCGACTGTGCCGCAGCACCCAGCGCATCGAGCGCCTCGGCGGGCGAGACGCCGTTCTCTGCGAGGCGGCAGGCAGCCCAGAACAGGCCTCGGTTCCGCTCGCCCTCACCCCGCCCAGCGACCCACGTCGCCAACCGCTCAGCATCCTCATCCATCGAGCCGCTGCTGGCGCGTAGTGGAGCGACGGGGCGCGGGTCGAGGAAGTCCCGCAGACGGGCCGCGTCCACATGACCGACCGAGTGCGCGGCGATGTCCGCGACCTCGTAGCGGCACACACTGCCGTCGATGATTCGCCGGGAGGGAGGAGCGATGATGTAGCCGCCGTCGCCCCGGAAGTCGACGCCCGCGGTGGCTGCCTGCCACGACCGCTGCTCGCGGCCCGGGGTCGCCGGGAAGTACACGTGCGCGCCTCCGGTGGGTGTGCGCACGAGCAGACCCGCGCCATCGACGAGCCCCGCGTCGGTGGCGCGCTGGAACGCCGCGCGGCCGTCGTGGGGGCCGTGGACATCGACATCGACGACGACAACGCCGGATGGAGCGCCGGTCGGGATGCCGATGTTCGCGTTCGGTGTGCGCGACCACCACGCGGCAACCTGTTCCGGGTCGCTGCTCGCATCGAGGAACCCACGGCGGGTCAGCGGACGCTTCCCCTCGACGACGCACGGAAACACGGGCACGCCAGCCGCCGCGAGGCTCCGCGCCGCGAGCCCCAGGCTCGGTGAACGATCCACGCGAATGAGCGCCGCCAGGACATCGAATGCTTCGGGCATCACAGCCTCCGCCCTGCCAGCGCTGGCGCCGACGCAGCACGCGGACGATCGGTCTCCACCGAGTTCGCAGCCGTACGGGAGGTGCGCGGACTGGGAGCGTCGCGTTCGAGTCCGGGCGGGGTGCCGTCGCCGACCTGGAGCGTGTCGAGCTGGTCGAGGATCGCCAGCGCGGTCTTCCGCACCCGCTCGCCGGTGGACTGCACCACCTGGACGGGCTCTTGGCCGTCCACGCGGGCGGCCCAGGTCGAGACGTACGGGATCGTGTACCCGGTGGTGTCCATGCCGTGCGCGGCACCGATCATCAGCGCGACGGACTCGGCTTCGACCTCGCGGATGCCGCGATGCTGACGTGCTTCCTCGTCGTCGGGATCGTGCATCAGCACGTGCGCCAGCTCGTGCGCGAGCGTCTTGACCTGCGCAGCAGGGTCCATGTTCTCCCGCACCGCTACCGTGCGCTCCTCATAGTCGGTCATGCCGTTCGCGCCGGAGATCATCCCCTCGTGTGGCACCCGCAGCACCTCGAACCCCGCGCCGCGAATCTGCCCGGCCAGCCCGTCCCACAGCCCCGAGGGTGCTTCGCCTTCCAGCAGCGTCGGAGCGGGCGGAACTGGCAATGGTTCTCCGTCGGTCTGGGAGGCATCCCACACGTAGGCCGGCCGGGCTCCGACCATCCGCGAGCGCACCACCTCGCCGGCCTTCGGCGTCTCCCTCGGCCCGAGCCGCCGCCACGAGCCCGCATCGGCAGGGGTCGCGGTGGCGAACCGGCCCGTCACGGGCGCGAAGATCATGTAGCCCGGCTGGCCCTTCATCACCTGCCGACCGAGCCCCTGCCACTGCCGGTACCCGGCAACCAGGGTGGGGAAGGGTTCGGGCACGCGGCCTGCCTCGAACGCGGCTTCGTGCTGCACCCAGATCAGCATCGTGTTGTTGAACGACCGCGACCGGAACCGCGCCGCGAAGGCGAGCGCCTGGCGCCAGTCGTCACCCGAGACCAGCGACTCGACCGCGCCGGTCAGCTTCTCGTGCAGCTCGTCGAGCTTCGCCTCTCGCGCCGCGCGGGCGTCCTCGTTCGATGCCATGCTCCGGCCTCCTCTTCGGCGGGCCGCGACGCGGCTGCGCGCGGCGGTACACCTGGCAGGTAGGCGCGAACACCCGCGCCCAGACCGTGAGCTGGACATCGTTCACCTCCTTGAGGCAGCCCGAGCCGAGACCGGGACGCAACATTGAGCATGCTCAAAATGCCCCGGAGTCCTGTTCTAGCACTGACCGTTGAGCATGCGCAAGCCTTGATTTGTGCATGCTCAACGAGTACGGTTGAGCATGCACAACCACCTTCTGGGTGGACTACATCGATGCCTTGCCCGTTGCGAAGGGAAGGGGGTCACCGTCATGACCGAAGACGAGAGCCAGGCTGCGGCCGAAGACCTCGCCAAACGTCTGCGGCTCCTGATGGATGTCGCCGTCGCCGAGTCCGGCACGGAGCCGACCTACTCGCAGATCGCCGGCTACCTCCAAGAACGAGGCACCAACCTGTCGCGGTCGCGCTGGACGTACATGGTCAACGGCCACCGCTACGTCCAAGACCCCGCCGTCTTCGAAGGGCTCGCGGAGTTCTTCGACGTGGACGCCGCGTTCCTGCTCGGCGAGGACGGTGCTGCCACTCCCGAGAAGGTCTCTGCGCAGCTCGACCTGGTTCGGTCCATGCGTGCCGCGAAGGTGAAGTCCTACGCTGCCCGCACCCTCGGCGATATCTCGCCGAAAGCACTCCACGCCATCACCAAGTTCCTGGACGAGGAAATGACACACATGCCCGAGCACTGACCGGTACCGCACGATGGAGCCGCCACCGGTCCCTGCTCCCTACAGAGAAGGGGCGAACCGTGAAGATCGAACAGACCGTATCGGCGGCCGTCGCGGGCCTTGAGCTCGGCAATACCTTCGCCCTTGACGATCTCCTCCACACCGTCCAAGACCGGCGGCACCGTAGGCTCCGCGTCGTCGAACTCGCAGACCTCGACACCCACGACGGCCTCTGCGCGCTCTGGCTCTCCACCGATGCCGAAGACGTCGTGCTTCACGCCCGCAGCGACTCCGCGCTGCATCGCCAGCAGTTCGTGCTCCACGAGCTCGCCCACATGATCCTTGGCCACGGCGAAGGCGACGGCTGTGCAGTCGGGGAGGTACTGCTGCCCAACATCCCGCCGTACACCAGAGGTCGCCTGCTCAGGCGGCAAGACCTCGACAGCGAAACCGAGATCGCCGCCGAGTCCCTCGCCGACCGGCTCGCCGCCGGCATCCGAGGGTCGGTGTTCGCAGAGTCCAGATACTCGGAGATATTCGGATGATCCAGACGCTCGTCGCAACGCTCATGTGGGCGCTCGTGGCGAGCCTGCTCATCTTCCGACGCAAACGCACCGACCGAAGCATCACCTACGCCGCCCTCACCATCGCCATCGCGATGACGCTCAACGTGGATGCCGCCTACAGCGCCGTCGATCGACTGCTCGGTGGCACCAACCTCGCCACCCTGATCGCGGACGCGCTCCTGATGACCGGGCTGTTCTTCCTCGGCCGCGGCGTCATGAAGACCGGCGAGTACCGGCCCAGGCTCGTCCGAGCCGCCGTCAGCATCCCCGTCCTGCTCGTCGCGCTGCTCGCGATCACCGCATCGTTCCTGCTCATCGACCGCGGCACCACTACCACACGATTTATGATCGACCTCGGCGCACAGCCAGCGGCGGCGGTCTACTCGATCATCAACTTCACCTACTGCCTCGTCATTGTCGTGGCGATGCTCGTCCTCGCCATAAGGCAGTACCGGCACAACACCGGCATCCAGCACCTCCCCGCGGCACTGTTGAGCCTGGGGTCGGCGTTCGGCGTCGCGCTCTGCCTCGCCGTGATCGTCATGGACGTTGCCCACGCCACGGGCCACCTCGACCTCATGCACACTATCCAGTCCGCCTACGATCCGCTCTCCGTCCTGACCTTCGTGTTCCTCTGTGCCGGGTTCGCGATCCAGCCTGCCGTCCGTCGCGCTCAGCACCGCGCCCGGCAGAGGCAGACCGTCGCCCTCACAGCGCAGCTGGAGTCGCTTTGGCACCAGGCGACGCGCGCACGGCCCGGGCTGAGCCAGGCCGACCCCCTCGCCGCCAGTAGCGAAGACCCCGAAGGGCACCTCCACCGAGTGATCGTCGAAATCCGCGACGCGATGATCGACCCTCGCATCACCTTCGACATCAGCACCGACGACCGCGACCTGCTCGAACGCGCCGAGAGCCACCTCGTCGGAAGCGACAGTGCCCTCGCGACGACCTCGCCCGTTCCCTACGTCGAGGAGCGGGAGTCGTGATAGGCCGCATCGCTCTCGGCGCTGGGGCCGCGGCGGCAGCGGTTGCCGGGGTCGGGTGGGCCATCGCGCGGCGGCTCACCGCACCCGTCGGCCCACGAATGTTCGACCTCACCGTTCGAGGCGTCGAGTACACCGACGACGGCGACCTGATCGTGCTCGACCGCACCGACCAGGCCGCCGCGCCAGGCATCTACAATCTCTGGTTCGAGCACGGCGGCTGGGCGCAGCTCGCCACAGATAGCGTCGATCGAGGACCCACCCGCGTCGCTCGCAGGATCACGGGCACCACATCGGGTTTCACTCCGAAGACCGGCGATTGCGCCTCCTGGAGCGGCATCTACTACGCCACCCCAGCCGACGCCGGACTCCACACACGCGACATCACCATCACGACCCCCGCAGGACCATGCCCGGCCTGGCGCATCGACGGCGACCTCGCGACCTGGGCCATCCACATCCACGGCCTCGGCAGCACCCGCGCCGGCACCCTCCGCGGCGTCCTCGCCGCAACCGAACTCGGCTACACCTCCCTCGTCGTCAGCTACCGCAACACAGCAGAAGGGCCGCGAGTTGGCACCGGCCGGACGACCTTCGGCTACGCAGAGACGAGCGACGTTGACGAGGCCATCGGGTACGCCGTCCGACGAGGAGCCGAACAGGTCGTGATCTTCGGCTGGTCGATGGGTGCCGCTGTCGCTCTCCAGCTCGCCGACCACCCGCGACATCCGGGACTGATCGCCGCGCTCGTACTCGACTCCCCAGTCCTCAACTGGACCGAAGTCATCAAGTCCAACTGCGCCCGCAGCGGATGGCCTGCAGCAGCCGGGCACCTCGCGATCCCGTGGCTCACCCTCGACCCACTGGCACGCACAGTCGGCCTGCCAGGACGCATCCCACTTCCCACCTTCGACTGGACATCCCGAGCCGTAGAGCTCAACACGCCGACCCTGATCCTCCACGGCACCCGAGACGACTCCGTGCCGATCCGGCTCTCACAAGCACTCCGAGACGCTCGCCCGGACCTCGTTGAGCTTGAGACCTTCGATGCCGGCCACACCCTCTGCTGGAACAGCGATCTGGACCGCTGGCGGAACACGGTGACCGCCTGGCTCAAGGTGCGCATCCCACGCTGATCGGCAGAACGCAGCGGCCACTCTCGAAACCCGTCTCGTTCGGCCACGCCCGGAGAAACCCAACTCAAGCCGTACCTCAGCCGGTATCATCGTGGGTGTTGGCCTGCCTGGGCCATTGAGCGAGGGAGGACCAACGTGGCTGAGCCGTGGCTGTCCGCAGACGACATCGCCGCCCACCTCGGGGTCACCAAAGACACCGTCTACACCTGGATCGCCGAGAAGGCCATGCCCGCCCACAAGGTCGGACGCCTCTGGAAGTTCCAAGCCAGCGAGATAGACGACTGGGTGCGCGCGGGTGCGGCGGCCAGTGACCAAGAGCTCCACGTAGCCCATCCCGGTGTCGGTGGACGCTCCTACGCTCATGACAACGACGAGCACCGGGAGGGGGAAGATGAACCTGAAAGACGCCCAGCGCTTGGTGAAGTCCAAGCAACGCGTTGCGGACCACGGCGAGGTGTTCACGCCGGCGTGGATGGTCGAGGACATGCTCGACCTCGTTAAGCACGAGTCTGAGCGGATCGACTCCCGCGTACTCGAACCCGCCTGCGGCTCGGGCAACTTCCTCATCCCCGTCCTGGCTCGCAAGCTCGCCACGGTCGAGCTTCGGCACGGCAAGAGCGAGTTCGAGAAGCGCCACTACGCATTGTTCGCGCTCATGTGCACCTACGGTATCGAACTTCTCGCAGACAACGCCGAAGAGTGCCGTCACAATCTCGCCGAGGTGTTCAACACGTTCTTGGGTATCGGCAACGATGACCAGTGGGCACGAGCGGCCCGCGCGGTTCTCACCGTGAACATCGTCCAGGGCGATGCCTTGACCATGACCGTGCCAAGCGGCCAGCCGATCACCTTTCCTGAGTGGGGCTACCTCGGCAAAGGCAAGTTCCAGAGGCGCGACTTTCGCTACGACGACCTCACTCAGCGCGCCTCGTACGAGGGAACCCTATTCGGCGAGCTCGATGACGAGGACCTGTTCGTCCCCGCGCAGACTTACCCGACGATGACCGTCATTCAGATCGCCGAGGCCGCCGCGTGACCCTTGCACCTTTGACTCTCCGAGGGCACAACCCGGATGTCTTGACCTGCATCGCGAACCTCTCCAACGATGAGGTCTTCACCCCGCCGGAGTTCGCGAACCAGATGCTCGACACGCTTGCCGCCGCGTGGGCAGACGCCAACGACGGCGCCGACATCTGGGCCAACCCCGATGTCACGTTCCTCGATCCGTTCACCAAGTCTGGTGTGTTCCTCCGCGAGATCGTGCGCCGACTCACCGACGGCCTGATCCTGACGATCCCCGACCTCACCGAACGCGTCGATCACATCCTCACCCACCAAGTGTTCGGCATCGGGATCACCCAGCTCACGGCGCTGCTCGCGCGCCGGAGCGTCTACTGCTCGAAGTTCGCCAACGGCCCGCACTCGATCGCTAGGTCATTCACGACCGAGGACGGCAACATCTGGTTCGAGCGCACCGAGCACACCTGGGGCGGCGGGAAGCGGGAGTTCCGTGCTGATCCACTGACCAGCGAGGAAGTCGCCGTCTATACCAACCGCAAGTGCATCTACTGCGGCGCAGGCGAGGATGACTACGCCCGTGGTGACGACCTTGAGACTCACGCCTACGCCTTCATCCACACCGACGACATCAAAGCCCGCATCGCGGAGCTGTTCGGAGACACCATGCAGTTCGACGTCATCATCGGCAACCCGCCCTACCAGCTCAGCGACGGCGGTCATGGGACCAGCGCCGCCCCGATCTATCAACTCTTCGTAGAGCAGGCCAAGAAACTCGACCCGCGTTTCTTGTCCATGATCGTTCCCTCGCGTTGGTTTGCGGGAGGAAAAGGCCTCGATGAGTTCAGGGAGTCAATGCTGACCGACAGCCGCGTGCGGGCAATCAACGATTACCTGAGCGCTTCGGACGTGTTCCCAGGCGTCGGACTAAAGGGCGGGGTGTGCTACTTCCTCTGGGATCGCGACCACCCCGGACTCTGCGAGGTCACCACCCACTTCAAGGATTGGCCGACGACCACGGCCACTCGCTCTTTGCTCGAACCAGGCGCGGATGTCTTCATCCGGTTCAACGAGGCTCTGTCAATCTTGCGCAAGGTGATTGCCGTCGAGACCGGGCAGGAGCACTCGCTGGCACTGCCGGAGAGCAAGCGCTTCGAAAGGCTGGTCAGCTCCCGTAAGCCCTTTGGATTTGAGACCACGTTCAAGGGCAGAGCGTCAAAGGCGCCTGGCGACGTGCTCATCTACCAGAACGGTGGGACTGGGTATGTGGACCGAGCATCGATCCCTTCGGGCGCTCACCTCATCGATGGCTGGAAGGTTTACGTTGGCCGCGCCGCGCCCGGCACGGGAAATAAGGACACCTATCCCCATCGGATCATCAGCACTCCCTTCCTTGGCGAGAGCGGGAGCATCTCCTCCGAGACGTACCTCTGCATCGGAACCTTCGATACACGAGGAGAGGCGGAGAGCGCGCTGTCGTACCTCCGCTGCCGTCTGACGCGCTTTCTCATCCTCCTTCACAAGCCCTCGCAAGACACCACGCGGAAGGTCTATGCCTTCGTTCCGACCCAGGATTGGACGCGAGACTGGAACGATCATGATCTTTACGAGAAGTACGGACTCTCGGAAGACGAGATCGACTTCGTCGAGCGGATCGTTCGCCCGATGGAGGCGGACGAGTGAAGCGGGAGATTGACGAACTCCTCCCCAAGAAGCCCGAGGCGCGACTGCGAATCTACGCATGGTCGCCGAACGATCCACCAGTCGGCTACGCGGGGCTTCTCAAGGTGGGCCAGACGACGAAGGCGGATGTGAACGCGCGCATCCGCGAGTCTCAGGGGCAGATGCAGCAGGCATACACGCTGCACGTTGATGAGCTCGCCGAACGAGGCGACGGGACGGTGTTTCGCGACTCAGATGTGCGCCAACGGCTGATCGACAAGGGCTTCGAGAACCCGATCTTCGGCTCAGCGCGAGAGTGGATGTGGTGCACCCCAGACGATGTGCGCACGGCGATCACTGAGCTTCGCACAGGCGTGAAGCTCAGTGGAACCCATCATGAGAAGTTTCCGATGCGCCCGGAGCAAGCCAGCGCCGTGGACAAGGCCGAGGGCTACTACAAGTCCATCTGGGCCGAGGACTCTCACGCGGTGCCACGGTTCCTGTGGAACGCCAAGATGCGCTTCGGGAAGACCTTCGCCTCCTACCAACTCGCGAAGCGGCTCGGCGCCAAACGCATCCTCGTGGTCACCTTCAAGCCCGCAGTGGAGGACGCCTGGCAGACCGACCTGGAGTCTCACGCCGACTTCGACGGCTGGCAGTACCTCTCCTCGGCCACCGGGGGCAGCCCAGATGAGGCGGACAAGACTCGGCCACTGGTCTACTTCGGATCGTTCCAGGACCTGCTCGGGCGAGATCGGAAGACCGGCCTCATCAAGGCGAAGAACGAGTGGGTCCACACCACCAACTGGGACCTCGTCATCTTCGATGAATACCACTTCGGTGCGTGGCGAGAGTCCGCCAAGGAGCTGTTCGAGGGCGAGGACGAGAAAGTCAAGCAGAAGGAACTGGCCGCGGAGTACAACGACGGCCTCGTGGCCTTCGACGAGGAGCTTGACGAACTCGGCAACGACGAGGACGACTTCCTGCCGATCACCACCCGCGCCTACCTGTACCTGTCGGGCACGCCATTCAAGGCGCTGGCAACCGGTGAGTTCATCGAGGAGCAAATCTTCAACTGGACCTACACCGATGAGCAGCGCGCCAAGGCCGAGTACGCCGTCGCGCAACCGGACGCCTGGAACCCGTACGGGTCGCTCCCGGAGATGCGTCTGTTCACGTACCAGATGCCTGACGAGTTGATTGCCGTTGCGAATCAGGGAGAGTTCGACGAGTTCGACCTCAACGAGTTCTTCGAGGCAAAGGGCATCGGTAAGGACGCCGAGTTCACCCACAAGACCGACGTGCAGAAGTGGCTCGATCTCGTCCGCGGCGCTCACCTTCCCACCCAGGTCGACGCGATGCGGATGGGCACCCGCCCGCCATTCCCGTACTCCGATGTCCGACTCCTGCCGTACCTTCAGCACTCGTTCTGGTTCCTGCCCAACGTTGCTGCCTGCGAGGCAATGTCGAACCTGCTCGCGGAGAAGCAGAACGTGTTCTGGCACGACTACAAGGTCCTCGTCGTCGCGGGTCCCGGCGCGGGCATCGGGCTGGATGCTCTCCCGCCAGTGCGGGCGGCGATCGGCGACGGCCACGACACCAAGACGATCACCCTGTCGTGCGGCAAGCTCACCACGGGCGTCACCGTCAAGCAGTGGTCCTCGATCCTGATGTTGCGCAACCTCAACTCACCCGAGACCTACTTTCAGGCAGCGTTCCGCGTACAGTCACCGTGGTCGATCAAGAATCCCGACGGAGACAACCCGAGCGCCGAAGCAGTCCTCAAGCCTGTGTGCTTCGTGTTCGACTTCGCGCCCACTCGCGCGCTGCGTCAGATCGCCGACTACGGCGCCGGTCTCTCGCCGGAGACGCCGAACCCTGAGCAAGCCGTCGAGGAGCTCGTGAAGTTCCTGCCCGTGTTGGCGTACGACGGGTCGAATATGACCCAGGTCGATGCCGGCGGCATCCTCGACATCGCCATGTCGGGCACCTCCGCGACCCTCCTGGCCCGCAAGTGGGAGTCCGCAATCCTCGTCAACGTCGACAACGACACCCTGCGCAAGATCATGAACAACCCCGACGCCCTCAACGCCGTCATGAACATCGAAGGCTTCCGCGCGCTCGGCAGCGACATTTTCGAGACCGTCGTGAACAAGAGCGACGCCGTGAAGAAGGCGAAGAAGGAGAAGGGCGACGACATTACTCCGGCGGAGAAGAAGGAGTTGACGGAGGAGGAGAAGGAGTACAAGTCCAAGCGGACGCAGATTCAGGAGAAGCTGGTCAAGTTCGCCACCCGCGTCCCTGCGTTCATGTACCTGACCGACTTCCGTGAGAACACTCTTACCGACGTCATCACCAAGCTCGAACCCGGCTTGTTCCGCACCGTCACCGGACTGACCGTCGAGGACTTCCACCTCCTCGTGAATCTCGGCGTCTTTAACGCCACCCATATGAACCAGGCCGTCTTCGCCTTCCGCCGCTACGAGGACTCCTCCTTGTCCTACACCGGCATCGAGTCCCACAAGGGCCTGCGCCGCTACGGCCTCTACGACACCGTCGTCGCCGTCAACGACGAGACCGCAGTCTGACCACCCGTCAGCCCGAATCGAGAGAGCCGCATGTACTTCTAGACCCCGTGCAGCATCGAGGAGATGCTCACCGCCATCCGCAAGCGCGAGTATCTGATGCCAGCTATCCATCGTGAATTTGTCTGAGGCACGGATACCCTGTCGGCTCCTTCCTGCTCTGGAACTTCAAGCCCGAGACCGCGCAGTCGTACACGTTCTACGAGTTCCTGACGAACTACCGCGAGCGCGACAACCTTACGCGGACAAGACAACGGTTCCCTCCGGGCAGCAAGACCCTTCAGCCGATTGGTCAGAGGTACCGGCAGATCGACTCGGGTGTGCAGGCCTCCGGCGGCGTCTGTGCTGCGTTCGCGCGGAGCTCGGCGACGCTGGTACGGAGCAGGCGGAGCTGCTCGAGCTGCTCGTCGATCTCGACCAGTCGCCGGTCGAGGAGGTCTCGAACATGACCGCACGGCGACCCGCCCGCGTCACGTACTTCGAGGATCTCGGCGGTTTGCGCGAGGGTGAGCCCTGCTGCGCGGGCCCGGTCGATGAATTCGAGCCGCTGCACCGCCTCGTCGCCGTAGTTGCGGTACCCGGCCGGGGTGCGCTCCGGCGGTTGGAGCAGCCCGCGCTCCTCGTAGTACCGCAGCGTGGACGCCCTCGTCTTCGCCTTCCCCGCGAGTTCTCCGATCCGCATCGTCACCTCGGCCACCGACTTGACCTTCAAGCATACTTTAAGGTCCATTCTTTCAGGAGTGGCCGCATGAGTGGCCGGTTCGAACTGGAGGAGGCATCGTGACATGGCACACGGAGGTTGATCTCGTGGTGATCGGGACGGGCGGGGCGGCGATGTCCGCAGCGATCCACGCGCGCCTCGAGGGGGCCAGCGTGGTCGCCATCGAATCGGGAACCCTCGGCGGTACCTGCGTGAACGTGGGTTGTGTGCCGTCCAAGACGCTTCTCGCGGCCGCGCACACCCGGCACTCCGCCCTCACGAACCGGTTCTCAGGCGTCCCCAGCTCTGCTGGGATGGTCGATCTCAGCGCGCTCATCGAGCAGAAGGATGATCTGGTTGGGATGCTCCGCCAGACCAAGTACGCCGACATCGCCGCTGCCTACGGGTTTGACATCCTCCCGGGCACTGCAACGTTCACAGACGCGGGAACCCTGCTCGTGGATGGACGACCGGTGCGCGCGAAGTCGTATCTCGTCGCCACCGGCGCCGAGCCGCACGTGCCGGCAATCCCTGGGCTTGAGCAGGTTGATTACCTCACGTCGACCACAGCGATGGAACTGACGGAACTGCCCGCGTCGCTCGTGGTGATCGGCGGTGGCTTCGTCGGCCTGGAACAGGCGCAGCTGTTCGCCCGGCTCGGAGTAGAGGTCACCGTCATCGGTCGGCTCGCCCCGCACGCCGAACCGGAACTGTCATCCGAGCTCCGCAAGGCCTTCCTGGCCGAGGGGATCAGCGTCATCGGCGACCGCGCAGCCACGATCACCCAGCACGAGGGCCTGGTCCAGGTGACGACCCGCAACGGGAAGGACGCGACCGGTGAACGTGTCCTCGTTGCCACCGGTCGCACCCCGCGCACCGAAGGGCTCAACCTTCCTGCTGCGGGTATCGCGACCGACGAGCGCGGCTTCGTCATCGTAGACGAGCAGCAGCGGACCACGAACCCGGCTGTGTTCGCCGCCGGTGACGTCACTGACGTGCCCCAGTACGTGTACGTCGCCGCGAGGACTGGGAAGATCGCCGCGCACAACGCCCTGGGTCACGACGAGCGAGTCGACTACACCGGGTTGCCGTCTGTGCTGTTCACCTCACCCCAACTGGCCTCCGCCGGGATCACCGAAGCCAGCGCCATCGCCGCCGGATACCGGTGCGCCTGCCGATTCCTACGACTTTCCGACGTGCCCAGGGCCATCGCCAACCACGACACACGCGGCGGCATCAAGGTCGTCGCCGACGCCGACACCGGCAAAGTCCTCGGTATCCACGCCCTCGCCGACACCGCTGGGGAGATGATGCTCGCCGCAACCTACGCCATCACCGCCGGATTCACCGTCACCCAACTCGCCGACACCTGGGCCCCCTACCTCACCATGGCCGAAGGCATCCGCCTCACCGCGAACCTCTTCCGCAACGAACTCCCCACCTCCTGCTGCGCCTGACACAAGAGCCGGGCCCAGCGATGTGGTGATCCAAGTGATATCCGCGACGCCTTCAACACCGGCACCGACCGCGTGATCGACGCCTACGCGGTCAGCGTGGGCTCAGTTGAGGCAGCGGCGCCGAGCACGTCGTCTGGGCCGCTCACACGCGCAGCGCACCGGGACACTCAGCCGCCAGGTAGCAACCACAGCACGCTGCCATCTACGCAGTCGGCTACGAGTTCAGAGGCCGAAGGCACCACCACTGACGAGGATGAAGATGCCCAGGCCGATGAGCACGATCGGGAACAGGATGTGTTCCCAGCGTTCCAGGAGTTCGGCGATCGGTCGGCGGGTGGCGACGAACTTGCCCAGGCCGACGAGGGCGGCGACCAGGGCGAGGAACACGATGCAGTACGCCACCACGGCCGCTGGGCCCACGCTGAGGAAGACCGGGACGTAGACGCCGATGTTGTCCCCGCCGTTGGCGAAGGTCACCCCGGCCACCGTCCACACCCCAACCTTCTTGCCCTCGACCTTTGCCTCATCGTCATCGTCGGCACCGCGGTTGCGCCAGGCTTGCCACGCAGCCCAAAGTCCCAACCCCAGCGGAATGAGTCCGAAGTAGGGGATGACCTCTGGCGGCAGGAACGCTCCCGCCCCGAGCGTCACCAGCACGGAAGCGCCCAGGATGCCAGCGAACCCGAGGTACTGTCCGACCAGGATTCGGGCGGTGGTCCCGCGCTGGCCCGCGCCTCGGGCGAAGAACAGTGAGAGCACGATGATGTCATCGATGTTCGTGGCGATGAATAGGCCGATCGCCTGCAGGACGGAGGACAGGATCATGCGCCCACCGCCGCGTTACAGCCGCCTGGCGACCCAGCGGTTCCGGCAGCCGCGTGCCGTTGATACTCTGCGACCATCATTGTCCGTTCCTGGTGTGGTGTGGGCCTCGGAGGTAAAGCAGGACGCCCAGGGCGACGCCGAAACCGAGGATGACGTCGGCAAGGTTGCCGATGAACAGGTTGCCGTAGGCGAGGAAGTCGGTGACGTGACCGCGGCCAAACTCGGGAGGGGCGAACAGCCGGTCCAGCAGGTTGCCGACCGCGCCTCCCCACACCAGGCCGATCGCGACCGCCCACCCGACGGTGCGGGCGCGGGTTGCGGCGACGAGTAGAGCGACAGAGGCCGCCGCGGCGATGACGGTGAGCAGCCAGGTTGCGCCGGCTCCGAGGGACATCACGGTGCCGGGGTTGAACGCGAGCTGCAAGCCGAGCCAGTCTCCCAAGAGCGGAATACGGTCATCCTCGCTGAGCTGAGCGAGGGCGAGTGCCTTGCTGCCTTGATCGATCAGCACCGCGCCAGCGGCGACGGCGCACGCGAGCAGGAACCAGCGGAGCCGGACGCGCGCCGCCGCCGGGCCGGCAGAACTCGCTTCCACGGCATCCGCTTTTCCCGGGGAGGGAGCGGAGCCGTCAAGGGGATCGGTCATGCCTTCGTGCGCCGCGCCGCGCGGAGCCCGTTGAGGATGACGACGACTTCAGCGACCTCGTGTACAAGCACGACCGCGGCGAGCCCGAGGACTCCGGTAATCGCCAGCGGCAGCAGCACCACGATGATCGCGATCGACAACACGACGTTCTGGTTGATTATGTTGCGGCCGCGGCGGGCGTGGGCGAGGGCCTGTGGGATGAGGCGCAGGTCGTGGCCGGTGAACGCGACGTCGGCCGACTCGATCGCAGCATCGGCGCCCTTGGCTCCCATCGCGATCCCCACATCCGCGGCCGCCAGCGCGGGAGCGTCGTTGATGCCGTCCCCGATCATGGCAGTGGGCTGAGACTTCGACAACTCCGCGACGGCGGTGGCCTTGTCCTCGGGGCGCAGCTCGGCGCGCACGTCCATGATGCCGGCCTGGCCGGCCAGCGCTGCGGCGGTGCGGGCGTTGTCGCCGGTGAGCATCGTCACCCCGATCCCGCGGCGGTTCAGCGTGGCGATGACCTCGGGAACCTCTGGGCGCAGTTCGTCACGCACCCCGATCGCGCCAGCCGGCCGGTCGCCGCGGTGGACGATGACGACGGTCATCCCCTCGGATTCCATCACCTGCACCTGGTCGGCCAGCGTGCCGGCGTCCAGCCAGCGGGGGCTACCGACGGCGAGACGGGCACTACCGAGCGTGCCGGTGATGCCGCGCCCGGCGGTCTCGGTGACGTCGTGCGCGGTCGGGGCGTCGGGGACGGCCTTCGTGATCGCGGCGGCCAGCGGGTGCGTGCTGTGACCTTCCAGGCTCGCCGCCCACGCCAGCACCTCATTCTCGGTCGCGCCGGTGGTGACGACGCGGGTCACCGTGGGCTCGTTGCGGGTCAGCGTGCCGGTCTTGTCGACGGCGACGTGGCGGATGCCGCCGAACCGCTCGAACGCGGCCCCGGACTTCACGACCACACCGAACTTCGACGCCGCGCCGATCGCGGAAACAACGGTGACCGGGACGGCGATCGCCAGCGCGCACGGCGAGGCTGCGACCAGCACCACCAGAGCGCGGGTGATCCACAGCTCAGGGTCGCCGCTCAACAGCGACCCAAGCACGCCGACCAGCACGGCGAGGATCATCACGCCGGGCACCAGCGGGCGGGCGATCCGGTCGGCCAGGCGGGCACGGTCGCCCTTCTCGGCCTGCGCCTGCTCGACCAGCTCCACGATGGTGGTGAGCGAGTTGTCGGTGCCGGCGGCGGTGGCCTCGACCTCGAGCACGCCGGTGGTGTTGATCGACCCGGCCGAGACGTCGGTGCCCGGTTCGACCTCGACCGGGATCGATTCACCCGTGATCGCGGACGTGTCCAGGCTGCTCCGCCCGGCCCGCACGGTGCCGTCGGTGGCGATCCGTTCGCCCGGCCGGACCACCAGGACATCCCCGACGCGCAGCTCCTTCGCCTCGACCTCGGCGGTGGCGTCGCCGCGCTTGACGAGTGCGGTTTCGGGCACGAGCTTCAACAGCGCCCGCAACCCTGCGCGGGCGCGGTCCATCGCCTTGTCCTCCAGCGCCTCCGCGATGGAGTACAGGAATGCCAGCGCGGCGGCCTCCTCGACGTAGCCGAGGATCACCGCGCCGGTCGCGCTGATCGTCATCAGCAGCCCGATGCCGAGCTTGCCCTTGGTGAACAGCTTGCGCAGCGCGCCCGGCACGAACGTGTACGCGCCCAGCAGCAGGCCGATCCAGAACAGCACCAGGCCCGCGGTCTCCGCGCCGGTCCACTCGCACACCAGGCCGGCGGCGAACGCGACGCCGGAGGCGATCGGGATCAGAACGCTCGGGCTCCGATACCACGGCCGGTCATCGTCATCATCGTGGTCGTCGAGGTCGACATGCTCGACCTGCGAACCCGTGACCGCGCTCACGCCCGCACCTCCCCCGCCTGGCAACCCTCGACCCCGCAGTCCGGGTCCATGCACGGCACGCTCTCGTCGACCGCGAGCGTGACATCCACCAGCGCCGTCAGCGCGCGGGCCAGGTGCGGGTCTGCCACCTCGTAGCGGGTCTGTCGGCCCTCGGGCTCGGCCACCACGATCCCGCACCCGCGCAGGCATGTCAGATGGTTCGACACGTTCGAGCGCGACAACCCCAGCTCGCGGGACAGCACCGCCGGGTAGCTCGGCCCGGCCAGCAGGGTCAGCAGAATGCGGGAGCGGGTCGGGTCGGCCATAGCTCGGCCGAGCCGGTTCATCACGTCGAGTCGATCGGAAATAGTCAGCATACGATGACTATACACTGTACGACGTACAGTCGGCGCCAGGTGTCCTCATGAGCGGCGAGTCAGTTGACAGCTCCCTACCAGCGAGCGTGGCGAAGTGCTCGAAGATCCGTCGTGGAGAATATGTCCCGTTCCTCCGTGCCGGCGTCCCGCTCGATTAAGGTCGACGACTACTTGGCCGCCGCATGCCTGCTGCCGAACCTTCAGTTGCTGAGTGGGGCCGCCAACATCGAGAAGCAGGATGGACTGCCTGCGGAGTGGATGGACACCGCCTTCCCGAGCGAAGGACAAGCGAGCTACGTACCTTGCCGAGGACGACCTCGACGGCCTTCCGCTCGACTTGGCCGACTTCACCTCGTTCTTCGAGCAGCGCAAGCAGCGAGTCCGGGTCCGCCTGCTCGCCGCTCTGGGAACGACACCGGGAGCACCGGAGGACGCCGCTCTCTCGTAGCCCACGTTCACGCGGCGAGCAGTGACAGCGCGGACACAGCCTGGAGGGGTAGCAATCCGTTGCCGAGGGCGGTGATCTGTTGATTCTGCGTCAGGCCGCCGCTATCGGTGACCCATCCAGTCGGCAGGCCCATGAGCCATTCGACGAATGCCGGTGCTGGGCGGGGGCCGTCGGCGTCGTCAGGGGAGGGCTGGCGCTGACGCGTCTCCTCCCGCTCGCCGGCGGCGTCATCATTGGTGTCGGGAAGGTGCGCGGCGGCGAACCATCTCCCCACAGTTGCCGGATGCACCTGCACCTCGCGGGCAATCCGCTTGTTCGACCAGCCCGCGGCCCGCAACGCCGCAGCACGAGCCCGGCGATCAGAACGACCAGGGGTTTCATCCGAGGCTAAGGACAACTCCCGCTCATCGGCCAGAGGTTCAGAGGCAACGGACAACAACGACTTTGAGTGGACAACACCCTGCGGTCCGGCATACACCTCGGACAGCATCTCCGGGATCTCGGACAACACCTCAGGCTGCCCCGGCAACTCCTGTGGGAAGGTGCGGGTGAGGATCACGGTGAGATGGGTGATCGCCAGCAGCACCACCGGCGGTACCGCGGCCACCGAGGCAGCCAGCAGGCCGGGCACATCGGCGTCCGCAGCGACCACAGCGTGGATCGCATTCGCCGTCACCGACACCAGCGCCCCGCCGACCAGCAGCGACCAGGGATACCAGGCTGAGCGTTGCCCAGCCAGCGCCACCACCGCGACCGTCGCCACCACGATGATCCCATCAACGATCAACGGCCACGCCCACGCCTGTCCCCGGTCGACCCCGGAACGCGCCGCCAGATCGGCGAGCGCGGTAAAGCTCAGCCAGAACGCACCCAACGCGATGAACACCGTCCCCACCACTGCGGTGCGCCCCGCCCACTGCCTACCGGTCGTCTTCATCACAGCCTCCGCCCACCCATGCCTGGGTTCGGGGCGTTGGCTCGCTCGAACCAGGCGCCGCCACCGAGGCCGGGGCCACCGGCTTCGGGCGCGGGGTGCGCGATCCGGTAGGCGGAGCGCACCGTGGTGGCGATCTCGCGTTCGCCCAGCCCGGCCTGGCTGGCGGCTGCGCTGAGGACATCGAGCGCATCCGAGGCAGAGACATCACTCTCGGCCAAGCGGCACGCGGCCCAGAACAGCCCCCGGTTCCGCTCACCCTCACCACGCCCAGCGACCCAGAACGCCAGCCGGTTCATATCCGCCAACCGCACCAACCCACGACCCTGCCGCACGACCGGTCCCGGACGTGGATCGAGGAAGTCCCGCAGCCGACGCGAGTCCAGCGCAGCGGCAGGCTGGTCGCCGACATTGACGACCTCGTAGCGGATCGGGACACCGCCGACGATGCGAACCGAGGGCGACACGATGATGTACCCGCCATCACCCCGGAAGTCCACCCCCGCACGAGCGGCCTGCCATGACCGCTGCTCGACCCCCGCCGTCGCAGCGAAGTAGGCGTGCAGGCCACCCGTCGGGGTCTCCACCAGCAGACCCCAGCCATCGACGAGCCCGGCTCGCTCGGCGCGGGCGAACGCTTGCCGCCCATCAACCGGGCCATGCACGTCCACATCCACCACGACCATCCCCGACACCACGCCAGTCGGGACACCCAGGTTCGCCTCCGGAGTCCGCGACCACCACGCCTCGACCCGGCCGATGTCGGTGGTGGCATCGTGGAACCCCCGCGTCGTGAGCGGACGCTTCCCACTCGGCTGGCAGGGGAACACCGGCACCCCCACCTGCGCGAGATGCCGGGCCGACGCCGCCAGCGTCGAAGCACCACTGGCACGCAACAACGCCCTGGTGAAGTCGGCACGCGCGGGCATCACAACCCCCGACCCGCCACCACCGGCACCCTCGCCGCCGGCCGATGCTCCGACGGCGGCGGCACATGCAGCGCCTTCGGCTCCGCAGTGGGAACATCACGCGCAAGACCAGGCGGCGTGCCATCGGCGACCTGGAACGTGTCCAGCTGGTCGAGGATGCCCAGCGCCGTCCTCCGCACCCGCTCACCGGTCGCCTTGACGACCTCCACAGGTTCAGCGTCCTTGACCGACGACGCCCACCCCGCCACATACGGAATCGTGTAACCACTGGTATCCAACCCGTGCGCAGCACCGACCATCAACGCCACGCTCTCGGCCTCCACCTCACGAACACCCCGATGCTGGCGAGCGTCCTCATCCTTGGGGTCGTGCATCAGCACATGCGCCAGCTCGTGCGCCAACGTGGCGATCTGATTGACCTCCGTCACATCGGTACGCACCGATACCTGCCGAGCGACGTAGTCGGTCAGGCCGTCCGCGCCGCCGATCCGCCCGTCATCCGGGACACGCAGCACCTCGAACCCCAACGCTTCGACCTGCATGGCCAGGCCATCCCACAGTCCCTGCGGGGCTTCGCCGTCCAGCAGCTTCGGTGCGAGTGGCTCAGGGATCGGATCGCCCTCGGTCTGCGTCACGTCCCACACATAGGCGGGCCGAGCGCCCACCATCTTCGTGCGCACTACCTCGTTGACCTTGTGCTTCTCGCGCGGACCCAAACGACGCCACGACGACGGATCACCAGGATTCGACGAGGCGAACCGGCCGGTCACCGGAGCGAAGATCATGTAACCCGGCTGGCCCTTCTGCACCTGCTGGCCAAGCTGCTGCCACTGCCGATACCCAGCCACATACGACGGCACCGGCCCGGGCACCCGGCCAGCCTCGAACGCAGCCTCGTGCTGAACCCAGATCAGCAGCGCGTTGTTGAACGAGCGCGATCGGAACCGGGCCGCGAACGCCAACGCGCGGGCCCAGTCCCGCCCGGAGACCAGCGTCTCCACCGCGCCAGTCAGCTTCTCGTGCAGCTCATCGAGCTTCGCGTCCCGCTTGGCTCGTACTTCCTCCGTCGCAGTCATCCTGGACCTTCCCTCCGCCGAGATCACCCGATCGTCGGTGACCGTGAGGTACGCCAGGAACATCAAGAAGCACGGCGGGCCAGGGGTGCGACCAAGACCGCCAGGCGACAACACGAACCTGACGAGTCCCTACCGGACTACATCACCGACCGGCTATGAGAGGCCCAGGGAAGACAGACGTCCCGAAATCGGGCACTGAACACGACGAGATCGGGTACATCAGTTGCGCCCACACGACCCTTGGCGTCGTCGGTAGGCACCCGGCGTCAGTCCGACGTACTGACGGAACAGTTCCGTGCCGTGACTTCGGCTGCGCCATCCGACCCGCCACATTGCCTCGGTGACAGTGAGGTCCGTCTCGCGCAGGTACCTTGCCAAGCGTTCGGCTCGCACCATCGTTAGGAACGCGAGCGGTGTCTTGCCAAAGGCGTCGACGAACACCCTGCCTAGCTGAGCAGGCGACAGGTGTACTTCCATGGCCAAAGCGGCGAGAGTCCATCGCCGCTCGGGTGATGTCCGCAACAGCTCAGCAACTCTGCGGGCCTCCTCCCTGATGGGAGCGAACCGTCGTTCCCTCGGCAAGGTTGGCCGGACATGACTCGGCCGGGCGGCTGATATCCGCACCGGGGACGCCTTGATGAACGGGGCAATGACGTGTGCTATGGAAAACCACAGGGCCTGCATCCGGAAGAAGTAGCGAGCAACGGGCCGCTCGGCGCTCAGCGCGACCATCTCGTCGAGCCAAGTTGTGAGTGTCTCGGCCTGCCTTTCACCGAGGCTGAGAACCTGCGCTGGCTCGGCGTAGATGGTCGCCGCGAAGTCCTGAGCATCAAGCCGATCCCGCACGAGCCCAGCGTGCTGCCAGTAGACCTGATCGATCACATAGTCCGTATCCGCATGGATCGTGGTCAAGGTGATGTGGCCCTCAGGCTCGCTTCCGCACAGGACGTTTGCTGCAAGGAGGACCACATCCCCCGTCTTCACAAGCCTTTGCCCCAACTCGCCAACGAGGAGTGCGCTACCACTACGGATCACGATGACTCTGACACAATCGAGAGCCGCGGGGCCGATGGGGCGAGAGCCGGCGTACGTGCATGCCCAAACCGGCCAGTAGTCGCTGCCGACCCGCAGTGGCTCAGACATGTAGGCAGTACCGCACCCGCAGCGGTCTACTCAGCGAGCGCCTGGTCGAGCATGGTGGTGAGGTCATCAAGGGTCTCAGGACTGATCAACTCTGCATTGAGGAAGAAGGTTGGCGTACCAGTCACGCCCAGGGCCACACCGTCGTTGAAGTCGTTGCGGATGAACTGGAGCGTGGCCTCAGAGTTGTACGCGGCGTCCCATTGCTCAAGGTCGAGGCCGAGTTCTTGGGCGTACTGGCGGAACAGGTCGTCTTTGGGTATCTGCTGTTCACCCCACTCGGTCTGGGTCTGGTACATCTTGGTGTACATCGCTTCAAGTTCTCCTTGCTGAGCGGCGGCTTCGACCGCTCTGGCCGCGCGTTCGCTGTTGAAGTGGCTGGGTAGCGGGAAGTACCGGATGACAAAGGACACTCGATCGCCGTAGGTCTGCCGGAGTTGCTCGATCGCCGGGAAGACCGCGGCGCAGGCCTCGCACTCGAAGTCCAGGAACTCTACGAAGGTCACAGTGGCATCTGGCACGTCGTTGAGTCGGCGGGAGTCTTCGCGTACCACGAGCGCGCCGGAGGTTTCGGTGGGGACGGGTGTGGACGGCTCGACGACGGCGGCGGGCTGGCGACTGGCTTGGATGATGCCGAAGATGACCACCGAGATCACCAGCACCGCGCAGATCAAGATGATGGTTCTTCGGGCGCCACGTTCCCCTGGTTCGGGGCGTTCGTCGACGATTGGCTTCTTGGGCTTCTGATTGCTGGGCATGTAGGGCTCCTTGCCGGAAGATGTGGGTAGGACGCGTGCTGACTGGCGGCGACGCGGTGTGTGGGCAGGTCGTTTGGTTGGGGTCCTTACCCGAAGAGGGCTGGACCGTATTTGGCGAGCACCAAGGTGGTGATCGCTCCGAGCCAGAGCACGACGAGCAGGTTGTCGACTCCCAGGCGAAGCCCTTTGGTCAAGGTCTTGTGCAGGCTCGTTGGGAGGAACAGGTTGTTGTCGCGCAGGTTGACGTGGGTGAGTGATGCGAACACCAAGGTGGTGGACACAGTCACCAACAGGCACCAGGGGCACAGCGCCCCGATGACAAAAGTGGACTCAAAGAACAGCCAGTAGGCGAACACGAAGCCCAGGCCATAGACGATCTGGGCGGCGAGCATGAAGCCTCGCGGAAACCTGACGCCGGCGAGGCTGGCGACCGCGATGGTGATGACTACGGGCTCGGCCATCAGGCCGAGGAACGCGTTCGGGAATCCGAACAGTCCGGCCTGCCAGGATCTGGCGACTGCGCTGCAGTTGATGACCTCGTTGAGGTTGCATGGGAGTCCGACTTTGGGGTTGGCCGCTAGCCGGATGGCGTCGGTTGACAGGACGAAGGAGGCGTACAGGCTGAGGCAGGCCGAGAAGAGCATGGTGGAGAAGATCCACCTGTCGGTCTGTCTGAAACGGTGGATGCGCTCCAAAAGGTCGTCTGATGTGGTCAAGGTGGTTGGACCTGTCTGTCGTCGTTCGGACGCACCGCAGCGCCGCGCCGAGCACCAGGACCTCGGCGTTCACCGAAAGGGCGCTCGTCTGCGCACGGGTGCGAGTTGAGTCGATCAGCAGGACAGGGCGGGTGGGCCTCGGCGTTGAAGCGGGTGATAGGGGCGACGTCCGGGGGTGGCCACCACGAGGGCCGTGACGGCAACGTGGGTAGGCACGGTAAGGGTCGCCGGCCTGGCATCACTTAGGCGTGTCCGGAACCAGTCGCGGGCCGTCTTTGCTGCCTGGCGGGCGTAGAGTCCCACGCCGAGCCCGAGCAGCAGAACGACCAGGCCGGCGATCAAGGTGGTTGCTGAGAGCACCATGAAGGACTGTGCGAAGCGTCCGAAGTTCAGCCCTGGCAGGTAGCTGTGCTCTGGGCACAGCTCGGACTCGACCAACAGATCGAGGTGGACGCCGAACGGCGCGATCAGGGGCACCTGCGGCATACAGGCTGTATCGGCGATGTTCACCGATCTCACTCCGGTAGCAAGGTTGCTCGCACCGATGAGCATCAACGCGGCGGCGCCTGCGGCGCCGCCGCGTTGTGATCTCATGCTCGCTCCTCGGGTTGTCGATGAGTCTAGCTACTGGCCGAAGCGTGCCGCTGCGCTCTGTCCGACGACGGCAGTACTCGCAGCGATAGAGGGTTGACGCGAGATCACGTGGCTGATGGGGTTTGACTACCAGGCCACGAAGCTGCTTGCCGGAGGCCCTTTTCGGCTGTGGCAGTCTTGTGGGCCAGGGACGGTCCCTGGCAGTGGTCGGGACCGCAACTGTGACTCTGAGAGGTTGGATCAGTGCAACGGTCGCACATTGGGAGCCTTCCGCACACGGTCAGGCGCCGGCTCTGGAGCGCGGCCGTTGCGATCGCGTCGGGTGTTCTGCTCGCGGGTTGCGGGTCGACACAAGCCAACACTGGAGGGTTCGTGTCGGGTGATGGCAGCCTGACGGTGCTGCCTGCCGATGAGCGTCCGCAGGCGCCCGTGATCGAGGGCGTCACGCTGGATGACGAGCGGTGGACGAGTGCTGACGTCTCCGGGAAGGTGATCGTCTACAACGTGTGGGGTTCCTGGTGCGCGCCATGCCGCTCCGAGGCGCCCGCGCTCGTGGCCGCCAGCCAGAAGCTTGCCGACCAGGCAGTCTTCGTCGGGTTGAACACCCGAGACTTCGACAAGGCCGCGCCCCGTGCGTTCGTGCGGGCATTCGAGGTTCCCTATGTGAACCTGTTCGACCCTGAGGGTGCGCTTCTGCTGAACTTCTCCGGCGAGTTGCCGCCCAACGCCATCCCAAGCACGATCGTGGTCGACCTGGAGGGCCGGGTCGCTGCCCGGATCATCGGCGAGACCACAGAATCGACCCTGGTGGGTCTGATCCAAGACGTGGCAGCGGGCAAGTGATCCCGCTGGAGTTGGGCGACTGGATCCGCCAGGCTGTGGGCGGCTCGGTCGCATTGGGTTTGCCGATCGCGCTCCTCGCCGGGCTGGTGTCGTTCTTCTCACCGTGCGTGCTGCCGCTGCTGCCTGGCTACCTGTCGTACGCCACCGGGATGGGGGCTGCGGACATCACTACCGGCCAGAGCGCGAAAGGGGTGGCCGGGCGGGGTCGCGTACTGCTCGGGACGCTGGGGTTCGTGGGCGGTTTCGCGGCGGTGTTCGTCGCCACCGGAGCGCTGATGGGTTCGGTGGGTGCCGCGCTCTTCGCGTGGCAGCGGCCATTGATGGTGGCTGCCGGCGTGTTGAGCATCGCCCTGGGATTAGTGTTCACCGACTGGCTGCCGTGGGGTCGCGGGACGTGGCGGCTGCAAGTGCTCCCCCGAGCCGGCGTGGCGGCGTCGCCGCTGCTGGGAATCGTGTTCGGGCTGGGGTGGACGCCATGTATCGGCCCGGCGCTATCGGTCGTGCTCACGTTGGCCCTGAACGAGGGCACTGCGCTGCGCGGCGCCGTGCTTGCCTTCGCTTACGCGCTCGGCCTCGGGCTGCCGTTCATTGTCGCTGGACTGGCCTTCGACCGGCTGGGCGGCACGCTGGGCTGGGTGCGCCGCCACCATCGTGCCATTCAGGTCACCGGCGGGGTGACCATGATGGTGATCGGGGTGCTGCTGATCACCGGCTGGTGGGACATCGCAATGGCCGGTGTACGGCAGTGGGCGAGCAGTTTTGCACTGCCGGTCTGACCCGACACCGATCCACGTACTCACCGCCGGGATCAGCGTGAGCCACGTTGCGGCGTCAAAAGAAACCGGGCTGCCTGGGTGACCCATCCTCACGCATAAGGTCAGCATCCGATGTATGGTCAGTGTGTGCTGACTCTTGCTTCCCGGTTGGACGTGATGAATCGGTTGGGCCGGGCGATGGCCGATCCGACCCGTTCGCGGATTCTGCTCCAGTTGCTGGAGGCGCCGGGGTACCCGGCTCGGTTGTCGGAGTCACTGGGCCTGACCCGCACCAATGTGTCGAACCATCTGGCCTGCCTGCGCGGCTGCGGATTGGTGGTGGCAACGCCCGAGGGCCGGCAGACGCGGTACGAGATCGCTGACCCGCATCTGACGCGAGCGCTGGAGTTGCTGGTGGAGGCGGTGGTCGCCTACGACGACGGCGTGTCCTGTGTGAATGAGGACTGTGACGTGCCGTTGTGCTGTGGCCCGGGTGCTGGCAGGACGGGAGAGGCCCGGTGAGCAGGGAGTGCTGCGGCGAGGACGCTCCACGTGGGGACGGCTCCTTGCCGATGAGTCTGCTGCGGGAACCTGGAACAAACCAACCCGGACCCGCCGGAGACCTGAGAGTTGCGGCGCACACACCGGGCGGCGCGTGCTGCGAGCCGGCTTCCAATGGTCGCGGCGAGCGCGACGAGGACACTGAGGGGGTGCGGCCACCGTGGTGGCGGGATCCCGCTTTGCTGCCGTCGCTGGTCTCTGGGGTGTTTCTGCTTGCCGGTTATGGTCTGGCATGGGCCGGGCTCGACCTGGCCGCTGGAGGGCTTCAGGCCGTTGCCCTGGCGGCTGGGGCCTACACCTTCGTGCCGGGCGCTCTCCGGCGGCTGGCTCGCGGCCGACTCGGCGTAGGCCTGCTCATGACGATCGCGGCGGTCGGGGCGGTTCTTCTGGGACATGTCGGGGAGGCGGCTGCGCTGGCCTTCTTGTTCTCGTTGGCCGAGGCTCTTGAGGACCGGGCGATGGATCGTGCGAAGGACGGTCTGCGGGGGCTGCTGGCGCTGATTCCGCAGACCGTTCGTATCTCGCGGCTGGGCGGAGACGTGACGGTCCCGGCCGCGGAGGTGCAGGTGCTGGACATCCTGGTGGTCGGCGCTGGTGAGCGGGTTGCGACCGATGGGGTCGTGGTGATGGGCCGATCGAGCATCGACACATCGGCAGTGACTGGAGAGTCGATCCCGGTGGAGGTGGGTCCGGGCGATGAGGTGCCGGCGGGGTCGGTGAACGGCTCGGCGACCCTGCAGGTCGAGGCCACCGCGGATGGCCGGGATAACTCGCTGACTCAGATCGTGGCGCTGGTCGAGCAGGCCCACGCCCGCAAGGGGAACGGGCGCGTTTGTCGGATCGGATCGCCCGCCCGCTGGTGCCCGTGGTGCTGGTCGTGGCGGTCCTGGTGGTTGTCTTCGGGTTCATCGTCGGTGATCCATGGACCTGGACCGAACGAGCTCTGGTGGTGCTGGTCGCGGCGTCACCGTGCGCTTTAGCCATCGCGGTGCCGGTGACCGTGATCAGCGCGATCGGCGCGGCGTCGAAGTTCGGTGTCGTGATCAAGTCGGGCGAAGCGTTCGAACAATTGGGGACCATTCGCACGATCGCGCTGGACAAGACCGGCACCCTGACCCGGAACGACCCCGCGGTGGTGGACGTACGAACCTCGCCTGGCATCTCGCGGGGGGACTTGTTGTCGCTGGCTGGGGCTTTGGAGGCATCCAGCGCCCACCCGTTGGCGGCGGCGATCGCCGCGACCGTATCGGGCGCGCCCGCGGCATCCGGGGTGGTCGAAGAAGCCGGCTGCGGCATCACCGGTCAGGTCGGAGATGCCCGGGTCAGGGTCGGTAACGTTCGATGGATCGACCCCGCAGGGCTTTCGCCAGATGCTGATGCAATGGCGGGCGAGGGCATGACGGTCGTCGTGGTCGAAGCCGACGGTCAGATAGCCGGGCTGATCGGCATTCGTGACGAACTGCGACCTGAGTCCGCAGAAACGGTACGTCTGCTGCGCGCCCAGGGCATTGACACGATCATGCTGACCGGCGACAACGCCAGCACCGCGAACGCGCTGGCCCGGCAGGCCGGGATCACCAACGTGAGGGCCGAGCAACTTCCGGCCGACAAGGCCCTGGCCATCAGGGAACTTACCGGTGGCAGCCCCACGGCGATGGTGGGCGACGGCATCAATGACGCCCCAGCGCTAGCGACAGCGACGGTGGGCATCGCCATGGGCGCCAAAGGAGCAGCCGCCGCGATCGACTCAGCGGACGTGGCGTTCACCGGTCACGACCTGCGGCTCATACCCGCCGCGCTGGCTCACGCGCGCCGGGGACGGCGGATCATGACGGTGAACATTGGCCTCGCGCTGGCGATCATCGTGCTGTTGTTCCCGCTGGCGCTGTTCGGCATCGTCGGACTGGCTGGGATTGTCCTGGTCCACGAGGTGGCCGAGGTCGTGGTGATCCTCAACGGCATCCGCGCCGCCCAACGACCGGCCGCTTTGAGCAATGCCAGGTCTGCGGAACAACCCAGTGCCGTGCTGGCCAGCACCCACTAGCGGTCAGCATGACCATCACCACGACCAGTCCGCCTGCGGACGACATCAGCCAGCCCGCGCAGCCGGCGCGGCCTGCGCTGCCGCTGGGGTGGGCCATTGTGACCTCGGCTTTGGCTGGCGTGGGGCTGGACGCTGCATTCCCCGAACTCGGCTGGTGGCCGATCGCCTTCGTCAGCGTCACCCTGGCCCTGCTCGCGCTCGCCGGCCGGAAGTCGGGCGGAGCCTTTCTGGTCGCTCTGGTCTACGGCGGTGCCTTCTTCGTGGCGCACCTGAGTTGGGCGGGACGGTTTCTGGGTCCGCTGCCGTGGCTCGGTCTGGCCGGCTTGCAGGCACTGTTGTTCGCCGCGGGAGCAATACCGATCGCGTTGGCCTACCGGTGGTCCACGCGGACGCTGCGCGGCAAGTGGGGTCAGCTAGTGATCGTCCCGCTTCTGGTCGGAGGGTTGTGGACACTGCGCGAGTCCATCATGGGCAGCTGGCCCTACGGCGGGTTCCCCTGGGCTCGTCTGGGGATGAGCCAGGCCGGCAGCCCGTTCGCCGAAGCTGTCTCGTGGGTAGGTGTGACCGGCTTGTCGTTCCTGATAGCAGCCGTCTGTGCAGGGATCGCGCAGTGGTGGCGGATCGGTCGCCGGCGTGACTGGCGGGGCCTGGTCATGCCTGCCGCGGTGACCGCCTTGCTGCTCGTGACACCGCAGTTCCCCACCACCCCGGCTGGTGAGGTGACCGTGGGCTGGGTGCAGGGCAACGGGCCGGCCGGCTACTTCGACGCCGCGGCCCCTGGTGCGATGCTCACCGCACAGACCGCCGCGACCATGCCGCTGATCGGCCAACCGATGGATGTGCTGGTCTGGCCCGAAGGAGGGGTCGACAGTGACCCACTCAACAACCTGGGGACCAGCAGGGCACTCGATGAGCTGTCCCACCAGGTCTCGGCGCCCTTGCTGGTGAACGCTGCAACCCGCCGCGGGGAGAACACCTACAACACCTCCCTGCTCTGGCCGCCTACCGGCGGCGAAGTCCAGCTGTTCGACAAGGCGAATCCGGTGCCGTTCGGCGAGTATGTGCCCGACCGCTGGCTCTACCAGCGAATCGCACCCGACCTGATCGGCCTGATCGGACGCGAGTACACCCCCGGCACCAACTCCCCGCACATCAACCTGAACGGCGTCGGGGTGGGATTGGCGATCTGCTTCGACGTCATCTTTGATGACGTCATCTGGCAGGGCGCCCAAGACGGGGCTCAGCTATACCTGCTCCAATCCAACAACGGCGACTTCCGCGGCACCGACGAGAACCTGCAACAGGCCGCCTTCGCCCGGATGCGAGCAATCGAAACCGGCCGAAGCGTCGTCAACGTCTCCACGACCGGCACCAGCCAAGCCTTCGCCCCCGACGGCACCCTCCTCGACGACCTTCCCGCCGACACCGCCGGCGCCCGCGTCACCACCATCCCACTACGCACCGGACTGACCCCGGCTGTCACTCTCGGCACATGGACCGCCGGCCTTCTGGCCGCGACCAGCCTGCTCGGCCTCCTGCTGCTCGGGTTCGCAGTTCGGCGCTAAAAGCTGCCACGCGCGTCCCATGTCCTCGACCCGGCCGATTCCGGCTACCGAGGGGGCTGGCGAAAGGTTCGCCCCATTCTTGGGACGAACCTGCCGACCCTAGCGGCGTAGTCGCGGTAGGCGTCGCCGTGGGCGGCGCGCAGGTAGGGCTCCTCGACCGCCCGGACTTGCACCTGGATGGCGACGAGCAGCACGACCGTCGCCGTCAACGAGGCGATCGTCGGGGCCAGCAGGAACAACCCGACGCTTGACACAGCCATCCCGGAGAACACCGGGTTGCGCACCATCGCGAAGGTCCCATCGGTCACCATCTCGGTGTGCTCCTCCGGGTCGACGCCAACCCGCCAGGAAGCGCCCATCTCCCGCTGCGCCCGCAGCAACGTCCTCATCCCGAGCAGTGCAAGGACCAGCCCGATCCCTTCCACGATCGTGCCGCCGGGGATGGTCAGGCGTCCGATGCCGACGATCTGCGTCACCGGGCCTGCCAGTCCGAGCAGTAGCGCGACCGCGAACAGCAGCTTCCCCCACCATTGGGCGGAGCCCGCCGCACCTGCTTTGAGTCGGAACCCCGTATCTCCGTTGCGGCGCAGGTGAACCACCGCTCGAAAGCCGAACGCCAGACCGAGACCGATCAGGTACAAGGCCAGCGCGATCCAGCCGTTCAGGGCCGTCACTCCACTCGCCCGTCCAACTCGGTCTGGGTGCGGCCGGCGAGTTCCTGCCGTGGAGCAGCCGATCCTGCACGTCCGGCCGGACGGTCTTCGTGGGTGATGCCGTGGTGGTCGCGGTTGTGGTCGAACCGCAGCAGTCGCAGGGCGTTGAGGACGACGAGGATGGTCGAGCCTTCGTGGATGAACACGATCGGACCCATCGCTAGCCCGAGCAGGCTGGCCGGCACGAGGAACGCGACGATGGCGAGGGCTGCGATGAGGTTCTGCCGGATGAGCCGGGAGGTTGCTCGGCTGAGTCGCACCATGAACGGTACCCGTCCGAGGTCGTCGGCCATCAGAGCGATGTCGGCGGTCTCCAGGGCGACCGCCGACCCGGCAGCGCCCATCGCGATGCCCAGGCTCGCGCTGGCCATCGCGGGGGCATCGTTCACACCGTCGCCCACCATCGCCGTGGTGCGACCACCTTCGGTGAGGTTGCGGATCGCGACCACCTTGTCCTCGGGCAACAACTCACCCATGGCCCGGTCGATCCCGACCGAGCGGCCCACGGCGTCGGCGACCGCCTGGTTGTCCCCCGAGATAAGGACCAGTTCCCCGATGCCGGACTCGCGCAGGACGTCGAGCGTCTGGCGGGCTTCGGCTTTGGGCGCGTCCATCACACCGATCACGCCGAGCACGCGGGCGCCATGGGTGACCACCATGGTGGTGCGGCCTTCGTCCTGGAGTTGATCGACCGAGGCCTTGACCTCGACCGGCAGCTCGTGATCGGCCTCGGCCATCATCCGGACGCTGCCCACCAGGACGATCTCACCATCCACCGTCGCGCGGATGCCACGGCCCGTGACGGCCTCGAGGTCGGTCGCCACGCGGCGCGCGTTCGCTCCGACCAGTTCGGTGAGATCGCGGACGATGGCAGTCGCCAACGGGTGGTCGCTCAACGTCTCGGTAGCCAGGGCGATCGCATTGAGTTCATCGACGAGGACGCCTGGTGCTGGGATGGTGTCGGTTACCGTGGGGTGTCCCCAGGTGAGGGTGCCGGTCTTGTCGAAGGCCATGGCGTCGACCTTGCCGAGAGTCTCCAGCGGGGCACCGCCCTTGACCAGGACGCCGGCGCGGCCAGCCCGAGCGATCCCCGCCAGCACAGCTGCTGGGGTTGCGATCGCCAAGGCGCAGGGGCTGGCCGCGACCAGGACCAGCATCGCCCGGTAGAAGCTGTCACCGAACGGCTCGGCAAACCAGATCATCCCGACCGCCAACACCACGACCACGGCCAGGATGACCGCGGGCACATAGAACCGCTGGAACCGGTCGATGAACTGCTGGGTGGGCGATTGGGCTGTGTCAGCCTCGGTGACGAGCTTCACCACCCGCGCCAATGTGGTGTCGGCGGCCGCTGCGGTCACCACCATGTCGAACGCGCCGGGGCCGTTCACCGTCCCGGCGAAGACCCGCGAGCCACTGGAGATCGCGTCGGGATTGGCCAGGGCCTTGGCGACGTCGGGCACTGCAGCCTTCTCCACCGGGATCGACTCCCCGGTCACCGCGGACTGGTCGATCGCCGTGCTGCCGACGCTGACGAAACCATCCGCAGGTACCCGCGAGTTCGGTCGCACGACCGCGACATCGCCCACCTGAAGCTCTTCCACCGGACGCTCAACAAGCTCGTCCGGGCCGACGCGGAGCGTGGCCGTGCGGGGTGCGAGCTCGCCCAGCGCCTTGATCGAGCGAGTCGCGCGGGCCATCGCGTACTCCTCCAGGGCGTGTCCGAGGCTGAACAGGAACAACAGCACGGCACCCTCGGAGAGCCTGCCGACCGCTGCTGCACCGGCGGCGGCCACGATCATCAGGAAGTCCACTTCGAACCGGCCCCGGCGGATCGAGCCCCACGCCCCCCGCACGGTGAAGAAGCCCCCACAGAAGTAGGTCGCAAGATACAGGCCCAGCACCAGCGGTTCCGGGGCACCAAAGCCGAACTCAGCGATCAGCCCCGCGATGTAGGTCACGCCGGAGGCGATAGCGAAGTACAGCTCCCACCTGCCCTGTCCGTGGGAGTCGTCTTCGTGATCTTCATGCGCAGCACTCATGATCTAAACATATCATGATGTAATGATGCATTGCCACAGATCGCTCGGAATCTGGTTGGATCAATCCAGGCCGCGTTCCGGAAGAGGGGTGGTGGTTCATGAGGTTGAATGCCAGCGAAGCCGAGCGCATCGCGGAGGTGATGGGCGGCCTGGCGACGCCGGCGCGCGTCCTGATCCTCGCTCGCCTGTTGGACTCCCCGGCCACCGTCAGTGAGCTCGTCACAGAACTGGCGATGTCGCAAGCCTCGGTCTCCAACCACCTGCGCATCCTGCGCCACCTGAACCTCGCCGCCGGCGACCGGCAGGGACGCAACGTCCTCTATCGCCTGCAGGACGACCACGTTCGAGCGATGGTCGAACAGATCCTGAACCATGCCAGTCACGACTAGAACCCTGAATGGAATCTGAGAAACTCTTAGGCTAGTCTTACCGCCGTCGAGAGGGGACGGGGTGGCTGCCAGCGAGGTTCGCGCGAAGCGATTGCCGGGAACGGCAAGGATTATCGCTCTGGCAGCTGCCGTCCTCATCGGCGCCAGCGGGTCGCTGGACCAGGGACACACGGCTCATGCCGCTGATGCGCCGTTGCCCCCCGCCTCGGCGGCAGCCGTCGCCGCTGAGCGGGCGCCCACCTTCGAGGACCTGCTGGAGAACCGCAGCAAACAACTCCAGGCAACCGCCGCTCAGGTCGACCAGGTGCGGTTCCAGTCTCTCCTCGCCAAACACGAGAAACGCGAGCGCAAAGTCGCCTCCGACATCGAGGCAGAACTCACCCGGTTGAAGGACCTCAGCAGGTTCACCTGGCCCACCAAGGGTGGCGTGGCCTCGGGATTCGGGATGCGCAAGCACCCCATCCTCGGCTCCATGCGCCTGCACAACGGCGCGGATATCGGAGGCGCGTGCGGGAACCCCATCTACGCCACTCAGTCCGGAACCGTGACCAGGGCCAACTTCAGCCGCAGCGCCGGCAACAACGTCCGGATCGACCACGGTCGTATCAAGGGCAAGAACGTCGAGACCTCCTACCTCCACATGAGCAAGTACGCCGTCAGCGCAGGCCAGAGTGTCACCAAGGGCGACGTGATCGGCTACGTCGGAACCACCGGGCTGTCCACCGCCTGCCACCTCCACCTAGCCCTCTACGAGAACGGCAAGGGTGCCGACCCTGTGCCCTACCTCGTGAAGGACTGAGCGGTGGCCATCTCCCAAGCTCGGACTTCTCCGACCACCAGTGCCGGCATCCAACCACCCCGCGACACCGGAACCTCACGTCGAGCACTGCTGGGCGGTGGATTCGCACTCGCCGGTAGCTGGCTTCTCACCGGATGCGTACCCGCGGCGAGCGACCCTGCGATTCCCGGTGGCTCGCGGTGGCCACGTGGATCGCTCACCGATCAACCCATCGTCCAGAAGACGCTGCGGGCAGCGCCTTCGATCATCGACCTCGGCGGCACGCTGGCCGAGGCCTGGGCCTACAACGACACCCTTCCCGGGATCGACCTTCGAGCCAACCCGGGCGATCTGCTGCGCCTCAACCTGGACAACCAACTCCCCAGCCCCACCACGATCCACTGGCACGGAATGCCCATTCCGAACGACGTCGATGGCGTCCCGGGACTCACGCAGAACCCGATCCAGCCAGGGCAACAGCATCTCTACGAGTTCACCGCACCCCAGCCCGGCACTTACTTCTTCCACTCGCACGTCGGAGTCCAACTGGACCGCGGCCTCTACGGGCCACTGATCGTCGATGATCCCGCAGAGCCGGGCCGTTACGACGCCGAATGGACCGTAGTCCTGGATGACTGGCTGGTCGTCGACGGTCAAACCCCCGAGGACATGTTCCGGCGCCTGAACGCCCGCCGCCCCTCGACCACCGGCACCCAGGCCGTTCAGCTGTCCTCCCGCAACGAGCCGTTCTTCGGCGACGCTGGCGACATCCCCTATCCGCTCTACCTGATCAATGGAGCAGTACCGACAGCGCCCGTAACCCACCAGGGCCGCCCCGGCGACCGTGTCCGGCTCCGCGTGATCAACGCCGCCTCGGACACGATCTTCGCCCTCGCCCTCGGCGGACATCGCCTGACCGTCACCCACACCGACGGCCACCCGGTCAAGCCGCACACCACCTCCGCGCTCTATCTCGGCATGGGCGAACGATACGACCTCCTGGTCACCCTCGGTGACGGCGTCTTCCCTCTCGTGGCCAAGCCATGGAACAAGCCCGGCCACGGCCTCGCGCTGGTACGCACCGGGTCCGGGAGCCCACCGGAACCACCGGTCCAGCTGGCCGAGTTCACAGGCCAACTCACTCAGGGGCTCGACCTGTACCCGGAGGAGTCGTCGTTGCTCCCGACCCGGCCGATCGATGCGCGCGCGACCATCGAGCTGGGCGGGCAGGCCAACCCCTACCGGTGGGTCATCAACGGTGCGCCCTTCGGCCAGAATCAACCCCTTGAAGTGGTCGACAACGACCGCCTCCTGCTCGAGGTCGTCAACACCACCACACGCGCACACCCGGTGCACCTGCATGGCCACACCTTCGCGCTGGACAACGGACTGAGGAAAGACACCCTCCTGGTTCCCCCATCCAGCACCACCGCCGTGCACCTGGATGCCACCAACCCGGGAACATGGGCACTCCACTGCCAAAACGAGTACCACACCAAAGCCGGCATGATGCTCACCATGCGCTACAAGGGCCGCTGACCCGCTCGCCGATTGCCTCCGCCAGGCCGTGTCGCCCAACTACACTGGGCGTGTCCGGACGAGGAGCGCTGATGAGGAACCGTCACCACAGCCTCTGGAGCGCTGCGCTGATGACGGTGCTGGGCGGGATCGGCCTGGCTAGCGCGGCCGGCAGTCTGGACGTGAGCGACAAGACCTGTTCCCCGCAGCTTCCGCTACTCGCCTCCGTGGGCGTCCACCTGGACCTGTTCGCACAGGCTCGAAGCTGCCCCGAACACAGCTATCTCCCCGGCAGCAACTTCGACACCACGGTACGGCTGTGGGTGCTGGTCTCGACCTCAACCCTGGCCGCCGGCATCGTCGGCGTGCTGCTGGCGCTGGGCGCAGGACTATGGGTACGCCGCACCCTGCGGTCGGCGCGCGACTGGCTGCACCGAAGGTTCCCGACGCCGTCATTCACCAGGCCAGTCGTGGCCAAGCCTGTACTTGCGGCCGCCACCCCGCGGCCTTTCCACTCTTTCGAGCACTATCAGCCATCGCAACGTCGCGGGCCACCAGTTTCGTTCTGCTGACTAGCCCTCTTCGTTCGCCGCGCCCAGCCGGATCGCGGCACCGCTTCCGCACGCGGTTCATGCCTCCGACGCCGTGGGCGTGACGAACGAGCCATCCCGATGGCGAACTCAGCGGGCAACCCAGGTTCGCACACGACGGACTCGATGGTGTCCTTCGGCCCGCTCCGCAGTTCACCGTCCGCTGCAAATCGCGGGAGCCGTCACCATCGCTACGCAGTCATCAGGAGACTGACATGAGCAAGGATCAATCGACTCACCCAAGCGCTGGTGACGCCCGAGCGGCGCCGCGAGCCCCCATCAGGCTGAGGACCAGGACGATCGTGATGCTCCTCATCGGGGTCGCATTCATCGCTCTGTGGGTCTACCTCGGACTCCAGTTGACCCGTCCGGTACCGACGCCGGCACATTCAACGATCTCGGCAGTTCACTCCAGGTGAGCGAGATCCAGGCAGTGATCCCGAGAGGGATAGCCGACTTCGTGCGAACAGTGGCGAGTGACCATGGCGGTGAAGCGGCCTCGCACACTGTCGTCTCTGAGTTGGCCCACCAGGGCCAGCGCCGACCGCAGCCCGATCGGGCGCGCGCACGGCTCTACGCCTGCGCCGGAGTTGTCGTGAAGATACACCCCTTTGGGGCCGATACAGCACTCCTACGACGCCGGCTGCAGGTCATCACCCAACCCGGAGCAAGCCGCTTCTGGGTTCAGCCACTGCACGGCATTCCGATACTCGCGCCCGACGGACAACTCACCACGATCTGGCCACGAGTAGCCGTGCTGGCTCCCGACCACCGGCCACCGTGGACGCAGTTGGGAACCCTGCTTGCTGAGCTGCATCGCACCCGTCCCGCTGGGTCGTCATTCCCGCAGGCGGGCGTGCTTGCCCGGCTTGGCCGGGCGATTGACTATCTGCGCCGCCGTCCCTACGACGACCTGATCTGGCTGGTCGAACTCGGCGAGAACCTTGCCAGCCGGCTACGCCGGCCACAACGCACCGCGATGATCCACGGCGACCTCCACCTGGGTCAACTGGGCCGCCCCTCGCCGGCGGGCGACTGGTACCTGCTCGACCCCGACGACACGGGCGTCGGCGACCCGGCCTGGGACCTTGCGCGCCCAGCCGCGTTCTGGGCGGCAGGGTTGCTCCCTGACGAGCCCTGGACGATCCTCCTCAATGCCTATCGAGCCGCTGGCGGTCCCGCCGTGCCGCCAGCCGGCGACCCCTGGACCGACCTCGACCCACCGGCTCGCGCCGCGACCCTGATCGCGGCCGCTCGCTCTCTCCGCTCCGGCGAGTCCCCAGCCACGACCCGCGCACTGCTACAGGCGTGCCGCCGGATGCAGGACAGTTGACAGCCCCAGCAGAAACCACAGGTGCCGGCGGTTCACCGTGCCACGCCGACATCCGAGTCAGCGTCAGCGACCCGCCTCACTCCGACGCCCGGGTGCATCCGCACAAGCCACAACGGCGAGCGGGCCGGACGGCCCGCGACCGAGGCTGTCCTCGTGGTTGGCGAGCACCGCCCGCGTCGCCACCAGTCGATGAACGCAGGTCCGCGAGACTAGCTGGAAAAGAACAACCCCGCCAGGCCGCCTTTGCGATACCGACGATCACCGTGCTTGCCCCAAGCGGGGCCATAGCCGGGCGGTGGCGGTGCCTGGCTGACGAACCGGCCCTCCATCTGCGTGAGGTGCTCAAGTTCACCGAAGTCGAGGAAGAGCCCTCGACAACTTCCGCACTGCTCCAGCTGGATTCCGTTGCGCTCATAAGTTCGCATCGCGCCGTGACACTTCGGGCACACAATCGCCGCCCGCGGGGGTTCCTGCCCCGGATAGGGATCGTATGGACGCGGGTGGTTCGGATAGGTCATGCCACCAATCATGACGACCCGAGCCAAATCATCGGCCAGCTCATCGAGGCCGGGACGGAATGTGGAACGCGGGGTCTGGATGAAGACGAAACCGGCGTCTGGCTTGCACAAACGCCACGGAACAAGACGGGAGAGTTGTGTGACTCCTCCAACACCAAGTTGTGCATAGACACACCAGGGAGCCGTCGGAGAGGGTGGAACTCGAAGGGGAGTAGTTCCGTCCAGGCCCTCGGTTCGGACGCGGTGCGTCGACATGCTGGCGGTCATCCTGATCCGCCCGGCGTAGCACCTCATTTTGCGAGGCGAACGAGACCTTCGGCCACGGCCTTGACCTGGAGTGCCCAATGCCTGCTGCCCTGATCCGCCGCGTCCTGCTGTGTCTACTCGTTGCAGGCCCAGCCGTCGCCATCCGTGTGTTGGGAGTTGAGTTCTCAGCAGTGGCTGAGGTAGTCGTCTTCGGCGCGGCTGTGGTGGCAGCAGCGTTCCTTCTCGCCTGGGCCGCCGAAGCCGCCCAGAAGGACATCTCGGGCGCCCTCGCCATTGCCTTGCTGGCACTGATCGCAGTTCTCCCGGAGTATGCCGTAGACCTGTACTACGCCTACCGCTCCGGTTCCGATCCGTCCTACCTCCACTTCGCGGCCGCGAACATGACCGGCTCGAACCGGCTGCTACTCGGCTTCGGCTGGCCCCTCGTCGTGGTCGTCGCACTCGTCGTCGCGCGCCGCCAGGCACGCCGGGACGATGCACCCACCCCCAATGCGCTGGAGCTGCCTGTTGCCAGCCGACGAGACGTCGGCTTCCTCGCTATCCTCGGGCTCGTCGCGTTCGTGATCCCGCTCATCGGGAGCATCCCGCTGTGGTTCGGGGTCGGTCTCATCGTCGTGTTCGGCCTCCATCTATGGCGAGCCGCGCAGACCTACGACGCTGACCAGGAGGAGTTCGTAGGCGCGGCAGCGCTGATTGCCGGGCTTGACGCCCGACCGAGGCGCATTCTCGTCGTGGCGATGTTCCTCGTCTCCGGGGCGGTGATCCTGATCTCAGCCGAACCGTTCGCCGATGCACTAGTCGCCTCAGGCTCGGCGCTCGGCATCGACAGCTACTTTCTGGTTCAGTGGCTCGCCCCGCTAGCCTCGGAGGCCCCGGAGTTCATCATCGCGGTGATGTTCGCCGCCCGCGGCAAAGGTGTGGCTGCCATCGGCACGCTGATCGCATCCAAGGTCAACCAGTGGAGCCTGCTGGTCGGCTCACTGCCCGTGGCGCACTTCCTGGGCGGTGGACCCAGTTCGCTGGCTCTAGACAGCCGCCAAGTCGAGGAGTTCACCTTGACGGCCACCCAGACGCTGCTCGGGGTGGCAATCATCCTCGCGCTGCGGTTCCACTGGTGGTCCGCGATCGGGCTCGCCGCGCTCTTCGGCGTCCAGTTCCTCATCACTGACACCACCGGACGGTACGTGCTGAGCGCCATCCACCTCGCCCTCACCATCGGCTTCCTCGTCGCTCATCGACACAGCATCCTCCCCACACTCGTCGCGCCCTTCCACGAGCAGCCCGCAGTCGATCAAGACGAGCCGAAGACCGTTATGGACACCCACGCCTAGGATGACCCCGATGAAGCGCTCTCCTGCCACCCGCATGGTCGAGGACTATGTAACGCTGATCTGGAAAGCCCACGAATGGCCTGGCGGGGAGCCCTCTACAACAGACCTAGCCGCCCAACTCGGCGTGACTCCCTCGACCGTCTCGGCCAACCTAAAACGACTCGCCCGCGACGGACTCATCTCCTACGAGCCTTACGGCCCAATCGAGTTGACCGACGACGGGCGCGCAATCGCGATAGACATCGTTCGACGACACCGAATCGTGGAGACCTATCTCGTCGAGCATCTAGAGCTGTCCTGGGACCAGGTCCACGACGAGGCGAACCACCTGGAGCACGCCGTTTCCGACCTCGTACTGGACCGCATGGACGCCGCACTCGGGCACCCCACCCACGACCCCCACGGAGCCCCGATCCCCGACCCTGACGGACGGATCCCGCCCGATCACAGCCAAGCTCTCAACGAGGCCGAACCCGGCACCTCCGTGCAAGTGCTGCGCGTCTCGGATCGCTCGCCCGACATCCTCCGCTACCTCACCGGACACGGAATCTCGGTCGGTACCAGACTTACCGTCACCGACGTCAGCCCCGCGGCTGCGGCCGTCCGGGTCACCGTCGACGACACTACGATCGACCTCGGCCTCCCGGCCGCCATTGCAGTACGCGTCAGCCCCCGAACAGACCCAGAAGCACACACCCCTGGTCCCGCCTAGGTTCCGCCAATGAAGGGCCTCGGCATGGACAGCGCTCAGCCGGGGCTCACGGGAGCACACAGAGAGCACTGCACATGGCTTATCCCAGCAATCAGCCGGACCCAGACAGCAGGACGGACAAGACCTCGCCCGCGCCGCCGGTCACCTACGCTGAGCAGCTCAGCTGCCAAGCAGGACGACCCGCAGCGCTGCTCGGCATCCTCATCGCGTTCGCGTTCTACTTCACTCTCACGCCATGGATCTCGCTGGCGATCACCGCCGTCTCCCACTACGTGACAGCACCCGACGTGCCTTTCACCGACTTTCAGAGTTATGCCGCCAGCTACCAGATACCCACCGGACTCGCGGCGAACGGCATCGCCATCGCCGGGCTGCTCCTGTGCTGCTGGCTCCTGATGACCCGACTCCACCGTGCCCCGCTTGGACAACTCTCCTCGGTGGAACAACGTCTGCGCCGCGGCTATCTCGGGATATGTCTCGGGATAGCGACCATCCTCATCCTTGGCGGGAGCTTGCTGGTCGGCTACCTCCAAAGCCAGCCCTTCCAGTTCGCGCCGCAGCCGCAGTGGTGGAGCTTCCTTGTCGTCGTGGCAATCGTCACCCCGTGGCAGGCCGCAGCCGAAGAGTACCTCTTCCGCGGCTACCTACTACAGTCGATGACCAGACTCACCGCCAACCCCTGGATCGGGGCCGCCGCATCGTCACTCGTGTTTGCCTCACTCCATGGCGTCCAGAACGCCGCACTGTTCGTAGACAGACTCGCTTTCGGGCTGCTCGCCTCGACCCTCGTGATCCTCACCGGCGGTCTCGAAGCAGGCATCGCGGCTCACATCATCAACAATGTCGGCGCCTACTCCATCGCCGCAATGACCTCCAGCATCGCGCAACTCCGGGCAACGCAGGCGATCTCATGGACCGACGCCCTCACAAACATCACCATCTTCGCCGCCTTCGCCACGGCGGCGACACTCGTCATACGACTACACCGGCTACCCACGAGGATGGATAACGCGGACGCGTCATAGGCCCAACCCCTGTCAACGACTCCCAAACAGGCAACAAAGCGCGCTACCCCACACCTCTCAATCACCACCCACACCGCGGACCCCAGCACGCCGAGCGCCAACGGGCTCCTACTGCTCGCTGCCTGGCCGACCTACGAACGCAGGATCACCGCATCGGGGACACCCCCGCCGCTCACCCAGCGGAGTGATCGCGGCCGGCGGTCGCGTAGCCTCCGCTACCCAAGCGGCGAGAACGCTGACACGGCAGTCAGTGCGATCGCCGCTTGTAGAGGCAGGACCCCATTGCCAAGCGCCATCAGTTGCTGGTTCGGCGGAAGGCCATGTCGTGGATCGGAGAGCCAGGCGGTAGGGAGTCCCATGAGCCACTCCACGAACTCCGGTGCTGGACGCGGGCCATTCTCGTTCCTCAGGAGTGCGGGCGCTGGTGCGACTCGTCCGGTGATGTGCTCCCAACGAGCCACGGCGTGGGCATAGCGTCCCCAGCGGTGAAGATGTCCTCGGTCAGCGACCACAACGTCGCCGAGTCGCTGTGCCTGCTGAGCGAGCCATCCGGTCCGTGGAGCGCGAGGTCGATGATCTGGTGCGAGAGTGCGATCGTGCCCCGTCTCGCCTTCACCTTGTCCAGGGTCTCTCCACCTCGAAGCGAGTCCGACGCGAGCGGGGTTCGGAACAGCGTCTTGACGCTGGGCCAGGAGGAAGATGCGGAACCGGGGGTGAGGAGCGCCGACAAGGGAAGCAGGTAGACCGACCCATCGTGCATCCATCCGCAGGTCGGCCAAATCGCCGAGTACGGCGCCGGCTGCTCGTAGAGGTCGAGTTGCGCTGTCTCCCAGATGCCACGGGTCGGGCTCCAGAGCGCGAAGGGCTGTATCGTCGGGGGTTGCTGCGCAGGGGTTGCGCGGGGCATTGTCGTCTCCTTCGGTGATCGGTCGGATGGCTGGGGACGAGAGCAGACCGCGGACGTTTTCGATGACGACCCATTGGGGTTGCAGCACTTCGATGGCTGTGCCCATGTGCGCCCATAGACCTGAGCGGGTTCCGGGTGCGAGACCGGCGCGCTTGCCGACGGTGGACACGTCTTGGCAGGGGAAGCCGCCGATCAGAATGTCAACGGGCTCGACCTGCGACCAGCTGATCCTTGTGATGTCGCCCAGATTCGGGGCGTCGGGCCAGTGGTGGGCGAAGACCCTGGCCACGGGCTCATTGATCTCAGAGAACCAGACGGTCTCTCCGCCGAAGACATGTTCGACAGCGAGGTCGAGGCCGCCGTATCCCGAGAAGAGCGAACCGATCCTCAGCGGACTCGCGGGATCGGTCGGTGTGTCGTGCATGAATGCTCCGGCTGACGGGATGATCCCCGGCCAGAACTCGCGTGAGTCGTGTCGCCGGGCTGGTCACCTGTCAGGTGCACCACTACGTCGTGCTGACCTGTCCTCGCGGTCGCCGGCCCAGTGCCATCCAGTCCATCGACCAGCAACGTCCATTCACGACAGCCCGCACTCAGGAAGCTCCGCCACACCCTGCCTTTTCTGAGCTGACACGCCTCTTGCAGGTCGAGGTCTAGGGCCCTGTGGCAGCAGAAGTCACAGGAGGCTGGCGCTCACCTGCCCGGCAGGACCGGGAGGTGGGCATGACGGTTTCCATGCGGGTGATGTCGGCGGGCGATGGCTACAGGTACCTGCTGCGGACGGTCGTGGCCGCTGACGGCGATCGTCCGCTTTCGACGCCATTGACGCGCTACTACATGGAGGCAGGAACACCGCCTGGCCGTTGGCTGGGTGACGGCGTGGCCTCGCTCGGCGACGGTGAACTGGCTGTCGGGGATGTGGTGTCGGAGGCGCAGCTTCAGCTGTTGATGGGCATGGGCCGTGATCCGATCAGCGGCGATCCGTTGGGCTTGGCGTTCCCGGTCTACAAGACGCCGGCGGAGCGGATCGAGGCCCGGATCGCTGATCTGGACCCGGCGTTGTCGCCGGGTCGCAAGGGTGAGGTGGTCGCGCAGATCGTTGCCGAGGAGGCCGCGCGGGGTACTCGGCGGGCGGTGGCCGGGTTCGATTTCACGTTCAGCATCCCGAAGTCCGCGAGCGTGTTGTGGGCGGTGGCGGATGCGGGGGTTCAGGCGTTGATCGGTGAGGCGCATCATCGTGCGGTTGCGGAGGTGGTTGCGTTCATGGAACGCGAGGTTGCAGCCACCCGCACCGGTGCAACCGCCGGGGACGGCGCGGTTGCACAGGTCGATGTCACCGGGCTGATCGCGACGGCGTTCGACCACTTCGACTCCCGCGCCGGCGACCCCCACCTGCACACCCATGTGGTCATATCCAACAAGGCCAAGACCGTGCTCGACGGCAAGTGGCGCTCCCTCGACGGCCGACCGATGCACGCCGCCGTGGTCGCGTTGTCGGAGTTGCATGAGGCGGTGTTCGCCGACCACATGACCCGCACCTTCGGCGTTGCCTGGGAGGCCCGCGATATGGGGCGCGACAAGAACCCGGCCTGGGCGATCACCGGCGTCCCCGAGGAACTGATCGCGGAGTTCTCGACCCGCGCCCGCCACATCGATGCCGAGACCGACCGCCTCATCGCTGATTACGTCACGGCGCATGGGCGGCGTCCGTCCCCAGCGACGATCATGAAGCTCCGAGCCCAAGCCACCCTCAGCACCCGCCCTGAGAAGGACGTCCGGTCCCTGGCGGAGTTGACCGCCGAGTGGTGGACCCGCGCGACCAAGACACTCGGCCACGATGCGACCCTGTGGGCGCGCGGGGTCACGGACAACGACACACCGTTGCTGCTGCGCGCCGACGATGTACCCCTCGACGTAGTCGACGAACTCGGCCATTCCGTGGTGGAGGCCGTGGGTGAGAAACGTTCGACCTGGCGCAGGTGGAACCTGATGGCCGAAGCCTCCCGACAGACGATGGGATGGCGATTCGCCACCATCCACGACCGCGTAGCCATCGTCGCCATGGTCGCCGACGCCGCCGAACACGCCTCCCTGCGCTTGACACCCCCCGATCTGGCCACCTCCCCTGCGGCGTTTCGCCGGTCGGATGGGTCCTCGGTGTTCCGGCCGAAGCACTCCACGGTGTTCTCCTCCGAGGTACTGCTTCAAGCTGAGGACCGGCTGCTCGACCGCTCCCGCACATTCACCGGCCCGACCGTCTCGTTGGCGAGGGTCGAGAAGATCACCCGCAAGCGTGATGCCGAGGGCCGGCTGCTCGGTGTCGATCAGGCCGACGCGCTGGTCCGGATCGCGGTGTCGGGGCGGGTGCTCGATGTGTTGGTCGGTCCCGCGGGCTCGGGCAAGACCACCGCGATGAACGCGCTCCGCCGAGCCTGGGAGACCGAACACGGTCCCGGCTCCGTCGTCGGTCTCGCACCATCCGCGGTCGCCGCCCAAGTCCTCGCCGACGACCTCGGCATCGACACGGAGAACACCGCGAAGTGGTGGCAGAACCACCTTCTGCACGGCACGACCTTCGAGGCTGGTCAGCTTGTCATCATCGATGAGGCGTCCCTGGCCGGCACCCTGTCTCTGGACCGCATCACCCACCTCGCCCAGGAGGTCGGAGCGAAGGTCCTCTTGGTGGGCGACTACGCCCAGCTGCAATCGGTCGATGCCGGCGGGGCGTTTGCGATGCTCGCCGGCGACCGTCACGATACGCCCGAGTTGGTCGATGTCCACCGCTTCAAGAACGGGTGGGAGAAGACCGCATCCCTGGAGCTCCGGCACGGACGAACCCAGGTCATCGACACCTACCTCAACCACCACCGCATCCACGACGGCGACCACGAGACCATGACCGACGCCGCCTACACCGCATGGCGGGCAGACCGGGACACCGGCCTGGTGTCGGTGCTAATCGCCGAAACCCAACAGGACGTGACCGCCCTCAACACCCGAGCCCGCGCCGACCTGATCCTCGACGGCACCCTCACCCCCAACCGCGAGATCGAACTCCACGACGGCACCACCGCCGGAGTCGGGGACACCATCATCACCCGCCGCAACGACCGACGACTCCGCACCACGAACGGACGCGACTGGGTACGCAACGGCGACATATGGACCATCACGTCCGTCCGCGGCGACGGGACCCTCACCATCCGCAAACCAGGCCGCCGGTTCGGCGGCACGGTCGTCCTGCCAGCCGGGTATGCGGCCGAGCATGTCGATCTCGGGTACGCGGTCACCGCCTACCGCGCCCAAGGAGTCACCACCGACACCGCGCACGTCCTCGTCGAGCCGACCTCCACAAGAGAGAACTTCTACGTCTCCATGACCCGCGGCCGCCACACCAACCATGCCTACGTGATCCTCGACCACGCCGACGACCATGCAGAACCGCACCCCGGCGAGAACCCCGACGCGAGTGCACGAAGCGTCCTCTACGGCGTTCTGCAGCACACCGGCGCCGAACTGTCCGCCCACGAAACCATCGTCACCGAACAGAACCAGTGGGGCTCGATCGCCCAACTCACCGCCGAGTACGAGACCCTGGCCGCCGCAGCCCAGCATGACCGCTGGGCCACCCTCATCCGCGGCTCCGGACTGACCACCGACCAAGCCGAGAACGCGATCGAGTCCGACGCCTTCGGCCCGCTCACTGCCGAACTCCGCCACGCCGAAGCCAACCATCACGATGTCGAGGCGCTCCTGCCACGTCTCGTCGGCGCGCGCGGGTTCAGCGACGCCGACGACATCGCCGCCGTCCTCCACTACCGCGTCGAACAAGCCACCCGACGACCCGCCCAGGCAGGCCGAGCCAGGAAGGCCCCTCGACTCATCGCCGGCCTGATCCCGCACGCGGACGGCCCTATGGCCACCGACATGCACGAAGCACTCGACCAACGACGCTCGCTCATCGAAACCCGCGCCGACGCCGTCCTAGACATCTCCCTGAACGAAGCTGCGCCGTGGACGAAGGCGCTCGGCACACCACCGACGGATCGACGGAGGTACGCAAGCTGGCGACGGTCAGCCCGCACCGTCGCTGCGTACCGGGACCGCTACCAGATCGCTGGCGAATCACCCCTAGGTGCGCCTCCAACTTCGACCGCGCAGAAGATCGACGCAGCCCGGGCCCGAGCCGAACTCGGCCGAACGAGGAAACTCACCGTTGCCGACTGGGGAACTGAGGACCCCGTTGACCGCACCGCGGAAGAGCGGAGCGGCCTGACAATCTAGTGGCCGCGAGACGAACACCCAGTACTGGGCAGCCACCACCTGACTCTGAGAGACTCAACGGCGTGGGCGAGGCGATTACCTGGGAAGAACCGGAGATGGTCGTCATGCATGGTAGGCGCAGGCCCGACTACGCTGATGACCGCCGATTCACCAGAACGTGGTGGGCGAACGGAGGGCTCGGGCCACCCGACCATCAGTGGCGGTCATATATCCAACGGGGCGAGGAAGTCGCCCGGCTTCTTCTTCACCTCAGGTACCCCGCCCACTCTTCCCGCACTAACAGCCCAGCAGTCATGGTCTGGAGTTTCGAGGTTCGAGAAGACCTCCGCTGCAATGGAACCCACCTAGGCACAGCGATCATCCAGCAACTCGCGTCTGAGTACCGTGACCGCGAAATCTATGTCGGCCCAACTCAGCAGTCTGCATCCTTCTGGGCTCGCTTCGGATGGCCGATGTGCAACTGCACTGAATGCGATGGCCGCGACCTCATCGTCCGTCGACCCAAACGTTAGGCCGTAGCTGGCCAGGGTCAGTGTCGCATTGGCCAGGCGTCCGTCAGAACGGGCAGCCCGTGGCGTCGGAGCATCGGCCTAGGGCCGCAGCACCCAGGCTCCATCGGGTCCTCGTAGGGTGCCCGCCCTAGGTTGTCACCACCGATCGGGTGCCACCTCCTGCGTCCATGGCTCAGTCCATGCCCTTCTGCTCACCTAGCGAGCTTCCGATGAGACACTTATGTCGGCGCGCAACCACGGAGCGCTCCATTTCCGCGTAGGGAGGGGACGACGTGGCGTTCGTTCGAACTAGGACGGGCGGGACGGACTACGCCTCCCCTGGTGAGCTGTATCGCGATCTCCCTCGACGTCCAGGCGCTGTTCCCGGGCTGTGGGCGCACCAGTCGGAGATGCTGAAGACATTCACGTCGAAAGCCAGCAGTCCCGACGTCGCGTTGGAACTCCCCACTGGCACTGGCAAGACACTCACAGGGCTGCTTGTTGCGGAGTGGACGCGACGCAAGCGACGCTCGCGAGTGATCTACGCGTGCCCAACCCAACAGCTTGCGCGCCAGGTGACGGACGCTGCTTACCGAGAAGGGATAGACACGGCGCTGCTCGTGGGTCGGCACTCTGACTGGCCCACCGGCGCACACGTAGCGTACGAAGCAGCCGAGGCGATCGCCGTCACGACGTACAGCAGCATCTTCAACAGCAACCCTCGCCTGGCCGATGCCGACCTGATCCTGTTCGATGACGCACACGCCGGTGAACAGTATGTCGGCGAGGCCTATAGCGTCGACATAAACCGATGGAAGTCTCCGGCAGAGTACACGGCCGTGCTCGACACACTCGCTCCCGCCCTTGATGGCGTGTTCCTTGAGCGCCTACGCGATTCCCAACCTGACCCTGGGATCGGTAGTGACGTGCGGATGGTAGTGCCGCTTCGACAGAGCGGCTTGATCGCCAAGCTCGACGGCGTATTGGGTTCACTCCGGGCGCCGCATACCTACCGCTACGCGATGATCCGCGCCGGCCTAGCCTCGTGCCTGGTGTATGTGGCCTACTCAGGAATCTTGGTCCGTCCATACGTGCCACCCACCCATCAGAACGGGCTGCTATCTGGTGCACGGCAGCGGGTCTACTTGTCCGCGACGCTGGGTGAAGGGGGCGAGCTTGAACGTGCGTTTGGACGCCCGGGAATCCTTCGACTCCAGCAGCCGGATGAGAGCACCGCACCACGGTACGGACGACGGTTCTTCGTGTTCCCCGAGTTCGTCGAAGGCGCCGACACGACCGACCTCAACCGGGCGATCGTCGCAGCCGCGGGCAAAGCACTGATCCTGGCACCTCGCACCGAGGCTGCCATGAGCGACGCCAGCGCGCTCGCGCAGCCAGGATGGCCTGTGTGGGGGATCGACCAGGTTGCTGAGAGCATGGCCCCGTTCGCCAAGCTGCCGCATGGCGTCTGCGGACTCGCCGCTCGCTATGACGGGCTCGATCTCCCGGGGGACGCGTGCCGCCTCGTCGCCCTCGATGGGGTCCCTGACCAAGACAATCTTCAAGAACGGTTCCTGCAGTCCCGCGCTCGGGCCGGCGCTGCCCTGGCGGCTCGGGTGCGCACGCGTGTGATCCAGGGCGCTGGTCGGTGCACAAGAGGTCCCGGAGACACGGCGGTCGTGCTCGTTCTCGGTCCTGATCTCTCGCGTTACCTTACTCGACCAGAGATCGTCGCGGCACTTGACTCTGAACTCCAGGCCGAAATCCGCTTCGGCCGCGAGAACTCTCAGGCCGGCACAGCCGGTGACATGCTCAGCAATCTCCACGCCTTCCTCAACCAGGACAGCGATGAAAGCTGGCGCGCCGAAGCCGAGCCTGCCTTGACCGACTACCGCCGCGAAATGACTCAACAGGCACCCGATGGCACCGCAGCCTTGTCAGCCTGTGTGGAGCACGAAATAAGGGCCTGGGCTGCGGCCAATATCGGCGCCTGGGACGACGCGGCCAGGCATGCCCACGAAGTTGCGCGAGTCACGGGCGCGGCGGGTTCCGCCACCAAGGGCTATCGAGCATTCTGGACCTATCTGGAAGCCGCCTGGGCCGATCAAGCCGCCGATCAGACCGGCGACGCCGCCGGCAGGACTGCGGCACAGGGGCTAGTGCGGCTCGCCGAAACGATCATGGGACTTGGGTCATGGGTCCGCCAAATGGCACCATTCCCGACTATGCAACGGTCCGCGCTCAGCGCCATCGATGCGAATGCCGTCAATGCGGTGGCCTCAGTACTGGACTCAGGCGCTAATCAGGGCAAGGTCCGCCGACGCATCGGTGAGATACGCGCTGGTCTGGCAGAACGCGCCCCAAGCAAGTACGAGCCCGCACTTACCGAGTTGGGCAAGCTCGTGGGTGCGGACGCGTCCAAGCCGCCCGGCACTGGTCGATGCGACTCCGCCTGGTGCTGGGGAACGAACTCTGGCTCGCGCTAGAGGCCAAGAGCGACCATGAGCCCACTGGCGTTGTCCCGCATAAGGACATCCGACAAGCGAACGACCAACTCAGGCTGCTTGCTGCGGATCGCGGGGTGGACGCTGTCCCGCCGGAGAGTGCAACCGTCGTCATCTCGTCGAAGCCCGCCATCCATGACGACGGAGTTGCGGGGGCGGAACCGCATGTGCATCTCGTCGCACCGACGACGATGTCCGAGCTCGCCCTTGATGTTGCATCCGTCTGGGATGAGCTTCTGACGAAGAGCACCACAGCTTGGACGCTCCCGCAGCTGCGCCAGTTGGTGGCCGAGAAGTTCAGCTCCCGCGGAGTGCTCCCGTCACAGATTCACGAGCGACTCACCCGCGATCCTGTTGCATCGAAGGGCGGACAGCCATGACCACCCCGCGGCATCCGCCATTTCCCGCCGGGACCCTTGAGCACACATGCAAGATCGTCGCTGAGTTGTATAGCGGCTCCGAACTCACACGCATCCTGGCCGAAATCCCACTCCGGACCGACCCAGGTGAGGGCCACACCAAGTGGCGACGCCTTGCGCACGCCGTCAGCACTAACCAGGCGCATACCCAGACCGGCAACGCCCTCATCGCGCTCATCACTGCATCGATGCGACCGGAGCGAACTCTTGACCGTGCGGATGCAGCGCGTCAGACCCGCGACCAGCTGAACCAAGCACTCTCACTCGTTGCGCTGCAGGTCCGCGACGATGGGCGCGTTGGTCGCACAAGTCAGGCCCGAACCACAGACGAGGCTCAAGCTCGAACCGAGCACCTTCGCGGCCTTCTCCAACACCGAGGCGCTCATCCCGAGGTCCTCGCCTACTGCCGTCCAGAACTACTAAGAAAGGACTACTACGAAGCTGTGTTCGAAGCCATCAAGGGCCTTGGCAGCAGGCTGCGGCAGTTGACTGGTGTCGATGGTGATGGCTACGGCCTGGTGGAAGCAACAATGGCCGGCAGCTCTCCTCGGCTACGCATCAACCCGCTAGGAACGCGAACACAACGTGACGAACAACTCGGCCTCGCCAACCTCGCCAAAGGACTGTTCAGCGCATTCCGCAACCCCGCAGCGCACGAGCCACGGATCGAGTGGTCTCTGTCCGAACAAGACGCCCTCGACGTCCTCGGCACTCTCTCGGTCATCCACCGGCGTCTAGACGTAGCAACGGTCACCGCGAGCTAGGAGAAGACATTCCGAGGCAACGGGCCGGTCGGATCAAACTCAACCAATCGGCAGCAACCCCCACACAGCCCGCAATCGCGCCAGGCCGCCATGCGTGGGCGTCCGTGTTGGTCGGCCGGGATAGGGCGGGACGCACCGCCGAGTGTGGTTGACAGTCCATCGTGGACCTTCCATGCGCAGCCGGCGTGGCGTAGCCTGGACCGTGAGGCGGATTTCTCCTTCCCTTTGGGCCGCTCGCGGCAGACCTTCCGGTCACTCTCCACGCACCGTCTCACGAGATGTTCATGCGCTGAGAGGAGCCCCGCCATGATCGGCCTTCTATGGACCGCAAGCGTCGAGACCCGCTACTTCCTGCGTCGGTACATGCCGAGCAACATCGTGCTCGATCTGATCCGCACCCGGCAGGGCTTGAAGTGGGGGGTGCCTGCCATGCTGCTCGCCGCGCCGTATCTGATGGTGGCCTACTGGTGCACCACCGTGATCGAAAACGGTGGCCCTGGCTGGGTCCACCTCATCGTCCTCGTCTGCATCTGGAACGCCTTCAAGATGATCTTGATCGGCCCGGTCAGCGTCGCACTACTCGTGGGAGCCCGAGTCCGAGAGCGTAGCGCACGCCGCCAGCACCAGCAGAGCAACACCGAGCTAGCCGGCAGCACGGCCCAAGTCGGCCGGACCATCCACTGAACCCCGCAGAGGCAGCACAAGCAAGCCGCTGTAATCCGAGCGGCCTGCTGGGAGAGGTCCGCCGTGCATCGGGCGGTGGACTACAGCGTCCGTGACGAATCTGTCTGCCGATCCCGGATCTGAGCTGCATCGAGCGGCTCGCGGGCGATCGACCTCGATGAGCCGGCATCCGGGTTGTGTTCGAGTAGGACAGCGAGGTCTGAGGAGTCTGCCACCAGCGATGCGGTCCCCTCGCGCAAGAGACCGTGCGTGCCGACGCTCGTGGCGCTCGTCACCGGACCGGGCACAGCACCGACGGCGCGTCCCAGCTCCTGAGCCCGATGCGCCACCGCCAGCGAACCCGAACGCCAAGCGGCCTCCACGATCACCGTTGCCGACGACAATGCGGCCATGATCCGCGCCCGGGCCATGAACCGGTGTCTCGTCGGCGTAGTACCCGGCGGCAGTTCGCTGACGAGGAGACCGACATCAGCGACTCGTTCGAGGAGGTCGCTGTGACCGGTCGGGTAGAGCCGGTCAACACCGCAGGGAAGAACAGCGATGGTGTCTCCCCCGGCTGCCAGGACGGCGCGATGAGCAGCGCCCTCGATCCCATAGGCTCCACCCGCCACGACCACGCGCTCATCGCGAGCGACAGCGCCCGCGAGTTCGCCGGCGACGTGCTCCCCATAGGATGTCGCCGCCCGCGCTCCGGTGATCGTCACTTGGTCGGGCAGTGGACGGGACAAGAACGAGGATGCACCACGCGTCCACAACACATACGGGGCAAAGTCGCCGAGATCGTTGAGGGCAGCGGGCCAGTCCCGATCTCCGGGGATGAGGACGCCGAACCCCAGCTGCTGTACCTGGTCGATACGTCCGGCTAGCTGCTGAACGTCGAGCCGAGTGAGATGGTCGCGCCACACCTGGGCATTCAGCGGACGCAGACCCACCACAGCATCGTCGCGCTCAGCAAGCCACAGCGTCTTGACGGCGCCCAGATGCGCCACCAACCGGCCGGTCACCGGATCGTTCGGCTCAACAAGCATCGACAACGCGATCCGTGCCGTCCGCTCGTCACGGGCCACGTCACTCAGACCATCCATCATCGGTTCCTCTCGGTGATCGTCACCGAGAAGGTGCGCACGGCACCATCCAGCGGCCTTCCCCAGCGGTCCGCGTCAAGCTACACTCAACGACTCGAACGTGTGTTCGATACTGAGTTGCGTAGTGAGTCCCCAGGGAGAGTCCCCAGGGAGAGTCCCCAAGGAGAGAAGTCGTCATGACATCGGATCAGAAGGTAGACACCAGCCACGTCACAGTTCACAGGCTGCCGCCGGCCACCCTCCGACGCAGCGAAGAACCTCGCTGGGAGGTTCGCGCAGAAGGGCAGGTCATTGGCTGGGTCGAAGCCCATCTCGGCAAGGGTCACACCTTGTTCTACTTCGCGACCGGCATCCACCCCCACAACGGGCGGGAGTACAGGCTTGAAGGAACCACCAGCTTCGACGAGAGAGTCAACGCCGTCGCCGACTTCTACCGCGACCCCATGACGCAACGCCAGCACCTCGGAGGCTACTCCGGCACAGCGTAGTCCTGAATCTGTTCCGTCACGCCTAGTCGCCCGTCGGAGCGGCACGTTCACGGATGCGCAGCAGATCCGCGACGACCAGGTATGTCTGAACGACGCACGTGTCGACTTCGTACGTGGTCACGTCGCCGTGCACGCCCTTGCTTGCGAGATCGTTCAGCGCGCGGAGCCGTGCGTCGACATCTTTGAGTGCAGCCTGCACTACGGCGCCGTTCTCATGCTTGCCGACCGTCTCGGCTACGTACTGCAAGAGCCGGTTCACAAACGCCGCATCGTCGAGCCGATGGGACTTCCCGTCGACGCCCGTCACTGGTTCTGACCTGGCCGGATAGAGCTGGTCCGCCAACGTTTTCAGCACTCGCCGACAGGACGTCAAGGCGTGCGCTCGGTCTTCGTCGCCGCCGTCCTTCAGCCGCCGGTAGGCGGTCTGAAATTGCTCAAGAGCCGGTGGCGATATCGTCGTGAGCTGCTTGTCGACGTACGCCCTCAGTCGGTGAAAGGTCTCCGCTGTAGCCTCGCCGAACGTGAGTTCGTACTCGGTTTCGGTCAAGAACTCCCAGAGCCGGGCCTTGATGCGGGCAAGCACATTCTCAAGCGTCATGCGCGATGCGACAAGCTGCGTACGAGCCCGTTCCTGGTCGGACACGTGCTTGCCGAGGTCGTAGCTGTGCATCCCCGGAGGCGGCGAGATGAGTGTCGCAGCCTCCTGCTCCCGCAGCGTCTGCGCCAACTCCTCGATCTGTTGAACGCTGCGAAGGTTCGCCTCCTGCGCGCCAGACTCCGTCCGCCGCCGACTGATGTAGCCGTCGTATTCCGCAGTCCACTTCGCGTTGGCCTCGTCGCCTGGGATCGTCGTGAGCAGGCGCGCCGCCAGGGACTCACGCGAGGCTCGTGAGGCTTCTGACTGGTTCGTGAACTGGTTGGCTACATCAGTCGACTCCATCGTCAACCAGGAGAGCGCCACACCATCGCCCCGCAAGGATGCGATCCGCTGACAACGCCGCGTGAGCGCAGCGACCGTCATGCCGGGCGCATCAAACTGGTCCAGCGTCTCCTGGACAAGGTTCGATGCGCGGTCAACGTCAGGCACCCGCTAAGGCTATCGACTCAGCTGTCTCCAGGCTCACACACGTTCGACTCGATCCAGTCGTCGAAGCCAGTTCAAGCGGTTGAGCCGGTGGACTTTCGCTAGGCTCGCATCAGTGGTGACGCGGCCGTTGGATGCCGCCCGTTCCGGGAGGGTGTTCTGTGTACTTGAGCCGTGTGCGAGTGCGGGGCTTGCGGGGCTCGGTCGACCACCCATTGGAGGTGTCGCTTCCCGGGCGGTTCGCGGTGATCGCAGGCGCGAATGGTGGTGGAAAGACCACGTTCAGCGACGCGGTGTACTTGGGCCACCCACAGCGGTTCCCACACTTGCCGCGCCACTCGGCTGCTGCCCTCGGACCGGGCGACCGGGACATCGAGGTGGCCTACAGGTTTGAGGCGGATGCAGCGAAGGAAGGTCCGCTTGGCCTCCAGCTACAGTTACAGAGCGGCCGTTCGGTGCCGGGTACAGTCGCGGCGGACTGGGCGCGAACCTTGCACCGGAGTATGGGGAGCATAACGACCAAAGTCCTGTCAGCGTCCGTGAGCGGGGTTGAGGACAAGATCCTGCTCGTGCACCTGCCAGCGTGGCGCAACCCGCTCGATGAGCTTTCGCGGCGCAAGACCCGAGTCTTGGTGGAACTCCTGCGTGCGCAGCAGCAGAACCGCGGCCGCGGCCGCGATTTGTCGGACCTGCGAGCGCACGCGTCCCGACTGCTCGAACAGCTCGCGACGCACGAGGTTCTCGACGGGCTGGAAGCTCGGGTGGGCGACAAGCTCCGGGCTCTCTCGGCCGGCGTGTCGCGCAACTGGGCCTACATTCGCGGTCAGGTAGTCGATGACCGCTACCTGGCTAGAGTGCTGGAGCTAATGCTCGCCACCATCGAGGGTCGCGTCGGCGCGCTGCCCTTGGAGATCGTTGCCCTTGGCTATGTGAACCTGCTTCACATAGCGGTCACGCTTGCCGCCATCCCCGACGCCACCGAGATAGCAGCAGCTGCCGCAGAGGCACCCCGGGGTCACCCCGTCGGCCCAGCGCCGGACGAGGCCCCGCTGGCAGTTACGCCGTCCGAGCCAACTGAGGAGGATCTTGCCGAAGCTGACCGTGTTCTGGCCCAGGCGAGGGCCGAGAGCGAGAGTGTCGAGGACTCGTTCTTCCCGGACAGTGCGTTCCACGTGACCCTTCTCATTGAGGAGCCCGAGGCCCATCTGCACCCGCAGCTGCAGCACTCGCTGGTGCGGTACCTGCGGCGTCAGGTGGAACTCCGTCCTGAACTCCAAGTCATCCTGTCCAGCCACGCAACCGACATCATCACCTCCTGCGACCCGACCGAGCTGATCATTATCCGCCACGACAAGCTGGGCCGCCCTATCGCGCGGGCTGTCGCCGATATTCCACTCACGGCACGAGACGAGGTTCTACGGAAGGCGAGGTTGCACCTGGACGCCAGCCGATCGGCTGCGTTGTTTGCCAATCGCGTTCTGCTCGTTGAGGGAGTCACTGAAGCAGCCGTACTTCGTGAGCTTGGATGGGCGTGGGCCGGCGACGACGAGGACAAGCAAGCGTTTGTCGACGCGCTCAGCATTGTTCCGATGGGCACCAAGGTTGGACCTTGGGCCGTAAGGCTTCTCGCCACCCGAGACCATGAGCTCTGCAGTCGTTTAGCGGTCCTCCGAGACAGCGACACGGATTTCGATGACGCGCCCGAACAGCCGAGCTGGGCTCTGGACCACGACCCTGACGTGCTGCTCGTCGAACACAGCCATCCCACGTTGGAGCCGCAACTCACCAAACTCAACGAAGACCAGATCAAGCAGGCCCTTCAGGACATCGGCCTAGACGTGCCCGACGAAGTGACCCCTGAGGCGGTGCGCGACATCTTCCGCGGCAAGCACAAGCAAGACGGCGAGTCGGTCAAGGCCGGGCCAGGCGCATCGAAAAAGGGCGAGTTCGCCGAAGCGCTCGCCGGGCGGCTTCGCGACGCCCGATACGCAGGAAGCATCGACGTTCACGTGCCGGCTCCCTACGTGAACATCTTCGAGTTCCTGTACGCCGACCCCTCGTCGCCGCCCTTCTCGGGCTCGACATCGGAGGATGCGGGACCGGGGGACGGCCCGGTAACCGACGGGGCAGACCAGGGCGTCACGACCGGGCCCGCTGACGTCGACATCGACGAACTCATGAAAGACTTCGGACTGTCGTGACCGGGGCTCTCGCTCACGCGGGCGCGATCAACACGCTGACTGCGCAGCAACGGCACGCTGCGGCCACCGGTGAGAAGAATATCTTCATCGAAGCTGGCCCCGGTACAGGGAAGACGACTGTCTCCGCTCAGCGATTCGGTGTGCACAGGTTCGCAGCCCGATACCGGCACGACGCACGTGCCGTCGTCGCCGTTAGCTTCACGCGTGCGGCCACGTTCAACCTGCGCCGCCGCGTGCAGCGCCTCTGGGGTACGGAAGCTCTCGCCTGGCCCCACCGAGTCGTCACCCTCGACACGATCATGTCCGACCTCTTTCACGACCTCCTTCGTGAGGAGCTAGTCGAGTGGCCTGACGCGAAGAAGTTGTGGCCCGGCGGCGATGTGAAACTTGACGTCCGCGACAGCTGGGCATCTTGCGGCGGTACGTCCTCCACTCGTTCCATCTACGAACTAGGGCTGAATGGCAAGGCTGTGACGTTCAGGTCGGCATTCGCGGAGGACTACGCGAACCGTGTCCCGGCGGTCAGCATCTTGCCGCACATGCGCCAGGGCATCTGCACCCACGACGATGTCCGGACGATCCTTGAACACGCCCTTCACCGCCCCAATTGCGCCGCACGCATTCAGGCGCGCCTCGGACAGCAGATCCGCGCACTCGTGGTCGACGAGGTCTTCGACGCGAACGAGCTCGACATCGCCATCCTCGAATCGGCCATCGCCGCTGGCGTCGCAGTTACCCTTGTCGGCGACCCCTGGCAAGCGCTCTACCTCTTCCGAGGCGCCAAGCCTCAGGTCGTGCGCGACTTCCTGGATCGGAACGGCATCCCGACGCTGCGCCTCACGCAATCGTTCCGCTGGCAATCGGAAGAACAGGCCGAGCTCGCCACCAACCTTCGCAACGGCGCCAGAGTCACACTGCCCATCGATTCCGACGACATCGACGTCGCTATCGCGCTGTACTGGAAGGACCTCTGGGCGGTGGGCGGCGGCGTCCTCCCCTCGCCTACCACTCGTTCAAAGGCGGGTACGAAGAAGCCGCTGCGACCCTGCTGCTCAACCACGCCACCCGGAACATCCTGGACCTCGACGCCACCTACCTCGGCGATGCTCTTGCCGCACTGAACATCCAAGACCGAGACATACCGAGGCAACTTGAACCCCAGTTGCAGGGCGTGATCGAGACGCTCCAGCCCGGCACACCCGCGGCCATCAAGGCCGCATACAACCAACTTGTCACTGTTGTTGGCGCCGTCTCCGCGCGCTACCTGCGGCCGCCCCACGCAGCCCACACCAAACGGCTCACCATGCTCCAGTCACGTCTGACCCACTCCGGCCGCCCAGTTCCTGGTCTCACCACACACCAGGCCAAAGGGGGCGAGTGGGACATCGTTGGCGTCGTCTTGAGCGACACCGAACGCAGCTCCCTCGGCGTCGGCCTCTCAGTCACCCAGGACACGCACCGCAAGATCTACGTTGCCACTACCAGAGCCCGCTACCGCACAATCGAGGTCATGTCGGCGCCACCACCGCCAAGCAAACGAGCGGCAGGCAAGACCGCCAAGTCGACGACTGCCAAGCACATCGCTGGCCTGACATAGTTGTCGCGATGGCCGGAGCGCGAGTGGGTCATTGCCGGCTCTGGCAATTGCTAGACGGCCTATAACGCGGTGTCGCTGCGGCCGGTTCCGGCGGCCATGGTGTGTGGCGGAAGGCTTGAGACTTGGATGCCAGTTGGCCGAGCCGGTCACATGAATAGTCGGAACTGATAGCTGTCGTCCGGGAGCGCTGGCACCCTGCTAATGATTCGTGCCAGCCGCTGGCTGTAGGAGATAGTCACGGGGTCACACCGTAAAGGGCGTCGTTGTTCCAGTCGAGCTTCGACAGGGCAAGGATTTCGCTGGCAGGAATCTCCAGGGGGCCAGCACCCGCGTCACGCTTGAACGCAATCGGGGTCGGTAGAGCCTTGGCTGCCTGATTATAGTTCTCACCCGTCAGCGCGACACCCTTCGCCGTACCGGCGATCCACAGGAGTGCCTCCCGCCCAGAGAGATACTGAAGAGACCCGCGGCCCACAGGCCATTCGTTGGCGACCGCCGAGTTGCCCTTGCCGCCGCGGAGGGCAACCCCGGTCCAGGGTGTGTCTAGACGTACCTGGAGGCACTCGATGTCAGGAACGGCCGGGCTCCACGCGTCGAAGACCCCTGCGACTTCTTCCTCACGCCAGGTTGTCGTCTTGTGGATCACAAGCCGCTGGGGCAGAGACCCGGCCCTGCGCCGCTGGTAGAGGCGAGCGCTGCGCGCCATGACGGTGCGCATCTCGTCGCGGGTCAGATGCGGGTTCTCCAGGTCACGGTCGGCGCCGACGTTGTAGGCGATAAATTCGAAGCCGCCGCCTTCGGCGTCGAAGACCTGCGAGCAGCAGGTGACGAACTCGTTGGCGGTCCCGCCGCGAATCGCGTAGGCCAGCCCGAGGTAGGCAGTGTCGGACTCAGTGGGACGCATCATCCGGAACGGCACGCCGCCAGCCTTCGTCAGCAGCGCAATCGACAGCCGCCAGTACATGGAGCACTTGTACCTGAACTGCAGCGCGGAGGTCTCGCGGATCATCTGGATAGGACAGCCCAGCAGCGCGGCCGTCGCCTTCAACCGGTCGTGCAGGTCCAGCGCACCGTCGGCGCTGAGCCTCAGAGGCTCCCAGGCTGCAGGGAGTAGGAAGACGATGACGTCCCAGGAGTCGCGAACGGTGTGGAGGTGCCGCACCGCACGGGCAAGCGCCTCGCTGAGTCGGTCGTGCGCGTCAGCACCGGTGCCGATCTCGGCGCTCCGGATGTCGACGTGGGCGTCGGACTGAGGAAGAAGCTCGGCCTTGAACAGCGCCTCGAACCCCGGATATCGCGGCACGTATGCCAGACGGTCGCTGGGTTCGTGTGCCTGGGTGGCACCGCGGAGGAAGTCGTAGAGCTTCGGCTTGTCACCGTTGAGGGTGATCGTGGCGAGTCGCACGCTAGCGGTCGGCGGTCCGGCGTAGGGGCCGTGGTCGAGCAGTCCGACGAGCGGGTGACCCGCGGTTGCCGGGGTCGGGCTGCTGTCAAACTTCAGCATCGGTTCCTGAAGAATCGTGTGCGGTGCCCAGGGCTGGCGAGAGTCAAAGTCGAGGGTCATGCTGACCTCCAACTATGTGCGGAGAACGCACCGAGAGTGAAACCACCGAAAGTGTCAGGGTCGCAGGTACGGGGAAGGCGCAATGAGACGTCCTTGCGCTGTGGCGCGATCGAAGTAGCCCAGACATCGATGATGCTTGCCCACTTCTCGTTCTGCTTGCGTTGCACCCAGCGTTCCCGACGCCAATCCGCTGCTGGGTCCACAACCGGACTATCGTCGTCCTCGTCGCGTTCGAGGCGCTCGACCCAGGTAAACGGGGTAAAAATCATCCACGGAGCACCCCAGCGCCACTCGACGTGGAGGCGTGCTGCCTCGGCCCAGGCACGTTGCTCTGCTAGCCGGTTCTGTCCACGACCTTTACCTAGATGGCCGGTCACTTGGCCGTCGTAGGCCTTCTTGAAGCGGCGAAGAGTAAGCTGACGCGACTCGCTGAGGTCATCCCACTCGTGCAACAACACCAGAGCGTCGCGGCGAGTTGTTCTGGCTCGTGCCGGTAGCCAGGATGCGACCGACCGGGCCAGGCCTTGGACGAGTAGAGCGTGCAGGCCCGGCTCCAGGTCACCGCTGAGCAGGTCGATGTCGACGTTCTCGGGGTGGTGCCGACGATGCGCGCCAACTGCTCGGGTCACCCCAGCCCCATACGCTTCCGCCGGCTTGGACGGCGACTCCGCGCCATCCGGCTTCCTTGGATCGTCGGCGGAACTCCTCGTTGTCGATGCCGGACAGTGAAGCGTGCAGGACCGAGGTCGGCGCGGCCAAGACAGGGAGCGCGTTGTAGCGAATAATCGGGTAGCTGCGCTTGCTCGCCACGGGCGGAGAGGCGTCGGCGACCCGTGACGCCGACTGAAGACCGTTGATATACGTGCGGGCATCGTCGGTGAGTTCGGCTTGCAGGACGAGGCTGGCCATCAGCTCGTCGAAGGTCTCCAACGCCACCAGGTAGGAGGCGACCCCGCGTTCGGCTGCTATCTCCAAAAGGCGACGCACCCGTTCGGGCAGCCGACCTGGTTCCCTGGTGAACCACCACAGACCAGCAGGCCATGCGCTATCAAGAAGTGTGGAGCTCTCCAGCATCTCCATGACGCTCTCGTCACGACCGCTATAGCCCACGACAGCCAGCCCCACACTCCTGCTGACGTCCTGCACGGACTGGCGCAGCACCTGGTCTTGCACGACCAACTCTTCGGTCAGGTTCTTCAGCGACGACTCACGGAAGTCGCCATGGAGCTTGACCAGCAGCGGGTGACTCTCGGCGGACAGGATGCGGCGCGCACGGTCGACACTGTTCAAGGCGGCAACGTAGAGGCGCCGTGGATCGCTGACATCGTTGACGGCCGTATAGGACTCGGCTGCCGCTTGCTCGATCAGGTCATCGAAGTTGGTCGTGGTGACGATGTCGATGAAGCCAGCGGTCATCAGCGCTCCGAAGACCCTCTGACCGAAACTAGGCCGGCAGCCCTTCAAGATGCCTTGCAGGTACGAGCGACGAGCCGACTCGTCTGGCAGAGCCAGCTTGAACGCGCACGAGTAATCATCCGCGGAACCGAACGGAACCATGCCGTTGCGGCCGTCGAAGTAGGCTGTCAACACCGAACGGACGTTCGGGTCATTAGCGTTTAGGTTCTGACGGATGAGCCCGTGCCGCTCCGCGTACACCCGCAGTAGGAGGTCGTCGCGGACCTGGTTCGCGGTCCGCAAACCGGCCGACGCGCTCGCACCCGCGCCAAGGAGCCATGCGAACCGCCGAGGCTGAACAGCCCAGGCCCGCACGAAGTCTCCCTGATCTAGAGTATCCACGCTCAATGCTCGCACGGGGTCATGACCGATCCATGCCTGACACGCACTGCCCGGACTTCGACGCGCCAGCAGCGCACTCAGCATGTCAACTTCGAAATCGTTGACTCCGTCCTTGAGTTCGAACTACCGGCCCCACTGTCGCCTCAAAAGGGTCCGCTGACTTCGCTTGTCCCTGGTCACCGCCAGCAGGCGTCCGTCCCGACCCCCTAGATCAAGAGGCCTACCTCGACCAGCGCCGCCCGCACAGCCTTGCGATCCACTCCCATCCTGCGGCCGATCGCTCGCATCGAGATGCCCGCCCGTGCTAAGCGGACGGCCTCGGCCTTCTCGTTGAGGCTCAGGCCGGGCCGCCGACCCGGCACGTTGCGGCGACGGAGATGCGCGAACACTGTTGCGCGGTGGATGCCGTACCGGTCAGCCAACTCTTGGACCCCTGCTCCGGCCAGGTAGTCACCCACCAGAGCATCGATCTCCGATGCCGTGAGGAAAGTTTGAGCCGTCTCGACAGTCCTTGCCACTGGCCCCGATCATCCCTCGGAGCAGCGTCCTGAGGTCGACGGGAGACCTCGTAGACTCCTCGCTTCATGCGGTTGACAAGGGTTTTTGTCTTGGGGGTAATGTTGCCGAACGTGCTATCCAGGCACCCGAATGAGCGATGGTGCAACCCGGTCCTTGTGAACCACAAACCGGGTTACAACATCGCTCTTTGTCTTGGTGGTGGTGTGCTGATCGGCCCAGTCGAGGGCCTCCTGCTTCGTCGCATCCTCGATGAGCGCCGCAACGGTGCCGCGGTATCGACCTCAAGTTCCCCTCCCTCGTTGAGGTAGATACGAAATCCAGCGCCGATGACGCCCCAACCCCATCAGCGCTGAGCACGTAGGGCGCGACGACGTTCACGGCGATGAGGGCCGGGCCTTCGATGACGCCGGCGTTGTGGATCACCACGTCGAACGGCGCGAGATCGTTGACCTCGCCAGCAATCCGGCGCACGGCCTCGAGGTCGGCGAGGTAGCCGAAGACCCGTCCCGCACCTGGTCGATGAGCCGATGATCTTCGACCCGCGAGGTTGCGCGGGCGTGCAGGACGACCTCGTGGCCCTGCTCGACGAGGCTCTGCGCGGTGAGCAGGCCGAGGCCGGACCCGGCTCCGGTTACCAGAACCCGTGCCATCAGCCGGCGAGCTCGATCGTGACAGGGCGAACGCTGTCCCAGCCCTGCAAGCCGGAGAGGTCGCCGTCCATCGCGCCGATGCGCACGATCCCGGTGAAGCGGCCCACGTTCGCGTAGTAGAGCACGACGGACCGGCCCGGCGCGTACCAGCCGATGGTGCCGGCCGGAGCACTCTCGCCGGCGGGCATGCCCTGCATCGTCAGCGGCCCGGGCGGCTCAGCGAGGACTTCCTGGCGGCCGTAGTCGGAGAAGTCCAGGGTGAGCGGGAGCTGGTCGATGAGGTCCCGGGCGGCCGGGTTGTCCCACAGACGTGCCTGAAGGGTCTCGCCGCCGCCGATCCGGATGCGGATGTCGGTCACGATCATGGGGCCCGCTGTCTGTCCAGCAGCGCCGTCCTGCGGTGGTCTCCTCGCTTATGCATCATCCGTGCCCCGTTTGCCCATGCCTCAGTCGGCAAGCTCGATGGTCACGGAGAAGGGGCCGGAACGGTTCTGAAGGATGGAGAAGTCGCCGTGGATCTGCCCGAGTCGAGCGCTGCCGGTCCAGTAGCCGATGTCGGTGAAGTGGAAGGTGACCACGCCGTCGGGCGCGTAGTAGCCGATGTCGCCTGCGACGGGGGCGTCGCCCTCGGGCATGCCCTCCATCGTGATCGGCTGCGGCGGGGTTGCGGTGACCTCCTGGCCGCCGTACGGGGAGAACTCCAGCGTCACGGGTAGCTGGTCGACGAGCGACTGCGCGGCCGGATTGTCCCCGAAGGTGGCCTCGATCCTCTGCCCGTCCACAACGATGCTGATCGCCGTGCCCGCGACCGGCTCCTCCGGCTCCGGGGCCTCAGTCGGCTCACGCGTCGGCGTTGCCGTTGGAGACGGCGCGGCGCTCGTGGGCGGCGGGCTCGACGGGTACGCGGCCTGCTCCTCGGAGGAACACGCTGCCATGCCTGCGCAGACCGCGAGGGCGGCCAGAGCGGCGGGGATCCTGACGGTGCGGCCCCGCCTCATGCCACCTCCCCTCCGACGGTGACGCGGAACGTGCCCTCGGTCTCAGCGTGCAGCTGCCAGATGCGCTCGGCCAGAGCGGCGAGGTCGTAGAGGGGGTCGCCGCCGCCGATCGCGCCGGGGATGATCAGCTGCCGCACGTTCACGCCCTTCTCCGCGACGGCGTCGTGGAGCATCTCCCCGTAGGCGGACTCGCCGGCGAACGCGGTGGAGGTGCCCGCCACGTTGCTGTTGGGGGTGGCGGCGCTGGAGCCGTTGATCAGCAGGATGGTGCCGACACCGCGCTCGATCATGCCCGGCAGCACCTGGCGGATCGAGGTCGCGGATCCCAGGATGGACAGCTCGGCGGCGGCATGCAGGTCCTCGACGGTGGTGTCCAGGACTGGCTTGAGGAACTCCTTGCTCGGCACCGGGCTGAACTGCAGCACCTCGATCGGGCCGAGGTCCTCAGCGGCGTTCTCGAGGGCGGTGGCCAGGGCGTCCCGGTCGCGGACGTCGGCGATGTAGCCCTTCGCAGTGAGGCCGGAACTCGCGAGCCGCTGCTCGAGCGCCTCCAGCTTCTGGACGTTGCGGGCGATCAGCGCAACCGCGAAGCCGGCGCTTCCGAACCTGTGGGCGACGGCGGCCCCGAGCCCCGGACCGGCTCCGACGATGGCGATGACAGACATGCAGTCCACGCTAAATCAGCGCAGTCCCGCGTGGGAGTCCCTCCCAATACCCCCTTCATCCGGGTCTCCCTCGATGCAGGCGAATGCATTTCACTGGACTGCAGAAGCATGACCCGTGCCCAAACGGAGGACATCGTGATACAGAGACACCGCCTGCGGAATACCCGGACGCTGATCGCCTCCGTGGCCCTCGGGCTCGGCTTGAGCGCGTGCTCGGCGTCCCCCGAGGAGATGGAGCCCGAGGCCACCGAGCCCGGCAGCGACATCACCGGCGAGTACCTCTTCCACCAGGAGATCGACCGCCGCGTGAACGACCTCGTCCACGACACCGACGCGCAGAACCAACTGCTCGCCGCCTACGCCGAGGACACCGGCGTCACCCTCAGCTGACCCCGCCGCACCCACTACCGCCCCGCACACCAGAGAGGACGGCCCGCCATGGCCCCCACGACGACCACCCCCTCACAGCCCCGCAGGGGCGCCCACCGCCTCGGCCTCGCAGCCATCGGCCTCATCACCGCCGCGGCCCTCATCGCGGTCCCGACCGCGGCGCAGGCCCACCACGGCTGGGACGGCTTCGAGACGAGCAACCTCATCTACATCTCCGGCACCGTCTCCTCCGACGGCGACTGGGGAGACCCGCACTCGCACTTCGACATCGCCGTCGACAGCGAGATCCCCGCCAGCACCCCGGAGGAGCTGCAGATCCCCGAGGAGCTCTCCGGCCCGGAGGACAGCGTCCGGGTGCAGGCCGCGCTCGCCTATGACGGCCCGCACGACGAGCTGGAGATCATCATCGCTCCGCCGTGGTGGTCGAGCAACAACGGCCTGGACCGCTCGCTCGAGGTCGGCGAGCGCTTCCAGGGCGTCGGCTACATCAACAGCACCGACGGCGGCCTCTTCCGCCCGGTCGCGTTCTGGTACGGCGACGGCTCCTCGCCTGTCAACCAGGTGATCGGCAACACCCTCCCCGTCCGCGCACCCCTGCCCGGCGAGGAGAGCACCGGCGGGGAGACCGAGGTGCCCTCCACGATCGAGGACCCCACGGAAATGGAGAACCCGGAGCAGGAGGCAGTTGCCGACGAGTCGCAGAGCGCCTCGGACAGCGGCTCGAGCGCGTGGGTCGTCTGGGCAGTGTTCGGTGCCGTCGCCGTGGTGATCGTCGCCGGCGGGGTGTTCTACGTGCGCCGCCGCACCCGCCAGACCGACGGGCAGGACCCGGATGCCTGAGTGGCTCGAACAGATCCTACGTGAGCTGCAGGGATCCCCGCTCGGTGACGCCGTGCGCACGACCCCGTTCATGTACGCGACGCTCGAGAGCCTGCACATCCTCGGGATCGCCCTGCTCGTCGGCCCCGCCTTCGCCTTCGACCTCCGCCTGCTAGGCGTCGGACGCCGCCTGGTGCCCGTCACGAAGGCCGCGCGCTACCTGCTGCCGGTGTCGCACCTGGGCCTGGCGATCACCGTCCTCACCGGTATCTCGCTGTTCAGCGCGCAAGCCGTCGGCGTCGCAGGCTCCGGAGCCGCCCCATGGAAGCTCGGGTTGCTGCTCGTCGCCGGGCTGAACGTCCTGATCTTCCACCGCGGCGTCTACCCCCGGGTGGACGAATGGGCCGAAGCCGCCCGCACGCCCATTCCGGCCCGGGTGTCGGCGGTGGTCTCGATGACGACCTGGACGGGCGTGATCTTCGCGGGAAGGTTCCTCGCCTATGTCTGACCGCTCGCCCGGTGCATGAACCCGAGAGTCCCGCCGCGTGCGGCGGAGAATGAACGAATCGACAATGAGGAGTAATCGACGATGACGATGACAGTGAAGGCCTATGGGGCCACCAGCCAGGACGCACCCCTGGAGCCGATGACCATCGAGCGCCGCGACGTGGGCGAGCACGACGTGCTCATCGACATCGACTACGCCGGGATCTGCCACTCCGACATCCACACCATCCGCGGCGACTGGGGGCCGATCACCTACCCGCAGGTCGTCGGCCACGAGATCGTCGGCCGCGTCGCCGAGATCGGCAGCGCCGTCACCAAGCACCGTGTCGGCGACATCGTGGGGGTCGGCTGCCAGTCGAACTCGTGCCGCACCTGCGCGCAGTGCGTCCAGGGGCACGACCAGTACTGTCTGAACGGGAACACGCAGACCTACAACAGCGTCGATCCCGCCGACGGCACGATCACGCAGGGCGGCTACTCGCAGGCCGTCGTCACCAACGAGGACTACGTGCTCGCCATCCCCGCAGGCCTCGACCCGGCCAAGACCGCGCCGCTGCTGTGCGCGGGGATCACGGCCTACTCACCCCTGCGCCACTGGAATGCCGGCCCGGGCAAGCGCGTCGGGGTGATCGGCATGGGCGGGCTCGGGCACATGGGCGTGAAGATTGCCCTCGCTCTCGGCGCGGAGGTCACCGTCCTCTCCCGCGGCGCGAAGAAGCAGAGTGACGCGCTCGCCTTCGGCGCGACCCGCTACGTCAACACGACGGACCAGGCAGCCCTCGCCGAGCTGGCCGACAGCTTCGACCTCATCGTCAACACCGTCTCCGCCGGTCTGGACATCGCGACCTACCTCGGCCTGCTCGACGTCGACGGGACGCTCGTGAACGTCGGCGCGCCCTCGGAACCGTTCAGCGTGCCCGCGTTCTCCCTCGTGCCCCGTCGCCGGTCGCTAGCCGGCTCCACCACCGGCGGCATCGCCGAGATCCAGGAGATGCTCGGCTTCTGCGCCGAACACGGCATCCACCCCGAGACGGAGCTGGTCAGCGCCGAGGAGATCAACGACGCCTGGGAGCGCGTACTCTCCGCCGACGTGCGCTACCGCTTCGTCATCGACACCCACACCCTGTAAGGAGAGAAGGATCATGGCTGAACTCACCTATGACTTCACCGGGAAGACCGCGTTCGTCACCGGCGGCAGCGCCGGGACGGGCGAGGCGACCGTCCGGGCGTTCGCGGAGGCCGGGGCGGCCGTCGCGATCGTCGACCGCAACGAGGACGCCGCCCAGGCGCTCGCCGACGAGCTCACTGGGAAGGGCCAGAAGGCCCTCCCGATCGCGTGCGACGTCACCGACGAGGACCAGGTCGCCGCTGCTGTCCGCGAGACGGTGGAGGCGTTCGGGAGCCTGGACATGGCGTTCAACAACGCCGGGATCATGCTGCCCCCTGTCGACTCAGCCGACGAGACCGAAGCGGCGTTCGACCAGCTCGTCGCGGTCAACCTCAAGGGCGTCTGGGCGTCGATGAAGCACGAGCTCAAGCAGATGCGCGAGCAGGGCTCCGGGGCGATCGTGAACTGCTCATCTTTGGGCGGCCTCGTCGGCGGCGACGGCCGCACGACGTATCACGCGACTAAGCACGGCGTGATCGGGGCGACCAAGTCCGTCGCCCTGCAGTACGGCAGGCACGGGGTGCGCTGCAACGCCGTGTGCCCCGGCACGATCGAGACGCCGATGGTCGCCGCTATGGCCGCCCGCGGCGAGCTGGACCGCGAGACGTCCGCCGCCGGCGTGCCGCTGGGCCGGCTGGGCAGGCCGGAGGAGATCGCCGCGGCCGTGCTGTGGCTGTGCTCCGACGCGGCCAGCTACGTCACCGGAGCCGCCCTGCCCGTCGACGCTGGCCACACCGCACAGTAGGCGACTGAAACAGGAGCCCAGGGCCGTCCCCGCATCTGCGGGGACGGCCCCATGGCGTTGTCAGGATTGCTGCGTCAGTGTTTGCGGCCATGATCGGCTCGTCCTGGCGCTGAGTGGCGGGGCGCTTCACCATCAGTGCAAGGAGGATGCCTGCGGCGGCGAGCACATGAGGAAGACGGCGTGCCAGCCGAAGGCCTGCACGAGGAAGCCGGCGATCACCGGCCCCATCGCTGCGGCGAGCCCGGTGGTGCCGCTCCAGATCGCCTCCACGGCTATCCGCACCTCGAGCTCGTCGCCTTGTCTACCGGAGAGCCCGCTACTACCTCTTCTGCTTGTGCTCGGCCGTAGTAGCGTCTGGGTCCGCGAGCGGACCGCCATACTCGCTCGCAGCCCACGATGCCAGCAGCTGCATGCGCTCGGCGGACGGCGAGCCGGGCTCTGCGGTGTATGCGGTGAAGGTGAGCCCTGGCTCCGCCTCCAGTGACATGCCTTCGTAGGCGAGCGTCATCTCGCCGACCTCGGGGTGGTGGAAGGTCTTCAATCCTGTGCCGTGATGGCGCACGTTGTGCCCGCCCCAACGCGTGCGGAACTCCGGACTGCGGGTGCCGAGCTCGCCGATCAGGTCATGCAGCGACTTGTTGTGCGGATCCCGCCCGGCTTCCGTGCGCAGGATCGCGACGGTCACCTCGGCGAAGAAGTCCCAGTCGGGGTAGAACTCGTACGCCCGCTCGTCAAGGAACGTAAACCGGGCAATGTTCGGCGGCTGCCCCGGCATGTCGTAGATGTCGCGGTAGAAGCCGCGGGCGGGCACGTTGACCGCGAGCAGATCCATGCGCCCGTTGCGAATGAACGCGGGACCTGCGGTGAAACCGTCGAGCATCCACTGCAAGCTCGGGTGCGGGCACCAGCATTTCGGACTGCGACGGCGCGCCGGCCGCGCGACGGGGCTCGCAGCATGGGCGAGATCGAACAGATGCGCCCGCTCAGCGTCGTCGAGCATCAGTGCTTTGGCGATCGCGTCGAGAATCTCAGGGGAAGCCCCCGATATCCCTCCGCGTTCGATACGCGTGTAGTACTCGACACTCACACCGGCGAGCGCGGCGACTTCACTGCGCCGCAAGCCCAGCACCCTGCGGTTCGTCCCCTCGGGCAGCCCGACCTGGTTGGGCGTCACTTTCTCCCGCCGCGAGATCAGGAACTCGCGCACCTCGGCCTTGTTGTCCATGACCACGATTTTAGGAGTGGGCGGCTAGACGTGGGAGGCCCTGTGAGGACCACCTTTGGTGCACGCGGCGGTCATACTTCGGAACCCGCGTAGAGCGCGTCCGCCTGTACCTCGTGCCAGGTCATGCGTCGAACGGACTCGCGTAGTCGGTCCGGGCCTCACCCCTAATCCTCGGCAGTAAAGGCCCCCACCACCCGGCAGCGATCGGCCCGGCTGACAACCCGCAACCCGCCGATCCGGCCGACCTCGGGGGTCGAAGTGACGTTTTTCCAATCAATTACTACAAAATGTAGGACGTTGAACGCTAAACCCCTTTAGCTGAGCTTCTGACAGGAGTAGCGTGCCGCCCGGGAGTGCCACTATCGGGCGCCCCCGACACAGGAACACCACATCTACAAGGGGGACTAATGCCAGGTGGCACTAGCACTACTCGACTATGGGCCCGCCGGTTCTTCGCGTTCGTGCTGGCCGGATCGCTCGCGATCCTCGGCCTGACGACCGCGCACGCCGCGCCGCCCTACACCGCTTCAGCGAACCTCACGTCCATGAAGTTCACCCAGGAGTCGACCACGACCGGGTCACGCGCCGAACTCGTCGGCACCTGGTCGCTGCCGGACAACCCCGCGACGCCGGCCGGCCTGGTCGTCAACCTTCCTGAGGGGCTGAAGGGCAACAAGACCAGCTTCCCGATGATGTCGGAGGCGCACGGCGCCACCCCGTCCGAGGTGATGGGCCAGTGCACGGTCACCGATGCCCAGTTGGCGTGCGACATCGACGACGCCTACATCAAGCGCAACCCGCTCAACTTGAAGGGCACCTTCGCGTTCTGGGTCGACGTGACCACCAAGACCGACGCTGAGACGACCGTCACCTACGACTTCGGCGACGTCTCCGCTGACCTCGTCGTCACTCCTCCGACGGGCGGCTCCTGCGTCGAGAACTGCGACTTCACCGGACGCGACGACTACAAGTGGGGCTACTGGGACAACGAGACCCAGTCGATCTACTGGACCGTCGTCGTCCACGCCGGGCCGACGGGCGCGGCGGGCGGCGAAACCATCGTCGTCACCGACACCCCCGGCAAGGGCCAGTCGCTGATCAAGGACCGCTCGGCCATCGTCTACTGGACCAACACCATCGGCGACGACGGCAAGGGCAAGCAGTGGCCCATCAACTTCACCGAGATGCCTGCCGGCAGCTACACGACCAACGCCGCCCACGACGAGGTGACGATCGTTGCCACGAAGGGCTACTTCTACGAGGTGATCTTCGTCACTGACCCGGTCGACCGGACCGTCACCACCTACGACAACTCCGCGACCGTCAAGGTCGGCACCGAGGAGACCAAGACGGTCACGTCGACCCAGCGCAACCTGGGCGGCTCAGCCACCGGCATCGGCGAGAACGTGGGACGGTTCTCGGTCACCAAGCGCCTCGACGGCCCGCCCATCGACCTCGGCGAGGCCACGTTCACCGTCACCTACACCGTCACTCCCCCTCAGGGCGACCCGGTCACCGACTCCTTCGAGATCGGCGCGGGCAAGACCTGGACGAGCGGCGACTTCCCCCGTGACTCCGTGGTCACGCTCACGGAGGCCACGCCGGTCGCCCAACCCGGTTGGTCGTGGGGAACGCCCACGTTCTCCCAGTCGGAGTTCACGCTGACCGGCGGCCAACTCTCCGAGATCGTGCTGACCAACACCGCGTCGCTGCGCACGGGCGGCTTCGAGGTCGAGAAGGTGCTCACCGGCACCGGCGCCTCCCTGGTGCCCGCCGACACCGAGTACACGATCGGCTACTCGTACCCGGCTGGCAACGGCTTCGAGGCTGGGACCGGAACGCTCACCCTCAAGGCGGGCGAGAAGATCAAGAGCCCCGACCTTCCTTCGGGCGCCAAGGTGACCGTCACCGAGCAGGCTCCCGTGCAGATCGCGGGTGCGACGTGGGGCGAGGTGAGCATCGAGGGCGGCACCGTCACGATCGCCCCGGACGAGACGACACCCGTCAAGGTGACCAACACCATCACCAAGGTGCCACCGACCCCGACGCCCACACCAACGCCGACTCCGACGCCCCCGGCGCCGACGAAGCCTCCGGTCACGCCAGGCTTGCCGCACACAGGCAACTGACCTGACCTGAGAGGAGACGCCCCCGGTTCCCTTCACCGGGGGCGTTTCTCACGCCTGGCGTGGCATGATTTTCCCAGCAGGAAACACCGAGGAGCGAGATGGCAAAGTCCACCGAAACAGCAGGATTCTCCGCCGAGGAGAAGGCCGCCATGAAGGAGCGCGCCGCCGAGTTGCGCGCCGAGAAGCGGGCAAAGGACAAGGCCGCGATCTCCGAGGCCGCCCTCGCCGAGAAGATCGCAGAACTGCCCGACGCAGACCGCGCGCTCGCCGAGCGGATCCAGGCCCTCGTCAAGCAGGTCGCGCCCGATCTGGTCGGCAAGACCTACTACGGCATGCCAGCCTGGGCCAACGCGGAGGGCGACAACGTCGTGTTCCTGCAGCCGTCGTCCAAATTCGACCTGCGCTACAGCACCCTCGGGTTCGAGCAGGCCGCGAAGCTCGACGAGGGCACCATGTGGGCGACGTCCTACGCCATCACCACGCTCTCCGAGGCCGACGAGAAGCGGGTGATCGAACTCGTCACCAGGGCCATCGGGTGACGATTGGACAACGGGCCGGGGGCACCTCTAAAGTTATCTCTCGCGCGCACCACTAGCTCAACTGGCAGAGCAGCTGACTCTTAATCAGCGGGTTCAGGGTTCGAGTCCCTGGTGGTGTACCAGACAAAGGCCCCGGTTCTTCACGAACCGGGGCCTTCGTCATGCGCCGGCGAACCCGCCCCTGGCTATGCTCTTGCCACATCACCAGGGAAGGCATCGCCGTGAAGAACCGACTCCCCCGCATCGCCACCGCGGCCCTGAGTATCCTCGCCGTCTCTTCCCTCGCCGCGTGCGTCAGCGTCAGCACGACCGCACCCGACGAGCCGCAGCGCGTCGTCGCCGCGAGCCAGGAACCCTCCGACAGTCCCCAGGAGACGCCAACCCCGAGGATACGCCGACGCCCGAGGAGAGCCTCAACCCGGTCGAGGGCGACGACGACGTTCCCGACACCGACGCGGTCCACGAGGCGCTCGACCGGTACGTCGAGGCGGAGCGCGCGACCATCCCCCAGGTCCTCAAGGAGAATCCGGGTGTCTACTCCGACGTCGCCTTCGACAAGGAGTACCCCGACATGGCGACCTTCACCTACACCTACGCCACCGCGGTCGACGCCGAGCAGACGGCAGTCGCCCTCGACGACTTGATCCCGACCATCGAGTCGTTCCTCACCTCGACGGTGTTCCCGGCGATGGAGGCCTACGGCGTGGTGCCGACCCAGCGGGTCCGGTTCACCTACCTCAACAACGACGGCTCGATGGTGTGGAGCAAGGACTTCGCCTCCGGATAAGGACTTACGATGGCTCCATGCGGCTGCTGATCGTCGAGGACGAGACTGATCTCGCCGCCGCCGTGCGCCGGGGCCTCGTCGCCGAGGGGTTTGCCGTGGACGTGGTCCACGACGGGCCCGCCGGCTTCGAACTTGCCAGGCGGGGCGATTACGACGCGGTGATTCTGGACCTGATGCTGCCCGGGATGAGCGGGTTCCGGATCATCGACCGGCTGCGTGCCGAGGGTGTCGCGACCCCGGTGTTGGTGCTGACCGCCAAGCTGGGCGAGTACGACCAGACCGACGCCCTCGACGCGGGTGCCGACGACTACCTCACCAAGCCCTTCTCCTTCCCCGTGCTTGTCGCCAGGATCCGTGCGTTGCTGCGCCGGTCGAGCGCCCAAGGCACCCTGCTCCAGGTGGGCTCCGTTCGAGTCGACCTCCTCGCTCGCACCGGCACCCGTGGCGAGCGTCGCATCGACCTCACTCCCCTGGAGTTCTCACTCGTGGAGTTGCTCGCCCGCACCCCAGGGATCCCAGTGCCGAAGAGCGCCATCCTGGCGGAACTGTGGCCAGACGAGGCACGTGATCCCAACCTGGTCGAGGCGCGGGTGCTGTCGGTTCGACGCAAGCTCGACGCGCCCTTTGGGGGCAGGGCGATCGAGACGGTACGCGGGGAGGGCTACCGGCTCGTGGCCGATCGGACCGCGGGTGGCTGATCGCAGGGGTCTCGGCAGGTTGCCGGGCGGCGGGACCAGGTGGCGGATCACGCTGGCGGTCGCTTCTCTCAGCCTCCTCGCGTTCACTGCCTTCTCGTTGCTGGCATACCTGGCCGTTGAGCGCAGTCAGCGCGATCGGCTGAACGATCAGGCCGTTCAGGAACTGGGATTCCACATGGCCCAGTCGGCGACCTGCGCGTTCGACGGCCCGGACTTCGCGAACCTGCCCTACGAGATCAGCGCGGCGGGGCGTGTTCTGGTCTCGAGCCCGCTGCTCGCCCCGCACGAGGTCAGCGGGCCTGTCATGCCGGAGAGCGCATCCCCTCTCACCCTCCAAGCCGGCGAGCCGGGTTCCATGTCCTTCTTCCGGACTGAGCTCACCTTCCCCACCTCGGGCCAGCCCAACGACCTCAACGGTCAGCGGGTTCCCATCGTCTACGCCGACCTGGCCGCACCCGACAGCGCGGCCTGCGCGGAGCGGCTTCCCGCAGGCGCGAAGACCATGCGTGTGCTCGTCGTCCAGGTGGACTACCAGGTCCGCGACGTCCTCCGCCCGATCGGCCAACTGCTGATGTGGGCCATCCCGGTCGCGACGGTCATCGCCGCCGCGGCGGCGTGGTGGTCAGCCGGGCGCGCGCTCGGACCGGTCGATCAGATCCGACGACGCCTCAGCGACGTGGTCACAGCACGTGCCGCGCCTCGGGTGCGCGAACCGGGAACCGGCGACGAGTTGGACGACCTGGCGGCGGCCGTCAACGCCGCCCTCGACCGGCTCGAGGGCAGCGACGCGCGTCAGAGGACCTTCATCGCGGACGCCGCCCACGAACTTCGCAGCCCCGTCGCGACCATCCGTTCCACCTTGGAGGTCGCGCGCCTCTACCCCGATGCCGAGTCCGGCCAGGAGGCGATGGAGTCGGTCGACAGGCAGTCGGCGAGACTCGCGATCTTGGTCGACTCCCTCCTGCTGCTCGAAGCGCTTGAGGCACCGCCCACCGGCGAGCCCGGTTCGACCGACCTGGGGTCCCTTGTGGAGGCCGCCATCGAAGGCGTCCAGCCGACCCGGGTGCCCGTCACGCTTACCGTTGCGAGCGGGCTTGCGGCCGTCCGGGGCGACGGGAATGAGCTGGCCAGGGCGGTGACGAACCTGCTCGACAATGCGCTGCGGCACGCCTCCACCCGGGTCGACGTGGTGGCCTCGGTCGAGCAGGACATGATCCGGCTTGAGGTACGAAACGACGGGGAGCCCATCGCAGAGGCCGACCGGGAGCGGATCTTCGACCGGCTCGTCCGGCTCGATGCCTCACGCTCCAGCGCGACCGGTGGCGCGGGGATCGGGTTGGCCATCGTGAGACGGGCCGCGGAGCGGGCGGGCGGTTCCGTCGAGGCGACCGAGACCGCGGGCATGACGACGTTCGTGCTGCGGCTTCCCGTCGCGCCGCCGCCAACCTGATCGCACGATCAGGCGCGATCAGCGACCAGCAGCAACCCCAGGAGACGCTCCTGATGTGACGGCAACAGCCCGTCCCGTCAGGAGGTTCCCGTGTTTCTCAACCAGCCCCGTGGCAGGCTCCGCACCATCGCGCGGAGTCCCTGGACGCGACGCGTCCTCGTCTCTGCGATCGTCGCGGTCGCGGCAATGCTGCTGCTCGGCATCCCCGGCCTTCAGTCCCTGTTGCCGTACCGCATCGACCTCGACGTGTACCGGCTGGGAGCCGACGTCCTGCTGAGCGGCGGCGACCTCTACGGACCGCTGGGGGCTACCCGCGTAGGCATCAGCCTGCCATTCACCTACCCGCCCATCGCTGCGGCCTTCTTCGTGGTGTTGGCCGTTGTTCCGTACTGGGCGGCCAACCTGCTGCTGACCGCCTCGACCCTCGTGGCGATCGTCCTGGTCCAGCTACTCGTGGTGCGCGATGCCCGGTTGGGCGGACGAACGGTCGCGTTGGTGGCGGTGCTCGGGGCGCTTCTCCTCGGTCCGGTGATCGAGACGGTGGGCTTCGGACAGGTCAACGCCCTCCTCATGGCGTTGGTGGTGACGGACCTGATCGCCGGCCGGGGACGACCTTGGCGGGGCCTGCTCATCGGGTTGGCGATCGCCGTGAAGCTGACCCCGGCCGTGTTCCTGGCCTACTTCCTGGTCCGTAGGGACTGGCGGGGGCTGCTCGTGGCCGCGGGATCGGCCCTTGCGTGGACGGGCCTGGGCTTCGTCATCGCGCCGGCCGCGTCCGTGCAGTACTGGACCCAGACGATCCTCGACCCGAGTCGCATCGGGGGGCTAGCCTACGTCTCCAACCAGTCCATCAACGGCGCCCTCGTGCGGCTGACCGGCACCGGGGGCGTCGCCTGGTTCCTCCTGTGCGCCGCGCTCGGGATCGCGTGCCTGTTCGCCATGCGACGGCTGGTCGTGGCCGGGGAGAGCACCTCCGCCATGGTGATCATGGGCTGCTACTCGCTCCTGGCCTCGCCCGTTTCGTGGTCGCATCACTGGGTATGGGTGGCGCCTGCCCTCGTGGTGCTGGTCGACCGGTGGCGACGCACCGGCGCCGCCCGCTTCCTGCTGGTCGCCGTCTCGGGCATCGTCGTGTTCGTGTCACGCGTGGTCTGGGCGATGCCACACGAGGGCAACGCGGAACGCGCCTGGCACTGGTGGCAGCACATCGTCGGCAACGCGCAGGTGCTGTGGGGCCTGGCGGCCATCGCCACGCTGGCAACGATGGGAGCCAGAACGCGGCGACGAACCCCTCAGAGAGTGGGCAGTTCGGTGCCGACCGCCGGGTAGGACGACTGCGCGCCCTCGTGCTGGACGGTGTAGGCGGCAAACCTGCTGGCGTAGCCGGACGCGTCGAGCAGGCTGTCGCCCGCCGCAAGCCGGGCCGACAGCGCCCCGCAGAACGCGTCCCCAGCCCCGACGGTGTCGACTGCCTTGACCTTCGGGGAGGCGACCTCCGTGACGTCGGAGCCCTCCGCGACGAGCGAGCCTGCCGACCCGACCGTCATCACGACCGACTCGATGCCGGCCGCGCGCAGACCCTCGACGATCGCGCGGGGGTCCGTCAGGTCGGCGCCGCCCAACTGCAGCAGTGCGGCCGCGCCCTCGTGCTCGTTGACGACCAAGGGGCGGGCGTTCAGCAGCACCGTCGGGTCGACCTCGATCACCGGCGCCAGGTTCACGACAAGGCGACCGGTCACCAACCGGGCCGCGGCGAGGTTGCTCTCCGCGGAGATCTCGCCCTGCAGCACGACGACGTCGGCGCCGGAGATCACCTCGGCCCAGCCCTGCACCATCTCGGGCGTGACCAGTCCGTTGGCTCCCGGCACCACCACGACGGTGTTCTCGCCCTCGGCGTCGACGCTCACGACCGCGAGGCCCGATGGCCCCTCAAGCCTCTTGACGTGGCTCAGGTCGACGCCCGCGTCCTCGAGCCGGCTGGTGGCGACCGAGCTTGCCGCGTCGTCGCCGATCGCGCCTGCCATCACCGTCGGGGCTCCGGCGAGCGCGGCGGCGCAGGCCTGGTTGGCTCCCTTCCCGCCTGGCGAGAACGTGCCGCCTCCCGCGAGCAACGTCTCGCCGGGGAGGATGTGTCGCTGGAGCAGCAGATGCAGGTCCACATTCAGCGATCCCACGACGACGACGTTGCCCATATGTCTTCTCCTAGAGGTAGAGGCCGGTTCCGGCATCGGCGTCATTGTCCGATGCAACAGCGTGAATGTCGCGCTCGCGCAGCAGCACATAGGTGCGCGCCTGCAGTTCGACCTCGGCGCGCTCCTCGGGGTCGAAGAGCACGCGGTCGTCGGTCTCGACCGAGCGGACGCTCGGCCCGATGGCGACCACCTTCGCCCACGTCAGTCGGCGCCCCATCTGGACGGTCGCGGGGATCAGGATGCCGCTGGAACTGCGCCGCTCGCCCGCGGCGGCGTCCACGTCCACCAGGACGCGGTCGTGCAGCATGCGGATCGGCAGGCCGGGCTCGCTCACCGTTCGAGCGCCCGGCGCTGGGCCGAGGCCAGCACGCGACGGTTCGCGACGGTGTTCAGGGTCACGGCGAAGACGATGACGCCGAGCACCGCGCCGCCCGCGATCAGCAACTTGTTCAGCTTCCAGCCACCGTCGTCCTCGCGCAGCGGAGCGGTCACCGACTCGAACTCGGTCTTGGCGAAGAGCTTGACCTGTTCGACTCCCTCGCGGGCGATGTTCTGCGGCTTCAGCGACTCGACAACGTCCGAGGTGACGTCGGCCAGCGTTGCCCTGTTGGCCGCCAGGTCGGCGCGAATCTGCTCCACGGATCGGTTGCCCATGCGTAACTCCTTCGGTTCGCCCCCCAGCCTATTCACCCCGACCGGTTCACGCCAGGAAACCCCGGCCGATGACGTACCCGATCGCGGATACACTGACCCCCATGACCGCACGACTGACGACTGGTACGACCGCGCCCGCCTTCACGCTGCCCGACCAGAACGGCGAGGATGTCTCGCTCAGCGACTTCGCCGGCCGCACCGTCATCCTGTACTTCTACCCGGCGGCCATGACGCCGGGCTGCACGACGCAGGCCGTCGACTTCTCCGAGGCGCTCCCCTCGTTCCAGGATGAGGGCTACACCGTGCTCGGCTGTTCGCCCGACCCGGTGGAGAAGCTGGCCAGGTTCGCGGCACACTCCGACATCTCGTTCACGCTGCTGGCCGACCCGGCGAAGGATGTCCTCAACGCCTACGGCGCGTACGGCCCCCGCAAGCTGTACGGCAAGGAGATTGAGGGCGTGCTCCGCTCGACCTTCGTGATCGACGTCGACGCCGACGGCAAGGGCGTGGTCCGGGTCGCGCAGTACAACGTCAAGGCGACCGGCCACGTGGCGAAGCTTCGCCGCGAGCTCGGTGTCTGACTCCTTCCTGACCATTGACGCCGCCCCCGGCGCGGGTGCGGACGTCGAGTTGGAGATCAAACGCTCCCGATTCCTGACGCGGATCCGCAGGGTCGCGACCGAGGACGAGGCGCGAGCCGTGATCGAGGCCAGACGCTCCCAGTACTTCGACGCGCGGCACCACTGCTCCGCGTTCATCCTGGGGCCCGACGGTCGCACCGCGCGAAGCTCTGACGACGGCGAGCCGGCCGGGACCGCGGGGATCCCGATGCTGACGGCGCTGCAGCGCAACGACCTGACCGACGTGGTGGCGGTGGTCACCCGCTACTTCGGCGGCATCAAACTGGGCGCTGGCGGCCTCGTGCGCGCCTACACCGACGCCGTCTCGCAGGCGATGACCGCCGTCGGGACAAGGACCGTGACGCTCAGCCAGATCCTTCGTGTCGACGTCGACTTCGCCCTCGCGGGCGCCGTCGAGGACCAGTTGCGCGGGCTGGTGCTGCCTTCCGGAACGCCGGTGCAGGTCGACGGGGTCGACTGGACCGACCGGGCGCACATCCGGGTCGCGGTGCCGTCCTCGTCGGTTGCTGAGCTCGACGTTGCGCTCGCCAGCCTGTCCGCTGGTTCGCTGACCGCGGTGCCCGTCGACGAGCGCTGGGTCGACTGCTAGGCATCTTGGGCGGCCATTGCGCACCGGAGTCCCTACCATGAGCCCGTGGCGACCCTTGCATTCCTCGACCCACTGACCCGCTGGTGGTGGCGATTGGTCGGTCGCGAGATCGACATCACCGAGCTCAGTTGGCTTGACGCGCCGTCGAGCCGCACGAGCATGGTCGACGACGACGCCTGGATGGCGCAGTGGGCTGAGCGACTACATGGCAGCGTCGAGAGGCGATCGCCCGGCGCCGGGCTGATCCCTCACATGAGCGAGCTTGCTGGCCCCGGCCTCGACCCGGCCGACATCGCCGAGGAGATCCGCGACTTCTACGAGCACACGTCCGCTTGGTCAATGGAGGCGTGGGCTGAGTGGAGCCCGCTGTTCTGGCCAGGCGGTGAACTGATCTCGCGGCTGTTCGGCAAGCGGGTGCAGCAACTTGCCCTTCCCATGCGGGCCCTCGACGTGGCGCGCGGCATGGACAGCACCGTCAGCGTGATCAGGGACGCGGACGGCGTGCAGCAGACCGCTGGCTGGATCCGCCGGCTGCGCTCCAACGGCGACAAGGTGTTCTCCGGCGCCTACCGCGTCGGTCGGCTCCCCGCGTCGGACCGCGCCAGCGTCCACGTCACCTTCCCCCTCGAGAACGGCAGTGTGCAGGTCTACCTCCGGCCGCGCGTCGAGGCAGATGGCTCATTGTGGCTCGAATCTCTCCCCGGGTCGTTCGGCGGGGATGGCGCCTACATGGTTGTCCGGTTCGGCCGGCGCCACTTCGCCACCCGCGTTCCGGTGCACGAGACGTTCCACCTGTACCTCGATGAGTCCCGCGTGCTGCGCACCGATCACGTCTTGAAGCTGTGGAGCGCGACGGTGGTGCGCCTGCACTACAAGCTGACGCCTGCCTGAGTCAGGCCTCGACGCCGGGGAGCAGCGCCTCCAACTTGTCGTAACCCTGCTGGACGCCCGTCTCCATGCCCGAGGCAAGCCAGGCGTCGCGCCCCTCGAAGCTGTCGCACAGCGACTCGCCGATCAAGCGGGTGGTGCCGTCGCCAAGGTCCTCAAAGCGCAGCGTCTCGAGCGAGACCTCGTCGGGCATGCCCTCCCAGGTGAAGGTCTGGACGATGCGGTCATCGCGCACCGTGTGGAAGCAACCGCGGAAGCCGTACTCCTCGTCGCCGCGGCGGTGGATGTAGCGCCAGGAGCCTCCGCTGCGGGCGTCCCACTCGACGATCTCGTTGGCGAGGTCGTCCGGGCCGTTCCACTTGGCGAACAGTTCGGGGTCGATGTGGGCCTTCAGGAGTTGGGCAGGGGTGCCGCGGAAGTCGCGCGTGATGCGGATCAGCGGGACGTTCTGGTCGGCCTCGATGGCTGCCTGGGGGTAACGCGTTGGGGTGTTCATGACACCGCTCCTTCCGTGAGTCCTCCGTCGTCGGAGGCGTCGTTGAGGTCGTCGAGGACATCGTCGAGGCGCCGGAAGCGGGCCTCGGCCTCGCGGCGGTAGCGCTCGATCCACTTCGTCATGAGGTCGAACACGTTCGCCTCGAGGTGGACGGGCCTTCGCTGCGCGTCGCGCCCCCGTGTCACGAGCCCTGCCCCCTCGAGCACCTTGAGGTGCTTCGAGATCGCTTGGACGCTCACGTCGTAGGGCTCGGCGAGCTCCCCCACCGTCGCGTCGGCGGCCGCGAGCCGGGCGACCATGTCGCGCCGGGTCGGGTCGGCAAGCGCCGCGAAGACCTTGGAGAGCTCGTCCGTCATGACGACCACCTTTCAACCGTTTGGTTGAATACAAGCCTGCGCCCTGCGACCTCCTTTGTCAACCCTCCGGTTGAATAGCGGCGTGTCTTCGGTTTGAAGCCGGCGATCGGCCCCGGCGACGGGCGGGTCTGCGTAGCGTCTGAACATGGACCCCATATTGTGGATCGGCATCATCATCGCCCTCGCGGCAGGAATCGGCTTCGGCGTCGCGTACATGTTCTACAGTTCGCGCCGCAAGCGCGACGACCGCTGACCGAGCGGGCAGGACGACAGCAGACGACACCGACCGGTCACCTGCCCTAGACTGTTCCCGCTCCAAGTGGAGCGGGCCGAAGTGGTGGAATTGGTAGACACGCAGGATTTAGGTTCCTGTGCCTTCGGGCGTGAGGGTTCAAGTCCCTTCTTCGGTACGACACCTAGCCGGGGCCGGTTTCGGGCCCGGCGCGGGAGAGACGGCGCCCCCACGAAGCGCTCCGCATTCGCCCCCCGGATGGCTGTAGCAATGGCTGTAGTAAGTAACAACAGGGCGATGACCCCCAAGCACCTGTCCGCTCCCGCGTGACAACCAAGCCACGTCCTCGAGCCCAGATCAACCCAGCGGATAGCGGGCGACCACCTCGTAGTGCTTGCCCAGCCGCTTCGAGTCGACCAGGCACAACTCCTCCGCCTCCCAGGACCAACCGGGGAACGAGTCGAACACGCCGATCCATCTGCCCGCCTGCACCCCCGCACGGCTCCGCGCCAGCGTCAGGTGACCGACGAAGCGGGTGCCGTCCGCCTCGATGCCCGCGCGGCTCGCCGCCCGACGCGCCCCTGCGGAGAGCTCGGCGAGTTCGCCGTTGCCGTCGCTGACGCCGAGCGCGAGCACCTTGGCGCGCGAGGGTTCGGGAAGGCGATGCCGCCCTCGACCCGGAGCGGGAAGCGCGGCACCTTCGCGGCGACCTCGGCGAGCATCTCACCCAGCGGTTCGACGGCGTCGGGCGGGACATCGGCCATGAAGGACGTCGTGAGGTGCCACGCCTCGGGCCGCGACCAGCGCAGCCTTGCGTCGACCTCGCGGCGAGGCTCCAGCAAGGCATCGAGATCGCGGACGAGTTCCGCGGGCGGAAGCACCGCCGTGAACATGCGAGCACCCATGGATTCAGGGTAACGGCCGCGCACCGTCCAAGCCTCCTCCTACGGTGGTTATGCCCACCCACAAGGAGGAACATCATGCTGAAAATGAACCCCTACCTCGGCTTCAACGGCGAGGCGTCCGAGGCGCTGGCGTACTACAAAGGCGTCTTCGGCGGCGAACTGCGGATCATCACCTTCTCCGAGTTCGGCAGCGGCCCTCCCGGCGCCGACGACCTCGTGATGCACGGCCAACTCGACACGGCCAACTTCACCCTGATGGCCTACGACGACCCGGAGCGCAAGAACCCGACCGGCCGCGGCAACACGACCATCTGCATCTGGGGCGACGACTCAGAGATCGGCCGTGCCTGGTTCGCGAAGCTCGCCGAGGACGGCACGGTGGACGTCGAGTTCGCAGTGCAGCCATGGGGCGACTGGTACGGCACGGTGACCGACAGGTTCGGCGTCTTCTGGGGCATCAACGTGAGCACCGGCCAGAACTGAGCGCCCCGACAGACACGCGTTCGGGGCCGTCCGGCGTACCTTCCCCGGCGACCTCGAAATCCCCTCGCGACGCATCGTCTGCTGACAATGCCCCCGATTGTCTCGTTTTGATAACGATGAGAGAGCGCTCTCTTGACCTTCTCTTCGGAGGGATCTACGGTTCGGTCAACACCTGGAGATCCAGGTTTTTCACGCTCAGAGAGCGCTCTCTCCCGCGCGTGGAAGTACCCACAAAGGAGTGACCGTGACCACCTTCCGCCGCCGCAGTGCCATCGGCGCAGCGTTCGCCTCGCTGGCGTTGCTCGCCACCGCCTGCTCACCAACCGCGACAGACGCCGCGAGCCCCGGCGCCACCGACACCACCAAGCCGGCCACCAGCAAGCCAGCCACCAGTGAGCCGGCCGCGCCCGCAGAGAACATCGAACTGACGATCACCACGTTCGGCACCATGGGCCTCGACGGCCTCTACAAGGAGTACGAACAGGCCCACCCGGGCATCACCATCAAGGCAACCAACATCGACACCGGCGGCAACGCCCTGACCGACTGGCAGACCAAGCAGGCCGCTGGCGCCGGACTGCCCGACGTGCAGGCCGTCGAGGAGGGCTGGCTCAGCAAGGTGATGTCGGTCTCCGACTCGTTCACCGACCTGCGCGACTACGGCGCCAGCGACATCGCCTCCCGCTGGGTTCCGTGGAAGGTCGCCCAGGCGACCGACCAGAAGGGCCGCATCATCGGCTACGGCACCGACATCGGCCCACAGGGCATCTGCTTCAACGGCAAGTCCCTCAAGGCGGCAGGCATGCCGGGCGACCGTGACGGCTTCGCGCAACTGCTCGGCGGCAAGGACGCCACCTGGCAGAAGTTCTTCGACGTCGGCAAGCAGTACCGCGACAAGACAGGCAAGGCCTGGTACGACCAGTCCGGCTTCGTGTGGAACTCGATGGTGAACCAGCTCGACGAGGGCTACTACACCAAGGACGGCAAGCTCAACGTCAAGGACAACGCCCAGCTCAAGGAACGCTGGACGATGCTGGCCGACGCCGCGAAGGCCGGCCTGTCGAGCAACCAGACCCAGTGGGACTGGGGCGGCGGCAAGGCCTTCCTCGACGACTCGTTCGCGACCTTCGTGTGCCCCGGCTGGATGCTTGGCGTCGTCAAGGGCCAGGTCGAGGCAGGCGGCGGAGACGCCACAAGCGGTTGGGACTTCGCAGACGTCTACCCGGGCGGTGCGGCCAACTGGGGCGGTTCGTTCCTGACGGTGCCGACCACCTCGAAGCACCCCAAGGAGGCCGCAGAGCTCGCGGCATGGCTGACCGACGCCAAGCAGGAGGTCGCCTCCTTCCAGGCTGCCGGCGCGTTCCCGAGCGTCGTCGCGGCGCAGCAGGACCCCGGCGTCACCGGTCCGAGCGACCTGACGAAGTTCTTCAACAACGCCCCGGTCGGCGAGATCCTCGCCAAGCGCGCTGAGGGCGTCAAGGCGCAGTTCAAGGGCCCGGACGACTCGGTCATCCAGGAGCAGGTCTTCGGGCCCAGCGTCCAGGCGATCGACTCCGGCAAGGCCGACGGCCAGAAGGCCTGGGACGACGCCATGAAGCTGCTCGACACCGTCGTCGGCTGACCTCTCCCCCGTCCGGCGCGGCGGGCCCTGAATTCCTCCCGGGGCCCGCCGCTGACACCTCACGAGGAGAAACCATGCACGCTCCACACACCGCGACCCCGACCGTCACCCAGCCCCGCTCGTGGCGGTCCCGGCTCAGCAGCCTCGACGTCAAGTACTCGCCCTACGCCTACGTGGCCCCCTTCTTCATCCTCTTCGGGCTGATCGGGCTGTTCCCGCTCGTCTACACGTTCGTGGTCTCCCTCAACGACTGGAACCTGCTCACCGGCCCCGGCGACTGGGTCGGCTTCGCGAACTTCTCCCGCGAACTGGGCGACGCCCTGTTCTGGAACTCGCTGTTCAACACCTTCAGCATCTTCCTGCTGTCCTCGGTGCCGCAGATCATCACCGCCGTGGTGATCGCGGCCCTGCTCGACCAGAACCTGCGCGCCAAGACCTTCTGGCGGCTGTCGGTGCTGATCCCCTATGTCGTCACGCCGGTCGCGGTCGCGCTGATCTTCTCCAACATCTTCGGCGAGAAGTACGGCCTGGTGAACAACGTGCTCGGCTCCATCGGGCTCGACCCCGTGATGTGGAAGACCGAGACCTTCCCCAGCCACGTCGCGCTCGCCACCATGGTGAACTGGCGCTGGACTGGCTACAACACCCTCATCGTGCTCGCCGCGATGCAGGCGGTGCCGCGCGACATCTACGAGTCGGCGGCCATCGACGGCGCGGGCCCCGTCCGGCGCTTCCTGTCGATCACCATCCCCAGCATCCGGCCGACGCTGATCTTCGTCATCATCACCTCGACGATCGGCGGCCTGCAGATCTTCACCGAGCCCAAGCTGTTCAACGCCGCAAGCTCGGTGCCCGGCGGCCCGCAGCGGCAGTACCAGACCACCGTGCTGTACCTGTGGGACCTGGCCTTCAACCGTCAGGAGTTCGGGCGGGCGGCCGCGGTCGCCTGGATCCTGTTCCTGCTGATCGTCGCCATCGGCGTGCTCAACTTCCTGCTCGCGCGCACCATCTCCGGGACCGAGACCCGCCTCGTCTCCCGACGCAGACACACCCGCGCCGCCTCCCTCACGGCCGGGTCCATCACGAAGGAGCCCCGCGCATGAACGCCACCAGGCGACGCCACCTCTACGCCCAGCCGCGCTGGTGGGTCTACGGCATCATCGGCGCCTTCGTGATCGGCGGCGCCTACCCGCTCTACTGGTCCTTCGTGGTCGGAAGCAGCGACAAGACCGCCCTCACCTCCACCTTCCCGCCGCTGCTGCCGGGCGGCCAGTTCTGGGCGAACGCCGCGCAGGTGTTCGCCACCGTCGACTTCTGGAGGGCGCTTGCCAACTCGGTGATCGTGTCGACCGTGATCACCGCCTCGGTCGTGTTCTTCTCGACGCTGGCCGGCTACGCCTTCGCAAAGCTCCGCTTCCGCGGCCGCGAGGGCCTGATGGTCGCGGTCGTGGCGACCATGGCCGTCCCGACCCAATTGGGCATCATCCCGCTGTTCATGCTGATGAAGCAGTTCGGCTGGACGGGCTCGCTCGGGGCTGTCATCGTCCCGACACTGGTGACCGCGTTCGGCGTGTTCTTCATGCGCCAGTACCTGGTCGACGTCATCCCGGACGAACTGATCGAGGCCGCCCGCGTCGACGGTGCAAGCATGATCGGCACCTTCCTGCACGTCGGCGTTCCCGCGGCGCGGCCCGCGATGGGGATCCTTGCCATGTTCACGTTCATGACGGCGTGGACCGACTACCTGTGGCCGCTGCTGGTGGTGCCGCAGAACCCGACGCTGCAGGTCGCGCTCAGCCAACTGCAGTCGGCCAAGTACGTCGACTACTCGATCGTCCTCAACGGCGCGGTGCTCGCGACGCTGCCGCTGTTGATCCTCTTCGTCCTCGCGGGCAGGCAACTTGTCTCCGGAATCATGGCAGGAGCTGTGAAGGGCTGATGAACGCTCACTTCCCACCCACCTTCCTCTGGGGCGCGGCAACGGCCGCCGCCCAGGTCGAGGGAGCCGCCCACCTCGACGGCAAGGAGGACTCCATCTGGGACGTCTTCGCCCGCACTCCCCTCGCGGTCGCCGGGGGCGACACCCCGGAGGTCGCCGCCGACCACTACCACCGGATGCCCCAGGACGTCGCCATGATGCGCGACCTCGGCCTGCAGTCCTACCGGTTCTCGACGAGTTGGGCGCGCGTGCGGCCCGGCGACAGGGAGCCCAATCCCAAGGGCCTCGACTTCTACGACCGGCTCGTCGACGAACTGCTCGGCGCGGGCATCCTGCCGTGGCTGACGCTGTACCACTGGGACCTGCCGCAGGCCGTGCAGGACCTCGGCGGCTGGGCCAACCGGGACACCGCGGAGCGCTTCGCCCGCTACGCGGAGGACGTCTTCGGGGCGCTCGGCGACCGGGTGACGCACTGGACGACCTTCAACGAGCCGCTGTGCTCGTCCCTGATCGGCTACGTCGGGGGCGAGCACGCCCCAGGCCTGAACGACCCACGCGCCGGGCTCGCCGCCCTGCACCACCAACACCTGGCACACGGCATGGCGACGAGGCGACTGCGGGAACTGCGAGACGACCTCAGCATCGGCATCACACTCAACCTGACAAACGCCGTCCCGTTCGACCCGGCCGACCCCGCCGACGTCGACGCCGCCCGACGCCTCGACGGGCTGTGGAACCGGATGTACCTCGACCCTGTGCTGCTCGGCAGCTACCCCGACGACGTGCTCGCCGACCTGGCGGGGCTCGGCTTCGAGGAGGTGGTGCGTGAGGGCGACCTCGCCGTCATCCACCAGCCCATCGACTTCCTGGGCGTCAACCACTACCACGACGACTGCTTCAGCGCTCATCCCGCGCCCGCGTCCGATCCGGTGCTGCCGGTGCCGACGCCGAAGGCCAACCGGTCCTGGTTCGTCGGCTCGGAGCACGTCAGTTGCCCCTCGCGTGGGCTGCCGCGCACCGCGATGGGGTGGGAGGTCAACCCGGACGGGCTGCGGGTGCTGCTGCTCGCCCTGTCCGAGGAGTACCCCGACCTGCCGCCGCTCTACATCACGGAGAACGGCGCGGCCTACGACGACGTGCTGGTCGACGGGGCCGTGGACGACGTGCAGCGCTGGGACTACATCTCGGCGCACCTCGACGCCGTCGCCGCCGCCATGGCCGAGGGTGCCGACGTCCGCGGCTACTTCGTGTGGTCGCTGCTCGACAACTTCGAGTGGGCGTGGGGCTACGCCAAGCGGTTCGGGATCGTCCACGTCGACTACGACACGCAGGTCCGTACGCCAAAGCTGAGCGCCAGGAATTATGCTGCCCTGATCGCACTGAGCGCCGAAACGGGCGCTTCGAGCACAGGGAACGAGGCCGCGAGCGATGAAGAAGCCGACTCTTGAGATGGTCGCGGCGCACGCCGGGGTGTCGCGCGCGACCGTGTCGCGGGTCGTCAACGGCACCCCGACGGTGGAGCCGACCATCGCCTCGCGCGTGCAGCGCTCGATCGACGAGTTGCACTACGTGCCGAACCGGGCGGCCCGCTCGCTCGCGTCGAACCGGGCAGGGGCCGTGGCGCTCGTGGTTCCCGAGTCGACGTCGAAGGTCTTCACGGACCCGTTCTTCGGGGCCGTCATCATGGGCATCGCGGGCGTCCTCGACGACACCGACTTCACGCTGACGATGATCATCGAGTCGGAGGCCAACGCCGAGAAGACACACCGCTACCTCACCGGGGGCAATGTCGACGGCGCGCTCGTGCTGTCGCACCACGCCGGCGACCGCTCCTACGGGTCCCTCACCGACCGGGTGCCGCTCGTCTACGGCGGCCGCCCGGTGGTGGAGGTGCCGGGCGCGGTGTGTATCGACGTGGACAATCTGGCAGCCGCCCGGCTCGCGGTCGGCCACGTGATCGGCAGCGGAAGGCGGCGGATCGCCACGATCGCCGGGCCGCAGACGATGCGCCCGGGCGTCGAGCGCCTCGAGGGGTGGCGCGGCGCGCTCGCCGACGCGGGCCTCGAGCCTGGGCCGATCGCCTACGGAGACTTCACCACGACGTCGGGCACCCGCGCCGCCCGGGAACTGCTGGCCGGGGGCGAGCCGTTCGACGCGATCTTCGCCGCCAACGACCAGATGGCGCTCGGCGCCTACCCGGTGCTGCGCGAGGCGGGCCTCCAGATCCCCGGGGACGTGGCCGTGATGGGCTTCGACGACTCCCCGTTCTCGCAGACCTCTGAGCCGCCGCTGACCACCATGAACCAGCCGATGGTCAGGCTGGGAGCAGAGATGGCGCGCAAACTGCTGGCCATGATCGACAAGCAGCACCCCGAGCCGTTGACGATGCTGCACGCCAGCCTCGTGGAACGCGGCTCGGTCTAGACCTCCGCTATTCGTCGTCGTCGCGCAGCGCGAGCGGAAGCGGGTACAGGTCGGCCGGGTGAAGTGCCGGGTCGTCAGCCACGAAGGTGCGGATCGGGCCGGGCGGCGTCTCGCGGGTCTCGAACCGGACGGTGACGCGGTTCTTGCCTGCGCCCCACACCCATCCCCTGCCGTGCACGTCGTGCTCGACGTCGGCACCCGGGTGGTAGTCCCCGTGCCCGCGGACCCCGCTCAACTCGACCTCGGCGTCGCCGGGCCCCTCCGCTGCCTCGGACGGGGCGGCCTCCTCCTCGCCGAAGAGCTTCTCCTGCGCCGACGTGGTGAACCCGGACACCCCGATGCCGAGCAGCCTGACGCCGCCGCGCACGTCGACCTCGTCGAGCAGCGCCAGCCCCGCTCCCGTGATGTCGTCGCGGCTGTCGGTGGCGCCGCCGAGGCTGCGCGCGATCGTGCGGGTGGTGAAGTCGGCGAAGCGGACCTTGAGGGTCACCGTCCGGGCGAACAGGCCAGCCTTCGCGAGCCGCGCGACGACCTGGCCTGCGTCGCGGCGCAGGATCGCCTGCAGTTGGGCCCGGTCGGTGAGGTCGACCGCGAAGGTGTCCTCGGTGGAGATCGACTTGGGGTCGCGGGAGGCCTCGACGGGCCGGTCGTCGCGCGCCCAGGCGAGCGCCGCGAGCCCGGCACCTGCCGACGGGCCGAGTTCGCGGATCAGCTCGGCGGGGTCGGCGCCGCGCAGGTCCTCGACGGTGTAGAGCCCGATGGTGATGAGGCGCTGCTCGGTCGCCGGCCCGACGCCGGGGATCGCGCGCACGGGCATCGGGGCGATGAAGTCCAACTCCTCGCCGGGCTGGAGGATGCGCGCGCCGTCGGGCTTTGCGGCCTCGCTGGCGAGCTTGGCGAGGAACTTGGCGGATCCGACGCCCACCGATGCGGTCAGGCCTTCGGTGCGGCGGGTCAGTTCGGCGCGCAGCCACGCGACCCGTTCCGCCAGGTCCGCGTCGGCCCAGTCGCTGGGGCCGAGGTCGACGAAGGCCTCGTCGAAGCTGAGCGGCTCCACCAGGGGCGAGACCTCGCGCAGCAACCCCATCACGATCCGCGACGACTCGCGGTAGGCCCCGAACCGGCCGCCCAGGAAGGCCGCGTGCGGGGCGCGGCGCTTGGCCTCCGCGCCGGACATGGCCGAGCGCACCCCGAAGACGCGGGCCTCATAGGACGCCGTCGCGACGACCCCGCGCGGGCCCGAGCCGCCGACCACGACCGCCTTGCCGCGCAGCGACGGCTTGTCGCGCTGCTCGACGGCCGCGAAGAACGCGTCCAGGTCGAGGTGCAGGATGCGACGGGCCACGCCCCGAGGTTAGCCGCTTCGTCGGACGTTTCGCTCAGCCGAGTGCGCGGTTACTGCGCAGGATGCCGCGCGGGTCGGTGGTGGCCTTCACGGCGCGCAACCGCTCGAGGCTCGCCTGGTCCCACCACTGCGCGGCCTGGCCGTGCTCGATGAAGTTCATCACGGTGCGACCCGCGCTGGCGCCTGCGACGCTGCCGATCATCTCCGCGAGCGCGCCATGCATCATCGGTGCCAGTTCCGGGCCGGGCAGTTGGGCGACGCCGTTGATGACGAACGGTTCGGCGATCGGGCCATGACAGCCGCCCGCGCCCGCCCGTGCGAGGGCGCCGCCGAGTTGCCTGATCTGCACGACACCCAGCGGGCACTGCGTCTCCGGGCCGATCACCGAGATGAGCGAGTCGACGGTTGCGTCGTCGAGGTGGTTGAGCAGCGTGGAGCGCATCACGAAGTAGCCGGGCTCCGTCGGCTCCCCGGCGAGTTCGGGCACCCGTTCGACGGGCACCGGCCCGACCGCGTCCATGACGGTGCCAGGCACCGCGCGCAGCGGGGCGAGGAGCTCGTCGAGCTCGGCAGCGCCGCCCAGATGCGTCACGACCACTGCCGTGAAGCGACCGCCGCGCAGCGGTTCGGGGATCTCAGGAAGCGGCGGAAAGTTCAGGGCGTGCCACCATGCCGTGAAGGTGTCGGGCGCCGCGGCGGAGATGTCACGGAAGGCGCGCAGCACGTCTGCCATCGCCTCCGCGGGCCACAGCAGCTGGCCGCCGTGGATCGTCGGCGCGGGATGCAGCGCCAGTTCGAGCGCGACCACGATGGCGAGGTCTCCCCCGCCGCCCCGCAGCGCCCACAGCAGTTCGGGGTCGGTGTTGCCGTCGACCCTGCGCAGCCAGCCGGTGCCGTCGACGACGTCGGCGGCCAGGATCGAGTCGCAGCCAAGGCCGAAGGCGCGGCCGAACCAGCTCAGCCCTCCGCCGAGCGTCAGACCGGTGGCGCTGGGATGCGGGTTGGAGCCGACGAGGAACGTGAGCCCGGTCCCCGCCAAGGCCGCGGCGAGGGCACCGGCGCTGACCCCCGCGCCGATCCTCACGGTGGCGGCCTCCACGTCCACGGAGATGTCGTCGAGCCGACCCGTCCGCACGATCAGCGCGCCCTCGGCGGCGTCGTGGGCGCCATGCCCGGTGGGCTGCACCAACACCTGCACTCCCGCCTCGTCGGCCCACGCGACCGCGGCGGCCACATCGTCGGCGTCTGCGGCGTCGAGCACGGCCAGGGGTTGCTGTTCGACCATCAGCAGCCAGGGTGCCCGCACGAGATCCCAGCCAGCATCCCCTGGGATGCTGAGATGGCCGTTGATCCGCGACCTCAGTGTCGCGATCATCTCCGATGAGAGCTCTGCTCCCGCGTTGATGGACGTGGTCGACATGGGTCCTCCCAGGAACTCGTGCGGGCAGTCCTGACGCCGCCCCCCGGAAAAGACTCGTCGCAGCCTCTGTTGTCCCGCTTGCCCGGCACTTGCCACCCCAGTCACCACCGCGTCGCCGACGGTCTACGGCCCCCTCAAGGGCGCCGTGGGGGGCGGACGAAGCCACGCGGGGAGGCGTCGTGGGGTCGAACCACCCGCAAGGGTGCAGGCAGGCCGAACGCGGTAGCCAGCGGCAAGGTGCCTCGTGGCCCACGCGGGTCAGTCGGCGATCCGGTCCAGGTTCCGCGCGGCACGCATCAGGCGCCCCGCCCGCTCGTGGAGGCGGACGCGCCGAGCGGCGCTCAGTTCGCTCGAGACGCATTTGCGGGCCACGGCGTGCGCGAAGGCGTAGTTGACGCCGTCCTCGACGAGCAGGCCAGCCGAGAGCGCGACGTCGAGGTCGACGAGCACCTCGTCGAGCGGTCGCCCCACCAGTTGGGCGAGCGACTCGGGGGCGATCACGTCCATCACGGAGGCGGCCACCAGCAGGCTCGCCACCGATGCGGGCAGGCCGTGCAGGCGCTCCCGCAGCACGTCGCGGATTCCCTCCGGCAGGTGCGGGTCGGCCGGGTTGAGCGCCGCGTCGTGACCCGGGTCGGCCCCCGCCGCGAGCAGCGCCGCGTACTGCAGCACGAAGAACGGGTTGCCGCCCGTCAGTTCGGCGACGGCGTCGTCGAGTTCCGCGAAGTGGGGCCCAAGTCGGCTGCCGAGCAGTTCCGCGACCGCTTCCTTGGGCAGCGCGTCGACCTTGATGTGTGCTGCACCGCTGCGGGACAGTTGCGCGACGCACTCCAGCAGCGCCGGGCCGGGAACCACGGAGGTGCGCCTGGTCGCGACGAGCAGGATGGGCGCGGGGACCCTGGTGCGGGCCACCAATGCGAGCAGTTGGAGCGTCGCGGCGTCTGCCCAGTGAAGGTCCTCGATCGCGACAAGCAGCGGGGTCGCGCCTGCGGCCTCCCGCAGCAGGGTCAGCACCGACCCGGCGGACGTGGCAGGCCGCTTGGGCGGCTCGTGACGCTCGGCCGGCTCTCCGGTGAGGGGTGCGACGACCTCGGCCCACGGCCACAGCGGTGGCGCGAGCCGGCCAGGATGGTTCTGGCCGCGCACCACCCGGAAGCCGCGCTCGACGGCGAGCCGCGTCAACGCGTCGAGATAGGCGGTCTTGCCGGAGCCGGCCTCGCCCTCCACGAGCACGGCCCTCGCGCTGCGGTCTCCGAGGCAGCCGTCGAGCGCCTCGGCCCCTTGGGCCAGTTGGGCGTCGCGTCCGAACAGCACCGGTTCCCGCACGCGTCTCCCAGGCGTCAGCAGGACCGCCGAGGGTTCGGTCAGGTAGCCGTGCAGCGCCTCGTCGTCGTGGCGCAGGATCGCCTCCTCGACCGACTCGGTGGCGAGGGTCGGGTGGACGCCCAACTCCTCAGCCATCGTCAGCCGGAGGTGGCGCAGCGTTGCCAGCGCGTCCGCCTGCCTGCCGTCGCGGTACTGGGCGAGGGCGAGCAGGCACCAGACCGGTTCCCGGAAGCAGTACTCCTCCGCCATCGCGCGCAGCAGGCGCACCGCCTCCGACCACTTGCCGCCGCGGAGCAGCGCCTTGGCGTGGGCGAGTCGCAGGTCGGCGTACAGGTCGGTGAGCCGGTCGGCGTGGCGGCGCGGGCCCGCCACGTCGATCCCCGCGTAGGGCGGCAGCCAGCGGGCAGCGAGCGCCGCGCACTCGGCCGCGTCCGGCTCACGCTGCGCCAGTAGTCGGGCCGCGCCGTCCTCGAAGCCCCACAGGTCAACGCTGGCGGCCACGGCGTCGAGGAGGTAGCCGGACGGGGTGCTGACGATCAGGCCGTTGGCGCCGCGGGAGCGACCCGGGTCGAGCAGGGAGCGGAGCCGCGAGATCGCGACCTGCAGAAGCCCGAGCGTCGAGGCCCCTGCGTCGGCCCCCCACACGTCGGTCGCGAGTCGGTGGGCGCTGACGGGCACTCCGCGGGAGGCGAGCAGGCAGGCGAGCACCTGACGTTCGCGCGACCGGGAGATCGGCACCTCGTCGGCGTCGATCAGAACCCGGACATGCCCGAAGGCGACGAAACGCACCCCTCCCACAGGAGGATGCTAACCCCGGATCCGGTGGTTTCAGCGGGGTTCCGAGAGGTGCATTCGCGGCGGGCTGCGCGACTCCTAGTCGCGCCATTTCGGCATTTTCGGACCGTCCCGATGCGGCTCCGTTTCACAGCCTCCCCACAGTCGCGGCGGGAAGGTCGGGTGGATACTTGAGGCATGTCCGGTCGCACCGTCCGCGCCGTCGTCACCGGTTGTGCAGTGGCCCTGCTCGTCCACGGGCTCGCGGTCTCCGCGATCCTGATGGTCTTCGATCGCCTCCCCGCCGAGATCGTCACCCATTGGGGCATGGACGGCCCGACGCTGTCCCCCAAGGTGGACGCGTTCCGGTTCCTGTTCTTCTCCGTCGGGATCACCGCGCTGCTTGCGGTCGTCTTCACGCTCGTGTTCAGGCGACTCCACGAGGGCCCGCGGCTGACCGCGTCCCTGGTCGCGGGCGTCGGCTCGCTTGTGCCGCTCGCGGCCGCCTCCTCGACCGTCACACAGGTCGGCGACACGACGCCGCGCACCGACCCAGGCTGGTGGATCGCGCTGGGGCTGGTCGGTGCCCTCGCCGTCGGCGCGTTGACGTCGCTGGCCGTGCCGAAGTCTCCTCCGCGGCCCGTCGCGACCTTCCTGCCCTCGGTCGACCGGTCGGCGCCACGGACCTGGACGACCAGGCTCGACCTGGGCGGCGCCTGGCTGCTGGTGCTCGCTCTGCCGGTGGTTGTCGTCGCCACCATGCTGATCGTCGATCCCCAAGCGTGGCCGATTGCCGTCACCGTCGGCGCCGTGATGGGGCTGGGGATGTTGGGTGGCTGCCTCTGGAGGGTGCTGGCCGACCGCGCCGGGGTGAGCGCCACGTCGCTGTTCGGCTGGCCGAGGCTCTCCTGGCGGCTCGACGAGATCGAGAGCGCCGACGTGGTGACCGACGTCTCCCCGATGCAACTGGGAGGCTACGGCGTGCGCGTGAGCCCTAACGGGTTGCGGTTCGCCTTCCGCCGCGGCGCCGGGGTGCGACTGCTGCTCTCCGACGGCACCACCGTGATCTTCACCACAGACGATGCCGCGTCGGCAGCCCGCACCATCAACGCTCTAGTCTCCGACGAGCGCCGCTCACCGCACCCCGTCGGCCGCTGACGGACTCGTACATGGGCGTGCCGGGCGCGTCGATGTCCCACACGCCGCCGGGTCCGGCGTTGCGCTCGACATGGTCGTAGGCGAGTCCCCTCTCGCGGAGGGCGCGGGCAATCGCCGACCTAGCTGGACCGGCCCCGATGACCAGGATCTGCGCCGACACCTCTGCGTCCTTCCCCGTTGATGACCCGATCGGGGAATGCTAGGCCCGCCAGCCCTCCGCGGGGAGGGTGTTCACAACTTCACCCCTTGGGGTCGGCCGGAACTGGACGAAGTCGTAGCCGACGTGCTGCTCGCGGGACACCTCGGTCCAGTCGTCCGGGGAGACGTAGGGGAACGTCGCCGCTCCGTCGGGGCTCTGATGCACGATGGTCAGGTCGAGTTCGGTCAGGTACGGCCACGCCTCGCGGTAGATCTGGGCTCCGCCGCCCACGAAGCAGATCCTCTCGGGGGTCTGTGCGGCCAGGTCGAGCGCCTCCGTGACGGAGTGTGCCACCTCGACGCCGTCGTGGCGCCAGTTCTCGTCGCGGGTGACGACGATGATGCGCCGGTTCGGCAGCAGGCCGATCTGGTCCTGGGTGCGGCGCCCGAAGATGATCGTGTTGCCGGTGGTGACCCGCTTGAACCGCTTGAAGTCCTCCGGGATATGCCACAGCATGTCGTCTCCGGAGCCGATCACACCGTTGTCGGCCACCGCCGCGATCGCAACAACCCTCATGCTTCTCCTCCGTCGGGCTTGGTCGTGGAGGCTCACGTGCCTCCCCCACATGCCACCTTAACGTCGGCGTCCGCAGCGGGGCTCGGACGTCTCGACCACCTCCGACGCACGGGCCCCTTGGGCCTTCACCGGTGCCCGAGCCCTCTCAAACGGTCCCCGTGCTTGTCGAAGGGTCCGCGACCCGCCCCAAGACGGCCGGCGCTTCGTCACGGTTTGTGACTAGGCTCTCGCCCATGACGTCCGAGTTGCTGCGCGCGCTGAAGGTGGGGATCGCCGAGATCCTGCCGCAGGCCGCCGCGCTCCGGCGCACGCTGCATGCCCAGCCGCGGCTGAGCGGCCAGGAGACCGACACCCGCGACACCATGACGCGCTCCCTCGACTGGCTCGGCTGGACGCCGATCGCGGCGACCGGCGCCTGGAGCCGCACCGGACCCGACGGCCCGGCCGTCGGCCTTCGCGCCGAACTTGACGCGCTTCCCGTCAGCGAGGTGACCGCCGTCGAGTGGGAGTCGCGGGTGCCGGGCGTGATGCACGCCTGCGGCCACGACGTCCACATGGCGGCGCTGTGGGCGTTCCTGAATGCCGCCCGCGGGCTCGACCTGCCCGCCGCGGTCGTGCCGATCCTGCAGCCGCGCGAGGAGGTGACGCCCCCGGGAGCGGGCGACGTGGTGTCCTCCGGACTGCTCGAGGAACAGGAGATCGAGGCCATGATCGGCGTGCACGTCCAGCCGGGCATCGAGGCGGGGATCGTCTCGACCGGAGCGGGCGCCGTCAATGCCGCCTACGACTCGTTCGAGATCGTGGTGTCCGGCTCACCCGCGCACGGGGCGTATCCGCACCTCGCCGTCGACCCCATCACGGCCCTCGCGGCGATCATCGGGGAGGTCTCGTCGCTCCCTGGCAGGCTGATCAACCCGCTGCACGCGACCGTGGTGTCGTTCGGGCAGATCTCCGGAGGCACCGCACCCAACGTGATCCCCGACACGGCTCGCTGCCGAGGCACCATCCGCGCCTTTCACCAGTCCGACCGGGAACTCCTGCACGGCGCCATCGCGCGCACCGCGGAGGGCGTCGCAGCGGGGCGCGGCGCGACGGCCACCACGAGGTTCGTGACGGGCGGCCCTGCGCTGGTCAACGACCCGGGGCTGGTGCGCCGCGCCGATCATCACCTCTCCGGCCTCGGCGTCACTGTCGCCGAGACGCCGTTCCGCTCGTGCGGCTCAGACGACTTCGCCGAGTACGGCACCGCGACGGCGTCGTTGATGTGCTTCGTGGGCACCGGCCGGATCAACGGCGTCGGCCTGCACCATGGCGCCTACCTGCCCGGCCGCGACGCCATCGAACTGGCCGCCGTCGCCTTCGCTGGCGGCTATGCCGCGGCCGTCGACGCGCTCTGAGGTCAGCCGATCAGCTTGGACCAGGTGGCCAGGTCGACCTTGCCCGTGACGCTCACCTTCTTGGCGGCCTGCACTGCCCGCACGGCCTTCTCGGTGGCGGGACCGTAGATGCCGTCGACGGCGATCCGGTGCCCTGCCTCGCGAAGCTCGGTCTGCAGCACGCGCACGCTGGCGGTGCGGGAGCCGCGGCTCAGCGTGGGGAGCAGCTTCGACCAGGTGGCCGCGTCGACCTTCCCGGTCTGGGTGATCTTGTGCTTCTTCTGGAAGGCCTTGACCGCGTTGACGGTCAGCTTTCCGTAGATCCCGTCGACCTTGAGCTTGGCCCCGTTGGCGTTGAGCAGGCTCTGCACCGAGCGGACGCCTGAACCGCGGCTACCCGAGGCGTAGGTCGGCAGGGTGACCTTCGACGGGGCCGGCTTCGAGGGCGCGGGCTTGGTGGGGGTCGGCGCCGGCTTGGTCGGCGTCGGCTTCCCCGGGGTGGGCGTCGGCTTCACCGGGGTGGGGGTCGGCTTGGCTGGGGTGGGCGTCGGCTTCGCCGGCGTCGGGCTGGTGGTCGGCTTCGGGGTCGGGGTCACCGGGAAGCCGGTGCCTGCCTTGTTCAGGTTGTACTTGTACAGGCCGTACTTCTGCATGATGTTGATGACCTGCGAGGCGTACTTCGGGTCGGTCGCGTAGCCGCCCGCCCGCACCTCGGTGACGAACTGGTCGGGGTAGGCCTTGAAGTTGAAGGCCTTGGCATAGCGCGAGTTGCTTGTCAGGAGTCGCCCGTAGTCGAGCAGCGAGTCGCCCCAACTCTTGTAGGTGCGGAACTCGGCCGTGATGAAGTAGGCGGTGCCGTCGGGCCGGTACTCTGCGGTCCGGATCGGCACGCAGCCGGTCTGGTGCGGCGACACGTAACTGGTGCACTTGATGTTGAACAGGGTGTTGACGTCGTAGATCTTCTGCGTCGGAAGGCCAGCGTCGACGGTGACCTTGCCCGTCATCGAGGAGCGGCCCCAGCCGGTCTCCAGCGCCGCCATGCCGATGGCGACCGAGGCGGGGATCCCTGTGCGGCGCTCGTTCTCCTGGGCGGGGCCGACCAACTTCGCGATGAAGTCGTCCTGCACGGTCACCGCCTGGGCCTGTCCTGGAGCCGCAAGGCTCATGCACAACGCGACTGCGGCCGCGCCTGCGGCAGCCTTGATCCAACGCATGGGAACTCCCCGATAGGTGTGTCTTCCGCGTGAGGCTACCGACCGCCACGCGGCGGGGAAAGGTTCTCAACTTGAGGTTGAGGTTCTACAGTTCGACCCCGACGAGGTTCACCTCAGGCACCAGCGCAACGCCGAATCGCTCGGCCACGCCGTCGCGGACCTCGCGTGCCACCGCGACAAGGTCGTTCGCCGTCGCGCTGCCCCGGTTGGTGAGCGCAAGCACATGCTTGGTCGAGAGGCTGGCGCGCTCGTTGCCGAAGCCCTTGGCGAACCCGGCGTGCTGGATGAGCCACGCCGCGCTCGTCTTGACCCGGCCGTCGGCCGTCGGGAAACGGGGCGCGTCGTCGGGCAGCGCGGCCGCCGCATCGGCGTCCAGGATGGGGTTGGTGAAGAACGACCCGGCGCTCCACGTGTCGTGGTCGGCGGCGTCGAGGACCATGCCCTTGCTCGCCCGGATCTGCAGCACCGTCTCGCGGACCAGTCGGGAAGGAACCCGGGCGCCGACCTTCGACTCGAGCCGGTTGGCCAACTCGGCGTAGGCGATCGGCTGGCCGAGCGAACCGAGCGTGAACTGGTAGCCGACCTCGAGCACGACGTAGCGGCCCGGCTCCCGCTTGAACCGCGACGTGCGGTAGCCGAAGCCGCAGTCGACCAGCGCGAAGGTCTTCTGGGTGCGGGCCTGGCGGTCCCAGGTGCGCACGGACGTGATGGTCTGTGCGACCTCGCTTCCGTAGGCCCCGACGTTCTGGATGGGGGTCGCGCCGACGCTCCCGGGGATCCCCGAGAGGGTCTCGATGCCGCTCCACTCCTGGTCGACGGCGTCCGCGACGAAGTCGTCCCAGTTGGCGCCCGCCCCGACCCGCACGGCGGCGCCGCCGCACGTCGACACGTCGGCCTTGATGCCCGCGAAGGCGAGCCGGATGACGGTACCGGGGAAGCCCGCATCCGAGACAAGCAGGTTGGAGCCGCCGCCGAGCACCAGCACGGGCGTGCCCCGCTCGTCGCATTCTGTGACGGCGTCGATGAGTTCGGCCTCGGTCTCGGCGACCACGAAGGTGTCGGCCGGGCCGCCGACACGGATCGTGGTGTGGTCGGCCAGGCGGGTCGAGTCGCTGATCGACGGCTCCTCGGAGGGCACGTCGAAGCGGTCGATGCTGCAGCTAGACAACGCTCACCTCCGCGCGGGCAGCGCCGAGGACTGCCTCGTCGCCGCAGGTGGCGGTGATCGCGATCTTCGCGACGCCTTCGGCGATCTCGGTGACCTTCGCCGAGTAGATGACCTCGGCGCCCTCGTCGGTGTCGGGAACGAGGACAGGCCGGGTGAAGCGCACGAAATAGCTCAGCACCCGGGAGGGGTCGCCGACGGCGTCGGTGACGACCTTGAGGCCTGCGCCCATCGTCCACATGCCGTGCGCGACGACGCCGGGCAGGCCGATCGCCCGGGCGTGCCGGTCGGAGAAGTGGATCTCGTTGAAGTCGGTGGAGGCGCCGGAGTAGCGCACGACCGTGGAACGGGTGACGGGGACGCGGAGCTCAGGCAGTTCCTGTCCGACGGTGAACTCAGGCATCGGCCTCTCCCCTCGTGTGCATGAGTTGCGAGCGCGCCTCGCAGACGCTCTCGCCGTCGACGGCGAGGTCGACGAGGATGGTGACCATGTCGAGGTTGCCGCGGTTGCGGACCTTCTCGATGCTGAGGGTCGCCACGACGGCGTCGCCCGGCACGAGGGGCGACGGTAGGTGAAGCCCTGGTCGGCATGCATGGTGCGGTTCAGCGCGAGGTCGAGCTCAGGGTCGCCGAACAGCGCCTCCCAGGCCTGCGCGGCGATGACGGCCGCGAAGGTCGGCGGGGCGACCGGGGTGTCGCCGAAGTAGGCCGGGTTGTCGTCGCGCAGCGCCTGCGCGAACTCGGCGATCTTGGCGTGGCTGACGATGTAGGGCGCAGCGGGTGGGTAGGTGCGGCCCACGTGCTCGGGCGTGATCGGCATGGATTCACCCTAGCGCGGGCACACGACAACGGCCGCCCCTGTCAGGGACGGCCGTTGGTGAAGACGTTGCGAGGTTCAGCGGGTCTCGCGGTGCAGCTGGTGCACGCGGCAGCGCGGGCAGAACTTCTTCAGCTCGAGACGATCGGGATCGTTACGGCGGTTCTTCTTCGTGATGTAGTTGCGCTCCTTGCACTCGGTGCAGGCGAGCGTGATCTTGGGACGTACGTCCTGAGACTTCTTAGCCATTTCGCTGTTCCTTTTAGCTAGTGAGCGCTTCTGAGCCGGTTTTTGGTGACGAGGGCGGGACTTGAACCCGCGACACAGCGATTATGAGCCGCTTGCTCTACCGACTGAGCTACCCCGTCAGGAGTTCATCCCGCGGGTGGTGCCGCGAGATGAACAGAGCCCCCATGCGGAATCGAACCGCAGACCTTCTCCTTACCATGGAGACGCTCTGCCTACTGAGCTATAGGGGCCAGCCGACGACCAACCATATACGAGGATTCCCGGGCTTCACAAATCGGGCCTCCACACACTCCCGCCGCCCGATCCGGCCCTGCCCGGCCGCCCCAGGGCGGTGGGCCTGTGGATCCTTGAGCATGATTGGCAAGTCGTTGCGCGACGCGGACCATTGCTGCCGAGGTACGCCCAGCGCCGGCAATGGCCGGGACGCCTGGATCGGGGCCGTTCGACCTGGGACACCCCTGCGTCGGGAGTCGCGTTGAGCAGTAGTCCACACTCGTTCGCCGAATCAGCCACGAACCACGGCGTGTCGCACAACGAACCCACAATGCTGCTCAACCGATGTCCACACCACCACGCCAGACCCCTCGCCCGCGGCGACCAACGTTGAGCAGCAATCCACACTCGATCGCCGAATCAGCCACGAACCACGGCGTGTCGCACAACGAACCCACAATGCTGCTCAACCGATGTCCACACCACCACGCCAGACCCCTCGCCCGCCGCGACCAACGTTTGAGCAGTAGTCCACACTCGATCGCCGAATCAGCCACGAACCACGGCGTGTCGCACAACGAACCCACAATGCTGCTCAACCGATATCCACACCACCGCGTTGCCATGGAACGACTGCCGCGCTTCGTCCAATAGTCATTGCATGAGAGAAGACTTAACGGCACTCTTCGCCGACGGAGCCGTCGTCGCCGCCCGCGAGCATCCGCATCTCGCCCGAGCGCTCAACTCCTGCGCGTTTCGAGGCGAGGTCATCCGGGTCCTACCCGGCGTCTATGCCCTACCGGGACAACTGACGCTTACTGCAAGGCTTCAGGCGGCCTGCGCCTACGGAGCCGGCATCGTGATCACGCGCCAGGCGGCCGCGCACTTCACGTGGTGGCCGGAGCTGCCCCTCCCCGACCTCATCGACGCCGCCAGCCCACGCCACGTCATAGTGGGACATGGCTTCAGGTTCGAGCAGCGCTATGTGCGGCCAGACTTGACGATGCGCCGCTTCGGCATTGCCCTGACGGCGCCCGAACTTACGGTCCTCGATCTCATCGACGACATGGGGCCGATCGCCATCGACGAGGCACTCAAGCGACGCGCTGTGACGCTCCAACGGCTGCGCCGCGCGTTGCATCTGACGCGGGGCAGGCGAGGCAACACGTTGCGGCGCGAGCTCGTTGAGGACTCGAGAGACGAGCCGTGGTCAGAGCTGGAACGCGAGGCGCATCGCAGGTTGCGGTCCGCGGGGATCGACGGCTGGCGCACCAACTACCACGTCCGGGCGGAGGGAAAGTCGTATCGCATCGACATCGCACTCCCGGACATCAAGCTCGGGCTGGAGCTGGACGGTGCCACGTTCCACGACACTGATGCGGCGTTCCACACGGACCGTCGCCGCGACCGAGCGCTGGCACGCGGAGGCTGGCAGATCATCCGGTTCACGGCCCAGTCTCTGGACGAGATCGAGGGGACCGTGCTCAGCATCCGCCAGCAACGCTCCGGCGGCGGTCGGCCCCGTGAACAAGGCCGCCCGACTCTGAGGCGGTCAGCGAGGTGGGCCTAAGCCTTCAGCCCAGCGATCGCCGCCTCGAGCGCATCCTGGAACAGGGTCTCCCGCTCGTCCGCGGTGAGGTCGCCCGAGCCGTCGAACAGGTGGTCGGAGACGGTCAGCACCGCCAGCGCCTCGGCCCCCGCAGCCAGCGCGCAGGCGTAGAGGCCCGCGGCCTCCATCTCGACGCCGAGGGTGCCGAGCTTCTCCAGCGCGGGGACGATGTCCATCCGCGAGCTGTAGAAGAAGTCGCTGGTGTAGACCGGCCCGATGTGGACCCTCTTGCCCGACGCGCGGGCCTGGTCGACGGCGCCTCGCAGCATGTCGAAGGACGGCGCGAGCGACAAGGTAACGCCCGGGATGTCGATGGTCGACACGCTGGAGTTGGTGTGCGCAGAGGACGCGACGATGACGTCGCGGACGGCGACCTGCTTCGAGATGCCGCCGCAGGTGCCGACGCGGCAGATTCGCTTGACGCCGAACTGCGAGTACAGCTCGGTGGCGTAGATCGACAGGCTCGGCACGCCCATGCCGGAGGCCATCGCCGTCATCGGGACGCCGTCGATGGTTCCGGTCCATGCGCCGATCCCCCGCACGTCGGAGACCAGGCGGGCCCCCTCCATCCGCGTCTTGGCGATGCGCTCGGCGCGCTTCGGGTCGCCGGGCATGATGACGAGTTCTGCGATGTCGCCGGGCTCGCACGCGATGTGTGGGGTGGCCATCGTCGGCCTCCTTCTCTGCAGGAAATGATTAAGGCCCCGAATCAATCCGATCCGGGGCCTTGTGGCAGGTGTTGGATTTGAACCAACGTAGGACAACGCCGACGGTTTTACAGACCGCTCCCTTTGGCCACTCGGGCAACCTGCCATGCCGGTTTACCGGCGCGGACGAGCATAGCAGCAGGGTCGCGGCGACGGCAAAGCGGCGGGCCATCCTCGCGGCGGGCTGGCACAATGGCCTGACGAAGAGCAGTTTCCGCGCTCGTTGCCGCCCATGAGCGCGCCCACAAGCGCCGGGGGCGACGAGCGACGGAGACTGCCGAAGGCCACCCACCGGAGGACACCATGGCAGCGGATAGCTCGTTCGACATCGTCAGCAAGGTCGACCGTCAAGAGGTCGACAACGCCCTGAACCAGGCGGCCAAGGAGGTGTCGCAGCGCTTCGACTTCAAGAACACCGACGCCAAGATCGCGTGGTCAGGCGAGTCGATCGAACTGGAGGCCGTCTCGGAGGAGCGCGTCAAGGCGGTCCTTGACGTGTTCCAGTCGAAGCTCGCCCGCCGCGGCGTCAGCCTCAAGGCCCTCGACGCGGGCGACCCGCGCCCCTCCGGCAAGCTGTGGAAGATCACGGCGACCACCAAGGAGGGCATCAAGCAGGAGGACGCCAAGAAGATCACCAAGCTGATCCGCGACGAGGGCCCCAAGGGCGTCAAGGCGCAGATCCAGGGCGACGAGTTGCGCGTCTCCTCGAAGAGCCGTGACGACCTGCAGGACGTCCAGAAGCTGATCAAGGATCAGGACTACGACTTCGCCGTCCAGTACGTCAACTACCGCTGACGATCGCCACCGTCCGTGCTGATCTTGAGCCACCCAACCACACACCCGGAGAACGCCCTTGCTAGCCCTCAGAGTGCTGCGTCCTGACGACGCGGCCGACGTCCTTGCCGCCTTCCAGTCCGACCCCGGGATGGCGCGACAGGGCACCGTCACGACGATCGAGCAGGCCGACGGGTACGTCGCGGGGCTGCTGACCGGGGAGCGGCACCACGCCTTCGCCATCACCGACGACGACCGGCTCGTTGGGCTCGTCGGGATCACCGTCGACGCCGCCAACAAGGTCGGCTGGTTCTGGTATTGGATGAACAAGTCGCACCGCGGCCGCGGCTGGGCGTCCAAGGCGGCCACCGCCGTCGCCAACTGGGCCCTCACCTCCGGAGGCTGCGAGCGGCTCGAACTCGGCCACCGCGCCGACAATCCGCTCTCCGGGAACGTCGCGGGCGCGGCGGGATTCGTGCACGAGGGCCGCGAGCGCGGCAAGTTCCTGATCGACGGCGAGCGCGTCGACGTGCTGACCTACGGCCGCCTGGTGGGCGACCCGTGGCCGCAGGCCGTGCTGGACATCACCCGATGAGGCGCATCGGCACCCACAACGTCAACGGCATCCGCGCGGCCATGCGCCGCGGGTTCCGGCCCTTCTGGGACGCGAGGAAGGCCGACGTGATCGCTCTGCAGGAGGTGCGCTGCCGCATCGACGACCTCCCCCTCGATGCGTTCGACGGCTACCACGTCACGCTCGACCCCGGGCAGTTGGCCGGCCGCAACGGCGTCGCCGTCCTCACCCGCGAGGCCCCGGTGCGGGTCCGCAGCCTCGCCGACGCCGCCGTCGCGATCACCCCCGGCGAAGAGCCCCGCGAGGTGCCAGCCGAGCGGATCGTCGGGCGCGACCTCGCCCCGTTCGCGGGCGAGGGCCGCTACGTGGAGGTCGACCTCGCAGACGCGCCGCTGCGGATCGGGTCGCTGTACCTGCCGAAGGGCGCCGCATGGCCGCACGAGGAGGGCACCGAAGAGAAGTACCTGCGCAAGATGCGCTTCATGCGGGGGCTGGCCCGGGCGCTCACGGCATCGAAGCGCGAGGCCGCGGCAGACGGCCGCGAACTGCTCGTGATGGGCGACTTCAACATCGCCCACACCAGGCAGGACCTGCGCAACTGGCGCAGCAACCAGAAGTCCGAGGGGTTCCTCCCCGAGGAGCGCGACTGGTTCGGCTCGGTGACCGGCCCGCGGCGGATGGTCGACGTGGTGCGGAGCATGCATCCCGACGACGACGGCCCCTATAGCTGGTGGTCCTGGCGCGGTCAGGCCTTCGCCAACGACTCGGGCTGGCGCATCGACTACCACCTCGCCTCCCCGAGGCTCGCGAAGGCCGCGACTGAGGCGCACGTCGCCCGCGAGGCCAGCTACGAGGAGCGGATCAGCGACCACTGCCCCGTCATCGTCGACTACGACACGTCTGCGCTCGGCTGAAGCTCCTTCTCCTCCATCGGCTGACTCAGCTCGTGTGAGTGCATCGTCCAGTAGGTGGCGACGAACAGGATCAGCACCAGCATCCACAGCCCGTTGCGGATGCCGAAGTTCATGGCGTTGAAGCCGAGCAGCACGACGGTGGCCACGATGGCGGCGCGCAGCGCGCGGGTGCTCGGCTTGGTCATCGGCAGCAGCACCGCTCCCCACAGCAGGTACCACGAGTGGATGGCGGGGGCGCACAGCGCGAACCAGATGAACGAGTAGCTGATGAAGTGCAGCGGCCGCCGCCCGAGGTGCTTCCAGGCGAAGTAGACGATGCCGAGCGCGCCGACGACGCTGCCGACGCCGCGGAAGAAGGTGATGGCGCCGCGCCCGCCCGGGTCGAGGCCGAGCCAGTTGATCGGGTACTGCACGATGTGGCCGAGCACGGTGAACGGCGAGACGGTGTCAACCATGCCCGGCACGTTGATGGCGTTGATCCAGCCGAAGCCGAGACCGGAGGCGAACGAGATCGCCGCGAACACGGCCACCGAGATGGCCAGCGACGCGGTCGCCTTGCCGACGGCCCACGCGACGGCGCGCGGCCGCCACGACGTCCACGGGACCACCAGGAACGGCAGCGCAACGGCGGCCAGGAACGCGGGCTGCTTGATGGCGGCCGCGACCCCGATCACCAGCGCGCCGAGCCACCAATGCCGGTACCGCATGGTCAGCCAGATGCCGAGCAGCATCAGGCCGGTCATCTGCGAGTCGTTGTGCGCGCCGCCGATGAAGTCGATCACCAGGATCGGGTTGAGCACCGAGAACCAACTGGCCGCCGCCGGGTCGACGCCGACCCTCCGCGCGATCCGCGGCACCAGGCGCCCGATCAGTGCGACCCCGATCAGCGCCGGCACCCGCATCAGGACGGCGGACAGGAACGGGTCGAACCCCGCCAGGATGACGATGCCGTGGCTCATCCACAGCGACAGCGGCCCGTACGGCGCCGTCGTCTCCCGCCACACCCAGGCGACCTGGTCGGCGTAGTAGCCGGGCAGGATGCCCGGCCCGACGGCGTAGGGGCTCATGTTGTTGTGGATCAGCCAGCCGTGCGCCGCGTAGGAGTAGGCGTCGTGGCTGAAGATCGGCGGGCCGAACAGCATCGGCAGCGCGATGATGGCCAGCACCGCCCAGTGCCTGAGCTGGGGCCGCCCCTGCGCGCGGCGCTTGGCGGGCCGCAGCCGGAACCACGACTCAAGCAGCAGCATCAGCCCGACGAGGGTCGCGATGGTGCCGACCCACTTGGTGGTGGGCCCGTCGATGCCGAGGCCGCGCAGCACGTCCCACATGGGCGAGGCCTGCGGAAGGTAGGCGGGGCTCAGCGAGCCGATCAGGATGCAGAGGCTGCCGACGAAGCCGGCCCAGACCGCCCGCGAGCCGGCCGCCTGCCGGAGGTCACCCAGCGCGCCGGCGAGCCTGCTACGCACCGCTGTCCCTGCCCAACTGCCCCCTGTCGTGGAGCAGGTCGACCAGCCGGTCGGCCGACGGCACGTGCGCGCCGCCCCACACCAGCGCATCGGTGGGGCACTGCTCGATGCAGACGCCGCAGTACATGCACAGCGCCCAGTCGATCGTGAAGGTGTCGAGCACGTTGTGGGTGCGGGGCCGCGCGCCGGGCGCGGGCACGCTCTGCTCCTGGTGCGACGTGAGCGTGATGCACCAGGTGGGGCACTCGCGGGCGCAGATCATGCACGAGGTGCACAGGTCGTCGATCAGGTCGATGGAGCCGTGGATCATCGGATCCTCCTGACGCGGGCCCCGGTCGCCGACAGCGCCACGTCGGCGGCGGTGGCGTCCGGATCGGCGAGGACGGCGGGGTCGGGCACCCCGGGCGGCACCAGCTTGCGTCGGCTCGGGGAGGCTCCCGACTCCCCCGGCTCAAGCGCGCCTGGCCAAGGGGTCGTCTGCCGTTGGGTGAGCAGCACGTCCTTGCGCATCGGCGCGCCTCCGCCGTGGTGGATCAGGGGGCGGTTGTCGCCGCCCTCGAACTCGACGCCGAAGAAGTCGTGGGCCTGCCGCTGCAGGAAGGCCGCGCCGCGGAACAGGTCGGTCAGGTCGGGCAGTCGCGGGTCGGACCGGTCGGTGCTGGCCTCGATCCGGCGTTCCTCGCCCGTGTCGGGGTTCAGCAACCGCACGATGACCCGGATCTCGTCGCTGTGGCCGACCTCGTCGACGGCTGTCAGGCCGAGCAGGAAGGTGTGGCCGGCGCCCTTTGCGGAGGCGACGTCGTCGTGCAGGCTCATGAGGCGCGCTCCGCGGCCAGGTAGTCGTGCAGGGCGCTGGGCGGCGGAGGGCAGCCCGCGATGAAGTGGTCGACCGGCACCAGAAGTTCGGCTCCCCTGACGACGGCGTAGGAGTCCCAGTAGGGCCCGCCGACACAGGCGCAGGCACCGAACGCGACCACCTTCGACCCCTCGGGGACGGCGTCGAGCACCTGGGTGATGGCCGGAAGCATCGGACGGGTGATGGTGCCGGACAAGGTGACGACGACCTTCGAGCCGTGCGGGATCTCACCGATGGCGACGCCACCCCTGCTCCCGGCAGCGGCCTGGGTCTCCAGCGCACAGCAGGCCAGCGGCACGTCGACGACGTACACGGACCCGTCGTCGAACCAGTCCCTCGCTGCAACCATGCGTCGCAGTCTACGGCGAATCGGAATGCCCACCTTCTCTCCGAGCCGAGGTGCGCATAGACTCACGAGTTCGATGATCACTTTCCCTGACTGGGTCCGCGAGGCCTCCGACGCGGCGCTCAACCGACACTTTGGCGCGAGCACCGTCGCCCGGGGCAGGCAATACGCCAACCTCGGACGGGTGGGAGAGATCCAGGCCAGCGGCACGTTGGCGACCGCTCCGGTGCGGGGAAGCGGGTACCGCGCCTACACCTCAAGCGTCGCGTGCTCGGGGGCATCGACACCCTGGTCGCGACCTGCAGTTGCCCGATGCGCTACGACTGCAAGCACACCGTCGCGCTGATCCTCACGATGCGCTCGCCGGCACAGCACCGCACCGCGCCGACCTGGCAACAGATCCTCTCCCCGTTCGCGGGCACCGCGTCGGTGACGGGTAAGCCGCTCGCGCTGCAGGTCACCGAGGAGGGCGCCAACCTGGCGCTGCGGCCGCTGCGCAAGGGGGCCCGAGGCAACTGGGTCCGCACGGGCGCCACCTGGGACGAGGTCGCCACCCAAGGAGGCGACTTCGTCCCCGTTCAGCGCGACGCGCTGCTTGCGCTGCTGGAGTGCCGCACCGGAGGACCGTTTCGGCCGCGCACCGACTCGCTGCTGATCACCGACCTGCTCCCCGCGTTCTGGCCCGCACTCCGCAGGGCCGTCGACGCGGGCGTCGCGCTGGTCGCTGGCACCTCGGTCACTGGGCGCGACCTGCCCGATCCGACGCTCTCGCCCGACCCGTTCGAACCCATCGCCGCGATCCTTCCGGGGCCCGCAGGGTCGCTGACGGTCGACCCGATGCTCTCCACGCCGCTCGGTGTCATCCCGCTCCCCCGCGGGCCTACCTCGGCAGGCCCGCGCACGGCGTCGCGTTCGCCGTCGGGGACTCCATGTGGCTCGCACCGTTGTCCCGCACGCTTGACCCCGCTCAGCAGGCGCTCTTCCAGCAGATCCGGGTCTCGGTGCCCGCCTCCGACATCGACGACTTCGCGACCAGGTTCCTGCCCCGGCTGCGCGCCCGGATGAGCGTCGCGGTCGACGAGACGCTCGACCTGCCGGAGCCGAGCGCCCCGCATCTGCTGTGCCGCGTCGAGTTCCGTGAGACGTCCGCCTCGGTGCACTGGGGCTTCAGGTACCGGTTGGGCGAACGCACGATCGACGTGGGCCTGGCGGGCGGCGACGACAAGATCGCGCGCGACCCGCGCGCCGAGGCCGAGCTCAGCGCCGCGGTCCCGCAGGGAACGTGGAAGTCCGGCGACGACTTACTTCCCGCGTTCCTGACGGGGCGCGGCCTGATCAAGTTCGTGTCATCGGCGCTGCCCGCACTGCGGGCGGACGACCGGGTGGAGGTCGACGTCAACGTGGAACCGCCGCGCTACCGGGAGGCGGACGAGCCCGCCCAGGTGCGGCTCTCGGTCAGCCAGCCGGTGGCGGGCGACTGGTTCGACCTGCACATCGATGTGCGCGTCGGGGACGAGGCGGTCCCGCTTGCCGACCTGATGCGGGCCCTCGCCGCAGGGGACGACCATCTGCTGCTGGCGTCGGGCACCTGGTTCGCGCTCGACGCGCCGGAGTTCGGGGAACTGCGTCAGCTCATCGAGGAGGCCCGGCTGATCGCCGACACCGATGACGACACGTTCCGGCTGCGCCCTGAACATGCGGGGCTGTGGGAGGAACTGGTCCGGCTGGGGATCGTCACCCATCAGGCCGACGCGTGGCGCGACGCCGTCGGCGCGCTCATCGACCCTGAGTCGCTGCCGGACGAGCCGGTGCCTGCAGGGTTGGACGCGACGCTTCGGCCCTATCAGGAGACGGGTTTCCGCTGGCTAAGGTTCCTGTGGCGCACCGGGCTCGGCGGGATCCTCGCCGACGAGATGGGCCTCGGCAAGACGGTCCAGGCGCTGGCCGCCGCCCAGGCCGCCCTGGAGGCGGGCGAACTGACCCGCCCGATGCTGGTGGTCGCGCCGACCTCCGTGATGGGCACCTGGTCGGCCGAGGCGGCCCGCTTCGCGCCCGACCTGCGGGTCGTCACGATCTCCGCGACCGGCGCCAAGCGCGGCGTCCCGCTCCCGGAGGCGGTCGACGGCGCGCACCTCGTCATCACGTCGTACACGCTGCTTCGCCTCGAGGCCGACGCCTACGCGGCGCTTCCCTGGTCGGCGGTGCTGCTCGACGAGGCCCAGTTCGTGAAGAACCACGCGTCGAAGGCCTACCACGCGGTGCGGGCCCTCGACGCGCGCGTCAAGGTGGCGCTGACGGGCACCCCGCTCGAGAACAACGTGATGGACCTGTGGTCGCTGCTGTCGATCACCGCCCCCGGACTGTTCCCGGACCCGAGGCAGTTCACCACCGACTACCGCAAGCCCATCGAGGCCGGCGACTCGGAGGCGCTCGCCCGGCTGCGGCGCAGGATCCGCCCGCTGATCCTGCGCAGGACCAAGTCCGCAGTCGCCGCAGAACTGCCGGTCAAGCAGGAACAGATCGTGCCGGTCGAGCTGGCGCCGGGGCACCGGCGCACCTACGACCGCTACCTGGCGCGCGAGCGCCAGAAGGTGCTGGGCCTGCTCGGCGACCTGTCGCGCAACCGGATCACGATCCTCTCCTCGCTGACGATGCTGCGGCAACTCAGCCTCTCCCCGGCGCTGGTCGACGGCGAAGCGGCGGCCGCTTCCGCCAAGATCGACGCACTGGTCGAGATGCTCGACGAGATCGTCGCGGAGGGGCACCGCGCCCTGGTCTTCTCGCAGTTCACCGGCTTCCTGGCCCTCGTGCGCGAGCGCCTGGACCGGGAGGGCATCGGCTACGAGTACCTCGACGGCCGCACCCGCGACCGGGCCGCGCGGATCGCGTCGTTCCGTGAGGGCGAGGCTCCGGTGTTCCTGATCAGCCTCAAAGCAGGCGGCTTCGGCCTGACGCTGACGGAGGCCGACTACGTGTTCATCCTCGACCCGTGGTGGAACCCTGCCGCGGAGAACCAGGCCATCGACCGGGCGCACCGGATCGGGCAGGACAAGCCGGTCAACGTCTACCGGCTCGTCTCCGCCGACACCATCGAGGACAAGGTGGTGGCGCTGCAGCAGCGCAAGCGCGACCTGTTCGACTCGGTCGTCGGGACCGGGTCCGACGCGAGCGCCCCGCTGAGCGCCGACGACATCATGGGCCTGCTCAGCCCTTAACGGGGGCGTTCACTGTCGGCGCAACGGGCATTGAGGCTGGGTGCCGCGGCGGGCCTAGAATGGCGGGGACGCCCACGAGACATCGAGGAAAGACCGCAGTGCCTGAAACGCTCCCCCTGCAACGAGTCGTCATCCGATTCGCAGGTGATTCCGGCGACGGAATGCAGTTGACCGGCGACCGCTTCACCGCGGAGACCGCCATCTTCGGCAACGACATCGCCACCCTCCCCAACTTCCCAGCGGAGATCCGCGCCCCACAGGGCACGCTGCCAGGCGTCTCCAGCTTCCAGTTGCACTTCGCGAACTTCGACATCGTCACCCCGGGCGACGTTCCAGATGTGCTTGTCGCCATGAACCCGGCCGCGCTGAAGGCCAACCTGCGCGACCTGCCGCGCGGCGGCGTCATCATCGTCGACACCGCCGACTTCACCAAGCGCAACCTCGCCAAGATCGGGTGGGCGTCGAACCCGCTCGAGGACGGCACGCTGAGCAACTACTCGGTGCACGCGATCGACCTGACGGGCCTGGCCACCGGCGCGGTCGCCGAGTTCGAGCTGAGCCGCAAGGACGCGTCGCGCACCAAGAACATGTTCGCGCTCGGCCTGCTGAGCTGGCTGTACTCGCGGCCCACAGATGGCACCGTCGACTTCCTCGCCGAGAAGTTCGCGAAGAAGCCGGTCATCCGCGACGCCAACATCGCGGCGTTCAAGGCCGGCTACGCCTACGGGGAGACCACCGAGGTCTTCGAGGTGCAGTACCACGTCGACCCGGCCCCGATGCCGAAGGGCCAGTACCGCCAGATCTCCGGAAACCTCGCCACCGCCTACGGCCTGATGGTCGGCGCGAACAAGGCGGGGATGCAGTTGTTCCTCGGCTCCTACCCGATCACGCCCGCCTCGGACATCCTCCACGAGTTGTCCAAGCGCAAGGACGTCGGTGTGATGACGTTCCAGGCGGAGGACGAGATCGCCGCGGTCGGCGCCGCGGTCGGCGCGTCCTTCGCGGGGGCGCTCGGCGTCACGTCGACGTCGGGCCCGGGTGTGGCGCTGAAGGCCGAGGCCATCGGCCTCGGCGTGATGACGGAACTGCCGCTCGTGGTGGTCAACGTGCAGCGCTCCGGCCCGTCGACGGGCATGCCCACCAAGACCGAGCAGGCCGACCTGATGCAGTCGATCTGGGGCCGCAACGGCGAGTCGCCCGTCCCGGTGATCGCCGCGAAGTCGTCGACCGACTGCTTCGACACCGCGGTGGAGGCCTGCCGGATCGCGGTGAAGTACCGCACCCCGGTGATCATGCTCTCTGACGGCTACCTGGCAAACGGCGCCGAGCCGTGGAAGATCCCGAACCTCGACGACATCGCGCCCATCGAGCCGAACTTCGCCACCGAGATCAACGGCGAGGTCGCGGGCAAGCCGCACTTCATGCCGTACGAGCGCGACCCCGAGACGCTTGCCCGCGCCTGGGCCGTGCCTGGCACCCCCGGCCTCGAGCACCGCATCGGCGGCATCGAGAAGGCCGCCCTGACCGGCGACGTGTCCTACGACCCGGACAACCACGAACTGATGACGCGCACCAGGCACGCCAAGATCAAGGGCATCGTCCGCGACATCCCCGACGTCGAGGTGGACGACCCGAGCGGCGCCGCGAAGGTCCTCGTGCTCGGGTGGGGCTCGACGTTCGGCCCCATCACCGCCTCCGCGCGACGGGTCCGCAAGACGGGCCGAGACGTCGCGACGGCGCACCTGCGTCACCTCAACCCGATGCCTGCCAACCTCGGCGAGGTGCTGCGCGCCTACGACAGCGTCATCGTCCCCGAGATGAACCTCGGGCAACTGTCGACGGTGCTGCGCGCCCGCTACCTCGTCGACGTCACCACCTACTCGCGGGTCCGCGGGCTCCCCATCTCGATCACCGAACTCGAGTCCGACCTGATCGCAGAGATCGACTCCCTGAAGGAGGAGAACTGATGAGCGCCCCCTCCGGCCTGGCAGGCGTGCCGCTGAGCATCGAGCCACTCACCAAGAAGGACTTCACCAGCGACCAGGAGGTCCGCTGGTGCCCCGGCTGCGGCGACTACGCGGTGCTCGCCGCGTTCCAGTCGCTGATGCCGACGCTCGGCATCAAGCGTGAGAACACCGTCATCATCTCCGGCATCGGCTGCTCCTCGCGGTTCCCGTACTACGTCGACTCGTACGGCATGCACTCGATCCACGGCCGTGCGCCCGCGATCGCCACCGGGGTCGCCATGACGCGTCCCGACCTGAACGTGTGGGTCGTCACGGGCGACGGCGACGCGCTGTCGATCGGCGGCAACCACCTGATGCACGCGCTTCGCCGCAACGTGAACATGACGATCATGCTGTTCAACAACCGCATCTACGGCCTCACCAAGGGCCAGTACTCGCCGACCTCCGAGTTGGGCAAGGTCACCAAGTCGACGCCGTACGGCTCGCTCGACACGCCATTCAACCCGGTCTCGCTCGCGATCGGGCGGAGGCGTCTTTCGTGGCCCGCAGCATCGACTCGGACCGCAAGCACCTGACGGAGGTGCTGACCGCCGCCGCGCAGCACCGGGGCACCTCGCTCGTCGAGATCTACCAGAACTGCCCGATCTTCAACGACGACGCGTTCGAGACGTTGAAGGGCCCCGACGGCGCCCTGATCGCGCTGCGCCACGGCGAACCCATCGTGTTCGCCGACGGCCAGTACTGCGTCACCAGGAAGCCGACCGGCGAACTGGTGGTCGCCCCGACGGCCGATGTCGACCCGGCGTCGATCGTGGTGCACGACGAGACCCGCCAGGACCCGTCGCAGGCCTTCGCCCTGTCGCGCCTGACGGAGCCCGGCCTGCTGCGCCAGGCCCCGATCGGCATCTTCCGCAACGTGGAGCGCCCCACCTACGACGACCTCGCCCGCGAACAGATCGCGACGGTGTGCGCCGATGACCCCGGCACGGCGCTAGCCTCGGTCATTGCCGGTAACGACACGTGGGAGGCCGACGAGCGATGAGCGACGGGCAGCGGGGATGGCGTCCAGCCGTGCCCGGCGCCCGCCCCGCATCCGGGCCGCAGACCCAGCCGACGCCTCCGCGTCCGGCGGAGGAGGCCGCCGTCACCCACGGTGAGCCGCGCTTCGACGCCATCGGCCTGCAGTCGGCGCTGACCCGCGCGCGGGACCAGAGCCGCTTCGTCGCGCCAGAGATCGAACCGGAACTCGAGGCGCGCAGTTTCCCGCTCCGCGCCCTGTTGATCGGCTTCGTCGGGGTCCTGGTGGTCGGCGTCCTCGCAGGCTTCGTCTACGTCACCTACCTGCGCCAGCGCGCGGTCGACCCGCAGGTGCTTGCGAAGCCGACGGGCACCGCGACCAACCAGGTGCGGGCGCAGACGCCGCAGGAGATCGTGACGGCCTATTTCCAGGCGCTCGCCGACGGCGACATCGAACGGGCGCTCGCGATGGGCCCGCGCGGCGGCAACGGCTCGGAGCGGCTCATCACCGAGGCCGCCTACGCCACCACACACGGCAAGACCAAGATCGCGAACGTGCAGATCCGCACCCCGGAGCAGGACGCGACGAGGGTGCAGGTGAGCTACACCGTCTCCGGTCGACCGGTGGAGGCGCAGATCGACCTGGACCGGCTCGACACGGGCGAGTACCAACTCAAGCGAACCACCGTCCCGATCCGGATCAGCATCCCCGGCGGCGACTCGGTGCCCCTTGTCGTCAACGGCGTCGCGATCGACCAGGGCCAGGTCTACGAGGTGGTGCCGGGCGTCTACGAACTGGATACCGGGCTGCCGTTCATCGCGTACTCGGAGGCCTCGACGATCACGGTGGTGACGCTGCAGGCCACCGAGGCGCAGGAGTTCTCCCCGACGCCGCAACTCACCGAGGAGGGTCGCAGCGCGTTCATCAGCGCCGCGAACGCCAGCCTCGAGAAGTGCATGGCGGTGAAACGCAAGGCCCCCGCCGACTGCCCGATCGGGATGAGCGCCGCTGCTCCGGTCGACGAGTCGAGCATCAAGCGCACCATCACCAACTCCCCGTGGACGACCGCGCGGCCCGCGCTGACCTCGAGCGACCAGAGCGTCGCCGAGATGACCGTGACGGTGCAGTACACGTTGGGCTACACGCTGCTGGACGGCGGCCGGCAGCCCGAGCAGAGCGAGCAGGCGGTCGTCACGGTGCGGGCGAACGTGCTCGGCTCCTCCGAGGACCAGGTCGCGCCGATCTGGCGCGTGTGACGCGCGGCGTCCCCCGATGCGTGGCTTGGGCCGGCCACTAGGCTGGCCGGCATGACCGAAGCCATCCAGTTCGCCAACTCCGACCCCGCGATCCGCCCCCAGGACGACCTGTTCCGCCACGTCAACGGCGCCTGGTTGGCAACGGCGACGATCGACGCGGACAAGTCGTCGGCGGGCGGTTTCATCGACCTGCGCGACGCGGCCGAACTGGATGTCCGTGACCTGATCGAGGGCCTGACCCCGACCGACGCAGACTCCGACGACGCGCTGATCGCCCGGCTGTACGCCTCGTTCATGGACGAGCAGCGCGTCGAGGACCTGGGCGCCGAGCCGCTGGCTCCCGTGCTCGCCCGGATCGACGCGATCGACTCCCCTCCGCGCTCGCCGCCCACCTTGGCTGGTCGCTGCGGCACGGCCTGAGCCCGCTGGTTGCGCTGTATGAGGAGTCCGACCCGGGCGACCCGGAGCGCTACGCGGTGTTCAGCACGCAGACGGGCCTCGGCCTCCCCGACGAGGCCTACTACCGCGAGGACGGGCACGCCGAGATCCGCGACGCCTACCTCGCGCACCTGACCCGCGTCTTCGACCTGGCGGGCTTCGCCGACGCCGCCGAGCAGGCCGACGCGGTGCTCGACCTCGAGACACGGATCGCGGCCCACCACTGGGACCGCGTGCGGCTGCGCGACCTGCGCGCCATGTACAACCCCATGTCGCTCGACGCCATCGTGGCGGCAACCCCAGGCTTCGACTGGGACGCCTACCTCGAGGGCGGCGACATCCCCCGCGAGAAGCTGGCCGAGGTGATCGTCTCGCAGCCGTCCTTCCTCGAGGGCGCCGCGCAGCTCGTGGCGTCGACCCCGGTGGAGGCGTGGCGCTCCTGGGCGCGCTGGAAGGCGATCTCCGCCCTCTCCGGCTACCTGTCGCGCGCGTTCGTCGACGAGCGCTTCGACTTCTACGAGAAGACGCTCTCTGGCAACGAGGAGCAGCGGCCACGCTGGAAGCGCGGCGTCGCGCTCGTCGAGGGGGTGCTCGGCGAGGCCGTCGGGCGCAGCTACGTCGGCCTGCACTTCCAGCCGGAGAAGAAGGCGGCGATGGACGCCCTGGTCGGCAACCTGCTCGCCGCCTACCGCGCCTCCATCGAGAAGCTCGAATGGATGACCGACGCCACCCGCGAGGAGGCGCTGCGCAAGCTCGCGAAGTTCACGCCGAAGATCGGCTACCCCGATCAGTGGCGCGACTACTCGGCCCTTGAGGTCGGCGACGACCTGGTCGCCAACGTGCTCGCGGCCAACTCCTTCGAGCTCGACTACACGCTCGGCAGGATCGGCGCCCCCGTCGACAAGGGCGAGTGGCAGATGTTCCCGCAGACGGTCAACGCCTACTACCATCCGCTGCGCAACGAGATCGTCTTCCCCGCCGCGATCCTGCAGCCGCCGTTCTTCAACGCCGACGCCGACGACGCCGTCAACTACGGCGCGATTGGCTCGGTGATCGGCCACGAGATCGGGCACGGCTTCGACGACAAGGGCTCCACCTGCGACGGCGACGGCCGGCTGCGCGACTGGTGGCAACCCGCCGACCGGGAGGCCTTCGAGGCGCTCGCCGACAGGCTGATCGACCAGTACGACGGGCTCGTCCCCGAGGGCGTCGACGGCGGAAGCGTCAACGGCAAGCTGACGGTCGGCGAGAACATCGGCGACCTGGGTGGCCTGGACATCGCCTACGAGGCGTGGATGCTCGCGGGCGGCGACCCCGACGGCGAGCCGATCGACGGCCTGACGCCCGCGCAGCGCTTCTTCACGGGCTGGGCGCAGGCCTGGCGCGGCAAGCGCCGCCCCGAGGCCGCGAAGGTGCTGCTCGCGACCGACCCGCACTCCCCCAACGAGTTCCGCTGCAACCAGATCGTGCGCAACCTCGGAGCCTTCTACGAGGCCTTCGGCGTCACCGCCGACGACGACCTGTGGCTCGACCCCGAGGCACGCGTCACGATCTGGTAGCGCTGGTTGGGTCGGCGCCGCTCAGCGGCCGATCTGCGAGGCGATCAGGCCCGTCACGATCACCGAGGTGATGGTGACGGTCGAGAAGCCGGCGATGATCATCTTCGGCAGGATCGCGCCCTCGATGGCGGCGACCTCCGCGTCGTTCTCGCCGACACCCCGCGCGGCCTCCTGGGAAAGGATCATCGTGCCGGGGAAGCCGAACAGGGCCGTCAGGCCGATCGCGATGCCCATCGGGAAGCTGAAGCCGAGCAGCCTGCCGGCGAGGCCCGCGAACACGACGATGCCGAGCACCCCGACCGCGAAGGCGACAAGCAGCGGCACGGCAAGGGAGGCGACGTCGGAAAGGTCGACGTTGGCGAGCGGCGCGAAGATCAGGATCAGGATCGAGATCATCATCAGGCCGTACGCGTCGATGCCGTCGAGGACGCCCGGCTTGAACACGCCGAGGGCGCGCAGCGCGATGCCGAAGATCAGCGCCACCACGAAGGTGTTGAGGATGCCGCCGGTCAACCGGTCGATCCCGATCGACGCGAGCACCACGAGGCCGACCACGACGAGGGTCCCGGCGGTGGTTGTGAGGAACTTGGGCAGCTTCGACGCCACCTTGCCCTCGTCGGCCTCAGACGTGTCGGCCGCGGTGAGTCGGCCGGCGCGGTACTCGCCCTGGAGGCGCTGGGCCTCGCGGCGCAGGATGGGAGTGGCGAGCGGGAAGCCGATCAGGCCCTGCAGCGCGGCGATCAGGACGGGGAAGACGGCGACCGTGGTGAGGCCGACGCCGAGCGCCGCCTCCTGCACGATGAGGACGGAGATGGTGCCGCCCGAGAGGGCGCCGATGCCCGCCACGACATAGTCCATGGTTTGCGCCACCCCCTCGTAGCGGCCCTGGTGGACGCCGCCGCCGATGATCAGCCCGGCGACGAGCAGCGCCACCCCGATGCCGATCACCGTCGCGACGCCGACGACGAAGGTCCGCCACTGCGCCTTGAAGTCGGCAAGGCTGATCATGGTGCCGAGGTGGACGATGATGAAGCCGACGGAGACGCCGCCGAGCGCCAGAAGCGACGAGGAGGAGAGCAGGTCGTCGGGGAAGATGCCGGTGAGGAAGCCGGTGAGGAAGATGATGGAGGCGACGAACAGCGAGGAGAGCTTGGAGTTCGTCTTCTTGGCCACCAGATCGCTGACGGTCCAGATGGCCATCACGATGACGAATGCGAGTACCGCGTTCATGGGGTTCCTTCAAAATGAGGTCAGAAAACAAGCGAGTTTCCAGGTTCGGGGGCGGGTTCCCCTGCACGCATCACCCAGCCAGGGTGACCGTTCACATAGGCCATATCAAGGGCACGAGCAGGATGCCGACGGCCCCGTAGAGCACGAGCAGCACCAAGCCGAGGCGCCAGTAGTCCCCGAACCGGTAGCCGGCAGCCTCCATCACCATCAGGTTGGCGGGGGTCGCGACCGGCGTCAGTAGCGCCCCGGCGGCGAAGACGGCGATGGACACCAGCACCGGAACCGGGGAGATGCCGAGTTGCGTCGCGGCCGAGATGCCGACCGGGATCACGATCAGCGCGGTGGCGGTGTTGCTGATCAACTGTCCAAAGACGGCCGTGATGACGAACAGGCCCGCGAGCAGCGCGTACGGGCCCGCGTCGCCGATCAGGTCGACGAGCCCGGTGGCCAGTTGCTCCGCTGCCCCGCTGTCCTGCATGGCGGCCGACAGCGACATCATGCCGCCGACCAGGATGACGGTGGTCCAGGAGATGCCGTGGTAGGCCTGGTCGACCCTCAGCACGCGCAGCAGGACGATCGCCACGGCCGCGGTGATGCCGACGGCGGCGGGAGGGAAGGCGCCGGTGGCAAGCAGGACGACCATCAGGGCGAGCACCGCGAGGGCCCGCTTCGCGCCTGCCCCGAGCGGCACCGCCTGGCGGCGCACGTGTTCCGGGTCATCGACGGCGATCAGGTTGGGGTCGGCGGCGGCCCGCTCAAGGGCCTCCCACGGTCCCTGCAGCAGCACGGTGTCACCGACGCCGAGCCGCATGGGGCTTCGCACGTCGTGGCCCTTGTGGTGCATCGCGGCGACCACCAGTTCGCCGCTTGAGGTGTGCATCCCGCGGTAGACCAGGTCGGAGACGAACTCGGAACGGGGGCCGATCATGAACTCCGCCGCGCCGCTGCCCCGGTCCATGAGCGGCTCGCCCTCAACCTGGTAGTGCTGGGCAAGCACCTCGGCGTGGCCTCCAAAGTCGCGCAGCGAGCGTTCTGGGCTCCGCGTCGGGATCAGCCTGCCACCGAACAGGACCGACACCGTGATCGTCAGGACGAGCAGCACCACCCCGACCACCGAGATGCTGAACAGCCCCATCCGTCCGCCGTCCACCTCCTCGACCGCGTCCGAGACGAGCACGGTGACGGGAGAGCCGGTGATCAGCAGCAGCGAGCCCGCATGGGCGGCGAACGCGGTAGGCAACAGCAGTTCCGACGGGGACCTTCCGCCCCGCACGGCGATCACGACGACCACGGGAGTCAGTGCCGCCACCGACCCGTTGGGGCTGATCAGCGCCGTCAACAGCGCGACGGCGAGCATCACGGTGATCAGCAGCCGTGCGCGCGAGTCGCCGCCCTTCTCGATGATGAAGTCGCCGACCCATGCGGTCACTCCGGTCGCCTCCAACGCCTCGCTGACCACGAAGAGCGACGCCACGAACAGCGTCGTCGGGTCGCCGAAGCCGCGGACGGCGTCCTCGAGGCTCAGCACGCCGGTCGCCCACAGCGCCACCGGGACGAGCATCGCGACCCCTGCAACGGGGAGCCGGTCGATGACGAACAGCACCACCGTGACGGCGAGCACGAGCAGGGTGATCAGGCTGTCGGACATCAGCCCAACTCCCCCACTAGTGGATCACTCCGTCGCCGACAATCCGTCGGCCAACGCCAGCTCGTCCTCGTCCGTCAGGGACGTCTTGAGCACCGTTCCTCCGAACGGTGCCATCGCGGCCGCGAACTTGTCGCCCGTGACCTTCGTGGTCAGGATGACGACCGCCGCCAGGCCCGGTTCGAGGAGCCCGTCGACCTTCTCGCGGAAGCCCCTGTTGATGCCGGCCCGTGCCGCCGCCCCTGCGACGGCGCCCCAGGCGCCGCCGACGAGCAGCCCGATCGCGGGGACCAGGAAGAGCAACCCGATCAGCATCCCCCACAACGCCCCGCCGACCGCGCTGGTCGCGACCACCCTGGTCGGAGTGTCGATGTGCTGCTTGCCGTCGTCATCGACCCGGACGACGGCGAGCCCCGTGAGGTTCACGATCCGGTCGCGCTGGAGCTGCAACACCGCCGCGTTGGCCCGATCCGCGGTGTCGTGGTCGGGGTATCCGATGATGATTAGTTCGGACATGTTGGTCTCTTCTCCCTACCTTTGGGTGTGTCAACCCTTGTCGCGGCCACCCTTTGGGGCATCACCCCACACGGGTAATCCGCTCCGGCCCGGTAGGCCCAAGAATGGTGAAAAGTCGCGGCGCGGAGCGCGCCCATGCGACGTACAATCTTTCATCTCTACCCGGCAGGGAGGCGATTTTCCGTGGCCGAGCGTTACGGTGAGCGTCCATACAACGAGGTGCGTTTCCGCATCCCGATCAGTACAGAACGGTTTGTCCACCGACCACGACTCACGGCCCAACTCGACCAGAGCGCACACCTGCCGCTCACCGTTGTCTCCGGTCCTGCCGGCACGGGAAAGACGCTTGCCGTGGCCGACTGGACCAGGCAAGGCACCCAGGCTGGCACCGTCGCGTGGGTCTCCCTCGACAAGGGCGATGCGAGCGTCACGAAGTTCTGGGGATCGATGCTTGCCGCGCTGCGGATCGCAAGCCCCGAGACGATGTCCGAGTTGCGCAAGCACCTGAACCCCGAGTCCGCGTTCCTGCAGGACATCGCGGCCCGGGTGGGGCGCCTGACGCTCGTCCTCGACGACGCGCACGCCATCGAGTCGGGCACCACCATCCAGTGGTTGGAGGACCTCCTGCGATGGCCGCCGGAGGGGCTGCACATCGTGCTGGTGACGCGCCATGAGCCGCCGCTGCCGTTGCAGCGGATGCGCCTGGAGGAGGCCGTCGCGGAGGTTCGCTTCCAGGACCTGACCTTCACCCGCGACGAGGGACGAGCGCTGCTCGCGGAGGGCGGCGTCCACCTGCAGGGCTCGACGCTCGACCAGTTGATGACCTGTACGGGTGGATGGGCCGCCGCGCTGCGGCTGGTGGCGGCTCGGCTGCGTTCCGCCTCGGATCCTGCGGAGACCATCGCCCGCTTCGGCCGGATCGCGTTCCCGATCTCCGAGTACCTGTGGGAGGAGGTGCTGCAGAACCTGCCGTCCTCGTACAACGAGTTCCTGCAGCGCACCTCGGTGTGTTCCAAGCTGTGCGCGCCGCTGGCGGCCGAGCTGAGCGGCGAGGCAGGCGCGGCCCAGATGCTGCAGAACCTGTCCCGCGAGCAGTTGCTCAGCCATGAGCTGGCAGACACAGGCTGCTACCGGGCACACTCGCTGCTGAACACGCTGCTGCACGCCAGGCTGAAGGCCACCCGCCCCCAGCTCGAGCAGGAGCAGCAGCGCATCGCCGCGCTCTGGTACGAGCGGCACGGCCAGTGGATGCAGGCCCTGACGCACGCGGTCGCCTCGGAGGACTGGGACTTCGCGGGCGCGCTGGCGGTCCGTTCGGGCGCCGTCGCTCTGTTCGGCGCCGATCGGCACCGCTTCCTCGACCTGGTCGCCACGATCCCCGGCGCCGCGACCATCGACAACCCGGAACTCGCCGTGACGCTCGCGGCCGCGGCGTACACCCAGCGCGACGCGACCACGGTCGCGGTGCTGCTCGACAGGGCGTCGCCGGGCGTCGACACGCTGCCCGAGCCGCGGCGCAGCATCGCGGCCTTCGCGGTCCACCTCATCACCGCCGGCCAGGCGCACCGCGACAGCGACGGGGTGGCGCTGCGCCGCTCCGCGACGCTCGCGGACAACCTGCTCGCCGGCATCCGGGGCATCGACGCGCCCGGCTGGTCGGAGCACCGCGGGTTGACCACGACCATCCGCGGTGTCGCCGACCTGTGGGCGGGCAATCCCTACTCGGCGTTGGCGCGTCTCAACGAGGGCGCAGCCACCTTGCCCCTCGAGGAGCACACCGCATTCACCGAGGTCTACACGCGCGGCCTGATCGCCGTCGCGGAGGGCATGGCGGGCTGGGTCGACCGTTCGCGCGCGACCGCGGAGGAGGCGATCGAGGTCGCGGAGCGGGAGGGGCACGCCTCGCGCTCCGACACCCAGTGGGCCTGGTTGGCACGCTCGGCCGCCCAGCTTCGGGCAGGCAACCTGGAGGCCGCCAGGGCGTCGCGACAGCGGTGCGCAGAGGTGGCGGGCGCCAAGTTCAGCCCGTTCGTCCGCGTCGAACTGAACCTGCTCGCCGCCCGACATGCCCTCGCCACCGGAGACCCGATCGGTGCCCGACGCCGCCTCGGGCCGCGGGAGGCGAGCTGGAGGCGCGGCGCGGGATCGAGTCGCTTCGGCCGCAACTGGTGGGCCTCCAGGTCGACCTTGCGTTGGCGCAGCACGACTCCGAGCGGGCGGCGCAACTGCTCGACACGCACGAACGCGGCCACGACCGCGAGGTCGGCAACCCGCACCTCGTGCAGGTCGCCCGGGCACGGCTGCTGCTCAGCACCGGCAACCCGGCAGGGGTCCGCGACGCGGTCGCGGAGACCCTTGGCACCGTCGGCTTCCCCGCCGTCCGGGCCTGGGTGGCCGTGTCGGCAGCGGAGGACCAGTTGCGTCGCGATTCGCAGGCCGTCGAGGCCATGGCAGAGGCGCTGAACCTGGCCGCGAGCGACGACGTCGCGCTGCCGCTGGTCCGCCCGAACTACCAGTTGGCGATGGCGCTGCGGCGACACCTCGACCTGGTGGGGACGCACCGCGAGTTCGTCGAGCGGGCGCTGGCCACCATCGCGACGGATCCGGAGGAGGAGGTGCGCACGCTGCTGCCGCTGACCGAGCGGGAGCGCGCGGTCCTGTTCTACCTTCCGACGATGGCCTCGAACGCGGAGATCGCGAGCGCGCTGTGCGTGTCGGAGAACACCATCAAGCAGCACCTCAAGTCGATCTACCGGAAGCTGTCGGTTGGAAGCCGTAGGGAGGCCGTCCGCGTCGCCCGTGCGGCCGGCCTCCTCTACGACGTCGGGGTGTCCGGCTAGGCCGGGATCCGGAAGTTCAGGGCGAGGTCGAGAAGCAGCCTCGCGCCGAATCCGGTGGTTCCGCGGTTGCGCCACCCACGCGCCGCCGAGGCCTGAGCAGGCCCGGCGATGTCGAGGTGGGCCCACGGGACGTCGCCGATGAACTCCTTGAGGAACAGCGCGGCGGTGATGGTGCCCGCCGTCGGGCCGCCGAGGTTGCGCAGGTCGGCGGTGACCGAGTCGAGTTGGTCGCGGTAGTTCGTCACGAGGGGCAGTTCCCAGACCAGCTCGTCGACGCGGTCCGCGGAGGCGCGCACCTGGTCGAGGAGGTCGTCGGAGGTGCCGAGCATCGCGGCGATCTCCGGCCCGAACGTCGCGAGCGCCGCCCCCGTCAGGGTTGCGATGTCGACGATGGCGTCGACGGGTTCCTCCCGCGCCAGGACGAGCGCGTCCGCCATCACCATCCGACCCTCGGCGTCGGTGTTGATGACCTCGACGGTGGTGCCGCCGCGCATCACGACGATGTCGCCCAACCGCAGCGCGGAGCCGGAGGGCATGTTGTCGGTGCACATCAGATAGCCGGTCACCTGAGCTGCGCAGCCCAGGTCACGCAGCGCCGTCATGGCCGCCAGGATCGCCCCGGCGCCCGTCATGTCGTTCTTCATGGTGGCGTGCACCTCGTCGCCGGGCTTGAGCGCGAGGCCGCCGGAGTCGTAGGTGATGCCCTTGCCGACGAGCGTCAGCCGCCCGCTCGGCTCCCCGGCGGGGCGGTAGACGAGCTTGACCATCACCGGAGGCTCGACGCTGCCCAGGTTGATGCCGAGCAGCCCCCCGCAGCCAAGTTCCAGCAGTTCCTTCTCCCCGAACAGTTCGACCTCGAGCCCCGCTGCCTGGCCCACCTCGACGGCGATGTCGCCCAGCCGGGTGGCGGTGAGCATTCCTCCAGGGGTGCCTGCCAGGTCACGGGCCAGTTCGGCCGTCCGCACCAGGATCCGTCCCCTGGCCACGCCGGCCTCGGCGGCCTGACGCCCTTCGTGCGTGGTGAGCAGCGTCAGCCGCTTGAGCGCCGGGGCGTCCGGGGCCTTCCCGATCCGGTACGCGTACCGGGCCAGGACGACGCCCTCGACGGCAGCCGCAGCCGCGGCCTCCGTGTCCACGCCGTCAGGCAGCACGAGCGCCAGCGTGGCAGCCTGTGGCACCTCCCGCGCGAGCACCGCGGCGGCGTCCCTGACCCCGGCCGCGTTCAGGGCGGCGCGTTCCCCCGCTCCAAGGAGCACCTGGATCGGCCCCTTGGGCCCGGCGAGTTGGAGCGAGGTGCCGCGCTTTGCGGTGAAGGCGAGTTCGGTGAGCCGCTCCGCCGTGACACCGAGCGCCTCGGGGGCGGTCTCTGAGTCACACAGCAGCCAGCCGACCGCCCCCGTCTCCTCCGGTACTCCCGGCAGCGTTCCGACGTCGATCTCGACGGAGCGGTCAGGTAGGGCGATCGGGGGATACGGGGCTGTGTGCATGCGACAAGCCTTGCGGCGGGCGCATGGACGGGTCATCACCCAGCCGGGGTGACCCTCGCACGCGCCGTCGACGGCGAACGGAAGGGCTCCGGGACGGGTCCTGGGGGGCGGCTAGCTTGGCTCGTCGGCCCGCGCCACGGCGACGCGGCGGCGCAACTCATCGACGAAGGAGACCGCCTCAATGCTGCGCAGCGGGATCAGGATCGCCATCCTGCCCTCGTGGTAGACGGCGGCGAGCGACTCGGCGACGTCGATGGCGGAGATGGCGTCGTAGGCCGCCTCGAGGTCCATCAGGGCGCCCTCCTGGATCACGTGCTCGGGCGTGAGTCGCCAGGAGGTGGGGCCGACCAGCAGGCCGCCGCGCTTGGCGGCGGCCGCCAGGTTCGGGCCGGTCGAAGAGCGGGGCACGAACCGGGCGACCAGCAGCGTGGCAAGCATGCCGACGACGAAGGCGATGACGGAGTCCGCGACGATAGATCCTGTCAGCCAGCCCATGCCCGCAAGCGCCGGGCCGAGCAGGATCGCGCAGATGGCACCGACGATCAGCGGCGCGACGACCCACAGGCCCCAGCGCTGCTTTCTGCCCGCGGGGGTGCGGGCGAGGGAGGTGTCGAACGTGACATAGTCCTCGACGCTCAACTCGCCCCTCAGGCGGCGATCGTCGGTGGCCACGCTCAGTTGGTCCGGTCGACCAGGTCGCTGCACACCTGGAGCAGCGCGTCCTTCGCCTCGCCCTCGGGCAGCGGCGCGAGGTGGGCACGCGCGACATCGGCGTGCCTCTCGACCTCCGCCTTGGCGCGCCCCATCACGGGGTGCGCGCGCAGCCCGGCGAGCGCCTCGGCCAGCGCCTCGTCGGTGGAGAGGTCGCCGTCGATCAGGGCGAGCAGGTCGGCGTCGGCAGGGTCGTTCTCGGCGCGGAGCATCAGCACGGGGAGCGTCGGGACGCCCTCGCGCAGGTCGGTGCCGGGCGTCTTGCCCGTGGTGTCGGAGGTGATGTCGATCAGGTCGTCGGAGAGTTGGAAGACCAGGCCGACCTCCTCTCCGAAGGCGGACAGCGCGTCGAGCGTGACGCGGTCGGCGCCGGAGACCATCCCGCCGAACTGCGCGGAGGCCGCGATCAGGGAACCGGTCTTGTCTGCGATCACCTGGAGGTAGTGCGCAAGCGGATCGTCGCCCTCGGCGGGGCCCTTCGTCTCGGCGATCTGCCCCTGCACGAGCCGGGCAAAGGTCTCGGCCTGCAGCATCACGTACTCGACGCCGAGTTCGGCGACGGTCGTCGAGGCGCGGGCGAACAGGAAGTCGCCGACCAGGATCGCGACGGAGTTGCCCCACAGCCGGTTCGCCGAGGGTGCCCCGCGGCGCAGGTCGGCGACGTCCATCACGTCGTCGTGGTAGAGGCTCGCCACGTGGGTGAGTTCCATCACCATCGCGGCACGCATCAGGTCGTGCTCGTCAACCTCTCCCCAAACCGGGAGGCCAGGAAGACCAGGAGCGGTCGGAACCGCTTGCCGCCGGCGGAGATGATGTGCCTGGCTGCCTCCGTGACGAAGGGCGAACTCGCTACTGCGACCTCGACCAGGCGCTCCTCGAACGAGTCGAGGAGCACCGTCAACTGGTCTTCAAGCGGGGCTTCCGCCACGACACACTCTCCCTAACGGTCAGCGGATGAACTGGGCAGCGTTGGCGAGCAGCGTCAGTACGCCACCCGGCACCAGGCCGAGCACCAGCGTAGCCGCGGCCGACACGACCACCACAATCCAGGTCCAGAGCGACGGGTCGGTGACCTCGCCGACGGTCGCCTCGTCCGCCTCCTGGAACCACATCGCGACGATGACCTTCAGGTAGAAGTACGCAGCGATCGCCGAGGTCAGCAGCGCCACCAGGACGAGCCAGCCGTAGCCGCCCACCCAGGCCGCCGAGAACACGGTCAGCTTGCCGATGAAACCCGCCGTCGGCGGGATGCCTGCGAAGCTCAGCATGAACAGCGTCATCAGCACCGCGATGAACGGGTTACGCCTGCCGAGGCCCTTCCACGCGTCGAGGCTGTTTGCCTCGCCGCCCGCGCGGCGCACCATGGTGACGATCGCGAACGCGCCGAGCGTCGCGATGCCGTAGGTGAGCAGGTAGAACGCGATGGCGCTGACCGACGAGACGGGGATCCCGACGCCGCCCTGCACCGCGCCGACCACACCGACGAGGATGAAGCCTGCGTGCGCGATGGACGAGTAGGCAAGGAGTCGCTTGATGTCGTTCTGCGCAAGCGCGACGGTCGAGCCGAGCAGCATGGTGGCGACGGCAACGACCGAGAACAGCAACTGCCAGTCCCACTGGGCTCCGCCGAGCGCGACGTAGAAGACGCGCAGCAGGCCGCCGACGGCGGCGGTCTTGGTGGCGACCGCCATGAACGCGGTGACGGGCGTCGGGGCGCCCATGTAGACGTCCGGCGTCCAGGCGTGGAACGGGACGGCGCCGATCTTGAACAGCACGCCGACCGAGACGAGCAGCAGGCCCGCGAGCAGCAGCCACTGGCTACCGATGCCCATCGAGATGGCCGTGTCGACGTCGGAGAGTTGCAGGCCACCGGAGTAGCCGTAGAGCAGCGCGATGCCGTAGAGCATGATCGCAGAGGCGAGCGAGCCGAGCAGGAAGTACTTCAGCGCGGCCTCCTGGCTGAGCAGGCGGCGGCGGCGCGCCATCCCGGTCAGCAGGTACAGCGGCAGCGAGAAGATCTCGACGGCGACGAACAGCACGAGCAGGTTGTTCGACGACGCGAACAGCATCATTCCGAACAGCGCGAACATCAGCAGCGGGAAGATCTCGGTGTGCTCGCGGCGGAGGCGGTCGGCCTCCCGCTCGAGCGGCGAACCGGGAACCGTCGACGCGGAGGACGCGAAGGCCGAGCGGCCGTTGCCGAGTCCCCGCTCCGCGAACAGCGCGACGCCGCCGAGGCCGGTGACGAGCAGGATCGACCAGAACACGTTGGTCGGCCCGTCGATGGCGATCAGGCCCTCCGCGACGATCGCGGGGGCGCGGTCCATCCAGTTCAGGATGGTCAGGGCCAGGGCGGCGATGACGCCGAGCAGCGCGACCGCGGACTGGACCAGGTAGCGGACCTCACGCGGAAGCACCGCCTCGAGCACGATGCCGAGGCAGCCGACCCCCAGCAGCACCAGGAGCGGCGACAGCGCCATCCACTCCGGGCTGACCGCCGGGATGTTCGGGAGAGTCTCCAACAGGTTGATCATCGGTTGCCTTCCTGGACCTGCGGCGCGGGATCGCTCACGCCGACCTTCACCATCGTGTCGCGGGCCGAGTCATCGGCCACCGAGAGGACCGGCTTCGGGAAGAAGCCGAACGCGATCAGGAGGATGAGCAGGGGTGCGACGACCGCCTTCTCACGAAGCGAGAGGTCTGTCGTGACGTGGGTTTCGACCTGCTCCGTGACCGGGCCGGTCATGGTGCGTAGGTACATCCGAAGCACATAGACGGCGGCGAGCACGGTGCCGAGCGTGATGACGGCCGTGTGGATCGGGTAGCGCTGCCACGAGCCCGCCATCACGAGGAACTCGGACACGAAGCTGCCCATGCCGGGCAGCGCGAGCGCCGTCAGGCCGGAGATCAGCAGCACACCAGCAAGCACCGGGGCGACCTTCTGGACGCCACCGTAGGCGTCGATGTCGGCGGTGCCGCGGCGACGGATCATGAATCCGACGACGAGGAACATGGCCGCGGTCGACAGGCCGTGGTTGAGCATGTAGAAGATCGAACCGCTGAGCGACTGCGTGGTGAGGGCGAAGATGCCGAACACCATGAAACCGAAGTGGCTGATCGAGGTGTAGGACACCAGGCGCAGCAGGTCCTTCGACTGGATCGCGAGCAGCGCGCCGTAGATGACAGACACGATCGCCCAGATCAGGATCACCGGGGTGGCCCACTGCGAGGCCTCCGGGAAGATCCACAGGCAGATCTTGATCATGCCGAAGGTGCCGATCTTGTCGAGGATGCCGACAAGCAGCGTCGAGGTACCGGGCGTGGACTGTTCTGCCGCGTCGGGCAGCCAGGTGTGCAGGCCCGCCAACGGCGCCTTCACGGCGAACGCGAAGAAGAAGCCCGCGAACAGCCAGCGGCCGATGTTGGTGCCCATGTCGAGGGCCGCCAGATCGCTGATCAGGAAGCTCGGGTTGCCCGCGGAGGCGGACACGGCGTACAGGCCGGCCACCGCGACGAGCATCACGAGGCCGCCGACCAGCGAGTAGATCAGGAACTTGATCGCGGCCTGGCGACGCTTCGGGCCGCCGTAGCCTGCGATCAGGAAGTACGTGGGGATCAGCGTCGCCTCGAAGGCGATGTAGAACAGCAGCACGTCCTCGGCCATGAACACGAAGAGCGCGAAGCCCTGCAGCAGCAGCGCCAGCCCGAAGAAGACGTTGCTCCCCCACCGCGCGCCCTCGTCGTCGCCGACGTGCCACTCGGCGAGCAGCACGACGGGGACGATGATGACGGTCATCAGGACAAGCAGGGCGCTGATCCCGTCGAGACCGAGCGCGTAGTGCGCGCCGATCACGGGGATCCAGTTCAGGTCGACCGACAGCGCGGCGCCCTGCGTGCTGAGCACGAAGGCGAGCACGCCGAGGATCGCGGTGGTGAGCGCGATGCCGTAGCCGACGACGCGGGCCACCTGGCCCTTCAGGAGGAACACCACCACCGCGCCGAGGATCGGCAGCAGGGCGAGGATGGTCAGAATCAGTGACATGTCTCTCAAGTTCTCCTTAGCCCAGGTGCCCGAGCAGCATGACGGCCGCGAGGACCACGATCCCGACCCCGAGGGTCAGGCCGTAGGTGCGCACATAGCCGTTCTGGGCCTTGCGTAGCCACACGCCGAGCCCGGAGGCGACTGTGGCGGATCCGCGGGCAGCCCCGTCGACCACGGCGTGGTCGAGCGTGGCCAACGCGTCGGCGGTGCCGATCGTCGGGCGGATGACGGCGTACTCGTTGAACGCGTCGCCGTACAGGTCGTTGCGTCCCGCGATGACGAGCGGGTTCTTCGTGGCGGGCTGCACCGAGGCGATGGTGCCCTTGTGCAGGAACCAGCCGATGGCGACACCCACCGCGACGACGGCGAGCGTGATGAAGCCGATCGTCGTGAAGTGGAACAGCGACGGATGCTCCATGGCGGGCTGGCCCGTGGTCGGGGCGAGCCACTCGGTGATCCAGTTGTTCATCAGCAGGCCCGCCACGATCGAGGCCACGGCCAGGATGATCAGCGGGACGGTCATCACCAGCGGCGACTCGTGCGGATGGACGTCCTTCTCCCAGCGCTTCTCACCGAAGAAGGTCATCATCATCAGTCGCGTCATGTAGTACGCGGTGACGCCTGCGCCGATCAGGGCGAGCACGCCGAAGAGCAGGTTCTTGTCGAACGCCGCCTCGATGATGTGGTCCTTCGAGTAGAAGCCGGCGGTGAATGGGAAGCCGATGATCGCCAGGTAGCCCATCGCGAAGGTGAAGAACGTGATCTTCATGGCCTTGGCGAGCGCACCGTAGTGGCGCATGTCGACGTCGTCGTTCATGCCGTGCATCACGGAGCCTGCGCCGAGGAACATGTTGGCCTTGAAGAAGCCGTGCGTGATGAGGTGGAAGATCGCGAACGACGCGCCGATCGGGCCGAGGCCCGCGGCGAGCATCATGTAACCGATCTGCGACATCGTGGAGCCCGCGAGGACCTTCTTGATGTCGTCCTTTGCGGTGCCGATCCAGGCGCCGAACAGCAGCGTGACCGTTCCGACGACCGCGACGGCGGTCTGCGCGATGGGCGCCACCTCGTAGACGGCGTTGGAGCGGACCACCAGGTACACACCGGCGGTGACCATCGTGGCGGCGTGGATCAGGGCCGAGACGGGCGTCGGGCCCTCCATGGCGTCGAGCAGCCAGGACTGCAGCGGCACCTGGGCCGACTTGCCGCAGGCAGCGACGAGCAGGAAGACGCCGAGCAGCGTCGCCCACAGGGGCGACAGACCGGGGGCTCCGGCGTTGACGTCCTCGAAGCGGACCGAGCCGAACATCGCGAGCATCGTGAAGATCGCCATCGACAGGCCGAGGTCACCGACGCGGTTGACGATGAACGCCTTGTTGCCAGCGCGGGCCGCGGACGGCTTGTGCGCCCAGAAGGAGATCAGCAGGTACGAGGCGAGGCCGACGCCCTCCCAGCCGAGGAACAGGACCAGGTAGTTGTCCGCAAGCACCAGGATCAGCATCGCGGCGATGAAGAGGTTCAGGTAGGCGAAGAACCGGCGACGGCGGTCGTCGTGGGCCATGTAGCCGATCGAGTAGATGTGGATCAGCGACCCGACGCCCGTGATCAGCAGCACGAACAGGATCGAGAGCTGGTCTGCGAGGAAGCCGAGCTCGATCGACCAGTTGCCCGTGGCGATCCATTCGTAGACGACCACGTTGACGGCGCGGGCGTCCTCGGGTGAACCGAGTAGCTGGATGAACAGCACAAGGCCCAACACGAAGGACACGATCACCGCGAGGGTGGCCAGGTAGTGGCCCCACGCGTTGGTCGCCTTGCCCGCCAGCAGCAGGATCGCCGAACAGACCAAGGGGATGGCGACGAGCAGCCAGACCAGCAGGCCGGGGCTCGACAGTGCGGAAACGGATTCGAGGAGTTGCACGCTTGAAAACCCCTTAGAACTTCATCAGGTTGGCGTCGTCGACCGAGGCCGAGCGGCGGGCACGATACACGGCCACGATGATCGCGAGTCCGACGACGACCTCCGCCGCCGCGACGACCATCACGAAGAAGGCCGCGATGAGCCCCTCGAGGTTGCCGTGGAAGCGGGCGAACGCGACGAACGCGAGGTTGGTGGCGTTGAGCATCAACTCGATGCTCATGAAGGCGATGATCGCGTTGCGGCGAAGCAGGAAGCCCGCCAGGCCGATCACGAACAGGATCGCCGAGAGAACAAGGAAGCCCTCGGGGTTCATTCGTCGTCTCCTTCGATCTCGGCGTCGCGCGCCTCCAGGACGGCGTAGGCCGCGTGGGTGGGGGCGCGAAGCTCCTCCACGTTGACGACGGCGCCACGCATGGTCAGCGTCTTGCTCACCGACTTCTCCGCGATGGAACCGTCGGGCAGCAGCGCGGGGGTCGCGATGGAGTTGCTGCGGGCGAACACGCCGGAGTTCGGAAGCGGCGTGGGTGCCACCCCCTCCTCGGCGTACATCCGGACCCGCTCCTCGATCTGCTCGGGCTGCGTCTGCTTCTTCTTGAGGCGCTCACCGTGGGCGAGCAGCATCGCGCCGACCGCCGCGGTGATCAGCAGCGCCGCGGTCGCCTCGAACAGGAAGACGTACTTGGTGAACAGGAGGGCGGCGATCGACTGGATGTTGCCGCCGAACTGGGCGTTGGCCTCGGCGAGGCCCGCGGGGGCCCTGCCCATCGTGAACTGGCCGACGGCGCAGATCAGCAGGATGCCGAGGCCGAGCGCCACGAGGAGCGAGGTGACCCGCTGCCCCTTGAGCGTCTCGACGGCGGAGTCGGTGGAGTCGACGCCGACCAGCATGACCACGAACAGGAACAGCATCAGGATCGCGCCGGTGTAGACCACGATCTGGATGACGAACAGGAACGGGGCGTCCTGGGCCGCGTACAGCACGGCGAGCGAGATCATCACGCCCGCCATGGACACGGCCGCATGCACAGGCTTGCGCGCAAGCAGCAGCCCGAGGGCGCACAGCACCGCGATCGGCGCGCACACCCAGAAGGCGACCGTGCTGGCGGCAACCAGCGGGATCATCGGGGTCATTTGGCCGCTCCTGAGGTCGAGCCGGTGCGGGTGTCGGGGGTGCCTGTGTCGGGCAACCCGAGGAAGTAGGCCTGCTCGGTGTCGCCGAGCCGGCGCGGGTGCGGGGGCTGCTCCATGCCCGGCAGCAGCGGGGCGAGCAGGTCCTGCTTCTCGTAGATCATCTTCAGGCGCGTGTCGTCGGAGATCTTGAACTCGTTGGTCATCGTCAGCGCGCGCGTCGGGCAGGCCTCGATGCACAGGCCGCAGAAGATGCAGCGCAGGTAGTTGATCTGGTAGACGTGGCCGAAGCGCTCACCGGGCGAGTAGCGATCGTCCTCGGTGTTGTCGGCGCCCTCGACGTAGATGGCGTCGGCGGGGCAGGCCCAGGCGCACAACTCGCAGCCGACGCACTTCTCGAGTCCGTCGGGCCAGCGGTTGAGCTGATGCCTGCCGTGGAAGCGCGGCATCGTGACCTTTTCCTTGCCCTTCTGCGGGTAGCCCTGCGTGAAGGTCTTGCGGAAGATCGTCTTGAACGTGATGCCGAAGCCGGCCCACTGCTCCATGAAACCCATCAGGAATCCTTCCCTTCAACGACGACCTCGTCGGCCGGTTCCTCGACGCGGGTGCCGTGCACCACGCCGACCAGTTCCGGCAGCACCTGGCCGGGCATCGGCGGCACCGGGTAGCCGCCGGCGAACGCGTCGTAGACCTGTTCGCCTCGCGGTTCCTCGATGGCAGGTTCGGTCGAGGCAGACTTGTTGCCTCCGAAGAACCAGTAGATGACAAGCATCAGGAGCAGCCCGAGGCCGATGGTGGCGTTGCGCCACGGGGTGTTGGCCACGAGGGCGACGATGATGATCCAGGCGAGCGCGATCTCGATGAGGACCTTCCAGCCCAGGTTCATGAACTGGTCGTAGCGGAAGCGGGGCAGGGTGCCGCGCAGCCACACGAACACCGAGATCAGCAACTGGACCTTCAGCACGAACCACAGCGGGCCGAGCCATGGGTTCTCGAGGAAGCCGAAGAACGGCACTCCCTCCGCGAGCCAGTTCAGCGGCCACGGGGTGAGGTAGCCGCCCAGGAACAAGGTGGTGCACACGGCCGAGACGGTCGCCATGTTGATGTACTCCGCGAGGAAGTACAGCGCGTAGCGGAAGCCGGAGTATTCGGTGATGTACCCGGAGACCAGTTCCGACTCACATTCGGGCAGGTCGAAGGGCGCGCGGTTGGTCTCGCCGACCATCGCGATGCAGTAGATCAGGAACGACGGGAACAGCAGCAGCGCATACCAGCCGGGCAGCCCGAAGGAGAACTCGTTGCTGGTGAACGGCACGACGAAGGTCAGCACCGTGCGCTGCGACTCGACGATCTCGTGGGTCGACATGGAGCCGGCCATCAGGAACACACCGACCATCGCGAGGCCCATCGAGATCTCGTAGGAGATCATCTGCGCCGTGGAGCGGATGGAGCCGAGGAACGAGTAGGTGGAGTTGCCTGCCCAGCCCGCGAGCACGATGCCGTAGATGCCGATCGAGGCGATCGCAAGGATGAACACGGCCGCCACCGGGAGGTCGGTCACCTGCAGGCGGGTCTCGACGCCGAACATGGTGACCTTGCCGCCGAACGGGATGACCGTCCAGCAGGTGAAGGCCGCCACTGCCGTCAGTACGGGGGCGAGCGAGAAGATCAGCTTGTCGGCGTTCTTCGGGCGGAAGTCCTCCTTGACGAGCAGCTTCGCGCCGTCAGCCAGGGCCTGTCCGAGGCCGAAGGGGCCGTTCATGATCGGGCCGAGGCGGTGCTGCATCTTGCCGACGAGGCGCCGCTCGTACCAGACGTTGAAGATGGTCCAGACCAGGAGGATGACAAAGAGCGCCACCACCTTGATCAGGATCAGCCACCAGGGGTCGTTGAAAAACCAGTTGGGCATGACTTACTCTCCTTCGTCCGCGAAGACGGCCGAGACCGTGACCGGGGTACCGGGGGCCGCCCAGAGGCGATCGGTCCGGCTGGGGTTCATCGGAACCCAGACGACGTCGTCGACCATGGAGTCGCTCGGATCGACGGGCAGGATGACGGTGTGCTCGCCAACGGTGATCCGGGCGATGTCGCCGAGGCCAAGTCGCTCCGCTGTGGCGCGCGACACGCGGGCGAGGGCCGGGCGTGCGGTGGCCCGCAGCGCGATCTCGTAGTCGTTGCCCTGCGAGGCGTCCAGCAGTTCCCGCCAGGACGCGAGCACCACACCGTCGGCGGGGGCCACCGGAGCGTCGGAGGGAGCCGCGGGGCGCTGCCCGTCCCACTGGCCGAGTTCCGTCAGGTCGGTGAAGGCCTGCTTGGCGGCGCGGAAGCCGAGTTCCGAGCCGAACGCGTCGGCGAGGGCGGCGAGGATGCGCAGGTCGGTCATCGGGGTGACCGGCTGGCGGTTGACGTTGTTGACGCGGCCGACGCGGTGCTCCCAGTTCAGGAAGTTGCCGACCTGCTCCTCCATCAGCGCCGCCGGGAACACGACGTCCGCGCGCTCGGTGACCTGGCTCATCCGCTGTTCGACGCTCACGACGAAGCCTGCGTTGTCGAGGCCCTCGAGCGCGGCGGCCGGGTCCTCCAGGTCGGACGGGTCGACGCCCGCGACCAGGATCGCCTTCAGGGTGCCGTCGGCCAGTGCCGCGAACTGCTCATCCGCGGTGAGGCCCGCCTCCGCCGGGAGGCTTGCGACGCCCCAGTGGGCGGCGACGTCGACTCGGGCGCTCGCGTCGGAGACCGGGCGACCGCCGGGCAGCAGGCCCGGGAGGCAGCCCGCCTCGATGGCCCCGATCTCGCCCGCGCGGCGCGGGATCCACGCGAGGCGTGCCCCGGTCGCGTCGGCCTTGGCTGCCGCGGCGCTGAGCACGCCGGGCAGCGCGGCGGCGCGCTCCCCACCAGGATGACGGTGCCCGCGTCGAGCCCGTCGAGTTCGGTCAGCGCGACCGCCTCGGTGCCGGGGACGACGGGGACGAGCGTCGCCGACAGCTTCTCGGAGCCGCGGGAGGCGAACGGTGCAAGGGTGGTGACCTTGAGGCCGCCGTTGCGCACGCCCTTGCGGAGCCGCAGGAACACGATCGGGGACTCGTCCTCGGGCTCGAAGCTGACGAGCACGACATGGCTGGCCGACTCGAGGTCGGCGTAGGTGACCGACTCCGTCAGCGACCTGCCCGCGACGCGGGCGGCGATGAACTCGGCCTCCTCCTGGGAGGAGGGACGCGAGCGGAAGTCGATGTTGTTGGTGCCGAGCACCGCGCGGGCGAACTTCGAGTAGCCGTAGGCGTTCTCGACGCTCAGCCGGCCGCCGGTCTGGACGGCGACGGCGGTCCCCGCGTCGCGCAGCCCGTGCACGGCCGCGTCGATGGCCTCGGGCCAGGACGCGGGCTGCAGCACGCCGTCGCGGCGCACCAGTGGGCGGGTGACGCGGTCGTCGCCGCGGGAGTACATGAAGCCGAAGCGGCCCTTGTCGCAGCTCCACTCCTCGTTCACCTCGGGCAGGTCGCCGGCGAGGCGACGCTTGACCTGGTGGTGACGCTGGTCGGTGCGCAACTGGCAGCCTGCGGCGCAGTGCTCACACGTCGTGGTCGTCGACACGAGGTCGAACGGGCGCGACTGGAAGCGGTAGGCGGCCGACGTCAGGGCGCCGACGGGGCAGATCTGCACGACGTTGCCGGAGAAGTACGAGTCGTACGGGTCCTGCTCGTAGGTGCCGATCTGCTGCAGCGCGCCGCGCTCGACGAGCGCGATGAACGGGTCGCCGGAGATCTGCTCGGAGAAGCGGGTGCAGCGCGCGCACAGCACGCAGCGTTCGCGGTCGAGGAGGATCTGCGCGGAGATGTTGACCGGCTTCGGGAAGGTGCGCTTGCGACCCTCGTAGCGGCTCTCCCCCGCGCCGTTGGTCATCGCCTGGTTCTGCAGGGGGCATTCGCCGCCCTTGTCGCAGATGGGGCAGTCGAGGGGGTGGTTAATCAGCAGGAACTCGATCATCCCCTCCTGCGCCTTGGCGGCGACGGCTGAGGTGACCTGCGTGTTGACCTTCATGCCCTCGGCGACCGGCATGGTGCAGGAGGCCTGCGGCTTCGGGAAGCCGCGGCCGTTGCCCGCGTCGGGGATCTCGACCATGCACTGACGGCAGGCGCCGACGGGGTCGAGGAGCGGGTGGTCGCAGAAACGCGGGATGGCGGTGCCGATCATCTCGGCGGCCCGGATGATGAGGGTTCCCTTTGGCACGGACACCTGCGTGCCGTCGATGGTCAGCGTGACCAGGTCCGGCTTCGGGGTCACCTCACCTGAGGTCTTGGCGTCGACGGTCATCGGGCGTCTCCTTCCTCGGTGAACAGCGAGCTCTTCTCGTAGGGGAACAGCTCCCAGGCGGGCGTGTGGTAGCCCTGCTCGAACTCGGAGCGGAAGTGCTTGACGGCGCTGGTGACGCACGCGACGGCGCCATCGGCCAGGGCGCAGAACGAGCGGCCGCCGATGTTGTCGCAGATGTCGAGCAGCTTGTCGACGTCGCCCTCTTGAGCCGTGCCCGCCTCGAACTTCATCAGCAACTGCACGAGCCACCAGGTGCCCTCACGGCACGGGGTGCACTTGCCGCAGCTCTCGTGCTTGTAGAACTCCACGAACCGCAGCGTGGTGCGCACGATCGAGGTGGTCTCATCGAAGATCTGCAGCGCCTTGGTGCCGAGCATGGTGCCAGCGGCCGCCATCGCCTCGTAGTCGAGCGGCACGTCGAGCGATTCGCCCGTCAGGATCGGGGTCGACGACCCTCCGGGGGTGAAGAACTTCAGCTCGTGGCCCTCGCGGACGCCGCCCGCGAGGTCGATGAGTTGGCGCAACGTGATGCCCATGGGGGCCTCGAACTGGCCGGCGTTCTTGACGTGGCCGGACAGCGAGTACAGCGTGAAGCCCTTGGACTTCTCGGTGCCCATCGACTGGAACCAGTCGGATCCGTTGGCCAGGATCGCGGGAACGGACGCGATCGACTCGACGTTGTTGATCACCGTCGGCGATGCGTACAGGCCTGCGACGGCCGGGAACGGCGGGCGCAGGCGCGGTTGGCCGCGGCGACCCTCGAGGGAGTCGAGCAGCGCCGTCTCCTCACCGCAGATGTAGGCGCCCGCTCCGGCGTGGACGATGATGTCCAGGTCGTAGCCGGTGCCGAGGATGTTCTTGCCGAGGTAGCCGGCCGCGTATGCCTCGCGCACCGCCTGCTGGAGGCGGCGGATGACGTGCAGCACCTCACCGCGGCAGTAGATGAACGACGTGTGGCCGTTGATGGCGTAGGAGGAGATGATGATGCCCTCGACCAGCGTGTGGGGGCTCGCCATCATCAGCGGCATGTCCTTGCAGGTGCCCGGCTCCGACTCGTCGGCGTTGACGACGAGGTACTTCGGGTTCGGGTTGTCCTGGGGGACGAAGGACCACTTCATGCCGGTCGGGAAGCCCGCGCCGCCGCGGCCGCGCAACTGCGCGTCCTTGACGAGCGTGATGACGTCCTCGGGCTTCATCTCGAGGGCCTTGCGCATCGCGCGGTAGCCGCCGGTCGCCTCGTAGCGCGACAGCTTCCACGAGTTGTCCTCGCCCCAGTTGGCGCTCAGCACCGGGGTCAGCAGATCGGTCACTTGGTCTCTCCCTGTTCCACGGGGGCAGGCTTGGCGTCGGCGGGCGGTGCCGTCCAGTCGTTCTGGGCCGCGATCCCGCGTCCGAGCAGCGAGGCAGGGCCCGCGGAGGGGCCCTCGTCGGCGCGGCCGTCGGGGAACCCCGCGAGCACGCGCTCGGCCTCGCGCCACGACGTGATCGTCGCGCCGCGCGGCGAGACGACCTCGCGGTCGGCCTGCAGGTCGCCGAGGACGTGCTCAAGCTTCTGCGGGGTCATGTTGTCGAAGAACTCCCAGTTGACCATCGCAACGGGGGCGAAGTCGCAGGCCGCGTTGCACTCGATGCGCTCGAGCGAGATCTGGCCGTCGGGGGTCGTCTGGTTCTCGTCGATGCCGAGGAACTTCTTGGCGCGCTCCAGCAGAATGTCGCCGCCCATCACGGCGCACAGCGCGGTGGTGCAGATGCCGACGTGCTGCTTGCCCGCCGGGCGACGCTTGTACATGGTGTAGAACGTCGCGACGCCGGAGACCTGGGCGGCGGTGATGTCGAGGATCTCGGCGCACACCTCGATGCCGCGGGGGCTGACGCGCCCGTCGACCGACTGCACAAGGTGCAGCATCGGAAGCAGCGCCGAGCGGGCCTCCGGGTAGCGGCCCGCCAGTTCGCGCAGTTCGGCGATCGTGGTCGCGTCGATGCTGGTCGACTGGTCCGCGTAGTCGACCGAGCCCGAGTCGGGGAAGTGGCTCTCGAAGTGGCCGCTCATCGGTCAACACCTCCAAGGACGGGGTCGATGCTTGCGACGGCGACGACCACATCGGACATCATGCCGCCCTCACACATCGCGGGAACGGATTGCAGGTGGTTGAAGCCCGGGTCGCGGAAGTGGCAGCGGTACGGGCGGTTGCCCCCGTCGGAGACGACGTGGCAGCCGAGCTCGCCCTTGGGCGACTCGATGGCCTGGTACACCTGACCGACCGGGACCTTGAAGCCCTCGGTGACGATCTTGAAGTGGTGGATCAGCGCCTCCATGGACTGGCCCATGATGTGGCGGATGTGCTCGTTCGAGTTGCCCTGACCATCCGGGCCGACCGTGAGCTGCGCGGGCCACGCGATCTTCTGGTCGGCGACCATCACGGGCTCACCCTGGGACTTCTGCAGGCGGTCGTAGCACTGCTCGACGATCTTGAGGGACTCCCAGCACTCCTCGAGGCGGATCCGGAAGCGGCCGTACGCGTCGTCGGAGGCCCACGTGACCACGTCGAAGTCGTAGGTCTCGTAGCCGCAGTAGGGCTGCGTCTTGCGCAGGTCCCAGTTGTAGCCGGTGGAGCGCAGCGGCGGGCCGGTGACTCCGAGCATCATCGACGCCGTCAGGTCCATCTTGCCGACCTCGGACATTCGGCCGATGAAGATCGGGTTCTCGTTGCAGAAGCCCGCGTACTCGGGCAGGTGCTTCTTCAGCCACGAGATGACGTCACGAAGCTGCTCGAGGCCACCCTCAGGCAGGTCGTTTGCGACGCCGCCGGGGCGGATGTATGCGTTGTTCATGCGCAGGCCGGAGACGGCCTCGAAGAAGTCGAGGATCATCTCGCGCTCGCGGAACGCGATGGTCATCATGGTGAGCGCACCGATCTCCATGCCGCCGGTGCCCATGGCGACCAGGTGCGAGGCGATCCGGTTGAGCTCCATCATCAAGACGCGGATCACGGAGGCGCGCTCCGGGATGTCGTCGGTGATGCCGAGGAGCCGCTCGACGGCCAGGCAGTAGACGGCCTCGTTGAAGATGGGCGCCACGTAGTCCATGCGCGTGACATAGGTCACGCCCTGGGTCCACGTCTTGTACTCCATGTTCTTCTCGATGCCGGTGTGCAGGAAGCCGATGCCGGGGCGGATCGAGGTGACGGTCTCGCCGTCCATCTCGAGGATCAGGCGGAGCACGCCGTGCGTGGACGGGTGCTGGGGGCCCATGTTGACGACGATGGTCTCGTCGCCGCGCTCGGCCTGCTCGGCCGCGATGTCTTCCCAGTCGCCGCCCTGCGCGAGGTAGACGCGGTCGACCTTCTCATCGCCGGAGCCGGCGAAGATGTCTTCGGTAGCTGCGTGCGTGGTCATCAGGAGTAGGACCTCCGGTTGTCGGGAGCAGGCACCTTGGCGCCCTTGTATTCGACGTCCACGCCGCCCAGGGGATAGTCCTTGCGCTGCGGGTGGCCCTGCCAGTCGTCTGGCATCAGGATGCGGGTCAGCGCCGGGTGACCGTCGTAGACGATTCCGAACATGTCCCAGGTTTCGCGCTCGTGCCAGTCCACCATCGGGTAGACCGGTGCGAGCGACGGGATGTGCGGATCATCGTCGGTGCACGTGGTCTCAAGGCGGACGCGGCGGTTGTGCGTGTAGCTCAGCAGATGCGCGACCGAGTGCAGTTCGGCCCCGGTCTCCTGCGGGTAATGCACGCCCGAGACTGAAACGCACACCTCGAAGCGCAGGTGCGCGTCGTCGCGGAACGCCTTCGCCACGTCGAGCAACTGCTCGCGCGGCACGTAGATCGTCAGTTCGCCGCGGTCGAACAGGAAGCGGCCCTCGTCGAGGCCGGGAATCAGTTCGAGGGCGCGGGAGCGGATCGAATCGAACGGCTCACCGAACGGCGGCTCGCTCTGGCCGGGCATCGACAGGTGACGCACGATGCCGTTGTAGCCCGAGGTGTCGGAGGATCCCTCGGACCACATGCCCTTGCGGGTCTCGAAGACCGGGAGCGCCTTCGCCTCGTCGCCGGTCGCGGGCAGGTTCGCGTCGGGGGTCTGCTCGCTCATCGCATGAGGCCCTTCATCTCGATCTTGGCGGGGGCGGCAAGGGCCGCCTGCTCGGCGTTCTCGACGGCGGCGGCCTCGTTGGGGCCGATGGGACGGTGCTGGACCTTCTCGCGCAGCTTGAACATGGCCTCGATGAGCATGTCGGGGCGCGGCGGGCAGCCGGGGATGTACATGTCGACGGGCAGGAAGTGGTCGCAGCCCTGCACGATCGCGTAGTTGTTGAACATGCCGCCGGAGGACGCGCAGGCGCCCATCGAGATGACCCACTTCGGGTTGGGCATCTGGTCGTAGACCTGGCGGATGACCGGCGCCATCTTCTGCGAGACGCGGCCGGAGACGATCATCAGGTCGGCCTGGCGCGGCGATGCGCGGAAGACCTCCTGGCCCCATCGTCCGGAGTCGTAGCGCGGCGTGCCGAAGGCCATCATCTCGATGGCGCAGCAGGCGAGGCCCATGGTGGCAGGCCAGAAGGAGGCCTTCCTGAGCCAGCCGAAGACGCCCTCGACCGTGGTCAGGAGGATGCCGCTTGGGAGCTTATCTTCGATACCCATGTGTCAGGATCCTTCCGAGATCAGTCCCAGTCCAGGCCGTTGCGGCGCAGGACGTAGAAGTAGGGGACGAAGAACAACACGATGAACACGATCATCGCGATGACGGCGAACATGCTCAACTGGTTGTAGGCGACGGCCCACGGCAGCAGGAACACGACCTCGATGTCGAAGACGATGAACATCATCGCGGTGATGTAGTACTTGACCGGGAAGCGACCGCCGCCGATGGGCTGCGGGGTCGGCTGGATGCCGCACTCGTAGCTGTCGTACTTGGCGCGGTTGTAGCGCCTCGGGCCAACCACGAGGCTCAGCCCCATGGAGACCAGGACGAACACTGTCGCCAGGATCACCATGCCCACGATGGGGATATAGGGATTCATCCTTAATCGTTCCTTCCGGTCAGGCCGACGGGGCGGCCTTGCACAGGGCGTTGATGATGCGGTCCATTGCGTCACCGCCGTGCGAGTCGGTGAGGTTGGCCAGGAGCTTCAGGACGAAGCGCATCAGCGTCTTGCGTGGCAGCCCGTAGCGGGTGCACAGATGCATGATGCGGGGGTCGCCGATCAGCTTCACGAAGATCGTGCCGAGGCGGTAGTACCCGCCGAGGCTGGCCTTCATCTGTTCGGGGTAGGCGCGCATGGCCTTCTCCGCGGAGGCGCTGCCGAAGCCGCGCGAGGATGCCTCTGCGATGGCCATGGCGGCGTACTCGGCCGCCTCCATCGCGTAGGCGATGCCTTCCCCGTTGAAGGGGTTGACCATGCCGCCCGCGTCGCCCACCAGGACGAGGCCGCGGCCGTAGTGCGGTTGGCGGTTGAACGCCATCGGCAGTGCAGCGCCCTGGATCTTGCCGACCATGTTCTGATCGCGGAAGCCCCACTCCTCGGGGGTGTGGTCGACCCAGCGCTTCAGCAGTGCCCGGTAGTCGGTCTGCCCGAACCCCTTGGAGGTGTTGAGGACTCCGAGGCCGACGTTGCTTGTGCCGTCGCCCATCCCGAAGACCCAGCCGTAACCGGGCATCAGGTTGGACTTGCCTCGCTCGCCGTCCCACAACTCGAGCCAGGACTCGAGGTAGTCGTCGTTGGTGCGGGGGCTCGTGTAGTAGGTGCGAACTGCAACGCCCATCGGGCGGTCGGAGCGCTTGTTGATGCCCATCGACACGGCGAGGCGTGAGGAGTTGCCGTCGGCCGCGACCACGATGGGGGCCTTGAAGGTGCGTCCGTCCTTCGTCGTGACCCCGGTGATCCGGCCGGTGCGGTCGTCGAGGACCGCGGCGTCGACGTTGGCGCCCTCGATCAGGTCGGCGCCGGCAGCGACGGCGTGGCGGGCGAGCATGTCGTCGAAGTCGGAGCGGGGGCGCACGAGGCCGTACGGCGGGAAGTCGGTCAGGTCGGGCCAGGGCAGTTCGAATGGCTCGGTGCGACCGCCGTAGACGCGCAGGCCCTTGTTGTGCAGCCAGCCGTTGGACTCGGAGGTGTCGATGCCGATGCGGGTCAGCGCGCGGGTCGCGCGCGGCGTCAGGCCGTCGCCGCACACCTTCTCGCGAGGGAAGTGCGACTTCTCAAGCAGCGTGACGCTCAGGCCATGACGCGCCAGATATGTGGCTGTCGATGAGCCGCCTGGACCTGCGCCGACTACGACAACGTCAGATTCGACGGCCGCGCCCTCGGGCTTGGCGAACGACATACACGCTCCTGGTCTCACACGTATCCGGATTCTCGGGTCAGTCTAAGGGTGGCCGGGTTTTTCGGCCAACCGACAACTCGCGATCCTAAACCCGATCTGACAAGGGATTCGGCATAACAATTAGTCACATATTACTTTCGTAATATATTGCGGGAAGTCAGGCCGGAGATGGGTGCCGCGACACCCGTCTCAACACGGGCCTCAGGTGGCTCCTTGGCCTGCCCACGGCTATGCTCGCGAGGGTGATTCTGGACTTCGGCAGCGCTCGGATGCGCGCCACGACCGTCGCCATCGACGACCCCGGTCCGTTGGAGGCGTTCCTGCCCGAGTCCGGTCCGTGCACCGCCTTCATCCGTAGGGGTGAGGGCTTCGTCGGGCTCGGTGAGGCGGCGCGGTTCGAGACCGACCGGTTGGAGGCGGCCGACGTCTGGTGGGATGAGATCTCCAACCAGATCGACCACGACTCAGAGATGCCGGGCGAGTTCGGAACCGGCCCGATCGCGGTCGGCTCGTTCACGTTCGACCCGGACCGCTCCGAGGACCGCTCGGTGCTCGTGATCCCGCGCATCATCATCGGCCGCCGCGGAGGCGTCTTCTGGATGACGAAGCTTGGCGCCGCGCGGGGCGACATGGCGCTGCCCGCCCGCCGCGAGCGCGTGGCCTCCCCCGTCAACCCGACCGCCGTCGGCGGCGCGATGGGCGAGGACATCTGGACGCGGATCGTTGGCGAGGTCGTCGACCTGATCCGCAACGACGAGGTCCACAAGGTGGTGCTCGCCCGCGACCTGATCGTCCGGGCCGACGAACCGCTCGACCTGCGCTACCTGCTCGACCGCCTGATCGAGAACTACCCGATGACATGGGCCTACCTGGTCGACGGGATGATCGGCGCCACCCCCGAACTTCTGCTGCGCAGGCAGGGCGGCCTTGTCACCTCGCGCGTGCTTGCAGGCACCGTGTGGCGCGAGGGCGACACCGTCGACCCGCTGCAACTTGCGGCCGAACTGGCCCGCTCCCAGAAGGACATCTCGGAGCACGAGTTCGCGGTGGCCTCGGTCGCGGAGGCGCTCGCGCCGTACTGCCAGGCCATGAACGTTCCCGAGGCGCCGTCGGTGCTGAAACTGCCAAACGTGATGCACCTGGCGACCGACATCACCGGCTCGGTCGGCCCCGACACCGGCGCGCTCGCGCTGGCCGCCGCGCTGCACCCGAGCGCCGCCGTGTGCGGCACGCCGACCCACCTGGCGCTCGACATCATCAGCGAACTCGAGTCGCTCGACCGCGGCCGCTACGCCGGCCCGGTCGGCTGGACGGACATGTACGGCGACGGCGAGTGGGCCATCGCGCTGCGGGGCGGCCAGGTGCGGCCGGAGACCCCGCAGGAGATCCAGTTGTTCGCCGGAGCGGGCATCGTCGCCGACTCCGACCCGAGCGTCGAACTGGCCGAGACGGGCGCAAAGCTCGTCCCGATGCTGCAGGCCCTCGGCCTCGACTCCTGAGGCCAGGGACGCGGAAACGGCCGCCCCGAAGGGCGGCCGTCTCACGGGTGTAGTCAGCGCTTCCGCTGAACCTGGATCTTCTCCTTGCCCGGGAGGGTGCCAGCGCGGCGCTGCTTCTCCTCCTCCTGCTGTCGCTTCAACTCCTCCTGCTGCTCCATCATCGACTCCTTGTCGAGGCCGGAACGCAGGAAGCCGAACGCGATCGCGGCGATCACCAGGGAGATCCACGGCGACCAACCGAACACGATCGGCAGCGTGACGAGCGCGACCATGTCGAAGCCCCGCAGCAGCGAGAACATGAGCCCTGGGGGCATCGCGCCGAAGCCGGTCGCCACGATCGGGCCGGAGTAGTCGGCGGGCTTGGCGGAGATCCACCGGACGGCCGCCAGGAAGCCGGCGATGCCGGTCACCAGGGCCGCGGAGGCCGCGTCGGTCGGGGCCGCCTTGATGCCGCCCGCGAGGCCGAGGAACGCCGGGAAGGCGGCGATCGCCCACAGCAGCGCGAGGATCGCGGGCACGACCATGGCGGCCGTCTTGATCTTGCTCGGGTCGAACGGGAAGCACCGCTGCAGGCCCTTGGTGCGGGTCAGCACGCGCAGCGAGTTCATGAACGGGATCAGCGCCGTCATCAGCACCAGCGCCGAGATCGGCGGGTTCAGTGCCGCGAGCCCGAGCGCCTGGATGGCGTACGGGACGATGACGGTGGCCGCGAGGATCAGCAGTGGGAGGGGTTGGCGCCACAACCGCTGCACGTCGCGCATGATCAGGGCCGTCGTTCCGAACCCGACGCCGCGGGTGGGGCTGACGTGGCCGCGCTGCTTCGACTTGCTCTCCACGAGGATGTCGCGGATCAGCGCGAACTCGAGCGCGAACGCGGCGCCCTGCAGGCCCGAGAGCAGCGAGCCGCCGGAGGTGACGCGCTGGCGTCGCACCCCTCGCAGCCGCAGGTAGGCGATGTAGCCCGCCACGAGCATCAGCACGAGGCCGACGCCCGCGACGATGAACGCGAGTTCGACCGACAGCGTGGTCAGCCCGCCGAGCGAGAACCAGCCCGCGGCGCCGCCCACCAGGGCGACGAGGGTCGCGATGGCGACCGCGCCGATCACCCACTGGACGGCGGTGATGATCCAGGTGCGGTCGAGCCCCTGCTCGGCGGCGGCGAAGGCCAGCAGCCCGGCCGACCCGAGCCCGCCCGCCAGCGCCCAGATGCCGATGGCGGCAAGCGGCGAGCCGGTCAGCGCCGCGATCAGCGCGCCGAGCAGGGCGCCCGCGACGAGCGCAAGGCTGATCGCCGCGACGAGGCGGCCCGCCAGGAGCTTGCGACGGTCGGTCGGGCCGTCCATCAGCCAGAACCCCTCAGCCGCGGAGGCGACGATGGGGCCGAACATCCGCGCGAGCACCAGGGTGGCGGCCAGGACGCCCGCGACGGCGGCCCAGGGCAGCAGCCCACGGGCCGCGAGGCAGCCGTCGGTGTCACAGACGGCGACGACCTGCTGCGCCTGCACGATCGAGGAGATGATCATGGCGCCGATCAGCACGATGCTGAACACCATCACGTAGCCGTCGGAGAGCACCTGGCCGAGGTTGCGGTCGGCGCGGCCCCGACGCCAGTCCTTCATCAGCAGCTTGAGCTGCTTCTCGTCGACGACGCCCATCTCGCCGAAGCGTGGGTCGGTGACGCTCATCAGGAACCCAGCCGGATCTGCCTCGCGCCGATCGCCTCGAGAAGCGATGGTTCGTGGCTGGCAAGCACGATGGCGAGCCCTCCGTCGATCTCGGCCTTCAGCCTGCGGCCGAGCCACGCGACGCCCTCGACGTCGAGGCGCTGCTCCGGCTCGTCGAGCACGAGCAGTCGGCGGGGCCGCACGAAGGCGGTCGCGAGCGCGAGGCGGCGACGCTGACCCGACGAAAGCGTGGAGGGCAACTGCCCGGCCTGCGCGACCAACTGCACCTCCTCCAGGACCTCGTCGACGAGCGCGTCGGGATCGGTGAGGCCATGCGCGCGGGCCAACAGGTCCAGGTGCTCGACGACCGAGAGGTCGGGGAAGAAGTCGAGGTCATCGATGACGGTCGCGACGTCGCGGCGGATGGCCGCGTTCGTCTCCGACACCTTGACCCCATCGACGGTCACGGACCCCTCGTCGGGGCGGTCGGCGCCGACGAGGCAGCGAAGCACCGTCGACTTACCCGCGCCGTTGCGCCCGGTCAGCGCGACGGCCTCTCCCTCGTGGACCTTCATGGAGAAGCCCTCCACGATCGTCACCGGGCCGTAGCCCTTCTTCAGTTTGTCCACTTGGAGGACGACGTCTTTCTTAGCCACGGGGTCCATTGTGGCCGATGGTCGAAACGAGTGGCGAACGCGACCGTCGGAACTCGACGCTAGGCTGGCCGAATGCAAAACCAGCGGGCTGGCCTCGACAAGCAACGCGCCGACGTCGCGGCGATGTTCGACGCAGTGGCGAAACGCTACGACCTGTTCAACTCGGTGCTCAGCCTCGGCCAGGTCTACGGCTGGCGCAAGGCAACCGTCGCCGCCGTCGACCCCCGCCCTGGGCAGCGCATCCTCGACCTCGCCGCTGGCACCGGCACCTCGTCGGCGGCGCTCGCCGAGACCGGCGCCTACGTGGTCGCAAGCGACATCTCGCTCGGCATGCTCGAGCAGGGCCGCCGCCAGCAGCCTGGCATCGACTTCGTCGCGGGCGATGCGCTCGCGCTGCCCTTCCCAGACGACACCTTCGACGCGGTGACCATCTCGTACGGTCTGCGCAACGTCGAGAACACCGAGGCCGCGCTCCGCGAGATGCTGCGCGTCACCAAGCCGGGCGGGCGCGTCGTCATCGCCGAGTTCTCCACGCCCACCAACAGGGCGTTCCGCTACGTCTACACCGACTACCTGGTGGCGGCGCTGCCCCGGATCGCGAAGCTGTCGAGCAACCCCGTCGCCTACGGCTACCTTGCCGAGTCGATCATGGCGTGGCCCGATCAGGCAGGTCTCGCCGACGTGATGGCGCGCGCGGGCTGGACCGACATCGGTTGGCAGAACCACGCCGGGGGAATCGTCGCGCTGCACCGCGGCTGGAAGGCTCAGTGACCCCCTTCGTGCTGGACGCCTACACGGCACGCAGTTGCCCGGTCAAGACGTTCAACACCTTCGACCCGACGCTTCCGGACCTGCCGCTCGACGAGTCGCTGCGCGAGTCGTTCCAGGGGGGCTCCGACTTCCGCGACGCCGTGCTCGGGCGGCTCGCCGACGGCGAGGGTGTCGTCGACCTGCGCGGTCTTGATGCGAGCTGGGACGAGCGGGTCGAGGCGTGCCTGGCCGCGCTTGGCTCGGGCGCGGCCGTCGTGATCGGTGGGGTCCTGCCGCTCGACCTCGACGGCCACCGCAGCGGCCGGCCCGATGCCCTCGTCAGGGGCGCCGACACCGAGGCGGGCGCGCCGGGATACTGGCCGCTGAAGGTCAAGCCGTACCGCGTCCGCGAGAAGCAGATGGGCGCCGACCTGATGCGCACCTCGACGCTCGAGGCACCGCGACTGCTGGCCCCGCTGATCGACGCACGGTACCGCGTCTACCGCGAGGGCGTGCTGCTGGAACTGGCCCACTACTGGCGACTGCTCGAGTCGTGCGGCTTCGCCTCGTCCGAGCCGCTCGCCGCGGTGGTCGGCGACGACCGGGCCGGCGACGCGGAGCCCACGCTCACCTGGGTCGACCTGACGACCAAGTTCATCCGCACCTACTCCAAGACCGCCGGACACAAACTGCGCTCCGCCCTGGAGCGCTACGACCACGAGCACCGGTTCCGCGTCTACGTCGCCGAACACGCCTCCGAGCGCACAGGCGTCGACGACCCGCCGCCGGTGGTGCGGCCGATCCGCGTCAAGGAGTGCGAGTGGTGCGCCTGGTGGCAGGTGTGTCGCCCGCAGATCGACGACGACGACCTGTCGCTTCGCATCTCCAAGGCCCCCCTCGATGTGAGGGAACTGCAGACGCTCCTGTCGCTCGGCATCAAGACGGTCGCCGAACTCGCGGAGGCGGACGTCGACGACCTGCTGCCCGGCTACCTGCCGCTGACCGCGCACCGGGACCGCTCGGAGCAGCGGCTCCGGCAGGCCGCGCGTCGCGCCAGGATGCTCGCCTCCGGGGTGGACCTGGAGCGGGTCAGCGTCGAGCCCATCGGGGTGCCGCGCTCGGCCGTCGAGGTGGACCTCGACATCGAGACCGCCGACGACGGCTCCGTGTACCTCTGGGGCGCGCTGCTGACCGACGCCGACGGGAGCCGGTTCGTCGGCTTCAGCGAGTTCGACCACATCTCGGGGGTCCGCGAGATCGACCTGGCGCGCCGCTTCTGCGCCTGGCTGCTCGACCTGGTCGCGGCGCACCCCGAGGTGAAGGTCTTCCACTACAGCGACTACGAGACGGTCCACCTGCAGCGGTTGGCCGAGCGGAGCGACGACCCGACGCTGCTCGCGGCGTGCGCGCTGATCCGTGACCACTTCGTCGACCTGTTCGGCTACGTGCGCGACAACTTCGTCGGGGTCGACGGCCTTGGCCTGAAGATCGTCGCGACGCGCGGCGCCGGCTTCTCCTGGCGGGACGAGGAGCCCGGCGGCCTGGCGTCGCAGACGTGGTTCAACGAGGCGGTCGACGGCGCCTCGGCCGAGGCGCGCGCGGCGGCCCGCGAGCGGGTGCTGGAGTACAACGAGGACGACGTGCGCGCAACGCTTGCCGTGCGCGACTGGCTGACGGCCTTCGACGACGCGGACCGCAACGCTGGTTGAGCCATGAAGGACGCGTCAGCGGACTTCATCGGTCGAAACCCACCCGCACCCGAAAGGCATCCCGAGCCCCAGCACCGGGCGCCAGAGGTTTCGACGCAGCCGCGGACGACTACGTCGCCGCGGCTGGCTCAACCAACGGCATGCTGGTTGAGCCATGAAGGACGCGCCAGCGGACTTCATCGGTCGAAACCCACCGGCACCCGAAGGCCGACCCGGCCTCAGCGGAATGGGCACGAGGTTTCGACCGATGAGACGACGCTCCGCGCCGTCTCATGGCTCAACCAGCGACGCGGGCGACGATGAACTCAGCGCTCCCCCGCAGCGCCGCCGACAGCGACTCCCGGTCCGTGACCGTGACCGACTCCCAGCCCAGCGCCGCCGCGACGCCCGCCAGGTCGACACCTTGCGGCGTCAGGAAGACCCGGTCGAAGCTCTCGGCGTACTCCGGGGCCCCCTGCTCAAGGCGGCGGAAGATGCTTCCTCCCCGGTCATCGGCGACGACGACCCGCAGGCGATCCGGCCACGGCTCGGACGGCGGCCGCACCAGGGCGCCGAGGTCGTGCTGGGTCGTCAGGTCGCCGAGCAGCACCGTCATGGGGCGACCCGAGGTCAGCGCCAGCCCCGTCGCCGAAGCGATGGTGCCGTCGATGCCGGCAAGCCCCCGGTTCGCGTAGACGTGCGGAGGGTTCGGGTTCAGCGGCGAAAGGTCGGCGGCCCGGATGATCGAACTCGACCCGAGCCACAGGTCCTCATCCGTTCCGAGCGAGGCGACCACCTCGTCGGCCACCGTCCGCTGCGTGAATCCGGGCCTGCGCTGTTCCTCGACGGGAGCCTGCCAGGCGGCGAGCCAGGAGGGGTCCTGGTCGGCGAGCAGCACCCGGTCGGCCACGATCGCGGCGCGGTGGCCGGGGTCGTGCCAGCGGGCCTGGTCCGTGACGACCACCAGTTCGATGTCTGGGCGGCCGATCAGGTCCGTGACGGGTCGGGTGAGCGTCGGGTGGCCGAACATGACGACCCGCTCGACCTGCGGGCCGAGGTCGGCGAGCAGGTGCCGGTATCCGGGGTTGGCGTTGGCGCCGACCCGCGCGTTCGACGACGGCTCGGCGAGCAGCGGCGCACCGCTCACCTCTGCCAGGGCACGCGCCTCGGCGCCGACCACGGGCGACGCGTCCCCGACGAGCACGACGGTGCGACGACCGTCCAGTTCGACGGATTCGTGTCCGGCCGAGCGCGCCACGGCGAACGGCCGCTCGACGGGCGGGGGCAACTCCCCCACCATCGGCGTCTCGAACTCCACGTTGACCTGCACGGCACCCGGCTGCCTGGTGCGGCGACCCTCGGCGAGCACCACGGCCCGCTGGATGCCCGCGGCCCACGCCTCCGGCGTCCCCGACTCGGACGACAGCCGGACGACGCCGAGCACCGAGGTCCCGAACAGGCCGACCTGCTCGCCGGTCTGGCTTGCGCCGGTGCCGACGTGGTGCGCCGGGCGATCGGCGGTCAGCAGGACGAGCGGCACCCCGGCGGTGGTTGTCTCCATGGCGGCGGGCACCAGGTTGGCGACCGCGGTGCCGGAGGTCGTGATGACGGCGACAGCGCGGCCAGAGCCCTTGGCAAGGCCGAGCGCGGTGAACGCGGCCACCCGTTCGTCGACGCGGACGTGCAGCCGAAGCGTCCCCGCCCGGTCGGCCCGGTCGACTGCGAGCGCGAGGGCCGCGGAGCGCGACCCGGGGGCGAGCACCACGTCGGTGACGCCGAGCCCCACCAGCGCGTCGACGATGGTCGAGCCAAGTTCGATGCTGCTCATCTGCGCCCCTCCACGATCCGGTTCACGCGCTCCCACCTGGCGAGCCAGAAGGCGGTCACGTCCTCGTCCGCTCGGCAGGCCTCCAGCAGCGCCGGGTCGACGGCGACGGGCCCAACGGGGAGCGTCCCGTCGACCGGCGCGAGCGGCGCGGCGGTGACGTCGGCCGCGAGGAGTCGCTGCGTCTCGAGCCCGCACGCGTACGGCAGGTCGGGAAGTGCGGCCGCGAGCGCGACGCCCGCGGCGAGCCCCACCGACGTCTCGACCGCCGAGGAGACGACGACGGGGAGCCCCAACTCGTCGGCGAGTCGCAGGCAGCGGGACACGCCGCCGAGGGGCTGCACCTTGATGATGGCGATGTCGGCCGCGCCTGCCCGCTTGACCCGCATCGGGTCCTCGGCGCGCCGGATCGACTCGTCCGCCGCGATCGGGACGCCAAGGTCCATGGCCCGCAGGGTGGCCAGTTCGTCGACGGAGGCGCAGGGCTGCTCGACGTACTCGAGGCCGAACGGCGCGAGTTCGGCGACGGCGACCCGCGCCTCCTCGAGGCTCCACCCGCCGTTCGCGTCGACCCGTAGCCGCGCCTCGGGAAGCGCGGCACGCACCGCGGCGACCCGGGCGACGTCGTCGTCGAGCCCGCTCCCAGGCCCTGCGACCTTGATCTTGACCGTGCGGCACCCGGACGCGACGGCGCGGGCGGCCGCGGCTTCGGGGTCGAGCGCTGGCACGATGCCGTTGACCTCGACGCGGTCACGCACCGGCGTCGGCGCTCCGAGGTCGGCCCATTCACGGGCGGCAAGCAGCCAGGCGGCCGCCTCGTCGTCGTCGTATTCGGGGAACGGGCTCCATTCCGACCAGCCGGCATCGCCCTCGAACAGGACTCCGCTGCGGCGCGTGATGCCGCGGAAGCCGACCGTCATGGGGATGTCGTAGACGAACGGGGCGCTCATCCGAGATAAACCCCGACGAGCAGGCCGAGGCCGAGCCCGATCTCGGCGAAGCCGGTGGACTGGATCACCGGGATCAGCCGCGGGCCCATCGCGCCGCCGAGGACGCGGCGCAGCGGGTCGATCAGCAGCAGCAGCGACAGTAGCGCGATCAGCGCGTACCACGTGGTGAGGGCCGCGAATCCGACGATGCCGAGCGCGGCCACCGCGCACAGCGCTGCGTAGAACCGTCGGGCGCCCGCGTCGCCGAGGCGGGCGGGGAGGGTGAGCTTGCCGGACTCGCGGTCGGTGGCGATGTCGCGGATGTTGTTGGCGACCAGGATCGCGCTGGCCAGGGCGCCGACGGCGGCGCCCGCGATCCAGGCGTGCAGGGGCGCCGAGTCGGCGATCACGTAGGTCGTGCCGACGGTGGCGACCAGCCCGAAGAACACGAAGACCATCAACTCGCCGAGCCCCAGGTATCCGTAGGGGCGCCTGCCTCCGGTGTAGAACCAGGCGGCCAGGATGCACAGCGCGCCGACGGCGAGCAGCCACCAGTGTCCGCTGAGCGCCACCACCGCGAGCCCTGTGAGGGCGCCGACGCCGAAGGACGCGAACGCCGCGGCCTTCACCGCGCGGGGGCTCGCCAGCCCGGAGGCGACCAGTCGGACGGGGCCGACGCGGTCGTCGTCGGTGCCGCGCACGCCGTCGGAGTAGTCGTTGGCGTAGTTGACGCCGACCTGGAGCGCGAGCGCGAGCACGAGGCACAGCAGCGCGATCAGCCAGTCGTGGTGGCCGAGCGCCGCGGCGCTCGCCGACCCGGCGAGGATCGGCGCGACGGCGGCTGGGAGGGTGCGGGGGCGTGCGCCCGCCACCCAGATGGCGAGGGTGTCGTTCATGGTTCGACCAACTGTAGGAGCTTTTCCCGGTCCGGCTTACCACCCAGGCCGCGCGGGAGCGGGTCGACGAGCACGACCTGCCGGGGCAGGCAGGCGGCGGGCAGGCCGGCCCTGAGCCGGTCGCGCCACTGCTCGAGGGACCCGGACGGGGCGAACAACACCACCCGCGCTCCCCACTCGGGGTCGTCGACGGCGAGCACCGCGGTGTCGGGGTCCAGCCGGGCGGCCGCGGCGCGCACCGCCGCGAGGTCGACGTTGACGCCGCCGGAGATGACGACGTCGTCGACGCGGCCGTCGATCACCAGGACTCCGTCCTCCCAGTGCGCCCGGTCGCGGGTCAGGACGGCGCCGTCGACCAGGGTCGCCGCGGTCAGTTCCGGGCGACCGAGGTAGCCGTCGAAGACGCTCGGCCCGGCGATCGCGACGCGGCCCAACTCCCCCAACCGGACGTCGACGCCGGGCAGCGGCACCCCGTCCCAGACGACGCCCCCGCACGTCTCGCTCATGCCATAGGTCTCGATGACCCGGATCCCCGCGCGTCTGGCCCTGTCGCGCAGGTCGGGCCGCAGCGCGGCGCCCCCGACGAGTACCGCGTCGAACCGGGCGAGCGCGCCCGCAACGTCGGGCTGCTCCAGCGCGCGGTAGAGCTGGGTGCCGACGATCGAGACGCAGTCGCCCTCGCCGCTGGGGCGAAGCGACGCGAGGCTCGGGTCCGCGGCGACCACGCCGTCGCCGAGCAGCCCCCGCACGAGCACCATGAGGCCCGCGACGTAGCGCGGTGAGAGGGTGAGGTGCCAGCGCCCCGCAAAGCCGAGCCGCTCGGCGGAGGAGAGCGCCGCGGCGACCAGGGCCTCACGGCCGAGGACGACGAGCTTGGCGTCGCCGCTCGATCCGGAGGTGGCGACCACGACGGTGCCCTCCGGCGCCGTCGAATCCCCGTCGGCGAGCCACAGCCCGGGGCCGCCGTCGAGGAAGCGGGCCACCGACGTTGCCAGATCCTGCATCGGGCCAGCTTATCGACGGGGCGTAGACTGTCGGCATGCCTCGGGTCCTGCTCATCATCGCTGTGGTGATGCTCACCGTGTACTGCGTCGTGGAGGTCGCGCAGTCACGGGGCTACCGGGTGCGCTCCATGCCCCGATGGCTGTGGGCGTTCGCCGTGATCTGCGTCCCCGTCATCGGCCCGATCTCCTGGCTCTTCCTGGGCCGCCCCGTCAAGGAAACGCGGCAACTGCCGCCCACCGCAAAGGCTCCTGACGACGACGAAGACTTCCTGCGCGGCCTCCGCTGATCGAAGCTTGACAGCCCACACGTGGGGCTGTGGGAAACTTGACCTCGGAAAGAGGGAGGTCGCCCGGCTATGGCTAATGGCGTGACGGCAGTACTTGAGTGGCTGCGCGAGTGCGCTCGCGAGTTCGACGAACGGCTCGATGAGCTCAACGATCTGGATCGCGTCCTGGGCGACGGCGACCACGGCACCAACATGCGGCGCGGCTTCGCGGCCGCCGAATCCCTGCAACTCTCCGAGAACGCGCGCGCCTTCGAGGCGCTCCGCCAGGTCGGCATGGCGCTGGTCAGCAACGTCGGCGGCGCCTCCGGGCCCCTGTTCGGCACGTTCCTGCTGCGCGCCGGGGCGAACTGGCCGTCGCCGCCGAGCACGGCAGGCGTCGCCATCGCGGTGCGCCAGGGCCTCAACGGCGTCGTCGCACGCGGGAAGGCCGACGCGGGAGACAAGACCATGGTCGACGCGCTGATCCCGGCCGCCGAGTCGCTCGAGGCCTCCGCCCGCAACGGCGAGGACCTGCAGACGGCGCTCGCGAAGGCGGCCGACGCCGCTGAGGCGGGCCGCGACGCGACGGCGGGCATGGTCGCCAAGCGCGGCCGGGCGCACCTTCGCGCGGACGAGTCGGTCGGCGTCCTCGACCCGGGCGCGGTGTCGATGAGCATCATTCTGCGCACCGCCGCTCAGCACATTTCGTAGCTTTTTCGGCGCTCCGGTGCGTGGGCAATAGCCTGGTGTCATGAGCTTCCAGGCACCCCACAAAGCCGTCATCCTGGCCCGCGGGCTCGGGTCCCGCATGCGTAAGGAGGCTGAGGGCGTCGCCCTCAGCGATGAGCAGACCAAGGCGGCAGACGCCGGCGTGAAGGCGATGATCTCGGTCGGTCGCCCGTTCCTCGACCACGTGATCAGCGCCCTGGCCGACGCAGGCTTCACCGACATCTGCCTGGTGATCGGCCCCGAGCACGACCTGATCCGCGACTACTACGACACCGTCGAGAAGTCCCGCGTCACCATCTCCTACGCGATCCAGGAGGTGCCGCTCGGCACCGCGAACGCCGTGCTGTCGGCCGAGGAGTTCGCGGGCGACGACCGCGTGCTCGTCATCAACTCGGACAACTACTACCCGGCCGAGGCGCTCGACCTGCTCAAGGACGTGCCCGGCTCCGCGCTCGTCGGCTTCACCCGCGAGGGGATGCTGACGCGCTCCAACATCGCCGCTGACCGACTCGCGGCCTTCGCGCTCGCCACCGCAGACGCCGAGGGCAACCTCGACGAACTGGTCGAGAAGCCCGACGAGGCCACCGCCGCCCGACTGGGCGCGGACGCCGTCATCTCGATGAACTGCTGGCTGTGCACGCCCGCGATCTTCGCCGCGGCGAAGGCCATCCCGCCGTCGGCGCGCGGCGAGTACGAGATCACCGACGCAGTCCGCCAGGCCATCGCAGACGGCGACCCGTACCGCGTGGTGCGCGCCGACGTCGGCGTGCTCGACATGAGCAACCGCGGCGACATCGCATCGGTCGTCGACGCGCTCGGCGACAGCGAGGTCGTCCTGTGAAGTGGTTCGTCCCCGGTCGCCTCGAGGTGCTGGGTAAGCACACCGACTACATGGGCGGCCGCTCGCTGCTGGCCGCCGTCGACCGCGGCATCACCATCGAGGTGACCGACTCCGACGCGGGCTTCGTCGCCTCCACGACGGCGCTGCCCGGCGAGATCAGGCTCGAGCCGGGCACCGACCCCGGCCTGCCAGGCGGCCACTGGGGCAATTACGTCCAGGCGGTCCTCGACCGCCTCGCCTCCAACTTCGGCGACCTGCGGTCCGCGCGGATCGTGATCGACTCCGACCTCCCGCTAGCGTCGGGCATGAGTTCGTCGTCCGCGCTCGTCGTCGCGGTCGCGCTCGCCCTTGCCGACCACAACGGCCTGCGGGAACGCGAGGAATGGACGTCGAACATCTCCGACGACGTCGACCTGGCCGGCTACATGGCCACCATGGAGAACGGCCTGACGTTCGGCACGCTGGAGGGCCTGAAGGGCGTCGGAACCTTCGGCGGGTCCGAGGACCACACCGCGATGCTGTGCTGCCACCCGGGCAAGCTCACCGAGTTCACGTTCTGCCCGATCGTCGAGGGCGAATCGGTCGACCTGCCCGAGGACCTGACGTTCGTGGTCGCCGTCTCCGGCGTGCTCGCCGAGAAGACCGGCGCCGCGCTTGAGCACTACAACTCGCTGTCTGCCAACGCGCGCGAGATCGTCGAGGCGTGGAACGACGCGACGGGCAGCGAGGACGCGGTGGTCGCCGACGCGCTCGCCAGCGACGAGGACGCCCTCGAGGGCCTGCGGGCGGTGACGGCGCACGACCCGTCGCTGAGCAGGCGGCTGAGCGCGTTCGTGACCGAGTCTGAGGTCGTCATCCCCCGCGCCGTCGCGGCTCTGCGGGCCGGCGATCTGGCGGCCTTCGGCGCCGCGGCCGACGAGTCGCACCGCAACGCCGCCGACGTGCTCGGCAACCAGGTTCCCGAGACCAACCGACTGCAGGCGCTCGCCCGCGAACTCGGCGCGATCGCCTCGGCGGGCTTCGGCGCCGGGTTCGGCGGCTCCGTGTGGGCACTCGTCCCGGTCGCGGACGCGCAGGCCTTCGGCGACCGCTGGTTGACGGCCTACCTCGCCGAGTTCCCCGAGGTCGCACAGACCGCGTCGATCGTCGTCACCCGCCCCGGCGGGCCGGCGCGTCGCCTGTGAGCGCACTGACCGACCTCGACCGCCTGCTGGCCGCCTGGACCCCGTCCGAGGATCAGCAGGCGGTCCTGCTTGAGCGCTACGTGCGTTTCGCCGCCGAGCACGGGAAGGCGTCGCTGGAGAAGTCGGGCGGGCCGGTGCACTTCACGGCCAGCCTGATCCCGTTCGACGAGGACCTCACGCGCGTGCTGCTGGTGTTCCACGCGAAGGCGCAGCGCTGGCTGCAGCCCGGCGGGCACGTAGAGGCCGACGACCCGACCGTCGAGGCCGCCGCGCGGCGCGAGGGTCGCGAGGAGTGCGGGGTGCCGGTCGACGGCGCACTGGTGCCCGCGCAGTTGGACGCGCACGAGTTGGGCGGCAGGTTCACCTGCCGCGAGCACCTGGACATCCGCTTCGCGACGAGGGTCCCCTCGGACGCGGTGCCGCACGTGTCGGACGAGTCCGAGGACGTCCGCTGGTTCGCGGTCGACGACCCGGTGGTCCGCGCCGAGGTCGGCGCCCTGGTCGCAGCGGGCCTTGCCGCCCTGAGATCCGCCGCTGGTTGAGCCATGAGGGACGCGCCAGCGGACCTCATCGGGTTCGCTGGTTGAGCCATGAGGGACGCGCTAGCGGACCTCATCGGTCGAAACCCCCGCACCCAAAAGCCCAAGCCGAGTCCCGACACCGGGCGCCAGAGGTTTCGACGCAGCAGCAGGCGACTACGTCGCCGCGGCTGGCTCAACCAACGGGTCACAGCACCGGATGCCAGAGGTTTCGACGCAGCAGCAGGCGACTTCGTCGCCGCGGCTGGCTCAACCAACGGGGTCCCAGCTCCGGACGCCAGAGGTTTCGACCGATGAGGCGACGCTCCGCGCGCCTCATGGCTCAACCAACGAGGTCCCAGCACCGGCGCCACAGGTTTCGACGCAGCAGCAGGCGACTTCGTCGCCGCAGCTGGATCAACCAGCCCTCAGGGGCGCAGGATCGGGCGGACCAACTCCTCGACGCTGACGCCCCGACGCTCCGCCTCGGCGACCAGCGCCTGTGCGACCCCCTCCGGCAGCGCACCCTCCGCGCGACTCTGGTCGGGAAGCAGGATCGACAGCACAGGCACCACGATCGCGCCGAGGGTCGCAAGGATGGCGAGCACGCCGAGTAGGCGCGGCACCACGTCGTTGTCCCAGTTCTCGAACCAGATCATGAACCACACCACCAGCAGCACCGCGACGAACAGCCCCAACGTCGCCCGCAGCCCCCACCGCACGACGGGGCGGCGCCGGTCGGACAGCAGCAAGAGCAGCGACGCGAACGACCAGGCCACCGTCAGCGATAGCACCGTCCACAGCACCTGGTAGACGGCGTCGTTGAACGAGAAGCTCACCCACACCAGGAACACCGTGTACGCGGCCGACGCGACGGCCACGAGGGCGCCGATCAGGCCGAAGAGTTCCAGCCTCCGCCCCACGAGCGCCACGCAGCACAGCGCCCCGATGCTGTAGGCCCCGATGACGGCGGTGGTGATGAGGACCTTGCTCGCCGTCTCCCCGAGGCTACCGACGATCAGCGTCGCGATCCCGAGGATCGCGGCGATCCCGAAGGCCACCACCACTACCCCGACGAGGACCCGACGCAGCGCCGCGGTGCGACTGCGCGCGGAAGCCTGAGCGGGCGGTCGGCTCTCGCCGGGAGGGCCGGCTTGGGTGGGAGCGCCAGCAAGATGGGGCGGCCCGGCCTGAGCGGGCCGAACCTGAGCGGAACCGCCCGCGGGGTTGGGCCGACGGGCCGGGGTGGGCTGGCCGATCGGGTCGGGCGGCGGTGCGGTGACCATGCGTCCTCCATCTGCCGTCGTTGGCTCTCCCGGGAGCCTACGCGTCAGACGGGGCCTGCCCCGGTATTCCGGAACAATGGCGCCATGGCCGCTGGCGCGTTTCCCCGCTTCTGGGCCGCAGCGACGATCTCCTCGTTCGGCTCCGCGGTCAGCGGCGTCGCGCTTCCGGTGCTTCTTGTGCAGGTTCTGGACGCCTCCGCGACCGAGGTGGGCCTGGTCAACGCGGCCCAGTTCGTGCCATACGCGGTGCTCGGGCTGATCGCGGGCGTCTACGTCGACCGGTGGCGGCGCAGGCCGGTGCTGGTCGTCACGAGCCTCGGCCGGGCGTTCTGCCTCGCGCTGATCCCGCTGCTCTGGCTCGCGGGCGGACTGCATGCCTGGTCGCTTGCCCTGTTGCTGATCGGCTTCGGCGCCTTCTCGGTGTTCGGGTTCGCCGCGTCCCAGTCGATCCTGCCGAGCCTTGTCCCCCGCTCGGAACTGGTGCGGGCCAACGCCCGTCTCGACCAGAGCGACACCGCGGCCCAGACCGCTGGCCCGCTCGTCGGGGGCGGCCTCGTCGGCCTGTTCGGCGCGCCCATCGCGATCGCCGTCGACGCGGCCAGTTACGTCGTCGACGCGTTCCTCAACGCTGGCCTGCGCGTCGACGAGGCGCGATCCGTCGACGCCAAGCGCCCGCGTCTGGTCGCCCAACTGCGCGAGGGCTTCGGGTGGACCTATCGGCACGCGACGCTCGGCCCGCTCGCCGTCTCCACCCACGTCTGGTTCCTCGCGAGTTCCGCGAGCGGCACCGTCCTCAGCCTGATCGCGCTGCGAACGCTTGGCTTATCGCCGTTGGTGTTCAGCCTCCTCATCGCCGGAGGCGGGGTGACGGGCCTGCTCGGCGCGTCGCTCGCCCCTGCCGTGGGTCGGCGCCTCGGCCCGGGCCCGACGATCATCGGTGCCCGCCTGCTGTACGCCGTCACGTGGCTGATCGTCGCGCTGACCATGGGCACGCCGGCAGCGGTCCCCGCCCTGTTCGTCGCGCTCGCGTTGCACGGGCTGGCCGCCGGGATCGAGAACTCCAACGAGATGGGCTACTGGCAGGCGTTGACGCCCGACCGGCTGCTGGGGAGGGTCAACGGGACGAGGCGATCCATCAACCGGACCGTGGCCGTGCTCGGCTCTGCGCTCGGGGGCGTCTGCCTCACTCTGATCGGCGACCGCGGCACGCTGCTCGGCATCGTCGCGGTATTTGCCGTGGCCACTGCGATCGTCGCGCTCTCACCGCTGCGGCTACAGGGGAGGCGCTGGGACCCCGAAGCCCCTTCCGAGGCCTGAGAGGCGGGCCGTCAGTCGAGGTGCTCGTCCTCGTAGCTGCGGGGGTCCTCCACCGGCTCCAGGTGCCCGGTGACGTGCAGGTCGGGGAACTCGTCGCGGATCTCGTCGATGAGGTCCTCCATGGCGTCGTGGCCCTCCTTGACGCTCCAGGCGCCCGGCACGAGCATGTGCATCTCCATGAAGGCCCTCGCCCCGGAGACCCGGGTGCGCAGCGCGTGGAACCTGATCTCGTCGCCGGTGTGGGTGTCCAGGATCTCGCGGATCCGGGCGTTGGTCTCCTTCGGAAGCGACTCGTCCATCAGGCCCGCCGTCGACTCAGAGACGAGCCGCCAGCCCGTCCAGAGGATGTTGATGCCGACGGCGATGGCGACGATCGGGTCGAGGATCTTCCATCCCGTCAACCAGACGAGACCGACGCCGACCACGACCCCGACCGAGGTGATCAGGTCGGTCATCAGGTGCTGTCCGTCGGCGCGCAGCGTGATCGAGTTGTAGCGCCGCCCCGCCTTGATCAGCACCATCGCGACCGCCCCGTTGACGGCCGCCGCCACCACGGAGATCAGCAGGCCGATGCCCACCTGCTCGAGCGGCTGCGGGTTCAGCAACCGCTGGATGCCGAGCACCAGGATCACGGAGGCGGCCACGAAGATCATCACGCCCTCGATGGCCGAGGAGAAGTACTCGGCCTTCGAGTGGCCGTAGTGGTGGTTCTTGTCCGCGGGCTTCGCGGCGACGCGAAGCGCGATCAGCGCGACGATCGCGGCTACCAGGTTGACGACGGACTCGGCCGCGTCGGAGAGGAGGCCGACCGATCCGGTGATCAGCCACGCCGCCGACTTGAGCGCGATCGTCACGAGGGCCGCCGCGATGGACAGCCAGGCGAACTTGGTCAGGTCGACTCGGGTGGTGCTCACACGCTCAATCTTCGACGCCCGCGCTCGGCCCCACAAATCAAAGCGTGCCTACGGCGCGTCCGAGGGCGTCCCCGGGGCGCTGTCGCCTAGCGGCGGACCAGGTTGCGGATCTCGCCGCCCGTGCGGACCGCGTCGATGTTCTGGGCCAACAACTTGTCGCCGTTCTGCGGGCGACCGCCCGCGACGTGCGGCGTGATCAGCAGGTTCTTCTCGTCCCAGAGCGGCGACTCGGGAGGCAGCGGCTCGGTCGCCGTCACGTCGATCGCGGCGCCCGCGAGGTGGCCGGAGCGCAACGCGTCGACGAGGGCCTGCTCGTCGACGGTGCTGCCGCGGCCCACGTTCACCACCAGCGCGCCGGGCTTGAGCTGAGCAAACCGCTCCGCGTTCATCGCGTTGGCGGTGCTGGGGTGGTGCGGAAGGATCATCACGAGGATGTCGGTGTCGGCGAGCACGTCGGCGAGGCCGTCGTAGTCGACGACCGTCACTCCCCGCGCTCACCCGCCGTCCGGGCCGCCCCGGTGACCTTCGCCCCGAGCGACTGGAGCAGCGGCGCGAGCGTCGACCCGATGGAGCCGTAGCCCCAGATCGTCACGTTCGCGTCGTTGAGCGTGGTGACGCGGCCATCGTCGGCGCGCAGCTTCATCGCCCCCGAGAGCTTGGGGTCCCAGTAGCGGCTCTCCTGGTTCTGCAGTGCGCGCGGCAGGTGGCGGATCAGCGCGAGGATCATGCCGAGGGCGTGCTCCGACACCGGCCCGTCGTGGAGCCCGACGCCGGTCGCGATCGGCACCTCGACGGGGAACCCTGCGGCGACCACGGGGTCGGGTCCGGCCAGGAACGCCTGCACGAGCTTGAGGTTCGTCAGCCGCTCCGCGGAGTCACGCAGCACGTCGGCGGGCTGCCCCCAGGCGACCAGCACCTCGGCGTCGAGGTGTTCCTCCGGCACGGGGACCGAGTGGTCGATCGTGACGAACTCGACGCCGTCGATGACCGGGACCTTGCCGCGGTAAGCCTTGGGGACCAGGACCTTCATGCGTGCCACCTCCATGTGTTCTTCGGTACTTCCCAGCATGTCATACGGCCAACCGTCCGTCTGTGCGGCATCGCGTCCGCGAGCGGCCGCACCCGGACGGGCGCCGCCCTGGGACGAACCGGCCGAGGCCGAGCCGGGCGCCGCCGAGGGCTAGAATGCCCGGGTGCTGACGATGCAAGACGCCCTACGCCGCCTTTCCGACTACTGGACCTCCAAGGGCTGCCTGACCTGGCAGCCCTTCAACACGGAGGTCGGCGCCGGAACCATGAACCCGGCGACGGTCCTGCGCGTGCTCGGCCCCGAGCCGTGGGACGTCGCCTACGTCGAGCCATCGGTGCGACCCGACGACTCCCGCTACGGCGAGAACCCCAACCGGCTGCAGACCCACACGCAGTTCCAGGTGATCCTCAAGCCGGAGCCGGGCGACCCGCAGGAGCTGTACCTCGGCTCGCTCGAGGCCCTCGGGATCGACCTCAGCAAGCACGACGTCCGCTTCGTCGAGGACAACTGGCAGCAGCCGGCCATCGGCGCGTGGGGCCTCGGCTGGGAGGTGTGGCTCGACGGCATGGAGATCACGCAGTTCACCTACTTCCAGCAGGTCGGCGGCCAGAACCTGGACCCGATCCCCGTCGAGCTGACCTACGGCGTCGAGCGCATCCTGATGGCACAGCAGGGCGTGACGCACTTCAAGGAGATCGCCTACGCCACCGCCGCGGACGGCCGCATCGTCACCTACGGTGAGGCGTTCGGGCAGCAGGAATACGAGATGAGCCGCTACTACCTCGACGACGCCGACGTCGAGGCCAACCGCAGGCTCTACGAGACCTACGTCGGGGAGGCGACCCGGATGGTCGAGGCCCGGCTCCCGGTGCCCGCGCACTCCTACATTCTCAAGTCGAGCCACGCGTTCAACGTGCTCGACGCCCGCGGCGCCATCTCCACCACCGAGCGCGCAAAGGCCTTCGCCACCATGCGCCGCCTGATGCGCGACACGGCCGCGCTCTGGATCGAGCGCCGCGAGGAGTTGGGCTTCCCTCTCACCCGTGAGGCCGTCGAGGCCGCCCCCGCGACGCCGGAGGCCCCCGTCGACCTGCCCTCCGACGCGCAGACCTTCGCGCTCGAGATCGGCGTCGAGGAACTACCCCGCACGTCGTCCCGCAGACGGTCGACGCCGTCCGCGAGGCCCTCACCGCCAAGCTCGCAGCGACCCGGCTCACGCATGGCGCGATCACCGTCGAGGGCACCCCTCGGCGCATCGTCGCCATCGTTGAGGGCCTCGCAGCCCGTGAACCCGACGCCGATCAGCTTCGCAAGGGGCCCAAGTGGGCCGCCGCCTTCGACGGTGTGGGCAACCCGACCAAGCCGCTCGAGGGCTTCGTCCGTGGCCAGGGCGCGACGCTCGACCAGGTCGTCAAGGCCGAGATCGGCGGCAACGAACACGCGGCGATCAGCGTCTCTGTCGAGGGTCGCGGCGTGCTCGACGTGATGGGCGAGATCGTCGCCGACGTCGTCAGCGGGCTCCGCGCCGAGAAGAACATGCGCTGGAACGACCCGAAGCTGTCGTTCTCCCGCGCCATCCGCTGGCTGGTCGCCCTGTGGGGCCCGGCAGTCGTGCCCGTCGCGGTCTCCGACCTCGTCGCGGGCCGCACCACCTACCTGCAGCGCCCCGTCGCGGGCGAGGACGGCACCCGATCTGACGGTGCGCGCGTCGGCAAGGTCGACCTCGCCACCGCATCGGACCTGCTGCCGACCATCGCCGACGGGGCGATCCTGCTCGCCACCGACGCCCGCCAGGGCTCCGTACGCGACCAGGCGACCAGGCTGGCCGCGACCGTCGGCGGCACCGTCGACCTTGAGGGCGAGGCCGCCCTCGTTGACGAGATCACCAACCTCGTCGAGGACCCGCACGGCGTGCTCGGCCACTTCGAGGAGCGCTACCTCGAACTGCCGGAGCGCATCCTCACCACCGTGATGCGCAAGCACCAGCGCTACCTGCCCGTCTACCGTGACGGGAAGCTGGCGCCGCACTTCGTCACCATGGCCAACGGCCTGTGCGACGACGACACCGTCCGCGCGGGTAACGAGTCGGTCATCCGTGCCCGCTACGAGGACGCGCTGTTCTTCTGGAACTCCGACCTCAAGGCCACCGACGCCGACAGCTTCGTGCCGGGGCTGGAGAAGCTGACGTTCGAGGACCGCCTCGGCTCCGTCGGGCTCCGCGCCCGCCGCATCGCCGACGTCGCCGCCAAGCTGGCCGACCGGATCGGCCTGGACGGCGCGGACCGCGAAACGCTGGACCTCGCGGGCCGGCTCGCCAAGTTCGACCTCGCGACAGAGATGGTCGTGGAGATGAGCTCGCTCGCCGGGTTCATCGCGAAGGAGTACGCCGTGCGGCTCGGCGAGACCGAGGCCGTCGCCGACGCGCTGTACGAGATGGAGCAGCCGCACACCTCGGCCGACCCGGTCCCCGCGACCGTGCCCGGCTCACTGCTCGCGCTCGGTGACCGGTTCGACCTGCTGGCTGCCATGTTCGCCCTCGGCGCGAAGCCGACCGGATCGTCCGACCCGTTCGGGCTGCGCCGCGCCGCGCTGGGCGTCGTGCGGATCCTGCGCGAGTCCGCGGGCACCCCGCTGGAGGGCATCACGATCCGCGCCGGGCTCGAGGACGCCGTCGCACGGCTCGCCGAGCAGGGCGTCGACGTCGCCCCGGACGCCGTCGACTCGGCCCTGGAGTTCACCATCGGCCGCTTCGCGCAGCTGCTGCGCGACGAGGGCACCTCCGCCGACCTGGTGAACGCGATCCTGCCCGCGGCCAACGCCCCCGGGCGCGCCTCCCGCCTGCTCGGCGAACTGTCGGCCCTCGAGGACGAACGCCTCGGCGACCTCGTTGAGGCGCTGGTGCGGATCTCGCGGATCCTGACTCCGAAGGTGAAGCCGAGCTACGACCGTTCCAAGCTGACCGAGCCCGCCGAGTTGGCGCTGGCCGACGCGATCGAGGCGATGCCCTCCGACGTCGCCTCGCGCTCGATGGCCGACGTCGTCGAACTGACGGACCCGCCCGTGGCCGCGGCCGAGGAGTTCTTCGAGGAGATCCTCGTCAACGCCGAGGATCCGGCGGTGCGCGCCGCCCGGCAGGGGCTCCTCGCGTCGCTGCTGCACGCCGCCCCTGCAGGCATCGACTGGAAGGCGCTCGACACGGCGCTGAGCTGAGGATCAGAGACCCCATGGCCGAACGAGAAGACGACGCCCCGCGGCCCGTCCCCGATCAACCGGGCGACAGTGCCGGCGGGCAGTCCACGCACGGCGAGCGCGTGGACGCCTCGTCGGTCTGGGCGCGCACCCGCTACGCCGAACTGCTGAAGCGGCTCGGCAAGTAGGCCGCACCTACGCCACGGTGATCCCCAGGATGTCGGCGAGCACCGGGGCGAGTTCGGTCGCCTGGTCGTAGCCGAGCTTGATGCCCCGCATGCCCTCCGGGTTCGACTCCAGGCCCTGCAGTCGGGCGCCGCGCAGGTCGACCCGCTTGGTCTTCGAGTTGGTGAGGATCAGCTTTCCGACGGTGGCGTCGACGAAGTTCAGCACCTCCACCTTCGCCTCCGACAGGTCCAGTTCCCCGACCACGGCGCGATCGATCTCGAGCCGGTTGATGGTGGTGCCGCGGAGGTTGAGGTAGTCGATCTTGCCGCCCACGATCCGCACCCGGGTCCAGGTTCCGGCGAACGCCTGGATCGCGCCGATCCGACATTCCGCGACCGTCACATCCTGGAGCGTCGACTTGGCGAACGACACATCGGTGGCGCGCGAGGATGAGAAGTCGACGTCGGCGAGGCGGCAGCCGATCAGCCGTGCCCCACTGAGGTCCGCGTCACGGAACTGGCTGTCCAGGATCCGCAGCCCGTGCCGCTCGACGCCCCCGAAGGAGACCCCCTTCTCGTCGACCCCCTCGATGTAGCCGTCCTCCAACAGGTCCTGCACGTCGATGCTCATGGACCCAGAGGGTACTCCGAGCCACCGACGGCGCGCCCTCAGTCGCATGCCGCGCGACGCGCACGTCGCTAGGCTTGTCGCCATGGCTGGTAAGGGATGGTTCGGGCTTCCGTTCTTCTCGCTCACCCCCAGGGCGGAGGTGGTGTCCTGCGTGTTGTCGGGTGGCGGGTCGAGGGCGAGCTTCCAACTTGGCGCGCTGGACTATCTCTACCGGCACGACGAGCAGTTCACGCCCACGATCTTCGTCGGCGCCTCCGCAGGCTCGATCATCGCGTCGTCGCTTGCGCAGTCGGCCGAGCGCGAGGGGCAGCGGGAGTACCTGCGCAGGCTGCGGTCGATCTGGGACGCCATGACGGAGCCGAACGACATGTTCACGCCGCGCCCCTGGTACGACCGGCTCGCCACCGAGGGCCCTCAGTGGCTGGAGCTGGTGCGCCCTGCACGGCCCGAACCGAAGCCGGCTCCCCCCAAGCCTCGCCCGCCGCTGCTGCAGTTCCTGCGCACCGAGGCCACGAGTTCGCCGTCGCCCCCTGAGCCGGTGACGGCCCCGAACCCGCTTGAACTGGCGCTCACCCCCGACTCGGAGACGCCGGTGCGCTCCGAGTGGTCGCTGAACGCGCTGTCGACCATCGCGTCGCATCTCGGGCGGCTCCCCCGGCTCGGCAGCGACCTCAACGCCATCGCGCACGGCCTCGACGCCACCAAGTCGATGTACCGCCCCGGGCCGGTGCTCGTCGAACTGCTGCGCGAGGAGATGTTCTTTCCCGCCCGAGTTTCTGCCTCGGGGGCCACGCTGCGGATCGCGATGGTCGCGCTGGAGTCGGGCGAGCTGCGCTTCATGACGGAGAAGGGCACCCTGGTCGACCGGAACAACCAACCGGTCGGCACCGCTACCCACGACCTGGGAGTCGGGGTGCTGGCCTCGTGCGCGATCCCCGCAGTGTTCCGGCCGGTGCCGATCGGCGCCGAGACCTACGTCGACGGCGGCGCGCGTGAGAACCTGCCCGCCGAACTGGCCATCGGCCACTTGGGCGCCGCCCGCAACTACATCGTCAGTTCGCAGTCCACCGGTGTGCACCGGCGGGCCTCGATGGCCGACGCCGACCTGTTCTCCATCGTGATGCGCTCCACCGAGATCCTGATCGACGAGGCGGGGCGCGACGAACTGGCCTACGCGCATTCCGCGGGCTCGATCGTGATCTATCCGGAGTTGAGCGTGCACGACGCCATGACGGTCGATCCGGCGCTGATCGCGATCAACGAGGCGTACGGATGGTTGCGCGCCGCGGAGCAACACCTTCACCTGGACGCGGCCGCCGAGGCTCGGCACCGTCGACTCATCGAGGCCCGGCTCCGCGCCCTCCAGGCCGAGAACGACTACCTGGCCGCCGCCGAGCCGGACAAGCGCCAGAATGCGGCGCTCGCGTCGGCGAAGACCGCCCTGCGCGACGCCGTCCGATCTGCGAGCGACAGCCCGCTGCCGCCCGGCGCGAACACCTGGTGGCGCACCTGGGAGCCCCGTGCCGCGGCGCCGAGGATCGATCCCCCGTGGATCCACGACTGACCCGACGCTGACGACCCGCCGACCGGGCAGCCTGTCGGGTCGCGGGTGGCCCGGTGTGCGATCCGTCCCTGTGGCAGGCTTGCCGCACCATCACGAAGGGGACTTGGATGCTACGGATCGGGATGCTCGGCGGGATGAGTTGGGAGTCGACGGCCCAGTACTACCGGCTCGCCAACGAACTGGTCCGCGACCGCCTCAGCGGGCTTCACTCGGCGCGCATCCTGCTCGACTCGGTCGACTTCGCCGACATCGAGGCCATGCAGTCCGAGGCCCGCTGGGACGACGCCGGACGCGCGCTCGCGGCACGGGCCGCCGCGCTCGAACTGGCGGGCGCCGACCTGCTGCTGATCTGCACCAACACGATGCACAAGGTCTATGACGCCGTCGACGCCGCCGTCACGATTCCCGTGCTGCACCTTGCGGACGCCACCGCGGCCGCCGTCAAGCGCGCCGGTGTCAGCACGGTCGCGCTGCTCGGCACCGCATTCACGATGGAACAGCCGTTCTACCGGGAGCGGGTTGCCGCGGCAGGCGTCGAGGTGCTCGTCCCCGAGGCGGGCGACCGGGCGGTGGTGCACAGGGTGATCTACGAGGAGTTGGTCCGCGGCATCGTGCGCGACGACTCCCGCGAGGCGCTGCGCGGCATCATCTCGTCACTGGCCGCAGCCGGCGCCCAGGGTGTGATCCTCGGCTGCACCGAACTCGAACTGCTGGTCGGCCCCGACGACGTCGACGTCGCGGTCTTCCCGACGACCCGCATCCACGTCGAGGAGGCGTTGGCGGCAGCGGGCGTGCCCGGCTAGGACCTCAGAGCCCCACCATCCTCATGCCTGCCTCGCCGTAGCGGTCGCCCGCGACCCCGGCGTCGGTGAGGGCGTCGAGCGTGGCGATGTCGTCGGCCGAGAGACGCACGGCCGCGGCGGCGGCGTTCTCGTCGATCCGGCCGCGGCGCCTGGTGCCCGGGATCGGGACGATGTGGGGTCCCTTCGCAAGCAGCCACGCGAGCGCCACCTGGGCCGAGGTTGCGTCGACCGCCTCGGCCAACTGCTGCACCTGGGTGAGCAGCGCCTGGTTCCGCGCCAGGTTCTGCTCCTCGAAGCGCGGGATGCTCGCCCTGATCTCGCCCTCACCGAAGCCCTGCCCGGGTCGCACCGTCCCGGTGAAGAAGCCCTTGCCCAGCGGGCTGAACGGGACGAACCCGATGCCAAGTTCCGCGCAGGTCGGCAGCACCTCGGCCTCCGGGTCGCGCGTCCAGAGCGAATACTCGCTCTGCACCGCGGTCACCGGGAACGTCGCGTGCGCCCGTCTGATGGTGTCCGCGCCGGCCTCTGAAAGCCCGAAGTGGTGCACCTTCCCGGCCGCCACCAGTTCGCCGACGGCGCCCGCCACGTCCTCGATGGGGACGGCCGGGTCGACGCGGTGCTGGTAGAAGAGGTCGATGCTCTCGACGCCGAGGCGCTTGAGCGACGCGTCGGCGACCCGCCGGATCTGCTCAGGGCGCGAGTCGGTGCCCTGCATGCGCCCGTCGGCGATGTGCCAGCCGAACTTGGTCGCGACGACGACCTGGTCGCGGATCGGCGCGATCGCCTCCCCGACGAGGATCTCGTTGTCGTAGGGTCCGTAGACCTCTGCGGTGTCGATCAGGGTGATGCCTTGCTCGACGGCGTAGCGCAGCACGCCGATCATCTCGTCCCGGTCGCCCGGGTTGGGCCCGTAGGACTGGGACATGCCCATGGCTCCGAGCCCGATCGCCGAGACCTCGAGCGACGTGCCGAGAATCCTGCTGTGCATCGCACCCTCCTTGGGGTTGGCCCCAACACCGGTGCGGCGAGGCCCACTCCCGATTCTGCCCGCCGGAACCTGACCCCGCTTGCCGTTCCCCGAGCCCGCGCCGTTCCCCGAGCCTGTCGAGGGGTCCGAAAACCACAGCGAACAAGACGGACGCTTCGACAAGCTCAGCGAACAAGCCGTTCCCCGAGCCGGCACCGTTCCCCGAGCCTGTCGAGGGGTCCGAAACCACAGCGGACGCGACGAACGCTTCGACAAGCTCAGCGAACAAGCCGTTCCCCGAGCCCGCTCCGTTCCCCGAGCCCGTCGAGGGGTCCGAACACCGACGCACGGACGCTCGGACAGGCTCAGCGACCAGCCCGGCTACTTGTCGAACTTCGCCTTGAGGGCCGCGACGCGCTCGTCCCACTTCTCGTGGCGCTCGTCCTTGCGCTGCTTGCGCAACTCCTCGGACGCCGCCTTGCGCGCAGCCTCCGCAGCGTCCTGCTCGGCCTCCAACTCGTCGAGCACCTGGCCGAGCGGGACGCGCGTGATGGCGCCGCCCTGGCCAGCGACGAACTGGTCGAGCGCCGACGTGTCGGCCTCGTCGGTCTGCAGGATCAGCGCGTTGTGGCCGGGCGCGATCTTCTTTGCCATCGAGCCGAGCACGGAGGACTGGTCCTGCGCGCGGTCCAGGTCGGATAGTCCGCCGATCAGCCCGCCAGCGCCCCAGCCGAGCAGCATCCCGAGCGGTCCGCCGAGCTCCCCGACCAGTAGTCCGATCAGGGAGCCACCCAGATAGCCTCCTCCGGCGTCGAGGTCGCTGCCCTCCGGAGCGGAGAGCCTGCCGTCGGCGTCGCGCTGGATCAGCGCCGCCGCGACCACCGCGCTCGAGACGGGAGAGGCCTTCAGGTCGGACTCGGCCTTGAAGGCGTCGGCCACGGCGGGGAAGGTCACGATTGCCACGTATTCGGTCATGGGAAACCCTTTCGTTGCGGGCGAATGCCCTTGTGTACCGGTTTTCACGCTACGCCCGGCCGTTGGCCGACACGCCGGGCGAGACAGATTCCGGACGGACGGCCAGCCCGAGGCGGATCCCCACAGATCCGAAGACGAGGCCCGGGTGTAGGCAACCCGTCAGGCCGACGCTCGAGGTCGTATGGAAGCCGTTAGGACGCTGTCGCCCAGGCGGCCGGCGGAGTTGGCTGTGGGTGTGCCCATCGAGGGCGCTGCAACTACTCAGGAGCCCTCATGCTCGACATCGTCTATGTGCTCATCACCATCGCGCTGTTCGTCGCTGTTGGCCTGCTCGCTAAGGGGGTCGAACGGCTGTGACCGCCTTCGACATCGTCGCCACTATTCTCGCTGTGGCGGCCATCTGTTACCTGCTCGCCGCGCTCGTGCGCCCGGAGCGCTTCTCATGACCGCACTGGCCGCAGCCCTGACGCTGCTCGCCGTCGCCGTCCCGCTCGCCCTGGCCTACCGGCCGCTCGGAGACTACCTTGCCTGGACCTACACCTCGACGAAGCACTGGCGCGTCGAGCGGTGGGTCTACCGCGGCCTGGGCGTCGACCCGGATCAGGGGCAGACGTGGCGGGCCTACCTGCACGGCCTGCTGGCGTTCTCCGCCGTCGGGATGTTGATCCTGTTCACGCTGCAGCGCGTCCAGCAGTGGCTGCCGTTGTCGCTCGGCCACGGCCCCGTCTCCCCCGCGCTGTCGTTCAACACCGCGGCCTCATTCGTCGGCAACACCAACTGGCAGTCCTACTCGCCCGAACTGACGATGGGGCACCTGGTGCAGATGGCCGGGCTCACCGTGCAGAACTTCGTCTCGGCCGCCGTCGGCATGGCGGTGGCCATCGCGCTGGTCAGGGGGCTCGCGGCCAGGTCCACCGGCCTGATCGGCAACTTCTGGGTCGACCTCACCCGGGGCCTGCTGCGGGTGCTGCTGCCGATCAGCGTGGTCGGTGCGCTGCTCCTGCTCGCGGGCGGCGTCACGCAGAACCTGGTGGGCATGACCCACATCACCACCATCGCGGGCGCCGATCAGGCGATCCCGGGAGGCCCTGTCGCGTCGCAGGAGGTCATCAAACTGCTCGGCACCAACGGCGGCGGCTTCTTCAACGCGAACTCGTCCCACCCGTTCGAGAACCCCGGCTCCCTCACGAACTACCTCGAGATCTTCCTGATGCTCGTGATCCCCTTCTCACTGACCCGTGCCTACGGACGGATGGTCGGGGACGTCCGCCAGGGCTACGCGACGCTCAGCGTCATGGCGCTGCTCTTCACGGCCTCGTACTCGATCCTCGTCGCCCTTGAGTCGACGGCCCGCGACGCGGCCCCGGCGCTCGCAGGGGCCGCCATGGAGGGCAAGGAGACCCGCTTCGGGATCATCGGATCAGCGCTGTTCGCCACCACGAGCACCGGCACCTCCACCGGCGCCGTCAACTCGATGCACGACTCCTACACCTCGCTGGGCGGCATGATGCCGATGCTGAACATGATGCTCGGCGAGGTCAGCCCCGGCGGCGTCGGCGCGGGCCTCTACGGCCTGCTCGTGATGGCGATCATCTCGGTGTTCGTGGCGGGCCTTCTGGTCGGCCGGACGCCCGAGTTCCTTGGCAAGAAGGTCGGCCCGCGCGAGGTGAAGCTCGCGAGCCTCTACATCCTGGTCACCCCGACCCTCGTGCTGGCGGGCACCGCGCTCAGCTTCGCGCTGCCCGGTGTGAGCGACTCGGTGCGCAACACCTCGATCCTCAACCCCGGCCCGCACGGCACGTCGGAGGTCATCTACGCCTTCACCTCGGCGGCCAACAACAACGGCTCCGCATTCGCTGGCCTGACCGCTGACACGCCCTGGTTCAACACGGCGCTCGGCCTCGCGATCCTGATCGGCCGGTTCGTGCCGATCGCGCTGGTGCTCGCCCTCGCGGGCTCCTTCGCAACCGCGACCCCAGCGGAGGCGACGGTCGGCACCCTGCCCACGCACCGTCCGCTGTTCGTGGCCCTGATGATCGGGGTCGTGATCGTCGTCTCCGCCCTCACCTACTTCCCGGCCCTGACCCTCGGGCCGCTCGCCGAAGGACTGTTCCGATGACCACCACCAAGGCCGCCCAACCCCGCCGCGGGCAGTGGGCCCAGGCGCTGCCCGGCGCCTTCCGGAAGCTCGACCCGCGGGCCCAGTGGCGCAACCCCGTCATGTTCCTGGTCTGGGTCGGAGCAGCCCTGACGACGGCGCTCGCCCTCGTGGAACCCTTCATCGGCGGGCCCCGACCCTCGGGGGCACCGCGGTGCCCGTCAGTTTCACCGCGCTGATCGCCGGCTGCCTCTGGTTGACGGTGCTGTTCGCCAACCTCGCCGAGTCGGTCGCTGAGGGCCGCGGCAAGGCGCAGGCCGAGTCGCTGCGCAAGACGCGCACCACCACCACCGCACACCGCGTGCAGCGCTACGACGCGGATGCGGACGCGGGCGCCGAGCGCGCCTCGACCGAGGAGATCGCCTCCTCAGACCTCCGCCTCGGCGACGTCGTGGTGGTCTCCGCAGGCGAGACGATCCCCGGCGACGGCGACATCGTGTGGGGCATCGCCTCGGTCGACGAGTCGGCCATCACGGGCGAATCGGCCCCCGTCGTGCGCGAGTCCGGCGGCGACCGCAGCGCCGTCACCGGCGGCACCCGGGTGCTGTCCGACCGGATCGTGGTGAAGGTCACGTCCAAGCCGGGCGAGACCTTCGTCGACCGGATGATCGCGCTCGTCGAGGGCTCCGCCCGTCAGCGCACCCCCAACGAGATCGCCCTGTCGATCCTCCTCGCAGGCCTGTCCCTTGTCTTCCTGGTGGTCGTGTTCACGCTCAACCCGATCGCCTCAGCGGGGGCGCAGCCGGTGTCGCTGACGGTCCTGATCGCGCTGCTCGTGTGCCTGATCCCCACCACGATCGGCGCGCTGCTGTCCGCGATCGGCATCGCGGGCATGGACCGCCTCGTGCAACGCAACGTGCTCGCCATGTCCGGGCGCGCCGTCGAGGCCGCGGGCGACGTGTCGACGCTGCTGCTCGACAAGACCGGCACCATCACCTACGGCAACCGACGCGCGTCCGAGTTCCTGCCGCTGGAGGGGGTCGACGCCCACCGGCTGGCCCACTTCGCGGCCCTCGCATCGCTGAGCGACCCCACGCCAGAGGGTTCCTCGATCGTGGCGCTCGCCGCCGAACTCGGGGTCAGTCCCGAGCGCCAACCAGGCGCCGTGCCTGTGCCGTTCACGGCCCAGACCCGGATGTCCGGCCTTGACCTGCCCGACGGCACCCAGATCCGCAAGGGCGCCGCCTCGGCCGTGCTCGCCTGGCTCGACCTTGCGAGCGCGGAGACCACCGACATCGCCGACGGGATCGGCGCCTCCGGCGGCACCCCACTGGTGGTCGCGTCCAAGGGACCCCGCCACGAGAGCATCCTCGGCGTGGTGCACCTCAAGGACATCGTCAAGGACGGCCTCCGGCAGCGCTTCGACGAGCTGCGCTCGATGGGCATCCGCACCGTGATGGTCACCGGGGACAATCCGCTGACCGCCGCGGCCATCGCACGGGAGGCCGGCGTCGACGACTACATCGCCGAGGCGACCCCGGAGCAGAAGCTCGACTACATCAGGCGCGAGCAGGAGGGAGGCCGGCTGGTCGCCATGACCGGCGACGGCACCAACGACGCTCCGGCTCTCGCGCAGGCCGACGTCGGCGTCGCAATGAACACCGGCACCTCCGCCGCGAAGGAGGCGGGCAACATGGTCGACCTCGACTCTGACCCGACCAAGCTCATCGACATCGTCGCCATCGGCAAGCAGTTGCTGATCACCCGCGGAGCGCTCACCACGTTCTCCATCGCCAACGACATCGCCAAGTACTTCGCGATCATCCCCGCGATGTTCATGGGCGTCTTCCCCGGCCTCGCGGCCCTGAACGTGATGGGCCTGCACTCCCCCGCCTCCGCGGTCGCCTCGGCGATCATCTTCAACGCCCTGGTGATCATCGCCCTCGTGCCGCTCGCGCTGCGCGGCGTGAAGTACCGGCCCGCAGGCGCCGCCCAGATCCTGGGCCGCAACCTGGCGATCTACGGCCTCGGTGGCGTCATCACCCCCTTCGTCGGCATCTGGCTCATCGACCTCGTCGTGCGCCTGATCCCCGGATTCTGAAAGGTCCGACATGCCTCAATCGCTGCGCCTCATCACCAGGCAGAGCGCCGTTGCCCTCCGCGCCATGGTGCTGCTCACCGTCGTGCTCGGGCTGGTCTATCCGCTCGCGCTCACCGGCATCGGGCAGGTGCTGTTCCCCTGGCAGGCCAACGGCTCGCTGGTGCACGACGCGTCCGGCCAGGTGGTCGGCTCGAAGCTGATCGGGCAGGCCTTCGTGGACGCCGACGGTGCCCCGCTGCCGCAGTACTTCCAGTCGCGGCCCTCCGCCGCGGGCGACGGCTACGACGGGTCGGCCTCCTCCGGCAGCAACCTCGGCCCGAACAACCCGGATCTGGTCGCGGCCATCGCCGAGCGGCGGGCCGCGGTCGCGGAGTTCAACGGCGTGCCCGAATCCGAGGTCCCCGCCGATGCCGTGACGGCGTCCAGTTCCGGCCTCGACCCGGAGATCTCCACCGCCTACGCGGCCATTCAGGTCGACCGGGTCGCTGCGGCCCGGGGCATCGAACCGAGCCGGGTCGCCGACCTCGTGAAGGAGAACACCTCCGGCATTGGATACTTGTCCGAGGTCCGGGTCAATGTGGTGGAGTTGAACCTGGCATTGGACGAACTGGAGGGCTGAGGACGTGAGCTCGCGTGGGCGACTGCGGGTGCTGCTCGGGGCCGCGCCGGGGGTCGGCAAGACGGTCAGCATGCTCGACGAGGGGCACCACCTGGCCGCCGAGGGCGTCGACGTGGCGATCGGCCTCGTCGAGACCCACGGGCGCGCCGCGACGGCAGCCCTGACCGAGGGGCTGCCCGTCATCCCGCGGCGCACCGTCGACCACCGCGGCGTCCTCCTCAACGAGATGGACGTCGACGCGGTGCTGGCACGCCACCCCGACACGGCGCTCGTCGACGAACTGGCCCACACGAACGCGCCTGGCTCCCGCAACGAGAAGCGTTGGCAGGACGTCGAGGAACTGCTGGCGGCGGGGATCAACGTGATCTCCACCGTCAACATCCAGCACATCGAGTCCCTGAACGACGTCGTCGAGACGATCACCGGGGTGCCGCAGCGCGAGACCGTCCCCGACTCGGTGCTGCGCGCCGCCGACCAGGTGGAGGTCGTCGACCTGGCCCCCGAGGCGTTGCGCGACCGGCTGTCGGGCGGCGTCGTCTACCCTGCGGAACGCATCGACGCCGCCCTCTCCAACTACTTCCGGCTCGGCAACCTGACGGCGCTGCGCGAACTGGCGCTGCTGTGGCTCGCAGACGAGGTCGACCAGGCCCTCACTCTCTATCGCAAGGACCACGGCATCGCGGGCACCTGGGAGGCCCGCGAGCGCGTCGTCGTGGCGCTGCCCGGCGGCCCTGAGGGTGAGACGCTGCTGCGCCGCGGGGCCAGGATCGCGGCGCGGGCGGGCGGCGAACTGATCGCCGTGCACGTCTCGACGCAGGACGGGCTGCGCGCCGACAACCCGACGGCGTTGGCGGAGCAGCGGGTGCTGGTCGACAAGCTCGGCGGCAGTTACCGCCAGGTGATCGGCGAGGACACCCCCGAGGCGCTGATCGAGTTCGCGCGCTCGGTCAACGCGACCCAACTGGTGCTCGGCGCGAGCCGCCGCAGCCGGCTGAGCGCCGCGCTCACCGGGGCCGGCATCGGCGCGAGCGTGATCCGCGACTCGGGCGACATCGACGTGCACATCGTCACGCACGCCGCCGCGGGCGGCCGGTTCCGGTTGCCGAAGGTCGGCGGGGCGTTGTCGCCGACGCGCCGGGTCGCGGGGTTCGCGCTCGCCCTGATCGGCGGGCCGCTGCTGACCTGGCTGCTCGTCACGTTCCGCAGCCCCGAGTCGATCACGGGCGACGTGCTCAGCTACCAACTGCTGGTCGTGGTCGTCGCGCTCACCGGCGGGCTGTGGCCGGCGCTGTTCGCCGCGGTGATGTCGGGCCTGACGCTCGACTACTTCTTCATCCAACCCTTCTACACGATCACGATCGCCGACCCCCTCCATATGCTGGCGCTGGCGCTCTACGCGGCGGTCGCGGTGCTGGTGAGCTACGTCGTCGACCGCGCGGCGCGCAGGGCGCGGGTCGCCAAGCGCGCGGCGTCGGAGTCCGAGCTGATCCAGACGGTCGCGGAGAACGTGCTGCGCGGCGAGGACGCCCTGCAGGCGCTGGTCGCGCAACTGGTCGACGCTTTCGCCCTCGACGGCGCCGTCCTGACCGACAGGGGCAAGCGGATCGCCGAGGCGGGCGAACTGAGCCCCGACCCGACGCGCCTGACGCTGACGGACGACGCCGTCCTCGAACTGCACGGCAAGGGCCTACCGGCCTCAGAGCGTCGCCTGATCGGCGTCATCATCGCCCAACTGGGCGCGGCGGTCGAGCATCGCCGCCTCGAGGAGACGGCGAGCGAGATCGAGCCGATCGCCGCCTCCGACAAGGTCCGCGGGGCCCTGCTCTCGGCCCTCAGCCACGACCTGCGTCGCCCGCTGGCGGCCGCGACCGCCGCCGTCGGAGGGATGCGGCTCGCCGACGATGCGCTCAGCGACGCGGACCGTCGGGAGTTGCTGGAGACGGCCGACCAGTCGCTCGCGGCGTTGTCGACGCTGGTGACGGACCTGCTGGACGTGTCGCGGCTTCAGGCCGGGGCGCTCACGATCGAGACCTTCCCCATCGAGCTCAGCGAGGTGATCGAGGGCGCGCTCGACGAACTGGCGCTCGGCCCCGAGGAGGTCACCGTCGCGCTGCAACCCGACGCGAACCGGGCGATGGCCGACCCCGTCCTGCTGCAGCGCGCGTTGGTCAATCTGCTCGCCAACGCGACCCGGTACAGCCGTCGGGTGAGGGTCGCCACCAGCGCGTTCGGCGACCGGATAGAGGTCCGCGTCGTCGACCACGGGCCGGGGGTCAGCCCCGAGCGCCGCGACGACATCTTCGTCCCATTCCAGCGACTGGGCGACGTCGACAACACCACGGGGCTGGGGCTGGGGCTCGCCCTGTCGCGCGGCTTCGTCGAGGGAATGGGCGGCACCATCGAGCCGGAGGACACACCCGGCGGCGGGCTCACCATGGTGGTGTCGCTTCCGACCGGCGCCCGTGAGGAGGGGAACGAATGAAGATCCTGATCGCCGACGACGACCCGCAACTCGTCAGGGCGCTGCGCATCACCCTGACCGCGAAGGGCTACCAGGTGGTGGCAGCCGCCGACGGCGCGCAGGCGATCGCGGCCGCCATCGATCACAAGCCCGACCTGTACCTGCTCGACCTGGGCATGCCGCGCCTGGATGGCGTCGAGGTGATCCACGCGATCCGCGGCTGGTCCGACGCCCCGATCCTGGTCGTCTCCGGTCGGGCAGGGTCGGCCGACAAGGTCGAGGCGCTCGACGCGGGCGCCGACGACTACGTCACCAAGCCGTTCTCCGTCGACGAGTTCCTTGCCAGGGTCCGCGCCCTCGCCCGCCGGGTGCCGGAGCGCCACGAGGAGGCGCCGCCGCTGGTGCGGATCGGGACGGTGGACGTCGACTTCGCGGCCCGCACCGCGGTCGGCAGCAACGGCCCGATCCGGCTGACCCCGACCGAGTGGCAGGTCCTCGAACTACTGGCCCGCAACGAGGGGAAGTTGGTGACGAGGCAGACGATGCTGACCCACATCTGGGGCACCGAGCACGCCCGCGACACCGGCTACCTGCGGCTGTACCTCTCGCAGTTGCGCAAGAAACTCGAGCCCGACCCGTCCTCGCCGCGTCACCTGATCACCGAACCGGGGATGGGCTACCGCCTGGTCATCTCCCCCGCCTGACTCGCAGCGGGTCGGGGACTCACTCGCAGCCGACTCCGTCACCGTCGCGATCGAGGTGCCGCCCGTAGCCGGGGTCGCCGATCCTGACGGGGTCCGCGCCCGCCGCGCGGGCCGCCGCGCAGTTGCGGAAGTACACGGCGTCGCCGTCGGAGGACGAGAGCCGCTGGATGGTCGGCTCGGCCGCCGCGGCGGTCTGCTGAGCGACCTTCAGCTTGGAGGGGGCTCGGGCTCCGACTCGGCGGTCGGGGCCGGCTCCGCGGCGACAGTGGCGGTGGCCGTCGCCGTGGTCGTCGCGGTCGCGGTGACCGTCGGCCCCGGGACAGTCGCGGTCACGGTGGGGCCGGGCGCGGTCACCGTGACGGTCGGCGCGGGCTTGGGCTGTGCCGTGACGGTCATCGTCATCGACGCGGGCTCTGCGGAACTGGCGTCGCCGCCGCCGAGGCCGACGCCCATCAGCAGTCCGACGATGCCAGCGCCCGCCCCGATCGCCGCCTTGGACCGCCACCTCGACCTGGGCGGGGGCGCGACGGGCCGTTGCTGGGGAAATCCCTGGGGCGGCCCATACGGAGGCTGCCCTGGGGGAGGCGTCGTCGAGTACGCCTGCGGAGGTGCCTGGAAAGCCGGAGGACCGGCCTGTCCTTGTGGTCCCGGACGTCCGAATCGCTGCGTCACTCATGCCCCCTGGCGTTGTCGTCGGGGACATCATGGCAGGGAGGGGCGCTGCGCTGCTAGTGGGCCCATGTTTGGGGGTTCTGACGGCTACCCGTGCTTCTCGATGCGTTCGGCGGACGAGGGGTCGGCGTTCCGGTGCCCCTGGATCCATGCCGATGGCGAGCGCTCTCGCAGTGCAATGGCTTACACGATGGCTTACAGAAAATGCCTGAATGGCGTCCACATCGCTGTGGCCAGTGCCCCCAGCGGGGCTCGAACCCGCGACCCATGGATTAAAAGTCCACTGCTCTGCCAACTGAGCTATAGGGGCGAAGGCAGTCTAGCGTCAGAGGCGTCTGGCACGCTTGGGACATGGCTCCCTGGCAGTGGCTCGTCCTGATCATCGCGGTGGGCGGCGCGCTGCTCGCCTTCGCGGTGCTCGCCGATCGTCGCGCCCACCGTCGAATCACCGGCGCGGGGGAACCGGCGCCGCTGCGCCACAACGACGAGGTCAACCGGCACGTGCCGACCTATATCACGCAGGACGAGATCGACGACCTTCCCGCCCCGGGTCGCGGCGTCGACGGGTCGCTGCCGCACAAGGGCGAGGGGTTCGCGTTCGGGCACGCCTCCCCCGACTTCGCCACCGTCAACGACGGAGCCTCCTGGGCGAACCCCCGACTGCTGGTCGTCGACGGCGCCGTCGAGACGATGCGCGAACTGATGGCGCCGCTGTCGCGGGCCAGCGAAGAGTCGCCGCTGATCCTGGTCGCCGCCCGGTTCCATCCCGATGTGCTCGCCACCCTCGCCGCGAACCGTCGGGCGCTCAACCTCCCCATCGTGGCCGCCGTCGCGGGCGATAGGGACCGCAGGAGACTGGCCGAGGCCACCGGCGCTACCGAACTGACCCCCGCCGACCTGCAGGCCGGCTACGTCCCGGATGAGGCGCTCGGCCGCGCCGCTTCCTGGTCGAGCACCGGGTCGCGCTGCTGGGTCCAACCCGACCAGAGCGCGTGGCGGGTCGAACCGTAGGCCGATCCGCGCTATCACCCAGGTCTCGAACCTCAACCTCGAACCTCAACCTCAAGCACGAACCTCAAGCTCGACTTCAGCTCGCTTGATTCTGAGAAACCGACACGCTTCTCAACTATGCCCTTCGTCCAGGAACCCTGGGTGAAGCCTCATCGCCCCTTGTCGAAGCGCCTTTGCGTGCCAGGGCCGGTGCACGAATCACAAGTTTGTGATTTTCGCACCTGAGCGGTGTGTCGGCTTGTGTAGTTCTCAGCAAACTCTCAACCAACGTTGTCCCGCCGCGTGGCCGACTCCTAGTGTCCATCGCAGTGGCCGGACGTGTCGGGGGCGGATGCCCCGGGGAAGCGGCACGTCTGGCCAACCGCAACGACGAGGAGAGACGTGAGAAGAGCACTCAAAGGCCTACGCGGCGTAGCAGCGGCGGCCGGAGTGGCAGTTCTGGTTCAGGGACTCGGCACTTTGGCACTGGGCCCTTCGGCCGACGCAGTGGACGGAAACGTGACCGCGACCACGAGAGTCAATGTCCGGACCGGGCCTGCAACCTCGTACAAGTCACTGACCGTCATCAACAAGGGCGTCTCGCTGCCCAGCCACGGCTCAAGCAACGGCTGGACGAAGGTCACCTTCAACGGCAAGACCGCCTACATCGCCTCGGCGTACCTGACGGGCACCTCCTCGGGCGCACCGTCGTCGGAGACCTCGCAGGGCACCAAGCCCGCGGCGGGCGGCAGCACGTTCACGACGGCGAACCTCAACCTGCGCACTGGCCCCTCCACTCGCGACAAGGTCACGTTCGTGGTCCAGCGCGGCACCCAGCTCTCGTTGACGGGGAAGGTCAGCGGCAGCTACGCGCAGGTCACCTACAAGGGCACGACGCTGTGGGCATCCACCAGCTACCTGAGCTCCAAGGCCTCGCAGGCCTACGACGACAAGCTGCCGAAGGTGACGGGCCAGGCCCGCGGCACCACGGCGCTGATGGTCCGCACCAGCTCCTCATCCAAGTTCACCAACCTCGGTGACGCCCCGAAGGGCACGATCTTCGACCTGACCGGGGTCAAGGAGAACGGGATGGCGCAGATCATCTACAAGGGCGCCGTCCGCTGGGTCAACGCCCAGTACCTGACGACGGTGGGCAGCGGCTCGACCGCCCCGACCGTCCCGACTCCCCCCAAGACGACCACCAGGTACGCCACGACGGTGCTCAACATCTGGGCGGCCTCAAGCGGCCAGTCCTACAGCGGCGAGATTCCCCGCGGCGGAGAACTGCAGGTCACCGGCACCGTCAAGAACGGTCGCGCCGAGATCATCGTGAGCGGCGCCTCCAAGTGGGTGACGTCGAAGTACGTCTCGGCCACCAAGCCAAGCAGCGGCGGGACCGGGGCCTCAAGCGGCGGCGGAACCTCGCTCAACCGCGGCTACTCCAGCGGCCTTGACCAGACCAACGCCAACGTCCAGTCGATCGTCCGCGATGTCTGGAACCGCTACTCCGCGATCAAGACGATGTACGGCTGGCGCCGCGACGTCACCCCGGACCATCCCGCGGGTCGCGCCGTCGACGTGATGATCCCCAGCTACAAGAGCAACAGTGCCCTCGGCTGGGAGATCGCCAACTACTACCGGGCCAACGCCTCGAAGTACAACATCAACTACATCATCTTCGACCAGAAGATCTGGTCGACCGCCCGCAACAAGGAGGGTTGGCGCTCGATGGCCAACCGGGGCGGCGACACGGCCAACCACAAGGACCACGTGCACATCAACACGCACGGCTGATCCCCCACGAAGGGCGCGCGACCTCGGGTCGCGCGCCCTTCGTCGTGCCCGCGTGTTTGTGGGGCCCCGCGAAGTCCCCTATGCTTGACCCGCTGGTCCCCATCGTCTAGCGGCCTAGGACTCCGCCCTTTCACGGCGGCAGCACGGGTTCGAATCCCGTTGGGGATGCGCAACGGGCATGGCGCCGAGCCTCTCGGCGTCGTGCCCAAACTATGCGGCCTTCACCGTTGTACTGTCACTGACTAGGCGTTTTGCCCGATGTGACAGCGCGGTGGAAGTCACGCTATAGTTACCGGGCTGGCTCAGCCAGTAGGTCAAGAGATTGGCCCCGTAGCGCAGTTGGTTAGCGCGCCGCCCTGTCACGGCGGAGGTCGCGGGTTCGAGTCCCGTCGGGGTCGCTAGGTCAGGCATCAAGCCAGGCCACCGGCCAGGTAGCTCAGCTGGTAGCAGCGTTCGCCTGAAAAGTGAAAGGTCGCCGGTTCGATCCCGGCCCTGGCCACAGTGAGACCCCTAGACGACTAGGGGTTTTCTCATTTCCCGGCCAATCCCACGCCCTCTCCATACCGCCAGACTTTCGCCCCAATGGCTACAGGAATGGCTACAGTCCACAAGACGACTAGGGGTTCTCTCATCCCCGGAGCAGCAGGTCGCCCTGCAGCGTTCGCCTGCAACCTACACGTCGCCGACTCGACCTTGGCACTGGCCACAGCGAGACCCCTAGACGACTAGGGGTTTTCTCATTTCCCGGCCAATCCCACGCCCTCGCGATACCGGCAGGTTGTCGCCCCAATGGCTGGACAAATGGCTGGACCGCGGGTAACGGCGCGCTCCCCCGACCTCCTTCGGCGGAGACGGCCTAGAATCGTCTGGTGAAGATCGAGACCCTCCCAGCAGGCACGGTGCACGACACCGTCCCCGACGACCTCGCGGAAGCGCTCGGCGGAGACGAGGCCGCGATGACGGCCTGGCTCGACATCACCCCGCTGGCCCGCAACGAGTGGATCTGCCTGGTCACGGACGCCAAGCAGGACAAGACGCGAGCCAGGCGACTCGAGCGCACCATCTCGCAACTGGGCGACGGACATCGCCGCCCCTGTTGCTGGCCCGGTTGCGCCCACCGCGAGCGCAACGGAACGTAACCGCGGGCCCGGGCCCCGCCACGGGTCGGGGACTCATGGGCTGACCTGCCCAGGGGACGCAGAACGGCCCACGCCCGAGCGGGCGTGGGCCGTCGCGACGCAGGGCGTCAGGCCGCGAGGGACTCCGCGGCGGGCCAGAAGCCCTCTGATGCGAGCATCGCGATCCGGTAATCGAAGTAGGAGCCGTCTGTGAACGTGACCCGCAGGTGCGCCTTGGGCTCGCGCGACCCCTGATCCGTCAGCGAGGCGATCGACGCGAGGGCGATGGTCACCTTCTTGGTCGGCGGCACCTCACGCATCGTCAGGCCGAAGTCCAGCAGTTCCACCGCCGTGTCGGTGATCGTCAGGGCGACCCCGTAGCCCTCGCGCGGCAACTGGCGCGCCAGGCTGCCCGGCTCTCCCCCGATGTGCTTCGACGACGAGGCGGCCTCGGCCACCTTGCCGATCGCCCGGCCGATCAGCGCGGTGCCACCGACGCCGGTGTTGCCTCCGGCCTCGTACGACGACGGGGTCACCATGATGTGCCCGCGGTAGCCGGGCACGTGCTCACGCATCGCCTCGCTGAGGTCGGGGGCCGCGAAGGCCTTCTTGATGCTGTCGAACAGTCCCATGACTCAGGCCTCCTTCCTGCCGCGCACGAACACCACGACCGCGCCGATCAGGAACGCCGCGGCAAGCACGCCGAGCACGATCATCAGGGGCTGGTAGCCGATCGAGGTGATGATCCGTAGGAGCCCACCCCTCCGTCCGCCCGACTGGTCAAGCAGTTGGTCCCACAGGTCACCGAAGGCGAGATAGGCCGTCAGTCCCGCAAGCACGACACCGATCCCGGCGAGCGTCAGCGCGCCGGCTTCTCCTGAGCTCTCCTGCTCTTCATGGATCTCAATTCCAGGTTCGTTCATGGCACCGGATCCTCGCAGACCCGGGCCAAGCTTCCGCGTCGATCCGGGCGCCCACGGCAAGGCCGAACGATCCCGAACACCGCCCGACCCGGTTAGGCTTCCTGCGTGGCACAGCCAGCGACCCTCGACGACCTCGCGGCCGAACTGCGCCGACTTAGGGCGCTGGTCGGCAGCCCGTCCTACGCCGACCTGGCGCGCCGGATCGGCACCCTCCGCGCCGAGCGCGGCCAGCCCCACACCGCGCCCGGCCGGATCACTGTCTATGACGCGTTCCGCGACGGCAGGACGCGCCTCGACGCAACGCTCGTGCTCGACCTCGTCGTCGTCCTCGACGCCGACGCCGACCTCGCGCTGTGGCGGGACCGGCTCGCCTCGATGACGCGCGCCTCCCGCGTGGCCGTCTCGACCGTCCTTGCCTCGACCACTCGCCTCCGAGGTCGGGCAGCCGAGGCGGCGACGCTCGAGCGCCTGGAGCACGGCCAGTGCGCGCTCATCACCGGGCTGCCTGGCACCGGGAAGAGCGAACTCGCGATGGCGGCCGCGGGCCGGCTCGGCGAGAGGCATCTGATCGTGCCGATGCGCGGCTACCACCACTCGGCGCCGCCGCTCAGCGCCGCGGATGTCGCGGCGGAACTGCTGCGCCTGATCGACGTCCCCGCGCGCGAGATCGCGCAGTTGGGGCCGCGCCAGCAACCTCGACGGTGGCGGGAACTCGCGGCCGACCTCGACCTCGTCGTGGTGCTCGACGACGTGTCGCCCCGTTCCGAGGCCGACGAACTGATCGCGGGTGGTCGCTGCAGGACGCTCGTCACCAGCCGCGAGTCGGGCGCGGTCACCGCGGACGTGACGGTCGCGCTCTCGCCGCTCACGGAGGACGAGACGGTCGCGCTGCTCGCCGACACCATCGGCGCCGGCCGCGTCGCCGCCGAACCGGACGCCGCGGCGGACCTCGCGCGGCTGGCGGGTGGCATCCCCATGGAGGTGCTGGTCGTCGGAGGCGCCGTCCTCCAGCGCCCCGAGTGGGCGCTCGCCGACCACGTCCACGCCCTCGCGACCGCGTCCAGGACGTCGCCGCTGCGCCCGGCGTTGCAGGTCAGCTACGCGAGGCTCACGCCGTCCCAACAGGGGCTGCTGCGACTGCTGGCGCTGCACCCCGACACGGCCGTCGACGCGCGCAGGGCAGGCATCCTGGTTGGCGCGGACGCGACCGCCGACCTCGCGGCGCTCCAGGCCGCCAACCTGCTGAGCGCCCGCGGCGACCGGTACGGCTGGCACGACCTCGTCCGGGACTTCGCGCACGACGAACTCCAGACGCAGGTCCCCCACAGCGCCCAGCGGGCCGCCGTGGCGCGACTGGTGCGCGCGGACCTCGACCTGCTCGCCGCCGCTGTCGACGCGCTGCATCCGGGGATCGCCGGCCGGGTCGCGACCGAGCCGACCTCGGCGATGGGCACGGCCGAGGCCACCGCGTTTCTGGCGGCAGAACTGCCGACGCTGCTGACGCTGCCGGAGACGGCACGCGACTGGGGCCTCGCCGCCGAACTGTCCGAGGCGTCGGCCCTGCTGTTTCCGGTGCTGTCCTTCGAGGTGCGGCTCACCGAGGCGGTTCGGGTGCACAGCCTCGCGGCGCAGGAGGGCGCGCCGGAACGCGAGGCCCAGGCCCGTCGTCACCTGGCGCGGGCGTTCGAGGAGCAGGGGCGCTACACGCAGGCGATCGCGGAGTTGGAGGTGGCCCTCGAACTGGACCAGCCGGAGCGCGACCGACTCCTGATGGCGCTCGGCAACGTGCGCCTCAGCCAGGACGACCTGCCGGGGGCGATCGAGAGCTACCGGGCCGCCATCGACGCGTGCCACGACGACCTGCACCGCGCCTTCGCGCACGCCAACCTGTCTGAGGGGCTGCGGCGCTCAGGCGATCTCCCGGCGGCCCGCGACGCGGCGCGGCGTGCCATCGACCTCCTGGCCGCGCTCGGGCACCGCTCCCACGAGGCCCAGGTGACCGCCAACCTCGCCCTGATCGCGCAGGCCGAGGGCGACCTCGACGAGGCCTACCTGCTGCTCGAGGCCGCCGCCGAGCGCGCCGTGGCCAACCGCGGGCACTACCTGCGGGTGCGGGCGTCGATGGCGTCGGTGCTGATCGACCTCGGCCGGCTTGACGAGGCCGAGGAGGCGATCGACGAGGTGCTCGCCGCGGTCGACGAGCGCACGTTGGCGGACCTGTACCACGAGACGCTGGCCGACCGGGACCGCCTGGCCGCGGCGCGGTTGGCTGGCTAGGGGACGGGCTGCGTGGCTATCGGACCCCTCGACAAGCTCGGGGAACGGTGCCCCCCCAAGCTCGGAGAACTACGCTCGCTGAGCCTGTCGAAGCGTCCGCAACACCGGCATCGGACCCCTCGACAAGCTCGGGGAACGGTGACGGACAAGCTCGGGGAACGGCGACCGCAAGCCCGGGGAACGACGCTCGCAGAGCCTGTCGAAGCGTCCGCAACACGGGCATAGCTATCGGACCCTCGACAAGCTCGGGGAACGGCGACCGACAAGCTCGGGGAACGGCGTCGGGAACGCCTCAGCCCTGGGCGGCCGAGCCCGCGCCGATGGCCTCGAGTTGCTCGTCGATCTCCTCGGGCGACAGCGCGCCCTTCAGGACGGAGACGATGGTGCCATCGGCGTCGATGAAGTAGTGCGTCGGGACCGAGGTCGCCAGGTAGCTCAGCGAGATCTCGCCGATCGGGTCGGGGACGCTGCGGATGGTCAGCCCCAACCGCTCCGCGTAGTCGGCCACCAGGCGGCGATCCTCGCGCAGGTAGATGGCGACCACGTCGACGCGCTCCGAGGCCGCCTCCACGTCGGGCAGTTCGGCACGGCAGATGGAACACCACGTCGCCTGGAACAGCAGCCACACGGGCTTACCCCGGTACGCCTCGAGCGAGACCGGCTCCCCGTCGATGTCCAGCGCCTTGAACCCGGGCGCGGGCCCGCCGACCTTCGGTGCCTGGGCGACCGGCGTCGACGGCTCCCCCGCGGCGGAGGCGGGCCCTCCCTTGATCGCGTAGACCCCGGCGAGCACGACCGCGATCAGGACGACGAGACCGACGACGGCCAGCGCCCTGCTGCGCGAACGGACCAGCGACTCAGGCATAGGAGTGGAGGCCACCGAGGAAGTGGTTGCCGAAGTAGGCGAACAGCACGGTGGCGAACCCGATCACGAGCATCCACGCGGCCTTGCGGCCACGCCAGTCGCGCACCACACGCACGTGCAGGAAGGCCCCGTAGACGAGCCAGGTGACCAGCGCCGCGGTCTCCTTGGGGTCCCAGCCCCAGTAGCGACCCCATGCGGTGTTGGCCCACACCGAGCCGAGCACGATCATGATCGTCAGCAGCGGGAAGGTCATCACTGCGGCCCGGTAGCCGATGTCGTCGAGCACCTCGAGTCGCGGCAGCTTCACGCGCTTGATGACGGGGTGCAGCAGGTACAGCACCGCTGCACCGAAGGACACGCACGCGGCCCCGTAGGCGACGACCGCGAAGCTGACGTGCAGCGTCAGCATCAGGCTGTTCTGCAGCGCCGGGATCAGCGGCTTGACGCTCGTGTCGAGCGACATCCCGTAGACGAGCATCCCGCCAGCGACTAGCAGCACGATCAGCGTGATCAGCCGGATCCGGTAGCGCAGGTCGAAGAACAGGTTGACCAGGAGGACGCCCCACGCGAACGCGATCGCGAACTCGTGCTGGTTGGAGAACGGGCCGTGGCCCGTGTACGTCATCCGCACCACGATGTAGGCGGTCAGCAGCACGACGGCGGCGATCTGGAACGCGGCGACCCACCAGCCGAGCGAACTGCGACGCCCCGACTTTGCCTCGGTGGTCGCCTCGACGGTCTCGGCGGGCCCGTCTCCGACTGAGACGAGCGCCCGGGAACGGGTCTCGACCGCCGCGCCGCGCTTGCGCGTGACGAGCGCGAAGCAGCTGACCACGCCGAACAGCGTGATCACCGTTGCCGCTGTCACCAGGTATTCGGCCATCTCAAGCATCGATCAGCTCCTTGTCGTGCATCGCTTCTGCGGGGGGCTTCTCGTCCCCACCATCGTCGGAGGCGGGCGCGGTGGCGTCGATGCGCTCGATGAGCCCGCGGAAGTGCCGCTCGAAGGTCGTGTCGAGCTTCTCTGCGGAGGCGATCTGGATCAGCGAACCGTCGCCGTCGGGGGTGACGCGCACCCAGAGCCTGCGGTGGCGCGCCATGAAGGTCATGCACATGCCGAGCACCAGCAGCGTCGAGCCGACCCACATCCAGGCGGCACCGGGATCCTGCCGCGCGATGATGCCGGTGTAGCGCAACTCGCGTTCGAACGTCAGCGTCATGCCGCCGCCCTCCGCGGATTCGCCCTGTTCGACGGGGAGCACGTCGAGCTTCTCGTCGGTATCGACGTCGTAGAGCTCGAACACGGCGCTGCCCGGCGCGATGTTCGCGTCAGTCGCGCCCGAGGCTGGGGTGACAACCAGCACCTCGATGCCGGAGCCGCGAGGGATGATCTTGCCGATCGCATAGCGACCGTCGTTACTCTGCCACTTCAGCGGGACGGCGCCCTCAAAGACCGTCTCGCCGAGCCGCTCGATCCTCAGCCCCGCGGCGATGCCGTAGGAGGTCTGGTGGAAGGCGGTCCCGTCGACCCGCAGCGGCTCGTTGACGCGGACGTCCTGCTCCGCGACGACCTGCCCGTCCCGCTCGATCACCAGGTGGCTGACGTAGTCGGTGGGGCGGCCCATCTCGTCGTAGGAGTCCTTGAAGGACGTCGCCGTGACGGTGAGGCCGGTGCCGTGGCCGACCTCGACGCTCTGGCCGACGGCGACGTCGAGGGTGTCGTCGAAGCCGGTGAATGCGGAGATGCCGAACGCCGCGAGGATAACGACCATGGCGGCGTGCGCGATGGCCGTGCCGAACGGACCCCAGCGGAACCGGTCGGCGTACATGCCGACTGCCCCGTCGTCGAGCCTGTCGTCGGTCAGTTGGCGGTAGAACTTGCGGCGCAGTTCGGCGCCGACGTGGTCGAGGCCCGCCTGGGGCGTCATCGGCAACCGCAGGGAGGCGCGGTACTGGGCGCGCTCAAAGAACTTCTCGGTGACGTGCACCCGCGGCTTGGTCGCCCGCTTCCACAACTGCGGGAGGCGGTGCACGGTGCATGCGATGATCGACAGCCCGAGCAGGACCGTGACGCCGAGGAAGATCGGCGACGACCACAGGTTGAAGATGCCAAGCACGTCGAGCACCGCCGTCCACCCGCCGTAGCGCGGCTGCATGGAGGCGAGGAACGCCGCGTGCGCCGCGGGGTCGGCTGCCGAGCCGGGTGGCTCCTGGGTGATCAGGGTGCCGAGCAGCGCGAACACCGCCATCGCGAGGATGACGAGCGCGCCGAGCACCTTCGAGCGGAGGATCCGGTAGACCCAGGCTGCGAGCTCACGCATGATTGCTTCTCACTTCCCGGTCGGGGTCGGGCTCGGGCTTGCCGAGCCCATCGCGTCGAGCGCGTCGAGGTGCGAGACGACGGTTGCCGCGAGGTCGGAATCGGGGGCCACCTCGAGGACGGTGTCCCAGGCCGCCTTCGCCGCGGCCGCGTTGGGCGGCTCCTCGGCGAGGTGGATGAAGCCGAGGTTGTACCAGGCCTGAGCGTTACGGGCGTCGACCTCGGTCACCTTGGTCCACAGCTCCTCGGCACGTTCCTGGTTCCCGTTGTTGAAGTGCAGCACGCCGAGTTCGAGGTTGATGGCGACGTCGTCTGGCGCGTCGACGAGCTTTGCCTCGAGTTCGGCCATCCTGGCGGCACCGCCGTCGGTTGGCTGGCTCGTCGGGGCGGGCGCCTGACCCGCCGCCTGGTCGTCCTGCTGCGGCGGCAGCCCGATCCGGAAGATCCCGTAGACGAGCGCGGCCAGCAGCGCGAGCCCGATGACGGGCAGCGCGAGCCCGCTGCGCTTCTTCTGCGCCGCCACGGGCACCGGCGTCGGGACCTTGTCCATGGGTGTGTGCACCTTGGTGCGGCGCGGCTCGTCGTCATCCTCCCCCAGCTCGGCCAGCGCGAGGTCGGAGGCGGCAGGCGCCTTCTCCTGCGAGTCGTCGGCCCGCTCGGGGATCGAGTCCGGGCCTGCGTTCGCGTTCGCCTGGGCGAGCTGCTGTTCCGCCCACCCCCGAAGCTCCTCCGGAGCGGTGTTCAGGAACTCCGCGAGGGCCTCGGGGCTGGGTGAGTCAGATAGTGGGGTCTCAGCTTTCACGTTCCTCTGCTGCCTTCCTGTTTGCCTGCGAGATGTCGGAGGCCTCCAGCGAGGCCGGGTCGACACCCTGCAGCACGAGCTGCCCCTTGCGGGACGCGTCGAGCGAATCGGCGAGGATCCGCTGGATGTAGGCCGGAGCGTGGAACCCGTTGGAGTTCTCGGAGTAGACGTAGTCGAGGAAGAAGCTCGCCTTGTTCTGGAACTCGCGGGCCTGGTCGATCGCCTCGGCGGGGGTGCCGTCGGTCTGTGCCGTCTCGAGCGCCCGGATGAGCTGGACGAGCGAGTCGAACGCGCGGTCGCGGGTGCCGATGAACTGGTCCTGGATCCCGACGACGCGGTTGGTCATCTCCTCCTCGGTGGCGCGGTGGCACGTCATGCACGAGGCGTTGATGTTGAGCAGCGGCGACTGGATCTGGTGGTTGGTGATCTTCTTGGCGCCCTCTGCCTCGTACGGCATGTGGCAGTCGGCGCAGCTCACGCCGTTGTCGGCGTGGATGCCCTGGCTCCAGATGTCGAACTCGGGGTGCTGGGCCTTCACGATCTCGGCGCCGGTGGTGGCGTGCGTGAAGTCCTTGTGCCCGTCCTCCTGGTAGTACTCCCAGATGTCGTCGATGTTGAGGCCCTTGGTCCACGGGAACGTCAGTTCCTTGGTGTCCTTCTCGAAGTAGTACTCGACGTGGCACTGGGCGCACACGTAGCTGCGCATCTCCTGACGCGTTGCGTCGCGGTTGACGTCGAAGTCGGCGATGCCCTCGGCCTTCTTGGCCGCGGTGATGCCCTTCTCGAACGCTGGCCGAGTGATCCGCAGTTGCATCGTCTCGGGGTCGTGGCAGTCGATGCATGCGACCGGATGCTCGGCGAGTTGGGTCGCGTCGGCGTAGGTCATCTGGTTCATCTTCTGGAAGCCGGCCTCGCGGTCGCCGTTACCGAGTTCGTCCATGATCGTCACGGTCGACGCGTGGCAGTTCAGGCACGCGCCGGGCTGCTTGAAGTCGAGCACGCGCAGCGTGAAGCGCTGGTCCTCGAGCATGAAGGCGTGGCCGCGGGCATGGCGGTAGTCGACGGAGAACGGGTAGCCGGCCCACATGTCCTTCAGCCGCGGATCCTCCTCGATCCGGCTGGTCGACACGATGGTGCGCGGGTCGGTCTCGGTCGCGGTGCGCTCCTCCTTGACGGAGCCCGCGTGGACGGTGGGCGTCATCTCCTTGGTGCGCAGGTACGACTCGTACTGCGCGGGGAAGTTCTGGCCCCAGACCGCGGGGTCGGCGATGGTGTCGTCGAGGTCGACCACCTTCGTGAAGGAGTCCCCTGCCTCCCCCTGGCGCTGGATGATGTTCGCAAGCAGGGCCGTGATGCCCGCCGTCACCACCGCGGTGGCGACGATGGCCGCCACGATGATGCCGAGCCTGCGTCCGCCGCCCCCCTTCTTGGGGGCCGGAGCCTGCTCGGGTGCAGTGCTGTCTTCTGGCTGCGTCTGGGGGCGTCGCTATCCGCCATGTCCCTCACCTTTTCCTGTGACCGACGTCGGAGTGGCATGCGGTGCAGTCGACCTGCTCGCTGCCTCTTGTCATTCGTATATCGCTGGTGAACTCGGAGTGACAGTAGAGGCACGCCTCATTGGTCACGGCCCGGTTGGAATCACGGATCTCGATGTTCTCGGGGTACTGGCCGGTGGTGAACTTCAGCCCGTGCCAGAACCCGTTGTCTGCCTTCACGAGGTACTTGGAGATGATGTTGTCGTGCGGCGCGTGGCAGTCGTTGCACGTCGCGACGTTGGAGTGGCTCCCCGCAAGCCATGCGTCGTAATGGCCTTCCATCACGTGGCAGTTGGCGCAGGTCGCCGGGTCGTTGCCGAGGTAGGAAATACCCCGCGCGTAGACGAAGGTGAAGAGGCCCACGCCGATGAGCGACCCACGACGAAGACACCCGCCGCGATGAGTAGGTTCTTCTTCGATATGCGGGACAACATGCGCTTGAGCCGTGCCATCTCTCCTCCTACGACGCATAGTAGTAGAGAGGGTGATGGTGGCTCAGCCGACCCCTCGATTAGCCGGGAAATTCGGCCAAAGGGTCAGTCAGACGCTGCTGAAGCGCTCGACGTTGCGCAGCAGGATGCGGGTCGCGAGGTCGCCGTCCCAGACCACCTCGACGCCGTGACGCTCGAGCACCGGGATCGCCTCGCGCATCAGTTCGACGGTGGTCCGCTCGTACATCGACTCCTTGTCGGCGTCGCTCATCGGTTCCCATTCCTCGAAGGGGATGTAGGCGTCAAGGAAGGTGCCGTAGTTGAGGTAGGTCGTGCCGGAACTGGCGATGCTGTCGGTGTCCTGCTGGTGGTAGGCGAGGTAGCCGCGCCAGGTGCGCGACTCGTCGCGCTCGTCGAAGATCTCGGCGCTCAGGCAGGTCCCGCAGCAGGTGAAGTCCTCCCGCCCGAGGATGCCGATCCCCGCCAACTCCTCGAAGGCCTCTGAGAGCGCCGACGTCGGCGCGCCCCCCAAATCGGCCTGCTGCTCGCGTCGACGGGCAACGACGTCGGAGACGAAGGCCTCCACCTGATCCTCGGTGAGCCCGCCCTGATCGGGGTGATCCTCACTGACGAGGTAGTCCTCGAGGCGCCACAGGTAGGAATCGATCTCGGTCTCGCCGCGCAGCACGGTCCCCCACACGATCCGTTCAACCTCGCGACTCTCCTCCGCATCGAGGTTCCAGTCGGCGGGGGCGGCGTAGCCATCGAACGGCACGTTCCAGGGATGCGTCATGGCCGCAAGTCTGTCAGTGGACCGGGGCATCTCAGGCCGCCGACGGCGACGGGTTTCGGACCCCTCGACAAGCTCGGGGAACGGGACCGCTCGGGGAACGGGACGGCTCGGGGAACGGGACGACTCGGGGAACGATCGAATCCTGAGCCCCGCACGCCCCCAGCACGTGACAGTTCGCGCCGGGGGCGTCGAGGGCCGTGCCGCGATCGGCCTCGGACGGCTCAGTACAGCACCGCCACCGCCTCGGCGAAGAGCGACTCGGCATCCGCCTGGGCTCGACGGGCGGCGAACCAGGTGGCGACGTTGACGATGTCCCTTCGCAGGTAGTCGAAGCCGTCGGGGTTGACCACGACGTCGACGAGTTGCGGCAGGTCGATCACGACGAGCTGACCGTGCGGCGAGCCGTCCACACCGGGGGCAACCAGCAGGTTGTACGGCGACAGGTCTCCATGGGTGTGACCGGTCGCCGCGAGGGCCAGGACGATCTCCCGGAACTGTCGCCACAACGTGTCCAGCGCCTCGGGGTCGGGGCGAACCTGGGCGAGCCGCGGCGCCGCGTTGCCCTCACCGTCGTCGATGAACTCCATCAGCAGTTCGTTCGAGTCGAAGCTGACCGGAAACGGGACCCGGACCGGGGACGGCTGCAACTGCACGAGTGCGCCCCACTCGGCGCGCGCCCACATCCCCGCGACGACGGTGCGGCCGAACGCGGTGCGGTTCGCGATCGCCCGCTGTTCGCGCGACTTCTTGTGACGACGCCCCGCTTGATAGCCATCGTCGCGGCGGAAAAGTCGGTGCTCGATCGATCGGTAGCGCTTGGCTGCGAGGAGGCAGGATCTGCCGTCAGGGCCGACCCGTTCGACAAGGTGGACGTCTGCCTCCTTGCCCGTCTTGAGGACGCCGAGGTCGGTGTCGAAGGCGTCGCCGCTGGTGATCAGCCAGTCGGGCCATGGTGCTGGGCCGCGGACGAGGCCGGGCTCGTCCCAGGTGGTCCACCTGTCGCCGCCGGGTGGGGCGCGACGGACACGTCCCAGACGGGGGTGGAGCGGTTGGTGTTGTAGTGGTGGTTCTCGGGCTCAGGCCACTGCGCCTGCGAGTGTGTCGAGGACACGGAAACTCCAGAAGGTCGAAGAGGATGCCGCCTCAAAGCGGCTGGAAATGGAACGCGCACGGGCGTCGACAAGGATCATCGCTCGACCTCCTCTCCGTAACTCTCGGTGGACCTCAGCGTCCACACGGCGATGCTATCAGGACGCGTACGCGCCGAGGAAGCGGCGGTACTGGTCGAAGACCCGGGCCCGCACCTCGGGGCGCGAGAGGACCAGGTCGTGCAAGCCGTCGGTGATCCGGGCCAGGACGACCAGGTTGCCGAGCCGAGTGGCGCGCTCGGCGATCCGGTCGACATCGAGGACCGTGTCAGCGCTCAGCATGTCGTCCTCCCAACCTCGGTGGAAGTTGGTGCGGGTCGAGGTCGCCAGGAGCACCGGGCAGTCGATGTGCAGCCCGGCCGCGACACGTGCGTGGCCCTGCATGATGGCCGAGAGCCAGCCGATCCGGACGTGGAACGCGGGATCGCCCTTCAGGTTGTGGTTGTACACCCACTCGCCGTCCTGGTCCGCGGCGATGGAGCGGCGGTAGAAGCCGTTGTCCGCCATCGGGACGACCGTCGTCGGAGCGACCGCGCCTGCCGCGCTGAACATCGGCTGCGCCGTCGGGCGGAGCATCGGGTTGGCCTGCAGTTCGAGCCACGGAGAGTTGAGGATCACCGCGGCGAACGTCTCCGGTCGCTCGTTGGCGTACAGGGCGCCGATCAGCCCGCCCGTCGAGTGGGCCATCAGGACGATCTCGTCGTGCCCGTCCGAACGGACCACCTCCAGGGCCGCGTCGAGTTCGACGAAATAGTCGTCGAGTCTCGACACGTAGCCCGCCAACTGCTTCGGACGCAGGGAGCGGCCGTAGCGGCGCAGGTCGATGGCGTAGAAGTCGTACCCGAGCGCGTCCATCTCGTCGCCGAGATGCGACTGGAAGAAGTAGTCGCTCCACCCGTGCACGTAGAACACGGCCCGTGACCTGCTTGGCGCCACCCGGCGCACCAGCGTCGCCACCAGCGTTTGCTCGGGTTCGAGTGCGTAGGTCGGTTCGTCGGGCAGTTCGATCGTGAACTGCTCGTAACCGTCAAGCTCCGAGTCGGGCGCCCACTCAGGCACGTGCGTCACGGGTCACGACGAGCGGCGCTCGTCGCCTGCATCGTCAGTGCCGTACTCGTCGTCGTAGTCCGCGTACTCCTCGGCCATGTCGGCATAGGAATCGGGATCTCACCGACGTCCGTGACACTCTCAGCGCCTCGGAGCTCTCGCTCCAATGACGCAAAATCGGTGTCTATCGAGCGATACTTCAGATCGCGAGCCACCTTGGTCTGCTTCGCCTTTGCACGGCCGCGCCCCATATCGGGTCGACCCCCTTGCCTTGTCCCTCGCGGACTTGCCGCGGAATCTGTCACTAACTCGTGGGTACAGGCTACCCAATCCGGCGTGTTAGTCCAAAGAACGCACGCCGTGGCGCGGCGTGCGTTCGCTCACAACCGAACCCACGTCGCCGTCGGCGTATCGGGCGGGACCCACGAGCCCGCGGCCACAGCCTATCGGGCCCCGCCGTCCGCCTAGCGGGACCCTGATTGGCGAGTCTGCGGGGTACCTGGCACGCCGGTAAGCTGTGCGGCAATCCACCACTCAGGAGTCGAAAACGAAAATGGGCAAGATCATCTACACCCTCACCGATGAGGCCCCCCTGCTCGCCACCTTCTCGTTCCTTCCGATCATCAACGCCTTCGCCGGCAAGGCGGGCGTCGAGGTCGAGACCCGCGACATTTCGCTTGCGGGCCGGATCTTGGCCCAGTTCGCCGATGTGCTCCCCGAGGAGCAGCGCGTCCCCGACGCGCTGACCGAGCTGGGCGAGCTCGCGAAGACCCCCGAGGCCAACATCATCAAGCTGCCCAACATCTCGGCATCCGTGCCGCAACTCAAGGCCGCGGTCGCCGAACTGCAGGCGCAGGGCTTCGCGATCCCGGACTACCCGGAGGACCCGTCGACCGACGAGGAGCGCGAGACCCGCGCCCGCTACGACCGCGTCAAGGGCTCAGCGGTCAACCCGGTGCTGCGCGAGGGCAACTCCGACCGCCGCGCGCCCGAGTCGGTCAAGAGCTACGCGCGCAAGAACCCGCACCGGATGGGCGCCTGGACGGGCGACTCCAAGACCTCGGTCGCCACGATGTCTGCCGACGACTTCCGCCACAACGAGCAGTCGGTCGTGCTGCCCGCTGACGACGTCCTGAGCATCGTCTTCACGGGCGCCGACGGCTCGGAGCGGACCCTCAAGGACGCGCTCCCTGTCAAGGCTGGCGAGGTCGTCGACGCGACGGTGCTGCGCGCCGCGGCGCTCGACGCGTTCCTCGCCGAGCAGGTCAGGGCCGCCAAGGAGTCGGGCGTGCTGTTCTCGGTTCACCTGAAGGCCACGATGATGAAGGTCTCCGACCCGATCATCTTCGGCCACGTCATCAAGGCCTTCTTCCCGGAGGTCTTCGCGGCCTACGGCGACGACCTGGCCGCCGCGGGGCTCTCCGCGAACGACGGCCTCGGCGCGATCCTCGGGGGCCTCGACGCCCTCCCCAACGGCGCCGAGATCCGGGCGGCCTTCGACAAGGGCCTGGCCGACGGCCCAGCGCTTGCGATGGTCAACTCGGACAAGGGGATCACGAACCTGCACGTGCCCTCCGACGTGATCGTCGACGCCTCGATGCCCGCCATGATCCGCCAGTCGGGCCACATGTGGGGCCCCGACGGCGCGGAGGCGGACACGCTCGCCGTGATCCCCGACTCGTCCTACGCCGGCGTCTACCAGGCGGTGGTCGAGGACTGCATCGCCAACGGCGCCTTCGACCCGCGCACGATGGGCACCGTCCCCAACGTGGGCCTGATGGCGCAGAAGGCTGAGGAGTACGGCTCGCACGACAAGACCTTCGAACTCGACGCCGACGGTATCGTCGAGGTCCGCAACGCGGCTGGCGAGGTCCTGATGAGCCACGACGTGCACGCCGGCGACATCTGGCGCGCCTGCCAGACGAAGGACGCCCCGATCCAGGACTGGGTCAAGCTCGCCGTCGGGCGCGCCCGCGCCACGGGATGGCCCGCCGTGTTCTGGCTCGACCCCGAGCGCGCACACGACCGCAACCTGATCGAGAAGGTGCGCACCTACCTGGCCGACCACGACACCGAGGGTCTCGACATCCAGATCCTGAGCCCGGTCGAGGCGACCAAGCTGTCGGTCGAGCGGATCCGACGCGGGGAGAACACGATCTCCGTGACCGGCAACGTGCTGCGCGACTACCTCACGGACCTTTTCCCGATCCTCGAGCTTGGCACCTCCGCCAAGATGCTGTCGGTCGTCCCCCTGATGGCGGGTGGCGGCCTGTTCGAGACCGGCGCGGGCGGCTCGGCCCCCAAGCACGTCCAGCAGTTGGTGGAGGAGGACTACCTGCGCTGGGACTCGCTCGGCGAGTTCCTGGCGCTCGCCGCGTCCTTCGAGCACCTGGCCCAGACCGAGGGCAACGACCGCGCCGCGATCCTGGCGGCGACGCTTGACCGCGCCACCGGCACGTTCCTCGACACGGACAAGTCCCCGACCCGCAGGCTCGGCGGCATCGACAACCGCGGCTCGCACTACTACCTCGCCAAGTACTGGGCAGAGGAGTTGGCGGCGCAGACCGAGGACGCCGAACTGGCGGCGATCTTCGCGCCGGTCGCCGAGTCGCTCGGGGCCGACGAGGACGCGATCGTCGCCGAACTGCTCGGCGTGCAGGGCAAGCCCGCCGACATCGGCGGCTACTTCCGCCCCGACCAGGCCAAGACGGCGGCCGTGATGCGGCCGTCGGCGACGCTGAACCAGATCGTCGACGCGCTCGCCTGATCGACCCTGGAAGGCCCGGCGACCCAAGCGGACGCCGGGCCTTCTTCTGCCCTAGAACCGAAGGTCGCACCATGTTCCAGCCCTCCGCTCCCCGCACCTCGGCCCGCACGCTCTGGTACGAGGCGCCCGCGCTCGCCTGGGACTCCCAGGCGTTGCCGATCGGCAACGGGAGGCTCGGCGCGATGATGTTCGGCGGCGTCGGCGTCGAAGTGATCCAGTTCAACGAACAGAGCCTGTGGAGCGGGGTCGCCGACTACGACAACGCCTCCGCGGGCCTGGCTGACGACGGCTACGACACGGGCGAACTCGGCTTCGGCTCGTACCAGAACTTCGGAACGCTGACCCTCACGTTCGACGGCGCCGCCGACGCGGCCGACTACCGGCGCGCGCTCGACCTGGACACGGGGCTGCACTCGACCTACGCCGTCGTCTCCGGGGCCGCCCGGCTCGGCGAGGCGTTCGCCTCGCGCGACGCCGACGTCGTGGCGGTGCGGTACCGCTCCGGGGCTCCGTTCGGCGTCACGCTGCGCCTCGACTCCGCGCAGGACGGCGCTCCGACGACGGCGACGCCAGGGCGACTGGCCTTCCAGGGGGCGCTCGCCAACGGGATGCGGCACGCGGCAGAGGTGCGCGTCGCCTCCGACGGCACGCTCACTGTCGACGGCGACCTGCTGAGGGTCGCCGACGCCACCGACCTGGTGCTGCTGCTCGACGCCCGCACCGACTACGCCATGGACCGTGCCGCGGGGTGGCGTGGCACCGACCCGCTGCCCGTGCTCGCCGCCTCGCTCGACGCGGCGTCCGCCCGAGGATGGGACGACGTCCGTAAGGCGAGCGCGGCCGACCTGGCCGACCTGCTCGGCACCGTCTCCGTCGACTGGGGATCGACCTCACCCGCGGTCGGCGACCTGCCCACCGACCGCAGGCTCGCCAGGTACCGCGACGGCGCCGCCGACCCCGAACTCGAGCAGGTGCTGTTTCACTACGGGCGCTACCTGCTGGCGTCCTCCTCGCGGCCCGGCGGGCTGCCCGCCAACCTGCAGGGGTTGTGGAACGACTCCAACACCCCGACGTGGGCGAGCGACTACCACACCAACATCAACATCCAGATGAACTACTGGGGAGCCGAGGTCACCGGCCTGTCCGGCAGCCACCGGGGCCTGATCGACTTCGTCGCCGCCATGGCGCCGTCGTGCCGCGATGCAACCCTTGCCGCGTTCGGGCCGGTGCGCGGGTGGACGGCCCGCACCTCACAGAGCCCGCTCGGCGGCAACGCGTGGGAGTGGAACACCATCTCGAGCGCGTGGTACATGAACCACGTCTACGAACACTGGGCCTTCGGCCGAGACGACGGGTACCTGCGCGGGGTCGCCCTGCCGCTGGTGCGGGAGGTCTGCGAGTTCTGGGAGGACCGCCTGAAGGCCCTTCCCGACGGCACCCTGGTCGCGCCGGAGGGATGGTCGCCGGAGCACGGGCCCCGCGAGGACGGCGTGATGCACGACCAGCAGATCGTCTGGGACCTGTTCCAGAACTACCTCGACCTGTCTGCCGCCGCTGGCGGCGAGGACCCGTACCGGGAGCGCGTCGCCGACCTTCAGGCGCGGCTCGCCCCGAACCGGATCGGCTCGTGGGGGCAGTTGCAGGAATGGCAGTCCGACCGCGACGATCCGGCCGACCTGCACCGCCACACCTCGCACCTGTTCGCCGTCTATCCCGGGCGTCAGATCACCCCGGCGACAACGGATCTCGCGGAGGCGGCGCTGACGTCGCTGGTGGCCCGCTGCGGCGCGCCCGACGGGTCGGTCACCGAGGACACCGTCGCGGGCGACTCGCGCCGATCGTGGACGTGGCCGTGGCGGGCGGCGCTGTTCGCGCGTCTCGGCGATGGGGAGCGCGCCCACGCGATGCTGCGCGGGCTGCTGAAGTTCTCCACGCTGGAGAACCTGTGGGCCGTGCATCCACCGTTCCAACTCGACGGCAACTTCGGGATCACGGGGGCCCTGGCCGAACTCCTGTTGCAGAGCCACGACGGCGTCGTGCGCCTGATCCCGGCGCTGCCAGGGGCGTGGGCCGAGGCCGGATCATTCCGGGGCCTCCGCGCGCGCGGTGGGCTGCGGGTGAGTGCGCGCTGGCGCGACGGCGTCGTCGAGTGGTTCGAGGTGGTGGCCGACCGACCGGGTTCGCTCTCGGAGGTCGACGTGATCGTCAACGGCGAGCGGCGCCGCGTCAGTCTCTGAGGGACTCCAGTTCCTCGAAGAGCGCCTGGTTGCAGCGGAAGGCCACGACGGCCTCCTCCACCGCCGCGTCGGACTCCTCGTCACTCAACGGCGCGCCGTCGAGCAGTTCGCGGTAGCGGTCCTTGCAAGGCTTCACCTTCTCGATGCCCTCGAACTGGTAGAAGGAGATGCCCGGCTGCCCCGACTCGATCCCGAGCGCGCGGCCGAAGATCGAGCCGAGCGCCTGGCCGCCGGACAGGTCGCCAAGGTAGCGGGTGTAGTGGTGGGCCAGCAGTCGCGCGGGCTGGTCCGCGACGTCGCGGATCCGCTCGGCGTAGGCGATGGCCGCCGGAAGCAGCGGCACCTCGGCCTCGCCGTCGGCGCTCAGCGCGGCCAGGTCGACGCGGAGCGCCTCGAGGCGCTCCAACTCGGGCGCGTGGACGCCCGCGAAGTGCGGTTCGTCGGCCAGCGCGCGCGATGCCCCTCGAGCGCCTCGTAGACGGCGACCAACTGCCGGGTCAGGCCCCGCAGGTCGTCGCGGTCGACGTCACCCTTGATGAGACGCGCCATCAGCGGGGTCTGCTCCGCCTCCTCGTGGACGGTGCGCGTCTCCTCGCGCAGGCGGGCTGCGAGTGCGGTGCGGTTCTGAACGCCGGCGGTCATCGCGACCACGTCCTCTCGTCGTATATTTGGTAAGGATTGCCTCACCTAATTGAGCTCCAGTGTGACACATGCAGGGACACCCTGTCTCCTTGATGGGGTACACGGTGTCGCTATCTGAGACCGGGGCGCCAGATAGCCTCTCCCCATGAACCGGAAACAGCCCCCTGACCTCGACGGGAAGGTCGTGGTCGTGACGGGTGCCAGTTCGGGAATTGGCCGCGCCTTCGTCGAACGCGCAGCCTGCCCGGGGGCGAGGTTCGTGCTCCTGGCACGGCGACGCGACCTGCTGGACTCACTTGCCGAGGAGGTCCGCGGGCGCGGCGGGGTGGCGCTCGTGCAGAGCGTCGACCTGCGCGACGCCGACGCTGCGCGGGCGGCCGCCGACCGCTCGCTCGGCGAGTTCGGCCCGCCGGACATCGTGGTGGCCAACGCGGGACTGTCGATCGCCCGCTCGGTCGCCGCGACCGCCGCGCGGCCCGACTCGATCACGCGCAGCGCCGCCGTCAACTTCGTCGGGCCCGTCGCACATGCCCTCCCCCTCGTCGAGGCGATGCGCGAGCGCGGCGCGGGCCACCTGATCGGCTCCTCGACGACGAACGCGCGCCTGACGATCCCCGGCTGGGGCCCTTACGTCGCCTCGAAGTCCGCGTGGGACGCCTGGCTGCGCACCGCGGCCGCCGAACTGGCGCCGCGCGGGGTGGCCGTGACGATCCTCGCCTTCCCCCTCGTCGCGACGGACATGGCGCGACCAACGCTGGCCGGCCGCCGCGCCATGCGCGCGGAGGACGCGGCCGACTGGATCGCCGAGGCGATCCGTTCGAGGCGCCCCCGGATCGCGCCATGGTGGCTGCGGCCGGCGGAGGTCGCCCACGCCGTCGCCCCGACGGCGCTCGCCCGCGCGATCGGGCGATCCTCTGAGCGCCTGTCGCAGCCATGAGCGAGGCGCGCGGCGGTTGGTCGCCCGCCCTGCTTGCCGCCGCCCGGATCGCGGTCGGCGCCGCCACCGCGCCGCCGTCGGCCCCCGCGTGGACCGACGCACGCGGCACGCTGACCCGCGCCGGCCTCGCCCGACGCGTGCGGGCCACGGCACGCGCTCTCCCGCCAGGCCCGGTCGTGGTGTGCTCCGAGGATCAACGCGCCGTCGCCGTCGAGTCGCTCGCAGGGCTGCTGGCGCGCCGCTCGGTGCGGATCGTGCCGCCGTCGGCGGGCGCGACCGCCCTCGAGTCGGCCAGGCGGTCGAGGGCAGGCCGCGGTGTCTCGTTCTTCACCTCCGGCTCGACGGGCGACCCGACGCTGCGCCACACCAGGCGCGGCCCCTCGCCACGGCCCAACTGGTCTCGCCTCTGGGGCTGCTGCCGCTGCCCCGCCATCCGAGCGTCGGGTGCCTCTCCCCCGTCGACCACGGCCACGGCTGGAGCGCTCTGTTGCTGACCCTGCTGCTGGGCGGCCACTTCCTCTCGGCCACCGACGGCGCCGCGCCGATCCGGGCAGCGGGCCGCGTCGACCTCCTCACCGGGGTGCCGCTGCTGCTGCGCGAGTTCGCCTCGGCCGCGACCCGACCGAGGATCGGGCTGGTGCTGAGCGGGTCCGACCGGCTCGACGGCGCGGACGACCTGGCCGCGAGGCTCGGCGCCCCCGTCTACGACGCGTACGGCTCGACGGAGGCGGGCACCCTCTGCCTCGCCTCACCTGAGGATCGGCGCCGCTCCCCGGCACCGTCGGCAGGCCCCTCTCGGGGGTGCGGGTCCGCGAGCGCGACGGGGTTCTCGAGGCCCGCTCCCCGATGCTCGGCGACACCGTGTTCCGGGGCGACCGTGGCACCATCCGCGACGGACTCGTGCACGTCTCCGGACGGGCGGACCGGAGCGTCGTGACGGGGGCGTCGTCACCGACCCGGCCCGGCTTCGAGACGCACTCCTGGCCGTCGAGGGTGTCGAGTCGGTCGACCTCGAGGCCGTCGGCGACCGGCGCTTCGGGTCGCGGCAGGCCGCAACCCTGCGAACGCGCTCTCCCCTCGACCCCGACGACATCCGAGCCCGGATCCGGGCGGAACTCGGCTCCGCCGCCACCCCCGTCACGATCAGGATCGTCCGGATCGACCCCTGAGCGGTCGACAAAAGCACGACAAATTACCGCGACCGAGCAATGCCGCCTCGACACGCGGTCGACAAGGCTTTATGGCCGATCGTCCGAAAAAACACAGACACCGTTCTCAACAAAATGATCGATTGCTAACGTTAACTGCTAGCGCTAACATTGCCGTCGACACCGTCGATGGTCCCCCGAGTGAGCAGAGTCGCCCCACCAAGGAGGAGCCCCATGCAGGGTCCAACAATTTCCCGACGCCACGCACTTCAGTTCGGCGGTGCGGCAGCAGCCGCCACCACGCTGCCCCAGTTCCTTGCCGCCCGACCGGCCTCGGCCGACAAGCCGAGGCCCACCCCAACCTCACACTCGACCGGCACCATCCCCCGCCCGGTCGTCTCCCCAGGTCGCTGTGGTACGCGATCCCCGCCTCCGACTGGGAGAAGCAGGCGCTGCCCATCGGCAACGGACGCCTCGGCGCCATGCTCTTCGGCCATCCCGATCAGGAGACGGTGCAGTTCAACGAGCAGAGCCTGTGGGGCGGCCTCAACAACTGGGACGGCGACTACGACACCGGCGTCACCGGCTTCGGGTCGTACCGCAACTTCGGGTCGCTCTCGCTGTCCTTCACGGGGCGACCGGAGGTCACCTCGCCCGGCGGCCCCTACGAGGTCTCCAACAACGAGACCGTCGAGCGGTCCTACGACGGCTCCTCCAGCACCAAGTGGTGCCTGATCGGCCCACCGGCCCACGTGTTCTGGCAGGCCAAGCTGCCCTCCCCCACCGTCGTGACGTCGTACTCCATCACGTCGGCCAATGACGTGCCCGCCCGCGACCCGCAGGACTGGGTCTTCGAGGGCTCCAACGACGGCACCACCTGGACGCCGCTTGACTCGCGCTCCATCGCGCCGTTCGAGCAGCGCCAGCAGACCAAGACCTTCGAGTTCAGCAACTCGACGGCCTACCGCTACTACCGCTTCGACATCTCGCCCAAGCCCGGCGTCAGTCACTTCCAGCTCTCCGAGATCTCACTGGGCGGCGTCAGCCTGGCCGACGGCGACACGCTGTTCGTCTCGTCGCCGTCGGGGCACGCCGACTCGCTGGTCGGCAGCATCGACAACTCGACCGGGACGGTGTGGTCGGCCAAGGGCCGCCCCGTGTGGCAGGCGCAGTTCGGCGCGGCCCGCCGGATCACGGGCTACTCCGTCACCAGCGGCACAGGCTCGGCGGCCAAGGACCCGACTGCGTGGACCTTCTCCGGCTCGAACGACGCCCTGACCTGGACCGAACTCGACGCCGCGAGCGGCGTGTCCTTTCCTGGTCGGGGCGCCGAGGTGGCGCGGACCCTGACGTCGCCCGCGCAGTTCGCCTACTACCGTCTCACCTTCGAGGCGGGCGCCCGGATCGAGGTCGGCGGCATCGCGCTGCTCGCCCCCGGGTACAGCACCCGTTCGCAGTCGATCGTGGTCGACTACCGGCGCGCGCTCGATCTGCCGAGCGGCGTGCACACCACCCACTTCGCGACGTCAAACGGCACCGTGCTGCGGGAATCGTTCGCCTCGCGGGACGCCGACGTGATCGCGCTGCGCTACACGACCGACCAGCCCGGCGGCATGACCACGACGCTGCGGCTCACCTCGGCTCAGGACAACGCGCCGACGGTGGCCGACGCCGCCAAGGGCCGGATCAGCTTCGCGGGCACCATGGCCAACAAGCTGAGCCACTCCGCCGCGATCGACATCGACACGGACGGCACCATCACAGAGAGCAGCGGTGCCCTCGTCATCGCGGGCGCGACCCGCATCCTGCTGTTGCTCGACGCCCGCACCGACTACAAGCTCTCCGCGGCCGACGGTGGCGCGGCAAGGCCCCGAAGCCACAGGTCGACGCGACGCTGAAGGCCGCGTCCAGGCTCGGGTACGCCAGGCTGCGTAAGGACCATGTCAAGCAGGTCGGCTCGGTCATGAACCGGGTCTCCGTCGACTGGGGATCGAGCGACGACGACGTGCAGGCGCTTCCGACCGACCAGCGCCTCGCCCGCTACGCCAAGGGCAAGCAGGACCTCGTGCTCGAGCAGATCCTGTTCGACTACGGCCGCTACCTGCTGAGTGGGTCGTCGCGTCCCGGCGGGCTGCCCGCCAACCTGCAGGGGCTGTGGAACAACTCCAACAGCCCCGCCTGGGGATCGGACTACCACACCAACATCAACGTCCAGATGAACTACTGGGCCGCGGAGGTGACCGACCTCGGCGACTCGCACACCGCGCTCGTCGACTTCATCCGCGAGGTCGCCGTGCCAAGCCGGGTCGCCACCCGCAAGGAGTTCGGTGACGTGCGGGGCTGGACGGCGCGCACGTCGCAGTCGATCTTCGGCGGCAACGGGTGGGAGTGGAACACCGTCTCCAGCGCCTGGTACATGAGCCACGTCTACGAGCACTGGGCGTTCACGCAGGACAAGCGCTACCTGAAGAACGTGGCGCTGCCGATGATCAAGGAGATCTGCCAGTTCTGGGAGGACCGCCTGAAGGCCCTTCCCGACGGCACCCTGGTCGCACCGGACGGGTGGTCGCCCGAACACGGCCCCCGCGAGGACGGCGTCATGCACGACCAGCAGATCGTCTGGGACCTGTTCCAGAACTACCTCGACTGCTCCACCGCCCTCGGCGGAAAGGACCCGTACCGCGCGAAGGTCGCCGACCTGCAGAAGCGCCTGGCGCCGAACAAGATCGGCAGTTGGGGCCAGTTGCAGGAGTGGCAGAGCGACCGCGACGACCCCAACGACCTGCACCGTCACACCTCGCACCTGTACGCCGTCTACCCGGGGCGTGAGATCACCACCCAGACGCCCGAGTTCGCGGCGGCTGCGCTGGTGTCGCTGAAGGCGCGCTGCGGCGAGAAGGCGGGGGTGCCGTTCACGGAGGAGACGGTCTCCGGAGACTCGCGACGCTCCTGGACGTGGCCGTGGCGGGCCGCGCTGTTTGCCCGCCTCGGCGAGGCGGAGCGGGCCAGGATGATGGTGCGCGGCCTGCTGCGGTTCAACACCTTGAGCAACCTGTTCGCGAACCATCCGCCCTTCCAGATGGACGGCAACTTCGGCATCACGGGCGCCGTGTCCGAGATGCTGCTCCAGAGCCACGACGGGGCGATCCGCCTGCTGCCCGCGCTGCCGAAGGACTGGGCGCAGAGCGGCTCGTTCACCAACCTCCGGGCCCGCGGCGGCTACCGCATCAGCGTCCGCTGGGAGAAGGGAAAGGTCGTCTGGTACGACGTGGTCGCCGACCGCGCCCCGAACATGAGCAACGTGGTGGTGGTCGTCAACGGGCAGCGCCGGAAGGTCAAGCCCGCCAACGTGAAGGCAGGCAAGCCGATGCGCGACCTCGGGCCCGCCAAGTAGGTCCGGCCGACCCAGCTGGCCCCGACACTGTCTCCGGTGTCGGGGCCTTGTCGCGTGCGGAACCGCCGGGATGGGCGCGGCGCCTGACGTGCGCGCCTAGGGTGGAGTCATGGCTGGACAGGTACTGACCCCGCAGGGCGAGGACTTCCCTCGCTGGTATCAAGACGTCGTCGCGAGGGCCGAACTCGCCGAGAACGGCCCGGTGCGCGGCACCATGGTGATCCGCCCCACGGGTTACGCCATCTGGGAGCGCATCCAGGCGGAACTGGACGCGCGCATCAAGGCCGCAGGCGTGGAGAACGCCTACTTCCCGCTGTTCCTGCCGCAGTCCTACCTGGCGAAGGAGGCCGAGCACGTCGAGGGCTTCAGCCCCGAACTCGCCGTCGTCACGCACGCGGGCGGGAAGGAGTTGGAGGAGCCGGTCGTGGTGCGACCCACCTCCGAGACGATCATCGGCGAGTACATGGCCAAGTGGGTCAACTCCTACCGCGACCTGCCGCTGCTGCTGAACCAGTGGTCGAACGTGGTGCGCTGGGAGATGCGTCCGCGGGTGTTCTTGCGCACAAGCGAGTTCCTGTGGCAGGAGGGCCACACGGCGCACCGCACGCAGCAGGAGGCGGCCGCGTTCGCGGAGAGGATCCACCGCGAGGTGTACGAGGACTTCATGACGCAGGTGCTGGCGATCCCCGTGATCCGGGGCAGGAAGACGGCCGCCGAGCGCTTCGCGGGCGCCGTCAACACCCTGACGCTCGAGGCCATGATGCGCGACGGCAAGGCGCTGCAGATGGGCACCTCGCACGAACTCGGCCAGAACTTCGCGCGCGCCTTCAACATCGTCTACCTGTCCGACCAGGGCAAGCAGGAACTCGCCTGGACGACGTCCTGGGGAAGTTCGACCCGCATGATCGGCGCCCTGATCATGTCGCACGGAGACGACAACGGGCTGCGTCTCCCGCCGCGACTGGCCCCCGTGCAGGCGCTCGTGATGATCGTCAAGGACGGCGAGGGCGTGCACGAGGCCGCGCACCGACTGGTCGACGAACTGCGCCACACGGGCATCCGGGCCAAGCTCGATGACCGGGTCGACGTGGCCTTCGGGCGCAGGGCGGTCGACGCGGAACTCAAGGGCGTTCCGCTGCGCCTGGAGATCGGCCCGCGCGAACTGGCGGACGGCAAGGTCACGCTGGTGCGTCGCATCATGGGCGGCAAGGACGTCGTCGCGCTCGACCAGGCCGCGGCGCTGTCCGCCGAGGCCCTGCTTGTCGACCACCAGGCCCTCTTCGACGAGGCGGAGGTGCGCCTCGACCTTCGCACCGAGGACGTCGAGTCGATCGACGACGCGATCGCGGCCGCCCAGAAGGGCCTCGCCCGCATCCCGTGGGCCAAGTTGGGAGTGGAGGGCGAACGCCACTTGGCGGCCTCGTCGATCACCGTGCGCTGCCTGGTGCGCGACGACGAGACCATCCCCGTCAGCGACGACGACCCCGAGGCCTACGCCGTCGTCGGCCGCGCCTACTGACCGACCCGGAACGCACGAAGAGGGCCAGGCCACCCGCACCGGTGGCCTGGCCCTCTCGTCCGGTCAGCCCTTGACTGCGCCCGAGGTCATGCCGCGGACGAAGAACCGCTGCATGCTGAAGAAGATCACCATCGGGACGACCATGGACACGAACGCCCCCGCCGTGAGCAGTTCCCAGCCTTGGCCCTGAGTGCCCATGATCGACGACAGGGACACGATGACCGTGGCGTTCGCCGGCTTGAGGAACATCAGGGCGATCAGCAGGTCGTTCCACACCCACAGGAACTGCAGGATCGCGAAGCCCGCGACCGCGGGCATCGACATCGGGAGCACCAGCCTCCAGAACGTCTGGAAGTGCGAGGCTCCGTCGACCTTCGCCGACTCGATGATGGAGCGCGGCAGGGTCGTCATGTAGTTGCGAAGCGTGTAGATCGCAAGCGGCATGCCGAACCCGGTATGCAGCAACCACACCGCCAGGAACTGTCCGGAGATGTTGATCCCGCGGGGTCCGAACAGGTCAAGCATCGGCTGCAGGGCGACCTGCAGCGGAACGACCATGACGGCCACGATCGTGATGAAGAGGAAGTCACGACCGCGGAAGTCCAGGAAGGTGAACGCGTAGGCCGCGAACGCCGCCAGCAGGATCGGGAGCACCGTCGCCGGGATCGCCACCGCGAACGAGTTGATGAACGACGCTCCCATGTCGGTCTTCTCGAAGACGCCCGCATAGTTCTCCGCCGTGAACGGCCCGAGCAGCCCCGTCCACCAACCGCTGGTGTTGATCAGGTCGATGTTGCGGACGCTCGTCACGAGCAGGCCGATGGTGGGGATCAGCCACAGGATGCACAGCAGGGTCATCACGATGATGGAGACCCAACTGCGTCGGTACTCGGTGTCCGGTTGCTTGCTCATCGCTCAGCCTCCTCACGTCGGAAGTGCCGCACCTGGAAGATCAGCACCGGTAGGACCGCAATCAGCAGGATGACGACGATGGCCGACGCCTTGCCCGCGTTGCGTTGCACGAACAACTCCTGGAAGAACATGTTGGCGATCACGTTGGTCTTGAAGTTGCCGTTGGTCATCACGTAGACGATGTCGAAGATCTTCATCACCATGATGAAGACGGTGACGAACACCGTGATGATGGTGCCGAGCATCTGGGGAAGGATGATCAGGAAGAAGATCTTGAACTCGCTCGCCCCGTCGATGCGGGCCGCCTCGAGGGTCTCGTCCGGCACGTTCTTGATCGCCGTCGACAGCAGCACCATCGCGTAGCCGACCTGCAGCCACACGACGATCACCATCAGCAACAGGCTGTTCAAAGCCCACTTGTCGACGGTGAGCCACGACTGGGGCTGGCCGCCGAGTGACTTGACGATGGCGTTGAGGAGACCGATCTGGGTGTCTCCCGACTTGTAGTCGTAGATGAAGCCCAGATGGTCGAGGCGCCGACGAACGAGATCGCCATCGGCATGAAGATCAGCGCCTTGGAGACCGCCTCGCCCTTGGGTGCCAACCGGTCGGCCAGCACCGCCACGAGGAGGCCGATGACCACCGTCGAGGCAGGCACGATCAACAGCCACAACACGTTGTTGCCGATGGTCCGCAGGAACTCCTCGGACCCGAGAACCTCCACGTAGTTCTTGTACCACGGGACGCGTAGGCGGTGGAGTCCTTGTTCGCGAACGAGTAGTTGATGGTCTGGATGGTCGGGTACAGCAGCAGAAGACCGATGGTGAAGTAGCCAGGCAGGATCCAGGCGTACGGCATCAGGAACTGTCCGATGCGCCCGGCAGGCCTTCGACGAAGACGTTCATGCAGTAGAAGAACAGGAACGCCCCACCGATGCCGAGCACCATCGCAAGGAGCGCCTGGACGATCTTGTCCAGCACCGGGACACCCATCGCGAACCACTGCGGGTAGTAGGCGAGGGCGAGGAACCCGTTGCCGACGAACCAGCCGACCAGGATCATCGCGACGGCGCCGACCAGGATCCGTTTCGGATCGGCCGACCTTTGAGCCTTGTCCGGCGGTGCGACCGCCGACTCGACGGCGACGCTCATGATGTCGGCCACGACTTCTCGATGTCGTCGGCGACCTGTTGCGCGGTCTTCTCGCCGGACGTGAATGCCACCATCCCGCTCCAGAAGGTGCCGCCGCCGACCGCGTTGGGCATCAGGTCGGAGCCGTCGTAGCGGAACACGTCCGCCTTGGAGGCCATGTCGGCGATCCGTCGGGTCGTCTCGTCGGGATAGTTGGCCTGGTCGAAGGTCTTGTGCGGCGAGAGCCAGCCGCCCGCCTTCGCCCATTCGGCGCCGAACTTGTCGCTCGTCAGGTACTTCATGACGGCGATCGCGTCGGGGTCGTCGCCGTTGAACAGCGCGGCGATGTCGCCGCCGCCCAGGATCGGCTGGCCCGCGTAGCCGCCCTCGTACGGCGGGAACACGGCCGTTCCGACCGCTGTGTCGAGTTCGGCGGTGACCGCCTTGGGCAGCATGCTCGAGACGAAGTTGCCCTGCCGCATCCAGTAGCACTTGGGCGGCGACTCGAACGCGGGGTTCATGGCGTCGCCGAAACCGGTGGCCAGGATGCCGGTGCGCCCGCCGTAGCTGTTGCCGTCGGTGAGCAGCAACTTGCCCATCTCCTCGAACGACTTGACGATCCGCTCATCGTTGAAGGGGATCTGGTGCTTGGTCCACTGGTCGTAGACGTCCGGCCCCCACATCCTGAGCACCAGTTCCTCGATCCAGTCGGTGCCCGGCCAGCCCGTCGCGGGGCCGGACTCGAACCCGACGCACCAGGGCGCGGTGCCGGAACTCTTGATCGTGTCGCCGATCTGCTGCATCTGCTGGACCGACTCGAACTCCGTCGGGTTGCCCGTCGCCTTGTACGACTCGGGGTACCAGACGATGGACTTGACGGCCATCCGCATCGGCGCCCCGTAGTAGCGCCCGTTGACCCGTGCCGCGTCAAGGAAGCCGGGGATCAGGGTGGCGTTGATGGCATCGAAGTCGAGGTAGGTGTCGATCGGCTGGATCTGCTGCGCCTCCACCTGCTCGATCAGGCCGCCCGGTTGCGGGAACATCGCGATGTCGGGTGTGTCCCCGAGCGCGACTTGGCCTTGATCAGAGTCGTGAAGTCCTGCGAGCTTGCGTACTCGATCGTGATCCCGGACTCGCTCTCGAACTGCTTGAGCGATTCCTCGAAGGCCTTCGCCTCGTCGCCGCCGAACGCCCCGAAGAGCGTGACGACCTTGTCGCCGTCCGCGGAGCCGCCCGAGGCGACGAAGTCTCCCCCGCCTCCCCCTGCCGTGCGCGGGTTTGGATCCTGCAGACAGCCGGCGAGCAGGACGGTCACGGCGATTGCCGCGCCCACCAGTGCCGTGCGTCGTTGTCGGCCCATCGTTACCCCTCCCTCAGGCCCCGACGTTGGGGCCCGGTCCTCGACTTGAGAGTGCTGACGCTAACAGCCTTGTCCGCGCCATGTGGGATTTCTTCTGCACTTGTCAGCGACAAACGGCCGACGGTCGCGTCGGCGCGTCCGAGCCGCGGCATCCGATGACGCTGAGACCACCTCCGGGGTGGGCTGATCAGGCGCTGGCTTGGGGTTTCACCCGCGCAGCGCCACTCTCACCCGCAGGGGTGTGTTCGACGCGAGGCTCGTCTCCTGGCGCCGGTCGGCCGGCTCAGACGAGGCGCGCGGAGCCCTCTCCTTCTGCCGCCTCGATCACGCCGAGCTGCCACGACCACACGCCGCGCGCCTGCAGGGCCGCCATCGCGGCGGGAACCTGGTCCTGAGGCAGGATCGCGACCATGCCGACGCCCATGTTGAGCGTCGCGTCGATGTCGGCCTGCGAGACGCCGCCGACCTGCTGCACCACCTGGAAGATCGCGGGAGGGGTCCAGCTCGACCGGTCGAGCACCGCCGCCATGCCGTCGGGGATCACGCGGGCGAGGTTGTTAGCCAGGCCGCCGCCCGTGATGTGGCTCATGGCGTGCACCGTGACCTTCGAGATCAGGTCGAGCACGTCGAGCGCGTACACCTTTGTCGGCTCCAGGAGTTCCTCGCCGAGCGTGCGGCCGAGCTCGTCGACGTGCTTGTCGAGCGACCAGCCCGCCTCTGTCAGCAGCACGTGGCGCACCAGCGAGTAGCCGTTGGAGTGCAGCCCGGAGGCCTTCATGGCGATCACGGCGTCGCCGACCTCGACCAGGTGAGCGCCGAGGATTGAGTCCTTCTCAACGACCCCCGTGGTCGCGCCTGCGATGTCGTACTCGTCGGGGCCGAGCAGGCCCGGGTGCTCGGCGGTCTCGCCGCCGACCAGGGAGCAGCCAGCCGCGACGCAGGCGTCGGCGATGCCGGAGACGATCGCCGCGATCCGCTCCGGGACGACCTTGCCTGTTGCGATGTAGTCGGTCACGAACAGCGGCTCCGCGCCGCTGACGACCAGGTCGTCGACGAGCATCCCGATCAGGTCGAAGCCGATCGTGTCGTGCTTGTCCATGGCCTGCGCGATGGCGACCTTGGTGCCGACGCCGTCGGTGGACGACGCGAGCACGGGGTGCCGGTAGCCCTTGAGGGCGGAGGCGTCGAAGAAACCCGCGAAGCCGCCGAGGCCGCCGAGCACCTCGGGGCGGCGGGTCCTCGCGACGGAGGCCTTCATGAGTTCGACGGCGCGGTCGCCCGCCTCGATGTCGACGCCTGCCGCGGCGTAGGCACTCTGGTTCACTTTGCTTCCTCCAAGTTCAAGAGCTCGGCTTGGGCCGGCGGGATCGAGATGGGGTACTTGCCGTCGAAGCAGGCTCGGCACAGTTGGTCGGCGGGGACCTGGGTCGCCTCGGTGAGGCCCTCAAGCGAGATGTAGCCGAGCGAGTCGGCCCCGAGCGAGCGGCGGATCTCGTCGACCGTCAGCCCGGGCGCGATCAGCTCGGCCCGGGTGGCGAAGTCGATGCCGTAGAAGCATGGCCACTCGACCGGCGGCGAGGAGATCCGGATGTGGACCTCCTTGGCGCCCGCCTCGCGCAGCATCCGCACCAGCGCCCGCTGGGTGTTGCCGCGCACGATGGAGTCGTCGACCACCACGAGCCGTTTGCCCTCGATCACCTCTCGCAAGGGGTTGAGCTTGAGCCGGATGCCGAGTTGGCGGATCGTCTGGCTCGGCTGGATGAACGTCCGGCCGACATAGGCGTTCTTGACAAGGCCCTGCCCGTAGGGGATGCCGGAGCCCTGCGCGTAGCCGATCGCCGACGGCGTGCCAGACTCGGGGACCGGGATCACCAGGTCGGCGTCGACGGGGTACTCCTCGGCGAGCTTGTGGCCGATCCGCACCCGCACCGAGTGCACGCCGTGGCCGGCGATGGTGGTGTCCGGGCGGGCCAGGTAGACGTACTCGAAGATGCAGCCCTTCGGCTTGGCCTCCGCGAAGCGCTGCGTCCTGAGGCCCCGCTCGTCGATGGCGATGAACTCCCCCGGCTCGACCTCACGCACGAAGGAGGCGCCCACGATGTCGAGGGCTGCGGTCTCCGACGCGACGACCCAGCCGTTCGACAGCCGGCCGAGCACCAGCGGGCGGAAGCCCTGCGGGTCGCGGGCGGCGTACAGGGTGCGCTCCGTCATGAACGTCAGGCAGAAGGCGCCCTTGAGGCGCGGCAGCACCTGCATGGCGACCGACTCGAGCGGCTCGTCGCCGAAGCTGGCCATGATGGCGGTCACCAGCGACGTGTCGTTGGTCGAGTCCATGGTCTTCTTCTCCGGCACCTTCTCCGACGGCGCGAGCTCGGCCAACCAGGCCTCGAGCTCGTGGGTGTTGGTCAGGTTGCCGTTGTGGGCCAGCGCGAGGCCGCCCTGCTGGGTCGCCTTGAACGTCGGCTGCGCGTTGTGCCACACGCTGGCGCCGGTCGTCGAGTAGCGGGTGTGGCCGATCGCGAGCCGGCCGGGAAGGGACTTCAGCGTCGCCTCGTCGAAGACCTGGCTGACAAGCCCCATGTCCTTGTAGACCATGATGCGGTGCAGGTTGCTGACGGCGATGCCTGCGGACTCCTGCCCGCGGTGCTGCAGCGCGAACAGCCCGAAGAAGGTCAGTTGGGCGACGTCCTCCTCGGGGGCCCAGACACCGAATACGCCACACTCTTCCTTCGGTCCCTCGAAGCTCTGCACGCGGCAACCCTACCTCCCCTAGGCTGTCGTGACATGACGACGTGGTGGGCCTGGGCAGCACGCCGCCTCCGCGCAGGCCGAACCCTCGTCGCCGTCCTCTTCGCGGTCGTGATGCTCACGACGGCGATCCTGGCAGGCTCGCTCGGCAACTCCGGCCTGCTCGCCACCCGCGCCGCGCACGCGGCCCTCGCGAACCCGGTCACAGGCGATGCGGGCATCCAGATACAGACCCGGATGGGTGACGACGCGCAGCAGCAGGACACCCTGGTGCGCGACACTCTCGCCAAGAGCTTCTCCCCCATCCCCATCGACGTGTGGACCTCGCTTGTCTCCGAGCCGCGCAGCGCCAGCGTCGACGGCACCGCGCTGGCCGGGCGGGTCGTGATGTGGTCCGCGCAGCAGTTGGCAGAGCCGAACCTCGTCCTCACGGACGGCACCTGGGCGAAGGGCCCCGGCGAGGCGACGCTGTCCTCGGCCGCAGCGGGGCTGCGCGACATCGCGGTCGGGGCGAGCATCGACGTCGGCGGACAGAGCCTCACCGTCACCGGCCTGTGGCGCCCGAGCGACCCGTCGGCCGCCATGTGGCTGGGCGACCCCATGCTGCGCACCGGCGCCTCCGGCGAGGACGTCGGCCCCCTCGTCGTGGCGCCCGAGGTGCTCGCAGCGAGCGGGTCGCCGTTCATCCGATGGGTCGTCGTCCCCGACGGCGCCGCCATCAAGCCCGCCCAGTTGCCGATGCTCACCGAGCGCGCGGCGAGCGCCGCGAAGGCCGTCGAGGACGCCGATGTCTCGGGGCGCGGCGTCGTCGTGACGGGCGATCTCGCCCCGGCGGCGGAGCAGGCGGCCCGCGAGTCGGCAAGCGGTGACGCGTTCGGCTTCCTGCCCGTCTCGGTGCTGATCCTGATCGCCATCGTCGGCCTCACCCAGGTCGCGGGCCTGCTGTCCGCCTCCCGCGAACCGGAGGAGTCGCTCCTGGTGGCCCGCGGCGCCAGCCTGCGCCAGATCCTCGGAGTCGCCGTCGGCGAATCCCTGCTTGTCGGGCTGCTCGGCTCCGCGGTCGGCACCGGCCTCGCGCTGCTGGTGCTGCGGCTCGCTGCCGGCGACTGGAGCCAGACCCGCACCGTGGTGATCGGCGGCCTCGCAGGCCTCGTGATCGCCGCGCTGTGCCTGATTGGCGTCAACGCGCGCTCGGCTGTCCGCAGCGCGCGGGGCTTCCTTCCCCGCCGCGACCGGGCACGCAACGTGGCGGGCGCCGCCCTGCTGGTGTTGACCTTCGCGCTCGCGGTGATCTCCACCTGGCAGTTGCGCAGCGCCCAGAGCTTCGTCAGGGTCGACGACGAGGGGAGGGTCCGCCTCGACGTCATCTCCGCTCTGTCCCCCGCGCTGCTGCTGGCCGTGTCCGCCGTCGCCGTCCTGGTGGTGCTCGCGCCGGTCACGCGCCTGGTCGAGGCGCTCACGCACGCCACCCGGGCGACCGGGGCGTGGCTGGCGGCGGCGCAGGTCGCACGTGGCCTTGTCCTGCAGGCCGTCGCGGTCGTGCTGACGGTGCTCGCCGTCGGCACCGCCACCTTCGCGTCCGTGTTCGGGGAACCGCGACAGCGTTGCTTGACGACATCGCGCACCTGCGGCAGGGCGCGCCGCTGCGGGTCACCGTCGACGAGAGCGCCGACCGGGCCCCGGACGCGCTGCCGCCCATCGGGAAGGTCGCCGGGGTCACCGACACGACGCCGGTGTGGCGGGCCGACACTGCCCAGATCGGCGACCGGTCGCTTCCGCTGGTGGTCGCCTCCCTCGAGAACCTGGACCGCATCGCGCTGCTCCCGGCCGGCACCCGACTCCCATCCGCGGACGAGATGAGAGTCAGTTCCACGGGGCCGGCCGCCCTGCCGATCCCCTCCGGTGCGGGGACCCTCCAGGTCACCCTCGGCGCCCGCGCCTTCCTCGACCCGTGGCAGGCCGCGCAATTGGCGAGCACCCCGCGGCAGTGGGCGCTCAACGGCGAGTCCGAGGTCACCGCCGCCAAGGGAGCCGAACTCCTGCAGGACTACCTCACCCCCGCCAGCGCCTCGGTGACGCTCCTGCTTCGCGACACCGTCACGGGTCTCAGTTACCAACTGTCCACCGAGTCGGTCACCGTCACCCCAGGCCCGATAACGCTCGACGACCCGGTGACCACCGCCGTGCAGCCGGATGCCTCTGCCAGCGCCACCTTCGACCTCGAACTGCCTGGCAACGTCGGCCTTGTGCTCGACGGCGTGCGCTTCGACCTGTCGGACTCGGCCTCGGGGCTGCGCTCGGTTGACTACACGATCTCGCTCGCCGCCGGCGGGGCCCCACTGCTGGGCGCCGCCACGGCCAACTGGTCCTCCGGCACCGCCTACCCTGCGGACCAGTTCCGGGGCTACGACGCCCTCATGGAGGACGCGCTCCCGCCGACCCTCCGCGAGTTCACCGTCGACGGCACCGACGGCATTCAGGGCACCTACCTCGAGGTCAACGCGCCGCCGCTGCCCCGATCGGTGATCGACCCCTCGTCGGCGACCTGGAGCCTCACGACCCGGATGAACCCCGGCGAGGGCGGACAGAGCACCGCGAACATCTGGGTAGGGCCAGGGCTCGCGTTCACCGGGTACGACCCAGGAGGTGTGTACCAGGCTCCCGAACGGCCGCGGCCGAGGGTTCCGGTCGCCGTCACCGCAGAAACGTCCGAGGCGACGACGCTCACCGTGGGCGACGAGGTGGAGATCGACGCGTTCGGGGGCCGCATCCCGGGCGTGATCGCCGCAGTCACCGACGTGATTCCCGGGGTGCCGGGCGATCAGGGCGCGCTGATCGACGCCTCCGCGCTCGCGCAGACCTACACGTCGAAGGGGCAGACGATGCCCTGGCCCGATGAACTGTGGGCGGGCATCGACGGGGACCCCCAGGCAGTCCGCGCCGCCGCCGCCGACCTCCCCACCGTCAACTCCGTCTCCGTCGTCGGTGACCGTGCGGGAGGCGGTACTGCAGAGGTGGCGGCCAGCGCCCTCTGGGTCGCGGCCGGCTGTGCGCTGGTGCTTGCGCTTGCTGGCCTCGCGGCGTCGGCGGCGACCACCGCCAGCAGTCGGCGACCCGAGGTGGCGGTGCTGCGCGCCCTCGGCATGACGCCGTCGGCGCAGGCACGCAGCCGCGCGATCGAGAGCGGAGGGGTGCTGGTGCTCGCCACCGCGCTCGGTGTTGCCTCCGGGTGGGCGGTCGGGTGGCTCGTGGTGCGCCCCGTCGCGCTGTCCGCCATCCAGCAGGACCCGAGCTTCCAGGTCGCGCTGCGCTACGACTGGCGGCCCTGGCTGATCCTGCTCGCCGTCGGGGCGCTCGGCGCGGCGTGCATCGTCGCCTGGCAGGCCGTCACGGTGCGGCGCCAGGCGCTCGAGACCGCCTACCGGGAGGAGGTCCGATGATCGCCCTCCTGGTGCGCCAGTTCCGCGCTAGCCCGTGGCCGACGATCCTGCTTGCGTTCACCGTCGCCGTGCTGTCGCTGATCGCCACGATCATTCCCCGGATGAGCACCCAACTCGACGACCGGCAACTGGCCAGCAGCCTGCGCGACGTGTCGGCGGTGAAAGGCGACGTCTCGGGCACTTGGACGACCTACTCGATCGGCCACCTCGCCGATGGAGACCCGTGGCAGGGTCCGCGGGAGGCGGCGGAGACGACCCGGCTCGCCCAGCCGGAACCGCTGCGCTCCCTGCTGAGGCCCGGGCAGTTCCTGGGCGTCCAACCGGTGCGCACGGAATGGATCCCGCCGACGGAGACCGGCTACTACCGCGTCGAGGCCAACCTGCTGATCGACCCCGACCTGCCCGACAGGGCGACGCTGGTGGAGGGCGCGTGGCCGGAGATCGGCAGCGACTCGGCCCCGTTCCAGGTCGCGATGTTGACGACCTTCGCCGAGAAGGCCGATCTCAAGGTCGGCGACCGGCCCACCCCGAACCTGCAGATCACCGGCATCTTCACCGCCAATGATCCCGACGACACCCGCTGGGGCCACAACCCGTACGGGGTGAGCATCGGCGAGGAGGTCGAACCGGCCCTCGGCACGAAGCTGGTCGGAGGGCTGTTCATGGCCCCGGCCATCGCGGCCGGCGACCCGTCGATGCGGCTGCAGGACCCGTTCCGCTACGACGTGTACTTCGGGCTGAACGCCGACGCCGTCGCCGCGCGGGGCACCGACATCGCCGAACTCAGCGCCCAGCTGACGGGCATGCTCGCCAAGCGTTGGTCGCCAGTGCCGGCCCCCGCCGGCGACGAACCCGTCGGGGCCGACAACAACCCGATGGCGTTCCACTCGGAGCTCAACTCCCTCCTGGAGCGGCAACTGGCCCAGCAACGCACCACGCACACGCTGATCGCCGTCAGCGCGATCGGCCCGATCGGGGTGGGCATCGCGCTGGTCACGCTCTGCGCCCAACTGGTCCTGTACCGCAGGAAGACCGCCATCACGCTGCTGTCTGCGCGCGGCATGTCGCCCGCGCAGTTGCGCGGCCTCGTCGCGATCGAGGGCGCCGTCGCGGGCGTGCCTGCCGCAGTGCTCGGCCAACTCGTGGGACAGGCACTGGTCGACTCGCCCACCCACTGGTGGTCGTGGCCGCTCACGCTCACCATCGGCCTGGTGCCCGCCGCGGCGCTGGCCTGGGTGGCGCGGGACACGTCGCACCTTGGCCGCCGCGAGGTCGCCTCAAGCAGCAGCAGGTGGCGGATGGTCGCCGAGATCCTGATCGCCCTCGCCGCGGGCGGTGCGACGTGGCGACTGCTCACCACCAGGGGCGCCCAGGGCCTCGGCACCGACCTGCTCGGCGCCGCCGCCCCTGTCCTGTTGACGCTGCTTGCCTGCCTGCTGGTGCTGCGCGTCTACCCGGTCCCGCTGCGACTGCTGGTGCACGCCTTCAAGCGCGGACGGGGCTTCACGGGCTTCATGGGCTCGGCGCGCGCCCTGCGTGAACCCGCGGGCGGCGTCGCCCCGGTCGTCACCATCGTGCTCGGCACCACCATCGCCGTGACCGCCGCCTCGCTGCTCGGCACCATCGCCGCGGGCACCGAGCGGGCGGTGTGGAACGACAACGGCTCCTCGGTGCACGTCAGCGGCCCTCGGATGACGGAGGAGACGGCCGAGCAGTTGCGCGCCATCGACGGCGTCGACGCGGTCGCGCTGGTGCGACTGGGTTCGGACAACTCGGCGCTACGGATCGGCGACAAGGAGGTCCGGGCGCGGGTCTGGCTTTCCGACGCCAACCTGGCCGAGACCTACCTCGCCAGCCGGGACGGGTCGCCGCTGCCGTCCGCGGTGTTCGAGAAGGGTTCCCCGGTGCCGGTGGTGGTGGGAGGCTCGCTGATCCCCGGCGGAGGGAAGGGCACGCTGCAGGGCCTCGGCGACGTCGCCGTCGTGGGTCACCTCGAACTGCTGCCCGGCGTGACCTCGGCCGATGCGTGGGTGCTCGTCTCCACCGACAACTGGCCAGACAAGAACCTGTCGAGCGCCAAGACCGCCATCATCTCCGCGGCGCCCGGCGCCGACCTTGAGGCCGTGACGGCCGCCGTCAAGGAACTGATCCCGCTCGCCCACGTGACGACCACCGAGACCCAACTGCAGGCGCTGCGCGGCTCGCCAACGGTCGACGGGCTGTCGAGAATCTTCATCCTGCTGACGCTGATCACCGGCGTCCTGATGGTGCTTGCCATCTTCACGGCACAGATCATGACGGCCAACGACCGGCGAAGCGCCGCCGCGGTGCTGCGCACCCTCGGTCTCAGGCCAGGACAGTTGCGTGCCCTGACCGCCTGGGAACTCGGCCCGGTCGTGCTGGTGGCGCTGATCCTCGGCGCGCTCGTCGGGATCGGCATCGCGGCGCTGATGCTTGCCACCGTCGACTTCAAGGCCCTCACCGGCGGCGCGTTCACGCCCTCCCTGTACCTCGACCCGCGCTGGGTCGGCGGGGTGTGCCTCGCGCTGCTTGCGGCCACCACCCTCGCGGTCGGGTTCAGCGCCTGGCTGGCCGGTCGCACCAACATTGCCCACGAACTTCGCCTCGGGGAGGAACGATGACTGACGCTGCACGTCGCGGCATCCAGGGGGCGCACCGCTCCCATGGGGGCCCCGACATCTGGTGCGAGGACCTGGTCCGCATCCACACCACCGAGGGGATCGAGGTGCAGGCCCTTCAGGGGTTGAGCCTGACGGTCGAGCCGGGCGAGGTGGTCGCCATCGTCGGCGCCTCCGGGTCCGGCAAGTCGACGCTGCTGAACATCCTCTCCGGCCTCGACAAGCCCACCGGCGGTAAGGCGCGCGTGGCGGGCGAGGACCTGTCCGGCATGACGCCCAGGCAGCGCACGGAGTTCCGGCGCAGCGCCGTCGGGTTCGTGTTCCAGCAGACCTCGCGCAACCTGCTCCCCTTCCTGTCAGCGGCGGAGAATGTCGCGATGCCGATGGTGATCAGCAACCGCGGCGAGCGGCGCGAGCGGGCGCTGGAGTTGCTCGGGCTGCTCGGGGTCGCCGACCTGGCGGAGCGCAGGCCAGCGGAGATGTCGGGCGGTCAGCAGCAGCGGGTCGCGATCGCCACAGCCCTCGCGAACGCGCCTGCCGTCCTGCTCGCCGACGAGCCGACCGGCGAACTGGACGAGGTCAACTCGGCTCAGGTGCTCGACGCGATGCGCGACGCCGCCGAGCAGTTGGGCACCACTGTGCTGATCGTGACGCACGACCCGATGGTCAGCGACCATGTGGCGCGCACCATCCAGATCCGCGACGGTCGCACCTCCACCGAGGTGCTGCGCCGCACGGTCTCCGACGCCGACGGCACGCGGGAGGTCGCCGACGAATACACCGTCATCGACCGCAACGGGCGCATCCAGTTGCCCGCCGGGCACGTCCGCTCGCTCGGCCTGCACGAGCGGGTCCGGCTCGAACTGGAACCCGACCATGTCGGGATCTGGCCGGGCGCCGACTTCGAGGCGACCGCCGGCAGCAGGCACGCCGCGCCAGACGACGAGGACGACGAGGCGCCCGTCACCGCGTCGACCCCCAGCCGCGCCGCCTCGGCGGCCGACGACCAGGAGGACCCGTCATGACCCAGCCACCAAGGCTCGCTGGCCGCGACCTGCGCCGCACCTTCGGGCGGGGCAGGCGGAGGTGCACGCGCTCGTCGGCGTCGACATCGAGGTGCTCGGAGGGCAACTGACCGCGGTCACCGGGCCGTCCGGCTCCGGTAAGACGACGCTGCTGAACCTGCTCGGCGGCCTTGACCGGCCGACCTCGGGCGAGGTGGTTCTCGACGGCGCCGACGTGCTGTCCGCGATGAGCGAGACTGAGGTGCTCGCCGCCCGCCGCAGCCGGATCGGCTACGTGTTCCAGACCTTCGGCCTGATCCCCGTACTGTCGGCCGCGGAGAACGTGGAGGTCCCCCTGCGGTTGGCCAACGTCGATCCGGCGGAGCGGGCGGAGCGGGTCGCGACGATCCTTGACCGCGTCGGCCTCGCGCAGCACGCGCGCCAGCGCCCGCACGAGCTTTCCGGCGGTCAGCAGCAGCGGGTCGGCGTGGCCCGCGCGCTGGTGGCGGAGCCGGACATCCTGATCGCCGACGAGCCGACCGGCCAACTCGACTCGGACACCGCCGCAACCATCATGGACCTGATCGTCGAACTCACCCACGAGCGCGGCCTCGCCTCGGTCATCTCGACCCACGACCCGCTGCTGATGGCCCGCGCCGATCGCACCGTCCACCTGATCGACGGCGCCGTCGAGGTACTGGGATCCGCTGGTTGAGCCATGAGACGGCGCGCAGCGTCGCCTCATCGGTTCAAACTCCTTGCCCCCGCTGGTTGAGCCATGAGGCGGCGCGCAGCGTCGCCTCATCGGTCGAAACCTCTAGCGCCCGGCGCTGGGTCTGTCGGTGCGCGTCGGGCGTTGAGCAGCATTCACTCCTCGTTGGTGCTGGCGCCACGAAAACGCGGCGTGTCGCGCACCGAGCCACCGATACTGCTCGACGCCGGCAGCGTCGCTCAGGCGGCGGAGTCGCGCTTCCCGCCGCCGAACAGCACCAGCGCGAGGCCCCCGACGATCGCGGCGTTCTTGAGGAACTGGGTGAGCTGACCCTTGCGCGCGGCCGGATCCTTCTCCTCCCAGAACGCGTGCCCCGCGAGCGTGGTGGGCACCAGCGAGCCGATCAGCGCGGCCGCCGACACGCGCGGCAGGATGCCGAGCGCGAAGGTCGCACCGGCTCCCGCCATCACGGCGCCGTTCAGCTTCACGAGCGTGGCCGCCTCGTTCTCGTCCAACTCGACGCCGACGGCGCGACCCGTCTTCTCGACCATCGCGGTCCGACCGCCCGGCTCACGCATCGCCGCCTGCCCGCCGAAGACGAAGATCGAGCTGATCGCTGAGCGGGCGAGGAACGAGAACATGGGGAACTCCTTGAAGATTGAATCGGTGTCGGCTCGAGTCTAGGACGCAGCCGCAACGCGGTCCCAGGCGACGAGCGTCTGGACGGATCGTGCCGGTCGAGCCCTCATAACCCGACCGTCAGCATCAGGCCACCAGCATCAGGCCACCAGCATCAGGCCACCGGGTGGAGCGCCACCTGGGTCGCCTTCACGACGGCGACGATCCGGTCGCCAGGGGCGATGCCCAACTCCCGCATCGCGGACGGGGTGACGTCGGCCTGGATTCGTTGCCCTGCCACCTCGAGGCTGACCCGCTGCACGAGGCCCCTGTCCTCGACGCCGGTCACGACGGCAGGTAGTTCGTTGCGCGGACTGCCGTGCGGCGCGGACCGGAAGATGCTCACCGCTGCTGGCGGGAACACCGCGCGCGCCTCCCCCGTCGACAGCGCGGACTCGGCGATTCCCGCCACGGCCGACCCGTCGTCGAGGCGGACGGCGTCGTCGTCGACCCGGCCGTGCAGCAGGTTGAGTCCGACGAAGTCGGCGAGGAAGCGGCTGGCCGGGTTCTGGAAGACGGCATCGACGTCGGCCTGCACGACGACGCGTCCCGAGTCGAGGTAGGCGACCTGGTCGGCGAGAGCCAGCACGTCGAGCGGGTCGTGCGTGACCAGCACCGTCGTGATGCCGAGCAGCCTTGCCCGCAGCAGCCGACGCAGTTCCGGGGTCGCGGTGGCGTCCAGGGCCGCGAACGGCTCGTCGAGCAGGACCACGTCCGGATCGATGGCCAGCGCCCGGGCGATCGCGACCCGCTGCGCCTGCCCACCGGAGAGTTCGCGGGGCGGCGCCCGCCGAACCCGGTGAGGCCCACGGCCTCCAGTTCCTCCTCCGCCCTGCGCAGCGCAGCGGCCTTCGCCACGCCGCGCGACCTCGGCCCGAAGGCGACGTTGTCTGCGACGCTCAGGTGCGGGAAGAGCAGGGGGCGCTGTTCGAGGTAGCCGACGCGGCGCCGGTGCGCGGGAACCACGCCCCGCGCGTCCGCCACGACCACCCCACCCAGTTCGACGAACCCGTCGTCTGGGCCGAGCGCGCCCGCGAGCAGTTGGATGCAGGTCGACTTCCCCGCCCCGTTCGGGCCGATCACGGCGAGGAGCCGCCCCGGGCCGAGGGCGAGTTGAGCGTCGACGTCACGCGCCCGGACCCTCGCGTCGATCCGCACTGCGTCAGGCATGGCTCCCCAAGCTCGAAGATGGGTCGCGACGCCGACCACCAGCGCCGCGACCGCGAGCAGCACGACGGCGAGCGCGAGGGCGAGGTCGGTGTCGGACTCCCGCAGCAGGTAGATCTCCAGCGGCAGCGTGCGGGTGACCCCTTGCAGGGAGCCCGCGAAGGTGAGGGTCGCACCGAACTCGCCGAGCGCCCTGGCGAACGCGAGCGCCGTCCCGGAGGCCAGCGCAGGCGCCGCCATCGGGACGGTGACCCGCCAGAACGTGCGGGTCGGGGACGATCCGAGGTACGCGGCGGCCTGCTCGAAGTCCGACCCGGCCGCGCGCAGCGCCCCCTCGAGCGAGATGACCAGGAACGGCAGCGACACGAACGTCTGGGCGATCACGACCGCGACGGTGGTGAAGCCGATCTCGATGCCGAGCGCCGAGAGCGGCGCCCCGATGATGCCGCGCCGACCGAGGGTCGTCAGGAGCGCAAGGCCCGCCACCACCGGCGGCAGCACCATCGGGACCGTGACGACGGTGCGCGCCACCGTGGCCCATCGACCACGGGTGCGGGCCAGCACCAGGGCCGTCGGCACCCCGAGGATCAGCACCAGGAGCGTCGAGACGGCGCAGGTGACGAGGCTCAGCCGCAGGGCATCCAGCGAACGCTCGCTCACAAGCAGCCCCGGCAACTGCGCCCAGTTGGCGCGCCAGAGCAGCCCGATCAGGGGCAGGCCGAGCAGCCCGAGCGCGATGACGGTCGGGGCGAGCGCCCACCGGGGGTAGGTCACTTGGGCGCGCCGAACCCGAACGACGCGAGCTTCTCCAGGCCCTCCGCACCCGTGATGAGGTCAACGAAGGCCTTCGCGCCATCGGCGTTGGGAGCGTCCTTGACGACCCCGATCCAGTAGGTGTTCGGGTCGGCCTTCGCGCCCGGGATCTCGATCGTGTCGACCTTGTCGCCCGCCTGCTTGGCGTCGGTTGCGTAGACGAGGCCCGCGTCCGCCTCACCCGAGGTGACCTTGCCGAGCACGTCGGTGACGCTCGACTCCTCGGAGACGGGCTTGAGGGTCAGGCCCTCTGCCTCGGCGAGCCGACCGGTGGCCGCGCCGCAGGGCACCTCCGCCGCGCACACGACGAGCTTCTTGCCGTCCAGCGACGCGTCGAACCCGGTGATGCCCGCCGGGTTGCCCGCCGGGGTCACGACGACGAGGTAGTTGGTGGCGAACTGCTTCGGCTCGCCGTCAAGCAGCCCCGCCTCGACGGCCTTGTCCATGTTCTTCTTGTCCGCGGAGGCGAACACGTCGGCCGGGGCGCCGCCCTTGATCTGGTCGACCAGGCCCGAGGAGCCGTCGAATGAGTAGGAGATGTCCATGGCCCCCGAGATCTCCGGGAACACCTTGTTCAGCGACGCGGCGGCGAACACGATGACCTTGCCCGCGTCGACCGGGGCGCTCGCGACCGGCTGCGACGGGTCCGCGCTCGGCGCCTTCGAGGCCTCCGTGGTCGGCGTGGTGCCTGCCTGGCCGCAGGCGGCGAGGAGGACGGTTGCGGCGAGGATGGCGAGGCGCTTCATGCGCGGTTCCTTTCGATGGTGACATTGGTTGCCTTGATGACGGCGGTCGCGACGGAGCCGGGCTCGAGCCCGAGTTCCTCGACGGCCTCGGTCGAGATGAGGGAGACGATCCGGAACCGGCCGCACTGCAACTCGACCTGGCTCATCACCTTGTCGGAGACGACCCGGGTGACGAGCCCCGTCAGGTGGTTGCGCGCCGACCGGGCACCCTCCCCGAGCTTGTCGCCGTCGGCGATCTCCTGCGCGAGCGCGGCGAGTTCGGCGCCGTCGACACCCTGCCTGCCTGAGTCGTCGGTGCCGCCTGCGAGGCGCCCGAGCTCGACCCATCGGCGGACGGTGTCGTCGCTCACGCCGAGCAGGTCGGCGGCGGTAGAGATCCGAATGTGCGTCATAGTGCGACCCTATCAGCCGCATTTGCGGTTAATCCAATCCATTTGGTTCAACATCGGGGCGATGCCCTAGTCTGTCGCCATGAGCTATCGCGCCGCAGTGATCACCTGCTCGGATCGGGCAGCCGCCGACGTCTACGAGGACCGCTCAGGCAGGGTGCTGCGCGACGGTCTCGCGGCCCTTGGGTTCGACGTCTCGGACCCTGTTGTGCTGCCCGACGAGGCGGAGCAGATCTCGTTTGCGATCGGTCAGGCGATCGATGAGGGCGCCCGGATCGTGCTGACCACCGGCGGCACCGGGATCGGCCCGCGCGACGTCACCGTCGAGGCGACCGCACCGCTGCTCTCGTACCAGGTGCCCGGCGTCGCCGAGGCCGTCCGGGCGGCCGGGCTGGCCGTCACGCCGCTGTCGTGCCTGTCGCGCGGGCTAGCTGGCGTCGTCGAGTCGGGGCCGCAGCGCGCGTTCGTGTTCAACGCGCCCGGCTCACGTGGTGGGGCACGGGACGCGCTCGCGGTTCTCGGGCCGATCCTGACCCACATCGTCGAGCAACTCGACGGCGCGGACCACGACCTGACCCCCAGCTAGCCGTCTGTCCGCGGCACTTAGCCGTCGGCGGGCAACTTAGCCGTCGGGCTGCGACTCAGCCGTTCGCCCGCGAGAGCCAGGTGATCAGCAACTTCTTCTTCGCGGGCGACAGCAGCCGTCCCGGACTTCCACTCACCGACAGCTTCGCGTAGTCGTAGCGAAGTTCCGGGTGCGCGGCCTCCAGGTCGGCGAGCACCCGCGGAAACTCTGAGGGGCTCTGCGGTGGGACGACGGCCCCCGCGATGCGCTCGTAGGGGGCGCGGTCCTCGCGGTCGTAGGTGCCGACCGGCACGCCGCGCTCTTGGGGAGCGGCCCTGTCCCAGCCGAGCATGTCGCGGTTGGTCGTGCCGATGCGGATGCTCCAGGTGGTGTGGTCGCCCGGGAAGTTGGAGATGTCGGCCAGGATGATGGCCTCGAACCACTGTCGAGGACGCCTTCGAGCCTCCTCCGTGTCGGCTTCAACCGGGTCGAGACGAAGTGAGATCGACCAGTACTCGTCGGGCAGGTCCAGTCCGAGTTCGCGCGCCCACGCCTCTCCTGCCGTCTCCGGGAACTGGGCGAGCACGCCCTTGGCCGCAGCGTGCAGTCGGTTGGCGGCCTCGACCTCCGGGAACTGCTTGGCGAGGTACTGGATGTGTTCGGCCTGCTTGGCGCTCATCCTGGGCAGCAGGGCCACCACCTGGTCGACGCCGCGCAGCGCCATGGCCTCCAAGGCAGGGTCGGCCGCGCCGATCAGGAGCGCCGCGAAGGCGTGGTCGGCCTGCCGGAAGTCGGGGCCGAGCAGCGGGAGGGGGTTGTCGAGCTCGTAGGTCCGCACCGCGATGAACGCATCCCCGAGCGCCTCGACGACGGCGGGAGTCAGGACGCTCGTGACCCGCTCGGCGTCCTTGCGCTTGCCGGGGGCGCGGGAGTAGGACCCGATCTTCTTGGCGGCCTTCTCGAGTTCCCGCGCGGTGTCGGCAGGCGACGCCTGCGCCCTGGCGGTGAGGATACTGACGATCGTGGGGGTCTCTGACATGCGTGAAACCCTAGCCGAAGCCGCGCCCACTAGGCCTTCCATCGAGACTGTCGGCCAGGTGAACCATTCGCTCCCGAGGCCTGTCGAGGGGTCCGCAACCAACGCTCCCCAAGCTCGTCGAGGAGTCCGCAGCCAACGACCCCGAGCCAGTCGAGGGGTCCGCAACCAACGACCCCCGAGCCAGTCGAGGGGTCCGAAACCCCGCACCAAGTCGCGCGCCCAGCGAACGGCCCCGCCCGGCAAGGAGACGCAACCAGACGCTCACCGAGCTCGTCGAGGGGTCCGAGAACCCGCACCACAACCGGATGCTTCGACAAGCTCAGCGAACGGCCCCCGAGCTCGTCGAGGGGTCCGCAACCAACGATCCCCGAGCTGGTCGAGGGGTCCGACACCGCGCACCAAGTTACGGACGCTTCGACAAGCTCAGCGAACGGCGCCCGAGCTCGTCGAGGGGTCCGAAACCCCGCACCAACCCGGACGCTTCGACAAGCTCAGCGAACGACCCCCGAGCCCGTCGAGGGGTCCGCAACCAGCCGATCCCCGAGCCTGTCGAGGGGTCCGAAACCCCGCACCAAGTCGGGCGCCTCGACAAGCTCAGCGAACGATCCCCGAGCTCGTCGAGGGGACCAGGGAAGCCCTAGTCCCAAGGCCCGATCTCCGAGAGACTAGACACACTACGCAGACCTCGCCCGCCGCCGAGCGACTGCTCACGCTGCTGCAGGAGCGCGGCCGAGGGGATGGACTCGCCTCGAACGTGCGGCAGACGAGGGCGACGAGGCAGGAACGCGATCGACTGCAGAGGAGGCGTCATGAGTCATCTGATCCCGCCCGGAGCGAAGGAACGGTTCGTGGCGCTTCCGCAGGGCCAGACCCGGGTGCTCCTCGGCGGTCGTGACGATGGTGCGCGAACGCCGCTGCTGCTCATCCACGGCGGCGGCACCGATAGCGCCGGTATCTCATGGTTCCGTGCCTTCATCGCGTTCGGAGCCGATCGCAGGGTGGTCGCCGTCGACCTGCCGGGGTTCGGTGGCACACAGGAGATCCCTGCGCTGGGTGGCCCGCAGTCGATGGCCGATTTCGTCGTGGACGTCGCCCGAGCGCTCGGCGTGCCGAAGGCGGCGGTCGCCGGTGTGTCCATGGGCGGCGACGTCGCCCTCAACGTCGCTCTGCGCCATCCCGAGTTCACCGCCGCACTGATCCTGATCGCGCCGGGCGGGCTCACCGAACGCGTCGGAGGACGCGTCACTCATTTCTTCTCCTGGCTCGGCACCCAACTGCCGGACTGGGTGCTGCTGCCGCTGGCACGCGTCGCCAATCGTTTCACCGGCCTGGTGCTGCGGGCCATCGTCAAGGACCCTGCAACGCTCCCCTCCGAGGTGGTCGAGGAGTTCGTGCGTGAGTCACGAGCCCCCGGGGCCGGCATCGCCTACGGGCGCTACAACCAGGCCACGCTCGGCCGGAAGTCCATGCGCAACAACCTGCTCCCGCGGGTGCATGAGATTACCGCTCCGACGCTGCTGTTCCACGGGCAGGACGATCCGATGGTCAGCCCCTCCGACTCCCAACGCGCCGCCGAGTTGATCCCGGACGCACGGCTCGTGCTGGCCCCTGGCACGGGTCACTGGGCGCAACTGGAAGCACACGACCTCTTCGCCGAGGAGACCCGGCGTTTCCTTGCGAGTCTCGACGCGTAGTGCCGCATCGCATGGCTGCGGGGACCACAGAAGCACCGTCGGACATGATGGAGCCCAGGCGAAGGGCCAATCTCACCTGGGCTTCTGCGTCGGGCTGACAGGACTCGAACCTGCGGCCCCCTGACTCCCAGCCAGGTGCGCCACAAAGCGGCCCACAGCCCGCGGCATCGAGTCTCAGTTGCTCGGCTCCAACGCGGTGGTCAACTCGTCTGCCGACCTGTGCCCCTCGTGTGCTTGGGGCGTGGAGAACCTCTAGCCCCCCAGTCCACACCCGGACATCAGGGCGCCCTCACGACCATCAACCGTTATCAAACCGTTATTGACGCACGACCGGAGAACCCCTCACGACGGCGAAACTGTCGGACCTCAAGGGAATAATAGGCTCTATGTTCGATTCGTTGCAGCGGGGCAGCCAGGAGTTGATGGCAGCGCTCTGGCACGCGGCGACGACGCTCTCGGAGCACGACGAACGCGCGGCGAGGCTGGCCTCGGTCATGGAGACGCTCGAACAGATCCAGGCCCAAGCCGAGGGCCTCAAGCTGCACCTGCTCCACGAGGCGAACCTCGACGGCCTCGCCTCGGTGATCGACCAGCACCGTTCGACTCCGCGCCACGACAGTGCCCGCACCTCAGCCGACCTGCGGCTCGCCGACGACCTGTCGGAACGGTTCACCATGATCAAGGCCGCCCTCGTCGAGGGAACGGTCTCTGCGGCCCAGGCGTCGGCAATGGTGTTCGGGCTGAAGAAGCTTCCGACCATCATCACCGGCCGTGTCCTGGAGGTGTGCCAGGCCGAGCTGATCGAGTTGGCCGGCTCCTTCTCTCCTCACGAACTGCGGCACGCGGCCCTCGAGGTGTGGGCGCTGCTCGACCCGGAGGCGGCAGAGCACGAGGAAGGCGCCCGGCTGGACCGCGAACGGCGCCGCGCCGAGGCGATCCGTTCGGTGCGGCTGACCGACTCCTGCCACGGCTACATGACGCTGACCGGCAGGCTCCCCCTCGCCGACGGCGCGCTGCTCCAGGCCCAACTCGACGCGCTCACGCCGCCGCTGTCGTCGTACGCCTCGGAAGCCATGCCGCCCACCCGCGACGCCAGGCGCGCCGACGCGCTGATGAGTCTCGCCCACCACTCCGCGGCGGCGGGTTCGCTGCCAAGGCTCGGGCTGGACAGGCCAACGGTGTCGATCACCGTCTCGCTGGAGAGCCTGCGCGACGGGATCGGATCGGCCGACCTGATCGGCATCGACGCCGCCTCCCTGACCGCCGGTGAGGCTCGACGCCTCGCCTGCGACGCGAACCTGATCCCGGTCGTCCTGGGCGGCCGCTCGGAGCCCCTCGATGTCGGGCGTCGACGGCGGCTGGTCACGAGCGGCATTCGGGCGGCCCTCACCCGCCGCGACGCCGGCTGCGCGTTCCCGCACTGCACCATGCCTCCCGCGGTCTGCGAGGCCCACCACATCCAGCCGTGGCACGACGGCGGTGCTACGAGTCTGGACAACCTCGTGCTGCTGTGCCCGAGGCATCACCGCCTGGTCGAGCCCGACCCGCTCCAGTCGGAGGTCAGTCAGTGGCAGGTCTGGATCGACGCGGACTCCGGAGAGCCCTGGTTCCGGCCACCCGGACACATCGACTTCAACCGGGCTCCGCGCCAGCACCGGCGCCACAGGCTCCGCCGCCTCGAGTCCGACCTCGCGAACGAGTTTGAGATAAGGGACGCCCCAGCTGATGGGGAGGACTCTGCCCACACCCCGGCCATCCGATTCCCGGAGCCACACGAAGACCCGTGGCACCCGGACTATCGGGCTGGCCGGTCCGTGCCTTCCTGATCTCGTTGTCCCGACCGGGACGTTGATCAATCGTGAGACGGCGGCTGGGGCGTCTTCTCAGGCGGGATTCTCGGTGGCGAGGATCGGTCGCCCATCGATCCACATTTCGGCGTAGCGAGGCAGCGCGTGGGACATGGGCTCCTTCGGGCTTCGGACGGTCAGCAGGATTACCCTGCTGACCGTCCGAAATGAGTTCCAGAGGGGGCGCTATGCGACAGCGGTTCCTTCGAGCTCGACGATCTGGCCTGGGATCGCCAAGCGGGTGACGCCAAGCATCGTGGTTGTCGGGGCAACTCCTGCCGCCCCTAGCCTGCCTGCGAGCACGCCGTAGTGCGGTAACAGGGCGTCGACATCGGTGGTGTAGACGTTAAGGCGGACCAGGTTCGCCAGCGACATTCCCGCCTCGGCAAGCACGGCCTCGAGGTTCGCAACGGCCAGCGCGAGCTGAGCCTCAACGTCCCCGTCGTGCTCGGGCCGACCATCCTTGCTCATAGCTGTCTGTCCCGAGATGTACAGCGTCCGTGTCTCCCCTGAGATCGCTTCGCCCTGGTTGAAGCCCATCTCCTGCGACCACGTCACCGGGTTAACTGCCGTGCGTTCCATTCTTGCTCCGTTCATCCGTTCCGCAGCGCCCGGGCGCCCTATGGCCGCCGTGCTCAACACTGCACTACTACCCTCCGGGCAAATCACGACACCTTGTGTCGTGATTCTGGTAAAGATGGATGCATGCGAGCAGACCGACTGGTCTCGCTGGTGTTGTTGCTGCGCCAGCGAGGCCGAATGACCGCTGACCAGCTGGCCAGTGAGTTCGAAGTGTCCACGCGCACCGTGCTGCGCGACATCGATGCCCTCTCGACAGCAGGCGTCCCCGTCTATGCCGACCGTGGTCGACACGGCGGCTACTCACTCCTTCCCGGCTTCCGAACCGAACTGACCGGCCTGAACCATGACGAAGCGCTCGCGCTGCTCACAGCGGGATCAGACCGAAGGGAGGTCTTCGGTCTCAGTGCACCCCTAGCCTCGGCGATGCGCAAGGTCGTCGACGCGCTGCCCGAAGGGCACCAGATGAGTCTCCGCGATGCGGCCAAACGGTTCCTTGTGGAGCCGGAGACCGACCTACTCTCTCGCCCCGCCCCCAACGAGGACCTGGCCGATGGCGTCATGCGCGAGGTCCGGACCGCGGTGCTCACCACCCGCCGGCTGCAGTTCAACTACGCGGCACCCGGTAAGGCACCAAGTCGTCAAACCGTCGATCCGATTGGACTGGTCACCGTCCGCGGGCGCACCTATCTGCTGGCGACGAAGTCCGGAGACGATCGTACTTACCGTCTGTCTCGGATGCTCAACGCCAAAGCACTCCCCGAACCGGCGCAACGCCCAGTCCAAGCCGATCTCGACCGCATCTGGGCCGAGCGCACTGCACAGTTCCTTTCCGAGAACCACATCCGCGTCGTCGTCCGCATCAAGACGTCTCGGCGTGAGGACCTGCTGGAGAATGCAAGAGCTGTGCGGGCCGAGGACCCGGAACCGGATGACTGGATCCGCCTCGACGTGACCTTCGAAGACCTGCGCCACGCGGTGTGGGCGGTGTGGCGACTCGATACGGACGCCGAAGTTCTAGCGCCAGGGTCAGTCCGCGATGCGTTGTATGGGCGTGCCGAAGCACTGGCGGCACGTTATCGATCTTGAGTATCCGTCACGACTAAAGTGTCCGGTCAGTGCATCTACTCCCGCGACCAGTCCCCGGACCTACCGCCGGACTTGGCGACCACCTTTGCCCCGACGATCTCGCTCAACTTGTCGACGCCCTTGATCATGTCGACCACCGCCAGTGCGGCGACCGTCACCGCCGTCAGGGCCTCCATCTCGACGCCTGTGCGATCCGCCGTGCGGACCGTGGCCGAGATGTCGATGCCCTCGTCGACGATCTCGAGGTCGACGACGACGCCGTGGACGCCGATCACGTGTGCCAGCGGCAGCAGGTCGGGGACCTTCTTCGCCGCGGCGATCCCGGCGACCCGGGCGACCGCGAGCACGTCGCCCTTCGGCACCGTCCCGTCGCGCAGAGCCTGCACGACCTCAGCGCTGCAGCGGACCGACGCGACCGCGGAGGCGGAGCGGACGGTGGGGGTCTTGGCGGTGACGTCGACCATCCGGGCGTTGCCTGCGTCGTCGAGGTGCGTGAAGCGGGTCATGGGGCAGAGATTACAAGGCGTGGACGGTGACGGTCTCGCCCGCGGCGACCGTGGTGACGTCCTCTGGCACGACCGCGAGCCCGTCGGCCAGGGCAAGCGAGGCGACCAGGTGCGACCCCGAGCCCAACCGGTGCACGGGGGTCACCCCCTCCTCCGAGATCTTGACCGGCACGAACTGGCGGCGACCCTCCGGCCCGCTCCAGCCGACCGTCGCCGGGAGCAGTGACGACGGCCATGCGTCGCTCCACCCGCCCAGCTTTGCGAGCAGCGGCCGCGCGTAGACCCAGGCGGACACGAACACGCTGACGGGGTTGCCGGGCAGCCCCAGCATCGGGACGCGGCGACCGTCGGGCCAGGCGAGCAGCCCGCTGGCCTGCGGCTTGCCCGGCTGCATGGCGACCTTGTCGAACGAGATGTCTCCCTCGACGACCTGGCGGACCACCTCGAAGGCTCCGACGGAGACTCCCCCGCTGGTCAGCACCAGGTCGGCGTCGATGGCTCGCGCGAGCGCCGCGCGGAAGTGTGCCGGGTCGTCGGAGACCGACTCCACCATTGCGACCTCTGCGCCCCACCCCTCGCACAGCCCGGCGAGCAGGATCGAGTTCGAGTCGGGGATCTGGCCGAAGCCGAGAGGCTGACCCGCGGCGACGAGTTCCGACCCGGTGGCGAGCACCGCGACCCGTGGCCTGCGCACCAGTGGCACGGTGCCGTGCCCGAGCGAGGCGGCCGACGATGCCGCCGCGGGGCTCCACCGCAGACCCGCGGGAAGCACGACGTCCCCGACGGCCACGTCCTCGCCGCGGCCGCGCACGTGCCGGCCCTCCGTAACGACCTCACGCACCTCGACCGTGGCGGGCAGGTCCGCGGCGCCCGAGGGTTGGTCGGTCAGTTCGACGGGAACGACGGTGTCGGCGCCGGTCGGCATCGGGGCGCCCGTCATGATCCTGGCGGCCTCGCCCGGCCCGACCCAGGGGACCGAGGTGGCGCCCGCGGGGATGTCCCCGACGACCATCAGCCGCGCGCCTGGCTCGAGGTCGGCCGCGCGAACGGCGAAGCCGTCCATGGCCGAGTTGTCGAACGGGGGCACCGCGACGACCGCGGCGACGTCGGCCGCAAGGGTCCGCCCGTAGCCGGAGCCGACTGGCGCCTGCTCGGCGTCGAGGCGCTCCCCCAGCGCCAGCACGGCCGACAGGTGGTCCTCGACGCTCCTCATCGTGCCCTCCTCAGTGGCAGTTCTGCCCAGCGGCCAGCGGCGGCGTCCAGCAGCGCGACCCGGCCGACCAGCGGTCGCCCGATGCCCGCCAGCAGTTTGATGGCCTCTGTGGCCTGCATCGCGCCGACCTGGCCGACCATCGCGCCGAGCACCCCGATGTCGGTGGCCTTCGGGTAGTCGCCGTCGGCCGGTTCGACCGGGATCAGGTCGCGCAGGTACAGCTGGTCGCCGTGCGCGTCCGGGACGCCGAACACGGAGCACTGCCCCTGCATCCCGACGGCGGACGCCCAGATCAGCCGGGCGCCGACCGCCTCCGCGGCGTCGGAGAGCATGAACTTCGCGCCGAACGTGTCTGTGCAGTCGAGCACCAGGTCGTAGCCGGCGAACAGCTCCCTGGCGCGCTCTGCTGTCAGGTACTCGGGGATCACCTCGACGGTAACATCGGGGTTCAGCGCGCGGAGCCGCTCGGCCCCCGATTCGGCCTTGTTGCGGCCCAGTTCGGTGTGCAGCACCTGGCGCTGCATGTTCTTCAACTCGACGTGGTCCCCGTCGACGAGCGCGATCCGGCCGACCCCGGCGGCGGCCAGGTACGGCAGCGCCGCCGAGCCGAGCCCTCCCGCCCCGATCACCAGCACCGACGACGCGAGCAGCCGTTCCTGCCCGGCCACGCCCATCCCGACGATGTCGATGTTGCGGATGTAGCGCTCGCGCTGCTCTTCGGTCAGGGGCATTGCGACCACTCGTGCGAGCCGTCGCTCAGGTACTGCTTCTTCCAGATCGGCAGCCGCTCCTTGACGGTGTCGACCAGGTCGGAGGCGCACTCGAAGGCCTGCCTGCGGTGCGACGCCGCGACGGCGACGTACAGCGCCACCCCGCCGATCCCGAGCATCCCGACCCTGTGCTGGGCCGCGATCGCGTGGACGCCCTCGCGCTGCGCGAACTCCTCCGCGACCTCGCGCATCACGTCGGCCGCGGACGGATGCCCGACGTATTCGATGCCGGTGACGGACTTGCCGTGGTCGTGGTCGCGCACCACGCCTGCGAACGTCACGACGGCGCCCGCCCGGTCGTCACCGACGGAGGCGAGCAGCGCCTCGCAGTCGACGTCCTCGGTGGTGACATCTGCCACCGCGATCCTCGCCGTCACGGCATTCCTCCTCACATGCAGGGACGGGCCAACCTTATGCTCCGGAGGCGCGAAGTTCACGCCCCAGGCGGTCGGCCCGTCCGTTCAGCGACTGGTCAGCTCGGCTTCGGGGCGCCCTTGCGGGCGTACCTCCACCAGGTGATGGCGATGCACATCACGGCCCACACCGCGCCGATGATGTAGAACGTCGTGGCACTCATCAGCGTCAGCCCGACGCCGAACAGGAACGGGCCGAAGGCGGCGATCGCCGCGGTCCAGCCGATCACGCCGCCGGCCTGGCGCTTCTCGAAGATCATCGGCATCTGCTTGAACGTGGATGCGTTGCCGATGCCGGTGAACAGGAAGATCGCCAGCATGCCCCGAGGAACAGGTTGAACCCGCCCTGCAGCGACTCGGCGCTCGACGTATCGGGCGTCAGCGACGGGATCGTGATGAGGATCGACGCGAAGATGCCGATGCCGGAGATCAGCGTCCAGATGGCGCCGCCCATCCGGTCGGTCAGGGGCGAGAACAGCACCCGGGCGCCCGCGGAGATCAGCGGGCCGAGGAACACGAACTTGACCGGGTCCGGCAGCTCATAGCCCTCGATGAGCAGCTTCGCCCCCGCACCCGTTCCCTCCACGATGGCGGAGTTGCCCGCGCCGTACAGGTTGATCATCAGCAGCGCGAACTGGGCGGACAGGCCGGAGAAGGTGCCGAAGGTCATGATGTAGAGCAGGGTCATCCACCAGGTGTCCTGGTTCTTGAAGATGTCGAACTGCTGCTTGATGCTGGCCTTGATGGGCACCGAGCGCAGCACCACGTAGGACCAGACGGCAACCACGATGATGATCGGCACGTAGATCAGCGCCGCGTTCTGGTACCAGACCTCGACGGGCTGCTTGCTCGGCACCGTCAGCGTCTGGGAGCCGAGGAAGCCGAACATGCCGAAGCCGATCAGCCACGGGGTCAGCAACTGGACCAGCGAGACGCCGAAGTTGCCGATGCCCGCCTGGATGCCGAGCGCGGTGCCCTGCTTCGACTTGGGGAAGAAGTAGGAGGTCGACGGCATGAAGCCGGAGAACGCCCCGCCGCCGATGCCCGCCAGGAAGGCGAGCGCAAGCAGGCGCCAGTACGGCACGTGCGGGTTGGTCACCTCGAAGCCCCAGCCGAGCATCGGCAGGAGCAGCAGCAGCGTGGTCAGCGCGACCATCTTGCGGGTGCCGATCTTGGGCGGAAGGACCATCCAGACGAGCCTCAGCAGGCCGCCGGAGAGGCCTGGCATCGACGTCATCAGGAACAGTTGGTCCTTGGTGAAGTTGTAGCCGAGCGCGTTCAGCTTGGGGACGATGGCGCTCGGCAGGAACCATGCGACGAAGCACAGCGTCAGCGACACGGTGGTCACGGTCAGCGTGTTCCAGGCGAGCTTCTTGTCCCACTTGGACTCGTCTTCGGTGTCCCAGGAGACGAGCCAGTCTCCCTTGGTCTCGGGGGTGGTGGTGCTCACGAGCGAGCCTCCTCTAGGGGTCGGTCGATGGTGCCGGCGAGCTCAGGCGACTTGTCGTGCAGCATGCGGACGATGGTGACGTGCATCCAGACGGCGCAGATCGCCACCAGGATGAAGATGCAGAAGAACGTGCTGCTCGGGAAACCGGACCAGGTCTTGGTCGCGGCGAACAGCGGAGGGAGGACGAATCCTCCAAGTCCGCCGAGCATGCCGACGAGTCCGCCGACGGAGCCGACGTTGTCGGGGAAGTACTCGGGGATGTGCTTGAAGACCGCGGCCTTACCGAAGCCCATGGCGCAGCCGAGGATGAACACCAGGACCACGAACCACAGCAGCGAGATCTGGTAGTGCAGGTGCTGGCTCTGGCCGCCGTCGGGGTGGACGACGGTGATGAAGCCGTTGGGCATCATCAGGATGCCGCTGGAGAGCAGCATCAGCGCGAAGGTGAAGTACATCACCTTGCGGGCGCCGAACCTGTCGCTGAGCCAGCCGCCGACGGGCCGCAGCAGCGAGGCGGGGAAGATGAAGGTCGCCGTCAAAAGGCCCGCGACGGTCAGCGAGACGCCGAAGTTGTCGACGTAGTACTTCGGCAGCCAGGCCGACAGCGCCACGTAGGCGCCGAAGACGGCCACGTAGTAGAGGCTGAACCGCCACACGCGCACGTCCTTCAGCGGCGCGAGCATCTCCGACAGCGGCTTGGAGGCCCCTGCGGCGCGGTCCGGCTTGGGGACGATGATCCAGGTGAGGATGCCGACGATGACGAGCAGCACCGCGTAGATGACCGGGATCAGCCGCCAGCCGCCCTGGATGCCAAGGATGTAGGTCGACCCCGCGGTGGCGGCGATCAGGGGCGGGCCGATGAACTTGGTGACGGAGGCGCCGACGTTGCCCGCGCCGAACACGCCGAGCGCGAGGCCCTGGCGGTCCTTGGAGTACCAGGCCGAGTCCCATGCTGTGCCGACGGAGAAGAGGTTGCCAGCGAAGCCGACGAGGAAGGCCAGCACCAGCAGCATCGCGTAGTTGTTCGCGAACGACACCAGGTAGGCGGGGATCGCGGTGGCGAACAGCAGGAACAGCGTGATGGTGCGGCCGCCGAGCCGGTCGGCGAGGATGCCTGCCGGGAGTCGCCACATGGAGCCGTTGAGGACGGCGAGGGCCGAGATCCAGGACAGTTGCTGGTCGCTGAGGCCCAGTTCCTTCTGGATGGGGATGCCGAGGATGCCGAACATGAGCCACACCGCGAACATCAGCGTGAACGCGATCGTGGACATGGTGAGGACCCGGCCGGCCCCTTGCCCGTGTCGTGCACGGGGCCGACCTCGATGAGGTTCTTACTCACTTACGAACTTTCTGGTTGTCGCGGGTGCCGACCGGATCCCAGCCGCGACCCTTCGTCGTGGATGAGCGGCGCGCAGACACGGCATCGCGGGAGCGATAGACGATGTAGGGGCGGAAGAGGTAGTGGAAGGGTGCCGAGAAGGCGTGCACCAGGCGGGTGAACGGGATCATCGCGAAGAGCAGCATGGCGATCACGATGTGCGTCTGGAACTGCCAAGTTGCCGCGGCCATCGCGTCGACGTTGGGCTGGAACGTGAACAGGGAACGGAACCACACCGACACGGTCTCGCGGTAGTTGTGCTCCGCACCGGTAGGCGTCTTGTCGCCGGTGAGCGTGGCGAACATGCCGAGCCCGATGACGGTCGCGAGCACCAGGTACATGATCTTGTCGTTCCAGGTGGTCGCCTTGAACACGGCCCCCGTGGTGCGCCGCCGCACGATCAGCATGGCGAGCCCGACGATCAGGGCGACGCCTGCCAGCCCACCGCCCCAGAAGGCACCCAGGTGGTACATGTGCTGGCTCAGGCCGATCCAGTCGGTGAACGCCTTGGGGATCAGCAGGCCGACGAGGTGACCCATCAGCACCGCGAGCAGGGCGAAGTGGAACAGCGGCGAACCGATCTTGAGCAGCTTCGACTCGTAGAGCTGCGACGAGCGGGTCGTCCAGCCGAACTGGTCGTAGCGGTACCGCCAGATCAGGCCGCCGATCAGGACCAGGAAGGTGAGATAGGGCAGCACGCCCCACAGCAGGAACTTCACGGTTGGCTCCCTTGCAGTTGCGGGTAGGGAAGGAAGGTCGGCTCAAGACCGACGGTCTCCGTGGGAGGGGTGGTCAGCAGGTCGCGCACCTCGGCGCGGGTCTTGGGCGAGGGTCCGCCAAGCACGTCGCAGATGGCCTCGACGACGCCCGCGTGCGGGAGCTTGTCCTCCGTGAGCCCGATCCGCAGCAGCTCGAGCGAGGCGCGGTAGGCGTTGAGGATGCCGATGCCGAGCTCTGGCGCACCCGTGGCTGTGAACTCGAGCACCATCGGCAGATAGTCGGGCAGCTCACCGTCAAGGTCGACCACGAGGCCGGAGTCGCGGTAGGTCTGCTTGATGGAGCCGAGCACCTCGCCGCGGCGGCGGGTGTCGCCGTCGGTCCAGTACGTCAGGTGCAGCGCGTGCCTGCGGGACAGGTCGAACTCCTGCACGTGCCACGACTGCAGTTCCATCAGCGGCATCGATCGCAGGTGCGCGAGGGTGGGCGCGAACCGCTCCCCCGTGCCCGCCTCGGCGACGGCCTCCTCGATCAGGTCGAGCTTGTCGAGCAGGTCCTCGGTCGGGTAGCCCAGCAGCAGCGCGGCCGCTTGGAAGACGACGGCCCTCATGCCCCGCTCGCGTCCTGCTGGCGACGCTTGGCGTCGGCGTAGCTCTCGATGGCGACGGGCACCACGCGGCCCGACGACGACCCGAAGCCGCCGTCGTAGTTGTACGGGTCGGTGGCATCGAAGTCGACGGAGCAGCCCATCTCCTCCAGGTTGTGCGCCTGCTCCGAGTGCGCCTTCGGGATGACGTAGCGCTCGTCGTACTTGGCGATGGCGAGCAGCCGGTACATCTGCTCCATCGCGGCGGGCGTCAACCCGACGGCCTCGGCCAGCTCCGGCTGCCGTTCGCGACCGAGGGTCACGTCACGCATGTAGGAACGCATCGCGGCGAGCTTCTGCAGCACGCCGGTGACGACGTCCGCGTCACCTGCCGTGAACAGTTCCGCCAGGTACTCGACGGGGATCCGCAGCGCGTCGATGGCGCCGAACAGGTTGCCACCGGCCTCCGAGTCATGGCCCTGCGACTTCAGCAGGTCCACCACCGGCGAGAGCGGCGGCACGTACCAGACCATCGGCATCGTGCGGTACTCCGGATGCAGAGGAAGCGCGACCTTGAAGTGCTTGATGAGCGCGTACACCGGCGACTTCTGCGCCGCCGAGATCCAGTCGGTCGGGATGTCGTTGGCCTTGGCGTCGGCGATCACCTGCGGGTCGTTGGGGTCGAGCATCAGGTCGAGTTGGGCCTCGTACAGGTCCTTCTCGTCCGCGAGTGCCGCCTCGGTGACGCGGTCGGCGTCGTAGAGGATGACGCCGATGTAGCGCAGCCGGCCGACGCACGTCTCCGCGCACACCGTCGGGAGACCCACCTCAAGGCGCGGGTAACACATGGTGCACTTCTCGGCCTTGCCGGAGCGGTGGTTGAAGTAGATCTTCTTGTAGGGGCAGCCGGTGATGCACTGGCGCCAGCCGCGGCAGCGATCCTGGTCGACCAGCACGATGCCGTCCTCGGCGCGCTTGTAGATCGCGCCCGAGGGGCAGGCGGCCATGCACGATGGGTTCAGGCAGTGCTCGCAGATGCGCGGCACGAAAAACATGAAGGTCTTCTCGTACTCCGCCTTGATCTGGATGTTGGCCTCGTCGCGCAGCTTCCTGACGATCGGGTCCTCGTCGATGGTCTCGGCGATACCGCCGAGCGAGTCGTCCCAGTTCGCGGAGGCCTTGATGGCCAGGTCGTCGCCCGTGATGAGCGACTTCGGCCGGGCGACCGGGAAGTCGTCGCCGAGCGGCGATTGGATCAACTTCTCGTAGTCGTAGGTCCACGGCTCGTAGTAGTCGTCCATGCCGGGCTGCACCGGGGAGGCGAAGATGCTCAGCAGCTTCTTGAACCGCCCGCCGGAGCGCAGCTTGAGGCGACCTGACTTGGTGCGGACCCAGCCGCCCTGCCACTTGTCCTGATCCTCGTAGGTGCGGGGGTAGCCGAGGCCCGGGCGGGTCTCGACATTGTTGAACCAGACGTACTCGGTGCCTGCGCGGTTGGTCCACGCCTGTTTGCAGGTGACCGAGCACGTGTGGCATCCGATGCACTTGTCGAGGTTCATCACCATGGCGACCTGGGCCATGACGCGACGCTGCTTCGCCATCAGTACTGCACCTCCTGGGAGCGGCGGCGAACCGTCGAGACGATGTCCCGTTGCACGCCGGTGGGGCCGATGTAGTTGAACGCGTAGGCCTGGTGGGCGTAGCCGCCGATCAGGTGGGTTGCCTTGAGCAGGATCCGGGTCACCGAGTTGTGGATGCCGCCGCGGCGACCGGTGGCCTCCGACTTGGGCATGTCGATGGTGCGTTCCTGGGCGTGCTGCACGTAGCAGATGCCGTCGGGCAGCTTCGGGGTGACGACGGCGCGGGCGACGAACACGCCGTTGGCGTTTGTCAGCTCGATCCAGTCGTTGTCCGCGACGCCGATCGACTTGGCGTCGGCAACGCTCAGCCAGGCCTGCGGCCCGCCGCGTCCGAGCGACAGCATGAACAGGTTGTCCTGGTACTCGGAGTGGATCGACCACTTGTTGTGCACCGTCAGGTACCTGAGCGTGATCGCCTTCTCACCGTTGGGCCCGAGCTCTGGCTCGCCGTAGGCCGCGGACATGTCGAGCGGCGGACGGTACGTCGGCAGGTTCTCCCCTGCGTCCGTCATCCAGTCGTGGTCCAGGAAGAAGTGCATCCGTCCCGAGAGCGTGTGCCATGGCTTGAGGCGCTCGGTGTTGATCGTGAAGGCGGCGTAGCGCCGTCCGCCGGTCTCCGAGCCCGACCACTCCGGGGACGTGATCACCGGCTGGGGCGCGGCCTGCGTCTGCGCGAAGGTGATCAGTTTCTCCTCGGAGCCGAGCGACAGGTCGACCAGATCGCGGCCGGTCTTCCTCTCGAGGGTGCGGAAGCCCTGGGTCGCCAGCTCACCGTTGGTGGTGCCGGAGAAGGTGAGGATCGCCTCCGCCAGACGCGCGTCCGTGTTGATGGCCGGGCGACCCTCTGCGGGGCCCGACGGGTAGACGCCGTGCAGCTTCGCCAACCGGTCGACCTGGTGGCGCACGTCGTAGGTGATGTTCTTGACGGTGAAGCCCAACTTGTCGGCAAGCGGCCCGACGGTGGCGAGCTTGTCGGCGATCGCCGTGTAGTCGCGTTCGACGACCGCAAGCACCGGCAGGTTCTTGCCGGGCACAGCAGGCACGTCGGTGCCCCGCCAGTCGGGGACGTGGCCGCCAGGCTGCGCCAGCTGGCCGGGGGTGTCGTGCTGCATCGGCACCGCGACGAGGTCCTTGCGGGTGTCGAGCCGGCCCTTGGCCATCTCGGAGAGCTTGTGCGCCAACTCTGTGAACACGTCGTAGTCGGTGCGGGTCTCCCACGGCGGGTCGATCGCGGGAGTGAACGCGTGCACGTAGGGGTGCATGTCGGTGGAGCTGATGTCGTGCTTCTCGTACCACGTCGCCGCCGGGAGCACGATGTCGCTGAGCAGCGTCGAGCTCGTCATCCTGAAGTCGGCCGTGATGAGCAGGTCGAGCTTGCCCTCCGGCGCCTCCTCGTGCCACTTCACGTCGCGCGGTCGGTCGGTGCCGTGCCCGTTGGGCATCACGTTGTTGTGGGTGCCGAGCAGGTGCTTGTTGAAGTATTCGGCGCCCTTCGCCGAGGAGCCGAACAGGTTCGAGCGCCACAGGATCATGGTGCGGGGCCAGTTCTCGGGCGCGTCGATGTCCTCGACGGCGCTCTTCAGTTCGCCAGCCTTCAGCTTGGCCGCGACATAGGCCTGCGGCGACTCGTACTCGCCGCGCTCGACGGCGGCGGTGGCCTCGTCCGCGAGGTCGAGCGGGTTGACGCCGAACTGCGGGTAGAAGGGCATCCAGCCGAGCCGGTGTGCGAGCGCCATCGAGTCGGCGGTGTGCATGCCGTCGAGCGATCCGGTCGACAGCGGCGACTTGATCCGGTCGGCGGAGAAGCCGTCGGTGCGCCACTGGTCGGTGTGCATGTACCAGTAGCCGGTGCCGATCATGGTGCGCGGCGGGCGCGACCAGTCCAGCGCGTTGGCCATGTTGAACCAGCCCGTCATGGGCCGGCACTTCTCCTGGCCGACGTAGTGCGCCCAGCCGCCGCCGTTCTTGCCGATGCAGCCGGTCATCATGAGCAGCGCGATGATCGCGCGGTAGGTGACGTCGGCGTGGAACCAGTGGCAGATGCCTGCGCCGATGATGATCATCGTGCGGCCCTTCGACTCCTCCGAGTTGGAGGCGAACTCGCGGGCGGTGCGGATGCACGCCTCTGCGGGCACGGAGGTGATCTCTGCCTGCCAGGCGGGCGTGTAGGGCGACGTCGCGTCGTCGTAGTCCTTGGCCCAGACACCGGGGAGGCCCTCGCGCCCGACGCCGTACTGGGCGAGCATCAGGTCGAACACCGTGGTGACGAGCTTCCCGTCGACGGTGCGGGCGGGCACGCCGCGGTTGATCACGGAGCCCTCGCCCCTCGGGTCCTCGAAGCACGGCAGCGCGATCTCGACAGGCTGGCTGCCAGCCTCGCCGAGGAGGGTCAGGGCAGGGTCGATCTCGCCGAGTTCGAGGTTCCACTTGCCCTCGTCGCGCTCGTCGTAACGGAAGCCCATCGAACCGTTCGGGACGGCGGGGCGGAGGTTGCCTTGTCCCACATCACCGTCTTGAACGCGTCGTCGGTCTCGGACCGGTAGGTGCTGAGGTCCTCCGCGGTGAGGAACTTGCCCGGCACCAGGCCCTTGCCTTCGGGGTGCTCGACGAGTGTGATGAGCATCCCGAGGTCGGTGTACTGCTTGACGTAGTCGGAGAAGTAGTCGACCTTCCGGTCGACGAAGTTCTCCTTGAGGATGACGTGGCCCATCGCCATCGCGAGCGCCGCGTCGGTGCCCGCCTGCGCAGGCAGCCACTCGTCGGCGAACTTGACGTTGTCCGCGTAGTCGGGGCTGACGGTGACGACCTTGGTGCCGCGGTAGCGGACCTCTGCCATCCAGTGCGCGTCGGGGGTGCGGGTGACGGGGACGTTGGAGCCCCACATCATCAGGTAGGTGGCGTCCCACCAGTCGCCCGACTCGGGCACGTCCGTCTGGTCACCGAAGACCTGCGGGCTGGCGACCGGAAGGTCGGCGTACCAGTCGTAGAAGCTGGTCATGGCGCCGCCGATGAGGTGCGTGAAGCGGGTGCCGATGGCATGGCTCACCATGCTCATAGCGGGGATCGGCGAGAAGGACACGCAGCGGTCGGGGCCGTAGAACTTGATGGTGTTGACGTACGACGCAGCGGCGATCTCCATCGCCTCATCCCACGAGATGCGCACCAGGCCGCCCTTGCCGCGGGCCTGCTGATAGCGGCGCCGCTTGACGGGGTCGGTGGAGATCTCGCGGAACGCCTCAACCGGGTCGCCGAGGCGCTTCTTTGCCTCGCGGTACATCTCGATCAGCACGCCACGGCCGTAGGGGTAGCGCACCCGGGTCGGCGAGTAGGTGTACCAGGAGAAGGCCGCTCCGCGGGGGCAGCCGCGGGGCTCGTACTCGGGCCGGTCGGGCCCGGTCGTCGGGTAGTCGGTCTGCTGCGACTCCCACGTGATGATGCCGTCCTTGACGTACACCTTCCACGAGCAGGAGCCCGTGCAGTTCACGCCGTGGGTGGAGCGGACCACCTTGTCGTGGCTCCACCGGTCACGGTAGAAGACGTCGCCTGCGCGGCCCCCCTCACGGAAGACGGCGCGGCCGTCGTCGGTCTCGTCCCACTTCGTGAAGAAGCGGCCGAGCTTCAGCAGGGCCTCTGACGCCAACCCGTCGATGCGCGCGGAATCTGAACTCATGGGATGAGTTTTTCAGATCTACTACTGTTTGTCAGATTTAATTGAATTTACCATCACCCGAAGGGCTATCAGGCCTGGTCAGCAGCGGGTTCCGGAAAGCGAAGTCCGGCGGTTTCGGCCTGCTCTGGGGTGTCCACGTCGCCAGTGACATCCTTCTCTGCTGGGATCAGGATCAGGTCGAGGACGCGGAAGGTGCGACGCACCGAGCGGTCCCTCGACTCGCCCGCGAGCACGCGTCGGAGCGCGGCGAGCCGGTACCTGCCCGCCAGGTACTGCGGCCAGCCCTCACGGTCGATCAGCGCGACCCCGTCGCCGTCGAGGTCGTGGGCGCGCAGCAGGTCGACGATCTCTGCGGGGGCGACCAGGTCGCCGGCCAGGAGGTAGACCTCGCCGTCGTCGGCGTCGATGGCTCCAAGTGCCGCAGCGATGCCCGCGACGGGCCCGCCGAACGGCGGATCCTCCAGCACGAAACTGACGCCGTCACGGGCGACGTCCGGCCGCTCGGGGACGAGACGATGACCCGGTCGACGACCGTGAGCAGCGCGTCGACCCCGCGAGCGGCGAGCGACGTGTCGCCGTCGAGCAGCCGAAGCTTGTCGGTGCCCATCCGCGAGGAACGGCCGCCGCCCAGCAGCACTCCCCACGTCGCAGCCACGGGAGGCCTAGCCGCCCGCGAACGGGGGCAGCACGTCGATGCGCCGCACCTGGTCGAGCGGGGCGGACAGGTCGCCGACCCGGGCGCCGTCGGCGAGCAGCGAACTGACGCCGAGCACCTGCCCGAGCCGCTCATTACCCTCCGCGAGCAGCGCGACCAGCGTCTCGCCCGTGAGACCTGTTCCACCGACCTCGCGCTCGTCGACGCCCGCGGCCTCGGCCGCCCCCGCAAAGAACCTGACCTGCACGCCCACTCCTTCTGTCGTCTGCCCCGGGGCGGGTGCCCCTTGGCGGTGTGTCGTCAGCCGCCGATCGCGCTCATGGTGCGCTCCGGCTGCACAAATCCGATCTCGTTGATGCCGTGCGCCCTCGCCTTGCCGCCGTGCGCACCCGTCCAGGCCGCCACGAGGTCGTCGTCGCTCCCCCCGCCGCGCAGGATGGAGCGCAGGTCGGTCTCGCGCTGCGAGAAGAGGCAGGTGCGGACCTGCCCGTCGGAGGTGATCCGCGTCCGGTCGCACGCGCCACAGAATGGATTCGTGACCGATGCGATCACCCCAAGGCGACCGCCCGGCTGTCGCTGGTCCGGCGCGACCCCCAGAGTTCGGCCGGCGCAGAGCCGCGCGGCTCGTCGAGGGCGTGGAGCAGGAAGCGGCTCTCCAGCGCGGCCAGGATCTCGGCCGCGGTCACCATGTCGCCGCGATGCCACTCCCCTTTCGGCCCGAGCGGCATCTGCTCGATGAAGCGCAACTGGTAGCCGCGCTCCAGGCAGAACTGCGCGAGGGGGACGATGTCGTCCTCGTTGACGCCGCGCATGATGACCGCGTTGATCTTCAGCGGGGTGAGGCCGACCCTCTCGACGGCGTCGATGCTTGCGAACACGTCGGGGAGTCGGTCGCGGCGGGTGAGGCGGGCGTATCGCTGCGGGTCGAGCGAGTCGAGCGACAGGTTGACCCGGTCGAGACCCGCCTCCGCGAGCGCGTCGATCTTCTTGTCGAGGCCCAGCCCGTTGGTCGTCAGCGCCAGTTCGGGTCGCCCCTCTGCGCCCCGGAGGGAGGCCGCACCCGCGATGATGCGGTCGAGGTGGGGCCGAAGCAGCGGCTCGCCCCCAGTGAACCTGATCCGGGTGATGCCAAGCCGTTCGACCGCCACCCGCATCACGCGGACGACCTCGTCATCGGTGAGCGTCTCATCGGTGGGGAGCCAGGTCAGACCCTCGGCAGGCATGCAGTAGGTGCAGCGCAGGTTGCAGCGATCGGTGAGGGAAACGCGCAAGTCACGCGCCACTCTGCCGTAAGTATCAAGCAATTGGCTAAACTGCATGCAACAACCCTACCTTGGGCTTGGCCGACCCACGATCTGACCATGAGAGGGCCGGTGCCACAATGACAGACATGATCAGCACTCCACACGGACTGGGCCCTACTCGGGCACGTGTGCTTGCATTCCTTCAGTCGGCCTCCGAGCCCGTCTCCGTCATCGACGTCGCGAACGAGTTGGGGCTGCACAAGAACTCCGCGCGCTTCCACCTGGACGCGCTCGTCGAGGCAGGCTACGTCGAGCGGGCCGTCAACGCCACCGGTAGCCAGGGCCGACCGCCCCTGGTGTTCACGGCTACGAGCGAGTCCCCCACCATCAGCAACCTGCACCTGACCGAACTGGTCCAGGTGCTCATCTCGAGCTTCATCCAGCCGACCCCCGGATCCTTCGAACTGGCTGAGAGCGCCGGGCGGACCTGGGGCGCCGGCGTGGCCTCGCAGGAGGATCAGTCGGGAATCGCCCTGGCCGATCTGGCGACCCACCTCGGCGAGCGGGGCTTCGGGACCACCCTCGATGACGAGACCGTCACCTTCACCCGCTGCCCCTTCCGCGCGACGATCGCGCCGGAGCAGTTGCCGCTGGTGTGCGCGATGCACCGCGGCTTCCTCGACGGCTTCCTCGACGAGAGCGGCGCGGGCCTGGAGACCGCTGAGCTCGCCATCGGCCCGCGGATCTGCACCGCGACCTTCGAGGAGCAGGGCGCGGCTCGCGCGCACAGTTCCATCGCCTGACCTCGGCCACGCAGTACCCCTCGGGATCGGCCTATCCGCCGCGGCAGGCTGAGTCTAGAATTGAGCATCGGCGGCCGCCGTGCCGCCGCACAAGCGAAGTCACGTCGGCCCATGCCGCTCCCGACCGGTACCCGCCCCACGCGTTGGGAGGTGTCAGCGATGCAGACACTGCGCTCGGCCGCGCTCGCCATGACGGTCAGCCTGATGCTTGTGCTCCTTCCCGTGCCAGCGGTCGCAGAGCCCACCGAATGCTCCGACCTGGGCGTCGCCGTCGCGACGCTGACCGACCCCACGTCCGGCGCGACACTGCTCACCCAGTTCGGCCGGGAGATGGCAGGCGCTGTCGAGGAAGGATTCCACCTGGTCGACGCGACGGCCATGACCGTCTCGTCGCACCCCGGAGCCGACCGGGTCGGCGTCTGGCGGCTCTACCACCCCGGAACGAGGGACTTCACCTGGGCCGCCGAGGGTGCGGACCTGGTGGCGGCGGAGGCGAGCGGATACCGGCCGCAGTTCCTGCAGTTCTACGCGTCGAGCGTGCCCTCGCGCTGCACGGAGCCTGCGTATCGGATGGGCATCGGGACGGGGACCCGGGTCGCCGTCGGCGACGCCGAACGCGACGAACTGCTCGAGGGCGGCTGGTCGCTGCTCTCGGCGCAGCCCTTCTACGTGGGTCCGGGGGATCACGGCGGGAGGCCGACGCGGCAGGCAACGGCCCCGACCGAACCACACCCGCCGGTGCCGCCCGCAGGGGCAAGCGAGTCCTTCACCATCGCCGTGATCCCCGACACCCAACAAGAAACCTGGAGCGACACCGACACCCGCCTCGCCGACCGCTCCACCTGGCTCGTCAACAACGCCACCAAACTCAACCTCAAATACGTCACCCACATCGGCGACGTCGTCGACTGGGGCAACGCCGCCCCCGAGCAATACACCCGCGCCCAAAAAGGCCTCGCCCCCCTCAAAGGCAAAATCCCCTACTCCCTCACCATCGGCAACCACGACACCGCAGCCGTCTGCCAAGGCGGATCCGCCTGCCCCGGCGTCAACACCAACCTCGCCGTCCGCGACACCAAAGCCTTCAACACCGCCTTCCCCCTGAACACCTTCCCCACCATCAAGGGCGCCTACGAACCAGGCAAGGTCGACAACACCTACTCCACCTTCACCGCAGCCGGCCAAAAATGGATGGTCCTCAACCTCGAACTCTGGCCCCGCCAAGGCGCCATCGACTGGGCCAAAAAGATCGTCGCAGCCAACCCCGACCACAACATCATCATCTCCACCCACGCCTACCTCAACGGCGACGCCACCATCAGCACCAGCAACGGCGGCTACGGAGCCACCTCACCCAAACACCTCTACGACACCCTCATCAAGGTCTACCCCAACATCAAGATCGTCGTCTCCGGCCACACCGGCACCGCAGCCACCCGCACCGACACCGGCACCAACGGCAACAAGATCATCAGCCTCATGCAGACCTACCACAGCCGCACCACCAACCCCGTCAGACTCATCACCATCAACGTCGCAAACGGCACCCTCAAAAACTGGGTCTACGCCCCCAAAACCAACGAAACCCTCGCCCCCGAAACCACCACCACCGGCCTCAACTTCACCCGCTGACACCTGGGCCGGGTGCTGGCGCCCCTCCCGACGTCTCGTCAGTACCAGACGCCGCACACCTGGGCTCTGAACGAATGGATATCCTGGTCAGCGAGACGGACGTTTTCACGGTTGTCCGCGAGATCGGGGGATCCATGGCGACGGAGTTCCGGGTAGGGCAGTTGGTGGCGCTCCTACTTCGCTACTGGTGGATGCTCGCCCTGGGGATCGGGCTCGGCTTCGGCCTGGCGGCCATCGGGCTCCACTACGCGACCCCGACCTACACGGCAACGGCTACGCAACTCGTCAAGGGAATCCCAGGCAGGACGACCGGCGCCAACTACATCGCCGCCCAGTACGCCGTTGCCCGAGCCAGGTCCTATCCGGCGCTGATCTTCAGCACTCCGGTCCTCGAGGGCGTCCGGCACGACCTCGGTGCCGAGTTCACCGACACCCGACTGCGCGCCGACCTGAGTGCCAGCAACCCCACCGACACTCCCCTGATCAACATCACGGCCGTCGGTGCGACGCCGGAGCAGGCCAAGAAGTTGGCGGATGCGGCCGCCAAACACCTCGCGGCGTTCATCAGCAGCATCGAGACGATCGACGGAGCGTCGCCTGTCATCGTCTCGACGGCGGTGGACGCCGAGCTTCCGACCTCGCCCTCGGCGCCGAAGCCGACGCTCTACTACGGCATGGGCGCAGCGGTGGGGCTGGCCATCGGATTGCTCGGCGCGTTGGCCTGGAATGCGGTCGGATCGAGGGTCGCGGCACGACGCGCAGGCTCTCAGCCTTCTCAGGATTAGCCACGAAAAGAGCGTGACTTCACGCTTAAGCTGAATATTTCCTGAATTTGTTTCAGGTTCCTCTCATGTTTTATGGTATGCGCATCACTCACCAGCGGCCTCCGGAGAGCACCGGAGGCCAAGGCCACCGGGGGCGGCCATACCACAACAGGAGAGCATTACCGTGCGTACCTTCATGCGAGCCGCCCTCGGCGGCGTTTTAGCGATACCCATGCTGCTGACCATGGCACCGGCGGCCCATGCCGCCCCGGTCGACACCATGACCAAGCCCATCTACCAGGTGGCCAACCCGACGACCAATGCGAGCATCGTCACGCCGTGGAGCGATGAGGCGACGTCCGCCGCAAAGTACGGCTACTCGACCAAGCTCGGGACCCCGTTCAAGGCGTCCACCACCAAACAGACCGGCCTCACCGCGGTCCACCGCCTCTTCAAGGCCTCTACCGGCGACTTCCAGGAGACACTCGCGGGAAGCACGGCCTTCAGCACGGCCATCGCCAACGGCTACGCCGACCAGGGCGCCCGCTTCTACGCGCTTGCGGCGGCGCAGACCGGCACCCAGCCCGTCTACAGCTACACCAAGTCCGGCAAGCACCGCCTCGCGACGGCTGCCACCGCCGCCTCTCTGACCGGCTGGACCCGGGGGGCCATCGCCTTCCACGTCCCCTCCGCTGGCACCACGGTCCCTGTCCCGCCGGTGACGGTGCCGCCCGCAGGGGCAAGCGAGTCCTTCACCATCGCCGTGATCCCCGACACCCAACAAGAAACCTGGAGCGACACCGACACCCGCCTCGCCGACCGCTCCACCTGGCTCGTCAACAACGCCACCAAACTCAACCTCAAATACGTCACCCACATCGGCGACGTCGTCGACTGGGGCAACGCCGCCCCCGAGCAATACACCCGCGCCCAAAAAGGCCTCGCCCCCCTCAAAGGCAAAATCCCCTACTCCCTCACCATCGGCAACCACGACACCGCAGCCGTCTGCCAAGGCGGATCCGCCTGCCCCGGCGTCAACACCAACCTCGCCGTCCGCGACACCAAAGCCTTCAACACCGCCTTCCCCCTGAACACCTTCCCCACCATCAAGGGCGCCTACGAACCAGGCAAGGTCGACAACACCTACTCCACCTTCACCGCAGCCGGCCAAAAATGGATGGTCCTCAACCTCGAACTCTGGCCCCGCCAAGGCGCCATCGACTGGGCCAAAAAGATCGTCGCAGCCAACCCCGACCACAACATCATCATCTCCACCCACGCCTACCTCAACGGCGACGCCACCATCAGCACCAGCAACGGCGGCTACGGAGCCACCTCACCCAAACACCTCTACGACACCCTCATCAAGGTCTACCCCAACATCAAGATCGTCGTCTCCGGCCACACCGGCACCGCAGCCACCCGCACCGACACCGGCACCAACGGCAACAAGATCATCAGCCTCATGCAGACCTACCACAGCCGCACCACCAACCCCGTCAGACTCATCACCATCAACGTCGCAAACGGCACCCTCAAAAACTGGGTCTACGCCCCCAAAACCAACGAAACCCTCGCCCCCGAAACCACCACCACCGGCCTCAACTTCACCCGCTGACACCGCTTCACCCGCTGACACAGCCTCACCCGCTGACACAGCGCAGATGGTCGCGCCCGGCCGAACCGTGACGGGCGCGGCCACCCGAGCAGCGCCGGCTCCCCCCAACGGCGCCCATGACACCTCCACAGAAAGCCCTCAAGCAGTGCGTACCCTCCTGCGAGCCGGTCTCGGCCTCGCCCTTGCCCTCCCGTTGGCGTTGACCGCGGCCCCTGCGGCCCACGCCGACCCGGTCGACACCATGACCAAGCCCATCTACCAGGTGGCCAACCCCACCACCACCGTCAGCATCGTCACCCCATGGAGCGATGAGGCCACCTCGGCGACCAAGTACGGCTACACCACCAACCTCGGGACCCCATTCAAGGCCGCCACCACCAAACAGACCGGCCTGACGGCCGTCCACCGCCTCTTCAAGTCCTCCACCGGCGACTTCCAGGAGGCGCTCGCGGGCAGCACCGCCTACACCACGGCCATCACCAACGGCTACGCCGACCAGGGCGCCCGCTTCTACGCGCTTGCGGCGGCACAGACGGGCCGCACCCAGCCGGTCTACAGCTACACCAAGTCCGGCAAACACCGCCTCGCGACCGCGGCCACCGCCGGGTCGCTGACCGGATGGACCCGCGGAGCCATCGCCTTCCACGTCCCCTCGACCGGCAACACGGTCCCGACGCCGACTCCCACGCCGACCCCGACCCCGAAGCCGACGCCCACGCCCACCCCGACGCCGACCCCCAAGCCGACGCCGACCCCCACACCCACCCCAACGCCGACGCCGACTCCCGCGAAGGCCGGTTCGGTGCCGGTCGGCTCCGCCTCGTACACCGCGCCGTCCGGTGCGATCTACGTCTCACCCAGCGGCAACGACTCCGCCGCCGGCACCCTCGCGGCGCCCGTGAAGACCATCCAGCGCGGCGTCACGCTCGCGCCGAGCGGCGGCACCGTCGTGGTGCGCGCAGGCACCTACCGGGAGAGCGTCACCATCAGCAAGAAGGTGACGGTGCAGAACTATCCAAAGGAGAGCGTCTGGCTCGACGGTGCCTCACCAGTCACCGGCTGGGTCGCCGACGGCACCGCGTGGCGCAAGGACGGCTGGACGACGCGCTTCGACGCCTCCCCCACCTACACGCAGGGCGCCGCCGATCTGACCGACCCCGGGTGGCAGTTCATCAGCAAGTCCTACCCAATGGCGGCCCACCCCGACCAGGTCTTCGTCGCGGGCGTCCCGCTCCAGCAGGTCAACAGCCGTTCCCTGGTCAAGGCGGGCACCTTCTACCTCGACGAGGCCACCTCCAAGCTCTACATCGGCACCAACCCGTCGGGGCAGAGCGTCGAGGCCAGCACCATCGTCAAGGGCATGAGCATCCGCGGTGCCGACTCGGTGGTTCGAGGCATCGGCATCAAGCGCTTCGCCCCATCGGTGTTCCACATGGGCTCTGTCACCGTCGAGCAGCCTGGCGTCAGGCTCGAGAACGTCGTCGTGCAGGACGCGGCGACCACCGGCATCAGCGTGCTCCGTGAGAACGTCACCCTGAACCAGGTGAGCGTCACCGGCGCAGGCATGCTCGGGATCCACGGTCGCTTCGCCGACAACATCACGTTCTCCAAGGTCTCCGCCACGAAGAACAACGACGAGCGCTTCAACATCGCCCCGAACGCGGGCGGCGTGAAGCTCGGCCACACCCGCGGCGTCCGCGTCGCCGACTCAAGCTTCTCCGGCAACTACGCCTACGGGTTCTGGGAGGACCTCTCGGTCTACGACTCCGTGTTCCGTCAGTCGGAGTTCAACGACAACACCGCCACCGGACTCTTCCTCGAGATCTCGGCCAAGGCGATCGTCGGCGACAACACCTTCAAGGGGAACGCGCAGTACGGCCTGCAGGTCAACAACACCAGCGACGTGAAGATCTGGAACAACACTTTCTCCGGGAACTCCCGGCCGATCAACCTCGTGCAGGACACCCGTCGCAACACGAACAAGAACGATCAGGCCGTCGACCCCCGCCAGGCGTTCCCCGATCCGACGATGCCCTGGACGCTCGGCCCCGTCACGGTCCGCAACAACGTGATGGCCAACTCCAGCAGCGCGGCGAACTGCCTGCTCTGCGTCGAGGACTACTCGTTCACCAAGAGCGCGGAACAGATGAAGATCACCGCCAACTCGAACGTCTATCACCGCTCCTCGGCGTCGCAGCCCCAGTGGGTCGCGATCTGGTCGCGGGCGAACGTGAACGTCAACCCCTACGTGTTCTCGTCGTTGGCGGCGTTCCAGTCCACGACCGGGCAGGAGAAGAAGGGCAAGGAGTTCACTGGCGCCTCGGTCCTCGACTCGTCCCTGAACCTGGTGGCCAGCCTCAAGGCCGATCAGGCCAACATCGCCGAGGCGCTGCCCGCCGACGTGGCCTCGGCCATCGGTCGACCGGCTGGCTCCAAGACGCTCGGCCGTTGGTGACCGCCTGAGCGCCGTGCTCCACAGACCGCCAGGGACGCCACCAGGAACACCATGAACTGGACCGTCCCGTCGAACAGGCCGCTCTCGAGAAACCCTCCGACGGCGAGGTAGAGGGTGAGGCCTAACCACAGCGGTCCGAGGGAGCGCGGCGCGAACAGGGCCTTGATGAGCACCATCACGGTCAGCAGGGCGACGATCGCGACCCCGAGGTAGCCGCCCTGCACCAGTGCGGACACCCAGGAACTGTCAAGGATCTGGGTGTTCCACCACTGGCCAGGGACGCTGATCTCCTTCTGCGCCAACCCTTGCCCGAACCAGGTGCCCCAGCCGTCGCGTTGCAGGTTCGCGGCCGCCTCCCACGCGATCGACCGGTTGCTGAATCCGGACACCGACTGGGTGCCGCCGCGGGTGAACACCGAGTTCAGGATGTCGGTGCCGAGCGCCACGAGCGTGATCACCGGAATGCTCAGGGCGGCAAGCGTGAGGGTCCTGGTCCGCAGGGCCGTGCAGCGCAGCAGCATCGCGCCCACCGACCCGCCGAGCGCGGCAAGCGCGGTGCGTGACCCGGTCTGCAGGATGATCACGACGCAGGCCGCGGCGACGAAGAACTCCAACGCGCCCTCTCTGGCCGTGAATACCTTCGACATCACCCACATCACGATGATCGCCGCGATCAGGGCGAGCAGGTTCGGGTTGAGCATCGGGATCGCGCCCCCGAGACGGGCCGCGTCGTTGAGCACCATCCCTGTTCCCGCCCCCACGAACACCAGCACACCCAGGACGTGGACCAGCCTCCGCATCAGGTCGGCTGCGGGGATGACGGCGGCCATCAGGCACAGTGTCGCCCCGAGGATGGAGACGCGCACCGCGACCACGATGGCGGCGCTCGCCGTCTGGTTGGCGATCCCGCCGACCACGGTGACCCCCAGGTACAACCCGAGCATCAGCACGGGCACTGCGGGCACCGGCAGCAGCACCGGCGACCGTGAAACGGCCCACACCCCCAGCGCCAGGCCGATCAGGCTCAGCCCAGCCTTGGCGATGACGACGGGATCGGCACCGCCCTCGTAGAAGGTTCCGGTGCGCCACGGGATCGACGCGGCGATCAGGATGACCCAGGCCAGATAGGACACCAGTCGCACCTCGGCGTGGCTGAGGCCGCCGTCCTCTGCTCCGGCGGGCACCGGCAGGGTCTCCTCAGGGGCCGATGCCCGTCGCGCTGAGAGCAACGCGCCTGCGACGCCGACCATCAACCCGGCGAGCAGGCCGGTGGCCAGGTAGGCGCCACGCAGCGGAAGGGCGGGGCCCGCAGGCACCCGTGCAGGGACCACCACTGTCGTGTCGACGCTTGGGGACAGGGACTCCCCCGCCGAGTGCTCGACAACCGCCCGGGCGGCAGCGTTGGCCAGGTCGGTCGCCGCCTTTGGCCCCCCGGCCGCTCCCCTGATCCGGACGAGTTGGGTGTCGATCGGCACGGCGGCCGTCACCCTCCCGGCAAGCGACTCCGCCGTCTCGCCTCCGCCAACGAACTCCGAGGTGCTGGCGAGAACGTCGCGCCGTTCGACGAGCAGCGCGACGGTCTGCGCTTCGCGCGTCAGGTAGCGGGCGTTGTTGACCTCGGCGACACCGGGCTGCGGCCCGACCCAGCGCAGGGCGACGGTCGCGGTCGCGATGTAGGTGTTCGGCGTCACGAGGAGGATCGCGCCCGCCGCAAGGACCCCCAGCAGCGCAGCGCCCGCCAGCACGTACCAGCGCAGGCGAAGTGCCAGGAAGAGGTCCTGCAACGTCATCGAGCCCCCTTGCCGACGAGCGGAACCGCACCTGTCAGCGCGTGGCGCCCATCCTACGCCGGGCGGCTCGGGGCGCGGGCGGCGAACTGGGCCGACCACCTTCTGTGGCGGCCGGCCCGGTTCTGTGGGGGCTATGCGGGCGTCACCGACAACGCCCCGAACTGCGCCTTGATCGGCCCGTTCGTCGCGGACCCGGACAGGTAGCTGTAGATGCCGACGGAACCCGCCTGCTGCAGCCCCGCGCTCGAGTCGCTGAACGACAGCGTCCAAGCCGTCGGCTCGGCGGTGCCTGTGCGCCACACCTTCACCCGCAGCGTCGTCGCGTTGGCACCGACGGCCTGCAGCCTGATGTTGAGCGACTGGTTGGCCGCCAGCGCACCGCCCGGGATGGTCGCCGTGCCGAGGACGGTCTCCGCCCCGGCCACCTTCCGCCTCAGGTCGGCCGTCACGGCGGTGGCCGTCATGCGGATCGTCGTGCGGTAGTCGGACGTGCCGTTGGCACGCACGATGAACGACGCGTACGCGCCGCCTCCGGTGCCTGGCTTGTCGTAGCTCAGCGTCGCAGTGAGGTCGACGTCGCGCGCGGACACGCCGTTCAGGTAGGCAGACGGACCGCTGCCCGCCGCCATCGCGATGCTGGCCTTGCCGGGCGCGACGGCAAAGTTGGCCGCGGCCCCGCTACGGGTCCACGTCCCTCCGACGTCTGCGTTCCCCCACCCGTTGGCGACGGTGCGCTGGAACGCATCCGAGGCGATCACGGTGGGCGCCGCGACGACGATCGACTCCTTGGCCACGTCGGTGGCGCCCCTGTCATCGGTCACCGTCAGGGTGACCTCGAAGGTACCCGACGACGTGTACGTGTGGCTGGCCTGCGCCCCGCTACCGGTGGCCCCATCACCGAAGTCCCACGCGTAGGAGGCGATGGTGCCGTCCGGATCGTGGGAGGCGGCGGCGTCCACGCTCAGCGCGCGGTCGTTGAGCGTCGACGTGAACGCGGCGGTCGGCCCGACGTTGGCCGCCTGGACGGTCACGGACTGCGACTTCTGCCTGCTCACGCCCTTGTCGTCGGTGACGGTGAGGGCGACGGTGTAGGTGCCTGCCGCGGCGTAGGCGTGGGTCGCCGTCGCGCCGCTGCCTGTGGCTCCGTCGCCGAAGTCCCACGCGTAGGAGGCGATGCTGCCGTCGGGGTCGGAGGAGCCGCTCGCGTCGACGCTCACGCTCAGCAGGTTCTGCGTGAGCGTGAACGAGGGCACCGGCGGCTGGTTCGGCTGCGGCATGCCCGCCGTGTAGTGGGCCGCGACCCGCTGCTCGCTCAGGGCCGTGAGGTAGAACGCCACCTCGTCGATCTCGCCGTCGAACCAGGGATCGGAGCCCCAGGTGTTGTCGCCGCCGACGTGCAGGTATCCGGTGTACCCCTCGGCCGCCGTCGCGGGGTTCGTGCCCGCGAGTTGCCCGTCGAGGTAGAGACGCAGCCCGGCCGACGACTGGGTCGCCACGACGTGGTGCCACTGGCCGTCGTTGTAGGTGGCGTCGGTCGTGATGGTGTTCGTGGCGCCGGTGTAGGTGCCGAACACGACCTTGCCGTCGGGCTGCAGGTAGATGTGCCTGTCGTAGCAGTTGGACGGGCTCTGGTAACTGCAGCCGAAGCCCATCACCTTGCCGCCTGTCGTGGAGGTGGTCCTGAACCAGGCCTCGTTGCTGTAGACCTGAGGGTTCACGAAGGAGTCCGACGACGTCACGTACTTGCCGTCGCCGTCGAACAGGATGGCGGTGTTCGGGTTCTGGATCGCGCCCGGCCTGCCGAGCGTCGGGGCCCCGACGATCTCGCCGGTGCTGTGCCCGCCGCTCGCGTCGTTGGCGACGGTGCCGCTGCTCTCTCCCAGTCGCCAGTACAGCCTGGGCCCGTCGGCTATCACCGCCGCGCCGTAGGCGTCCGTCGGAAGCCCCGCCGCCGCCACCGTGACGTCGTGGGTGACGCTGCCAGTGGCCCCACGGTTGTCGGTGACGGTCAGCTTGACGCTGAACTTCCCGTCCGCGGTGAACACGTGGGTCGGGTTCTGCTCAGCGGAGGATTGGCCGTCGCCGAAGTCCCACGCGTAGGACGCGATGGTGCCGTCGGGGTCGGTTCCCGTGCCTGCGAAGGTGACGCGCCGCTCCTGGATGTTCGTCACGAACTCGGCGCTCGGCGCCTGGTTCACGACGCCTCCCGCGGCCGCGTAGTGGGCGGCCACCCGCGAGGCGGAGAGGGCTCCGCTGTAGACGGCGACCTCGTCGATCACGCCGTTGAAGTAGTCGCTGGACCCGCCCCACCGCGTGTCGCCGCCGACGCGCCAGTAGCCGTCGTATGGCTGGGACTCGGCCTGCTGGTTGGTGCCCTGCAGGTCGCCGTCGACATAGAGTCTCATGCCCGCGCCGGACTGGGTCGCGACCACGTGGTGCCAGCCGCCGTCGTTGAACGCGGTGGCTGTCTCGATGGTGTTCATCGTCCCGGTCCACACCCCGAAGACGAGGTGGCCGTTGTCGAGCATGTAGACGTGCCGGTCGTAGTTGGACGACTGGCCCTGCTGCGCGTTGCCGAACCCGATGATCTTGCCGCCGGAGGTCGTGGTCGTCTTGAACCACGCCTCGGTGGAGTACTGGGTCGGGTTGGAGAACTGCGCATTGGAGAACACGACATCGTCGGAGCCGTCGAACTGCGCCGCCTTCGTGCCGGTCAGCACGCCGGTGGCACCTTGGCTGACGCCGCTGCGGTAGGTGCCGGGGTTCAGCGACCTGCCCGAGTCGTTTGCGGTTGTCCCTGCGCTCTCCTCGAGGCGCCAGAACAGGTCGGGATCGTCGGCGTAGACCGCTGCACCGTAGGCGTCGGCCGGCGCGCTGGGGATCACGGCCGTTCGACCGCTTGCCGCGTACTGGGCGACGATGGTGTCCTGGGTCAGCGCGGTCGGGTAGACGGCGACCTCGTCGATGCCGCCTACATAGTTGTCCCTCGCCGGGCGCGAGGCCCAGCCGCCGAGCGTGTCGCCCTGCAGGCGCCAGTAGCCGAGGTAGGTCTCTCCCTGGGTGGTGTCGGTGCGCCTGCCGACGCGCACTCCGTCGACGTAGAGTTCCATGCCCTTCGGGCTCATGGTCGCGGTGATCATGTGCCACTGGTTGTCGTTGAAGGACGCGCCGCTTGCCACGGTCCGGTTGGATCCGTCGGTGGCGCGCACTCCGAACACGACGCGGCCGTCGCTTGTCAGGTAGACGTGCCTGTCATGGTGGCCGGAGTCGCCCTGCTGCAGGTCGCCGAACCCGACGATCCGGCCGCCCTGGGTGGTGTCGGTCCTGATCCAGGCCTGCACGGAGAACGTGTCGGGCGCGTACTGGGTGCCCTTCGCGTATGCGCGCCCCCAGGCCTCGGCGGGCTGCGCGGTGCCGAAACTCATGGCGGCGTCGCCCGCGATGGCGCCGGGCTGACCGGCCGTCACGTCGGTGTCCGCGACGGCGTCGTTGAACCCGGCGCGGTCTCGGATGGTCATCGGGGTGGCGGTTCTGGCGTCGTTGAGGGGCCAGTAGAGGCTCGCCCCGGCCGCGGCGACCGACTGTGCGTAGGCGTTCGGGGAGGCGGCGTTGGAGTGGGTGTAACTGATGGTCGCCGAGGAGACGGTGTTGCCTCCCGGGTCGGAGGCGGTCACGCGGTACTGGTACGTGCTGCCGGGCGTGAGGCCGGTGTCGACGTAGCCGAGCGCGGGGAGCGTCCACCAGTTGGAGGCGGCGTTCTGCGTGTTGACCAGGGTGCCGCCGCGGTACAGGCGGTACGTGAGGTTGAGGTCGTCGCGGTCGTAGCCTGCCTGCCAGGTGACGCGGGCGCTTCCTGTGCCGCGGGCGATGGCCTCGGGGCGGAACACGCCACCGTCGAACTGCGGGCCCTGGGTTCCGGGCGCCACGGGCCGCTTACCGAAGCGCACCAGGCCCTGCTGGGCCGTGCCGTTGACCCGCGGGAACTCGCCCGCGAAGACGAGGAAGTTGTCGTTGCCCGTCAGGCTCCAGCCTGCCTGGTACTGGCCGGTGTAGCTGCCCATGGCGAGCGTCGGCAGCCAGTTGACCATCGCGGGTCCCTGGGCCTGGCCGTGCCAGTTCGGGTAGCCGTGAACCTCGTTGAGGATCTCGTCCGTGACGGTGTCGCTCCATGCCTGCGCGTGCTGGAACCGCCAACTTGAGTACTGGGGATGCCCACCGCCCATGTTGCCGCAGTAGTGGGCGTGGGTCGCGACGTAGACGGTGCCCTGGAGTTGGACCGCGTCATAGGCGTCGCCGTGGCAGTCGGTGACCCATGCCACCTTGCCGGTCGACATCGGCACCTTGAAGGTCCCTTCGAGGTTGCCTCCGGGGCCGAAGTGCCACGTGGTGCCGTAGAGCTGGTCGCCCTGAGCCCGCAGGCTACCGACCGCGGCGTCGTCGCCGCCGTTGCGCACGATGGGTGCCCAACTGGGGTCGAGAGCGCCCGTGGTGGCGTTGATCTTGGCCAGGCCATAGGCGGGCTGGCTGTTGATCGTGGTGAACTGGCCCGCCGCGAAGACGTTGGCGCCGTCGGGGCTGACGGCGAGCGCCCACACGGCGCGCTCGGCGGTCGGGTTCCAGGGCAGCAGCGCCCCGTCGGAGGCCCGGAACGCCGCAAGGTTCGTGCGGCCGGTGTTGCCCGCGCCCGCGAACCCGCCTCCGACGAAGACGGTGTCGTTGGTCGCGGCGACGGCGCGCGCCCTCGAGTTCACGCCCACGGGGTTGAACGACGTGATGAGCTGGCCCGTGGCGGTGCTGTACGCGGCGACCCTGCGTCGCGCCTGCCCGTTGGCCGTGGTGAAGTCGCCGACGACGTAGACGCGCGTCTTGTCCGGGGATACCGCGACGTCGAGCACCTGGCCGTTGAGGTCGGGCGCGAAGCTCGTGTCGAGGTTGCCGGTGGTGACGTCGAAGGCGAGCAGGTTGTTGCGCACCGTCTCGTTGACGCCGAGCGAGGCGCCTGCGGGGCGGGCCCGGGTGAAGGAGCCACCCGAGTAGACCTTGCTGCCCGCCATGTCGGTCGACCAGACGACGCCGTTGATCTGCACCGTCGGGAGCGCGTCTGCGGTGACACTGGTCGCGGGTTGCGGCTGGATGGGCGCCGGAGCGGCGGTGGCGGGGGCGGTCGTGATGAGCCCGGTCCACAGCATTGTGAGGCCGGTGACGAGCGCAGTGGCCCGTCGGTGGGATGTTCGCATGGTGCTTTGGTCCTGTCCTCAGGCGTGTGTCAGCGAAAGGTTGTCGAACGAGAAGGTGATCGGAGCGTTGCTGCTCGATCCGGAGAGATAGCTGCCGAGCCCGATGCCCCGGCGCTCTGGAGCGCTGCGGTGGTGTCGGTGGCGGTGAGGTTCCAGGCGGTCGGTTCGGTGGTCGAGCGCCATACCTTGACGCGCAGCGTCGTGGTGCCGGTGCCGGTGACCTGGAGCCGCACCCTGAGCGTCTCACCCGCCGTATATGTGAAGCCCGGCATCACTTGGCTGGTGATGGCCGTCTCGGTGGTTCCCATGGTCCTGAGCAGGATGAGTTGCACGGCGCCGGTGTCCAGGACCCTGACCTTTGCGCTGTAGAAGCCCGCGCCCGCGACATTGCGGCCGATGGCATTGACATAGTTGCCGGACCCGGTGGCTCCCTTGTCCATGGCGACGTCGAAGCTGAGGTCGGTATCGTCGACGCTGACCGCGTCGAGCCGCGCCGTGACGCCGCTGCCGGGGTTGACGAGCGTCATCTTTCCCTTGCCGTCGGCAACGGAGAATCGGGCGGCGCCGTTGACGATCGTCCAGGCGCCTCCAGCGTCCGCGCTACCCCACGCGCCGCTCTGGCTGCGCTCGAACGCGTCCACGGCGACGGGGGCCGGTGTCACGGTGATGGTCAAGGCCTTGGTGACCTGACCCGTCGCCCCCTTGTTGTCGGTGACCGTCAGGCCCACCTGGTAGGTGCCTGCGTCCGGGTAGGTGTGCGTGGGGCTCGCGCCGGTGCCTGTTGACCCGTCACCGAAGTCCCATGCGTAGGACACGATGGTGCCGTCCGGGTCGCTCGAGGCGGAGGCGTCGAACGAGGCGAGGAGTTGGTCGCTCGTTGCCTGGAACGACGCCGTCGGGGCGGCGTTGGGCGCATCGACGGTGACGACGGTCTTGGTGAGGGTGTCGGTCGCGCCCTGGTCGTCGGTGACAGTCAGGCTGACGGTGAACGTGCCGGCCGCGCCGTAGTCGTGCGTGGCACCGCGTCCGGAACCGGTGGCACCGTCGCCGAATGCCCACGCGTAGTGGTCGATCTGGCCGTCGGAGTCAGTGGATGAGGCGGCGTCGAAGGCGACGCTGTGCTGGTTGACGGCGGCGTCGAAGCCCGCAACGGGAGCGACATTTGCCGCGACGGTGACAGGCACCGTCGAGGTGTTGCTGAGTCCCTGCGGGTCGGTGACGGTCAGGGACACCTGGTACGTGCCTGCGGCGGCGTAGGTGTGGGTGGCCGTCGCGCCGTTCGCGGTCGCGCCGTCGCCGAAGTTCCAGACGTAGCCCGCGAGCGGGCCGTCCGGGTCAGAGGAGCCGTTGCCGTCGACGGAGACGCCGAGGTACGACTTCGCGGTGGTGAACGAGGCGGTCGGCGCCCTGTTGGGAGCGGTGCCTCCGGCCGCCACGTAGTGGGCGCGCACCGCGTCGGCGCTCAGCGCGGACGGGTACACGGCGGCCTCCGCGAGTTGCCCCGCGAAGTAGTTGCTGGTCGCGCCGGACCACACCTTGTCGCCGCCGATCCTCCAGTAGCCGAGATAGGGTTCCGCGGCGGCGCTCGCGTTGCTGCCGACCTCCGTCCCGTCGACGTAGAGCCGCATCCCGGAGGAGCCCTGCGTGGCGACCACGTGGTGCCACTGGTTGTCGTTGTAGCTCTGCGCCGAGGTCAGGGTCTGTTCGACGCCGGCGTAGGTGCCGAACGCCAGCTTTCCGTTGTTCAGCATCCAGACATGTCGGTCGGTGGACGAACTGAGACCGCTTGTCGTGTTGCCGAAGCCGATCAGTTTGCCGCCGCGCGTGGTGGTGGTCTTGAACCAGATCTCGGCGGAGAACGGCCCAGGGCTTGCCCAGCCCTGCTGCCCCACGACGGTGGCGTTGCTGCCGTTGAAGGTCGCGGCGTAACTGCCAGCGACGGGGCCGCTCTGCCTGCGGACGACCGTGCCCGCCACCGTGCCGACGTTGCCCGAGCCGGACGAGTCAAGCACGCTGCCGGAGGACTCACCCAGGCGCCAGAACAGGTCGGGGGCGTCGCCGAGCACAGCGGTGGCATATCCGTCGGCCGGTCGGGTGCCCCAGGCACCGGTGCGGCCGCTCGCCGTGTACCGCGCCTGGATCTCGGCAAGGGTCAGAGCCTTCGGATAGACGGCGACCTCGTCGAGGGTGCCTGCCAGGCCCTTATCGCTCGGCTGGTTGGCGAAGCCCCTGGTGATGTCGGCGCCGAGCCGCCAGAAGCCGGTGAACCGAGGCGCCTGGACGCGCTGGTCGCGGGCCACCCGAATGCCGTCGATGAAGAGTTGCAGCCCGTCCGCGCCCGCAACGCCGACGACATGGTGCCATTTGCCGTCGCGGATCGCGCCACGCGACGTGACGGTGCGGCGCGCGGTATCGGTGACCGTGAAGTTCGCCCGCCCCGAGTTGTCCAGGTAGAGCACCGAGTCGGTTGTCGTGGAGTCACCCACCGGCTGGCTCCCCATGCCGATGATCCGGCCACCTCGACTGCTCGTGGTGTTGACCCACGCCTCGACCGTGACCGCCTGGCTGACCGAGTCCTGAGTGCTGGTGCGCACCTGCCCGGTAGCGGTCAGCCTGACCGATGTGTCGGACTCGGTGGTGACGGCGCCGGAGACGCCGAGCGTTGCTCCGGAGTAGGTGCCGTGGGCGTCGCCGACCGAGTCGATCAGCAGCGGCGCCCCGGTGCCCTCACCGAGCCTCCAGTGATGGCTCGCCCCGAGCGCCGCGACGCCCGCCGCGAAGGTGGAGGGCGTGGTGCCGGTGACGGTGACGTACCCCGACCAGGCGGACCACTGCGCGTTGCCGTCGGCGTCCCTTCCTCGGATCTGGTAGCGGACCTGCGTGCCGGGCGTCAGCCCGGCGTCGGTGAAGGTGAGGGTCGGCGTCTGCCAGAAGGTCGCGCCTTGCCGAACGATGGTCGCGACCCGGGTGGCGCTGGTGGTGCGGTAGACGTCGTAGGTGAGGTTGGCGTCGTCCCTGTCGTACATGGCGTTGAACACGACGCGCACCTTCCCGTCGCCGATGGGCATGGGTGTCGGGGTCGCGCTGCCCGCGATGACCGGCTTGGCGGTCGGCCCGACGCCGCGCTTCGGGAACCGGGTGAGGGCCTGCTGCGCCTGCCCGTTGACGCGCGGGAACTCGCCCGCGAGCACCAGGTAGTCGCCGTTTCCGCCGACCGTCCAGGCCGCCTGCCCGGCGGAGGTGTAGCTTCCGAAGGCCAGGGTCGGGAACCATTGCATGATGCCCGTGTAGGGAAGGCCGATGAAGTTCCAGCCGTAGGCGTCGGTGGTGCTGTAGGTGCCGATGGTCGTGCCGATCCGCTCCGCGCTGGCCGTCTGCCACCTGTTCCTCGGGTTGGTGTCGGGGTACGCGTCGACCTGGGAGCAGTCGTGCTCATGGCCGACGGTGTAGAGCACGCCGCCCATCGGGAACGTCTCATAGGTGTCGCCGAGGCAGTCGTTCATCGACTCGATGGCGCCGGTGGTGGGGTTCGCGGCGAAGGTCCCTTCGAACTCTGCTCCGGAGCCGAACGCGTAGCCGGACCCGAAGATCGACGTGCCGTCGGTGGAGAGGCCGTTGATCGCTCCGTTGGCGCCTGAGGCGCGCAGCCGCTGGTTCGCGGCCCACGGCAGCGTCGCCCCTGTGGTCGCGTCGAGCGAACCCATGCCGTAGGCGCTGACCCCGTTGAGCGTCGAGAACGAGCCGCCCGCGATCACGCGCGACTTGTCGGGGGCCGCGACCATCGTCCAGACGAAGCCACTGTCTCCCCCGTTGGGCGCCCAGGACAGCAGGCTGCCTGTGTCGGCTGCGTAGGCGGCGAACAGTTGCCGCGGCAGGCCGTTCGACGAGCGGAAGTTGCCGCCCGCGTACACCGTCTGGTCGATCGTGGCGAAGGCCCTGACCTGACCGTCCGTGCGGGCGTTGAACGATGTCAACGGCGCACCTGCCTGCGTGAGGTCGAACGCCGCGATGTGGCCTCTGGCCACGTTGTCGACCGTCGTGAAGTCGCCGCCGACGTAGAGCCTTGTGCCCTCCTGATTGGCCCTGATGATCAGGCCCTGACCGTTGAGCGCGTGGTTGAACGTGACGGGGTTCCCGGTGCGCACGTCGAAGGCGAAGATGTTCTTCGCGTCGATCGACAGTGGGCTGCCGAGCGCCTCGCCTGGAGGCCGCGCCTTCGAGAACTCGCCGGTCACGTACGCGGTGTTTCCGACCACGACGGTGCTCCACACCACGCCGTCCAACTGCCAGGTGGGCAGCGGCTCGGCGCTCACCGTCGGCGGATCGCCCGGAAGGGTCACGGCGGCGGCCGTCTGAGGGCTGTCGAGGGCGACGACGCCCGTGAGAGCCACCAACAGGGCGGCCAGGAAGCCGATCAGGTGTCGCCACGACGGCGAGAGGTTCTTACGCATGGCCGATCCTCAGTTCGGTCGCCCGCCTCGCGGGCGACTCCTTGGTCAACGGGGCGAGCACCGCAGCCCGCACCAGTACCCCACCGAGCACGAGGCCGGCGGCGAGTACGAAGGGCGCCCAGGCGGCGGGCAGGCCGGCCGCCAGGACGATCACGAACAGTGCCGCCGCGAAGCTGGCATCAACGACGCGGCACGCGAACACCCTGCGAGGGGCGCCCTTCACGGCCGCGAGGCTGGCGAAAGGTTGGAAGGAGGCCGAGGCGATCACGTAGGCGACCCAGCCCGCTACGGCGAGGCGCTCAACGGCGATGTCCCCGACGATCCGCCCGAGGGGACCCGTGAGGGCGAAGATGGCCGCGCCTGCGAGCAGGGCGGCCCCCATCATCAGCCCGGAGGCGCGCCATGCGCGGCGGCGCAGTTCGACTACGCCGATCGACTTGTCGCGCACGTAGGTCGACAGCAGGTACGACCCGAGGCCCTGGACGGTCAACAGGACGGGCGCCACCAGGATCCGGGCGCCCTCGACCAGGCCGAGCGCCACCCCGCCCGCGAACGCGGTGATCAGGACCCGCGAGGCCGTCATCATCAGTTGCGGCACGGCCACCTGAGCCCCACGCCACGACCCGAAGGCCCACACCGCACGCAGGTCGGCCCCCCGCACCGGCGCCAGCCACCGCTCCTCACGGGGCAGCAGCAGGACCGCGACGACGATGGCCGCCAGTTGCCCGAACAGCAGCGCGGCGAAGAACGCCTCGACGGTGACCGAGCCGAACATGGCCACAAGCGCCAGGCTGCCGAGCGCGCCCATGACGGCGACCGAGTCGACCACCACGAGCCGCCAGAACTGCATGACACCCATGAACACCCGGCGCAGCAGCTCCTCGAACTGGAAGGCAACCAACGCGCACGCGAACAGCACCGCCTGCAGCGGCGTGAGGAGCGTGACAGCCATCGCCACCCCGGTGACAACCGCAGAGACCGCCGCCACGATCAGGGCCCATCCGAGCAGCGCGCCGCGGATCCGTGGATTGTCGCGCTGCAGGATCACGAGCGAGTCGCCGATCATGCCGCTCGCCAGCGCGGTCGCCAGGATGATCACGCCGAGCGACAGGCTGATCAGGCCGAGGCCCGCGGCGCCGAGGGTCCAGGCCGCGATGATCTGCAGGCCGAAGTTCCCGACGGCCTGCCACACCTGCGCGACCGCCGCACCGACCGCCCGCGATCTCAGCAGGCCGCCGACTCCCATCGCCATCTCAGTTCAGCTCGCCGCTGAAGACTGCTGAGGTGTGCACGCTGTCGAAGTCGACGACGACGGTGACCTGGGAGCGCGACTCCTTCGGCACCGCGAACGCGTAGCGCGCCTTGGCAGTGGCCCCGGGCGCGACCGGTCCGGAGAAGTCGGAGACCTCAGCCTCCTCGACGTAGACCGGGGCGACCTGCTGGCCGTCCTTGTCGAGCACGGTGACGACGGTGGTGTCGAGGTTGATGGCCGTCTTGCCCAAGTTGTTGATCTCGAGCGAGAGGATCGCGTACTCCCGTCCGGGGAACCGTCCGGGCCCCTCTTTGGTCTCCTCGCCGAACTCGACGTCGGTGATCCGCAGGGTGACGCCGTCGGAGTACTCGACCTTCGCCTTCGTGTCGGCCGGTTCGGCCGTGGTGGTCGGCTTCGGGGCGCCCTCGGAGCGCAGCACCTTCGGCAGCGGGGTGGGGTCGACGGTCACGGGCGACGGCTTCGCGGTCGGCGTGCCGGTGGCCGACGGGGCGGGCGCCGGCTCGGATGCCGAGGCCGCGGGTGAGGCGCTTGCGCCCGGGTCGGTGCTGACGGGCTGTGGAGGCGCGGAGACCGTTGGCTTCGGGGTGGGCGCCGAGGGGCTCGGCCCCTGGCCGGCCGCGGCACTGCAGCCGCTCAGCGCCAGCACGGCGATGAGAGCCGCGACGTAGCGATGCCTGATACCCATGTGCATTCTCCCCCCGAAGAATCACGAGTGGTCGCGAAGTCGCCACCGGCCCCCTACCGATGTCGCGGCAATCGCCACGACCCGGCTCAGTTCTCTCTCGTGGCCGGAGCATAACTCTCCAGGTCGATCCGTGTCACGCGTTTTCTTCTGGACGGTCCCGGCGACGCGCCGAGTTCGCGTCTCCGTGGCCCCGGCGGGCGAATACTGGCTACAGTTTCGGGGAACGACTGGAGGGGCGCCAGGATGTCGGAGCGAGCCAACACCACCTTCTCGGAGGACTTCGCGCGGCTGCGCACCGCGCAGAAGAGCAACAAGGGAGCCCCGATCTACTCGGTGCTGATCAACCGCCCCCTGGGAAGGGTGTTCGCAGCCGCGGCGCACCAGATCGGCCTGACACCCAACCAGGTGACCATGGTCAGCGCGGCGTTCACACTGACGGGGATCGCGCTCATCGCACTGCTTCCGCCCGGCCCGCTCACCGCGCTCGTCGTCACCGTTGCCCTGGTGCTCGGCTATGCCCTCGACGCCGCGGACGGCCAGTTGGCGCGGCTGCGCGGCGGTGGCAGCCTGACCGGTGAATGGCTGGACCACGTCATCGACTCGTTCAAGATCGCGACGCTTCACCTGGCCGTGCTGATCTCCATGTACCGGTTCACTGACCTCGAGCCGGTCTGGTACCTGGTGCCGCTGCTGTTCTCGGCCGTCTACGTGGTGCACTTCTTCGGCTTCCTGCTGACCGAACTCCTGACCCGGGTCGCGGGGCTGCGGCTTGGCAGGCCGCAGGGCCGAGCCGCCTCCGGGTCGACGCTCTCTGCACTGCTCAAACTGCCCACCGACTACGGGATCCTCGCCCTGTCGTTCCTGCTGCTCGCGTGGCCGCAGATCTTCGCCTGGGTGTACCTGTTCCTGGCCGTCGCCAACGCCGGCTACACGATGCTCGTGCTGCCGGTATGGCTGCGGCGCCTGAAGGCGCTCGACTCGGAACTTGCGGGCTGACTCAGGCCCCGTCCAACCCGACCGCGGCCACCAGGTCGCGCCCGTACCGCGCCCGGGAGAACAGCCGCGCCACCCGCGATGCATCGACGGCGGCCATCGGCGCGTAGTCCTCCCAGCCGTCGAGGACGCGTTCGACCCCGTCCGCGACCGCTCCGGCGTCTCCTGGTGGCACGACGACACGGCTGGTGACCGACTCCGTGGCCTCCATCAGCCCGGGAATCTTGCTGACGATCAGTGGCCTCGCCCCCAGCGCCGCCTCGACGGCCGTGTTGCCGAACGACTCGTCGAGCACCGAAGGGACCACCACCAGGTCGGCGCGCTCCAGGAAGCCCCAGATGTCGGCCTGGAAGCCGTGGAAGCTGACCCGCTCCGAGAGGCCGGAGTCCCTCACCTGATCCCGCAGGGACGACTCGTAGCCCTCGTTGCCCGGGAACACCGAGCCCACCAGATCGACCGACACCTCCCGCCCCCGCTCACGCAGGATGCGGGCGGCCTCCAGCACGACGTGCGGGCCCTTCCTGTGCGAAAGGCGCCCCACGAAGAGCACCCGCGGCACCGGAGGTGCCGGTCCGCTCCTCGCCCTCGCCTCGACGGAGGGCCCGACGACGGCGTTGCGCACGATCGTTGCCCGCCGTGCGACCGCTGGCGACGCGGCGCGCAGCACCTCGAGGGTGACGGCGGAGTTGGCGATGACGGAGGTGCAGGCGAGCAACGGCAGGTAGAGCGCCGCCTGCAGCACCCTGGACGTCATGGCCTCCGCCTCGTGGACGTGGCACACCACCCGGCACCCTGCGAGCCGTCCGACCGCGAACCACAGCGGCGCGGTGACGGTGTTGACCACGATCACCTCCGGTGAGTAGCGGCGCACGAGGCGCCACATCGGGCCCCAACTCGTCACCGTCTGCCTCGCCAGCGTCAGCAGCCCGCGCGGCGACAGCAGACCCCTCCGGACGACGGGGACCGGCAGTTCGATCACCGTCGCGCCCGCGTCGGTCAACTGGGCGATCAGGGGGCCAGGGCGGGTCACCGTCACCACGACCCTGAACCCGGCGTCGACAAACGCCCGCGCGCTCTCGAGCGCCATCCGGTCCGATCCGTACAGGTCGGCGCCCGGGTTGGCGATCAGCACCGTCGCGCTCATCGCTCCCAGTACCGGTCCACGAGTTCCCGGGTGTTGCGGATGTTGGCGCGCGACGAGGCACCGAAGACGATGGCCTCGATGTTCGGCTGCTCGCACACCCACGCGATGGCCTCCTCCGCGGGGATCGCCCCCGACGCGTAGACGGACATGGCGACCGCACGGAAGTCGTGGCTCTCCAGCGCCTCCCGGTAGGCGTCCATGCCTCCAGACATCCGGAACCCGAGCTTGTTGATGTTCGAGCAGATCAGCGGGTTGGCGATGCCGCGCCTGGCGAGCACGCCCGCCAGCTTCGGAAGGTTCATCGTGATGAAGCCCGGCTCCGCGTCGTACCTGCTCCGGACGTGGTCGGCGAAGATCGTGAACGCCTCGTCGAACCCCAACCCGAGGAGGAGGTCCGTGACGACATTCTGCAGCCAGATCACGGGGGTCGGGAGGCCCTCGAACATGCGCATCTCGGTGTCGATGAGCAGCGTGACGATGCCCTGGATGTCCTTCCCCACGAACGACGAGGTGCCCCTCATCGCGGCATCGAGCAGCCCAGAGGCGGGCAGGAAGCGCTGAAGGGCGCCGAGCATCCCGTCGGTGGTGACGGCGTTGGCGTACTTGTGCGCATACGGCATGCCGGGGAAGAACGTGAAGTCTGGGTACTCGTCGCGGTGGTCGAGGAAGTAGGTGGCGACCTCACCGATGCGGTCGTGCGTGGTGCACATGAAGGTCTTCACGCCCTCGTCGTAGGCGTCGCGCAGCACGTCGATGACGGCGTCGGTGTTCTGGAACCGCATCTGTTGTTGTCGGGCCTTCTCCTCAGACATGTGGTTCACGCCGAAGAACTGGTTGTCCCCGAAGAGCAGCCGATCCATCACTTCACCTCCTGGCCACGCAGCGCCCGCGCCGCGGCGCGCACGCGCACGCTGAGCGGGCGCTTGCGTGGCCGCACCGCCTGCCGCGCCCCGGCGAGGTCGACGCCCGCCCCACGACGCGAGTCCTCGATCATCGACTCGATGAGCTTGTCGGTCTGGACGGCCGACTCGAACGTGTTGAGCCCGTCGTGTTCACCCGCCCTGACCCGCTCGACGAAGTGCACGAGCTGCGCCGTGTACTCCTCGCCGCGCAGGTAGAACTCGACCGGCTCCGTCAGTTCCGTGGTGTAGCGCACGTTCCAGCCGTTCTGGTAGCCGACGGGGGCCTCCGCGTCCTCCCGAAGGTAGACCTGGACCTCCTGCCGGTCGACGAAGATGCGCCCGCGTCTGCCCCACAGCGTGATCCTGGTCGTCATCTTCCGGACGGACTCGTCGGACCAGTTCACGGAGACGGACACCGTGCGGCCCCCGGGGAAGTACAGCGTCGAGCTGACCTCGTCGTCGATCTCCGCGGAGAAGATCCTGTTCAGGACGGTGCCGCCGACGCCCTCCGGCTGCCCGAAGTACCAGTTGATCAGGTTCAGCGGGTGAGCCGCATAGTCGTAGAGGCAACCGCCGCCCTCGGAACTCTTGCTCCGCCAGGTGCCGCCCTGCGGCCGCAGCACGACGGGGCCGTATGCCTCGGCGAGGCCGTGGGTGACCTCGCCGATCGCGTCCTCGTCGAGCAGGCGCTTGACCTCCGCGAACGCCCCGACGAACCGGTTGTGGTAGCCCACCTGGGTGACCAGTCCGCGGGAGCGCGCAAGGTCGACCAGTTCGTCGCCCTCGGCGCCGCTCAGGGTGAATGGCTTCTCGCAGAAGACCGAGACGCCCGCCTCCAGCAACTGGCGCACCATCGGGTAGTGCATCCTCGACGGCGTCGCGACGATCGCGGCGTCCGGGCGCTCCCGCTCCAGCATCCTCTCGATCGAGGGGTAGCCCTCGAGCCCCGTGTACTTCTTCAGGACGCCGAGCATGAAGCCCGCAGCGTCGACGACTCCTACCACCTCGACGCCGGGCAGCGCCCGCACCATCGACAGATGGGAGATCCCCATCTTCCCCAGACCGATCACGGCCACCTTCACCATGTGTGCCCCCTCAGGCAGATGCTCATCGACTCAGCGGTCGAAACTTCTCCAGCAGTTCGCGGTACTGCTCCCCCACCTGCTGCCAGGTCAGCCCGGACCGGTACCTGACGCGCGCCGCCGCGCTCATCGCGGCCAGGCCGCTGGGCGACCCGAGGGCCTCGTCGAGCCTCTCCGCGACCTCATCCGCGGTGGAGAAGTACGCCTGCGCGGGCCCGGCCGTCCACCGGTTGTACGCGTTGTCGTGCGCGAGCACCGGGTTGCCTGCCCCGAGCGCCTCCACCAGCGAGGGGTTGGTCCCGCCGACGGTGTGGCCGTGCAGGTACATCGCGCTGTGGAAGCGCAGTGGCTGCACCACATCAGGGTCGAAGATGCCACCCAGGAAGACGACCTCGTCCGAGGCTGCCTCCACCACCGCACGGTGGTACTCGTCCTCGTCGGGCCGGTAATCGCCCAGCAGCGCCAACTTGACGTGCCGCGGCCGTCGGGAGAAGCCCTCCACCAGTTCGAGGATCGAGTTCTCCGGGATGGGCCGGCAGATCAGCGTCAGGTAGCGGCCAGGTTCGAGGCCGAGCGCCCGCACGGGGGCCTCGTCCGCCTCGAGCACCTCGTCCGCTCCGTAGGCGATCATGGTGATCTTGCGCCTCGGGGCCCTGGTCCAGAGGTACTTCTCGATCTCCGGATGGTCCGCGATCAGATGGTTGCCGAACAGCGCGGCGAAGCGCTCGTTGACGTACAGGATCGCCTGGCGCGTGAACCCCCACCGCGACCTTGACCACTCGATGCCGTCCATGTTGATGACCATCGGAACCCGCCGCACCCGTTGCCAGAGGTTGAAGATGCCGGTGTTGTACCCGAAGACGAGGTTCACGTCGCGGTGCCTGCCCGCGTGCCTGACCGACAGCAGGTCGAACATCGATGTGCCGCGCCAGCCAGGCAGGGCGACCGGAATGTTGACCCGCTCGATCCCGCGCCATTCGTCGTAGCCGATGGGCCCCTTCCCCTGGACCTGGCAGTAGACGATCACGCGCCAGCCGTTGTCGCGCAGGTGCAGCCCGACCTTCTCCGCCGCCGTCTCGAAGCCGCCGTAGTTCGCGGGCACTCCGTGCGTTCCGAGGATCCTGACGGTCGGCCTTGAGTCAACCGCCCCGTCACGGGACCGCGCTGCCACATCGTGTTCGGTTGTCATTCACGCTCCTCAGCGACCGGCGAGGATCTGACGCAGCGTCGTCGACGACGTGTGTTGGGTGTACGGGAAGTAGCGCACGGCCGCGCCGACGCTTGCCATCTCCTGTTCGAGCCGGTTGCCCTTGGCGGTGCCCATCCAGTCGTCGCCCTTGAACAGGACGTCGAAGCGCACCCTGTCCCACACGTCCAATTTGCTCGTCGAGAAGTCGACGACGACTGCGTCGACGATCCCCACCGCCGCGACGACCTGGACCCGTTCCTCGAGCGTGACCATCGGCATCTGGCCCTTCGCCCCGAAGAGTTCCTCATCGGTCACGACCCCGACCACGAGTTGGTCGCACATCTGGCGCGCTCTGCGCAGGATGTTCAGGTGTCCGATGTGGAAGCGGTCCCAGGCGCCGGGCACGTAGCCGAGGACGCCGCCAGAGGCTGTCGGAACGGTCCTGATCCAGTCGTCGATCGGCACCGCGTGCGGCGTCAGGAGCCGGTCGACCGGCGCCCGCCCCACGCCGACATCGGCCCGTGCGAACACGACGTCCCGCGGGCCGTGCCGCAGCACATCGCCCGGATCGAACAACGCCGCGTCGGAGACCTCGCGCAGCGACCCGATGATCTCGAGCCGTTCGCGCTCTGGCACCACGGGGTCGCGACCGGAGAAGGCCCTCACGGCCTCATCGGTCAGTACCCGGGCTTCGAGGCGGTCCGACTCCGCGGCGGCCTGGCGCACGACATCTACGTCGCCGCCGTTGACCAGGTCGAAAGTGGACAGCAAAAAGGCAGTACCCATGTGCACGATCCCCCTAAAGTGCAACGAGTTACCAGATCCCTGGGGATCTATCTCGACACTGTCGCACACGGATCCCCGAATGCCTAGCGGTTTGAGAAGTTTCTCGCCGTGAGGTGCACGTGACACGGACGCCCGGATGCAGAAAAGCGGCGGCCCGGACCAGTTGGTCCGGGCCGCCGCCGTCGCTCTCAAGATCAGCCCTTGACGCCGCCTGCCGTCAGGCCGGAGACGATGTACTTCTGCAGGTACATGAACAGCAGGATGATCGGGATGGCCGCGATCACCGCACCAGCCGCGAACAGCGCCCACGGGGCGTTGCGCTCGTCGGAGCCCCACACGTACAGGCCGACCGCGAGGGTGTAGTTCTCGGGGCGGGCCAGGACGAGCTTGGCGAGGATGAACTCGCCGTAGGAGCCGACGAAGCTGAGCAGGCCGACGACCGCGAGGATCGGCGTGACCAGCCTCATGATGATGCCCCAGAAGATCTGGGAGTGCGTCGCGCCGTCGATGCGGGCCGCCTCGTCGATCTCGATGGGGATCGTGTTAAAGAAGCCGTACATCAGGAACGTGTTGGCGCCGAGCGCACCGCCGAGGTAGACGCTGATCAGCGTCAGGTTCGACCCGATCCCCAGGAAGGGGAAGATCTTGCCGAGCGTCAGAACCAGCAGGAAGATCGCGACGAAGGCGAGCATCTGCGGGAACATCTGGATGATCAGCAGCGCCGTCAGGCCGCCGCGGCGGCCCTTGAAGCGGAACCTGCTGAACGCGTATGCGGCAGCGGCGCCCATCACCACGGTGCCGACGGCGGTGACCGAGCTGACGATGAAGGAGTTGAGCATCCACTTGGGGAAGTCGCTCGCCATCAGGTCGGCGTAGTGCTTGCCCGTGAACGCGCTGAACAGCCTCACGGAGCCGGTCAGGGTGCCGTTCGGGTTGAGCGAGGCCGACAGCACGTAGAGCAGCGGGAAGATGCAGTAGATGATCATCAGGACGGCGAAGACGTGCTTCCAGCCGACCTGTGCCCACCAGCGTCCGCCCCTGAGCCGGACGTCGTTGTCGCCATTTGCGAGCCTCTTCATGGCCATCACATGATCTCCTCGAGCTTGCGGGTCTGGCGGAAGCCGAGCCACGAGATGAAGCCGACCACCACGAAGATCGTGATCGACATGGCGCTGGCGAGGCCGTACTGCTTGTTGCCACCCTCGAAGGCGATGGCGTAGACCATCGAGATCAGGATGTCGGTCTCACCGATCGGGGCCGGAGCCCCCGGGTAGTTCGGCCCGCCGCCGGTGAGCATGTAGATCAGCGAGAAGTTGTTGAAGTTGAACGCGAAGCTGGAGATCAGCAGCGGCGCGACCGAGACAAGCAGCAGCGGCAGGTTGATGGAGAAGAACCGCCGCAGGGGTCCTGCTCCGTCCACCACGGCCGCCTCCTGCAACTCGCCAGGGATGGACTGCAGCGCACCGGTGGTGACGAGGAACATGTACGGGAAGCCGAGCCACAGGTTCACCCGAGGATCGCCAGCTTCGCGAGATTCCCGTCGCCGAGCCAGTCGATGCCCGCGCCTCCGAGCAGTACCTGGTTCATGAAGCCGAAGTCCTTGTTCAGCAGGCCGCGCCAGACGAGCGCCGCGAGGAACGCGGGGAATGCGTAGGGAAGGATGAACATGGCGCGGTAGAACGTGCGGCCCTTGACCCGCTTGTCGTTGAACACGACCGCCAGGATCAGGCCAAGCGCGAACGTGGTCAGCACCGAGAGGATCGCGAACGCGAACGTCCACACGAGCGACTTCAGGAACGGCCCGCTGAGCCGCGAGTCGGTGAACATCTGCTTGAAGTTGTCGAACCCGACCACAACGCGCCAACCGGGGGTCAGCGTCGAGCCGTCGTCCGCGACGAACTCGCCGCGGCTTGCGTCGGCGTGGAAGACCTTGCCGTCCTGGTTGGTGAACGTGTCGGCCGCCGCGTCGTAGGTCAGCAGCGACTTCGCGACGTAGGCGAAGGTCGCGTTGTCGGTGCGAAGCCATCCGTCGTTGGGGTCGTCGGTCACCGAGACGCGCAGGCCGAGGACGTCGTCCTGACGTTGCTGGATCTCGCCGAGGTTCAGCACCTTCGCGCCGGGCACCTCTGTGATCTTGTCACCGGCCACCGTGGCGTCGCCGACCGACTGCAGCGGCTGGGTGGCGCTGCCGACCTTCGCCTCGCCGTCCTGGACGATGCCGAACTCGATCTCGCCGTCACGGTCGAGCACCGTCACCGGGAAGGTGTCGGTGCCCTCGACGCGCCGGTCGGCGGTCTTCATGATCTGCGTGATCGCAGGGCCCTTGGCGTCGTTGTGCCCGTCGCCGTAGTTGGTGAACGCCACGTAGGCGGTGTTGACCATCACGTAGACCTGGAACACGATCAGGAAGATCAGCCCGGGGACGAGGTACTTCGCCGGGACCGCGCGCTTCGTGAAATAGACGAAGTCGACGACGATCAGGGTGATGGCAAGAAAGGCGAGGACTCCCCATTCCTGTTGGCCGTAGGCGGCCATGATCCCGTAGAGCCCGAGGGCGTTGACGAGCATCATCAGGACGAGCTTCACGTAGAAGCCTGGGCGCGAGATGTCGCGCGCGTGGGAGAGCCTCGGCGACTGCTTGGTCGGAGTGCTACTCACAAGTCATTCCTTCGCTTCGTTGCGATGACTGGGGGCCGGTGCCAGACGGCCACCGACCCCCAGTATTGAGCATTAACTAGGACTTTGTCAGAACTTGGCCTGGATGTTCTTGACCATCTCTGCCCAAGCGGTGGCCGGATCGGCCTTGCCGGAGATGATGCTCACCTGAGCGCCACCCCAGAACGTCCACACGGCACCCATCTCGGGAAGCGCGGGCATCGGCTGCCCGTCCTTGCCAGCCTCGGCGAAGCCCTTGAGGATCGGGTCGTCGACCTTGGCGGCGGACTCGGTCAGCGCGGGCTCGCGGCCACCCAGCTCGTAGAGGGCATCCTGCGCCTCGGGCGTGGTCATGTACTCGATGAACTGGTTCGCGACGAGTGCGTTCTTCGACTGCGAGGACAGGTAGACGCCCTGGACGCCGAGGAACGGGGCGGCGGGCTGGCCACCGGCCGAAGGAACGGCGAGGACCGACACGTCGATGCCTGCATCCTGGAACGGCTTGACGTTCCAGGGGCCGGTGATCATGTAGGGCGTCTTCTGGTCGAGGAAGGCCTGCTTTGCCTGGTCGGCGCCGATGGAGGCCGAGACGACCTTCTCGTCGGCGAGCTTCTTCAGGTACTCGGCGAACTTGGTGCCCTCGGGGCCGCCCATGCCGAGCTCAGCGGTGTAGGCGCCGGAGGCGTCGGTCTTGAAGACCGGGGCGCCGAAGGAGGACTGCACCGGGTACAGGTGGTAGGCGTCGCCGTCGGGACCCTGCTGGATGACGATCGGGAAGTCGGCGCCGGAGACGGCCTTGCCCTGGGCGATCAGCTCGTCGAAGGTGGCCGGGGTGTCCTTGACCATGCCGTTGTTGCGCACGAGAGCGATGTTCTCGATGGCGTAGGGAACGCCGTAGAGCTGGCCGTCGTAGGTGAAGCCCTTGATGGCGAGCTCGTTGAAGCCGCTCGCCTTGTCGCCGAGCTCGACGGGCGAGATGACGCCGTTGGCCTGCAGGTCGCCGACCCAGTCGTGCGCGCCGACGATCAGGTCGGGGCCCTCACCGGTCGGGGCCTGAGCGATGAAGTCGGTCTTGATGTCCTGCGAGGGCTTCTGGACGACGTCCAGGGTCACGCCGGTGGCCTTGCTGAACGAGTCACCAAGCGTCTTGAAGGCGTCGATGCGGGTCTCGTCGACCCAGATCGTCAGGCTGCCCGAGCCGGCGGGCGCCGAGGCCTCAGGGCTGGCTGCCGGGCTGGCCGGGGTGGCACCGCCGGTCGTGGCCGGGGAGCCGGTGTTCGAGGGGGTGCCACCGCCACAGGCGGCCAGCGACAGGGTAAGCCCGGCCGCTGCGACGGCGATAAGGCTCTTGCGCATGTGCTTCTCCTTGTTCGTCCCGGGCCGCTTCAGTGCCACCCGTGTGGACTCATCGTAACGAATTTTGCAAAGGCTGCAAGCCGATTGCATAACGAATCGGTAACGGATTCGCGAGGCACTATGGCTCCTACAAGCAGCGCAGGACGGGTCCAGGCGCGGTCAAACCTCGAACACGGGAAGTCACCTGCAAGTTTCACCGAGAGTCCTGCAAGGCTATTGCAAGCTGTGTACAGTTCTGCAAACATGGCATCAGCCACACGGCTGCACAGGCTCGATGGAGAGGAGAGGCCGTGAACCCGACCCCCCTCGTGACGCATGTCACCGTCTGCCACCATGACATTTGCCACCCGCGCACGCCTCGTCCCCCCGAGAGGAGCAGCCGTGATCCCAGCCCGCCTCAAACTGGCCGACATCGCAGAGTTGGCCGGCGTCTCGACGGCGACCGTTTCGCGCGTCTTCAACGACAAACCGGGGGTCGCAGACACGACCCGCGCCAGCGTGATGGCCGCGATGGAGAGCCTGGGGCACTCCGTCGACGGGTCCCACGAGCACGAGTCACGGATCGCCGTGATGGTGCCCGAGCTTGGCAACCCGACCTTCGCGGCGTTCGCCAACGAACTCGCGCTGCAACTCGCCGCCGCAGGCCAGCACATGTTCCTGTGCTCGTCCGGCCCCGGAGGGATGACCGAGGAGCAGTACCTCGACACCCTGCTGGGCATCGAGGTCGCGGGGCTGATCTCCGTGTCCGGCAGCCTCGCCGACTCGCTCGCCACCCCGGACCAGTACCAGCGGTTGATCGCCGCCGGGGTGCCAGCCGTCTTCATCAACGCGCACGACCCGCGGGTCGCAGGCGCCTTCTTCTCCTGCTCAGACGCCGAGTCGATCGCCTCCTCCGTTGCGCACCTACGCTCGCTCGGGCACACCCGGATCGGGCTGTCCGTCGGCCAGCAGCGCTACCAGCCGACGCAGCGCAAGATCCGCGCCTTCGCCGCGCAGGGCCTCCCACGCGAGAGCGTCGTGTCGACGATCTTCAGCGTCGAGGGCGGCCAGGCGGCGGCGAGCAGGCTGCTCGACACCGGGCACACCGCCATCGTGTGCGGCTCCGACATGATGGCCCTCGGCGCCATCCGCGAGGCCCGCACGCGCGGGCTCGAGGTGCCGCGCGACCTCTCGGTCGTCGGGTACGACGACTCGTCCCTGATGGCCTTCACCGACCCGGCGCTGACCACGGTCCGCCAACCCGTCTCCGCGATGTGCAAGGCCGCCGTCGATGCTCTGCTGGCTAGCATCGGAGGTCAGCACATCGACTCGACCGAGATGCTCTTCCACCCCGACCTCATCATCCGCCAATCGACAGGACCAGTGACATGACCGCTGAGTGGTGGCGCGACGCCGTCATTTACCAGATCTACCCCCGCTCCTTCGCCGACTCCAACGGCGACGGCTACGGCGACCTGCCCGGCGCCATCGAGAAGCTCCCCTATCTGAGCGAACTCGGTGTCGACGCGATCTGGCTTTCCCCGATCTACACCTCACCGATGGCCGACGCAGGCTACGACGTGGCGGACTACGAGAACGTCGACGCCATGTTCGGCAACATCGCCGACGCTGACGCCCTGATCACGGCCGCCCACGGCCTCGGGATCAAGGTGATCCTCGACCTGGTCCCCAACCACACCTCAGACGAGCACCGCTGGTTCCAGGCGGCCATCGCGGCGGAGCCCGGCTCCCCCGAGCGCGACTACTACCTGTTCCGCGACGGCCTCGGCGAGGACGGCAGCCTCCGCCCCAACAACTGGACCTCCGTGTTCGGAGGGAAGGGCTGGACCCGGCTGACGCGTCCGGACGGCACCCCCGAGCAGTGGTACCTCCACCTCTTCGACGTGAAGCAGCCCGACCTCGACTGGTCGAGCGAGAAGGTTCGCGAGGGCTTCGACGACATCCTTCGCTTCTGGCTGGACAAGGGCGTCGACGGGTTCCGCATCGACGTGGCCCACTCCCTCGTCAAGGCCGACGGCCTGCCCGACTGGGACCACGAGGCGGCGCTGCTGAGCGGCGAGACCGGCCCCATGTGGGACCAGGACGGCGTGCACGACGTGTACCGCCGCTGGCGCAGGATCCTGGACGGCTACGAGGGCGACCGCTCGCTGGTCGCCGAGGCTTGGGTCGCCGACCCGACGCGGCTGGCCAACTATCTGCGCCCTGACGAGATGCACACGGCATTCAACTTCGAGTTCCTCGACTCCCGCTGGAACGCGAAGGCCTACCGCGACGTCATCACCAAGACGATGGCAGCAGACCGCGCCGTCGGCGCCCCGACGACCTGGGTGCTCAGCAACCACGACGTCGTGCGCCACGTGAGCCGCTTCGGCCTGCAGGACCCCGGCGCCTCGCACGAGGGCCTCGGCCAGCGCGACGAGCAGCCAGACAACGAGATCGGCACCCGCCGCGCCCGCGCCGCGACGCTGATGATGCTGGCGCTGCCCGGCTCCGCATACCTGTACCAGGGCGAGGAACTCGGACTGCCTGAGCACACCACGCTGGACGACTCGCTGCGCCAGGACCCGACGTGGTTCCGCTCCGAGTTCACCCGCGTCGGTCGCGACGGCTGCCGCATCCCGATGCCGTGGAACGCCGACGCCCCAGGCCTCGGCTTCTCGCCCAACGGCGAGACCTGGCTGCCCCAACCCGAGTCGTACCGCGACCTGGCGGCCGACCAGCAGATGGCGACCCCCGGCTCGACCTGGCGGCTCTACCACGATGCTCTCGCGATGCGGAAGGACCTCGGCCTCGGTCGCGGCACCCTCGAGTGGGTCGAGGGCCCCGACGCGTTGGTGGCGTTCGACAACGGGGACGTACGGGTGATGACCAACGTCCTCGGCGAGCCGATCGCCCTGCCCGAGGGCTACCGGGTGATCGCCTCGAGCGTCGATCTGGACGGCGACGTGCTGCCCACCGACACCACCGTGTGGCTGACCCCGGTTCGCTGACGCTGAGGTGAAGCGCCTTGTGCCCTGCGGCTATGCTGAATGCGAGCCGCAGGGCAACGCCGCCCGCGAGAAGTCGAGGAGTCCCGAACATGCCGAGCAAGACCGTCGTGGTGGGGTCGACCGTCGGGCTGCACGCCCGTCCAGCAGCCCTGATCGCCGCCGCGGCCGGTGAGTTCGATGACGACATCTTCCTCTCGGTCGACGGCGACGGCGTCGATGCCGCGTCCTCGCTGTTGATCATGACGCTCGGCGCCGAACTGGGCGCGATCGTCACCGTCGAGTCGGACAACGGGGAGGCCGTCGAGGCCATCGCCTCGATGATCGAGCAGAACCTGGACGGCTGATCCTCAGCTGTTCGCCAGCAGGTCCTCCACCCCGGCCAGCGAGAGTCGGGCGATCTGCCCCCACCGCTGCCTGACCGCCGGCGTGTTCACCGTCGCCAAGGTGTCGCAGTACATGTGGTAGCAGCGGTCCGCAGCCTCCCCCTCGATGCTCCCGAAGCGCCGCGCCTGGTCGGCCGTGATCTCCTGCACCGAGCCTGTGTGCACCCCCACCACATCGACGCCGCCGACGATCCGGATCGGCTCGGAGTCGGTCATCCCGACCAGTTCGATCAACTCGTAGGCAATGCCGAGCCGCTTCCCTGCCTCCTCGAAGCTGTTGAGTGCCGCGCCGTTGCCGAACAGGCCGAGCACACCGTTAGGCGAGGCGACCATGTCGAAGTTCACGTAACTGGAGATCCTGCTCCACTGTTCCGGGGTCCTGCTGTCGGCGAAGGAGATCGAGCCGAGCGCGCCTGGCTCCTCCGCGTCCCAGATCGCGACCTGCAGGCCCTCGGCCTTCCCGTTAGCGGCGAGCCGCTCCGCAAGTGCGAGCACGGTGGCGACCCCCGAGCCGTTGTCATTGGCGCCCGGGCTGATCGCGTCCAGATGTGCCCCCATCATCACGACCCCCGCGTCGCCGGTCCCTGGCCAGGTGGCGAACAGGTTGACGCCCTCGTCGACCTCGTACCTGACGCGGGCCCCCATCCTCACCTGCTTCGCCTCCCCTCGCATCGCCTTGACCCGTGCGGCCTGTTCGGCGTCGAGGGACAGCATCAGGAAGTCGGCCCGGGTTGCCCTCAGCCACTGCGGGGCCTGACCCTCAGGTTCCGCGACGATCACGCCCGCGACGCCGGCCTTCGTCATGGCGGCAACCTTCTGCTCCAGCGGGCAGCCGCCGTCCTCGAGGAACACCACGGACGACGCGAGGGCGTCGAAGTCTCCTGGCGAGCAGCCCTGCGGCGTAGCGGGGAAGCCGAGGGGCGCGGTGATCGGCTCCGCCTGCGAGGCGCTCCCACCGAGCGGGGTTCCCGAAAGGTCGAGGTCGCCGATCTCCAGAACGAGGTCGGAGGCGCCCACTGCCTCGTTGGAGAGGAAGGTCTCGCGTGTTGTCTCGAAGCCCGCCTGCCGCAGCGTCAGGTCCACGTAGTCGAGGGCAGGTGGGTAGCCGTCGCCGCCGGTGGTGCGGGTGCCGTGCCGCTCGGCGATGGCGCTCAGGTTCGTCAGGTGGTCGAACGCGCGCGCCGAGTCGTCGGCGGTGGTGAGCGGTCCGGGGGTAACTGGCGGCGGGGCGCTGGGGCTGGCGGTCTCTGGGGCCACGGTCGCGGTGGGGACGGCGGCGCTGACGGGTGCGCTCGGGAGGCTCCACCCGGTGCTGGCGGTCGGTTGCTCCTCGGGCGCGGCGGTGCAACCGGTGATGGCCAGGCAGGCCAGCGCTAGTGCTGGGAGTCGACGCATCCCACCAGTCTGGGCCAAGGGTCGTCCACCAGGCGCCGCTCGGCGGCGGGGCCGGAACGCGGATCCTGCCCGAACGGCCAGCCTCAGATGTCGCCGAGCAGTTCTCTCATGCCGTCCAGGCCCGCGGCGGCGATGTCGCCGAGGCGCTCGCGGACCTGGGGCGTTGAGACCTCGTCGAGGGTGTCGCAGGCGAGGTGATAGCACCGGTCGCGTGGGGCGTCGGCGGTGCCCCGAAACGCTGCGCCTCGTCGCCGCTGAGCGGCTCGCCAGCGCCGGTGTAGAAGCCGGCGACCCCGATGTCGAGGCTCTCGAACCAGGCGTGATCGGAGGCACCGGTGATGCTCAGCACCTGGTAGCCGACGTCGTGGCGTTCGAGTTCAGCGGAGAAGGCCTCGAACGGGGCCCCAGCGCCGTACAGGCCGATCAGGCCGTTGGTGGAGGCGACCATGTCGAGGTTGACGTAGCCCGCGATCCTGCCGACCTCCTCCTGGCTGAGCGACTTCACGTAGGCGCCCGAGCCGACAAGGCCGAGTTCCTCCGCTCCCCAGAACGCGACGCGAAGGCCGTCGGCCCGGCCCTCCGCGGCGAGGCGCTCGGCGAGCGTCAACGCGAGCGACACCCCGGAGGCGTTGTCGTTGATGCCGGGGCCGGCGGGCACCGAGTCGAGGTGTGCCCCCAGGACCAGTACGTCACCGTCGCCGGTTCCTGGCCAGTCGGCGATCAGGTTGGTGACCTGGATGGTCTCGCGGCTCTCCTCGACCGTGACCTGCACCACGATCCCACCTTCGGAGGCGGCCGCCGCCAGGGCCGCGCCCGCCGCGTCGGAGATCCCGACGCTCGGGATGAGGTCGTCGCGGTCGGCGAGTTCGCCGCGCAGGTCTCCCTGTCCGGGAGCGTTGTAGACGATCAGGGCGAGTGCGCCCGCCTCGTGTGCGAGGGCCGACTTCTCGGTGAACGGGCACCTGCCTCGCTGCACGAGCACGACGGCTCCCTTGGCCGCGGCGTAGTCGTCGAGGGTGCAGCCGAGCGGGTCCGTGGTGAGCGCTACGGGGGCGGTCGCCTCGCCCCCCGGCGTGCGGGTCATCGGTTCGACCGTGCCGAGGTCGACCTGGGTGCCCTGGACCACCCGCACCGCCGCGGTGCTGTTCTCCTCGACCACTGCCTCGCTGGTGTGTCTGCTGGTGGTGAACCCCGCCCTGGCGAGGCTCTGCTCCGCGTAGTCAAGCGACGCGTCGTAGCCGGAGGTGTCGTGCGCGCGGGTGCCTGCATTACCGTCGGCGATCCGCTGGAAGGCCTCAAGGTGCGCGAACACCCTGTCGGTGAGCTGTTCGCCCGTCCACGGCCCCTCCGACGGCCCCTGGGACGCCGGGGCCGGGCTCACCGGTTCGCTTGGCTGCGGCGCCTCGGAGGTGCAGGCGAACAGCGCGGCGGCGGCGAGCGCGGCGGGGAGAAGTCGTCTCATCCGCTCAGGCCCGATCCCCCCGGTCCGCCTCATCCAATGCCGCCTCGAGCGAGGCGATCGCCTCGGGCGTCATGGCGGGCAGCGGTCCCGTGTCGAACAGGCCGCCCGACAGCGCCGCCGGGTCGAGCATCTCGTCGAGCTCATCGGGCGCCATCAGGTCCTCGTCGAGCACGAGCTCGCGGATCGACTCTCCGTCGTGGAGCGCCCGCTTCGCGAGGCGGGCCGCCGCGGCGTACCCGATCCGCGGGGTCAGCGCCGTGACGACCCCTACGGAGGCGTCGACGTTCGCGCGCAGCCTTTCCTCGTTGGCCGTGATCCCGTCGATGCAGTTGATCCGCAGCGTGCGCACCGCCCGCCGCAGCCAGGTGGCGTTCTGCAGCAGCACGTGCGCCATCACCGGCTCGAACGCGTTGAGCTGGAGCTGGCCCGCCTCGGAGGCCATCGAGACGGTGACGTCGGCGCCCGCGATGATGAAGGCGACCTGGTTGACGGCCTCGGGGATGACGGGGTTGACCTTGCCGGGCATGATCGAGGAGCCGGCCTGCTTTGCCGGCAGGTTGATCTCGTCCAGCCCGACCTGCGGGCCGGAGCTGAGCAGCCTGAGATCGTTGGCGATCTTCGACAGCCGCATCGCGGAGCGCTTCAGCACCGAGGACAACGACAGGAACACGCCGGTGTCGCTAGTGGCCTCGATCAGGTCCTTGGCGTTGGCGAGCTGCTCCAGGCCGGTGATCTCGCGCAGGTGCCGCAGCACCGCAGGCGCGTAGTCGGGCGGAGCAGTGATGCCGGTGCCGATCGCGGTCGCACCCAGGTTCAGCGTCCAGAGCAGTTGGCGGACGTCCTCGAGCCGGTCGAGGTCTTCGCCGATGGTGGTGGAGAAGCCCCAGAACTCCTGGCCGAGGGTCATGGGCACGGCGTCCTGCAACTGGGTGCGGCCCACCTTGAGCACCTCGCGGAACTCGCGGCCCTTCGCGGCGAAGGAGTTGCGCAGCAGCCGCAACTCGACGATGAGCCGGGTCATCGAGTAGACGAGGCTCAGCTTGACGGCGCTCGGGTAGGTGTCGTTCGTCGACTGCGACCGGTTCACGTGGTCGTTGGGCGAGAGGTACTGGTAGTCGCCGAAGGGTCGGCCCGCGAGCTCCAGGCCGCGGTTCGCGATCACCTCGTTGACGTTCATGTTGGTGGAGGTCCCCGCGCCGCCCTGGATGACGCCCACCACGAACTGGTCGCGCAACCTGCCGTCGATGATGTCCTGCGCCGCGCGGTCGATCAGGTCGGCCCGCTCCGCGTCGAGGACGCCGATCTCGCTGTTGGCGCGCGCGGCCGCCTGCTTGACCTGCGCGTAGGCGACCAGCAGGTCGGGGTACACGTTGATCTTTCGCCTGCTGATCCGGAAGTTCTCGATGGCCCTCGCCGTGTTGATGCCCCAGTACACGTCGTCGGGGATTTCGAGCTCTCCGAGGGAATCCCTCTCGATTCGCACCATGGGTGCCACCGTACCGATTGGGGGTCGCCGCGCAGGCCTACCCGGGCACCGGCGGCGGCTCTGATAGGTGTAGAGCATGGAGATCGAACTGCTCGCCTGGGTGATGGTGCGCGACGGCGACGGCCGGGTACTGCTGGGGCGCCGCGCCGGCACCGCCCTGGCGGACGGGCTCTGGAACCTGCCCGGCGGACACGTCGAGCCACGCGAGTCGGTCGCGCAGGCGGGCGCGCGAGAGGCCGCAGAGGAGGTTGGCGTGCAGATCGCACCCGAGGACCTGACGGTGCACGGCGTGCAGCGCTGGAGCGTCGCCGGGGCGTCCGGGTTCAACATCCTGCTTGTCGCAGACCGCTGGGCGGGCGACCCGACGCCACTGGAGGGCACCTCCGAGGTGGGCTGGTTCGCCCCGGACGCGCCGCCCGTCGACATCCTGCCTTGGCTTCCCGCGGTGCTGGCCCGGCCTTCGTCGGGGTCGCTCTGGTGGGACGAGGTGCCCGGCTGAGCACCGACGCATCAGCGGAGGGTCGCGGCGGCCTCCAGCGCCATCCATGCCTGCAACTGCGTGGAGAGTTCCACGACGTCGGTGTGGACCGGCGGCTTCAGCGAGGTGTCCTGCGGGAACACCGTCACCACCCGGCCGCGGAACCCGCGATGCTCCCGGCCCCGCCACAGGTTCTCCGCGGTCGCCGCCACCAGATCCCCGGCCAGCGCGCGGGTGCCATCCGGCAGTCGGCTGTCGTTGGCGGCGAGCGCAAGGTAGCGGGTCAGGATGCCAGTGAACAGGCCGCCGTCGCCGGACTGGTGCGTGATCAGCACCCGGCTGGCCGGCCTCACCAGGTGCTCGCCCACCGCCGCGATGTGTCTGGCCGCGGCGGCAAGGTTGGCGTCGTCACCCAGTTCGAGCATGGTGCCGAGCGCCGGGCCCTGGTTGTAGGTGAACACCCACCTGGTCACCTCGGGGACCCCGTTGCTGAGCCGAATGCCGTCTCGGAACAGGCCCGACTCGTCGGCGAGTACCAGGCGCAGCCAGCGCAACAGGTCGGCCGCCTGACGCCGCTGCCCCGCGCGCGCCAGGAAGAGCGAGATCGGCCCGGTGGCCGCCGTCGCCTTGTACTCGCGGTCGGTGCGCCAGAACGATCCACCGCCGAAGTCGGGGGTGAGCGCCGACTCGAGCCGCTTCCGGAGCCGGACCCGGCGCGAGCCTGCGCGCTGCGCCGCGAGCGAGAGCCAGGCCATGTCGTCGAAGTAGTGGTTGCGGTATCTGAACCCGTTGCGCACCCAGATGCCGGTCAACTGGCGGTTGATCAGGCCCTGGTCGACCAGTCGCGAGCCACGCAGCCGCGCGTCGACGAGGCAGTCGAGCAGGTGGGCCTGCCACCAGTAGTCCCAGCGCCGCAGCGGCGCCTTGGGGCGTTGCACCGCACCGAGCCGCAGGTAGGGCACGCTCATGGGGCGCTGGAGGAAGGCCTCCAGGACGCTGCGTGCCGCCTCGTCCGCGCGGGCCTGACTCACCGGGCCAGGTTCTGCAGCAGCAACGCCTCCGCGAGGGTCGCCTTGTGCAGGTCGGCGAGGTCGAGGGACTCGTCGATGCCGTGCATCCGGGAGGTCGGGTCGACGACCGCGGTCAGCAGGAAGACGGCGTCGGGGTTGAGTTCCGCGAACTCGGCCACGATCGGGATGGAGCCGCCGGTGCCGATCTGGACCGCGTCCACCCCGAACGCCTCCTTGAACGACGACAACGCCGCCTGTGCCTTGTCGCTGCTGAGGTCGATGGTGGTACCGGAGCCGCCCTGGCCGGGCTCGACCGTCACCTTCGCCCCCCAGGGGGCGTTGTTCACCAGGTGATCGCGCAACGCCGCGGTGGCCCGCTTGGCGTCGTCCCCGGGGGCGATCCGCACGCTGACCTTTGCCCTTGCGCTCGGGATCAGCGTGTTGGAGGCGTCCTTGACCGGCGTGGCGTCGATGGCGAGCACCGAGGCGGAGGGCTTGGTCCACATCCGCGCCGACGCCATGCCGTCGCCGATCCATTCGACGCCGTCCAGGATGCCGGTCTCCTGACGGAGCCGATCCTCGTCGTACTCGACCTCCGGGTCCGGAGCGGTCAGCAGGCCCTCGATCGCCACGTTGCCGCGCTCGTCGTGCAGGGTCGCCAGCAGCCGACACAGGCTGGTCAACGCGTCGGGGACCACACCGCCGAACTGGCCGGAGTGGAGGCCCGTCTCGAGCGTTGAGACCGTCACGACCGCGTCGACCACGCCGCGGAGAGTCGACGTGAGGGCTGGCTCGCCGACCTTCCAGTTGACGGCGTCCGCGATGACGAAGACGTCGGCCTTCAGCTCGTCGCCGAAGCGCTCGAGCAGCGCCGGGATGGTGGGTGAGCCGATCTCCTCCTCACCCTCGATGAAGATCTTGACGCCGACGGGCGGCGCTCCGAGGAACGAGCGCAGCACCCCGAGGTGCACCGCGATGCCGCCCTTGTCGTCGGCCGAGCCGCGGGCGTAGAGGCGGCCCTCGCGCTCATCCGGCGAGAAGGCAGGCGAGGTCCACTGCTCGACGTCGCCGGTGGGCTGCACGTCGTAGTGCGCGTACAGCAGGACGGTCGGCTGCCCCTCTGGCGCGGGGTAGTGACCGAGCACGGCGGGCTTGCCTCCCGCGACCTCGAGGAACCGAACGTCTGGGCAGCCGGCCCCGCGGAGCAGTTCGGCGACCATGTCCGCGGCGGCGAGGACATCGTCGTCATGCTCCGGCTGGGACGAGATCGACGGGATGGTGATGAGGCGCTTCAGGTCACTCAGGACGGAGGGCATCGCATGGTTGACGGCATCGGTGAGGCTCATGAAGCCAGCCTACCGACAGCCATGCGCCCCCGTTTCAGTACGCCCCTCGAGAGCTGAGCACCGCGCTCGCCGTCCTCGCGATGATGACGATGTCCTGCAGCATCGACCAGTTGTCGACGTAGTAGACGTCGAGGCGCACCGTCTCATCCCATGGCAGGTCGGAGCGGCCGGACACCTGCCACAAGCCGGTGAGGCCTGGCCTCACGTCAAGCCGTCGGACGGTGTCGCGGTCGTACAGCGCCACCTCCCGGGGCAGCGCGGGGCGCGGCCCGACCAGGCTCATGTCGCCGCGCAGCACGTTGAGGAACTGCGGCAGTTCGTCCACCGAGAAGCGGCGGATGAACGCCCCGACCTTCGTGATGCGGGGATCCTTGGCCATCTTGAACAGCACCCCTGCTCCCTCGTTGGCCGACTCGAGCGCCGCCTTCCTCGCCTCGGCGTCGGTGACCATCGACCGCATCTTGAAGCACTCGAACTCCTGGCCCATCCGGCCGACCCGGGTCTGCCGGAAGAACACCGGCCCCCCGTCCTCAAGCTTGATGGCAAGCGCCGCGGCCGCGACGATCGGGGCAGAGGCCAACAGCAGCAGTGACGAGCCGACGATGTCGAAGGCCCGCTTCCCCCACCGGGACGCCTCGAGGGCATGTGGCCGCTCCACGTGCACCAGCGGCAGCCCGCCGACCGGTCGGGTCGCCAACCTGCCTGCCGAGATGTCGGTCACCGCGGGCACCACGATCATCTCCGTGGAGAGCTTCTCCATCTCCCACGCCACGCGCTTGAACTGCTGACCGTCCTGAAAGGAACCCTCTGCGAAGATCACCGCCCTCAGCGGGAGGCGCCGCACCAGTTCCGTCACGTCCTCGACCTGGCCGAGGACGGGAAGCCCGCCCGGCGTCTCCGGGATATCGCTCGTGGTGAGCGCCCCCACGATGTCGTAGCCGAGCCACTTCTCCCTGCGCAGCACCCTCGAGATCGAGTCGATGTGGCTCGGGGTCCCCACCACGACGACGGGCGAGTTGAGCACGCCGCGGACGCGGAGCCTGTTGAACAGCCTTCGCCTGCCGTGGCGCAGCAGGAGCAGGAGCGAGGCCCCGCCGAGGAAGGTGAGCACGAAGAAGGCGCGCGACAGGTCCTGGTTGAACAGGTAGCACCCGATGCCGATGCAGCCCGCCAGCGTCAGCGACGCGGTGGCGACGCGCTGGTACTCCTCCATGCCGGAGCGCAGGTGATGCAGCGAGTACGCGCCGAAGGCCACCAGCACCAGCAGCCAAGCCAAGGGCAGGAAGGCAAACAGCCACCATGGCAGTTCGCCTCGCTGGCCCCATCCGAAGCGCAGTGTGAACGCGACGGTCGCGACGGAGACGATGACGATCCCGTCCGCGATGGCGAGCAGGGCATGCTGCCGCCGTTGATTTCCCTGCACGAATCTTGCTAGGGAGTCACCCAGCCGCGTCTGTGCGACGGGAAACTCCAATTCCGCTGCGACCATGGCAACGTCCCCCTAGAGCGCACAACGACAGCCCCCCAGCTGTCGCGTGAACCGCTCGAAGGCGCAATTCTCACACTTTGAGAGGTCTCAAGCAAGGGGTTTGCTCCACGGCTTCTGGCCAGACCATTTCTTCCCGCTCAGCTGAGCGCAAACAGCGTTGTCTCGGCTGTGACCAGCGGCGATATTCGCCGGCGCCGACACGCCGGAAGGGTCGACCCGTGGGGTGGGAACCACCGCCGAGGGCGCCAACTGCAAGTGCTGACGGGTCCGCGAAGCCGCGCCAGTGGCGGCGCCGTCGGCGCGGATGGCATGGTGGTGGGATGCGACAGATCTACGTGGAGTCCGGGGTCAGGATGGCGGCGTCGGATGGGGCAGCCGTCTGGTGTTTCGACCTCGACCTCTGGGGTGTCTGCGTCCAGGCCCGCACCGCGGACGACGCGGTGGCCGCCTGGGAGTCGACCCACGGTGCGGCCAAGGTCGTCGAGACGATCGTCGGGGATGAGGGGGCCTTCGATCGCGATCGTCGGCCTGCCTCGGCCACCGAGGCCGCCGCCACGGCGGCGATCCTCGCCCGGCAGCGCCTCCGTGCACTTCGGATCCTCGGGTCGCTGCCGACGGAGGTGCTGGAGCGCGACGATCCGCGCCGGGAACTGCCCGACTGGGCCCGGTGGCGCACCATTTCCCAGACGCTGTGGCACATCACCGATGCTGAGTCGCGCTACTACCTGCCGGCCCTCGGCCTGCCCGGCCGCGAGAGGCAGGCGACGCTCGCAGCCGAGTTGGAGGCGTCGCTGGCTCACGTGCTGCTGGCACTCGCACGCCTCGACCCGCGGGCGCACCGCGAGTCCGGGGGCGAGGTATGGACCGCAACCAAGGTGCTGCGCCGCCTCGCCTGGCATGAGCGGGGCGAGCTCGACGCGATCGACGATCTGCTCCGAGGGTGGGGGCTGGCTGTTCCCGGCGAGGGCTGACGCGGCCGCGACTGCGCGCGGAGCGGACGATCCTCGCGTGTGTCACGCTTGGGCATGGATGAACCGTTGTCAACCACCAGATGGCCTGCCTCGCGCATCGTCGGCGTGGTGCTCGCCGTGGTCGTCGGGGTGCCGTTCCTGTGGGTGCTCGTCAGCGTCTTCGTGAGTCGGCTCCACTTCGGTCCCGACCCGCACGGCTATGTGCTGATCTTCGGGACCTTCGCCTGCCTGATCTTCGGCCTGCTGACCGCGATCGCGCTGCCATGGGCGTTCCCACTGTCGGCCCGGCCGCGCGCCTTCGTGTGGTCGTTCGTCGGCTACGCGGTCATCGCGGCTGCACTGATCGTGATGCTCGTGACCGCCTGACCCCCAGGGCCCTCGGAAGCCTCGACCACCGCTCCTATCTTCGGATAAGCAGAAGTTGTATTCTGTCTATGTGAAGATCCGTCCGCCGTTGCTCGCGCCGCTGCTGCGCTCCGACCTGCAGGGCGAGTTGCTGGCGGAACTCTTTCTGCATCCAGGGCAGGAGTCCACGCTCACCGACCTGGCGACCCGGCTCGGCGCCGGGCTGACCACCGTGCACACCGAGGTGGGGCGGCTCTCCGAGGCCGGCCTGCTGCGCGAGCGGCGGATCGGCAGGGCCCGCCTCGTCGCCGCGGATCCAGAGCATCCGCTTGCTCCCGCCCTGACGGAACTGCTCACGCTCAGCTACGGCCCGACCGCGGTGCTGCCGGGGCTGCTGCGCGGGACCAAGGGTCTCGATGAGGCGTTCGTCTACGGGTCCTGGGCCGCGCGCAGGCTCGGGGAGCCGGGGCCATTCCCCGAGGACGTGGACGTGCTGCTGATCGGCGCCGTGTCCAGGCGCACCGCGGCGAGGCTCCAGGCGGAGGCGACCGCCGCGCTGCGGCGCGACGTGAACCTCACGGTCCTCTCCCCATCCGAGTGGGTCGAGCCGACGCAGGGCTTCACCCGCACCGTCAAGAAGTCTCCCCTCGTGGCGCTCGCGGTCCCGTAGTCTCGGGCCATGGCGGTACGAGACGACCTGGCCGACCTCATCAAGGAACGCCGCATCGAGACGGTGGCGGCCGATCCGGCGCAGGCCCAGGTGCTGCGCGACCAGGCGCGGGCACACCTGGCCAGTTCCCGGATGATCGGCCACACGGATGTGGCCGGGGCGTTCTCGCTCGCCTACGACGCGATCCGCAAGCAGTTGACGGCGTTGCTGCTGGAGCACGGCCTCCGCGCCAAGAGCGCCGGGTCGCACGCCGCGACGGCGCAGGCCGCCCAGAAACTCCTGAAGGGCTTCGACCCGGCGGGCTTCGAGTGGCTGCGACTGGTGCGCAACGCGACCGAGTACGGCTCCGAGAAGCGACCCGGCGCGACCATGGAGGACGTGGAGGCCGCCTGGGAGTTCGCGGCGGAACTCGACGACCTCCTCGCGGCCTGAGCCGACCGTCAGTGCTGGGTCAGCGACACATCGTGAGGGGCACCGGGTCGGGCCGCGCAGCGGTGCTGCCGAGCGCGATGGTGCGACCGTCGCTCTTCAGCAGCGACTCCATGATCTCCAGCACGTGCAGCCCGACCTCGCCCGAGACGCGCGGGGCGCTGGGCCGGTTCTCGGCCCAGTCGAACAGGCCGATGCCGCGCCCCGCCTCGACGTAGCCCGCCGACGGGGGGATCGCCGCGAAGCCGTCACCGCCGAGCGGCGCCAGCCGGACCTCACCGTCGAACTGGTTGGGATCGGGCACCGCGAGGCTGCCCGCGGTGCCGTGGACCTCCAGGTGCGACGAGGCGGTGGCGACGGCGTCGAAGCTCATCACCAGTGTCGCGACGGCGCCCGAGGCGTGGCTCAGCACGCCGGTGACGTGCGTGTCGACCTCGACGGGGAACGACTCCCCGGCCCGCGGGCCGGACGCGACGGTGCGCGCCGCGCGGCTACGGGACCCGACGCCGACGACCGAGACGACGGGGCCGAGCAGGTGCACCAGGGCCGTGACGTAGTAGGGGCCCATGTCCATCAGCGGGCCGCCTCCGGGCAGGTAGTAGAAGTCCGGGTTCGGGTGCCAGGCCTCATGGCCGGGCGTGACCATGGTGGCGGTCGCCGCGACCGGCTCACCGATGAGGCCGTCGTCGACGGCCCTCCTGGCGGTCTGGATGCCGACGCCGAGCACCGTGTCCGGCGCGCAGAGCACGTCGACGCCGCGCGCCTCGGCGGCACGCATCACCTCGGCCGCCTCCGCCATGGTCGCGGCGAGGGGCTTCTCGCCGTAGACGGGCTTGCCCGCCGCGATGGCTGCCAGCGCGACCCGGGCGTGCGCGGCGGGGGTGGTCAGGTTCAGCACGACGTCGACGTCGTCGGCGCTCAGCAGGTCCTCGAGCGTCACCGCCCTGGCCGCCTCCCCCTGCGTCCGGCTCAGGTCGGCCGCGACGTCGGCGGCCCGCTCGGCGTCGAGGTCCGCGACCGCGGCGACCGTCACGTCGGGCAGCGCGGCGAACGTGTCGAGGTACTGGCCGAGGATGTTGCCGAGGCCGACGATGCCGACCCTCAGCGGCTCGCCCACGCGATGCCCCTCTCGATGATCTGGCGCACGTTCGGGTCCTCGACGTCCTCGAGGCGGTGCCCTGGCGTTGCGACGACGATCCGCCCCTTGCCCCACGACCTGGTCCACACCGCGGGGCAGGTCACCGGCCTGCTCCACGGGTCGCCCGGGCGGGCGGCAAGCGTCGTGGTGGCGAGCACGTCGTTGAGGTCGTCGCTGAGGACCCAGTACTGCTCGGTCTCGAGGTCGAAGTCGTCGAGGCCTGCCGTGATCGGGTGCTCGCGGCCCAGGTCGGTGAGTTCGATGGTGTGGCGGATGAAGTTGTCGGTCTCGTCCCCCACCCGGTGCTCCTCCGGCTTGCCTGGGTGCGCGGCGAAGAGGCCGCCGATGAGTTGGTTGTAGTCGGCCGAGTTGCGGAACGAGTCGGCGATTCCGCCGTGCCAGCCGACCAGGCCGGTGCCGCGCTCCACTGCGGCCCGCAGCGCCGCGACCTCAGCGTCGGCGATCGTGGACATGGTGACGCACTGCACGATGAGGTCGACAGAGTCCAGGTCGCCGAGGTACGCCTCGGTGGACGACTCGACGTTCACGTCGAAGCCGGACGCCTCGAGGTAGGTCAGGATGGAATCGGTGGTCCGGACGGGGTCGTGCCCCTCCCAGCCGCCGCGGACGATGAGACACCTTCGACTCGACATGACAGCCATCCTAGTTGCGCTGGTTGAGCCATGAAGGACGCGTCAGCGGACTTCATCGGTCGAAACCACCCGCGCCCGACAGGGGGCCCCAGACACAGCACCGGACGCCAGGGGTTTCGACACAGCAGCGGGCGACTCCGTCGCCGGGGCTGGCTCAACCAGCAGGTCCCAGCACCGGACGCCAAGGGTTTCGACCGATGAGGCGCCGCTCCGCGCCGCCTCATGGCTCAACCAGCGCTGCTCAGCCTGCGTTCAGGGCCGAGGGGATCGGCGCGAGCCACACGTCCCTCGTCTCATCCAGCGACAGCGAGATCAGGCCGACGAACTCCAGTTCCGACTCGCCCGTCACCTCGCCGATCCGCTGCGCAGGGACGCCGCGCTCGGCGCAGAGCGCCTCGAACTCCGCGACAGACGAGCCGGGCAGCGACACGACGGCGCGCGCCGCAGACTCGGAGAACAGAGCGACGGTCGGCTCACCCTCCAGCGTGACCGCGAAGCCGACCCCGTTGCGGAAGGCCGACTCGGCAAGCGTCGCCGCGACGCCGCCCTCGCTGACGTCGTGGGCGGAGGTGAGCAGGCCGCGCTTTGCGCACTCCCCCATCACCGAGGCGAGCGCCTTCTCCGCGGCCAGGTCGACCTTCGGGGGCACGCCGCCAAGATGTCCGGGCGCAGTGACGGCCTCCCAGATGGACCCCGACAGTTCCTCGCGGGTCTCGCCGAGCAGGTAGATCGCGTCGCCCGGGTGCTGGAAGCCGCTGCGGATCCGGGTGGCGACGTCGTCGATCACGCCAAGCACGCCGATGGTGGGCGTCGGCAGGATCGGCGTGGACGCCGTCTGGTTGTACAGGCTGACGTTGCCGCCCGTGACGGGGACGCCGAGTTCGCGGCAGCCGTCGACCAGGCCGATCACGGCCTCGGAGAACTGCCACATCACCTCGGGGTCCTCGGGGGAACCGAAGTTGAGGCAGTCGGTGATGGCGACGGGCTCCGCGCCGGTCACGGCGACGTTGCGGTATGCCTCGGCCAGCGACAACTGCGCCCCGAGGTACGGGTTCAGGTAGGAGAATCGAGAGTTGGCGTCAAGCGAAAGGGCGATGCCGAGCCCGGTCTCCTCGTCGATGCGCAGCATCCCGGAGTTCTCGGGTTGCGCGAGCACGGAGTTGCCCCGCACATAGCGGTCGTACTGCTGCGTGACCCACGTCTTGTCCGCGACGTTGGGATGCGCGAGCACGCCGAGCACCGCGGCACGGACCCCTCTGCGGAGTTGTCGCGGGGCAGCGCCTCCGCGGGGTCGGCGTTGACGGCGTCCAGCCACTCGGGGCGGTGGTACGGGCGCTCGTAGACGGGGCCCTCGTGCGCGACCGTCCTGGGGTCGACGTCGACGATGGTCTCGCCGTGCCACTGGATGATCAGCCGGTCGCCCTCGATGACCTCGCCGACGACCGTTGCGAGCACGTCCCACTTGGCGCAGATCTCCATGAAGCGCTCGACATTGGCGGGCTCGACGACCGCCATCATGCGCTCCTGAGACTCGCTCATCAGGATCTCCTCCGGCGCGAGATTCGGGTCGCGCAGCGGGACGAGGTCGAGGTCGACGAACATGCCGCCGTCGCCGGCCGACGCAAGCTCGGAGGTGGCGCACGAGATGCCGGCGGCGCCGAAGTCCTGGATGCCGTTGACGATGCCCGCCTGGAACAGCTCAAGCGTGCACTCGATCAGAAGCTTCTCCATGAACGGGTCGCCGACCTGCACGCTCGGCCGCTTCGCGGGGCCGGTCTCGTCGAAGGTCTCGGACGCGAGGATCGACGCGCCGCCGATGCCGTCGCCGCCGGTCGCGGCGCCGAACAGGATCACCTGGTTGCCGACGCCGGTGGCGTGGGCGAGGTGCAGGTCCTCGTGGCGCAGCACGCCGACGCACAGCGCGTTGACCAGCGGGTTACCGAGGTAGGAGGGGTCGAACTGGACCTCGCCGCCGATGTTGGGCAGCCCGAGGCAGTTGCCGTAGCCGCCGACGCCCGCGACGACGCCAGGCAACACCCGCAGCGTGTCGGGCTCGTCGAGCGGGCCGAAGCGCAGCGAGTCCATCACGCCGATCGGGCGGGCGCCCATCGCGAGGATGTCGCGGACGATGCCGCCGACGCCGGTCGCAGCGCCCTGGTAAGGCTCGACATAGGAGGGGTGGTTGTGCGACTCCGCCTTGAACGTGACGGCGTAGCCCTGGCCGATGTCGACGACGCCCGCGTTCTCGCCGATGCCAGCAAGCAGCGGCCCGCGGGGCGTCTCCTGGGACAGCGCGCCGAACTTCTTCAGGTGCACCTTGGAGGACTTGTAGGAGCAGTGCTCCGACCACATCACGGAGTACATGGCCAGCTCGGCCGAGGTGGGGCGGCGGCCGAGGATCTCGCGGATCCGGGTGTACTCGTCGTCCTTGACGCCGAGCGCCGCGTAGGGCTGCTCGAGCTCAGGGGTCTGGATCGCGTGCTCAACGGTGTCTGCCACGGGCCCAATCTATCGGGTTCGGCGCGAGGAGGGCTCATCCGATCATCGGCCCCGTCCCACCCGCCGCGGGGGATGCCCTACGGTGATGGCCATGCGCACCCGCTCTGACATCACCTGCTGGCTCACCGACATGGACGGGGTGCTCGTCCACGACTCGCGCGCGCTGCCTGGGGCGCCCGAACTGATCGAGCAGTGGCGCCGCAACGACACGCCGTTCCTGGTGCTGACCAACAACTCCAGTTACACGCCTCGCGACCTGTCGGCGCGACTGCGCGACGCGGGCCTCGACGTGCCTGAGGATCGGATCTGGACCTCCGCGATGGCGACGGCGCAGTTCCTGGCCGAGCAGAAGCCGGGCGGCTCCTGCTACGTGGTCGGCGAGGCCGGCCTGATCACCGCCCTGCACGAGAAGGGGATGATCATGACCGATCGGCACCCCGACTTCGTGGTCGTCGGTGAGACCCGCACCTACTCCTTCGAGTCCATCACCACCGTCATCCGGTTGATCGACGCAGGCTCGCGCTTCATCGTCACCAACCCCGACGCGACCGGCCCGGCGCTCGACGGCATCGTGCCTGCCACCGGTGCGATCGCGGCGCTGATCACCAAGGCGACCGGCAAGGAGCCGTACGTGGTCGGCAAACCGAACCCGATGATGTTCCGCTCCGCGCTCAACAAGATCAAGGCGCACTCCGAGACCACCGGCATGATCGGTGACCGGATGGACACCGACATCGTCGCGGGCATCGAGGCGGGCCTGCACACCGTGCTTGTGCTGACCGGCATCTCGACGCCCGCCGTCGTCGAGCAGTTCCCGTTCCGCCCGAACGAGACCCTCGACGGCGTCTTCGAACTGCTGCAGAGCCAGTGAACCGGCGTCCGACTAGCATCGACGCATGACAACCTGGGACGCATTCCTCAGCAGCGACTCCTTCCCCGTCGCCCCCGAGACCCAACCCGCCGAGACCCACGCGTGGGACCGTGGCGGCGTGGACGGGGCCGGGACCTTCACGGCTCTGCTTGCCTCCGCGCAGGTCCAGCCCTTCACCTCCGACGGCATCGACTACGAACTCATCACCTGGGGTGACGGCGAGACGGGGTGGGTCGTCACGCCGCCCAGCGGCGCCGTGGACGAGTCGGCCTCCCCCACGCAGCGGCAGGTCGCCCGCCTGTTCGGGGGCATCGTCGCCGCCTACGGAACCGACGACGAGTGGTGGGAGAACCAGCGCTGGGTGCTCGACGCCGACGCCCGCGGCGCGGACTTCGGGGAATCGGTGAGCGCCTACGCGTGGGCATGGGAGGACGAGGATCTCGAGATCCCGTTCGACCCCGCCGACTACGCACCCGTCGCGCTCGAGGCCAACGGCAACCTGCTCGTGACGCACCGCCGCGACGACACCCTGCTCGCCTTCCTGCCGGATCACGCCAGGGACGACGTCACGGTCCTCGACGGCTGCCCGGAGTACTCCGTCTACACCGTCGACGACGCCCCGACGCTGCCTGCTTGGCTGGACGCGCAGGCCGAACTGTTCGCGCGGGGCTGAGCCCTCAGTCGCCGAGGTTCGGCAGCCCTGGGCGCGGCTTGGCCGCCTTGCGGGCGTCCGCGGCGACCTCGGCCTCGTAGGCCCCCTCGATCACGAGCCTGCGCAGCGTGCGTGGGGCCGTCGGGTTCGCCGCGAGCCAGTCCGCGGCGTCCACGTGGCCACGGTCCGGGAACCCTGCCCGCACCAGGCGCATCGCGATCTCGATGGGGTGCTCCTGCCACACGGGAAGCAGCATCTCGAAGTACGGCCCGACGAACGGCGCGCGCAGCCTGCCCTGGCCCAGCGCGTTGTACCCCGCCATCAGCGCGTCGACCTGCTCGTTGGTCTCTCCGCCCACGACGTGTGCCCGTCGCCACGCCTCGGCCTTGACGAGCGGGTCGGGCTGCGACGCCCAGCAGCGCAGCCGTGACACCCGTCCCGCGGCGGTGTCGTCGGTGGCGAGCACCGCGTCCAGTTCGGCGTCCGTGACGGAGCCCTGCGTCGCGAGGGACTCCCACGCCAGCCACGTGAGGTCGACCGATGCCTCGAGGCCGGGCACGGCGCCGTCGGCGAGCAGCCAACGGACATCCTCGGGCGCCAGGGACGCGGCCCGCAGGTAGGCCTTCGCCCACAGCAGTTGCTCCGCCGAGCCGGGCTCGGCCCCCAGCAGCGCCGCGCGGGCCCCGTCACGCCAGAATGCGGCGAGGGGGTGGCGTCCGGCTCGGCCGCGTAGCAGGACACGGCCGTCATGGACCACCCGAGCACGGCGGTCAGGAGCCCGCTCTGCTTCTCACGGGCGGCGAGCACCGCGGCGACGAACTGGCGGGCGGTGATGGCGCCCGCCCGCAACTCGGTCCAGAGGGCCGTCCAGGCGACGGCGCGCGCAAGCGGTTCGAGGTCGCCGATGTGACCGAGCAGCACCTCGCGGCCGCGTTCGTCGAGCGCGACCGCCGCGAAGGTGTGGTCCTGGTCGTTGACGAGCACCAGGTCTGGCGCGAGGTCTCCCCGGGCGAAGTCGACGCGGGTCGCGTCGTCGTGCAGCGTGACCGCCTGCCGCTCGGCGAGTTCGAGCCTGCCGTCGCGCAGTTCGTAGAGGCCGACGGTGGTGGCGTGCGGGCGGCGGGCCGAGTCCGGGCCGATCCGCTCGATGGTGAGGCCCGCGACGCGACCCTCGTCGTCAAGGACGGTGACGGGGCGGAGCGTGTCGTGGCCCGCGCTCTCCAGCCACGCCGCGATCCAGCCACTGAGGTCGGCGTCGGTCTCGGCGTCGAGGGCCGCGACGAAGTCCTGCAGCGTGGCAGCGGAGAAGGCGTGCTCCGCGAAGTAGCGGCGGGCGCCCGCGAGGAACGCGTCGAGGCCGACGTAGTGGACCAGTTGGGTCAGGGCCGCGGAGCCCTTCGAGTAGGTGATCCGGTCGAAGTTCGTCTTGGCGGCCTCCAGGTCGTCGATCCGGGCGACGATCGGGTGCGTGGTCGGCATCGAGTCGGCCTGGTAGGCGCCGACCTTGCGGCCGGTGGCAAAGTTGACCCAGCCGTCGGCGAACCCGTTGGCCTCGACGGAGACGTGGCTGCCCATGAACTCGGCGAAGGACTCCTTCAGCCACAGGTCCCCCCACCAGCGGCAGGTGACGAGGTCGCCGAACCACATGTGGCTCATCTCATGCACCAGGGTGTTGGCGCGGGCCTGCAGTTGATAGGGCGTGGCAGGCGAGCGGAACAGGTAGGCCTCGGTGAAGGTGACAAGTCCCGGGTTCTCCATCGCTCCGAGGTTGTATTCGGGGACGAAGATCTGGTCGTACTTGGCGCCCCACGGGTACGGGCCGAAGTTCTCGGTGAACCAGGTGAGCGCCTCGCGGGTCAGGCGGAACAGTTCCTCGGCGTCGAGGTAGCGGGCGAGGCTCTCGCGGCAGAGCAGGCCGAGTTCCATGCCCTCCCACCGGTCGGTGACGCGGTGGTACGGCCCAGCACAGAGGCACGTGATGTAGGTGGAGAGCACCTCGGTCGGCTCGAACTGGACCCGGACGACGCCGTCGGCGACGACCTCCCGGGACGCCTTCGGCTGGTTCGATCCGAACCACCAGCCGTCGGGGCCGGTCAACGAGAAGGTGAACGGGGCTCGCAGGTCGGGCTGCTCGAAGTTGGGGAAGACGCGCCGCGCGTCGGCGGGCTCGTACTGGGTGTACAGGTACGTCTGCCCGTCTGCCGGGTCGACGAAGCGGTGCAGGCCCTCGCCGGTGCGCGAATACAGCGCCGTCGCCTCGACGCGGACTGTGCAGCGCGCCTCGGGGAGCCCCGTCAACCGGATCCGGGCGCCGTCGTAGTCGACCTCGCGGGCCTCGCCGTCGACGGTGACAGCCGTGACGGCCGCACCGATGAAGTCGAGCCAGGTGTCGCCGGTTGCGGTCAGCTCGATGGTCGTCGCGACCGGATAGCCGGGCACCTCCGGGGAGACGGCGTCGCGCACGTCGACGTCGACGCGGTACGAGTGGAGGGTGACCGCCCCTGCGCGGTCGGCGGTCTCGAACTGGGTGAGGTTGGCTGACATGTTGACCATCCAACCACCCCCGAGGTGTGGTGCCGAACCCGGCGTCGGCGCCTCAGACGCGCGAGGACAGGAACTGCAGGACCGACTGGAAGAACCTCAGCCCGTCAACGGTCGGGGAGGTCAACTCCTCGACGTTGTGCTCCGGGTGCGGCATCAGGCCGACGACGTTGCCGCGCTCGTTGGTGATGCCCGCGATGTCGTTGGCGGAGCCGTTGGGGTTGTCGAGGTAGCGGAACACGATCTGGTCGTTGTCCTCGAGGCGCTTCAGCGTCTCGGGTGAGGCCTGGTAGTTGCCCTCACCGTTCTTCAGCGTGATGGTGATCTCGTCGCCCTTCTCGAAGGCGCACGTCCAGATGGTGTCGACGGTCTCGACCCGGAGTCGCTCGTCGCGGCAGACGAACTGCTGCCCGGCGTTGCGGATCATGGCGCCCTCGAGCAGGTGAGCCTCGCACAGCACCTGGAAGCCGTTGCAGATGCCGAGCACGGGCATGCCCTTGTTCGCCGCGTCGATGACGGTCGACATCACGGGGCTGAAGCGGGCGATGGCTCCGCAGCGCAGGTAGTCGCCGTAGGAGAAGCCGCCGGGCAGGATGATCGCGTCGACGCCGTCGACCGAGTCGGAGCCGTGCCACAGCGGCACGGGCTCGGCGCCCGCGATCCGCACGGCGCGCAGCGCGTCCTGGTCGTCGAGCGACCCTGGGAACGTGACGACGCCGATGCGCGGCATCAGTTCGTCACCACGTCGTAGGACTCGATCACCGTGTTGGCGAACAGGGTCTCGGCGGCCCGCTCGATCTGGGCGAGCACCTCGGGCGTGACGTCGCCGTCGACCTCGACCTCGAAGCGCTTGCCCTGACGCACGGAGAGGCCCTGGAAACCGAGCCGCTGAAGGGCCCCGGTGACGGCCTTTCCCTGCGGATCGAGGATCTCGGGCTTTGGCATGACGTTGACAACGACGCGTGGCATGGCCTCACTCTATCGGCGCCGCCCCGGATGGCACTCTCCGCGGCGGGGGCGGACAGGATCGACCGGTGGTCCGCGGGCTCGGCGCGCCTCACGGTCGGCCTCTCGGGGCCCGGCAACCGCGCGGTAGCCTCGGCCCATGCCGTCCATGCGATCCGAGGTTCCGCCGTTCGAGGTGATGACGGTGCTGGACAGGGTCGCCCGGCTGCGCGCGTCGGGTCGCGACGTGATCTCGCTGTGCGCGGGCGAACCGGCGGGCGGCGCTCCCTCCGACGTCAACCGTGCGGCCGCGGAACTGCATGCGGCCGGGACGCCGTTCGGCTACACACCGGCCCTTGGCATCGCGCCGCTGCGCGAGGCCCTGGCCGGCCACTACCGGCGCTGGTACGGCCTCGACGTCGACCCCCGCCGGTTCGCCATCACGACCGGCTCATCGGGGGGCTTCCTGCTGGCCTTCCTCGCCGCGTTCGACCACGGCGACGCCGTGGCGCTCGCACGGCCCGGGTACCCGGCCTACCGCAACATCCTCTCCTCGCTCGGCTGCCGGGTCGTCGACCTCGACTGCGGACCCGAGGTGCGGTTCCAGCCGACGGTCGAACAGGTGGCCGCCGAACACGCCCGCTCCCCGCTCCGCGGCCTGATCCTCGCCTCCCCGGCCAACCCGACCGGCACCATGGTGACGCGCGACGAGTTGGCCGCACTCACCGCCTGGTGCGCGGAGCACGACGTGCTGCTGGTCAGCGACGAGATCTACCACGGCGTGACCTATGCCGGTTCCCGTGGCGTCTCGGCGCTCGAGTTCGGCGACGGCGCGCTGGTGGTGTCGTCGTTCAGCAAGTACTGGGGCATGACGGGCTGGCGGCTGGGATGGCTGGTGCTGCCGCCCGGCCTGGTCGAGGCCGTCGACGCACTGGCGGGCAACCTGGCGCTCTGCCCGCCCGCGCCCGCCCAGCACGCCGCGCTCGAGGCGTTCACGCAGGCGAGTTACGCCGAGTGCGACGCGGCGCTGGAGGGCTTCGCCGAGGCCCGCAGGCTGCTGCTCGGAGCGCACGACAGGCTGGGCTGGGGCGTCGCGGCGCCCGCGGACGGCGCCTTCTACTACTACGCGGATCTGGGCCCACAACTCGACAGGTACGCCGACTCGAGCGCGTACGCGGCGGCGCTGCTCGATGCCACGGGCGTCGCGCTCACGCCCGGCACCGACTTTGACGCGGCCAACGGCCATCGGACGGTGCGGATCAGCTTCGCCGCGGGTCCCGGGGCCATCGCGGAGGCCATCGAGCGGATCCTCGACTTCCAGGGCTGAGCGCCCCGGGCCTCACAGCAGCAGCGTCAGCGCGAGGGTCGCCAAGGCGAGCGCCAGCATGCCGAGACAGTTGACGAAGAAGACGCGGCCGTAGAACCGGGCCCGGACGTGCGCGATCACGGCGGCGACGAAGTAGGCGACGACGCCCACGTTCGCGGCCACTCCGATCCCGGGCAGCCAGAAGCCGGCGACCAGACCGGCGACCGCGAGAAGTTTCACGTAGATCAGCAGCCACCACCAGTCGCGCGGAAAGCGGACCCCGTCGAGGCAGTCGCGGATGAATCCGGGCGGCCGCAGCGACATCGCGGCGTCTGCGAGCACCACGCAGGCGAGCAGCGCGGTGGGCCACAGGGGAACCGAACTCAGGTCCATGTGACCTCCTGACAAGCGATGGCGGTGACACCACTGTGCCAAAGACCTCGTCAGAGGTCCAGAGGTCACGAAGCGCGGCTCAGCGCGAGACGCTCGGATCCCCCTCGATCCAGAACCGCAGCGGAAAGTCGGTCGCCTTTCCGAGCCCGATGCGGGGGCCGGAGGCGATCGTCGGCTCAGGGCCGGGACGCGGCGTCAAGGTGATCCCCGTGCTGCCGTCAAGAGGTGCCCCGACGTCGGCGAGCGTGATGCCGAGCGCGACGGTCAGCCGGGCGGGCCCCGCGGCCAGGTCGTTGTCGGAGCGGGTGCGCCCCTTTGCCGAGCGCCTGGCGCGCGCCGCCTCGAGGCCCTCGACGATCTCTCCCGCACGGATCAGCACCCCGGTGGGGGTGCCGTCGACGGCGACGACCACGTTGAAGCAGGTGTGCAGCCCCATGTGGCGGTAGACGTAGGCGTGCAGCGGCGGGCCGAACATCGCCGCGTTGCGGGCGGAAGGCCCGCGGTAGGCGTGTGAGCCCGGGTCGAACCCGCCGCCGTAGGCCTCGACCTCCATGATCCGGGCCGTGACGCGGCCGTCGTCGCGTTCGACGCTCAGATGGGCGCCGAGCAGCCCTCGGGCGCGCGCCGCGACCTTGTCCAGCAGCCGGCGCGCCTCCCCCGGCAGGTCGCCGTAGGCGATGTCGGAGGGGACGAGGCTCATGCGCCGGGCACGTCCAGCAGTGTGACCAGGTCGGCGTTCAGCGGCGAGGTTGGTAGCGGGTCCCCGTCGACGTGCGTGATGCGGGCGAGGATGCGTCCGCTGGAGAGCAGCCATGCGCCTCGGCAGCGGGCGAAGTCGTCGGCGTGCAGCGGCGCGAACCGCATGGTGAGGCCCGCCGACTCTGCGGCGGTGGCCAGGTCGTCGATGGTGATGGAGCGAAGGATGCCGTCCAGCGGAGGGGTGACGAGTTCGCCGTCGAGGTCGAGCACCACCGAGGAGGTGGGGCCCTCGAGCAGCGCCCGCTCTGGGGTGGTGAACACGACGTCGTCGGCCCCGTTGGCGACCGCGTAGCGTTTGGCGGCCATGTTGATCCCGTAGGACAGCGACTTGGCTCCTGGCAGCAGCCACGGCAGGTCGGCGATCTGGGTGCCGTCGAAGCCGCGGTCGAGCAGCAGCACCCGCACCCCCTCAGTGCGCTGCCTGCGCGAGGCGGCGTCGAGTGGGGCGGCCATCACCCACCCGTTGGGCTCCTCGATGCCCTCGGCCCCCGGGTGTGGATCATCCGCAGCACCGCCTCGGGCGAGGCGGCCCAATCCCAGGCCGCGAGGACGGCGTCGACGGCGCGGCCGAAGCCTGCCCGGTCGGGGGCGGGTAGGTGGAGAAGCCCTGCCGAGACGCCCAGGCGGTCAAGGTGCGCCTCCAGGTCGCGCGCCTCGCCGTCGACCGCCAGCAGGGCGTCGAAGACACCGTCACCGCGGACGACGCCCTGGTCGTCCGCCCTGACGATGGGCTGAGCCGGGTCAATGAGGGTTCCGTCGAGCAGCGCGACCATCGTGATTGCCATGGCCCGACTCTAGGCCAGCGGTGAAGGAAGAGGGTGCGCGGGGCGCGGAACGGTGACGGTACTGACCAGGCCGCACCGTAGTCTTGTGGCGCACGAGGAGGGCATATGAGCAATCAGAGTTGGAACGGCGGCCAGGGTGGATACCCGCAGGGCGGTCAAGGCGGTCAGGGAGGCTACGGCCAGGGCGGCGGATACCCGCAGGGCGGCCAAGGCGGCCAGGGCGGCTACGGCCAAGGCGGCGGATACCCCCAGGGCGGCCAAGGCGCCCAGGGCGGCTACGGCCAAGGCGGCCAGGGCGGTTACCCGCAGAGCGGTCAGGGCGGCTACGGACAGGGCGGCCAGGGCGGCTACCAGCAGGGCGGCTATCCCCAGGGTGGCCAGGGCTACCAGGGCTCTCAGCAGTCCTACGACCAAACGCAGGCCTTCACGCAGGGCGGCGGAGGCCCTCAGGGCGGCGGCGGTGGCGGCTCCAAGCTGCCGCTGATCATCGGTGGCGCGATCCTGCTGATCGGCATCATCGGCGTTGTCATCTTCTTCCTCACCAGGGGCGACGGCGGGGCGGCCGAGCCCAAGCCGACCTCGACACAGGCGCAGCCCAAGCCGACTGACAAGCCCTCGCCCAAGCCGACGGAGCCGGAGCCTCAGCCCAGCGAGCCCGCGCCGCAGCCCAGCGAGCCAGCGCCCCAGCCGAGCGAGCCGGCCCCCCAGCCGAGCGAGCCGGGAACCGATCCAGGTGAAATGCCCGAGATCTCCCTCGACGACATCCCGGCCGACGTCAACGGGTGGAAGGCCAGCACCATCGCCGACGTCTTCGTCGTCTACGAGAAGCAGGGCACCCCGGGGCAGATGACCGTGATGGCCTTTGGTGACGACCTGGACGTCGAAACGTGGTCGCTGGGCCTCGCCGACAAGGTGAAGTCCAGCGGCGATCGCGTCGCGTGTGGCACCAGTACCGACATGGCGACCTGCTTCGTCTCGACGAAGGAGTTCGGCGTCGTCATGATCGGCGGAAGCGACAGCGCCATCAAGATCCCCGATGTCGCGGCGGTCGCCGACGCCATCGCGGCCAAGAACGCCTGAGCCAGTCCACGGCAGCGGCCCCGGTCTCCCCTCGGAGGCCGGGGCCGCTAGCCTTGTGAGACCCCCGTCGCACCGCAGCGACACCGTCACGCAAGGAGACGCCATGGCCAAGGTGCTGCTGGCAGGAGAGTCCTGGATCAGTGCCGTCGTCGACCACAAGGGTTACGACGCCTTCCCGCACACACAGGTGCACATCGGGTGCGCCCGACTGCTCGAGGCGCTGGCAGCGGAGGGCCACGAGGTGACGCACCTGCGCTCGCACGATGTGGCGGCCGACTTCCCGCTGACGCTGGAGGAGCTCGGAGCCTACGACGTCGTCATCCTCTCCGACATCGGCGCCAACAGCCTGCTTCTTCCCCCGCAGGTCTTCGAGGAGGGCCTGCGGGCCCCCAACCGGCTGAAACTGCTGCGCGAGTGGGTCGACGGCGGCGGCGGTCTCATGATGGCGGGCGGCTACCTGAGCTTCCAGGGCTTCCAGGCGAAGGCCAACTACCACGACACCGCCGTCGAGGAGGTGCTGCCGGTGACGATCCTCCCCTACGACGACCGCGTCGAGACGCCTGAGGGCGTGGAGGGTGTCGTGACCGACGCCGACCACCCGATCACCGCCGGCCTGGACGCCACCTGGCCCGCGATCCTCGGCTACCAGAAGCTCACCCCCCGCGACGACGCGCGGGTGCTCGCCGAGGTGGAGGGCAGGCCGCTGCTTGCCGTGCGCGAGTACGGCAAGGGCCGCACGCTCGCCTACGCCTCCGACATCTCCCCGCACTGGGCACCCGAAGAGTTCATGGCGTGGCCCGGCTACGCCCACCTCTTCGGACGCTCGGTCGACTGGCTCGCCGGCGCCTGAGACGACGCGCAAAGGGGCGGGTGGCGATTGCCACCCGCCCCTCGTCGTGCGTGGATCAGAACGCGAGCCGCGTCGGCTCGGGTCCCATCTCGACGGTGCCCGGCTCGACGACCTCGAACCCGTTGGCCTTGTAGGCCTCGTAGTCGAAGTTCTCGGTCTCGTCGAAGCCGAGCTTGTGGTAGTCGTAGAACCCGTCCCAGTCCTCGTAGCCGTCCCCCAGGTTCGACTGCAGGAACGCGTCGGCCATGGCCTGCCCCAGTCGGGGTGCGATCCAGAAGCCGCCCATGGCGAGCACGTTGCAACCGTTGGCGGCCGCGGCCCGCTTGGCCGCCTTGACGCTCTCCGCGACGGCGGCGTGCACATGGGGCACCTTGCTGGCGGCGACGTGGATGCCCATGCCGGTGCCGCAGAACGCGAGCGCCTTCTCGAACTCGCCCTCCGCGATCTTCGAGCCGATCAGGAACCCGACCCGGTGGTACATCGGGGTGGTGTCGGGATCGGGCGTCAGGTCGGTGACCTCCCAGCCGTTGTCGACCAGGTGCCGCTTGACGTACTCCTTCAGCGGGAAGCCGGCGAAGTCGGCTCCGACGACGACCTGCTTGTCCTTGGTGGTCTTCATTGCAATCAGTCCTTCTTCGTGAGCTTTCTCAGTGTCGCTGTGATGTTCGGGATGCTGATGGCCAGCAGCAGCGTCGCGCCCCAGATCAGCGGCAGGTAGAAGTTGCTGACCTGCGGGAACATGTTCAGCCCGGACTGCAGGATCTGCAGCACCGTGATCGCCAACACGACGCCGATCAGCTTGCCGCTGCCGCCGAGCGGGCTGACGCCGCCGAGCACGACGATCAGCACCGTCAGCAGTGTGTAGGTGCTGCCGTAGTCGGCCTTCGCGGAGTTGTAGTTGGCCATCATCACGAGGCCCGCGACGCCCGCGCACATGCCGGAGAGGGCGTAGGTGCGGATCAGCAGGCTGCCGGAGTTCAGCCCACTGAACTTGGCGGCGGTGGCGTTCGAGCCGAGCATGTAGAGCTTCGCCCCGAAGGACGTCCTGCTGAGGATGACGCCGATGATGACGGCGACGATCACGAAGATGATCAACTGCATGGGGATCTTCATCACCTTGCCGCCGAGCGTCTCGGAGAAGATCATCGGCAGGCCGCTGAGCGGCTTGCCCGCCGTCATCACGATGGCGATGCCCGTGAAGAGTTCGAGGGTGCCGAGCGTGACGAGGATCGCAGGGATCTTCACCTTCGCAACGAGGAAGCCGTTGAACGCTCCCGCGAGGGTGCCGAGCCCGATCGAGATCAGGATGCCGACGACCATCGCGGTCGCCTGCTGGCCGGGGGTCGCGCCCGCCGGGGCCATCGAGAGCATCACGGTCGCCGAGGCGATCGCCGTCATGTTCGCGATGCCGACGGAGGACAGGTCGATGCCGCCGGTGATCATGGTGAGCATCACGCCGAGCGCCATCAGGCCGAACTCGGGGAACGCGACGCCCATCGCCTGCCAGGTGGAGACGCGGACGAAGGCGCCGCCGCGGGTGATCATGAAGAACAGCAGCAGGGCCGCGAGGATCACGACGAGCCGGATGATCTGCGGGTCGAGGTCCTTGAGGAAGCCGAACCGGTTCTTGGTGGTGGTTGGAGTGCTGGTGGAGGTTGTCATGGCTTTCCTTTCACTCCGCCACCAGGCGCTGGCGTCGGCGCCTGCGGGTGATCTGGACCGCGGAAATGCCGGTGCCCACGATGATCAGGATGCCGAGCGCGGCACGCTGCCAGAAGGTGGGGATACCGAGCAGGATCATGGAGTTCTGCACGATCACGATGAGCAGGGTGCCGAGCATCACGCCCGTCAGCGACCCGGTGCCACCGGTGATCGCCGCGCCGCCGAGCACGACCGCGGCGATGACGAGCATCTCGCTGCCGAGCAGGTTGGTCGGGTGCATCTGCCCCATCGAGGTGGTGCGCACGAAGCCACCGATAGCGGCGATCACGCCGACCAGCACGTACAGCCAGAACTTGATCCGGCGGACCTTGAAGCCCGCGCGGACCGCGGAACTCTCGTCGCCGCCGAGGGCGAAGATGCCGCGTCCGAACATCGTGTACCTCATGACGAGGAACGCGATCGCGACGACCGCGACGAGCAGCAGGAACGACACCGGCATCGCGGAGGTGAGGCCCGACTTCGGGTTGGTCGCCGTGAACAGCGACGCCCTGCCGAACGCCTCCATCGACGGGGGCAGTTGCGAGATCTGCACCGAAGACAGCGCGCCCTGCATGATGCCGGAGAACACGTTGGCGGTGCCGAGCGTGATGATCAGCGTCGGGATCGCGATCCGGGACGTGAACAGGCCGTTGAAGGCGCCGAGCACCGCCCCCAGCACCACGATCAGCAGGAACGGCACGATCCAGGGGCCCTGGAAGTCCGAGTCGACGAGCACCCTGGTCACCGCGTACACCGCGAGCGACGCGAGGGCCGGGAACGAGACGTCGATGCCGCCGGAGACGATCACCAGGTAGGCGCCGACGCCGAACAGGCCTGGCACCACCATGGCGTTTGCCAGGTCGACGAGGTTGTTGGGGGTGAAGAACTGCCCGCTGCGGATCTGGATGATGACGCAGATCACGACGATCACCAGGAACAGGTAGAACTCGTTGGAGCGCACCATCTTGTTGATCAAGGTCATCTCAGGCCACCTCCCCCGAGATCGAACCGCCGGTGATCATCGCCGACATCTCCTGTTCGGTGACGGAGGCCGGATCGACCTCTTCTGTGATGCGGCCTTCCTTCAGGAGCAGGACGCGGTTGGAGACCTGCAGCAGTTCGGGGATGTCGTCGGTGATGACGATGATGCCCATGCCCTGGTCTGCCAGGTCGCGCAGGATGAGGTGGATGTCGCGCTTCGAGCCGATGTCGACGCCGACCGTCGGGCCGTTGAGGATCAGCACGTCTGGCTCCGTGGCGAGCCACTTGCCGAGCACGACGCGCTGCTGGTTGCCTCCGGAGAGCGTGTTGACGGCGTTCGCGGGCCGCTTGGTGGCGATCTTCATCTCCTGCACCCAGCGCTTGACGGCCTCCGCGCGCAACTTCCTGTCGAGGAAGCCGAGCTTGCTGAGGTCGTCGAGTTCGGAGATCACGATGTTGTCTGCGATCGAGCGCTCCAGCATCAGGCCCTCGGTGAGCCGGTCCTCCGGCACGTAGGCGATCTTGTTGGCGATGGCGTCGCGGATGCGCTTGAGTCGCACCGGCCTGCCGCCGACCTTGATCTCGCCCTCGTCCGCGGTGAAGACCCCGAACAGCGAGAGCGCCAGTTCGGTGCGACCCGAGCCGAGCAGGCCCGTGATGCCCAGCACCTCGCCGCGGTGCAGCGTGAAGCTGACGTCCTCGAAGGCCTCGCTCAGCCCCAGCCCGGACACCTCGAGGATCGGCTCGCCCGGCTCGCCCGTGGGCGCGCTTGAGCTGTCGTCGTAGTCGCGTCCGGTCATGTACTCGGCGAACTTCTTGTGGTTCAGCTCCTCTGGCATCGTCGTGATGACGACCTTGCCGTTGCGGATGATGGTGAACCGCTCGCTGATCTCGAAGACCTCTTCGAGCTTGTGGCTGACGAACAGGATCGCGATGCCGCGCGACTGCAGGTCGGCCACCACCTTGAACAGTGCCTCAACCTCGCGGTGCGTCAGGGCCGTGGTCGGCTCGTCCATGATCAGGAGCTTCGGCTCGGTGATCAGCGCGCGCGAGATGGCGACGAGTTGCTTGTCCGCGACGGAGAGGTCGCCGACGCGGGCATCCAGGTCGACCTTGAAGTTGACCTTCTTGACCGCCTCCTCGGCGATCGTGCGCATCCGCTTCCAGTTGACCAGCTTGCGGCCGTTGGAGACCTCGCCCGTCAGTGCCAGGTTCTCGGCGACGGTCAGGTTGGGGAACACGGAGAAGTCCTGGTAGATCACCTGGACCCCGTTGTTGATTGCCTCGATCGGAGTCAGCTTGGCGTAGTGGGTGCCGTCCATGACGATCTCACCGCCGGCATCCGGTTCGTAGACGCCCGAGATGACCTTGATCATCGTGGACTTCCCCGAACCGTTCTCCCCCGCCAGGCAGTGCACCTCGCCGGGGTAGATGTCGAAGTCGATGTTGTCGAGGGCCTTCACACCCGAGAACGTCTTGCTGACCCCACGAAGCGACAGAAATGGTTCAGTCATGGGGATTCCTCACACACGTGGGTTGGCGCCGCGGGGCCGCCTCCGTGTGGGAGGCGGCCCCGGGCGCTGGACATCAGAAGCCGAACTCGTCGACGTTGTCCTTGGTGATGACGATCCAGCCAGCGCCTTCCATCACCTTGTCGCTACCCTCAGCGAAGTTGACCTCTTCGTAGCCCTTCACGCCGAGATCGACCGGAGCCTTGATCTCTTCGCCCTTGAGGACCTTGACGGCGAGCGCGGCCATCGCGTAGCCGGCGTCGGCCGGATCCCACAGCGTGAGGGCGTGCACGAGGCCCTTCTCCAGGATGGCCTTGTTGGCCTCGGGCATGCCGGTGCCTGCCGTGAAGAACTTGCCCTGCAGGCCGAGTTCCTCGATCGCGCGGGCGACGCCGGGGGCGTCGAACGACGACGTGCCCATGATGCCCTTGAGGTCGGGGTACTTCTTCATGAGCTCCTTGGCCTTCTGGTAGGCCACCTCGCCGTCGTCCTGCGACTCGACGCGGGGCTCGGCCTCGAGCAGCACCATCTTGGGGAACTTCTCCTTGGCGTACGCGACGCCGCCGTCTGCCCACTCGTTGTGGGAGGCGTTGGTGACGTGGCCCACCATCGTGGTGTAGGTGCCCTCTTCGCCCATGGCCTCTGCCAGGTTCTGCATGATGAAGCCACCGTAGGCCGCGTTGTTGAAGGCCTCGATGTCGTACTTGGTGTTCTGCTGGGTCGCGCTCTCGTGCGTGATGACGGTGATGCCCGCGTCCATGGCCTCCTTGAGGACCGGCTCGAGCGCGCCCGGGTCGACGGGGACGACGCACAGGGCGTCGACCTTCTGGGCGATGAGGTCGCGGATGACCTGGGCCTGCTGCGTCGCGTCGGTGGTGGCCGGGCCCTTCTGGTAGACGTTCAGGCCGGTGTCGGCGGCGTACTTCTTGACGCCGACCTCCATGCGCACGAACCACGGGTTGGTCGAGTCCTTCGGCACGACGGCGATGTTGTACTTCTTGTCGCCACCGCCTCCGCCTGCACCGCTGCTGGTGCCCGCCGACGGGCCCGCGGTGTCATCGACACAGGCGCTGAGGCCGACGGCGGCGGCAATGGCGATGCCGTTGATCTTGATGAATAGACGCCGCTCCATTGTGGTAGTCCTTTCGAGACCTCTTGGGTGTGTAACCGGGCACCTTCGCTCCGATTAAAGCGCTTCAATTTTGCTAGGCGAGACACTACTCTGTTTCTCTGACAGAACAAACCCGCCCGGGTTCAATCGATACCGATCCGTGATATTCACCTCGACGAGGAGGCACGCGCATGGCACCACAGAAATGGCAAGGGCCTCAGCAGCGGGTCCGAATGACGGACGTCGCCGCGGCCGCAGGGGTGTCTCTCGGCACCGTCTCGAACTCGCTGAACCATCCCGAGCACGTCACCGCCGAGACTCGCGACCGGGTGCTGGACGCCATCGCGACGCTCGGCTTCGTGCCCAACCAGCAGGCGCGGGTGCTCACGGGGGCGCCGAGCAGCACCATTGGCCTCGTCATCGTGGACCTGCCGAGCCCCTTCTTCATGGAACTGGCGCACGCCGTCGAGCAGGCGGCCTCGGACGCGGGCCACGTCGTGATCCTGACCACCTCGGAGAACGAGCGCTCCCGCGAGAGCCAGCGACTCCAACTGCTCGCCGCGCAGCGCGTGGTCGGGGCGCTCGTCACCCCATCGGGCGGCGGCAGGCCCGACAGCGAGGCCGACGCGGGCGTGCCGCTTGTCCTGATCGACTACGAGAGCCCCGAGCATCCGTGTTCGGTCGTCGTCGACCACGTCGAGGGCGGGCGGCAGGCGGCGCGGCACCTGATCGGCCTTGGGCACCGGCGGCTCTGCTTCATCGGGGCCTTCCCGACCTGCGCCAGTTCGAGCAGCGCGTCCTCGGCATGAAGCAGGCGCTCGCGGAGGCGGGCCTCGACCCCGAGTCGCTGCTCGAGGTCGCCTCAGAGGGCATCGGCGTCGAGAGCGGCGAGCGGTCCGCGAGCCTGCTGCTCGACCGAGGCGACCTGCCGACCGGAATCTGCTGCGGCAACGACATGCTGGCCTTCGGGCTGTACCGACGCTTCGCGCGGGCAGGGGTGCACGTGCCGGGCGACGTCGCCCTGGTCGGCTACGACGACATCGACTTCGCCGCGAACTGGATCGTGCCGCTCACCTCGGTGCGGCAGCCGACCAGGGAGATGGGGCGGATGGCGGCCGATCTGCTGTTCGAGCACGCCGCAGGCGGCCCGGAGCACCGGCACCGCCGGGTGGTGCTGAAGCCGGAGTTGGTGGTGCGCCGCTCCAGCGGCGCCCTGGAGTAACGCCCCGGACTAGAGCGCGAAGTCTGCTCCGGTCAGTCGGCGGAAGGCCTCGAGGTAGCGTTCGCGCGTCGCGCCGACGACCTCGTCGGGCAGCGCGGGGGGTGGGGTGTCGGAGGACCTGTCCCAGCCCGAGTCGTTGGCGAGCCAGTCCCGCACGTACTGCTTGTCGAAGCTCGGCAGCGACTCGCCGGGACGCCAGGCGGCGGCGTCCCAGAACCGGGAGGAGTCGGGGGTGAGGACCTCGTCGCCCAGCACGAGGGTGCCGTCGTCGCGGTGGCCGAACTCGAACTTCGTGTCGGCCAGGATGATGCCGCGCGCCGCGGCGATCCGCTCGGCGTCGGCGTAGAGGCGCAGCGTCACGTCGCGCAGTTGGGTCGCCAGTTCGGTGCCGTGCAGGCGCTCGATCGTGGCGAAGTCGACGTTCTCGTCGTGCTCCCCCATCGGCGCCTTGATCGCCGGGGTGAAGATCGGCTCGGGCAGCTTGTCGCCGTCGCGCAGCCCCTCGGGAAGCGGCACGCCGCAGACGGTGCCGCTGGCTTGGTACTCGACCCAGCCGGACCCGGTGAGATAGCCGCGGGCGACGCACTCGACGTCGACCATGTCGAGCGACTCGACGATGGTCGCCCGGCCTGCGACGGCGTCTGGCACCTGGGTCGAGACAACATGGTTGGGCACGTCCAGTTGGTCGAACCACCAGAGCGAGAGTTGGGTGAGGATGGCGCCCTTGTCGGGAATGCTGGTCGCCAGGACGTGGTCGAAGGCCGAGATGTTGTCGGTGGCGACCATCAGGATCGCCGGCTCGCCGTCGGAGGTCACGTCGTAGAGTTCGCGCACCTTCCCTGCGTGTCGAAGCGGGAGGTTGAGGGCATCTCCGAACTGGCTCACGGCGTCATCCTAGTGCTCGGGCGCCCCGGTCGGACCGGGCCGATCCACGGGCGGTCGACGCTCAGAGGGCGCGGGCGATCACCAGATCGGCGAGCGTCGCGGTCCGGGCGAGCGCACCAGGCACCATGTCCACCCCGAGCAGCGCGCACCGCTCGACCATCCGGTCACGCAGGATCCCCTCCGCGACCATGAAACTCACGGCGACCACTCGCTCGGCGTCCAGGCGCAGCAGGGCGACCACGTCCTCGATCTCGGCTCCCCCGTCCAGCGCGGCGACGGCCCAGTGCCCCCACCCGCGCCGCGGAGAGCGCTCGATCGTCTCACCGATACTCGCAACGGCGGCCGTGTCCGACGAGCCTGCCGCGAAGACGGCGACGGCGGTTCCTGGGTCGGGGGTGACGCCAGCGGCGGCGAGCAGTTCCTCGCACGCGTCGAGGAGTCGGTCGTCGGGCCCCAATGGTGGCGCGAGGCGCACGTCGGCGCCGCGGGCTCTGAGCCTGCCGACCGCCGCCGGGATGTCGACCCGGGCGTGGAAGGCGGGCGTGAGCAGCAGCGGAACGGCGACGGCAGGTCGCTCGAGTTCGGCAGCCAACTCGTCGGGGCTCGGCGCGTGGTGGTCCAGGTAGCAGGCCCCCACGGCCCGCCCTGCCCGCGCCCTGTCGCGAACGGCGTCGGCGAGCCGCTCGACGTCAGCCGCGTGACGCGGATCGGGCGAGCCGTGAGCGATGAGAACGATGTCCGGCATACCCCCACCCTAGAGTCTGAGAGTTTCCTGAGAAAATGCATAAGGAAAAATGGACACCTGGGTCCGACCCGCGTCAGACCCCGGTGTGACCGCCGCCGAACCCTGAGAGGTCACCGCGCGGCCCGGAACCGGGCGGTCGGGAGCCCGCCCGCCGCGAGCAGGTCGGCGATGGCGTCGCGCACCCGCACGGCACGCCGGGGATCGCCCCCCGCCGTGACGGCGACCTCGATCCCCTCGGCGGCCCCTTCACCGCGGGCGATGGTCGGGGTCCAGGCGGCCGAGCGCGCGTGGTCGGCCGCGTTGACGCACCAGATGCCTGCCGCCGCCGCGTCCCAGGCCACCTGCGCGTCGACCCCCTTGACCCCCGTCGCGGTGTGCACGAGCAGCGCCCCCTCGAGGTCGCCCGGCAGGTAGCCGCGCGGCTCCCAGGAGACGGAGTCCTGGCCGACCAGGGCCGAAAGCTTGTCCGTCACGCTCGGGGCGACCACGTGCACGACGGCGCCCGCCTCCAGCAGTCCGCCGACCCGCCTGGTCGCGACGCGCCCACCGCCGACGACGACCACGCGTCGCCCGGTCAGGTCGAGGAAGAGCGGGTACATCAGATCGAGGCCCCGGCGTAGCGTTCCGGTGCGTCGGCCATGCCTGCGGCGAGCGTTGCCCCGTCCGCCTCGTCGATCAGCAGGAAGGCGCCCGTGCGGCGCAGTTCGTGGTAGTCGTCGATGGGCAGATCGTCGGCAAGCCGGATGCGCACCCGTCCGATGTCGTTGAGGTCCAACTGGCTGGTGGCGCGGCTGTACTCGACGGTCTCGATGTCGAGTTGGTCGAGGATCTCCTCCACGAGGGCACGGACGGTGCGGGTGCCCGCCCGGAGCAGCACGCGGTCGCGCGGGCGGATGGGTCGCTCCGACACCACGCACACCATGCCGCTGACGCTGCGGGTGACGTGGCCCGGCCGCTCGGTCGAGGCGATCAGGTCGCCCCGCGACACGTCGATGTCGTCGGCCAGGCGCAGCGTCACCGACTGGGGCGAGAAGGCGTTCTCCAGCGTCGTGACCGTGCCGTCGGCCTGGCCGAGGTCGATGCCGACGACGGTGGTCGTGCGACCTGAGGGCAGCACCGTCACCTCGTCGCCGACCGAGACGGTGCCTGCCGCGAGCCTGCCCGCGTAGCCGCGGTAGTCGCGGTGCGGGTCGGACTGGGGCCGGAGCACTACCTGGACGGGGAACCGGAGCGGCTGGGTCGCCGGGTCGGTGCCGACGGGGACGCTCTCCAGGTGCTCGAGCAGCGTCGGGCCGTCGTACCAGGCGGTGTTGGCGGAGCGGTCCACCACGTTGTCGCCGAGCAGCGCCGACAGCGGGACGGCGACGACCTCGTCGATGTCGAAGCGGGCCGCCACCGCGCGCACCTCGGCGACGATGGCGTCGTATCGCCCGCGGTCCCAGCCGACCAGGTCCATCTTGTTGACGGCGACCGCGACGTGCCGCACGCCGAGCAGGCCCGTGACGGCCAGATGGCGCCTTGTCTGCTCGACCACGCCGTGCCGGGCGTCGACGAGGATCAGCGCGAGTTCGGCGGTGGAGGCGCCCGTGACCATGTTGCGGGTGTACTGCACGTGGCCGGGGGTGTCGGCGAGCACGTAGGAGCGGTTCGCGGTGGAGAAGTACCGGTAGGCGACGTCGATCGTGATGCCCTGCTCGCGCTCGGCACGTAGGCCGTCGGTGAGCAGCGCGAGGTCGGGCGCCGCCTGGCCGCGGGCCTCGGAGACGCGGGCGACGGCGTCGAGTTGGTCGGCGAGCACGGACTTCGTGTCGTAGAGCAGCCTGCCGACCAGGGTGGACTTGCCGTCGTCGACGGAGCCGGCGGTGGCCAGCCGGAGGAGGTCGTGGGTCATCAGAAGTATCCCTGCTTCTTGCGGTCTTCCATGGCGGCCTCGGAGAGGCGGTCGTCGGCGCGCGTCGCGCCGCGTTCGGTGATCCGGGAGGCGGCGACCTCGAGGATCACTCCCCCGACGTCGGCGGCCTCGGACTCGACGGCCCCGGTGCACGACATGTCGCCGACGGTGCGGTAGCGCACCACCCGCGCCTCGACGGGCTCGCTGTCCCTGGGGCCTCCCCAGTCGCCCGCGGTGAGCCACATGCCGTCGCGCTGGAAGACGTCGCGCTCGTGGGCGTAGTAGAGGCTGGGCAGCGCGATCCGTTCGCGTTCGATGTAGCGCCACACGTCCAGTTCGGTCCAGTTGGACAGCGGGAAGACGCGCACGTGCTCGCCTGGCGAGTGGCGGCCGTTGTACAGGTCCCACAGTTCGGGGCGCTGCCTGCGCGGGTCCCACGCCCCGAAGGCGTCGCGCAGCGAGAAGACCCTTTCCTTGGCGCGCGCCTTCTCCTCGTCGCGGCGTCCGCCACCGAAGACCGCGTCGAAGCGGCCCTGTTCGATCGCGTCGAGCAGTGGGACGGTCTGGAGTGGGTTGCGGGTGCCGTCGGGCCGCTCCCTCAGCCTGCCGTCGTCGATGTAGTCCTGCACCTTCGCGACGTGCAGTCGCGCGCCGATCCGGCCGACGGTCTCGTCGCGGTAGTCGAGGACCTCTGGGAAGTTGTGTCCGGTGTCGACGTGCAGCAGCGCGAACGGCAGCGGCGCGGGCGCAAACGCCTTCAGCGCGAGATGCAGCATCACGACGGAGTCCTTGCCTCCGCTGAACAGGATCACGGGGCGCTCGAACTCGCCAGCGACCTCGCGGAAGATGTGGACGGCCTCCGACTCGAGGTGGTCGAGATGGTTGAGGAAGTGCTGGTTCATGTGTGGAGTCCGCATTCGGTCTTGGAGGTTCCGGCCCAGCGGCCGGCTCGTGGGTCTTCGCCTGCTGCGACCGCCCTTGTGCACGGCGCGCAGCCGATCGACGGGTAGCCGCGCTCGCGCAACGGGTTGAGGAAGACGTCCTCCTCGAAGGCGAAGCGGTCGACGTCGTCGTCGCTCCAGGCGGCGATCGGGTTGACCTTGACCATCCCCCTCCGCTCGTCCCAGCCGACCAGGTCGATGTCGGTACGCGTGGGGGCGTCGACTCGGCGCATGCCGGTGATCCAGGCGCTGCGTCCCGCGATCGCCCGGTTGAGGGGTTCGACCTTTCGGATGGCGCAGCAGCCGTCCGGGTCGCGCTCGTAGAGCCGCTCGCCGTGTGCGCTGGCCTGCTCCTCGACGGTCAGCAGCGGCAGCACGGTGCGCAGCCGCACCCGGCCCGCGTAGTGGTCGCGGGTCCGCAGCGTCTCGTCGAAGTGGAAGCCGGTGTCGAGGAAGAACACGTCGATCTCGGGGCGGACTGGGCCGTCAACTCGACGAGCACCTCGTCGCCCATCGAGGAGGCGAGCGTGACGTCGTCGCCGAAGGTGTCGTGCGCCCACCGCAGCACCTCGCGGCTAAGTTCGACCCGTCCGAGATGTCCCTGGTAGCGCTCCTCGGCCTCCAGCGCGGCAAAACGGCTGGCCGCGGCGGCCGCGACCTCGGGTCCGCTCACAGCGCCGCCTCCTCGCGGATGCGGCCGGGGATCGACGAATCCTCGACGCGGTGCTGCGTGACGGAGAACACCCGGGCGCATGCGATGCAGTGCCAGGCCCCGCGCGGCTCCTCTACGGGGCGCAGGTCCTCCTCGGCGCAGAACGGGCAGTGGTAGATCACGGCGCTCATCGCAGGTCCTCCTCGTCGGCGCGGTGGGCCCAGTGCGCGAATGATTCGCCTTCCCCGCGCTGCGCCAGGAAGGTCGTGGCGAGCCGCTGGATGTAGTCGGGCAGGTCGTCGGCCGCCACCTTGAGCGCGCGGGTCTTTCGCGCCACCTGGGCCGAGGCGCCCAGTTCGCCGCCCAGGTGCACCTGGAACACCTCGGTGAGGTTCCCGTCGGCGTCGGAGGTCACCATGCCCTTCAGCCCGACGTCGGCGACCTGGGTGCGGGCACAGGCGTTGGGGCAGCCATTGACGTGAATGGTGAACGGCACGTCGAAGTCGGGCAGCCGCGCCTCCAACTCCTCGACGATGGTGCGGGCCCGCGCCTTGGTCTCGACGAGCGCCAGCTTGCAGAACTCGATGCCGGTGCACGCCATCACGCCGCGACGGAACTCGCTCGGCTCGGCGGGCAGGTCGAGGGCGTCGAGGTCGCGTACGAGGCCCTCGATGGCGGCGTCGGGGACGTCGAGGATCAGCAACTTCTGGTGCGGCGTGAGCCGGACCCGCCCGGAGGCGTGCCGCGCGGCGACGTCGGCGATCTCGGTGAGGCGGGTGCCGGAGACGCGGCCTGCGACGGGGGCGACGCCGACCCAGTAGAGGCCGTCGTTCTGCGGGTGCACGCCGACGTGGTCGCGGCGCAGCCGGTTCGCCTCAGGCGCGGGGCCGTCGATCAACGGGCGGCGCAGGTACTCGGTCTCGAGCACCTCGCGGAACTTCTCCGGGCCCCAGTCGGCCATCAGGAACTTCAGCCGGGCGCGGTTCCGCAGCCTGCGGTAGCCGTAGTCGCGGAAGATCGACACGACGCCGCGCCACACCTCCGGCACCTCCGCGAGCGGCACCCAGGCGCCGAGCCGCTTGGCGAACATGGGGTTGGTGGAGAGCCCTCCCGCAACCCAGAGGTCGAAGCCGGGGCCGTGCTCGGGATGCTCGACGCCGACGAAGGACACGTCGTTGATCTCGTGCGCGATGTCGAGGTTGGGGCTGCCGGAGATCGCCGTCTTGAACTTGCGGGGCAGGTTCGAGAACTCGGGGTTGCCGATGTACTTCTCGAGGATCTCACGGACCGCAGGGGTGCCGTCGACGACCTCGTTTGCGGCGATCCCGGCGACGGGCGAGCCGAGGATCACGCGCGGCACGTCACCGCAGGCCTCCGCCGTTGTGAGGCCGACGTCCTCGAGGCGGCGCCAGATCTCTGGCACGTCCTCGACGCGGATCCAGTGCAGTTGGATGTTCTGCCGGTCGGTGATGTCTGCCGTGTCGCGGCCGAACTCCGTGGAGATGGTCGCGATCACGCGCAACTGCTCGTTGCTGAGCGCCCCTCCGTCGGAGCGGACCCGCATCATGAAGAACTCGTCGTCGAGTTCCTCTGCTGCGAGCGTTGCGGTCTTGCCCCCGTCGATGCCTGGTCGTCGCTGCGTGTAGAGGCCCCACCAGCGCATCCGGCCGCGGAGGTCCTCGCCGGGGATCGAGGCGAAGCCCTCCTTGGAGTACACCTCTTCGATCCTGGCGCGGACGTTGAGCCCGTCGTCGTCCTGCTTGAACGCCTCGTTCGCGTTGAGCGGCGTCGTGTCGCCCTCGGCCCAGGCTCCGGTTGCCTGGTTGCGCGTGGGACGCGCGGTCGCTTGTGACATGACGATCCTTCGTCTCGGTTATCTGCGACCAACCCGTCATTTTCTGGTGACATTCCCGCGAATCGCCCGTGATCGCCGTGAGCGAAGTAGTACGTCGTTCAACCACCGTGCGCTGTGGCGGGTCTCACGTTGAGCAGGAGGTCAGGCCTGCTCGCCGTCGACGGTGCTGACGGCGGTCGCACTGGCCGAGGCGCGGACGTCGATGCTCCGCACCCCGATGAGCCCGAGGAAGAGCGTGTCGTAGGAGCCCTCGACGGTGACCGTTGCCGTCAGGCCATCGAGGGCGACGGTGGCGGGCAGGCCTGCGGCTGCGGCGAAGTCGCGCCCCGCCCGTGCCGCCGCCGCACGGTCGAGGCGCGGCCCGTCGTCGGTCAGGACCACCGCGTGGGTCGCGGCCCGGGCGGCCTGGGCGGCGATCTCACGCGCCTCCTGCTCGGCGGCCGCATGGCCGGAGAAGTCGACGCCGAGGCCCACCGCGATCACGAAGGCGGGCATGGCGACCGCCGTCCAGACCGACAGGCTGAGGCCTCGCTGGTTACATTTGTCGCGCGGCTCGGCAGCGCCCAGGCGACCGGGGCCGGGGCGATCACGCCCGACTCGCCACACGCCCACCATCGCAGCCCCCTCCCATCTCCGTAGAGGGCCATTCAACCAAGCAACGCCGGCCTGGATAGCGAACCTGCCGAATCTGTTGACAACACTGCGAGGTGGACATTTGGCAACCGATCCGCAATCGACGCGAAGTGAAAACACCCGCAGCGGGGGTACGAAATTGAAGGGCTTCAATGCGTCGCAACAAGGCCTGACGACCGATCCTCACCCCTCCGGGCGGCCCGCAACGTTCTGACAACAATCCGTTAAGGCACCGCCCAGTTGCCAATGTGCACTGTTAGTGTGCCGACATGTCAGCCCCAGCCGCAGAGCGGCCACTCGTCGAGGTCCGAGGTGTCAACAAGTACTTCGGCGTCCACCACGTTCTGAAGGACATCGACCTCGATGTCCAGCGTGGCGAGGTCGTGATCGTGATCGGCCCCTCCGGCTCGGGTAAGTCGACGCTCTGCCGCTCGATCAACCGGCTCGAGACCATCGATTCGGGCGACATCTACATCGACGGCAACCTCCTCCCCGAGGAGGGTAAGGCGCTCGCACACCTGCGCAGCGAGGTCGGCATGGTGTTCCAGTCGTTCAACCTCTTCGCACACAAGACCGTCCTGGAGAACGTCACCCTCGCCCCCATCAAGGTGCACAAGACGTCCAAGGCCGACGCGAAGAAGCGGGCCATGGAACTGCTCACCCGCGTCGGGGTCGCCGACCATGCAAACAAGTTGCCCGCCCAACTCTCGGGCGGCCAGCAGCAGCGCGTCGCGATCGCACGGTCGTTGGCGATGGATCCGAAGGTGATCCTCCTGGACGAGCCCACCTCGGCGCTCGATCCGGAGATGATCAACGAGGTGCTCGACGTCATGATCGAGCTCGCCCGCAGCGGCATGACGATGCTCGTCGTCACGCACGAGATGGGCTTCGCCAAGAAGGCGGCCGACCGGGTCGTGTTCATGTCCGACGGCGCCATCGTGGAAGAGGCGCCGCCAGAGGAGTTCTTCTCCCACCCCAAGTCCGACCGAGCCAAGGACTTCCTGTCCAAGATCCTCGACTAACTCACGAGAAAACGGAGTCAGCCATGAAACTCACCAAGATCGCAGCCGGGGCGGCAGCCCTGCTGATGGCGGCAGCCATGACGGCCTGCGGAGGCGACGCGACGCCAGGGGGCACCGACACCCCGGTAGCCACCGACGCCAAGTTCGCCGCCGGAAGCACGATGGAAAAGCTGAACAAGGCGCAGAAGATCACCATCGGCACCAAGTTCGACCAGCCGCTGTTCGGCCTGATGGGCCCCGACAACAAGCCGGTCGGCTTCGACGTCGAGATCGGCACGTTGGTCGCCGCCAAGCTCGGCATCCCCGCAGACAAGATCGAATGGGTCGAGACGGTCTCCCAGAACCGCGAACCCTTCATCCAGAACGGCCAGGTCGACATCGTGGTGGCCACCTACACCATCAACGACAAGCGCAAGGAAGTCATCGACTTCGCAGGCCCGTACTACGTCGCTGGCCAGTCCTTCCTCGTCGCGAAGGGCAACCCGGCAGGCATCAAGGACGTGGAGAGCCTGGGCGACAACACGATCTGCACCGTGACCGGCTCGACCTCCGAGAAGAACATCAAGGAGCACACCGACAAGGTCATCACCGTCGACAAGTACTCCGACTGCCTCGAGCCGATCCGCACCGGCCAGGCGCAGGCGCTGACCACCGACAACGTCATCCTGGCGGGCCTCGTCGACCAGAACGGCGACGAGTTCGAGGTCCTCGACTACACCTTCACCGAGGAGCCCTACGGCATCGGCCTGAAGAAGGGCGACGACGACTTCCGGACGTTCATCAACGACACCCTCGAGGAGTCCGAGAAGGACGGCGCCTGGAAGAAGGCCTGGGAGGACACCGCAGGAAAGGTGCTGCCGACGCCGGAGCCCCCGGCCGTCGATCGCTACTGATCCTCACCACCCGCACACACCACACCTGACTCTCTGAGAAGGAGGCGCCGATGGAGGCCGTCCTGAGCAACCTGGACCAGTACTGGCTCGGGTTCAAGGTCACCCTCGAACTGCTCGTAGTGGGCGGCATCGGCGCCCTCCTTCTCGGGATCGTCATCGCGCTGCTTCGGATCTCCCCGATCGCGAGCCTCCGCGCCGTCGCGACGGGCTACACCGAACTGCTGCGCAACACGCCACTGACCCTGGTGTTCTTCTTCATGCTGATCGTGCTTCCTTCGCTCGACATCAAGTTCCCCAACCCGAAGATCGGCGCGTTCATCGCCCTGGCGTTGTACACCTCAGCGTTCGTGGCGGAGGCGATCCGCTCGGGCATCAACGGCGTCCCCGTCGGGCAGGCCGAGGCCGCGCGGTCGGTCGGCCTCACCTTCGGTCAGACGGTGCGGCTGATCATCATGCCGCAGGCCATCCGGATGGTCATCCCGCCGCTGATCAACGTGTTCATCGCGTTGACGAAGAACACCTCCGTCGCGGCCGGCTTCACCATCGTCGAGCTCGTGGCCATCTCCAAGTCGCTCGCCAACGCCAACGGCAACGCCGTCGTGCCGATCCTGCTCGGGATCGCCGTGTGCTACCTCATCATCACGATCCCGCTCGGCCAGCTCGCCGGGTGGATGGAGCGGAAGGCGATGGTGCAGCGATGAGTACCTCGAACGTCCTCTACGACGCGCCAGGCCCCAAGGCTCGCCGCCTGTCGCTCGTCAGTTCCGTGCTGCTCGCCGTGCTACTGATCGGCGGCTTCGCCTGGTTCATGTGGCGCCTCGGCCAGCCACGCACGACCGTCAACGGCACCGTCCTGAGCGGGCTGTGGGACCCTGCCCGCTGGGACATCTTCGGCGAGTCCGTCGTGTGGCGCACCCTGCTCGTCGACGGCATGGTGATGGGGACGCTGCGGGCCGCAGGCCTCGCCGCCATCCTCGCGCTGATCCTCGGCGTGGTGCTGTGCTTCGCACGGACGGCGTCGTCGCGCTGGGTCCGCGTCCCCACCAAGATCATCCTCGAGTTCTTCCGCGGCCTGCCCGTGCTGCTGATGATGCTGTTCATCATGCTCGCGCTGAAGACCAACGGCTACTGGGCCGCCGTCGGAGCTTTGACCATCTACAACGGCGCGATCATCGGCGAGGCGCTGCGCGCCGGCCTGGCCGCGCTGCCGAAGGGTCAGCGCGAGGCGGGTCTCTCGCTGGGGCTCACCGGCACGGCCACCCGACTGCTGATCGAGTTCCCGCAGGCGTTCCGCCAGATGCTTCCGATCATCGTCGCGCAACTGGTCGTGCTCCTGAAGGACACCTCGCTCGCCTACGTGGTCGCCTACCCGGAGATCCTGCGCAAGGCCGACCAGTTGAAGCAGTTCTACGGCAACCGCTACGCGTTCTCGCTGTTCGTGGTGGTGCTCGTCGCCTACCTGATCGTCAACTTCGCCCTGTCGGCGCTGGCGCGCTGGCTGGCCAGGCGCACCGGCCCGAAGGCCGAGGCGGCCCTGATGACGCAGAACACCAAGACGATGGGGCGCGCCGAAGCCTGACCCGCTCGTTGCCGCGCGGTCGGCTAGGCCGAGGGCCCTACACGTTTGCAGGCAGCGCGGAGACGATGGCCTGGGCCGTCGCCTTCGCGTCGCCGAAGCACATCACCGAGTTCTCGTTGAAGAACAGCGGGTTCTGCACGCCCGCGTAGCCGGCGCTCATCGAGCGCTTGAAGACCACGACGGTGCCCGCCTCCCAGACGCGAAGCACCGGCATCCCGGAGATCGGCGAGCCCGGCTCCATGGCGGCGGGGTTGACGGTGTCGTTGGCGCCGATCACGAGGACGACGTCGGTGTCCTTGAGGTCGTCGTTGATCTCGTCCATCTCGAAGACGATGTCGTATGGCACCTTCGCCTCGGCGAGCAGCACGTTCATGTGGCCCGGCAGGCGACCCGCGACCGGGTGGATGCCGAAGCCGACCTTCTTGCCCTGGGCCCGAAGTCGCGCCGTCAGTTCGGCAACCGCGTACTGTGCCTGCGCGACCGCCATGCCGTAGCCGGGCACGATCATCACGGAGTCGGCCTGGTCGAGCAGCGTCGCGACCTCCGCGGGCAGCGCCTCCCGGTGCTCGCCGTAGTCCTTGTCGACGGCGGACGACGAGTCGTCGCCGAAGCCGCCGAGGATCACGGAGATGAAGGAGCGGTTCATGGCCTTGCACATGATGAAGCTGAGGATCGCGCCGGACGCGCCGACCAGCGCACCGGTGATGATCAGGATCGACATGTCGAGCATGAAGCCGCTCGCGGCGGCCGCCCAGCCCGAGTACGAGTTGAGCATCGACACCACGACGGGCATGTCGGCGCCGCCGATCGCGGCCACCAGGTGCGCGCCGAGCAGCAGCGACAAGACGGCGGCGATGATCAGCGGGATGATCGAGCCGGTCGCCAGGTACCACCAGCCGAGCAGCCCGATCGCGACGACGGTGGCCAGGTTCAGCCAGTGCCTGCCGGGCAGGGTCAGCGGCTTGGACTTGATCCTGCCGTTGAGCTTGCCCCACGCGACGAGCGAACCGGTGAACGTGACGGCGCCGATGAACACCCGAGGAACACCTCGATGGAGTGCAGCGCGTCGGCGTGGCCCTGGGACTCGAGGTGCACGTTGAAGCCGACCAGCACCGCAGCGGCGCCCACGAAGCTGTGCAGCAGCGCGACGAGTTCCGGCATGCCGGTCATCTGGACCTTCTTAGCGCGCCAGAGTCCGATCGCGCCGCCGATGGCAAGCGCGGCGTAAAGCATGATGGCCGCGTCGACCTGCAGGTTGTGGTTGGCGTAGTCGCGGTAGGCGATCGCGAAGTTCGTGGCGACCACGGCGAAGACCATGCCCATGATCCCGTAGACGTTGCCCTTGCGCGCCGTCTCGTGCTTCGACAGGCCTGCGAGCGCCAGGATGAACATCAGGCCCGCGGCGATGTAGGTCGCGTTGATGAAGTTGGTCAGCATGATTCTCAGCCCTTCCGGAACATGCCGAGCATGCGCTGGGTGACGGCGAAGCCGCCGAACACGTTGATCGAGGCGAGCAGCACGGCGACCGCCGCGATGATCTTGACGACATAGGAGTCGCTCGCGAGTTGCGTCATGGCGCCGACGATGATGATGCCGGAGATGGCGTTGGTGACGCTCATCAGCGGGGTGTGCAGCGCGTGCGTGACGTTCCAGACGACGTAGTAGCCGACGACGCAGGCTAGGGCGAAGATGCCGAACAGTGCGACGAACGAGGCGGGCGCGACGGTCAGCGTCGCGATCAGCGCGATGGACCCGAGCCCGACCGCGACGACCTGATGCCACCACGGCCGCTCCTTCGGCGGCGGCGGGGGCTCGATCGGCGCGACCTCCTTCGCCGCAGGGGCGGGCGCTGCCGACACCTCGATGGGCGGCGGCGGGAAGGTGATCTCGCCGTCGCGGACGGTGGTCATGGTGCGCACGACCTCGTCGTCGAAGTCGACGACCAGTCGGCCGTCCTTCTCGGGCGTCATCAGCGTGAGCGCGTTGACGAGGTTGGTGCCGTAAAGCTGGGACGACTGTCCGGGCAGCCGGGACGCGAGGTCGGTCCAGCCGATGATCGTGACGCCGCCCTCGGTGGTGTAGCTCTCACCCGGGCGGGTCAGCTCGCAGTTGCCGCCGCCGAGCGCCGCGAGGTCGACGATCACGGAGCCGGGCTTCATGGTCGCGACCATCTCGGCGGTGAGCAGCCTCGGCGAGGGGCGGCCGGGGATGGCGGCCGTTGTGACGATGATGTCGACGTCCTTGGCCTGCTCCGCGTAGAGCCGTGCAGCCTGCTCGGCGTAGTCGGCGCCGACCTCCTTGGCGTAGCCGTCGGAGCTGACGCCCTGGCCCGCGGTGTCGACGTGTAGGAACGTCGCGCCCATCGACTCGACCTGCTCTGCGGTCTCCGGGCGGACGTCGGTCGCCCGGACGATCGCGCCGAGCGAGTTGGCGGCGCCGATCGCGGCGAGGCCCGCGACACCCGTCCCGGCGACGAGCACCTTGGCGGGCGGGACCTTGCCTGCGGCGGTGACCTGGCCGGTGAAGAAGCGTCCGAACGCGTGGGCAGCCTCGACCACGGCGCGGTAGCCGGAGATGTTGGCCATCGAGCTGAGCGCGTCGAGCGCCTGGGCGCGGCTGGTGCGCGGCACCATGTCCATGCTCATGGCGGTGACGCCCTGGCGGGCAAGCTTCTCGGTGAGCTCCGCGTCCTGGCGGGGTGCGAGGAAGGTGATCAGCACCGTGCCGTGCTTGAGGGCGGCGATCTGGTCGTCGGTTGGCGGGTTGACGCCGAGCACGATGTCGCTGTGCCACGCGTCGTTCACGTCGCCGACGACGGCGCCGGCGGAGGCGTAGGCGTCGTCAGGGAAGGCCGCCCGCTCCCCCGCTCCGGTCTGGACGGCGACGTCATAGCCGAGCTTGATCAGTTGTGAGACGGTGGTCGGCGTCGCCGCTACCCGGTTCTCGCCCGGGACCACTTCGAGGGGGATGCCGATACGCATGCACGCGACCATATCGGCTGGAGACTTTCCCGGCCCGGCGGGGTCGGATTAGCCCGATCCACTCGGCCTTTCCCCCTTGCCTTGAGCATGTTTGGTTGCTCGTTCGGAATTTGAACGTTCAACAGTGGCCAAATCGGCAACGAGTTACCGAACATGCTCACGCGCCGGACCTTCACCACACCGGCAGCGCGGCTCATCGCGCTCGGAGCACCTCGGCGCGGACCGCGTCGAGGACGGTGGCCATCCGTGCGATCTCGGGTTCCGGTATGCCTGAGGCCTCCGCCACCTCGCGCCAGTCGGCAGTGGCGTCGGCCACCTCGGCCACCACCGTGAGGGACCCGCGGGCGGTCAGCCTGCAGGCACCGCCAAGCTTCCCCAACGCCTCGGCGATGCCGATGTGCGTGGAGCGGCCCGCAATCGACGTGTGTCGCGGCCGGCCGAACTCAGGCTCGGGATTGACGTCGAACATGGGCGCCAGTTCCCAACGTTCCCGGCGACGGAGCAACCCCATGTTGCGGAGGTGGTCGTCGGTGTTGTTCATCAGGACGCCGAACACCACCCGCCTGAACACCTCGGCCAGATCCGCGTCGGTGTAGCGCCGCAGCATGGCCACCACATCGAGATAGTCGGGCGGCCGCCGCCCGTCGTCGGGGTTGTCCAGAAGCGTGCTGAAGCTCATGTATGGGACCCGGGTGGCACCCGCCCTGTCGAAGCGGTCGAGGACCACCACACCGCGCCCGCCGACCTGGACGAGCCTGCTGACTGGACGCTCGATCCCTGCTCTCCCAGCAAGATCAAGCGTCACCTGTTCCCAGGCAGGCACGTTCCAACGGTCTGCAGGCATCGGGAACTTGGCGATCTTCAGGTCTCCGCCGTCGATCACGGATGCCTTGGGTCGCGCCCCTCCGAGAGCGGACGTACCGGTCTCGAGCAACCTCGCGAACGGCGCAAACGAGTCGACGTCGTCAGCCGCCCGGTCGGCCGCGTCCAGCAGCACGTCAAGCGTCAACTCGCTCGGCACCGGCGTATCGCTGAGCACCTCTCCGGTAACCGGGTCGGTCAGCCGGAGGGCGCCCTGACGCGCGAAATCGCTGACGTTTCTGAGGTAGTCGACCTCCCCCAGTCGCGCCAACGGGTCAACGGAGCGCGCCTGCCGAAGGAGCAGGTGCCTTCCCCATCTGTCGGGGCCAGCGTCCTGCAGGAACAGGGGCACACCTGCGAAGGTGAAGTCTCCGGACCCCGCGATCGGCAGCATCGGGGCGAGATCGAAACCGTGGCCCTCGTAGAGGAAGGACGGATCGTAGGTGAAGTAGACAGGTGAGGACTCCGTGTCGCCCGCCGCGGTAAGGCTTCCGACGGGCACCTCGGCATTGATGCCCATCCGGACGTCGAGGTGGCGGATCATCTGCGCACCCGCTGCACCCGCGTGCGATCGGCCAACTCGCGGCCGAACCTCGTGCTCATGGGATCAAGCGCCTCGAGCACGTCATCGTCAACCCGCAGTACCGCCAGAACGCGCATCAGGGCACCGATGCCGACGCCCTCGTCGCCGCGTTCCAGACGCGTCACGACGGGGCGCGAGATCCCCGCCCGTCGGGCCAGTTCCTCCTGGGTGAGCTTGTGCAACTTGCGCCAGGCCGCGACGCTCTCCCCGACGCGCGAGAGCGCCCGCTCGGCCATCGGGTCGGCCACTGCATATCGGTCCATGCACCGATGTTACCAGCAACTCTACGTACGATTAACCCTGATAAACGTACGTATCCATACGTTTAGCCATCCAGTCGAGCGGCCCGCGATCCGGGGTCAGAGCACCGCGCCCGGGGTGTAGGCGGCGGCGTCAGGGTCGGAGGAGACGATCCCGGCGACGCGCTCCGCGACCCGGGCGACCTGTGCCTGGGCCGTGCCAGCCAACTCGAGCGGGGACACGATCAGCGCGTCGAGGTCCTCGCGCGTCAGGCCGAGGCGCTCGTCGGCGGCGAGCCGGTCGAGCAGGTCGTTGCTGCGGGCTCCCTTGCGCAGGTCGAGCGCGACCGCGACCGCGTGCTCCTTGATCGCCTCGTGCGCCACCTCGCGACCCACGCCCTTGCGGACGGCGGCCATCAGCACCTTGGTGGTGGTCAGGAACGGCAGGTAGCGCTGCAGTTCGGCCTCGATCACCGCCGGGAACGCGCCGAAGTCGGCGAGCACCGTCAGGAAGGTCTCGAAGAGGCCGTCGAGCGCGAAGAACGAGTCGGGAAGCGCGACGCGGCGCACCACGGAACACGACACGTCGCCCTCGTTCCACTGGTCGCCCGCCAGTTCGCCGACCATCGACACGTAGCCACGGACGATCACTGCCAGCCCGTTGACGCGCTCGCAGGAGCGGGTGTTCATCTTGTGGGGCATCGCGGACGAGCCGACCTGCCCCTCCTTGAATCCCTCCGTGACCAGTTCGAGGCCGGCCATCAGGCGGACGGTGGTGGCGACATTGGACGGCGCCGCCGCGACCTGGGCGAGCGCGGTCACCGCGTCGTAGTCGAGCGAGCGCGGGTAGACCTGGCCCGTCGAGGTGAAGACCTGCGCGAAGCCGAGTTCGTCGGCGATCCGGCGCTCCAGTTCGGCGAGCTTCTCCGCGTCGCCGCCGAGCAGGTCGAGCATGTCCTGCGCGGTGCCGACCGGGCCCTTGATGCCGCGGGCGGGGTACCTGCCGATCAGGTCATCGAGGCGCTCCAGCGAGACGATCAACTCGTCTGCCGCGGTGGCGAACCGCTTCCCGAGCGTGGTGAGTTGCGCCGCGACGTTGTGCGAGCGGCCCGTCAGCGGCTGGTCGGCGTACTGGGCGGCGAGGCGCGCCAACTGGGCGAGGGCGGCGACGACGCGGCGGCGGATCAGGCGCAGCGACTCGAGCACCTGCAACTGCTCGATGTTCTCGGTGAGGTCGCGCGAGGTCATCCCCTTGTGGATGTGCTCGAAGCCGGCGAGGTCGTTGAACTCCTCGATCCTGGCCTTCACGTCGTGGCGGGTGATCCGCTCGCGGGCGTTGATGGAGTCCAGGTCGACCCGGTCGATCACGGCCTCGTAGGCGGCGATCACCTCGTCGGCATCTGCGCCTCCGAAGTCGACGCCGAGGTCGCGCTGGGCGCGCAGCACGGCGAGCCACAGCCTCCGTTCGGAGACGATCTTGGCCTCGGGGCCCAGATGTCGCGCATGGCGGTGGAGGCGTAGCGGTTGGCCAGGACATTGGGGACGCTCATGGGGCGCAGTCTAGTGGCGCCGCGGTGACCCGCCCGACGTCATCCGGCCCCGGTCAGCGACTCGTAGACCCCGAGCAGCCCGCTCAGGTGCGTGCGCTGCGCGGCCCCGTCGGCACCGTCGGCCATCGCCTCGCTCATCGCGGTGACGCGGGCCGGGTCGTCGGCGAGCCGCGCCAGGGTCGCCGCCAGGGAGGCGGCCGACGGTTCGCGCGTCACCTCGACGCCGCCCGCGGGGATGAACTCGGCAAGGTCGGGGTCAGAGATCACCACGGGCAGCGCGCTCGCGATGGCCTCCAGGATGACCATGGGCTGGTTGTCGAAGTCGTAGGACGTGGAGACGAACACGTCGTGCTCGAGCGCCGCGCGGAGCACGGCCTCCCGCGGGACGGCGCCGTGCAGGCGGACGCGGCCCTCCAGCCCGAGCCTGCGCACGAGTCGCCCGGTCGCGGCGAGCGCGAGGCCCTCTCCGTACATGTCGGCGGTGACGGAGTCGGGAAGCGCCGCCATGGCCTCGACGAACACCTCGGGCCGCTTCTCGGGCGAGACCCTGCCGCACCACATCACGCGCAGCCCGCCGTCGGGGCGCCGCGCCCGTGCGCCCGTGACCTGCGCGAGCACCGAGCCCTCCAGCCCGTTCGACAGCACCGTCATGGGCGTGACGACGCCCTGCCCCGCCAACTTTCCCGCGAAGTGCTCGGAGGGGACGATGACGTGGTCGGCGAAGTTGGCCTGGTTGACCATCAGCCGCCACATCCGTCGAGCCAGTCGGGTCGACGTGTAGCGCTGCCCGCCCGAGATCGGCGCCACGTGCGGGATCCGGCGGCGGTGCAGCCAGGCGAGCGGGATGCTGGAGATGGAAGGCAGCGGGAGCACCTTCGCCGTGTACACGTCGACGCGGCCGTGCATCGTCTGCACGGTGGGGATGCCAAGGTCCCGCGCCACCCTCAGCCCGGCGATCGCCCCGATCAGTTCGCTGTGCACATGGACCACGTCCGCGCCCGACAGCGCGCCGCGCAGCACGTCCGCCGTCCGACCGTAGGGCCAGGTGAAGGGGTAGCCGTCTGGCGCGAAGAGGGCCGACGCTGGCAGCGCGACCACCGTGTCATCGGCCGACGGTGCCACCAATGGGCACGCGACGATGACCTCGTGGCCAGCGTCCTCGAGGGCCTCCTTGTGGGCCTTGACGAGGGTCTGAACCCCGCCGAGCGTCGGCAGGTAGTAGTCGGTGACCATCGCGATTCGCACGGGTTGAGTGTAGTAGTGGCCTACCAGGTTTATGCTGTCGGGCGTGTCTCACGTCCTAGTCACCGGCGCTTCCGGGTTCCTGGGCGGCCGCGTGGTCGCCGAGTTGCTCGCGGGCGGCCACGACGTGCTGGCGAGCGGCCGCGACAAGGCCAAACTCGAACCGCTCGGCACAGCGACGCTCCCGGCCGCGCTGTCCGACCTTCCAGCCGCCGCGCCAGAGGGGCTCGACGCGATCGTGCACTGCGCGGCCCTCTCGTCGCCGTGGGGACGCTGGGCCGACTTCCGCGAGGCCAACGTGGACGGCACCGCCGCGGTCATCGAGGCGGCGCGCCGGCGCGGCATCCGACGGATCGTCAACGTCTCATCGCCCAGCGTGTACGCCGCGTTCGGCGACCGGCTCGGCATCACCGAGGACGAGGTCGACGTCACCAACCGGCTCAACCACTACATCGCGTCGAAGATCCGGGCAGAGGCGCTGCTGACCGCGGCGCTTGAGCGAGACGACATCGCGGAGTTGATCACACTGCGGCCCCGCGGCCTGATCGGCGCGGGCGACCCGAGCCTCGCCCCGAGGCTGCTGAAGGTGCACCGCCGCGTCGGGATTCCCCTGTTCCGGGGCGGCCGCAACCTCGTCGACCTGACCGCCGTCGAGAACGTCGCCACGGCGCTGAGGCTCGCCGTCGAGCATCCGGACGCGCACGGGCAGGCCTACAACATCACCAACGACGACCCCCGCCCGTTCAAGGACCTGCTCGACCGCCTACTGGGGCTCCTCGGCGAGACGCCGCGCTACCGCCGCGCGTCGATCCGAGCCTTGTACCCGCTCGCCGGTGCCCTCGAGGGCGTCTGCTCGGTGCTGCCAGGGCACCCCGAGCCGCCCGTGACGCGCTACACGCTCACCACGATCGCGTTCTCACAGACGCTCGACATCGCCCGGGCGCGCGCCGACCTCGGCTACCGTCCGCTCGTTTCCCTCGACGACGCGCTGGCGGCGTTCGCAGCGACCCAGCGGAGGGCCTGACGTTGAGTTCCCCACGCCGAGCCGCCGGGACGCTGGACTACTTCGCGTGCGGGAGCACCAGCCACGACCTGGCGCTACTGTTCCGCGGAGCCCTCGCCGAGACCCGCACCTTCCCTGCGGGGGCCTTCCTGTACCAATCCCCCTCGGGCGCCGTCGTGCTGTTCGACACCGGCTACGCCCCCGACACCGCCGCCGCAGGGCTCCCTGGACGGCTCTACAGCAGGCTGCTGCCTCCAACGGTGGGTCCGGGCGACACGATCGACGCGCGCCTGCGCGCCGCGGGCCTCTCCCCCGACGACGTCACGCACGTCGTCCTGTCGCACGCCCACCCCGACCACATCGGCGGCGTCCGTCACTTCCCAGCGGCCACGTTCGTGATGTCGGCAGGGATCGCCGAGACCCTCGCGTCGCCGCGCCTGAAGGAGGGCGTCCTGAGGGCGCTGCTGCCCGACTGGTTCGCCTCCGCCAAGCGCACCGTGCTGACCGCGGCAGACCTCTCCCCGACGACGGTTCGGGGCCTCGACCTGTCGGCGCACGACCTGCTCGGCGACGGAACCTACCTGCTCACCCCGCTGCCGGGCCACGCCCGCGGGCATCTTGGCGCCGTCGTCGAGGAGCGGGTGCTGCTCGCAGGGGACGCCGCGTGGGGCTCCGACCTGATCGAGCGCACCGCGTCTCTTCGCCCCCTGCCCGGCTTCATCCAGCACGACCGGCGGGCCTACCAGGCGACAGCGCTCGGGCTGCGCGAGGCCGAGGCGGCCGGGCTGCGGATCTGCCTCAGCCACGACCGCTACGACGGGGCGCGGCTCCTGCCATGAGCGCCGACACACTCCGGATCGCCGCCTGGTACGCCCGCACCAGGCTGCTCCGCTTCCGCGACCGGGCGGCGCTGGAGCGGTACCAGCGCCGACGCGTCGCGAAACACCTTCGCTTCCTTGCCCGTCGATCGCCCTGGTACGCGCGGCTGCTGCCCCGGCCGTTCGCTGAACTGCCGCTGATGGACAAGCGCACCATGATGGCCGACTTCGACGACCTCGTGACGGTCGACGTCGACCGCGATGAGGCGCTGGCGCTCGCCATCGAGGCCGAACGGACCCGCCGTTTCGACGCCACCCTCGGCGGCTGCTCGATCGGGCTGTCGTCGGGCACCAGCGGGCACCGCGGCATGTTCCTCACCAGCGCGACGGAGCGCGCCCAATGGGCTGGCACCATGCTCGCCAAGACCCTCCCCCACCTCCGGGGGCAACGGATCGCGCTGTTCCTGCGGGCGGGAGGCGACCTGTACGACACCGTCGGCTCGCGCGCCGTCCGGTTCGAGTACTTCGACACCTTCGAGCCGGTCGAGCAGCACCTCGCGAGACTGGAAGGGCTGTCGCCGACGGTGCTTGTCGGCCCGCCGTCGGTGCTGCGCGGCATCGCCGACGAGGTCTCGGCAGGCAGGCTGAGGATCGCCCCCGAGAAGGTGTACTCGGTCGCCGAGGTGCTCACCCCGCTCGACGAGGCGCGGCTCCGGGAGGGCCTCGGCGTCGGGGTGATCCACCAGATCTACCAGTGCACAGAGGGGTTCCTCGGCTGCACCTGCGAGCACGGCACGCTGCACCTCAACGAGGACGTCGTGCTCGTCGAGCGCGAGCACCTCGACGAGCGCAGGTTCGTGCCGATCGTGACCGACTTCATGCGCCGCACGCAGCCGATCGTGCGCTACCGGATGGGCGACGTCCTCTTGCTGCGCGACGACCCGTGCCCATGCGGGAGCGTGTTCACGGCGCTGGAGCGGATCGAGGGCCGCGAGGACGACGTCCTCCATCTCGCCTCAGGTGAGGGTGGGGTCGTGTCCGTCTATCCGGACCTGGTCGCCCGGGCGGTGGTCTATGCCGACGGCGTCGAGGAGTACCGGGTCGTCCAGGCTTCGCCGCGCCTGCTGCGCATTCACCTTGAGCCACTTTCGCCGCATGTCGTCGAGTCTGTGACCACGGAACTGGCGGCACTGCTGGAGGCTCAGGGCGCGGAAGGCGTCACGTTCGACTTCCAGCCCTATCTGCACGACCCGACGCGCAAACTGCGCCGGGTGGAGAGGCTTTGATATGACCGCTGTCCGCGGACTCCAGATCGACGGCTACGGCGTCGTCCTGCCAAGCCGGAGGGTCACCTTCGGATCGGTGACCAGATACCGCGCCGACGCCCCGTCGCAGCACCTGGGAATGCTCGTTGAGGCGGCGGGCAAGGCCCTCTCTGCCGCGGGCGTCGGTCCCGACGACATCGACTGCGTGCTCGGCGCGACAGCAAGCGACGTGCAGCCGATCCCCTGCACCGCGGCGCTCGTGCAGGAGCAGGTCGCCCCCGACGCGCGGTGCGCGGCGCTCGACGTCAACTCCACCTGCACGAGTTTCATCACCGCCCTCGACGTCGCGTCGAGGTACCTGCGCGACGGCGACTACCGACGGATCCTGATCGTCTCCGGCGACGTCGGCGCCCAGTTCCTCAACCCGGAGCAGAAGGAGAGCTACGAACTGTTCTCCGACGCAGCGGTCGCCGTGGTGGTCTCGACGCCCTCAGAGCCGGGCGTGGGCGTGGTCGCCTCTCTGCAGCAGACCTGGCCTCGGCACGCACACGAGACCGAACTGCGCGGCGGCGGAAGCCGCTACCCGGCGCGCGACTACACGCCTGAGACCGACCACGACCACCGCTTCGACATGAACGGCCGCGCGGTGCTGCTGTCGGCGTCACGGGTGCTGCCCGCGTTCTTCGACCGCTTCTTCGAGCGGGCTGAGGTCTCGATCGACGAGATCGACTACGTGATCCCGCACCAGGCGAGCCGGGCGCTGCCGCTGATCATGCGCAGGATCGGCATCCCAGAGGGCAGGTACGCCAACTACGTCGAGGACTTCGGCAACATGGTCTCCGCCTCGGTGCCCTTCGCGCTTGCCAGGTCGTTGGATGAGGGCCGGATCGGCCCAGGCTCGCGGGTGCTGCTGTGCGGGACCGCCGCAGGCCTGACGGCCAACGCGCTGCTGCTGCAGTTGTAGGGCTCAGTTGACGTCGAACTGGCCGACGGCGGCCGCCACCACCAGCAGACCCTGCGCATCGTCGATGCCGCTGCCACGGAAGGCCTCGAGGGCGTCGGCGTCGCGCCAGATCTCGCACACGTTGACGCGGTCGACGTCGATGGGATCGGGCGAGACGCTGTAGTCCAGGCAGCCGGGGGCCGTTCGCGCCGTCCCGATCGCGTCGAGAGACCGTTCGAGGAAGTCCTCCCTGCTGCCGGTCGCGATCTTCAGGTGTCCTGCCACGATGATCATCGGGCCACAGTATCGGCGGGCGGGTCGATGCCGGTCGGGGCAGACGATGGGCGCGGGTTTCCTCGTAGGGTGCAAGAGGTTTCGACCGATGAAGCGACGCGGGGTCAGTCCCTGCACCGGGTGCGAGGGGTTTCGACCGATGAAGCGACGCTGCGGGCCGCTTCATGGCTCAACCAACGGGCTTCATGGCTCAACCAGCGCCGTTCTCGATCGCCTCAGACCAGGCGCGGAGGAGCGCCGCCAGGTGGACGCGCTCCGAGGCTCGGAGCGGGGCAAGGAGCGCTCGCTCGTTCGCGAGGTGCGCCTCGACCGCCCGATCGATCAGGTCCCTGCCCTCCGCTGTCAACCGAACGACGCGCCCGCGGCGGTCATGCGCGGCCCTCTCGCGCTCCACATACCCCGCGGCCGCGAGCCTGTCGACGCGCTTGGTGATCGCCCCGCTGGTGACCATCGTCCACGCCGCCAACTCGTTGGGCGACAACTCGAACGGCTGCCCGGCGCGCCGCAGGGTCGCGAGCACATCGAACTCGCCCTCGTTGAGCCCGAACTCCGCCTGCACCACCGCGATGCGCTCCCGGAGGTGATCGCCGATGCGGTGTAGGCGGCCGACGATCGCGATCGGCTCGGTGTCGAGGTCGGGTCGTTCCTGGGCCCACTGTTCGCGGATCTGAGAGACATGATCGGTCACCATTTCAGTATATCTTCCTCGGAAACTATAATGCTTTCCATGGAAAGTAAATTGCGTTGGATGCTGATCGCGGCGATCCCTCCGGTGCTGTGGGGAAGCACCTACTTCGTGAACTCCCACTTCATGCCCGCAGACTCTCCGCTCTGGGGGGCTGCACTGCGGGCCGCCCCTGCAGGGCTGCTGCTGCTCCTCTTCGTTCGACGGTTGCCCTCGGGGTCGTGGTGGTGGCGCTCAGCCCTGCTCGGACTTCTCAACATCGGCGGGTTCTTCCTGCTGATCTTCCTGGCCGCCCAACTGCTCCCCAGCGCCGTCGCGTCGTCGGTGATGGCCCTGGCGCCGATCGCGCTGACCCTCAGCGCCTGGGGGCTGCTCGGGCAGCGGCCGACCGCCGTGCTGCTCGCAGGGGCCGCGCTGGGCGCGCTCGGAGTCCCGCTCCTTGTCGGTGTGGGGTCGGGCAACTTTCAGCCGTGGGGCCTCGCGGCCTCTCTCGGCGCGATGGCCATGAACAGCGTCGGCTCGATCCTTGCCAGGCGCTGGCAGGGCGACATCCCCATCCTGCACACCACCTGCTGGCAGTTGCTGTGGGGCGGAGGGGCGCTGGTCGTGGCGGCACTGCTCCTCGAGGGCACTCCCCCGCACCTTGGCCTGCCCCAGATCGGCGCCGTTGCGTACCTGTCGATCCTCGCGACCGCGGTGGCCTACCTGTGCTGGTTCGGGGCCCTCGCACACCTGGACGCGGGGGTGGTTGGCGTCGTGGGACTGCTCAACCCGGTTGCTGGCGTGACCGTCGGACTGCTGGTCGGGCATGAGCACCTCGGCGCGACCCAGTGGCTCGGGCTGGCGATCGTGCTCGGCTCCATGGTGGCCGTGCAGGCGCATGCGGCGCGCCGCCGTCCCGCAAACACGCACCCGGCCCCGGCACCATTGGCCCCGCGCCACACCGGTCGCGGGTGAGCGGGTCGCGCACGTCCCGGACCCGCACCCCGGCTCAACTCCGGGGAGGTCCAGATGGCCCCGGCGGCGGCTGGCGCCCTGGCTGGGCGGGGCCGCCGGGTCGCGGTTGACCGCCAGGAGGCGCCGGGTTCGGCCGCGGCGGTGGTCCGCCCGACCCAGGGGATGCGAACTGCGGCCCTGGAGGCGGTTGCCCCTGCCCGCCCGGGTTCCCGGGCGGTCGAACCGCTGGGCCCTGCGTCGGGGGTCCACCCTGCGTCGGCCCCCGGAAGGGCGGCGACTGCTGGGCCGGGCCCGCGAAGGGTGGCCGACTCGCGTTCGCGGACCCCGACCACGGGTCCGCGGAGAGCAACCGATCGGCCGACGGCGGTGCCTGCGCGGCCGAGGGCCTGGAGCGGCGGCGACGCCAGATCAGCACCCCCGCGACCGCGCCGAGCAGCAACACTGCTGCCCCCACGACGATGGCAATGCCGACCCCGGCGGCGCCGCGCTGCTTGTCCTGGTAGGCCGAAAGGCTGCGGCGGGCCTGGTCGAGGTCGCCCGACTCGAACGCCGAGCGCGAGCGGTCGAGCGCCTGGTTCGCCCCGAGCACCGCCCGGCCGATCCCGACGAAGGGGCCGTCGCCGCGCTGCGCCGAGCGGATGGCACCCGTCAGGTCGAACAGGACGTCCTTGGCCTCGCCGAGCGTCTTCACCGCCGCGTCCGGGTTCGCACCATCCGCGCCGTCATAGGCCGCGCGCACGCTCGCGGGCACCTTCAGCCCGACCTTCTCAGCGCTCGACTGAAGGCCTCCGGCGGACTCGGGCAGGTCGCCGAGGCCCGCCAAGGACTTCTCGGCCTCGGCGAACTCCCAGCCCGCCATCTGCGCCCGTAGCGCCTTGGGCGGCAGCCAGGCGCCGTCCTTCTCGTCGATACCGACGTACGCCGCCCGCGCCGCTGCCCTCGGCTCGAGCGCCTTGGCCTGTTCCGCGTCGAAGACCGACTGCGCCACGTACGCGTCGGCGGCCTTGGCGTTGCCTCCCCGGACCTCCACGAGGTCGAGGAAGCGCCGTTGGTCGGTGATCGCGACGCCGTCCGCCGCGCCTGGCTCCTCGTAGGCGGACTCCCCGCGGACGGCCCCGCTCAGCACGCGTGCCACCGCCTCGTCGTCCAACCCGTCGAGGAGCAGCCTCATGGTGCCGTGCGACGTCGGGTACGCGTAGTCCTCCTCGGGCGTCGGGTCCGCACGTGGGGTCCACTGCCACTGCCCGAGCGGCAGCGAGCCCTTCCCGGACCCCGGCTTCGGGGTCACCAGCGTGGCCCCCACCCCGTCGCTCGCACGGTACGCGACGAACGCGGCGATCCCCTCGTGCAGCCACCGCTCCTTGAGCCTGTCCTCGCCGAGCCAGGCGCTGGTGGCCTGGCGCAGCACGTCGTGGGGGCTCTCCTTCTCGGTGACTCCCGCCGTGCGCTTGTCGAGGAGTGTGGTGTACCCACCGAACGTGTAGACCGACAGGTCCTCGAACAGCGTGACCTCGGCGCCCTCCCACTCGACCCCCATGAGCTTCTCCAGCCTCGGCAGCCCCTCGGTGAGCGCCCGCTCGGTGCTGTCGAGCCACTCGCCGTCCCCCGGCAGGGCCTCCAGCGCGATCGTCGCCTTCCCGACCTTCACGGTTCGGCCGTCGTTGACGGAGGGGTCGCGCAGCACCAGGTACGCCCAGTAGTTCGCCACCGGGGAGTTCTTCGAGGTCCACACGGTCGTGTCCCCGTCGGGCACCCCGGTGTAGCCGGGGTCGTCGGTGATCAGTTGCATCGAGGTCGGGGCGACGACCTCGGCTGTCGTCTTCCCGGGGTCGCCCTCGATCCAGAGCCCGATCCCGGCGTAGCCCCTTCCAATCCTCGTGTAGTCCTTCGCCCGGAAGGGTGCGCCGGGCACGGTATAGGTCAGCACGATCGTGCCCGTCTCGCCGTACTTCAGTTCGGGCACCGTGATGGTGGCGACGCGGATGTTCGGATCCTTCTGCGTGACGTCGGCCAGACTCACCGTGAGCGCGGCACCGCTCGAGGTGGCCTTCACGCTCTCCGCCGAGGCCGGGATGTTCGTCTTGACGGTCGTCACGAGCCACCTGCCGCCCGGGTTATCCGGCGTCACACGCGTGTCGGTGTTGGTCACGGTCATGGTGATGGTTGCCTGCACCGAGGCCCCGTCTTCGCTGATCACGTAACGACCGTGGCCGACCTCATCGCGCCCGTTCTCGTCGGCCTCGGCCGTCGCGGTGGCGACCATCGTGCCAAGCACCCCGCAGACGAGACCCGCCGCGATCCCTCGACGCCAACCCAGCATGTGCGACCTCCCCAGACTCTCGCTCGCCCCGAGTCTAGGGACGCCTCGAGGTCATTTCCCCTTGTCGGCCAGCAGTGAGGGTGGGTACTCCCCGATCCGACCGAGCGCGCCCTGGATTCGCGGCACAATCAGGTATGGGCACCCGCATCGAGGACTACGCGTTGGTGAGCAACGCCCGCACCGCTGCGCTGATCTCACGCACGGGCGAGATCGACTGGTGGTGCGCGCCCCGCTTCGACTCGGCCTCCATCTTCGGTGCGCTCCTCGGCGGCGAGGACCAGGGCCGCTGGTCGCTGCGCCCCACCGACCCGGACGCCGTCGTCACCCGCCGCTACGACGGCGACACCTTCGTGCTCGTGACGCGCTGGACGACGCCGCAGGGGGTCGCCGAGGTGATCGACGCGCTGCCCATCGGGCCAGACACGACACTGATCCGCCGCATCCGGGGTGTCTCGGGCAGCGTCGGGTTCCGCACCGAGGTGCGGTTCCGGTTCGATTACGCAAGGGCCGTGCCGTGGGTGAGCCAGGTCGGCACCGCGAACGAGCCAGCCCTGCGCGCGCTCGCGGGTCCCGACGCCGTGGAACTGCGCGGGCTCAGGCTGCACGGCGACGATCACCGTCACGTCGCCGAGTTCACGGTTGGCGAGGGCGAGACGCACGACCTGACAGCCGTCTGGTGGCCCTCGCACCAGAACCGGCCCGGCACCGTCGACGCCGAACGCGAACTTGAGACCACCCGACGGTGGTGGCAGGACTGGGCCGACCACATCCGCCAGGAAGGCCATCACATCGCGGGCGTCGTGCGATCGCTGCTGGTGCTGCGGGCGCTGACCGACCGGGCGACCGGCGGGATCGTCGCGGCCGCGACCACCTCACTGCCTGAGGCGATCGGCGGGAGCCGGAACTGGGACTACCGCTATGTGTGGCTCCGCGACGCCGCGCTCACGCTGGAGGTGCTCATCTCGCACGGCTTCGTGTCGATCGCCCACCACTGGCGCGACTGGCTCCTGCGGGCCGTGGCGGGCGACCCCGCGCAGGTGCAGATCATGTACGGCGCAGGCGGGGAACGCGACCTGGCCGAGCGCGAACTCACCAGCCTCCCGGGCTATGAGGGGTCGGTCCCGGTGCGGATCGGCAACGGTGCCGTCGAGCAGTATCAGGGCGACGTCCTGGGCGAGGTACTTATGGCCCTCGAGGCGGCCCGAGTCGCTGGGCTTCGGGAGACGAAGACCTCGTGGGCACTGCAGCGGGCCCTGCTCGAGGAGGTCATCGCGCGGATGGACCAGCCCGATCAGGGGATGTGGGAGATGCGCGGCGGCCCGCGCATGTTCACGCACTCGCGCGTGATGATCTGGGCCGCGCTCGACACGGCGGTGCGGGCCGTGGGAGAACACCGCCTGCCCGGCGACGCGGAGCACTGGGCAAGGTTGCGCGACGCCATGCGCGCCGAGATCGAGGCCTCGGGCTACGACGCGCAGCGGGGCCACTTCGTGCAGTACTACGACTCAACGCACGTCGACGCCGCGCTGCTGCTTCTCCCCCAGGTCGGCTTCTGCGCGCCCGACGATCCGCGGATGCTCGGCACCGTCGCGGAGATCGAGCGCCAGTTGATGCGAGACGGGTTCGTGATGCGGTACCGCAGCGACGACGGGGTCGGGGGCGGGGAGAACCCGTTCCTGGCGTGCAGCCTGTGGCTCGTGGAGCAGTACGCGATGAGCGGTCGCCTCGACGACGCGCACCGACTGATGGACCTGGTCGACGGAGCCGCCAACGACGTCGGCCTGCTCAGCGAGGAGTTCGACCCCGTCGCCCGGCGACAGACCGGCAACACGCCCCAGGCCTTCTCGCACCTGGCGTTCGTTCGCGCGGCGGACGCGCTCGCCGGACACGGCGGCCGGGGCGTCCACCGTCGCTGAACTCTCAGAGCGGCGTCAGGTCGCCGACCAGGTGCGGCTTGCCCTCCTTGTTGACGACCGAGAAGGCCCAGTCGCCGTCGGACTGCTCGGAGGCGAAAAACACCCTCCCCGGCAGCAGGATCGGCTTGGCGAACTGGACCCGCACCGAGTACGCCGACGGCAGCCTGCCACCCAGCGCCGCGAGCGCCCTGGCGTGCGTCCACATGCCGTGGATGATCGCCCGGGGGAACCCGAACAGCCTCGCGGTCGCCGCGGAAAGGTGGATCGGGTTCGAGTCACCCGAGACCGCCGCGTACTGGCGACCGAGGTTCGCGGGCAGTCGCCACATCTGGGACGGCTCCACCGCGGGCGCGGCGAGGCGTTCGGCCTTGACGGGCTCACCCGCAACCTTCGCGCCGGTGGCGAGGTAGTTCGAGGTGCCCTCCCAGACGAGTTCGTCGCCGACGTGGATCTCGCCGCGCATATCGAACACGGCGCCCTTGGCGTGCGGGCGGAGGTTGTCGGCCCAGACCTTGATGCGCAGAGTCTCGGACACCGAGACGCGCCGGTGCTGCGTCATCTCGTTGCTGACGTGGACCAGCCCGGCAAGCGAGAACGGGAAGTCGTCCTCAGCCATCAGCGCGGCCTGCAGAGGGAACGTCTGGACGTGCAGCCAGGTGGCGGGCACGTCGTCGCGTAGCGTGAAGCCGCAGACGCGGTCGTAGCCGGCCAGCAGCGCAAGGTCCTGCTTCTGGTCCATCAGGAGATAGCTGCGCTCTGGCAGCGCGCTGACCGACGCGCCACGCTTGGTGAGCGCCCCCGTCAGGCCCTTGACGAGCAGCTTGCCCGTGTCGGGCGGCGAGGAGAGGGAACGGACGTCGCGGCCCACGTCATGCCCCGATCAGGTTCTGGCCGCAGACCCGGATGACCTGCCCGTTGACGCCGCCGGAGGCGGGCCCGCACAGGTAGGCGAGGGTCTCGGCGACGTCGACGGGGTTGCCGCCCTGGCTCAGCGAATTGGTCCGCTTGAAGATCTCGCGCTGCACGAAGGGAATGGCCGCGGTCATCTCCGTCTCGATGAAGCCGGGTGCCACCGCGTTGATCGTGATCGGGCGGCCCTCCAGTTCGTCCTTGAGCGCCCAGACGTAGCCCATCACGCCCGCCTTGGAGGCCGCGTAGTTGGTCTGCCCCTTGTTGCCCGCGACGCCGGAGGTCGAGGCGATCCCGACGATCCGGGCCTCCTCGCCGAGGCCTCCCGGACGATCGCCGGCCAGGAGGAAGTCGTTGATCCGCATCTCGGCCGCGAGGTTCACGTCGAGCACCGCGGCCCACTGCTTCTCGTCGAGGTTGGCAAGCATCTTGTCGCGTGTGATGCCGGCGTTGTGCACGATCGCCCAGATCCTCGCCTCGTGGCCGTAGCGCGAGGCGATGTGGTCGGTGATCTTGGCGCCCGCGTCGGCCGCGGTGATGTCGAGTTGCAGCGTCGACCCGCCGATCTCGTTGGCGACCTTGGCGAGCGCATCCCCGGAGGCGGGCATGTCGACCGCGACGACCGTCGCGCCGTCACGGGCGAAGGTGCGGGCGATGGCCGCGCCGATGCCGCGCGCCGCCCCGGTGACCACCACGATCCGCTTCTCGAAGGGACGCGGCGTCAGGTCGTGGGTGACCTCGGCCGGCCCGACGCGCCAGGTCTGGCCGTCGACGAACGCGGAGCGCCCCTCAAGCAGGAAGGAGAGCGTCGAGGCGAGGTCGGAGGGCCGCACGCCCTCCTTGAGGAAGACCAGGTTGGTGGTCGCGCCGCCGCGCAACTCCTTGCCGACGGTCCGGTCGATGCCGTCGATGCCCTGCGCGACGGCCTTGGCCTCGAGGCCCTCGACCGCGGACGCGTCGGTCGCCAGGATGATGATCCGGCCCGACCCCTCCAGGGAGCGCATCACGGGGCGCAGCAGCGCCCTGATGCCCTCGAGTTGGGTGATCTGACGCAGCCCCGTCGCGTCGATGACGATGGCTCCCGGCTTGGCCGGGTAGCGGGGCGGCACGTCGCGGCCCTTGTCGTCCTTAACGCGTGCGCCGGGCTCGTCGAGGATCGGCTGGCCCGCGTCGATCCCGAGCAGTCGGAGGGTCTCGCGGGCGATGCCGCCGCCCGCCAGTTCGCCCAGCACGACGGGGCCGGTCGGCAGCACGCGGCCGCGGCGCAGCTTCGGCGGGTCGGAGAGGCCCGCCTTCCTGGCGACGAACTTGCCGGCGGGGGTGCCGTAGATCATTTCGAGAACGCTCATGTCATGCCTCCAGAATCGCGACGACGCCCTGGCCGCCCGCCGCACAGATCGAAATCAGGCCGCGGGAGCCCGGGCCCTTCTCGGCGAGCATCTTCGCCAGCGAGGCGACGATGCGGGCGCCGGTCGCGGCGAACGGGTGTCCGGCGGCCAGCGACGAGCCCTTCACGTTGAGCTTGGTGCGGTCGACGGTGCCGACGCCCGCCTGTTCGAGCGACTTGAGCGTCGCAAGGACGGTGGAGGCGAAGGCCTCGTGGAACTCCAGGAAGTCGAAGTCGGCGAGCGTGAGGGCGTTGCGCTCCAGCAGCACGGGGATCGCCTGGGCCGGGGCAAGCAGCAGGTCGTCAGCCCCGTTGACGTAGTCGCTCGCCGCGACCTGCGCGTCGATGACCTTGGCGAGCACGGGCCAGCCGCGGCCGCGGGCCTCCTCCTCCTCGGCGAGCAGCACGACGGCCGCGCCGTCGGTCAGCGCCGTGGAGTTGCCCGCCGTCATGGTGGCGGTGTCGCCCTTGCCGAAGACGGGGCGCAGCTTGGCGAGCGCCTCGCGCGTGGTGTCGGGGCGGAGGATGCCGTCCTTGGCGACCCGCAGGTACGGCGTGACGAGGTCGTCGAAGAAGCCCTCGTCCCAGGCCTTTGCCAGGTTGCGGTGCGACGCGAGCGACAACTCGTCCTGGTCCTCACGGCTGATGCCCCACTTCTTGGTGGTCATGGCCTGGGACTCGCCCATCGACATCCCGGTGCGGGGTTCGACGACGCCCGGCGGAACGGGCATCAGGTCGCCTGGACGGATCTTCGCGATCGCGGCCAGCTTCTCGGGGAGGCTACGGGCCCGGTTCAGGGCGAGCAGCGCCTTGCGCAGCGGCTCGGTCACGACGATGGGCGCGTCGGAGGCTGAGTCGACGCCTCCCGCGATCGCCAGCCTCGCCTGGCCGAGCTTGATCTTGTTCGACGCGTAGACGACCGCCTCGAGACCGGTGCAGCAGGCCTGCTGGAGGTCGCACGCCGGGGTCAGGGGCGACAGCGCGGAGCCGAGCACCGACTCGCGTGTCAGGTTGAAGTCGCGGGTGTGCTTGAGGACGGCGCCACCCACCACCTCGTCGACGCGCTGGCCCGAGAGCCCGAAGCGCGCCACGAGGCCGTCGAGGGCCGCGGTCATCAGGTCCTGGGCGGAGGCCATGGCATATTTGCCGCCTGCCTTAACGAAGGGGGTGCGGTTTCCGCCGACCACCACTGCGTTGCGTGAAGTCATCGTTGATCCTCTCGGGGATGTATCTGATACCGAGGGTAGCAGGTACGCATAGTTTCGGATACCCTGAGTGTCATGAACGTCACGGACATTCCCGTCGACGGGCGCGCCGCCCGCTGGGAACAACACAACGCCGATCGACGGCGCGCGTTGGTCGAGGACGCCGTCCGAGCGATCCGCGAACTCGGCCCCGGCGTCGGGATGGACGAGATCGCGGCGCAGGCCAAAACCTCCAAGACGGTCCTCTACCGGCACTTCGGCGACAAGGCCGGGCTGTACCGCGCAGTGGTCGCCTCCGTGCACGACTACATCCTGCGCAAGCTCCCGCTCGCAGAGGCGGAGCGGCTCGGCCCGAGGGAACTGGTCGCGTCGCTTGCCGACGCCTACCTCGCGGTGGTCGAGCGGGACCGCAACCTGTACCTCTTCGTCTCTTCACGCCCCACGGGCGAGACCCCCACCGAGGACCCCGTCCTCTCGATCACCACCAGGATCGGCAACGAGGTCGCCATCGCGCTGCGCGGCTGGCTTCGCTCCCAGGAACTCGACGAGGAGCCTGCCAACATCTGGGCCCACGGCGCCGTCGGCTTCATCTGGGCGGTCGCGGACCGCTGGATCGTGACGAACCTGAGAAGACCTCGCGCCGAAGTGGTCGCCTACATCGACCAGTTCTTCGCCCCCGCATTTGAAGCCCAACAAAGGAGTTGATTCGCAGATGACCATCTCACCCACCGGTGAAGCCCTCCGCAAGGTGCTCGACGGCCCCTTCCACGCCATCAAACAGCGGTGGCGCGAGGAGGTGACGGCCGACGACGTCGTGCGCGACACGGCCTACTCGATGGAGGAGGCACGCGACTGGGCGCTGGATCGCGTCATCAAACTGGCCGACCGTAGCTTCGTGACGGCGGGCTTCCCGACCGAGCAGGGCGGCACAGGCAACGCGGCCGACTCGGTGGCCAACTTCGAAATGGTCGCCATGGGCGACCTGTCGCTGACCATCAAGTCGGGCGTCCAGCACGGCCTCTTCGGCGGCGCGATCGTCAACCTCGGCACGCAGCACCACCACGAGACGTTCCTGCCCGACGCGATCAGCGTGTCGTTGCCTGGCTGCTTCGCCATGACGGAACTCGGCCACGGCTCCGATGTCCAGTCCCTCGAGACGACCATCACGTGGGACCACGAGACCGGCGAGTTCATCGTCGACTCCCCCACCCCGACCGCGACGAAGGCCTACATCGGCAACGCAGGGCGCGACGGCAGGATGGCTGCGGTCTTCGGGCAGTTGTACGTCGACGGCGAGCATGAGGGCGTCCACGTGGTGCTTGTGCCGATCCGCGACGAGCTCGGCGCAGACCTGCCGGGCGTCACCACGGGCGACCATGGCCACAAGGGCGGCCTGCTTGGGGTCGACAACGGCACCATCCGCTTCGACCAGGTGAGAGTGCCGCGGGTTATGCTGCTTGACCGCTATGGAGGCGTCGACGAGAACGGCGCGTACCACTCGCGCATCAAGTCGAAGAACGCCCGCTTCTTCACGATGCTCGGAACGCTCGTGCGCGGCCGGATCTGCGTGGGCGGCGGTGCGTCCTCGGCGGCCCGCAAGGCCCTGACGATCTCCGTCGACTACGCCAACCGTCGTCGCCAGTTTCGCGAGCCTGGCCTCGGCGAGGAGATCGCGCTGCTCGACTACCTGACGCACCAACGGCGCCTGCTGCCGAACGTCGCCGCCGCGTACGCCTTCGGGTTCGCTCAGAACCAGTTGTCGCTCGAGTTGCAGAAGGTGATGGAGGCCGAGGGCGCCGACCCGCAGGCGGCACGCGCGCTCGAGACGCTGGCGGCAGGCATGAAGGCACTGCAGACGCGGTGGGCGAACGACACGCTGCAGGAGTGCCGAGAGGCATGCGGTGGCGCAGGCTACATGTCGGACAACGCCATCACCCTGCTGCGCCAGGACGCAGACGTGTTCGCCACCTTCGAGGGCGACAACACCGTGCTGCTGCAACTGGTCGCCAAGGCGCTGCTGCTGCACTACAGGACCAGTTGGGGCGAGATGGACCTGCGCGGCACGGCGCAGAAGACCGCCCGGCTGATCGGCGGAACGGTTCTGGAGCGCACCACAGCCCGCTCGCTGATCGACCGGCTTGTGGCCTCTGCCAACCGGAAGCCTGAGTCGCAGAAGCTGCGGGCCCGGGGCTGGCAGATCCAGATGTTCGAGTTCCGCGAGGAGCATGTGCTCGAGGGCCTCGCGCAGCGGATGCGCGCGGCAAGCAAGGCCGACGACGCCTTCGCCGCAGTCAACCAGTGCCAGACCCACATGCTCGAGGCCGCGAAGGCCCACATCGAGCGCGTGGTCCTCGAGGCCTTCGTTGCCGCCATCGAGGAATGCGAGGACGACTACGTCAAGGCGCTGCTGGTCAAGGTCTGCGACCTGTACGCGCTGTCGACCATCGAGACGAACCGGGCGTGGTACCTCGAGCACGAGGCGTTCGACCCCAGGCGGAGCAAGTCGATCACGGCCGCCGTTGACGAGCTGTGCGGCGAACTGCGCGGCAAGTCGAAGGAGCTCGTCGAGGGGCTCGGGGTGCCGCGCGGCTGGCTGGTCCATCCGCGCACCGCCATCCCGCCGCTGATCGACCGCGACTGAGACACAGCGACTCGCCCCGCATCCCCTCGAGGGGATGCGGGGCGAGTCGCGTGCGGCTTCAGGAACCTAGCTCAGGTCCCCACGGCGCCGGAGAACGGCGACCGCGCCACCAACCGAGGCGATCCGGACCGAGCCACCGTCGGCACCCGTGTGCGGCAGCCCGGGACGGGACGGCTTCGACGGGGTCGGAGTGGGCTTCGGCGTCGGCTTCGGCGTCGGCTTCGGCGTGGGCTTCGGCGTGGGCTTCGGCGTGGGCGTCGGCGTCGGGGTAGGCGTCTTGGTGATCGTGTTGGTCACGGTCACGGTGACGACGTCGTCCGCCCCGATGGTGACGGTCGAGGTCGAGAGCCCTGGGGCGCCCCACTTCGTCCCGTCGATCACCGCTGGTGCGACCTCTTCGAGGGAGACCACAGCGCCGACCGGGAGATCGGCCGAGGTGACGACCGCGCCGTCAGCGGGCAGCGACAGCGACCCGGAGCCGGCCTCGTAGCCATCACCGGCCGGGAAGGTGTACTTCAGCGTGAACATGGTCCCCGCAGGAACCATCGACGCGCCATCACCCTCGACGATCTTCTTGGCCGAGAACTTCCCAACCTTCGGAACGTCCTTGGTGATCGTGTTGGTCACCGTCGCGGTCACGACCTGATCGGCACCAATGGTCACCGACGTCGGATCGATCACCGGCGTACCCCACGTCGCACCCGCAACCGGAGCAGGAGCGGCCTCCGTCAGCGCCACAACGGCACCAACAGGAAGATCACCCGAGGTCACGACCGTGCCGTCAGCGGGCAGCGACAGCGAACCCGAACCAGCCTCGAAACCATCACCGGCCGGGAACGAGTAGTCCAGCGTGAAGGTGGTCCCCGCAGGAACCATCGACGCACCATCACCCTCGACGACCTTCTTGGCCGAGAACTTCCCAACCTTCGGAACATCCTTGGTGATCGTGTTGGTCACCGTCGCGGTCACGACCTGATCGGCACCAATGGTCACCGACGTCGGATCGATCACCGGCGTACCCCACGTCGCACCCGCAACCGGAGCAGGAGCGGCCTCCGTCAGCGCCACAACGGCACCAACAGGAAGATCACCCGAGGTCACGACCGTGCCGTCAGCGGGCAGCGACAGCGAACCCGAACCAGCCTCGAAACCATCACCGGCCGGGAACGAGTAGTCCAGCGTGAAGGTGGTCCCCGCAGGAACCATCGACGCACCATCACCCTCGACGACCTTCTTGGCCGAGAACTTCCCAACCTTCGGAACATCCTTGGTGATCGTGTTGGTCACCGTCGCGGTCACGACCTGATCGGCACCAATGGTCACCGACGTCGGATCGATCACCGGCGTACCCCACGTCGCACCCGCAACCGGAGCAGGAGCGGCCTCCGTCAGCGCCACAACGGCACCAACAGGAAGATCACCCGAAGTCACGACCGCGCCGTCAGCAGGCAGCGACAGCGAACCCGAACCAGCCTCGAAACCATCACCGGCCGGGAACGAGTAGTCCAGCGTGAACACGGTCCCCGCAGGAACCATCGACGCACCATCACCCTCGACGACCTTCTTGGCCGAGAACTTCCCGACCTCGGGGGCGGGGGTGCCGCCCTCATTGGTCAGCGTGATCGCCTTGACGGACTTGTTGCCGCCGATGAGGAAGTCGTTCTCCGAGAACACAGGCGCGGCCCAGGGGCCTGGGATGGTCGGGGTGACCTCCTCCAGGTGGACCTTGGATCCGACGCTGTAGAAGACCGGAGCGGTCCAGACTGCGCCGTCCTTGACGGTGGCGGTCTGCTCGTCCATCTCGGTGCCCGACGGCAGCGTCACGACGTACTTCACCTGGAAGTCGTAGTCGGTCGGCTTCTGCGCCGGGTCGCCAAGCCAGTTCAGCTTCTTGGTGATCGAGAACGTGCCGACGGTGTCGCCACTGCCCCCAGCCGACCCTGCGTAGTTCTTGACCTGGTTGGAACTCGCCGTGACGGTGGTGTCGTCGATGGTGTAGTCCGCGGAGTTGGTGTAGGTCTCCGACGAAAGGCCGTCAGTGACCTCGCTCTGCATCCGCACCCGGTAGTAGTAGCCCCCCTCTGCGGTGAACGCGAGTTCGGTGCCATCCCCCGAGACGGTGTAGTCGCTCGTGGGCACGTCAGACCAGTCGGAGTCCGCTGGCTGCTCGGAGGCCGCTGCGGCCCGCTGCAGGGTCATGCCCTTGCTGATCGTCTGGTTGGGGCCGAGATGCTCGTTGACCGTTACCTTCTGCCCGGCCGTGAACCCCGCCGTGGGGGCCGGAAGCGTCATCCACCACTGGATGACAGGCTCACCGTCGGTGATGAACTGGCCATACTTGATGGCCGAGTAGCCGTCCCACTCGCAGTTCTCCGTGCATGGGCCTGCCGGCGGATTGACGGTCACGGTGAAGTCGGCCCCGCCGACCGTGTAGGTGTGGGTGGTCGTCTCGGTGACGACCGTGCGGATCTCAACCCAGAAGGCGAAGTCGCCCTTCTTGTTGTTCGGGTTCGCCACGAAGTAGGGCGCCGACGGGTCGATGTCACAGTTGATCTCGGTCTGGACAACCTCGCAGCGACCGATCTTGGAGCCGTCCGGCGCCTTCATGTCGAACCCCTGCGTCACTCCCCAGAGTTCCTCGGGCAGCGCGACCGTGAAGCCGGCATTGCCCGGCTCGAGGCTGTCGGGCAGCGCCCACTTGCCCGCGATCTGGACCTTCTGCCCGGCGGTGACGACGGTGGCCCCGAAGGTCACGTCAGAGATGGTCGCATTGTTGGCATACGGCGGAGCGGCGCTGGCCTGGGTGGTCATCCCGAGCGCCGTCAGGCACGCGGCGAGTATGACCACAAGCCACTTCAGCGGCGATCGCCCGGTAGATGTATGTGTACCTCTCATAATTCCTCGTCTGTCGAGTCGCCCCGGCCGGGGCAGCTGCGGATACCGTCGGCAGGCGACGGCCTCCGGCCGCCAACCCACATGCGGGCCAGCACCCGGGCCCCAGGGAGAGAGAGATGGGTGCCCAGGTGCCAGCCTGCGTGTCCCCCCGTTTGGCCTGCTGTCGATTGCCGCAACCCCGCCGTGCCGTGGCGAGGCGCTTGGGCGACACGTCCAACGCGGATGTGCACCCGTCTTTGGAACGAGTGCATTGGAAATATAGCCACGACTCACCCCAATGGGTGAGATCGATAACACCGGCTGGCCGGAAGTTAATGCCCTAGCCAATTAGTGATTGGCATACACAATCTGAGCCTCGAGCGGCCCTTGAACACGTTTTACGCTCACGCCTCTTGCGTCTGACGCTACTCATGCTTACTATGTACCAGTAATCAACATCACTGAGTACTGACGGAGGGTGCATGGGCAGGCAGGAAACCGAGCTACTCAAGGGGACGCTCGAGGGCATCGTGCTCGCCATCTTGTCCGGGCGACCTACGTACGGGTACGAGATCACGGCCTGGCTGCGCGACCAGGGCTTCAGCGACATCGCGGAGGGCACGGTCTACGCACTGCTGGTCCGCATTGAACAACGAGGCTTCGTCGACGTCGAGAAGGTGCCCTCAGAGAAGGGCCCTCCGCGCAAGGTCTACTCGCTCAACGCCGCGGGGCGCGCTCAACTCGAGGAGTTCTGGCAAAGCTGGGACCTCCTCACGCGACGCATCGCGCGTCTGCGCCCACCCATCCGACCCACCAACTGATAAGGACTCCCCATGGCAGCCAAGTGGTTCGAGGTCCTCACGGGACCCCTCGAACAGAAGAAGCAGTATCGGCGCGACAAGGCTCGCATCGACGCCCTTCCGCAGCCCTACCGCGGTGCCGCCCAGGCGCTGCAGCGGTACTTCATCTACTACGGGGGCATCACCGACGGCGATACCACCGTCACGATGCTCGGCGACCTCGCCGACCTGTGGGAACGCGCCGCCGCCGACGGCACCCCGGTCCGCGACATCGTCGGCCCCGACCCCGTCGACTTCGCCGAGACCTTCGCCGCCGCCTACACCGGCACGCGCTGGATCGACAAGGAACGCCAACGCCTCATCGAGTCGATCGACGAGGCCGAACGGGGTGAGCCCGAATGACCGCGGCCATCCAGGCGGACGGGCTGCGTAAGTCGTTCAAGGGGGTCGACGTGCTGCGGGGCGTCACCTTCGCGGTCGATTCCGGCTCGATCTTTGCGCTGCTCGGCTCCAACGGAGCGGGCAAGACCACCACGATCCGGATCCTTGCGACCCTGCTCCGGCCCGACTCCGGTACGGCCCGGGTCAACGGGCACGACGTGCAGGCCGAGCCTGCGCTCGCCCGCGCCTCGTTCAGCCTGACGGGACAGTTCGCGGCCGTCGACGAGGTGCTGACCGGGCGCGAGAACCTCGCCCTGGTCGCCCGGCTGCGCCACGTCGCCGATCCAGCGGCGACGGCTGCGGCGCTCCTGGAGCGCTTCTCGCTCGTCGATGCCGCGGACCGCAGGGTCGGCACCTACTCCGGCGGCATGAGGCGTCGCCTCGACATCGCCATGAGCCTGATCGGCGATCCCCCCGTGATCTTCCTCGACGAGCCGACCACGGGCCTCGACCCCGAGGCGAGGCTGGAGGTGTGGGACGCCGTCCGGGGGCTGGCCGCGCGAGGCACCACCGTCCTGCTCACCACGCAGTATCTGGACGAGGCCGAGCAACTCGCCGACCGGATCGCGATCCTGCACGAGGGACGCATCCTCGTCGACGGCACGCTCGCCGACCTCAGGGCGGTGCTGCCGCCCGCGGAGGTCACCTACGTCGAGAAGCAGCCGACGCTCGAGGACGTATTCCTCACCCTCGTCGGCACCAGGAAGGAGGCGTCATGAGCACGCACGCCATCGCGGACACCTCCGCGCTGCTCGGCAGGTCGCTGCGACACATCACGCGAAGCATGGACACCATCATCACCACCACCGTGATGCCGATCGCGTTCCTGCTGCTGTTCGTCTACATCTTCGGCGGCGCGATCGCCACCGGATCGGGCACGAACTACGCGACCTATCTGCTGCCCGGCATCCTGCTGATCACCGTCGCCTCCGGCGTCGCCTACACCGCCTTCCGGCTGTTCCAGGATCTGCAGGGCGGCATCTTCGAGCGCTTCCAGTCGATGCCGATCGCCCGCTCCAGCGTGCTGTGGGCGCACGTGCTGACGTCGATGGTGGCGAACCTGGCGTCGCTGCTGATCGTGACGATCGTCGCGTTCGTGATGGGCTTTCGGCCCACCGCCGGGCCGCTCGCCTGGCTGGCGATCGCGGGGATCCTTGCGCTGTTCACCCTGACGCTGACCTGGATCGCCGTGATCCCCGGGCTGACGGCCAAGACCGTCGACGGCGCAAGCGCGTTCTCCTACCCCCTGATCTTCCTGCCGTTCATCAGCTCCGCGTTCGTGCCGACCGCGACGATGCCCGGGCCGGTCAGGTGGTTCGCCGAGCACCAACCCGTGACGTCGATCGTCAACAGCCTCCGCTCGCTGATGACGGGCCGGGGCGTCGGCTCCGACCTGTGGGTCGCGCTCGCGTGGCTGGTCGGCGCGCTGCTTGTCGCCTACGTCGCCGCGATGCTGATCTACCGGAGGCGGCTCAGCTGAGCGTCACGTCGGCCGTGGGGCGCGGCAGTTCTATCCAGGTGCGGCCTGGCGCGACGAGCAGCGGAGCACCTGCGTCGGTGGTGAACACGAACGGCTCGGCGATGGCCCCCTTGCGCCACGTGCCCGCGACCGAGGTGCCGCCGTGCACGTACAGGAACTGCCCCTCCGCGTCGATCAGTTCGATGACGGGATCAGGATCGCCCTTGCCCTTCCAGATCTTCCCGTACTCCCACTTCGCCTTGACGATCAGCACGCTGTCCACGTCGACGCGGGTGCCGTCGGCGAGCACGTGCTCACCCCACGGCTGGCTGCGCAGGTAGCGGCCGGAGGCCTCGTCGTAGTCGTAGGACATGTCGTACTTGTGGGCGGGCCCGTAGGGGATGACGACGCGCGTGGCGGCCGCTCCCCCCGCGGCCGACGATGAGGCGGCGTCCAGGGCGAAGGTCAGGTAGGGGCCGGGTGCGCCCGCCTTCTCGGCGATCTCGGCCATCTTGGCCGGATGCGCCTGGATGGCCCGGTCGTACTGCGTCCTGCCGCCCGCGGTGTAGAGCCGCGCCTTGTCGACGCTGTAGGCGCCCGTCTTCTTGAAGTCCAGATAGGTCATCACCTCGAGGCGCTCGGAGTGCGCCTCGATGTAGTTGTTGACCCAGGAGGACGCGCCGGTGTTGCCGAGCACCGGGAAGATGGGCGACAGCAGAGGCACGTCGGCTGGGCGCATCGACCGGACCGGCCCGACGGCCTCGGCGAATCTGCTGTGGAAGATCGGACAGAGCCGCGTCGAGGAGTCGCCGTTGGGCGCGCAGATGACGATGTCGGCCTCGTTGAGCCCCAGTTGCGGCTGTTCGACCTTGAGGTTGGGCACCTTGACGGCGACCGCCGGACGGGTGAGCGCCGCGGGATCGGTCGCGGGGAGCCCCGTCAGCGGGGCCCTCAGCGCCGGGGTCGGCGAGGGCGATGGCGACGGCGTCGGGGCGACGCTCGGAGTCGTGGGCGCCTGTGTCGGGCTAGGGGTGGGTGTCTCTGCCGGCCGCGAGCAGCCCGCCACGCCGAGCACCACGGATGAGAGCAGCAGGCTGCGCCTCGTCACCTTCACGACCGCCCCCGATTCGTCGGCATCATCGGCTAGTGCGCGACGCCGATGTCGTCGCGGTGGAAGCCGCCTTCGAGGTTGACCTTAGCGAGCAGCGCGTAGGCGTTGTCGCGGGCCTCGGTTACGTGGGCGCCGCGACCCACCACGCCGAGCACGCGGCCGCCCGCGGAGACGAGTTGGTGGCCGTCGAGGCGGGTGCCCGCCTGCAACACGTAGGCGTCGACCTCGTCCTCGGGAAGTTCGATCGGGGTGCCCGTGACGGGCGGGCCGGGGTAGCCCTCGGCCGCCTCCACGATCACCACGGCGGCGCCCTCGCGCCACTCGAGCGGGTCGAGGTCGGCCAGGCGACCACACGCCGCCGCGTCGAGGACGCCGGCGAGCGGGGTCTTCAGCAGGGCGAGCACCGCCTGGGTCTCGGGGTCACCGAAGCGAACATTGAACTCGACGACCCGCAGCCCCTTGGAGGTGAGCGCGAGGCCCGCGTAGAGCAGCCCGATGAAGGGGGTGCCGCGGCGGCGCATCTCGGCCAGCGTCGGCGCGACCACCTCGGCCATGATCCGGTCGCTGAGGTCGGCGTCGGCCCAGTCGAGAGGAGAGTAGGCGCCCATCCCCCGGTGTTGGGGCCCTCGTCTCCGTTGCCCACCCGCTTGTAGTCCTGCGCGGGGAGCAGCGCGACGGCGCGTTCGCCGTCACAGATGGCGAAGAGGGAGACCTCGGGGCCGTCCAGGAAGTCCTCGATCACGACGCGGCCACACGACTCGGCGTGCTCGATGGCGGCCTGCCTGTCGTCGGTGACGACCACGCCCTTCCCCGCGGCGAGGCCGTCGTTCTTGACGACGTAGGGCGCGCCGAACTCGTCGAGGGCGGCCTCCACCTGCTCCAGGGTCTCGCAGACCCGCGCGGCGGCGGTGGGCACGCCGGCGGAGAGCATCACCTCCTTGGCGAACGCCTTGGAGCCCTCAAGTTCCGCGGCGGCGGCGCCTGGCCCGAAGGTGGCGAAGCCCGCCTCGCGCAGCGCGTCGGCCACGCCCGCCACCAGCGGCGCCTCCGGGCCGACGACCACCAGGTCGACGCCGAGCGCGCCAGCCAGGTCGACCATCGCCGACGGCGAGGCCGGGTCGGCGGCGTGCAGCGTCGCGATGCCCGCGAGCCCGGGGTTGCCGGGGGCGGCGTGGAGTTCGGTGACGGCCGGATCGACGGAGAACGCCCGGCCGATCGCGTGCTCGCGACCGCCTGAGCCGAGGAGGAGGATCTTCACGGCCGTCAGCCTAGCGGCGCGGCCGGTGGGCGACGTCGCGTGTTCGCGCGGGGTCGGCCCGAGGGCGCCGCGGACTCGTTGGTCGACGCCCCTGATCGCGCTGACTGGCAGAACTTTACCGGGCCCGGATCGTGCAGCGGTGAGACCCGCTCGGCGAGCGCGTCGAGACGTCCCGAATGACACATCCACACCCTTCGGCCGGCTCAGGCATCGGCGCACCCATCGATCGGCGCCGCACTCGCCTCCCTTTAGGGTGTCAACCATGCGTGAACGCCTGCGTCGCACCTACCTCAACCTCGGGACCGGCGAGTTGACGGCCACCGCCGTCTTTGTGATCGGCGCGGTGTTCGCGGTCCAACCCAAGCTGATCGGCACCGAGCAGATCGCGCTCTGGGCGGCGCTCGGCCCACTCGTGCTGATCCTCCTGCAGGCGGGTTGCTACTGGCTCCTGGCACGTGGCTGGCTCCTGGAACGGCCTGCGCCCCAGCCCGTCGTCTCGCTCTACCGGGTGCTTCGGATCCTCGACCCGATCGCCCTGCTCGCGGGCCTCATCCTCATCGTCGCCTTCTGGCCCGCGCGGATTGGCGTTGCGATCCTGGTGGTGGCGATCTGGCTGTTCGGCCTGGTCGAGTACGTCAACTACTACGTGGTGAGGCTGTCGTACCCGTTGGCGCGCTGGTTCACCGAGGTCGGCGCGTGGCGAACCCCGCGGCTCGTGATCGACCTGTTCGGGGAGCGGGTCAGCCCATCGTCTTCTGACCGTCGATCGCCTCGCGGATGATGTCGGCGTGGCCCGCGTGCTGCGCGATCTCGGCGATCAGGTGCAGCCCGACGCGGCGCACGGACCAGGAAACACCCTGCTCGAACCACGGGGCCGACGGCAGCGGGTGCGACACGTCGAGGTCAGCCTCGGCGAGGATCGCCTCGGTGGCGGCCGCGACCTCCAGCAGCCGGGCCCGCAGCACGTCGAGGGTCTCGGCGTCGCTCAGCGTGAAGCGGTCGTCGACCCATTCGCTGTCGGACCAGTCACCGTCGTTGCTCTCCCCCTCGGCCGCGACGGCGTCCCAGTCGACGTCGGACTCGTAGACTCCCCCGCCCTCGAACGCCTGGGCGCCATGGACGGCAAATCCCATCCACTGTTCCTCGGTGTCGGCGACGTGCTTCAGGAGCGAGCCGATGGTCAGCGCGCTGACGGTGCTCGCGGTGCGGGCCTGCTCCTCGGACAGCCCCTCGGCCGTCTGCAGCAGGAACCCGCGGTGGCGGGCGAGGGTCTCGATCAGATCGGTGCGTTCGGTCATGGCACCACGCTACGGGCCGGCCCCGACAGTTTCCCGGGGTGACCAACCGTTGAGCAGCATTGCGATCTCGATGCCCGAAAACGCGGTGTGCGCTGCACTTCTGGCGATCGACCTCGCGTTACTGCTCAACGCCAGGGTCGCCCCCAGCGTCAGCCAACAGGTCGGCGCGCTCCGCGGCCTCCTGCGAGCGCTGCACGAGCACCCGGAACCCGATGATCAGCAGCAGGAACCCGCCGCCGACGGGCACCGTCCACCACCAACCCCAGTTGAAGTCCTCCTGCCAGATCGCGACGACGACAGTCGCGACCATGAACAGGCTCAACAGTGTGACGAGGGTGACGACCAGCCTGCGGGTGGTCATCGCTCAGATCAGGTCGTTGATGGTCACCGACTCCTCGCGGCCCGGCCCGACGCCGATCCCGGAGATGCGGCAGCCGATCAGTTCCTCGAGGCGGCGGACGTAGGCCTGGCAGTTGGCGGGAAGATCGTCGAAGGAGCGCGCCTTCGAGATGTCCTCCGCCCAGCCGTCGACCAGTTCGTAGATCGGCTTGGCGTGGTGGAACTCGGACTGCGTCATCGGCATCACGTCGTGGCGCACGCCGTCGACCTCGTAGGCGACACACACCGGGATCTTCTCCCAGCCGCTCAGGATGTCGAGCTTTGTCAGGAAGATGTCGGTGAAGCCGTTCAGCTTGACGGCCTGCTCGACAAGCAACGCGTCGAACCAACCGCAGCGGCGCGGGCGACCCGTGGTCGCACCGAACTCGCCGCCCTTTGCGCGCAGCGCCTCGCCGTCCTCGTCGAAGAGTTCCGTCGGGAAGGGGCCCTCGCCGACGCGGGTCGTGTACGCCTTGGCGATGCCGATGGTCCGGTCGATCCTGGTCGGGCCGACGCCGCCGCCGGTCGTCGCGCCCGCCGCCGTCGGGTTGGACGACGTGACGTACGGGTAGGTGCCCTGGTCGACGTCGAGGTGGTGCGCCTGCGCGCCCTCGAACAGCACGACCTTGCCCTCATCGAGCGCGTCGTTGACGTAGCGTCCCGAGTCGACGATGTGGGGGCGGATCGTGTCGGCGTGCTTGAGCAGCGCCTGCACGATCTCCTCCGGCTCGATGGGGCGCCGGTTGTAGATCTTGACGAGCAGTTCGTTCTTCTGGGCCAGAGCCGCCTCGACCTTCTGGCGCAGGATCGACTCGTCAAGGATGTCCTGGATGCGGATGCCGATCCGGTTGACCTTGTCGGAATAGGCGGGGCCGACGCCGCGGCCGGTGGTGCCGATCTTCCGCTTGCCGAGGAAGCGCTCGGTGACCTTGTCGAGCACCTTGTGGTACTCGGTGATGATGTGGGCGTTGGCCGAGATCAGCGGGTGCGGGACGTCGACCCCGCGCGAGTGGAGGACGTCGAGTTCCTCCGCAAGCACGTCGAGGTCGACGACGACGCCGTTGCCGATGACGGTCGTGGTGTCGGGGTTGAGGATGCCGGAGGGCAGGAGGTGAAGGACGAACTTCTCACCACCGACGACGAGGGTATGGCCGGCGTTGTTGCCGCCCGAGTAGCGGACGCACACGTCAACGCGTTCGCCCAGAGCGTCGGTCGCCTTGCCCTTGCCTTCGTCGCCCCACTGGGCGCCAACAACAACAACACTCGGCATGGAAGTCACATCCTTGGCACATGCATAGAGGAAGCCCCACAAGATTCTCCCGGGGGCCTTGCGACCGCAGTCTACCGGAGCGCCGTCCACTGGGGATTGCCGATGACCAAACCTTCCGCCTCACATCTCCACGACGGGCGGGATCGTGCGTTGTCAGGACGCGGTCATCTTCCGTGCCCCCGCGTCACCCCGACCGGCCGCGACGGGCGACGGATCCGGTTGTCCGGCCGGCACGTCGTCCCGCCGGACGAGGGCGCCGCTGCACGATCGTGCCCCCGGGCTGTGATCTCGCGTCGAACCCTCCCATTGGCCGTCAGGTCGATGCCAGAATGGCAGTGTGCGCCCCGCTTGGCGCCCAGTGCAACGACGCAGGAGGCTCTCGTGAAGAAGCTCATCAACAACCCCGACAACGTGATCGCAGACGCCCTGAAGGGCATCGCCGCCTCGGACAAGGACGTCCGGGTCGACTTCGAGAATCGCGTGATCTACCGGGCAACCCCGAAGGACGGCGGAAAGGTCGCCATCATCTCCGGCGGCGGCTCCGGCCACGAGCCCATGCACGGCGGCTTCGTCGGCACGGGCATGCTCGACGCGGCCTGCGCGGGCGAGGTGTTCACCTCCCCCACCCCCGACCAGATGCTCGCCGCCACCACCACCGTTGACAACGGCGCGGGCGTGCTCCACATCGTCAAGAACTACACCGGCGACGTGATGAACTTCGAGATGGCCGCCGAACTCGCCGCAGACGCGGGCATCGAGGTCGCGACCGTCGTCGTCGCCGATGACGTCGCCGTCCAGGACTCGCTCTACACCGCGGGTCGACGCGGCGTCGGCACGACCGTCCTCCTCGAGAAGATCGTCGGCGCCGCGGCCGAGGAGGGCGGCGACCTCGCCTCCATCCAGGCGCTCGCGCAGAAGGTCGCAGACAACGGCCGCTCGATGGGCATGGCGCTCACCTCGTGCACCGTCCCGTCCGCTGGCAAGCCGACCTTCGACCTGCCCGAGAACGAGATGGAGATCGGCATCGGCATCCACGGCGAGCCGGGCCGACACCGCGAGCCCATCGGCGACGCCCACTCGGTCGCCGAGCAACTGGTCCAGCCCATCCTCGCCGACCTTGATTTCACCGGCGCACCCGTCATCGCCATGCTCAACGGCATGGGAGGCACGCCGCTGATCGAGCTGTACGTGATGTACGCCGAGGTGATCGCCCTCCTCGAGGACGCCGGGGTAAAGGTCGAGCGCAACCTTGTCGGCAACTACATCACCAGCCTCGAGATGGCCGGCTGCTCGTTGACGCTGCTTCGCGCGGACGACGAGATGATTCGCCTGTGGGACGCCCCCGTCCAGTCCGCGGGGCTACGGTGGGGCCTGTGAGTGCAACTGAGGTAACCCTGGATCAACTGGCCGCATGGCTCCGCCGCTTCGCTGAGATCGTCGAGCAGAACAAGGCATATCTGACCGACCTTGACTCCGCGATCGGCGACGCCGACCACGGGGCGAACATGGCGCGCGGCACCGCCGCGGTCGTCACCCATCTCGACGAGGCCAACACCGTCGATGCCCTGCTGAAGAAGGCGGGCATGACGTTGGTGAGCACCGTCGGGGGCACCAGCGGCCCGCTGTACGGGACGCTGCTGATGAAGATGGGGATGGCGACCGGCGCGGTGACGGAGCTCTCCGGTGAGGAGTTCTCCAAGGCGTTCCACGCCGGCCTCGAGGGGCTGATCGCGCGGGGCAAGACCGAGCTCGGCGACAAGACCATGGTCGACGCGCTGACGCCCGCGATCGAGGCCTTCGACGCGGCACTGGCCGACGGGGCCGACGTGCACGCCGCTACGGAGTCCGCGGCCAAGGCCGCCGCCGCCGGGCGCGACGCGACGACCCCGCTCGTCGCCCGCAAGGGCAGGGCCAGCTACCTGGGCGAGCGCTCCGCAGGCCACATGGATCCAGGGGCCACGTCGTCCACCTACCTGTTCGACGCGTTGGCTGAAGCGATCGGCACGTAGATGGCCGTCGGAATCGTCGCCGTCTCGCACAGCCGCCCCCTCGCGGACGCGGCCGTCGAGTTGGCGCTCCAGATGGTCCACGGCGACCCGCCGCCCATCAGGGTGGCGGCGGGCACCATCGACGGGGGCCTCGGCACCGACGCGACCGCCGTGATGGCGGCCATCGGCGAGGTCGACCAGGGAGACGGCGTCGTCGTCTTCGTCGACATCGGCTCGGCGCTGATGAGCGCCGAGCTCGGCATCGAGTTGTACGGCCAGCCCGACTCCGACGTCCGGATCCTGCCCGCGCCATTCGTCGAGGGGCTCGTCGCAGGCGTGATCCGCGCCGTCGGCGGGGCCACGATCGACGAGGTCGCGGGCGAGGCGAACAACGCCCTGCTCCCGAAACTGGGAGCGGTCGGCGAGCAGCCTCCGGCGGCCACGCAACAGGTCTCCGCGCAGGACGGCGAGGCCTCGGCCGAGGCGGTGCTTGTCAACGAGACAGGCCTGCACGCCCGACCAGCGGCGCTGTTCGTGGCGGAGGCGAGGAAGTTCGACGCCGACGTGCAGGTCAGCAACGGCGTCATCGGGCCGGTGTCTTCCACCAGCAGCATCGGCCTGGCGACGCTCAACGCCCGCAAGGGCGACACGCTGCACCTCATCGGAACAGGACCCGAAGCCAGGCAGGCGGTGGACGCCCTCGCGGCATTCATCGTTGGTGGCTTCGGCGAATAGCACCAACGCCGGGCGTCGTGGACCATGTCCGCGTCGCCCGGCGTTAGGCTGTCCCCCATGAGCGAGACGCACCCCAACCTGATGGCCTCCAACGTCGTGGTTCGTCTGCCGGAGGATCCGGCGTTGGCCGACATCTCAGAGCGCGGCCGCGAGCACTTCCTCGAGGTCGTTGCGGCCCACCCCCAGTCGTCGCTGTGCTGGGCGCTGCTCGCCGAGACCTGCCTCGCCGAGGAGGACCTCGGCAGCGCGATCGCCGCCTACGCCTACGCCCGCACCGGCTACCACCGGGGCCTCGACACCCTGCGCCGCAACGGCTGGAAGGGATCGGGCCAGGTCCCGTGGGAGCACGAGCCCAACCGTGGCTTCCTGCGCGCGCTGTGGGCGCTCAGCGTCGCGGCGGGCCGGATCGGCGAGACCGAGGAACAGGAGCGCTGCGCCCAGTTCCTGCGCGACTCGTCTGAGGAGGCCTACCTGGTCCTGTCCGGCGACGGCGAGGAGACGCTCGACGCCGAGTCCTGAGCCGCGCGGCACGGCCCCGCAACCCTCTCAAGGTCGCGGGACCGGCGCGCAAGCTCAGACGACGGACGCTGGGGTGAGCAGCACCCTTCCCTCGCCGACGACCCTGCGGTCGCCGACCAGTTCGACCGACAGCCCCGGCAACCGGTCCTCGGACGAACGTCCGGCCGACAGCAGGATCTCGCCAGGTTCGACGATGCGCTGCAGGTCCGTCCCGGTGAACGAGGTCCGGTCCGCGTGCACCTCGAAGGTGACGCGGCGCGACTCGCCATCGGCCAGATCGACCTTGAGGTAACCGATCAACTGCTTCAACGGCCGCACGACCTCGGCCCACGGATCCTCCAGGTACAACTGGACGACCTCGGAGCCGGGGCGGTGCCCGGTGTTGGTCACCGTGACGCTGTACTTCAGGGTCCCGTCGACCGGGATCTGCTCGGCGGAGACTGCCGCGTCCGACAGGTCGAACGTCGTGTAGGACTCCCCGCCCCGAACGGGTACAGCGGGCGTGGGTCGAGGTTGGAGATGCCGTCGGAGAACCACGCAAGCGTCGGCGCCAGGTAGGTGCCGGGCTGCGCGCCCGGGTGCGCTGGGATCGCGATGGGCAGCCGCCCCGAGGGGTTCGTGTCGCCGGTCAGCACGTCGACGATCGCCTCCGCGCCCTCCACGCCCGGCATGAAGGCCTGGACGATGGCGGCGCACCGGTCGGCGTAGTCGCCGAGCGCGTAGGGGCGGCCGGTGACGAGCACCAGCACCGTCGGGGTGCCGGTCGCGAGCACCCGGTCGAGCAGTTCACCCTGCCGTCCGGGCAGCGCGACCTGGTCGACGTCGCAGCCCTCGCCGGAGGTCCCGATCCCGAAGAGGCCCGCGATGTCGCCGACGGTGACGATGGCGAGGTCCGACTTCGCGGCGACCGCGACGGCCGCCTCCAGGTCCTCATCGCTGCCGCCGATGAAGTCACAGCCCGCGATCGGTTCGACGCCCTCGAAGCGGTCGTGGAGCACGTCGTCGATGCCGAGGATGTGCAGGCCGGTCTTCGCGCCGGGGTACCGGGAGAGGACGTGGTTCGGGAAGGCGTAGCAGCCGAGGAACGAGCGGACGTCGGTCCAGACGGGGCCGATCAGCGCGACCCGGCCCGGGTCGGCCTTCAGCGGGAGGATGCCGTCGTTGCGCAGCAGCACGATCGACTCGTCGGCGACGCGGCGAGCGAGAGTCCGGTTGGCCGCCGAGTCGAGGTCGGCGTCGGGCCGCTCGCCCCCTGCGATCTCGGGTCGCTCGTCGAGCAGGCCGAGTTCGGCCTTCTGCGTCAGGGCACGCAGCACCGCGACGTCCAGGTCCGCCTCCGTCATCAGGCCGCGCTCGATCGCCTCCGGGACGGCGGCGTAGGAACCGGTGTCCGGGAGTTCGATGTCGAGGCCTGCGGTGATGGAACGGGCCGCGGCGGTCGCCTCGTCCGGGGCGATCCGGTGCGTCGAGGTGAGGAAGTTGACGGACCAGTAGTCCGAAACGACGGGGCCGTCGAAGCCCCAGCGCTCGCGAAGCACCTCCGTGAGCAGCCATCGTGACGCACCCGCGGGGACGCCGTCGATGTCGCAGTAGGAGTTCATCACGGACTTGACGCCACCCTCACGCACCGCCATCTCGAAGGGCGCGAGCATCACGTCCTCGAGTTCGCGGCGGCCCATCGAGATGGGCGCGTGGTTGCGTCCCGCGCGGGAGGCGGGGTAGCCGACGAAGTGCTTCAACGTGGCGTGCACGCCCTCCTGCTGGAGGCCCTGCACGTAGGCGGTGCCGAGCGTCCCGACAAGGTAGGGATCCTCGCCGCAGGTCTCCTCGACGCGGCCCCAGCGATAGTCGCGCACCACGTCAAGCAGCGGCGAGAGGCCCTGGTGGATGCCGAGGGCGTGCAGGTCGGCACCGATCCGCGCGGCCATCTCCCGCACCAGTTCGGGGCGCCAGGTGGCGCCCCACGCGATGGCGGCGGGATAGACGGTGGCGCCCATGGCGGTGAACCCGGTCAGGCATTCCTCGTGCGCGAGCGCAGGAATCCCGAGCCGGGAGGCGGACGTGACGTCGGCCTGCCTGGCGCGAAGCTCGGCGCGACCCTCCTCGACGGTGACCGGCTGGGTGCCGAAGATCCGCGTCAGGTGCCCGAGGCCGTTGCGGTGCGCATCGTCCCAGGCGGCCTGCCGCATGGCGTGCTCCATCGGCGCGACGTCGTGATGGTCGCCGTCCTCAGCCTCCGGTTCACTCTTCGGCCGGTTCCAGTACGACCCGAGCTGGGCGATCTTCTCCTCGAGCGTCAGCTCGGCGAGCAGTGCCCGCGCCCTGCTGGGCGCGTCGAGCGTGGTGTCGTGCCAGGTCTTCATGAATCGTGTGGTCCCTTCGACGGTCATCCCTTGACCGCCCCGGATAGGCCGCCGACGATGCGGCGCTGCATGGTGAGGAAGAAGATCATCGCCGGGATCATCGCGAGGCTGGTGAACGCGAAGACGCCCGCGGTGTCCGCAGAGTGCTCGGAGGAGTAGTCGGCAACGCCGAGCGGCAGGGTCCGCATGTTGCCCTGCAGCAGCAGGAGCGGAAGCAGGTACGCGTTCCAGGAGCCGACGAAGGCGAGCACGCCCACCGTCACCAGGCCCGGGCCCGCCAGCGGCACCATCATCCGGATGAACACCTGCAGCCGGCTCGCGCCGTCAATGAAGGCGGCCTCCTCGATCTCCGAGGGGATCGCCTGGAGGAACGGGCGGAGGATGACGATGGTCATCGGGAGCGCGAACGCGGCCTGCGGGAGCGCGAGGCCCCACCACGTGTTACTCATCCCGAGGTCCTTCGAGATGATGATGAACAGCGGGATCACGGCAACCGTCGCGGGGAACAGCAGCCCGGCCACGAAGATCATGTAGAGCGGTTCGCGGAACTTGAAGTGGTAGCGCGACAGCGGGTAGGCCGCCATCAGGCCGAACACGACGACCATCGCGGTGGTGAGCAGCGCCACCACCGAGGAGTTCAGCGCGTAGGTCCAGAACCGGGCGTCGGTGAGGACGTTGACGTAGTTGCTCCACACGAACGGGTCGGGCATCCCCGCCGGGTTGGCGGCGAGCTGGGCGTTGGTGCGGAAGCCGCCGAGGATGGCGTACAGCACGGGGCCGAGCGTGAAGGCGACGAGCACCAGCGCGACGAAGTACACCAACGGGTTGGTGCGCCTGCGTCGGCGGCGGGTCGGCGTCGCGTCCTCGCGGGGCGCTGCTGTCATGGTGGCGGCGGTCATCGGCGGGCCTTCTTCGGGTCGGTGGACTCGTTGTCGCGGCGCAGGATGAAGCGCTGGTAGAGCAGCGCCATGGTCAGCGCGATGACGAACAGGATCACCGAGGCGGCGCCCGCGATGCCGTAGTTGGACCGCTTGGTGCCCTCGTTGATCAGGAACGTGGCCATGGTCGTGGTGGCGTTGGCCGGCCCACCCTTGGTGAGGATCCACACCATGTCGAAGAGTTGCAGCGAGCCGACCATCGACAGGAAGGCCCAGGTGCGCAGCGTGGGGCCGAGCAGCGGGATCGTGATGTGCCACTGGGTCTGCCACCACGAGGCGCCGTCGATCTGGGCGGCCTCGTCGAGCTCCTGCGGAACGCTCTGGAGCCCCGCGAGGAACAAGATGATGGCGAGGCCGAGATACTTCCAGGTCAGGACGACCATGACGGTCCACAGCGCGTACTCCGGGGTGCCAAGGAAGCCCTGGGCGGGGCCTTGGATGCCGATGGCGGCAAGGACCGAGTCGATGACCCCGTACTTGGGCTGGAGCAACTGGAACCACACGACGCCCGCGATCACCTCGGCGAGGACGTAAGGCACGAACACGACGGTGCGCAGGATGCCCTGGAAGCGCATCTTGCGGTTGAGCAGCAGGGCGATCGCGATGCCGAGCGGAAGCTGGATGGCGATCGATGCGACGACGATGAACAGGTTGTGGCCGAGAGCCCCGATGAAGACATCGTTGGACAGGACGGAGACGTAGTTCTTCAGGCCGACGAAGTCGACGAGGGGGCCGAAGCCCTTCCACTTGAACAGCGAGAACTGGATGGCCTTGAGCATCGGCCACACGACGAACATGGCGAAAAGCGCCAGGGCCGGCGCCGTGAAGGCGATGACCTCGATGGCCATCTTCCAGTCACGGCGCCGGCGCCCCGGCACGGCGGGTGGGCGCCCCTTCGCACGCCCACCCCCCGTCGCTTCGCCACGGGTGCCCTTGAGGGGCTCCACAGTGGTTGCTTGAGTCATCGTCACTTCTCCGCGTCAGCGGCTTCCTGCGTGGCGTTGACGATGTCCTGCGGGCTCGCCTGGCCGGCGAACATGAGCGCGATCGCGTCATTCATGGCGCCACCGATGGCGGTGCCGAATGCCGTGTCGAAGTACAGCTGGACGCGGGCGGCGTTGTCGCGGACCTTGAGCAGGTCGGCGAGTGCCGGGTCGGCCACGTACTGCGAGGCGCTTGGGTTGGTCGGGAGGCCCATGTCGAGCTCGGCGAAGCCCTTCTGGATCTCGTCGGAGAGCAGGTAGTTGATGAAGTCGACGGCCTGCTCGGGAGCCTTCTCCGGGACCGCCCAGGCGTCGCCACCGCCGAGCGCGGAGGTCGGGTCGCCCTTCTGCCCGTCGAACTGCGGGAATGCGAACCAGCCGGTCGCGTCGCCGAGGCCCAGGTTGTCCTCGGTGAGGCCCTGCATGACTCCGGGCTCCCAGTGCCCTGCCAGCTCCATGGCGACCTTGCCGGTGGCGAGGAGGCCGGACGCGGACGTCGGGCCGGCCTGCGCCGGGGTGGTCAGGAAGCCTGCGTTGAACGGCTGGGCCTTGACGACCTTCTCGAGCTGCTCACCGGCGGTGATGAAGCACTGGTCGGAGAAGTCGAGCGAGGTCACCGCCTTGTCGAGCACGTCGCTCGGGCAGGCGCGCAGCGCGAAGTAGTACCAGTAGTGCGCGGCGGGCCACTTGTCGCCAGCACCGACCGAGATGGGCTCGATGCCAGCGGCGCGGAGCTTGTCGAACGCGGCGAACATGTCGGTCCACGTCTCGGGGGCCTCGGTGATGCCTGCCTTGGTGAAGAGGTCCTTGTTGTACCAGAACCCGACGACGCCGAGCGAGAACGGAAGGCCGTAGGTCTTGCCGTCGATCTGCCAGCCCGCGACGTTGCCGCCGAGCTTGGCGATGGTCTCGGCCGAAGGCTCGCTGATGTCCTTGACGAGGCCTGCGTTGACCTTGTCCTTCAGCTCGCCGCCGCCACGCTCCATGTAGATCTCGGGCACGTCACCGGACTGCCATGCGGCCTCCAGCTTGGTGACCATGTCCTCGTGCTGCATCGCACTGACCTCGACGGTGACGCCGGGGTTGGCGGCCTCGAAGTCGGCCGCGACCTTGTCGTAGTAGTCCTTGCCCTCTCCGGTGTTGGAGTTGTGCCACCAGCGCAGGGTCACGTCCTGCGCGGGAGCGCTTGTCGCGCCGGGCGACGTCGCGCCCTCGGTCGGATCACCCGTCGCTGCGGGGGCGGTTCCCCCACAGGCCGACAGTGCCAGGCTCGCCACAGCGGCGAACGCCAGGATCTGCTTCTTCATTGAAACCTCCACATCATCACGAAATAGTTTCGCGAAACAACATTTGAGATTTATCGTAACTCTGAGCGCCGGGAAGTCAACGTTTGGGGGTGCTTTGTTAGCTGAGCGTTGCGAACGTCGAAAATGTTTCGTACTGTTTCTGCATGTCAGACGACAAACCACGCTTGGACGAGGTCGCCCGGATCGCGCAGGTCTCGAGGGCTACGGCGTCGAAGGCGCTCAATGGCCGCAGCGACGTCTCGGATGCCACCCGGGTCAAGGTGCTCGCCGCGGCGGAGGAGGTCGGCTACCGCCGCTCGACGATCGGGGCGCCGCAACCCCTGATCGCCTGGGTCGCCGACAACCTGACCACCACCTACACGCTCGACATCCTGCGCGGCAGTGCCATGGCGGCCCAGGAGGCGGGCATCGGCCTCGTGACGCAGTACACGGCGACGCATCAGGGTGCCCTCCCGCCGCTGGGCGACGACTGGTTCGACGCCGTCGCGGGCCACGAGTGGCTCGGCGTGATCGCCGTCACCTCGCGACTGTCGCGCCACCAGGTCACGCGCATCCGCGATCGGGGCATCTCCTTCGTCGCGATCGACCCGGCCAACACGATGCCCGCCGACATGACCTCGATCGGCGCGACGAACTGGAACGGAGGGGTCGACGCGACGCAGCACCTGGTCGACCTCGGGCATCGCCGGATCGGCTTCGTGCGCGGCACGGTCGGCTCGGTGCCCGCGTCGGAGCGCCTCCAGGGCTACCTGTCGGCGCTCAGCATGAACGACCTGCCGCACGATCCCCGTCTGGTCGTCGGAAGTTCGTTCGAGTACGAGGACGGCGTGCAGGCGGGCCTGCACCTGCTGTCGCTCGACGAGGAGGTCCGCCCGACGGCGATCGTGGCATGCAACGACCCCCTCGCGCTCGGCGTCTACTCGGCCGCCCGGCACCTCGGCATGCAGATCCCCGACGACGTGAGCGTCGTGGGCTACGACGACTCCCTGATGGCGGGCCTCGCGACGCCAGGGCTCACGACCGTGCATCAGCCACTGCAGGACATGGGTTCCTCCGCGGTGCGCACCCTGCTCGCGGTGCACGCGGGCCGCAGCATCACCGAGGGGCCGGTCAGACTTGCAACCACCCTGGTCGTCCGGGACTCGACGGCTGCACCCTTGGAGGTGGTCGCGGCCTCGGCGCGTTAGGCGAGACGGCGTGGGCGATTTACACTTACCGACGGCCCTTTTACCGATTCTGGGAGTTCCGCCAGTGCCAATTCGCCAAGACCTCCGAAACGTCGCGATCGTCGCCCACGTCGATCACGGCAAGACCACGCTCGTCGATGCCATGCTTTGGCAGTCGGGGGCCTTCCGTGAAGGCGCAGACGTCAACAACCGCGTCATGGACTCCATGGACCTCGAGCGCGAGAAGGGCATCACCATTCTCGCGAAGAACACCGCCGTCAACCACACCCGGCCCGACGGCACCGCCGCGACCATCAACATCATCGACACCCCTGGCCACGCCGACTTCGGCGGCGAGGTTGAGCGCGGACTCGAGATGGTCGACGGCGTGATCCTGCTCGTCGACGCGTCCGAGGGCCCGCTCCCCAGACCCGCTTCGTGCTGCGCAAGGCGCTGGCGAAGAAGCTGCCGATCATCGTCGTGGTGAACAAGGTCGACCGGGCCGACGCGCGGATCTCCGCGGTCGTCGAGGAGACCTACGACCTGTTCATGGATCTCATCGACGACGACGCAACCGAGGTGCTTGACTTCCCGATCGTCTACGCCTCCGCGAAGGCGGGGCGCGCCTCGACCACGCAGCCTGCCGACGGCGAGATGCCCGACAGCCCCAACCTGGAGCCGCTGTTCGCGACGCTGTTCGACCACATCCCGGCCCCGAGCTACGAGGAGGGCGCGACGCTGCAGGCTCACGTCACCAACCTCGACGCGTCGCCCTATCTCGGTCGCCTGGCGCTGTGCCGTGTGATCCAGGGCGAGCTGAAGCGCGGCCAGCAGGTCGCCTGGTGCAAGACCGACGGCACCGTGCAGAACGTGAAACTCACCGAACTGCTGATGACCCAGGCGCTTGAGCGGGTCCCCGCCGACAGCGCCGGCCCCGGCGACATCGTCGCCATCGCAGGCATCCCGGAGATCATGATCGGCGAGACGCTCTCGGACCCCGAGGACCCCAAGCCGCTGCCGCTGATCAACGTCGACCACCCGTCGATCTCGATGACCATCGGCATCAACACCTCGCCGCTCGCCGGCCGCTCCGGCAAGAACCTGACGGCGCGCCTCGTCAAGGCCCGCCTCGACCAGGAACTGGTCGGCAACGTCTCGATCAAGGTGCGCCCGACCGAGCGCCCCGACACCTGGGAGGTGCAGGGCCGAGGCGAGCTCCAGTTGGCGATCCTCGTGGAGATGATGCGCCGCGAGGGCTTCGAGCTGACCGTCGGCAAGCCGCAGGTCGTCACGCAGGTCATCGACGGCAAGGTGAACGAGCCCATCGAGCGCCTCACCGTCGACATCCCCGAGGAGTTCGTGGGCGTCGTCACGCAGTTGATGGGCCTTCGCCGCGGCCAGATGGAGCAGATGGTCAACCACGGCACCGGCTGGGTGCGGATGGAGTTCATCGTGCCCGCCCGCGGCCTGATCGGCTTCCGCACGGAGTTCCTGACGGAGACCCGCGGCACCGGCATCATGAACCACGTCGCCGAGGGCTACGCCCCCTGGGCGGGCGACTTCCGGACCCGCCCGACCGGCTCGCTCGTCGCGGACCGCACGGGCTCGGTGACGAGCTACGCGCTGTTCAACCTGCAGGAGCGCGGCACGATGTTCGTCTCCCCCGGCGCCGAGGTGTACGAGGGCATGATCGTCGGCGAGAACCCGCGCGCCGAGGACATGGACGTCAACCCGACGAAGGAAAAGAAGCTCACCAACGTGCGCTCCTCGACCGGCGACGAATTGGAGCGACTGATCCCAGCGAGGCAGATGTCGATGGAGCAGCAGCTCGAGTTCTGCGCCGGCGACGAGTGCCTCGAGGTGACCCCCGCCGTGGTGCGCATCCGCAAGGTGACGCTGAACGCGAACGACCGGGCCAAGGAGCGCAACCGCGCCAAGAAGTCCTGACCAACAGCCGAGAGAGCCGCGGGAACGAGAGTTCCCGCGGCTCTGTCGACTCCGGACGCGTCACAAGGGGCGGCGCCTCTGCAGGTCCCTTGCAGGTTGGGCCCTCGAGAAGCTGATGGGCTGGATCGACGGCCTGCTCGACGATCTCAGGGAATCGATCTACTCAACGCGGCTGTCGCTGCGCAACTGCATCTCCGACGTCGAGGCCCCAGTCCCCGACGAGCCGATCGAGCCGATCCCCACCTTCTAGCGGCTATGTTCGCCGATAGCGAACGATCTAGATATATCTTTGACATATCGCGATATGGCGCGCATACTCGTGTTGTCGGCGTCACACGGACGCCGCACCACACACGAGGAGATCCTGATGGATTACCCAAGCAACGGCCCGCGCGGCCATAAGCGCATGCACCAGATGAGGGCGTTCGGCGAGATGGACGGCGGCGGAGAGCGCCGACGCGGTCGCGGCGGGCGTCACCACGGCGGCCCGATGGGCGGCCCCGGCTTTCCCCCCGGCCCCCGATGCCGGGCTTCGGCCCCCGACGCGACGGAGGAAGGCGCGCCCGTCGCGGCGACGTCCGCACCGCCGCGCTCCTGCTGATCGCCGAGGAGCCGCGCAACGGCTACCAGATCATCCAGGAACTCGAGCAGCGCACCGATGGGCGCTGGAAGCCCAGCCCCGGAGCCATCTACCCCGCGCTCGCCCAACTCGAGGACGAGGGCCTGATCCAGTCGTCCGAGACGGCGAACGGCAAGGCCTTCGAGATCACGGACGCCGGTCGCACCGAGGCTGAGGTGGCCGGCCAGCGCCCCGCACCTTGGGAGAACGAGGGCGACCAGGACGACCCGCAGCACGACCTGCGGCGCCGCTTCGGCCAACTCGGCCAGGCGATCATGGCGGTGGCGGGCACCGGCAACACGGAACTGATGGCGAAGGCCGCTGAAGAGGTCGATGGCCTCAAGCGCCGGATCTACCAGATCCTGGCCGAGTCGTGAGCGCCGAGCGCTCGCGCGCCAGGTTGCGCCGAGCCTCGCTCTCCCAGGCCCTCCCCTGCGGCGTGCGGAAGATCTCCGCACGCCCCAGGAGCCGGTCGATGAACACCAGTCGGCCGGCAACCCACTGCTCGTCGTCGACGTCCGGGCGCTCCGCCCGGATGTCGGCGGCGTTTCTTTCGTATCTGACCCACGGCGAGGCGATCTCGGCGAGGTCGGCGTCGCTGATCAGCTCGGCCGACCTGTCACCCCGTTCCGGATCGTGGTCGACGGTGACGAGCACCAGGCGCGCAACCTCAAGCACCTCCTGATCGGTCAGCACCCCGGCAAGCGAGCGCCCCGCCAGTTCCGCGGAGGCCTCCTCGTCGACGGGAGACACGCCGAGGTGGACCGCGTCATGAAACCAGAAGGCGACCTTCTCGAGCCGCCCAGCGCCGAGTTGATCCAGCCGCACGAGCCCGCGCTCAAGGTGTCCGACGCCGTGGTAGCGGCGATGCGGCTCAGACCAGCGGCGCAGCAGATCCTCGGCGACTCCGTCGGGAAGCAGCGCCGTCACCAGGCACGCACCCCCCAGTAGCCGACGCCGGCCCACAGCCCGGCCCAGAGTAGGGACAGGAAGGTGCCGATGATGAACAGTTCGCCCTTACGTGACCGCGGCTCATCCGTGACGAGTTCGGCATAGCGGCCGAGACCCTTGACGCCGAGTACCACCGCGATGCCTGCGGGGAAGCCGCTGAGGATGCACGCATAGATCGACGCACGCTCCAGCACGCCCACCCAGCGCCCACCCGGAAGCTCCTTCTCGGCCTCGATGAGGCCGAGGTTGGCGCGGGTCTCTCGCACCTCGTCCTGCGCGGGGGCTCCCCCGATGCGCCGAAGCGCCCAGCGGATGAGGCCGTTGCCGAGCACCGCGAACACGCCGCAGACCACTACGATGAGGCCTTTGAGGATCAGGTCCAACACGCGCCTCACGCTACACGTCGCCACCGACCACCAGGCCGATGAGAGTTATCCCTTCACTCCGTTCATTTTGAAGGTAGTATCTTCATATGGCGCGATTGAAGGATGAAGCTGTAGCCCTGCTCGTCGACGTGGTGTCCTCGCGCACCGGGGACAGGGAGGCGCTGCACGAGGCGGTGCTCGACGCCGTCAGGGCCACCAACGACTCCGTCGCCGCGACCGACCCGCTCCGGATCACGGTCGGCGACGAACTCCAGGGCGTCTATGCCACGCTCGGCGACGCGCTTGCCGCCTCCTACACGCTGCGGCTTCGCCTCGCGCCGCGGTGGGACGTGCGGTTCGGGATCGGAGGCGGCGAGGTCCGCACCATCGACGAGGAGCGCAACCTCCAGGACGGTTCCGCGTGGTGGCTCGCACGCGAGGCGATCGAGTGGGTCGAGGAAGAGGCGGCCCGCAAGGGCCATGCGAGCGCGCGCACCGCCATCCGCGACGAGCGGCCCGTGGCGGTCGGCCAGGCGGATGCGCTGGCACGACTCGTGGACGAGCGGCTCGGGTCGCTGCGACCCGCGACGGTCGGCACCATGTCGGGGCTGTGGGAGGGGCTCGACAACGCGGCGATCGCAGAACGGGAGGGGATCAGCGAGTCGGCGAACTCGCAGCGCGTCATCACCAACGGGTTGCGCCCGCTGAACGACGCCATGCACGCCCTGGCGACCCTGCCCTGAGCGCGAGCGTGGGGCCCGCCGTCGGCGAGCCCCACGGATACGTCGGGATCAGTTGAGCGCGGCCAGCGCTGCGTCGTAGTCGGGCTCGGTGGTCGTCTCGTCGACCTGTTCGGTGTACACGACGTTGCCGTCGGCGTCGATCACGACGACGGAGCGCGACAGCAGGCCCTTGAGGGGGCCGTCGGCGAACGTCACGCCGTAGGTCTCACCGAAGTTGGTGCGGAAGTCGGAGGAGACCACCACGTTCTCGATGCCCTCCGCGCCGCAGAAGCGGTTCAGGGCGAACGGCAGGTCGCGGGAGACGCAGAGCACCTTGGTGCCCTCGAGCCCCGCGGCCTTCTCGTTGAAGGTGCGAACGCTCATGGCGCACACGCCAGTGTCGACGGACGGGAAGATGTTGAGGACCAGCTTCTGGCCCGCGAAGTCGGCCAGGGTGACCGGCTGCAGGTCGGCGCCGGTGACCTCGAAGTCGGGCGCAGCGGAGCAGACGGCGGGCAGTTCGCCGATGGAGTGGACGGGGTTTCCCTTGAATGCAATCTCAGCCATGTCCCCGATCCTTCCCGATCGCGGCCGGGTTTTCTACTGTGTCCGCGGTTTCGCTGCTGGCTTGAGCGCATCGTCGGGCGCCCTCTCGACCCCGACCGGGCGGGAGGCACGCACCATCAGCCACGCGCCGAGCCAGATCGCCAGCACCCCGAGGCTCGAGAACGGTGTGCGCGGGTCGATGACCGTTCCGTAGTGCCACACGAGCATCGTCGCGAGGATGGTCAGGCAGAACGACACGAGCGCAAGGTTGCGGTCCTGACGCTCCCCCAGCGGCGGGATCAGCTTGTACTCCACCCAGCCGATCGTGGGCACCACCAGTAGCATCACCAGCACGCCTGCCGCGACGACGGTGCCCTGCAGCAGGAACAGCCCGGCCAGCCTTGGCAGCGCGTCCGCAAGCAGCAGCAGGCCGATGCCCCCGATCAGCAGGCAGGGGATGTGCCACAGGTAGACGGTCATCATCAGCGAGTTGAGCCGGGCGAGGCGGGACTCCGTGCGTGGCGACAGGCGTGCGAAGATCCCCCACCGCTCCACGAGGCCGATCGACGCGGCCTGCACCACCCCGAGCAGGGCCATCGCAAGCGTCGGCGGCAGGTGGTTGGCGACCGGAGCGTTGGCGAAGCCGACGGCCGATGGCGGGTACCCGAAGTAGAAGATCGCCACGACGATGCCGAGCGCTCCCGCCGCCAGGATCAGCCAGGTGCGCACCACAGGCCCGCTGCGGAACCAGCCGCGCTGGTAGCCGATGCCCAACTGGTGACACAGCGGCCAGACCAGGAACATGTTGATCTGGCCGACGTCGCTCAGCCCATGCCCGAGGACGGCCCGGTCGACCAGCAGCACGAGCACCAGCATCACCACCACGACCCAGGCGCCGAACCTGTCGTGCAGGTCGACCATCAGCGGCGCAAGCAGCACGATGACGAGGTAGACGGAGATGAACCAGAGCAGCCGCATGAAATGCGAACTGAGTTGCACCGCAGCCTCGAACCCGCCCAGCACGTCGATGAGGGTCGCGACAGCCGCGAAGAAGGTGACGAATAGCGCGAGCCCACCGGTGAGCCGTCGGCCGCGGTTGGCCAGGTAGTGCGCGAACCCGGTGCCACGCGAGCGCATCTTGTCGATGATCAGCGCATTGGCGAAGCCACCGCACACGAAGAACGCAGGCATCGCCATCAGCGGCCAGGACAGGGCGAACACCCAGGTCGGGGGCGCCCAGTTGGCGATGGAGACGGTCCCGTCCGGGCCGATGGACGCCTTGTAGATGAAGCCGTGGAACACCACCACGATCAGCACCGACAGTGCCCTGACGATGTCGATGGTGTGGTTACGTCGACCCTCTACTGGCACCGGGCCAGCATGCCATCCCCGGAGCTAGGACCAAAAGACATCCCTGGACATCATGAGGAACCGTCCAGCGACTCCAGCATCTGCTCGAACTGCTGATACGCCGCTTCGTTGTACCCGTCGACGTCGAACTCGTAGTCGCCTGGAACGTCACCTTTGGCATAGGCACGGAGTCCGCCCAGGATGTCCTCTACTTCGAATCCGATCTCGTACTGGCCTCCGGGGATAGAGACTGAAGGGGCGGCATCAAACCGGGAGAGGATGATGGGCTTCCGCAACATCCTCATCTCCGGGACCACTAGACCGAATCCCTCATACCTGGACGGCAGGAGGAAGCAGTCGCAGTGCTTGGCCAGCATGAATGGATTGCGAAGGTGGCCCGGCAGCGACACGAGTTCAGCGATCCCCAGTGAAGAAGCCAACCCCTTGAGAGATCGATCGAGGTCGCCGCCGCCGAGGATGTAGAGCCTCGCGTTCGGATACTCCTGCAGGAAGAGCCCAAAGGCCTTGATCAGGTTGGCCTGGTTCTTCTCGGGAGAGAGCCGACCGAGCGTCACGAAGGTGATGAACGGTAACCCCGACTCAGGCGCGGGAGGCGTGTTTGGGACGAGGGTGAGTCGTCTTGCCCCAGCAGGGCCAGCAACCGCCGCGACCAGATGGCCGTCGACCTTGTACTCCGGTTCTTCTTCCAGCAGGGCTCGAACCCTTTCGACCTCGATGACGTTGTTCACGAAGGTGAACTTGTCATACGTGCTTGGCGTCGAGAGCTTCTCTCTGTTGACTTCCATGACGTGCTCGCCGCAGGAAACCACCTTGTCAAACGCGCCGTAGGTGTCCCTGAGCCCAGTCAGCGAGGTGTTCACCACACTGTATTTCTTCAGCTTTCGCTTGCCACGGTTCTGAATGTCAGCGGCTAGGTCGTTGTGTTGCCAGATTATCCGTTTCGCCTCGCCCGCACCATACCTGAAGGTTCCAGGGAACAGGGTACCGTAGCCAGAGAAGTCGATAACATAGTCGAAGGCAGCATCACCGAACGACCGCCGATAATCCCTCCGAAGGGGCTCCTCAGCATTGAACAACTTGAAGAGCGGGCCATCAGCAGCGTAGCGAGAGTAATACTCAACCGCCTTAGCTTCGCGCGCGGTCATGGTGAAGGCCCCAAACCTGGGCATCGATCGCACATCCTGCAACTCATCGAAGTTGCGCCGTCCGACTTCATCGGACAGTAATCCATATACCGTAATGTCGTACTTCGTGCGATCCAGCATGCTCAGGAGCGCCCTAAAGGCAGACGACACCCCGTTTGCACCGAAGCTCGAGACATAGAAAAGGAGTCGAATAGGTGCGCGCGTAAGGAAATCATCGACGACCCCGTCACTAACCCCACCGAACACCGCGCGGGCGACTCTCTCCGAGGCCTTCCCGTCATCGCGGGCACAAGCCCATTGACGAGTCTCCCTGTATCGGTGGGCATACGAGTCAGCGACGGAATCGATGTCTTTGATCCACTGGGCAAGCTTCTCCAGACGGTGAGTCACAGGCCCGGGAAGTTCATCCAGATCAAAATAGACTCCGCGATCCGCGAGATAAGTTTCCTGGTCAGGCAAGTAGAACAATACAGGTCTTCCGGTGATCAGGAAGTCAAGATAGATACTGGAGTAGTCAGATATCAGGATGTCAACGAGCGAGAAGAGTTCATTGGCGTCGACCTGTTGCGGGATGAAGCGACCCGACTCCCGCTCCTCCGGCGACAACGCACGATAGGTATACGGATGGGGTTTGATCAGGACCTGATACTGATCCGGGTCGATGAGCGAGATAAGACGCTGCTGGATGTCCAGCAAAGCCGCCCCGTCGCCTGTAACTTGACTGACAGACTCACCTCGCCAGGTAGGTGCATACAAGACCAACTTCTTGCCGGGATCAATCCTGACCCCTCGGTCGAGGAGATCCTTGATGACCTCATCCTTGGCGGCCCTAAGCGGCTCATCCGATTTGAGGGTGTAGGCGGGGTCTGAATCCGCCGGCTTCGAGGAGGCAGCGGGCGATGTAGTGGGTCAGGTTGCGGAACCCGAGAGCGGAGCCGCGGAGGTGTTCGAGGCGGCCGTTGAGGGCTTCTGTGGGACCATTGCTGGTGCCGGGCCGGTCGAAGAAGTTCAACACATCGATCGCGCGGCGTTTCAGGGTGTGACCCAGGCGGACCAGTTCAGTCAGCTCAGCGGGGACGCCGGTGGCGATCGCATCGATCACGCTGGCCATGAGGTGGCGGCCGAGTGTGCGGTCTTTGCAGCGGTAGGCCTGGACGAGGCGCTGGTAGATGCCCCACGTGGCTTCGACCTCGACGTGGTTCTGGTCGCCGAACAGGTCTTCGAGCCGTGTGACTTGTTTGTCGGTGAGTAGATCGGCGCCGGTGAGTAGGGTGCGGCGGGCTTGATAGAGCGGGTCCCCGCGGCGGCCTCGATGCCCCATGGTGGCTTGTTGGACGCGTTGGCGGCATTTGTCGACAGCCTCCCCGGCCAGGCGCACGACGTGGAACGGGTCCATCACCGCAGCTGCGTCGGGGAGTTCCTCGGCGGCGGCGGTTTTGAAGCCGGTGAACCCGTCCATCGCCACGACTTCCACGCCGGCCCGCCAGGCGGCTGGACGGGCAGCGAGCCAGCGTTTGAACACCTGTTTCGAGCGGCCCTCGACCATGTCGAGCAGCCGTGCCGGGCCAGTCCCAGCCGCTACCGGGGTCAGGTCGATGATCACGGTGACGAACTTGTCCCCGGCACGGGTGTGACGCCAGCAATGCTCATCGACCCCGAGCACGGTGACCTGGTCGAACCGGGACGGATCATCGATCAACACCCGACGACCCTCGGCGATGATCGCATCGTTGGCGGTGTCCCACGCCACCGCCAGCCCTTCGGCGACCCTCGCCACGGTGAGGTGCTGACACACGATAGCTTCGAGCGCCCACCGCACCCCACGCCGCGACAGCCGAGCCCTCGGTTCAGCGGCCCGGTCCATGCTCTGGCGCCACACATGACCGCATTCGACACACCGGTACCTGCGCAGCCGCACCCGCAGCACAGTGGGTCTCCAACCGAAGGGCTCGTGAGCCAGGCCTCGGATTACCGTGTCACGCACCAAACCGCGCCCGCCACAGTTGTGGCACCAGTCATCAGCATCCGTGACGCGGCACTCCAGCACCGCCCGGCGCGCGGTCACGTGTTGGCCAGTCACCTCCAACCCGAGCTCGTCGAGGCGGCAGAAGGTCGTCAGATCAGGCGCGGTGAAGGTAGCGTTGAACACGTCGAGGTCTTCCAGATGGACAGCTTAGGAACTTCCATCTTCGGGAGGCCTCGACCCCTCTATCCAGCCGCCACGCCGGAACCCCTACCTACACCCTCAATTGGGAAGAGCCCCCTAAGCGTCGAGTCGTTCCTCGGATATCCGACCTCCAGAATTTTGCCCTGATACAAGTTCTGCAAACGGTACGAATCGCGAAAAATGCGCGTCATGAACGGGTTGGGCGAAAGGACGAAGTCCGATATGAGAAGACTTCGTATCATGTTCCGGGAGTGTATGTTGCCCCCAGGCATGTCGAACCCGAGCTTCTTGACAGAGGTGCTGTGCCACGTGTCTACGCAGACTTGACCGTTGCGCTTTGAGAAGAAGGACGGATACGAGGTGTTCTGGATAATATGACCGGCCGTGGCAAGCCCTTCCAGATACTCAATGCTGCCCCGATGGACGAACGTCACACGCTCGACACCACGAAATCTGCCCCGAAGTCGATCAATTTCCTCTTCGTCCGAAATGACCCACATATGCGGCTCTTCCCATTTGAGAGTGGGACCGGGCTTGGTGGGCGTGAAGACGTAGGGAGCCTTGCCGCTGGGAGGATGTGAGTGTCTAGTCCACTCCTCACAACGAACAAGGCTCATGTCTGACGTTACCTCACCGACTCCTGCCACTCCCAAGATCACTGCGCCCGATGTGAACACCTTTGCCCGGATCGACGTCCTGGGTCTGCAGGTGAAGGCGCAGCAGGTGTGGCCCGACAAGACGATCTTGTACTGTGCACCGGTGCTGCCCGATAGCACCTGCCCGGCCTGCGGCGCGACGGGCGGCTGGCACGACACCTTCACTCGTTGGTTCACCCATGTGCCGGTTGGTAGGTCCTCCACGAAGCTACAGGTTCAGGCGCCGAGGTATCGCTGCCGCGGCTGCGGCAAGGTGTGGCGCCACCGGCTCAAGACAGTGGCGCAGCCTCGGTCGAAACTGACCAGGTCAGCGGTGTGGTGGGCGCTGCGGGAGGTGGTGCTGGACCATTGCTCGATCAGCGCTGTCGCGGCGGTGCTGCAGACGGCGTGGGGCACCGTCCACGACGCGGTCACCGAGCTGGGCCAGCAGGTCCTGATCGATCTCCCCGACAGGCTCGAGGGGGTCAAGGTTGTCGGGGTCGACGAACACTGCTGGCGCCACACCCACAGCGGTGACAAGTACGTCACCGTTGTCATCGACTTGACCCCGGCAAGGGACAAGACCGGCCCGGCCCGGTTGCTGGACTTAATCGAGGGCCGCTCGAAGCAGGTCTTCAAATCCTGGCTCAACGCCCAGAGCCTTGGGTTCAGGGCGGCCGTGGAGATCGTCGCGATGGACGGCTTCACCGGATACAAGAGCGCTACGGCTGAGGCTGTGCCAGACGCGACCACAGTGATGGACCCGTTCCATGTGGTCGCCTTGGCAGGTGACAAGCTGAACCGGACCCGGCAGCGAGTCCAGCGGGAACTCACCGGCGGCCGAGGCCTCCGCAATGACCCTCTCTACAAAGCCCGCAGGCTCCTCCACACCGGTGTGAACCTGCTCACCACCAGGCAAAACACACGCCTCGATACGCTGTTCGCGAGTGAGGATCACGCCGAGGTTGAAGTCACCTGGAGCGTCTACCAAAGCATCATCGCCGCGTACCGCGACAAGGACCGCACCGCTGGTCGCAGGGCGCTGACGAGAGTGATCAACTCGCTCAAGGCAGGTGTCCCGAAGGCCCTGATCGAGCTGGCTCAGCTCGGCCGGACTCTCCACAAACGCCGCGACGACATCTTGGCGTTCTTCGACCATCCCGGCACCAGTAACGGCCCCACGGAGGCCATCAACGGCCGGCTCGAGCACCTCCGCGGTATCGCCCTCGGGTTCCGCAACCTCGCCCACTACAGACTCAGATCGCTCCTCGAGGCAGGCGGCTTCAGACCCCAACTCCACTCTCATCTGTGAAGAGCCACATATGCCGCAGGTGCGAGTACTCCGGAGCAGACAGCAGAACCAGGAATATAGCATAGGGGTTACAGATCAGACCCGCGCCACCGCTAGACTCATAGAGAACCAGCGTTGGGTCAACAGGTCGCGACTGAGTGAAACGTAGATACCTCTGGACATCAACTGAGATAGAGCGAGCGCTTGCACGCCTGACGGTGTATCGATAGCGTTTCCTCATCGAGACGATTCTTCGCCTGACACCACCCAGCCTATTTCGCATGGTGAGTTTTTGTTCTTCCTGCCCCATCCCTAGCACTCCTTCACTCGTCTGCTTGTCGTCTCAGAGCCAACTGCTTCGGAGCGGACATAGAAGCTGTGCCGGCGTTGTCTCCCGACCGAAGGCTGCGGGATCCCGGCATAGTTCAGGCCGTAGATCTTGGCGAGCATGTCCTCTGCACGGTCGGGGATGACGGTGCTGACCCCGTCGAAGTCGACGCGGCGTCCGTCGCCGAACCATTCGGTGGGGAACACCTCGCGTTCCAAGGGGTAGTAACTGCAGAGGTTGGCCTGATGTTCCGAGCCTGGGCCCGAGTTGAACCCTGCCTGGAGGTAGACGATCAGGTTGTGGAACGCTCTCGTGGGCAGGAGCTTGGTGACGATGAAGATCGGGACCCGTGCCAGGAGGTTCTTCCTGAGTCCGCGGGAGCGCCCGGAGCTCATGAAGAGTGCCCGCCTGAGACCGCGCAGAGCATAGGCCTGGGTGCGGAACTTCCAGCCATGGGGGCGTCGGACGTCATCCACCGTGAAGATGTCGATGTGGGGGCCACAGTGGGTGGCCAGGTGTGAAACCTGCGGCTGGACGAACCGACTCGGCGCCGTCATCTGGAACTTGGCACCGAGCACCCAGTGCCGGGGGTTGGTCTGGAAGCAGTCGAGGTTGAAGCCCTCAGGCAGCTTGCCGTCGCGCGCGAGCGCCGCCAACCGGTCGAACTCGGCACGCGGCATCATGACGTCGATGTCGTCGTCCCAGGGGATCATGCCGCCGTGGCGAACGGCCCCGAGCATGCTCCCCTCGCTGAGGTAGTACCGCAGCCCCTGTTCCTCGCAATAGGCGTCGAAGGCCTTGAGGATGCCAAGCTCCACCGCCTGAAGTTCGGGCAGTTCGCGGGGCGTGATCAAGTCCACGCCCGCCGGCTTGCGGTTCTTGCCACCACCGATGACGGGGCTCTGGCGCAGGCCAAGGGCGAAGTCGTAGGACCTGCGCAGGTCTGCCTCGGAGGACCTGATCGGGCTGTTGCCCAACCGTTCGAGGTTCACCCCCGCGACCAGTAGGTCCACGTCGACGGGATCAGGAAGCGCGAGTGCCGAGAGCATGATGTCGAGCTTCTCTGGCGCCTCCTCCCAGGTCTTCACCGCGAAGGCGGAGGCGAGCACGTCCAACGCGCCCCTGAGCCTCTCGGTCGCCTCGTCGTCGGCCGACGAGCGGGCCGCCGCGATGTACTGGCGCCACACCCCGCGGAGGCTCAGGACGGCCGCGTGGCCGTGCGCCAGGCCGAAGGTGGTGGTCAGTCCATAACTCATCGCGTGGGCTGCGGTCGTCTTGGTCAGATTGATCGCGCGGCCGCTCAGGTTCGCCGCCTGCTGCATGGCGTTGGCGGCCTTGGCGTCGAAGCGTCCCGATTTGTGGAAGTACGGGAAGAAGTTGGCAAGGATCAGCCGAATGCCCTCGACGGCGTACGCGCGGCTCCGAGGGGTGGCCGAGAGGGCCCACACGGACTCGACGCACTGCGCGAGCGCGTCGAGGAGGCTGGCCTTCTTGTGGTACTCGGGCAGCGCCCGCAGCAGTTCCGGCTCGAGGACCACCAGGTCGGGAAGGATCGCATCGTGGGCGATGGAGTGCTTCACCCCGTCGATGTAGACGACGGCGAAGTGGGTCGACTCGCTGCCGGTGCCAGCCGTGGTCGGGGCCGCGAACAGCGGAACCCGAGCAGCCAGCGGTTCGCCCCACTCCGGGTACCCGGTGCCTTCGGAGCTGACCAGAAGCGCGACGCACTTGGCAACATCCATCGCGCTTCCGCCGCCGACGGCGAGGATCGCGTCGCACCCCTGGGCGCGGTACTCGGTGACGCCCGCGGCCACCTCCTCCTGCCTCGGGTTGGGCGAGTAGCCGGCGAAGGTGACGTATCCGACGGAGGCCTCGTCGAGGGCACGGCGGATCACGGACTGGTGAAATGCCGTGCCCGCGACCACCAGGAGGCGTCGGACCCCGCGGCGGTTCAGTTCGGCGATCAGGGCCTGGGCTGCACCCTCCCCGGTCAGCACCGTCTGCTCTGCAGCGTCCAGCACCCGTACCTCTGCCGAAACGGACGCGAGGTCATCGAGGGTGTCGACCTCCGCGACGAGGTGGCCGTCGTAGGAGAAGGGACGGATAGCGAGCCCTTCTGCTATCTCGTTGAGCGCGTTCTCGGCATAGACCGAGGTCGTGCCGGCCGCGACGTAGTCGTCGACCCTGGCGAGCCAGGCGGCAAGGACCTCGCGGCTGAGCTTGTACATCGGCTGGAACGCGACGCAGTCGGGGCCGTCGATCGCGACGGAGACCTCCACGATGGCGTCGTTGCGGATCCTCGCCTTGAAGTCCTTCTCCGGCAGGGGAAGGCTGGCGTTGACCGCCCCGAGGTCGGTTCGCTCGTCCGCCAGGATCGCCCTCAACGCACCGGCCGTGAAGACGAGGTCACCGTGCAGCATGATGACGTCGCTGTCGAGGTGTCCGCGGGCGAGATACATCGAATAGATGTAGTTCGTCTCGAGGTACCTGTCGTTGGGCACGAAGGTGACAACAAGGTCGCCGAACCGGGGATCGTCGGCGACGGCACGCAACTGCTCGACGTGGGGGCCAGTGGTCACGACGACCTCCGAGATGCCCTCCGCGACGAGCAGTCGCAACTGCCTCCCGAAGATGGTCTCGCCGTTGGACAGCGTCGCCATCGACTTGTGGTTGTCGCGAGTGAACTCGCCCATCCGATTGCCGACACCGGAGTTGAAGATCAGCGCCTTCACCGAGGCTATCCTCCGAGCTCGAGCATCATGTTGGCCTTGTTGGCCAGTGGGGTCACCGTCGGCCTTCCGAGGTCGGCGCGGGAACCCTGGGCCGTCTCGATGATGAGCGCGGACCGTGGCCGGTCGGAGAGACGGGCCATGGCGTCCGGCAGCGCATCTGCGGACCTGACCGTCTCGACGTTCTCGAATCCCACGCCGCGCAGGACTGCCTCGATGTCGATGTCGAACGCGACGGTCGCCTGACCGCCGACCGACTCGTGCGCGCCGTTGTTGATGAGCACGTAGCGGTAGTTGTCCTTGGCCTGCTGCGCAATGACGGCCGCCGACCCCATGTGCATCAGGAATGCGCCGTCACCGTCGACGCAGTAGACGGGCTCGTCCGTGCCGAGCGCCATGCCCATCGCGATGGAGGCGCTGTGCCCCATGCCGCCTACCGTGAGGAAGTCGTGGGCGTGGCCCTGTTCGCGGCGCTCACGGATCTCGAAGACCTCGCGGGAGGTCTTGCCCGTGGTGGACACCACGAAGGCATCCGGCCCGATGGCCTCGAGGACCTGTTCCAACGCCTCCTCGCGGGAGAGCGTCAGATCCAGCGCGGTCGCGCGCTTAGCGAAGGCGTAGCTACTGAAGGTGCCCTTGCGGACCAGGATCGCCACGGGGGCGTTCGTCTCGCGCATGGTGTCGAGCGCCCCGTCGACCTGTTCGCGCCAGGAGTCGGGGTCGAGCACCTGGTAGGGGATCTCCAGTCCGTCGAGGAGGGCCGGGGTGAGCCGACCCTGCGCGACGTGCTGCGGTTCGTCCTTGACCCCAGGCTCACCGCGCCAACCCACGATGAGCAGCATGGGGACGCTGTAGACCTCGGGATGGGCAAGCGACAACACGGGGTTGACGATGTTGCCAAGGCCGGAGTTCTGGAGGTAGACGGCGGCGAAGCGGCCGGTCGCGACGTGGTACCCGCAGGCGAGACCGACGGCGTTGCCCTCGTTGGCCGTCACGATGTTGCGCTCACGGGGCGACCTGTCGTCGATGCAGGCGCAGAGGTCCTGCAGCAGCGAGTCGGGCACGCCCGCGAAGAGGTCCACCCCGTTCTCGACCAGGTAGTCGTAGAACTCGGGGGTCTCGATGCGGCTCATTCGGGAATCAACTTCAGGACGTCCTTGATGGGCATGATCTCGTCGTCGACTTCCTTGCTCCGGCCACACTCCAGGATCTTCTTGGCAGTGTTGAACATCGCGGGGTAGGCGCTGCGCAGCAGATGGTTGGCGTGGATGATGATGTTCGCCCCCATCTCGCTCAGTTCGTCCTCGTGGATGTGGTTGTAGGTGGTGGGCACCACGACGACGGGCACGTCCGGGTGGCCTGCGCGGAACTGCGCGAGGAACTCGCGGATCTCGCTGCCGTCCTTCTCCTTGGAGTGGATCATGATGCCGTCGGCCCCGGCCGCCAGGTAGACGGAGGCGCGGGAAAGGGCGTCCTCGATGCCTGCGCCTGCGATCAGGCTCTCCAGGCGGGCGAAGATCATGAAGTCACGCGACACCTGGGCGCGCTTGCCCGCGAGGATCTTGGCCGCGAATGCCTCGGGATCGTCGAGGGTCTGCACCGCGTCGGTGCCGAAGAGCGAGTTCTGCTTCAGGCCCGTCTTGTCCTCGATGATGACCGCGGAGACGCCTGCGCGCTCCAGGGTGCGCACCGTGTAGCTGAAGTGCTCGATCCTGCCTCCGGTGTCACCGTCGACGATGATCGGCTTGCTGGAGACCTCCATGATCTCGTGGATGGTGTTCATCCGGCTCGTGAAGTCGACCAGTTCGATGTCGGGCTTGCCCTTGAAGCTGGAGTCGCAGAGGCTGCTGACCCACATGGCGTCGTACTCGCGGGGCGCGATCTCCTCGGGGTCCTCGGTGTGGACGTTCTCCACGATCAGCGCGCTGAGGCCGTTGGAGACCTCCATGACACGCAGGAAGGGCTTCAGCGCCAGCAGTTGGCGCAGCTTGCCGCGGCGGCGGTCGGCCGTGTTCATCAGCGGGCGCAGGCCGCGCTCGACCTCGGTGCCGGAGACGCCGGAGGTGTAGGGGACCTCGACGAGTTCGCCGCCGTACTCGGCGAGCACCGACAGCACCTCAGCCCGGACGAGGGACTGCTTACCTGTGCGCCAGTCGTCGCCGTGCACCACATAGTCGGGGCGAAGCTGACGGAGGTTGTCTGCGTAGGACAGCGAGTCCTGCTCGACCACCCGGGCGACCGAGCGCATGCTCGACACGAGCGCGACCCGCGACTCCCAGCCGAGCACCGGCAGCCTCTTGTAGGTGGCGATCGCCCGGTCGGTCAACAGACCGACGGTTACCTCGCCCAGTTCCGCTCCGGCCTCGATGATCCTCAGATGGCCTCGGTGGAGAATATCGGACGAAATGGCGATGTAGACCGATTTGGATTCACTCATCACGCACCCCCGTGCTTGACGTCGTTGCGACGCGGTGCGTCAGATCGCGCACCGCAGAGGCGCGTCGGATCGAGCAGATCGCCGCGCCGTGATCGGACGCTAGCAGTGCAAAACCGCTCGATCAGAATCGCCGGTGACGCACCCGACGACCCTCACAACATGGCTCTGACAAGGCACAATGATGCGACGACAGGCGAGAACGCGGACGCCGTCGCCACAGCGACCACCCGCTATAGGTAGGGCCAATGGGTCGCCGCAAACCCTTCGGGGTTGCTCAGCCGAGCACGGGGCGGACGTGGAGGCCGACGTCCGGGTCGACCAGGGTTTCCTGGGCCGCCGCGATCTCGCCGATCAGCAGTTCCGCGTCGACGGGGACGTTGCGTTTCACCATTCCCAGGGCGATCGGGCCCAACTCGTGATGCCTGCCGGATGAGCCGACGAAGCCGACCTGGCGACCGTTCAGTTCGATCGCGGCGCCCTCCTCGGGCAGTTCCGACCGCGATCCGTCCAGGTGCAACTGGACGAGCCTTCGCGGCGGCCTTCCGAGCGTGTGGACCCGGGCGACCGTCTCCTGGCCGCGGTAGCAGCCCTTGCTCAGGTGGGTGCCGACCAGGCCGATCTCGTTGGGGATCGTCTTGAAGTCGGTGTCGACGAAGATGCGTGGCACGCCTGCCGCGATCCGTGCGGCGTCGAAGGCCCAGGTGCCGACGTTGGCTTCCAGTTCCTCACCCGCGGGTACGAAGACGTCCGAGCCGCCGAGTTCGCTGTCGCGGCGACGCCAGCCATCGGGCAGGTCGACGCGGTGCCCGGCCCAGGCGAGCCGCAGGTCGTCGCGTCGCGTCACCTCGACGCGCATCGCGAACCGCATCGAGTCGAGGAAGGCCGCGAGGGCCTCGCCGCGGCCGGGCTCGGTCCACGCCAGGAAACTGGTCCCGTCGTCGACGCCGTACAGCACGTGCTCGATGTGCCCGGTCGGCGAGAGCAGCAGTGCCGACGTCGCCTCGCCCACCGGCAGCGCCTCGAGGTGCTGCGTGGTGATGGCGTGCAGCCAGGTGAGCCGGTCGGCGCCGGTGATCTCGACGATGTCGCGGTTGTGCAGGTCGACGACGCCGTCGCCAGCCTCCAGCGCGCGTGCCTCCGTGACGGGATTCCCGTAGTGCCAGGCGAGCCCGGCGTCGAGGCCGTGCTCCATCAGGACGGCCATCAGACCCTCTTCAGCCTCGCCCACATGTGCGGGCGCAGATCGTGTTCGGTTGTCGCACGGTCGAGCGCGTACATCAGGTCGCCCTCGACCTTGCCGTAGAGGCGCTGCCCCGCCGAATGGCTGACGACGGCGCCCTCGGCGCGCACGACGGCGTCGGTGCGCAGGTCGATGCGGGTGACCTGGATCTTGCCGACGAGCAGTTCGGTCCAGCCGTCCGAGTTGGCGATCGTCACCTCGAGGGTGGCGTCGGGCTTCGGCCGCCAGAAGCCGGTCTCCATGCCGAGCGGCGTCGGCTCCGCGCCCTCCTCGCCGAGCAGGAAGGTCTGGGAGGCGTAGTACAGGTAGTCGCCACCGTTGTGGTTGAACTCGATGCGCTGCTCGAACTCGAAGTCCTTGCCGTCATGGTCGGTGCCGTTGCCGGTGCCCTCCCAGCGTCCGACCAGCCAGCCGAGCGCGGTGAGTTCCGGGTTCAGGCCCTCGGGCACCTCGATATCGATGTTCACTGATCTCTCCTCACAGCATTCTTGCGCAGCAGCGTCCAGACGACCGCGGCCAGCGCCGCGAGCGCGATCAGGCTGGTCAGCGCGGCGGCGACGATCAGCACCAGGACCAGGACGTTCATGGAACGAAAGTATACGAACAGGCCACAATGGGGCCCATGCGTGTCGTGGTGACGAGGGTCAGGTCAGCGTCAGTGAGAGTCGACGGGGTGACGGTGGGGGAACTCGACTCCCCCGGGCTGCTGGTGCTGGCGGGCGTCGGTCACGACGACACCGCCGAGGACGCCGCGGCGCTTGCCCGCAAGATCTGGGGGCTTCGCATCCTCGACGGCGAACTCTCCGCCAGCGACGTCGGTGCCCCGCTGCTGGTGATCAGCCAGTTCACGCTGTACGCGTCGACGCGCAAGGGCAGGCGCCCCTCATGGAGCAGGGCAGCGCCGGGGCCGGTCAGCGAGCCGCTCGTCGAGGAACTCTGCCGTCAGTTCGAGGCCCTGGGCGCGCACGTCGAGAGGGGGCGCTTCGGCGCCGACATGCAGGTCGCCTCCGTCAACGACGGTCCCGTGACCATCGTGATGGACACGCAGAACTGGGACTAGCCGGGCACCAGGAACTCGAGCGAACTGATCGACACGGCGTCCACCATGTCGGCAGAGTCGCCCGGCTCGGTGGCCAGTTCGACGGTCATGGTGACGCTGCCGGTGGTGACCTGGGGGAACCGGATCTCCTGGAAGCCGCGGTTGTTCGCCGCCAACCCCTGGACGAAGTAGGAGCCGTCCGCGAAGCGCCACTGGACGCTGAGCAACCGACGCTCCGCCGCGTAGCGGCCCGTCCAGACTGTGTTGCCGTTAACCAGGCGCACGCCCGCGAGCGAAACGGACGGGTCGAAGGTGAACGTGATCGACTCCCCCACGCCGTTGCCGTGGCACCGCCAGATGGTGTCCGGGTCGTCGTCGATCAGCGCCTCGGGCGAGTCACGTTGGCCGCCCTCGCGGCACTCGCCGAGCGCCTCATGCGCCTTCACCGCCCCGACCCGGCCGTCGTACGGGGCAAGCCCTTCCGACATCGGCGCGGTCGGGGCGGCGCTGGGGGAAATGGTGGGGATATCCGGGGCCCTCGGCGTGAAGATCACCAGGCGGCCCAGGATGTAGGCGCCGGCCAGCGCCGCGACCAGGATCAGGACGAGAAGGCGCGGCGCGATCCCGTCGCGCGCGGGCTGCGCGACGTCGTCGGGCTTCGGGCGCTGGTCGTCGGTCGCGTCGCGGGCCTGATCCTCACGCACGTCGTCTGACTCGCTAGCCCGTTTCCGGAAGTATTCATCCGGGACGCGGGGCACCATGGCCGCCATGCTACAAGCACGGTCTTACCCCCGGTCGGGATGGGTATCGCGCGGGACGCGGGGCGTTACCATTTAGCAGAACCCGCGGAAGGAAGGAGACACCTGTGAGTGCCGTCCTCTTCGTCTCCGGGGCCGAACCGCCCGCCGAACTGTCGCTGCTGAGCCACTCGGTGTCACGGGTCCCCTCCGCCGCCCAGGCGCTGCTCGAGGCCGACTCCGCCGACGTCATCGTGGTGGACGGGCGCAGCGAACTGGCCGGCGCCCGGTCGGCCTGCACGACGCTCGGGCAGGCGGTCGACACGCCCATCCTCCTCATCGTCGCGGTCACGGGCCTCGCGGTCCTCTCCCCCGAATGGGGCTTCTCTGACTTCGTCGCGGAGGGCTCAGAGCCTGCCGAACTCGACGCCAGGATCCGGATCCTCGCCCGCACCAACTCCGACCCGGACGTGCTGACGGCCGGCCCGATCCGGGTCGACGGGGCCGCCTACTCCGCGTCGGTCGACGGCGAGCCGCTCGACCTCACCTACACCGAGTTCGAACTGCTCCGCTACCTCATGCAGCACCCCGGCCGGGTGCTGTCGCGCGAGACGCTTGTCAGCCAGGTGTGGGGATACGACTACTACGGCGGCACCAGGACGGTCGACGTCCACGTGCGCCGCCTTCGGGCTAAGCTCGGCCAGTTCGACCACTACATCGGCACCGTGCGTAACGTGGGTTACCGGTTCGCCAGTGCAAGAGAGGGCAATCGTGCTGGTTAACCTGTCCACCCTGACCCCGACCATGCAGGATGCGCTGCGTCGGCTGGTCTCGGCGATCGAGGCCCACGACGGCATCTCGCCCATCAACGAGTCGGGCTCGCTCGGCATCGACGGCACCCGCGAGGCCGACTTCTTCTTCATGGGGCGGCGTGCCGACCCGTTCGGCTTCGTCGTGTGCGACGAGCGCGATGGCACGCTGCAGGTGGGGGTGCATCCCGAGCACCGCCGCGACGGTGTCGCGACGCAACTGCTCACCGAGGCGCTCGCCGCCTATCCCGACTTCACGGCTTGGGCCTTCGGCACGCTGCCCGGCTCCCGCGAGCTGGCGGCACGGGTCGGAATGTCCCCCGTGCGGGAACTGCTGCGGATGGAGCGCGCGCTCGCCCCGTCCGGCGAGACGCTGGACGCCGACGGCTACGACGTCGTGACCTATGATCCGGCCGACCGGCAGGGCATCGTCGCCGTCAACGCCGCGGCCTTCGCGCACCACCCGGAGCAGGGTCGCCTCACCGTGGCCGAGTTCGACCAGCTCGCCGCCCAGCCCTGGTTCGACCCGGCGGGCCTGCTGGTCGCCAAGCGCGACGGCCGCGTCGCCGGCTTCCACTGGACAAAGAGCCACGGCGGTGGCCTCGGCGAGGTCTATGTGATCGCCGTGGCGCCCCAGCACGAGGGCAAGGGCCTCGGGCGGGTCCTGCTGCAGCGCGGCCTCGACCACCTGGCCTACGCTGGTCACGACCGGGTGCAGTTGTACGTCGAGGCCGATCAGGAACGCGTCGTGCGGATGTACCGCAACGCAGGCTTCGACATTGGACAGGTCGACACCAGCTTCCAGACCAAGAGAGGATGACCGTGAGCGCGACCCCCCTCCCCGCGGACCGCTATCTGGACCGCGAGTTGTCGTGGCTCGCCTTCAACGACCGGGTGCTGGATCAGGCGCGCGACGGTGAACGGGTCCCGCTGATCGAGAGGGCCAAGTTCCTGGCCATCTTCTCCTCGAACCTCGACGAGTTCTTCATGGTGCGGGTGGCCGGCCTCAAGCGCCGCATCGCCGCGGGCGTCGCCGTCCCGACTCCCGCGGGCAAGATGCCAGGAGAGCTTCACAACGAGCTCCTCGAGCGCGTCGCCGAACTGGTCTCCGAACAGTCGCGCGTCTTCCAGGACGACGTGCGCCCCGGCCTCGCCGCGGAGGGCATCGAGATCCTCGGCTGGGACCAGCTCACCGCCGCCGAGAAGGACCGGATGCGGGCGTTCTTCGCCGAGCGGATCTTCCCGGTGCTGACGCCGCTTGCCGTCGACCCGTCGCACCCGTTCCCCTACATCTCCGGCCTGTCGCTCTCGCTGGCCGTCCTGCTGCGCAACCCGTCGACCGGCGCGAAGCAGTTCGCCCGCGTCAAGGTGCCGCCGCTGCTCTCGCGCCTCGTGAAGCTCGCCGAGGGCCGCTACCTCCCGCTCGAGGAGATCATCTCCCGACACCTCGGGCAGCTCTTCACCGGCATGCAGGTGCAGTCCTACACGACCTTCCGGGTCACCAGGAACGAGGACATCGAGGTCGAGGAGGACGACGCCGAGAACCTGCTGTTCGCGCTCGAGCGGGAACTCCTGCGCCGCAAGATCGGCCGCCCGCCCGTCCGCCTCGAGGTCGAGTCGAGCATCGACGAGGAGATGCTCGACATGCTGATGGCCGAGCTAGACGTCACCGAGAACGAGGTGTTCAGGCTGCCTGCGCCGCTCGACCTGACCGGCCTGTTCGCGCTCGGCGACTCCAAGCGCGAGGACCTGAAGTACCCGAACTTCCTGCCGATCACGCACCCCGACCTCGCGCAGGTCGAGAGCGCCCGCCCCGCAGACATGTTCAAGGCGCTCAAGATGCACGACGTGCTCGTGCAGCACCCATACGACTCGTTCGCGACCTCCGTGCAGCGGTTCATCGAACAGGCCGCCGCCGACCCTGCGGTCCTCGCCATCAAGCAGACGCTGTACCGCACCTCGGGCGACTCCCCCATCGTCGACGCCCTCATCGAGGCGGCGCAGGCGGGCAAGCAGGTGCTCGCGATCGTCGAGATCAAGGCCCGCTTCGACGAGCAGAACAACATCGGCTGGGCGCGCAAACTCGAGAAGGACGGCGTCCACGTCGTCTACGGCATGATCGGCCTGAAGACGCACTGCAAGCTGTCGCTCGTGGTGCGGGAGGAGGGCGACGGGCTGCGTCGCTTCGCGCACGTCGGCACGGGCAACTACAACCCCAAGACGGCGCGGATGTATGAGGACATGGGCCTGCTCACGTCCAACCCGATCATCACCGACGACGTGGCGCGGCTTTTCAACCACCTCTCCGGCATGACGCAGGAGACCCACTACCGACGCCTCCTCGTCGCCCCGCACGGCATCCGCAAGGGCCTGATCGCCTACATCGACGGCGAGATCGACAACCACCGCCGCGGCCTCCCGTCCGGCATCAAGATCAAGGTCAACTCCGTCGTCGACGAGGCCATCATCGACGCGCTGTACCGCGCCTCGCAGGCGGGCGTGCCCGTCGACATGTGGGTCCGCGGCGCCTGCACCATCCGCCCCGGCGTGCCGGGCCTGAGTGAGAACATCCGGGTCCGCTCCATCCTGGGCAGGTTCCTGGAACACTCCCGCGTGTTCTGGTTCGCGGGCGGCGGGAGGCCCATCGTCGGGATCGGCTCCGCGGACATGATGCACCGCAACCTCGACCGCCGCGTCGAGGCCATCGTCTCCCTGTCGAACCCTGCCCACATCCGACAGATCGAGCACCTCTTCGAACAGGCCTTCTCCCCCGGCACCGTGCACTGGGAACTCAACGACTCCAAGTGGTCGGCCCACACCACCGACGGCGAAGGCAACCCGCTCACCGACCTGCAGGAGAGCCTCATTCAGCAGACCGCGGCCCGGCGATCCTCACGATGAGCAAGAGCATCAAGATCCGCGCCGCTGGCGCAGTAGTGCTGCGCGGCGGCGAGGACGACCTCGAGGTCCTCACGATCCACCGGCAGCGCTACGACGACTGGTCGCTCCCCAAGGGCAAGGGCAAGGTCGACGAACTCCCGCCCCACACCGCGATCCGCGAGGTGCTGGAGGAGACCGGCCACGTGGTGCGGCTGGGCCTGCGGCTGCCGTCGATGCGCTACAACGTGTCAAAGGGCCCGAAGAAGGTCGAGTACTGGCGCGCCGCCGTCGTCGAGGAGCGGACCTTCGAGCCGAACCACGAGGTCGACAAGGTCCGCTGGATGACGATCGACAAGGCGATGCGCAGGCTCACCTACGCAGACGAGCGGCGCGTGCTCTCCGCCGCGCTGTTGAAGCCGCCCACCATCCCGCTGGTCCTGGTGCGGCACGGAAAGGCGATGCTCCGCAAGGACTGGAGCGGCCCCGACCAGGAGCGAAGGCTCACGGCCCGCGGCAGGCGCCAGTCGGAGGTCCTGACGCAGTTGCTGAGCGCCTACGGCGTCGAGTCGCTGGTGTCGTCCTCCTCGACCCGCTGCGTGCAGACCCTCACCCCGTACGCGGAGAAGGCCGGCTTGGAGATCGCCCGCGAGGACGTGCTGACGGAGGAGCAGGGCACCGTGCGACCCAAGGACGTGCGGCGCTACACCGCCAACCTGCTGCAGGACATCACGGTGCCGACGGCCATCTGCGGGCACCGGCCGGTGCTGCCGTCGATGTTCGAGGGCCTCGGGCTGGAGCCGCGCCCGATGGTGGTCGGCGAGGCCATCGTCATCCACCGCGACGCGGAGGGCAACAGGGTCGCCGTCGAGGTGCACAAACCCACCGCCTGAGCCCCGCTTACCGCACGACTCACCGTGAGGGCCGAACGCTCGCTCGTCGTTCATCTGCTGTTAACCGAAGCGGCCAGATCGCGTTACTTTGCGGGCATAGCGTCCGAGACGAAGCCGGTACCCCGGCCCGGATCCCGACTGGGATTCGAGTTCACGCCTTTCGGAAGGTACACCCCCGAATGAAGATTCGTCTCACCGCCGCCCTCGGGATCTCCGCCGCGCTGCTGCTGTCAGCCTGCGCAGCCAACGAGGTTCCCACCACGCCGGAGACCAAGCCCGAGACCTCGACCTCCTCGTCCTCGGACGCGCCGGCCGCCACCCTCGAGGGGACGCTGTCCGGCAAGGGCGCGTCGTCGGCCAAGGTCGCCCAGGAGACCTGGATCGCCCAGTTCCAGACGGCCAACACCGGCGTCACCATCAACTACTCGCCCGACGGCTCCGGCGCTGGCCGCGAGGCCTTCATGGGTGGCGGCGCCGACTTCGCCGGCTCCGACCGCGCGCTGAAGGTCGACGAGAACAAGGCGGGCGCCTTCCAGGGCTGCGCCGCCGAGTCGAGCGCGATCGACGTGCCGATCTACATCTCCCCGATCGCCATCATCTTCAAGCTCGACGGCGTCACCGAGCTGAACCTCACCCCCGATGTGCTCGCCAAGATCTTCCGCGGCGACATCAAGAACTGGAACGACCCGGCCATCGCCGCCCTCAACCAGGGCGTCACCTTCCCGGACCAGGCGATCACCGCCGTGCACCGCTCCGACGAGTCGGGCACCACCGAGAACTTCACCGACTACCTGCACGTCGCCGCTGAGGGCGTGTGGACCGACGGCGCGAGCGGCGAATGGCCGGTCAAGGGCGGCGAGGCCGCCAAGGGCACCTCCGGTGTCGTCGCCGCCGTCACCGGCGGCCAGGGCACCATCGGCTACGCCGACGCGTCGCAGGCCGGCCAGGCGAGCATCGCCAAGATCGGCCCCGAGGGCAAGTTCGAGGCGCCGTCGGAGGAGGCCGCAGCGGCCGCCGTCGAGAACTCCCCGCTGGAGGAGGGCCGCGAGGCCAACGACATCGCCGTGAAGCTCGACCGCAAGGCCGAGGGCTACCCGATCGTCCTGGTCTCCTACGGGATCGCCTGCGCCGAGTACAAGGACCCCGCCAAGGGCGCCCTGGTGAAGGCCTACCTGAGCTACGTCGCCTCGGAGGAGGGCCAGAAGGCCGCCGCCGATTCCGCTGGCTCCGCCCCGCTTTCGGCTACGCTCCGCGAGAAGGTCACGGCCGCGATCGCCACGATCAAGTGATCTCGGGCTCCTGAAGCCGCGGCGACGCGTCCACCCCCACGGACGCGTCGCCGCCTTCGGGAGCCGGGCCTGTTTCCACCTCACCAGGAGAACTCATGACCACCGACACCACGGAGCGTGAACCAGCGCCGGCCGAAGCACCGGCTGAGCTGATGCGCGACCGCCGTCGATTCGGCGACTCCCTCTTCAAGGGCGTCGCGACCGGGTCCGGCACCGGCATCCTGCTCATCCTCGCGGCCGTGGCGACCTTCCTGGTCGGCCTGTCCGTCCCCGCGCTCACCTCGAAGCCCGAGGACCTGCCCTACGGCCCGTTCTGGTCCTGGGTGGTCCCCTACGCGCTCGGCACCATCTGGGCCGCGGCCCTCGCCATGCTCTTCGCGGTCCCGGTCGCGGTGGGCGTGGCGTTGTTCATCTCCCACTACGCGCCGCGCAAGCTCGCCCAGAGCCTCGGGTACGTCATCGACCTGCTCGCCGCCGTCCCCTCGGTCGTGTTCGGCCTGTGGGGCATCAACGTGCTGGCACCCATGGTGCAGCCCGCGTTCGTGTGGCTCAACAAGACCTTCGGGACCGTGCCCGTCCTCGGCTGGTTCTTCGGCGGCCAGGCCTCCGGCACCGGTCGCACCATCCTGACCGCGGCCCTGGTGCTCGCCGTCATGGTGCTGCCCATCATCACCGCCGTCAGCCGCGAGGTGTTCCTCCAGACGCCCCGGTTGCACGAGGAGGCGTCGCTGGCCCTCGGCGCGACGCGCTGGGAGATGATCCGCCAGGCGGTGCTCCCCTTCGGCACCCCAGGCATCGTCAGCGCCTGCATGCTCGGCCTCGGCCGCGCGCTCGGCGAGACGATGGCGGTCGCGATGGTGCTCTCCCCCGGTGACGGCTTCCACCTGGAACTGCTCACCTCGTCGAACCCGAATTCGATCGCCGCGAACATCGCGCTGAAGTTCCCTGAGGCCTACGGGCTCGGCGTGAACCAGTTGATCGCCTCCGGCCTGATCCTGTTCGTGATCACCCTCATCGTCAACATGGCAGCCCGCGCGATCGTCGCACGCCGCGCCGAGTTCTCTGGAGCCAACTGATGCACGGCACGATCTCAGCTCCGCCGAAGTCCAAGAACATCCTGACGTCCGCCCAGCTTCCCAAGTACACGTCGCTGTCGATGGTCGTCGCCTCGTTGGCGGTCGCGTTCGGCGTGCTCGCGATCCTCGGCGCCGCCAACCCGGTCGGCGGCGTGTTCCTGGGTGCCCTGATCTACTTCGTCTCCAACTACGCGCTGTCCGCCTCCGTCGAGGGGCCACGCAAGGCGAAGGACCGACTGGCCCGCAACGTCGTCACCGGCTTCTTCATCCTCGCCCTGTTCCCGCTGGTGTCCGTCATCTGGGGCACCGTCTCGAAGGGCATGGCCCGCTTCGACGTGCTGTTCTTCAACTCGTCGATGCGCAACGTCGTCGGCGACGGCGGCGGCGCGGTGCACGCGATCTGGGGCACGCTGATCATCACGGGCCTCGCAACCCTGATCTCGGTCCCGATCGGGATCCTGACGGCGATCTACCTGGTCGAGTACTCCAACAAGGGCCACCTCGGTCGCGCCATCCGGTTCTTCGTCGACGTGATGACGGGCATCCCGTCCATCGTCGCGGGCCTGTTCGCCTACACGATCTTCTCGCTGATCCTCGGGCCAGGCACCAACAACGGCTTCTCCGGCGCCTGCGCCCTGTCGGTGCTGATGATCCCCACCGTGGTCCGCTCAACGGAGGAGATGCTGCGCCTGGTTCCCAACGAACTGCGCGAGGCGTCCTACGCGCTCGGCGTCCCCAAGTACCGCACCATCGGCAAGGTCGTGCTCCCGACGTCCATCGCCGGCATCGTGACCGGCGTGGTGCTCGGCATCGCCCGCGTCATCGGCGAGACGGCCCCGCTGCTGGTCACCGCCGCCATCACGGCGTCGATGAACATGGACCCGTTCAAGAACCCGATGGCCACGCTTCCGGTGTTCGTCTACTACGAGTACACGACCCCGGGCGCCGACCCCACCCCGTACATCGACCGCGCCTGGACGGGTGCGCTCACGCTGATCATCATTGTCATGGGACTGAACCTGATCGGGCGTCTGATCGCCTGGAAGTTCGCCCCCAAGGCCGGTCGCTGACCGAAGCAGAAGGAACACCACCACACATGTCCAAGCGCATCGAGATCCAGGATCTCAACATCTTCTACGGCAAGTTCCACGCCGTCAAGGACGTCAACATGGTGATCGAGCCCCGCTCGGTGACGGCGTTCATCGGCTCGTCGGGCTGCGGCAAGTCGACCGTGCTGCGGTCCCTGAACCGCATGCACGAGGTCATCCCCGGCGCCTACTGCGAGGGAAGCGTGCTGCTCGACGGCGTCGACCTGTACGACCCGGCCGTCGACCCGGTCCGGGTGCGCCGCCAGGTCGGCATGGTGTTCCAGCGGCCCAACCCGTTCCCCACCATGAGCATCAAGGAGAACGTGCTCGCGGGCGTCCGCCTCAACAACAAGCGCCTCTCCCGCGGCCAGGCCGACGAGATCGTCGAGAAGTCGCTGCGCGGCGCGAACCTGTGGAACGAGGTCAAGGACCGCCTTGAGCGTCCCGGCTCCGGCCTCTCGGGCGGCCAGCAGCAGCGTCTGTGCATCGCCCGCGCCATCGCGGTCGCGCCGGACGTGCTGCTGATGGACGAGCCATGCTCGGCCCTCGACCCGATCTCGACGCTCGCCATCGAGGACCTGATCAAGGACCTCAAGGAGACCTACACCGTCGTCATCGTGACGCACAACATGCAGCAGGCCGCGCGCGTCTCCGACCAGACGGCGTTCTTCAACCTGAAGGAACACGGCAAGCCGGGCGAACTGATCGAGATCGGCTCGACCGAGAAGATCTTCCACAACCCGGATCAGAAGGCCACGGAGGACTACATCACCGGCCGCTTCGGCTGATCCCCGCCTCCGTCTGGGCCCGGCTTCGCTTCGGCGTCGCCGGGCCCTTTCGCATCCCCGCCAGCGGCCTTGCACCGGTCCTGACGTAGCGTGTCGCCATGAGCCAGCCCACCGTCGCACGATCCCGCATCCGCACGCGCCTCATCGTCGCGGTCTGCTTCCTTGTCGTCGCGCTGCTCGGGGCAGGCTTCTACACGCAGTGGTGGCAGCCGAAGGCCGAGGGGGCGTGCAACGGGCTCCCCTGGGGTCCGCGCAGCGTCGAGGACGCGACCCGCACCTTCCTCGACGGCGTCGTCACGGGAGACACGGCCAAGGTGTGCAGCGCGGGGCGCAACAAGATCAGCGACCACGACCTGTCCGACCTGGTCGACACCTACCGCACGGCGCTCGGCAACCCGGCGACGACGGCGGACCTCCCCATCTCCTACGGTGAGCGGATGGGCAGCATCGTGCCCGTGACAGTGACGGGGGTCAACGGCCCCATCGAACTTCAGGTGGACAGCACCTCCTGGGACACCAGGGTGCTCCTCACCGACGCGTAGCGAGCAACTCGGCCGGCTCAGCCGCAGGAGAGCAGGCCCGCCTTCTCCTTGAGAGCGAGCACCCTCGCGGCCGACTCGGTGACCCGCGCGGCGAACGCCTCGTCGGTGCCAGCCAGCGCGACCGTCGCCTGAACCATCTCGCCCATCAGGTTGGGGTCCGCGTTGATGGCGAGGTCTCCCCCGCCTGGATGAACTTGGTCCCGCGCTCGGCAGGGGCGACGTCCTCGACGGACTTCGCGGCGCCCAGGTCGTCTGAGATGACGACCCCGTCATAGCCGAAGTCGCCGCGGAGCAGGTCGGTGACGATCTTTTTGCTGAACATGCCCTCGGTTGACGGGTCGATCTTGGCGTACACGGCCGAGGACACCATCACGGAGTCGACGCCGCCGTCGATGGCCATCCGGAACGACTCGAGTTCGGGGCTGGTCGCCGACGTCACGGTGTCCTCGGCGGCGCCGAAGTCGGTGTTCGTCTCGACCTGGCCGAGCCCCGGGAAGTGCTTCACGGCGGTCAGCACGCCCGCCTCATGCATGCCGTCGATGAACTCCTGCGCCTTCGCGCCGACCTGATCGGGGTCGCTTCCGAAGTCGCGCTTCAACTTACCGACGGGCGCGTTGGTGTTCCTGCGATCCTCGGGCACGACGTCCCCGACGGGGGCCAGGTTGTACAGCACCCCAGCGGCGAGCAACTCCTTGCCCCACGTCGTCGCGTCGGTGGTCAGTTGGCCGGGCGGCAACTGGCCCTGCTCCCGCGCCGACGGCATCCTGGTGAATCCCTCGCCCTGGAGGCGCTGCACGGTGCCTCCCTCCTGGTCGACGGAGACCAGGATCGGTAGCCGCGCCGTCCCGACGCTGCCGAGTTCGGCCGTCAGGAGGCGGATCGCCTCGGAGCCGGAGGTGGTGTTGCCGAGCAGCACGACCGAGCCAAGCGCGTTGTCGCGGATGGCGGCGCGGGTCGTCTCGTCGAGGCCGCTTGTCGACACCCCGACCATGTACAACTGGCCTGCCTGTTCCTGCACCGTCAGCGACTCGGCGAAGGCAAGGCAGGCCCGCGCGGGTGAAGGGGTCGCCGACGGCTCGGGCGTCGGCGAGCCCGATGCGGTCGGCTTCACCGTCGGGGTCGACGCGCCGGTCCCACCGGCATGGATCCGGGAGTCGGAGACGGGCAGTTGCGGCGCGCACCCCGCGAGGACCGCGGCGGCCGCGAGGGCCGCCACGCCGAAGCGGGCGTTCACTTTCCCAGCTCGGCAGGCTGGTGCGCGGCGAGCAGGCCGAGGAGGGCGTTCTCGACGACCTCCGGCAGCGCCGGATGGATCCAGTACTGGCCCCGGGCGAGGTCAGGGACGCGCTGCCCGAAGCTCATGGCCTGGATCAGCGGCTGGATCAGCGTTGAGGCCTGCGGGCCGATGATGTGGGCACCGAGCAGGTGCCACGAACTGGGGTCGGCGAGCAGCTTGACGAAGTGGCCCTCGTCCTCGAGCGCCCACCCGTAGGCGACGTCGGCGTAGCGCTGGGTCGCCACGACGTACGGAACACCCCACTGGCGCAACTGTTCCTCGGTGGCACCGACCGCGGCGACCTGGGGGCTGCTGAACACGGCGTGCGGCACGTAGCGGTAGTCCGTCTCCTGGAGGTCATCGGGATGCAGCAGGTTGTGCTGCACCGTGCGGGTCTCGGCGTTCGCGACGTGCTTGAGCAGGTGGTCGGAGGACACGTCCCCCATCGCCCAGACGCCGGGGGCGCTCGTCCGGTGCTCCGCGTCGACGCGGATCTGGCCCGCGCTGCGGGTCTCGATGCCCGCCGCAGCGAGGTTGAGCGCGTCGGAGTTGCGGTCCCGCCCGATCGCGAGCAGCAGGCCGTCTGCGAAGTACTCGTACTCGATGCCGTTGCGGTCGGTGGTCACCACGACGATGCCGTCGCCCTCCCTCTCGACCGAGGAGAGGGCCTGGTTGAGGCGCAGCTTCACCTTCTGTGAGAGCAGGTGCTGGAACTGGTCGGCGACCTCACGGTCGTAGGAGCGCAGCAGCCGGTCGGAGCGGTTGATCAGCGTCACGTCGGTGCCGAGGCCGCCGAAGATGTGCGCGAACTCGGCGGCGATGTAGCCGCCTCCGACGATCACGAGCCGTTGCGGGCGCTTGTCGATGCGCATGATGTCGTCGGAGGTGTAGACGAGGTCGGCAACCTCGTCGAGGCCGGGCAGGTCGAGCCGTCGGGGGCGGGAGCCGGTGGCGATCACGATCTGGTCGGCGCTGATCTCATCGTCGCCGATCTTCAGCGTCTTCGGCCCGGTGAACGAGGCCTCGCCGTGGAAGACGGTGACGTTCTCGGAGCGCTCCCGCCAGTCGAGGCCTCCCGCGGAGACGGCGTCGATGCGGCCGAAGATCCGGTCGCGGATCGCGCGCCAGTCGGAGCCCTCCCTGCGCAGGTCGACGCCGAGCCGCTTGGCCTCCGCCGGGCTGGCGGCGAGGTCGGCGGGGATCACGAACATCTTGGTGGGGATGCAGCCACGGTTCAGGCAGGTGCCGCCAAAGACGGGGTCGCGTTCGATCAGCGCCACGTTCCAGTCCGAGAACCGTTCATCGATCAGCGAGTTTCCGGAGCCGGAGCCAATCACGGCAAGGTCGAAATGCTGCATGGCCCCATTGTGTCACGGCGTCACGTGGAGAGGCTTGAGGGCTGGCCGGGCCTCTACAGTTGGGCCCATGAGCAATTCGTGGGCTGTTGTCACTGGTGGGTCGAGCGGGCTGGGCGTCGCCTTCGCGGAGCGGGTCGCCTCACGTGGCACCAATGTGCTGCTTGCCGCGCGCAGCGGCGACCGGCTGGACGAGGTCGCCGCCGACCTGCGCAAGCGGTTCCGGGTCGAGACCGAGACCGTCGCGGCCGACCTGGGCGACGCCGCACAGCGCGGCAGGCTGATCGAGGCCATCGACGGCCGCGACGTGGGCTACCTCGTCAACAACGCGGGATTCGGCACCATCGGCGAGTTCGCCGGCGCCGACCCGCGCCGCATCTCGAACGAGTTGAACCTCAACGTGCTCGCCCTGACGGAACTCTCCCGCGCCGTGACGCCCGGCATGATCCGCCGCCGCAGGGGCGCGATCATCAACGTGGCCTCGACCGCCGCGTTCCAGCCGATCCCGACGATGGCCGTCTACGCGGCGTCGAAGGCGTACGTGCTGAGGTTCAGCATCGCGCTGTGGGAGGAACTGCGGCACACGGGCGTGCGCGCCATGGCGATCTGCCCGGGCCCGACCGATACGGCCTTCTTCGCCAACGCGGGCAACGACAAGGTGATGTCGAAGCGACGCACCCCCGACCAGGTCGTCGACACGACCTTCCAGGCCCTGAAGCGGCACCGCCCCTACGCGGTCGACGGCGCCAACAACGCGGCGATGGCGTTCGCGACCCGGCTCGCGCCGGCCCGCCTGCAGGCGAAGCTGGCCAAGCTGGTCGCGACGCACTGACTCAGCCGACCTCGAAGGTCTTCGTCTCGGCGATGGTGCGACCTGCGGTCCCCTCGACCCGGGCGCTCACCTCGTACCTGCCCGCAGGCAGCGACGGCTTCACGCTCCACACGCGCCACCCGTCCTGGTTCGCGACGGTCGCCGTCTGCGCCGCCTCCTCGAGCATCACCTTGCCGGTCTCGCTGTTGACGACGCGGACGACCGGGTCGCCGTAGCCCGGCTTGATGGTGCCGACGATGCTCGTCTCCCCCGGCGACAGCCGCGCCAGGTTGCGCGGGGTGGTGATCCACACAAGAGGCATCGGGTCGAGGCCCTCCCTCTTGAAGCCGGTGTCGCTGGCGAAGGCACCGGGCGGGGTCCGCCCCTCGGAGCGGAAACGGACGCTCAGGTCGGGGTTGGCGACCAGGTCGGAGACGGTGTAGACGATCTGGTTGCGCGCCTGCTCCTCCTCCTGTGCGCCGTCGATGTCTGCATACGCGTCGGCCGACAGGTCGACGACGATCGAGTCTGCGTTCTGTTCGATGTCGAGCACCTGGCCGGAGTCCCACTGCGACTCGTAGTCCGGGTCGGCGGGCGGCACCGTCAGCAGCGCCTCGACGGCGGAGCGAACCAGGTCGCCGGAGGACGACAGGTCGCGCAGTTCGCGGTACATCGCGCCGTCCTGCCTTCCGATGTAGTAGATCGGGATGCCGCGCACCATGGCGGGCATCGAGCGGGAAGCGGTGGGTTCGGTGCCCGCGTCGGGCGAGGCGTGGGGCATCTCTGCGGGCGCGACGGCGGGGTTGGTGACCGCGGCGAGCACCAGTCCGAGGATGAGGGCGGCGATGGTGAGCGCGACGACGGAGCGCGGCCCGAACCGCAGTTGGCCGCCCTCGCCGAGCTGCTCCAACTCCGCGGCGAGGGTGTCGGTGCCCGGGGCCTGGACTGTGCGGGCCGAGGCGCGCAGCGCGGCGGTGATCTCCTGCGAGAGGGCCTCCAGGCCCGCGGGCGGGGTCTCCCCGTCGTCGAGGTTGGCGCGCAGCGTCTCGCGGGCGATCTCGAGCTTCTGGTTGCAGGCCCGCAGCGACATCCGCATGATCCCGGCCAACTCCGGGCCGAAGACCGCGAGGTAGTGGCTGACGACGATCAGCTCGGCCATCCGCGGAGGGAGCGCCGAGAGGGCCCTCAGCAGGTCGCCCTGGCGCGGGTCCTCGACGCTGGGCAGGTCGAGGGGCTGCTGCGGAGGTCGCACCGAGCGGGCGGCGTGCACGACGGTCTCCTGAAGGAACTCGACCCGCTCCGCGGGGTCGATCAGCCGGTGGCCGCGGCGGTGCAGCGCGAGCAGCGCCCCCCGCACGATTCGGCCTGAGCCTTCCTCGGCGCCCAGCAGCACGGCGAGCCGGTGCAGCGTCGCACCCTGCTCCTCGTACAGCCGGACCAGCCAGTCCGGGCTCTCGTCGGCCCGCACGTTCCTAGATCCCCGAGTACGAGTGGAGCCCGCTGAACAACAGGTTGACGCCGATGAAGTTGAACCAGAACGCGACGACGCCGATCAGCGAGATGATCGCGACCGGGCGCCCCCGCCAGCCGGCCGTTGCCCTGGCATGCAGGTAGGCGACGTAGATGATCCAGGTGATGAAGGACCAGGTCTCCTTCGGGTCCCAGTTCCAGAACCGTCCCCAGGCGTACTGCGCCCAGATCGAGCCCGCGACGATGGTGAACGTCCACAGCGGGACGGCGAAGGCGATCAGCCGGTAGGAGATCAGGTCGAGTCGCTTCGCGGTGGGCAGTTTCGCGACATAGCCGACGACCTCGACGCCCTTCGCGTCCGCCCTCTTCGCTGCCGACTCCCGCACCAGGTACAGGATCGAGGTGATCGCGGCGATGTTGAACGCCGCCCCCGAGATGCAGGCCGCGATGATGTGGATGATGAACCAGACGCTGTGCAGCGCGGGCACCAGCGGCGCGACGTCCACGTAGAACTGGGTGACCGCGACCCCGAGCCCGAAGGTGAACAGCAGGTTCGCGCCGAGGCCGAGCCAGCGCATCCCGAACCGGTAGGCGCACACCAGATACAGCAGCACCGCGAACGCCATGGCTGCGGTCACGAACTCGTACATGTTGCCCCAGGGTGCCCGCTGGGCCGCGACGCCGCGAAGCACGACCGCCCCGATATGCAGCACCGCCGCGATCGTGGTGGTGAACAGAGCGAGCCTGCCGTAGAAGTCGACCCGGGTGCGGGCGACGTCCTCGCTGCCGTCCTCGGGGCGCTCCTTGGCGAGCCCGCGCGCCGACGACCATTCGAGGGCGCACAGCGCGAACGCGACCAGGTAGACGACCGCTGCGGCCACCATCGCCGTGTAGGACCATTCGGACAGCGTCATGCGGTCTGCTCCTCGGATGTGGTCGGACTCTCATCCGATTGTTGCGCGGTGGCGGCGGCCAGTAAACCGGCCACCTCCTCTTCCAGCCCGGAGGCGGCGTCCGTGCGGTCGAGTCCGCCCACTGTAGCCACCCCGTCTGTGATCCGCACGAAGAGGCGACGGGGGCGGACGAACAGGCTGACGCAGAGGCCCGCCACGCCGAGCGCGATGGAGATCAGCGTCATCATGTTGCCGGGGGTCTCGCTGACCTGCAGTTTGACCCAGCGTTGCCAGCCGTCGAAGGTGATCGACCCGAGCCCGTCCGGCAGCGTCATGCCGCCCCCGACTGGGAGCGCGGCGCGCAACCGCTCGCCGTCGTCTCCCGGCACCGGCTTCAGGCCGTCGGTCTTGAGGGTGTAGATGGATTCGGGGATGCCCGTCTCCTCCTGCGGGTCGCCGAACCACGCGTTGAGGTAGACCTCGGGGTTCAGCGCGTCGGGGAAGATCGACTGCGGTCCCTGCGCGCTCAGCATCGCGGTGGGATAGAAGAACGCCTCGAACGCGAGCCTCTCAGGGCGCGCGTCCGGGACCTTGACCACGCCGATCGAGGCGAAGTTGCCGTCCTGGGGCAGGAACACCACCGGGCCGCTGAACGCGATGTCGCCGTTGCCGTCCTTGACGGTGAAGGACGGGGCGTAGCCGTGGCCGAGCAGGTTGACCTGCGAACCGCCCGCCGTCATGACCGGTTCGTTGACGGTCAACAACTCCTTGTGTTCGCCCGAGGAGTCGCTGACGGTGACGTCCGCGTCGAAGCGCCGCGCGGCGCCGCGCTGCACCTCCCCCATCTCGAACTCCGCGGTGAAGCGGTCGACGTCGATGGAGAACGGCTCCAGGTGGTCGGTGTCGAGCAGCGTGCCCGCCGTGAAGTCGTCGTACTGCGTGATGACATTGGAGAAGCCGCGGCCCTCGACGACGACGGCGCTGCCGTGGAAGCCGAACAGGTTCGACCAGGCGAGGCCGATCAGGACGAACACCAGCGAGGTGTGGAACACCAGGTTGCCCGCCTCGCGCAGATAGCCGCGCTCCGCGCTGATCCCGTCGTCGGTGCGGCGGGTCCGGTAGCGCTTGCCCCGCAGGAACGCCTCCGCGTCGTCGAGGCTCGTCTCGACCTCGTGGGTCACGGCGCCGGAGGCGGCCACGGGGAGCCGGTCGATGCGGGCAGGCAGCTTCGGCGGGGGCTTGCGAACCGCGCGCAGGTACTTGCTGATGCGCGGCAGGATGCAGCCGATCAGCGAGACGAACAGCAGCAGGTAGACCGCCGAGAACGCGGGCGAGGTGTACACGTGGTACATGCCGAGCGGTTCGAGGATCTTGTTGAGGGTGGGGTGCTCGCGCTGGAAGTCGAGCACCGAGATCGGCGAGACGGTGCTCTGCGGGATCATCGATCCGGGGATGGTGGCGAGCGCGAGGAGGAACAGCAGCGCCAGCGCGGTGCGCATGCTCGTCAACTGGCCCCATGCCCACCGGACGAACTCGACGACAGGGTTGCCGCGGGCGCTCACAGGATCGTTCCGAACTCGGAGGCCCACTGCCGCAGGCCGGCCATCAGCAGGTCCCACAGGCCCGTGATCATGGCGAGGCCGACGGCGATCATCAGGATGCCGCCGATGCGCTGGATGAGCCGCTGATGCGTCTTCAGCCAGGCGAGCCGCGGCGCGAGGGCGCTGAACGCGAACGCGAAGGCGAGCAGCGGGAGCCCCAGCCCGAGGGCGTAGGAGAAGGCAAGGATGCCACCGCGCACGGCGGAGCCCTCGTTGAAGGCGAGCGTCAGCACCACGGCGAGCGCCGGGCCGATGCACGGCGTGAAGCTGAGGCCGAAGACCATCCCGAGCAGCGGCGAGGCCCAGGCGCCGAGCCGGGGTGCGACGTTGGGACGCCACCCGGAGGGGGCGGGCAGCCAGCCCGCGAAGGCGGCGCCGAGCACGATGATCACGACGCCGAGCGCGATGGTGATCAGCCGCGCGTTGGTCAGCAGCACGGAGCCGAGGCCGCCGATCAGGGCGCCTGTCAGCACGAAGACGATGGAGAAGCCGAGGATGAAGCCGAGAGTGCCGCCCACCAGCAGTCGCTTGCGGCCGGTGCCCTCGGCGATCTCGGCGGTGCCGAGGCCGGAGGCGTAGCTGAGGTAGCCGGGAAGCAGCGGCAGGACGCACGGGGACGCGAAGGAGACGATGCCCGCGAGCACCGCGACGGGGATCGCCACGACCATCGAGGAAGTCAGCGCGTCTGTCGCCCAACTCTCGAGGAGCATCACGCGCCCCTGACGTCGTCGACGATGCCCGCCAGCGTGGTGGCGTTGACCTCGCCGAGCACCCGCGCGGCGACCTTGCCGTCGGCGTCGATCACGACGGTGCTGGGGATCGCCTTCGGCGGCAGTTGGCCGAAGCCGAGCAGCAGTTTGCCGTTGGGGTCGTAGATGCTCGGGTAGGTGAGCCCGAAGCTGCGCTCGAATGCCCGGGCGGGCGCGACGTCGAGGTCGCGGGTGTTGACGCCCAGGAAGGCGACGTCGTCGTCGAGTTCCGCGTCGGCCTTGACCAGTTCGGGGGCCTCTGCGCGGCAAGGGGCGCACCAGGAGCCCCACACGTTCACGATGATGATCTTGCCCGCCAGGTCTGCGGTCGACGCGGTTCCCCCGTCGACCGTCGGGCCCTCCAGCACGGGGGCCTCGACGCGCTTGTCGGCCGGAACGATCGTGAACGCGCCGTCGCCGCTCTGGAAGCCGACGCCACCCTGGCCATCCGCCCCGCCTTCGGTCGGCGCGGAGCAGGCGGTCAGGACCATCAGGGCCGCGACCGCCAGCAGGCGCCTCACGTGCCGACCTTGAACTTGCGCTTCGTGGTCGCGGGCAGCAGGTCGGCGACGGGCTCCGCGTAGGAGACCGACGTGATGGCTCCGTCTCGCACCGTGAAACTGGTCACCGAGCACAGGGTGCATTCGCGGCGTCGCGGGTCGTGCACGAACGGCTTCCCCTCGGCGGCGCGGCGCGCCGTCCAGATGGGGAGTTGGTGGCTGACGATCAGCGCCTGCCCTCCGACGCCTGCAGCGACGGCGGCGTCGCCGATCGCGGCCCGCATCCGGGCGGCGATCGCGGTGTACGGCTCGCCCCAACTGGGGCGGAGCGGATTGCGCATGTGCCAGAACATCCGGGGGTTGCGAAGCGCCGCGTTGTCCTTGCCGAAGGTCATGCCCTCGAAGCGGTTCTCCGCCTCGATCACGCGGTCGTCGGGGACGATCGTCAGGTCGGCATGCCGGGCCGCGGTGGGGGCCATGGTCTCCTGTGCCCGCTGCAGCGGCGAGCACCTCAGATGGGTCAGGGGGACGTCGGCCCAGTACTGGCCCATCCGTTCCGCCATCTCGCGTCCGAGGGCAGACAGGGCGAAGCCTGGCAGCCTCCCGTACAGCACACCCGTCGGGTTTTCGACCTGGCCGTGCCGCATGACGTGCACGATGCTCGCATTTTCCACGTCACTCACCATATTCGGCTATTCGGCTGGTTCAACAACCTTGCGGCGCTTACGGCGCTTGCGCTGCGACGGCTTGGTGGTCGGGAGGCCCGCGGCGACCTGGTCGGCGCGGCGCCGGTCGGCGAACCGGGCGAGCGCCTCGGCCACCGACTCGAACGTCGGGGTCTCCGCGACGACGTCGACGCGCAGGCCGTGCATCTCGCACGCGGCGGCGGTGGCGGGGCCGATCGCGGCGACAACGGTCGCGGCGTGCGGCTTGCCAGCGATGCCGATCATGTTGCGCACGGCGGTCGCGGAGGTGAAGAGGACCGCGTCGAACATGCCGGTCTTGATGTCGTCGCGCACATCCGCGGGCGGAGGCGCGGCGCGCACCGTGCGGTAGGCGGTGACCTCCTCGACGTCCCAGCCGAGCCGGCTGAGCCCAACGAGGAGTGGTTCGACGGCGACGTCGGCGCTCGGCACCAGGACCCGGTTGAGCGGGTCGATCAGGTCGTCGTATGCGGGGAACTCGTTGGCGAGCGCGCCGGTGGTGTTCTCCACGACCGGCGTCAGGTCGGGAACGAGGCCGAGCCGTGCGAGCGCCTCGGTGGTCCCGCTTCCGACTGCTGCCAGGCTGATGCCTGACAGAGCGCGCGAGTCGAGGCCGTACTCGGTGAGCCGCTCCGCGATAGCGGTGACGGCGTGCGGGGAGGTGAACACGAGCCACAGGTAGCGCCCGTCGACCAGCCCGCGGACCGCCTTCTCCATGGCCTGCTCCGTGCGGGGCGGCTCGATGGACATGGTGGCCACGATCTCGCTCGTCGCGCCGTAGTGGTCCAGTTCCTCGATGAGCGAGTTGAGGTCGTCCTTCGTGCGCGGCACGATGACGCGCCAGTCGAACAGCGGCTTGCCCTCGAACCAGGCGAACCGGCTGCGATGGTTCTCGTCGATGCCGGGACCGACGATGAAGAACCGCTCGTCCGCGTCGGAGACCGTGACGTCGCGCCAGGTGATCAAGTCGCTGACCTGCGAGGTGGTGCCCATCTTCTCAAGCGACAACACCGTGCCGTTGGAGGTGTAGCGCTGGGTGGCCGCCGACGCCACGCGCGCCGAGTCGGATCCTTTGGCGCGGATGATCAGCGTCTGGGCGTGCGGCCACTCCTCGACGTCGGGCACCCCAAGGGTCGCGTCGAGCGCCGCGAAGGCGGCGGAGGCCGTCACCGCGCCGTAGGACAGGGCGGCGCTCCACCGGTTGACGCCGGGCACCACGTTCGCGTGCAGGCCCGCCTGCGTGAGGACCTCAGCCAGGACGGAGTCGGCGTCCGCGTCGGTGAAGTAGTCGCCGCTGTGCAGCCGCACCACCTTCAGGCCCTGCGCGATGGAGCGCAGGATCAGGCCCGCGTCCTCGTCGCCTTTGGACACGCGGATCTGCGAGTGCGCGGAGACGAGCGCCCTCACGTGGTCGACGTCGATCGCGGGATCGACGATGATCACGTCGGCGAACGTCAGCGCCCTGGAACCCGAGAGGGTCAGGAGGCCGAGGTCGCCGGGGCCGGAGCCGACGAAGGTGACGGACCCACTGGTCGCTTCATACTCCGGCGGCGAGGCCGGAGACACGGGGTGCAAAGACTCAGTCACGAAGTTTTCCGTTTCAGTGGTGCGCCAGCAACCAGTCGTCGGTGATGGGTCGGGGGGTGCCGCGGCGGAGGGCCTCGCGCAAGGCCTCGTCGTCGACGAACCAGTATCCGAGCAACTCCTGATCGACGAAGGTCACCGGCACGTGGTCGGTGTACTTCGCCTTCAGTTGCTCATCGGTGTCGACGTCGAGCAGGCGCCAGCCCACACCTAGTTCCTCGCAGGTCGATCGCACACTGACCTCGGCGTCCACGCACAGGTGGCAGCCGGAACGCGTCAGGAGAAGGACCCGCGGGGCTGGGTGCACTACTTGCCAGCGCGGCGACGCTGAATGCGCGTGCGCTTCAGCAGCTTGCGGTGCTTCTTCTTCGCCATACGCTTGCGGCGCTTCTTGATAACAGAACCCACTGTTTGCCTTTCATCGCCGGGCTGTTCCACCCGGATGTGTGTGTTGCCCGGCCGTGCCGGTCAGACCCCAAATCTTAACCCGGTCGCGGGAGAACGGACAATTGCCGCCGTCCGGTCACGTTCCGGGAGCTGTAGACGCCGCTATTCGGTGGCCATTTCCGCGCCACGACGGGCGCACGCCTGCACGGCGTCCAGGAACGCGGCCCGCACCCCGTGGTCGTCGAGGCTGCGCAGGGCCGCGGCGGTCGTCCCGGCCGGCGAGGTGACCATCTCCCGCAGCACGGTGGCCGACCTGCCCGACTCGGCGAGCATGGCGGCCGCGCCGACGAACGTCTGGTTGACAAGCGCGGTGGCCTCTGGTCGGGTCAGCCCCTGGTGCACGCCGCCCTCGATCATCGCCTCCGCGACGTAGAAGAGGTAGGCGGGCCCGGAACCGGAGAGCGCTGTGAGGGCATCGAGGTGCGCCTCGTCGGTGATGATCGAGCGGCCGACGGCGTCGAGGAGTTCCTGCACCCGGTCGACCTGAGCCGCGCTGGCCTCCGCTCCGGGGACGATGCCCGCCATGCCCTTTCCGACCAGCGCCGGGGTGTTGGGCATCACTCGCACCACGGAGACGCCGGGCAGCGCCTTCTGGAGCCGGTCGAGGGAGACGCCGGCGGCGATGGAGACCACGAGGGCGTCGTCGTGGAGGTGCCCCGCGAGCTCGGCCAGGATGGCGTCCATCTGGTACGGCTTGACGGCGAGCACGAGCGTCTCGGCCTGCCCCGCTGCCGCAGCAAGGTCGACGCCGGTGACGCCGTGCCGCTCCTCAAGCTCGACCACCCGCGGCGGGTAGGCGTCCACGATGGCGATGTCGGTGGGGGCGACTCCGGAGGCGATCCATCCCGACAGCAGCGCCTCCCCCATGGCGCCCGCGCCGATGACGGCGATCCTCATCGGACCAGCAGTTCGGCGATCTGGATCGCGTTGAGGGCGGCGCCCTTGCGCAGGTTGTCGTTGCTGAGGAAGAGCACGAGGCCCTTCTTACCCTCGATGGACTGATCCTGGCGGATCCGGCCGACGAGCGACGGGTCGGCCCCCGCAGCGAGCAGCGGGGTCGGCACATCGGCCAGTTCGACCCCTGGTGCGGCGGCGAGCAGTTCGCGCGCCTCGTCGGGGGTGATGTCGCGGTCGAAGCGGGCGTGCACGCTCAGCGAGTGGCCGGAGAAGACCGGGACCCGCACGCAGGTGCCCGCGACGAGCAGGTCCGGCAGGTGCAGGATCTTGCGCGACTCGTTGCGAAGCTTCTTCTCCTCGTCGGTCTCGCCCTCGCCGTCGTCGACGATGCTTCCCGCGAGCGCGACCACGTTGTAGGCGATGGGCGCGACGTAGGGGGCGGTGTCGCCCGGCTGGAAGGCGGAGCCGTCGTGCGCGAGGACCCGCGGGTCGTCGATCTGGCCGAACTGCGTCGCGAGCGCCTCGACGCCCTTGAGCCCGGAGCCGGAGACGGCCTGGAAGGTGGTGACCTGCATCGCCTCGAGGCCCGCCGCGTCGTGCAGGGGCTTGATGACGGGCATGGCCGCCATGGTGGTGCAGTTCGGGTTGGCGATGATGCCGATCTCCGCGGCGGCGACGTCGCCCGGGTTGACCTCGGAGACGATCAGCGGGACGCGGGGGTCCATCCGCCACGCGCTGGAGTTGTCGATCACGGTGGCGCCTGCAGCGGCGACCCGCTCGGCGTACTGCTTCGACGTCGACCCGCCTGCCGAGAACAGTGCCACGTCGAGGCCGGCGAAGTCGGCGGTCGCGATGTCCTCGACGACGACCTCCGTGTCCTTCCACGGCAGCTTGCTGCCTGCCGACCTCGAGGAGGCGAAGTAACGGATCTGATCGACGGGATAGTTGCGCTCCTCGAGGAGGCGACGCATCACGCCGCCGACCTGTCCGGTCGCGCCAAAGACTCCAACACGCATGGCCCGATTCTAGGCCGATCCGCGGGAGGTCACCCTCACGGGTCCACGCCGCGCCGCGCGACCCTTTGGGTCAGCGTCCGATCAGGGACATCAGCCAGGGAAGCAGCGGGGCGCCGAGGAAGGCGACGATGTCGAGCAGGGAGTGCGTGACCACCAGCGGCATCACGCGACCCTTCAACCACTTCAGGAACAGGGCACCGAAGACGAGTCCCATCACCAGGTTCCCGATGAAGCCGCCGAAGCCCTGATACAGGTGGTAGCCGCCCCGGATCACGGCGCTGACGACCACCATCACCCACATGTTTCCGCCAAGTTGGGCCCAGCGCGTGAAGAGGTAGCCGACCATCACGACCTCCTCGAGGACGCCGTTCATGATCGCCCGGAGGATCAGCACCACCACGTTGACGACGGTGAACTGGAGCCCGGAGGTGTTGATCTGCGTGTTGATCCCGATCGCGACCGCGAACAGGTAGAACGCCAACCCGAGCACGCCGATCCCTGCGAAGATCCCGAAACCCTTCGCCAGGTCGAAGCCCGGGTGTCGCAGGTCGAAGCCCATCGCCCGGAACGGCCCTTCAGCCGGCCGGTAGACCGCCCACAGCAGGTAGAGGCACAGCACAACCGGCATCAGGGGGAAGACGATGTTGGCGACCTGATACAGCGCGTCGAGCCACGGCCGGTCGGGCACCTGGGCCGTGTTCATGGTGGTCTGCTGCTGCGACAGCGCCTGCTCGCGGGTGAGCAGATCGACGATCCGCAGGATCGAGTAGACGGCCGACTGCCCCAGCGAGAGCAGCAGCACGACGCCCATCTCCCACCCGAGCGTCCGGCGCGAGACCCCGACCTCAGCGGCCAGCGGCGTGGTCACCGCTTGTCCCCCACCGCGCGCAGGTAGCTGAACATGGTGCGCGGCCGTGCGGCGATCCGGGTCGACAGGTACTCGAACCACCCCGGCCCGTAGGGAAGGTAGGTGCGCGACAGGTAGCCGATGTCGGCAAGCCTGCGCTGCTCGAGTGGACGCACACCGTAGAACATCTGGTACTCGAACCCGGTGCGCGGCAGCGAGTTGCGCGCCGCGACCTCCTGCCCGATCGCGATGATCGTCGGGTCGTGCGACGCGATCATCGCGTAGCCGCCGTCCTCCATCGCCCGCCTGATGCAGCGGACCAACGCCAGGGACTTGGCCTGCTCGCCGGGCAGCGCCGCCGCGCGGGGCACCGGGTAGGAGCCGACGCACAGCCGCACCCGGGCGCCCTCGGCCGACACGGCGGCGACCTCGCGCTCGCTGCGCCGGATGTCGGAGGGCAGCGTCACGCCAAGATCGGGGAAGTGCTCCCGGGTCGAGCGCCACAGCCTCAGCGTCTCGACGTACTCGCCGCAGCCCTGCATCTCGAGCGTGACGAACGCGCGTCGCTCGCGCGCCGAGCCGCAGATCTCCGCCAACCGGGACGCCGCGCTCGCCGCATTGTCGCGCAGCCCGAGCGAGGAGGGCTTGATGGACAGCTCGGTCCCCTCGGCCAGCTCGCCGAGCCGGTCAAGCGTCGTCAGGAGCATGCCTGGGGTCTCGGACTCGGAGTCAGACGTGGGCAGATACGCCAGCGAAAGCAGCAGACCCTGACCGTGCAGCCTGCGCATGACGGGCATCGCCTCGTCGAGGTCGCGACCCGCGACGTAGTTGCGCGCGAACTCCTCGGCCGCGGGGCTGGCCATGGCCGCCTCCTGGACGGAGCGCGACCGGATGAGGCGCCGCACGGCGCGGTTGATCTTTGCCATCATGCCCCCGCCAGCCCGGCGGCGACCGCCTTGCGGATCGACTCGAGCGACTCCCCCAGCAGCACCTCACGCTCGTGGCGCGACCTGGCCCGCCGCGAGGAGACCTCCAGCACGATGTGGCCCGTGTACCCGGTGCGCGCCAGGTACTCGACGAGTTCCCAGGCCGCCTGGTCACCCTCGCCCGGCATCAGGTGTTCGTCCTTGAACGAGCCGCGGCCGTCGGTCAGGTGCACGTGCGCCAGGCGCTTGCCCCAGGCGTGCACCAGATCGAGCGACTGCCGCTGCGACGTCGACGCGTGCGACAGGTCGAGCGTCAGATGGTCGTAGTCGTACGGTGTGGGGTCCCAGCCGGGGAGGTACGCCTGGAAGTGCCGACCGGGGGTGCGCCACGGGTACATGTTCTCGACGGCGAACATCACCTCTGAGGTCGCGTTGAGGTCCTTGATGCCCGCCACGAAGCCCGCCCCGTACTCGCGCTGCCACCGGAACGGCGGGTGGACGACGACCACGTTGCCGCCGAGCCGCGCCACGGCCTCGCCGGAGCGCCGCAACTTGTCCCAGGAGTCCGAGCCCCAGGTGCCCTGCGTGACGAGCAGCGTCGGGGCGTGCACGGACATGACGGGGACGCCGTGGTAGTCGGCGAGCTTGGCTACCGAGTCGATGTCCGTCGACAGCGAGTCGACGCCGACCATCAACTCGACGCCGTCGAATCCGAGGTCGGAGGCCAGTTCGAACGCGCTTGTGGAGGCCTCGGGATAGACCGAGGTGGTCGAGAGCAGGATCTTCGACTGTGGCACGCCGACAACCCTACCCGTACGCCTCTCCCACCACCGGATACCACCGTGGGCGACGGCGGCCACCAGCGCCCCGATTTCTTGTTGGCCTACCCGTGGGGAGACAATGGCTCCATGCACGTCGACCATCTCATGTTTGCGACCGGTCCGGACGGCCTCAAGGCGGAGGCGACCCGGCTCGCCGAGGCGCTGGGCACGGAATACAAGGATGGCGGGTTCCATCCGAGATTCGGCACGCGCAACCACATCATTCCGCTCACTGACGCCCGCTACATCGAGGTCGTCGAGGTCCTCGACCACCCGGCCGCAGACAAGGCCGCCTTCGGGCAGGCCGTGCGCGCCCGCTCCGACATGGGCGGCGGCTGGCTCGGTTGGGTGGTCAGCGTCGCCGACATCTCCGCTTATGAGTTGCGCCTCGAGCGCTCCGCCGTCCCCGGCTCGCGCCAGTTCCCCGACGGTCGCCGCCTCGAGTGGTCGCAGATCGGCATCCGAGGCCTCATCGCCGACCCGCAGTTGCCCTACTTCCTGGAGTGGAAGTCCGACGACTCGCTGCGCCCCGGCGCGCTGCCCGGCGACGTCTCGCTCGACTCCATGCAGATCTCGGGCTCTGCCGACCGCCTCTCCGAGTGGCTCGGCATCGAGGTCGGTGACGAACTCGACGGCGTCGCGCTCGACCTGGTCGCCCCGCGCGGCATGCCCGGCATCAACTCGGTCACCTTCCGTAACCCGGCCGGCGACCTGATCACCATCTGAGATTCCTTGACGACGGAGGCCGTTCCCACCCGCTGGGGACGGCCTCCGTCGCGTTTCGTCGGTCCCCTCGCCTAGTCTCGTTCCGTGGCGAAGAAGCAGGACACGTACGCGTGCACGGAATGCGGTTGGACATCGACCCGCTGGGTCGGGCGGTGCGGAGAGTGCCAGGCGTGGGGAACCGTCGCCGAACGCGGCGCGCCGAAGCTGAGGTCGGTCGCCTCGTCGGTGCCTGTTGACAAGGCCGTCCCGATCTCGCAGGTCCCCACCGACAAGGCGGCGCGGAAGCTGACCACCATCGCCGAACTCGACCGGGTGCTGGGCGACGGCCTGGTGCCGGGGGCGGTCGTGCTGCTGGCCGGCGAGCCGGGCGTCGGGAAGTCGACGCTGCTGCTCGACGTCGCCGCCAAGTGGGCCCGTTCCGGCGAGACGACGCTCTACATCTCCGGCGAGGAGTCCGCGTCGCAGGTCCGGTTGCGAGCCGAGCGCACCGGGGCGATCGACGACTCGCTGTACCTCGCCTCCGAGAACGACCTCGGCACCGTGCTCGGCCATGTGGAGTCGGTCCGCCCTTCGCTGCTGGTGATCGACTCGGTGCAGACGATCGCGACGGCCGAGGCCGACGGCGCCCCCGGCGGGCCGTCCCAGGTGCGGGAGGTGACAGGCGCGCTTGCCCGGGTCGCCAAGCGCGAGGCGATGGCGGTGATCGTCGTCGGCCACGTCACCAAGGACGGCGCCATCGCGGGGCCTCGCACGCTTGAGCACCTCGTCGATGTGGTGCTGACGTTCGAGGGCGACAGGCACTCCGGCTTCCGGATGGTGCGCGCCACGAAGAACCGCTTCGGCCCTGCAGACGAGGTGGGCTGCTTCGAGATGAGCGAGACGGGCATCGTGGAGGTGCCCGACCCGTCGGGCCTGTTCACCACCGCTCACTCCGAGCCGGTCCCCGGCACCTGCGTCACCGTCACGTTGGAGGGCCGCCGCCCGCTGCTCGCGGAGATCCAGGCGCTGGTCGCCCCCTCCCCGAACCAGTCTTCGCCGAGGCGCACCACGCACGGCCTCGACAACTCGCGCATCGCGATGGTGCTCGCCGTGCTGGAACGCAAGGCGCGCCTTCCGCTGTCCGCCGTCGACGTGTACGTCTCAACGGTCGGGGGCGCGCGCGTCACCGACCCGTCCGTCGACCTGTCGGCCGCCATCGCCATCGCCTCCGCGTCCCTCGACCGGCACTACCCGCGGCGCCTGCTCGCGCTCGGCGAGGTCGGCCTCGCGGGCGACCTTCGGCGGGTGCCCGGCGTGGAACGCCGTCTCGCGGAGGCCGCCCGGCTCGGCTTCGAACTGGCCATCGTGCCGACCGGTTCCCGCGACGTCACCGTCAAGGTGCCGCGGCTCGGCGGGCTGAAGGTCGTCGAGGTCGCCTCGCTCGCGGACGCCCTCGGGGTGCTCGACCTGCGCCGCTCGGCCAAGGAGTGAGGAAGTGGACGACTGGCTGCGCATCGGGGAGGTGGCGCGCCGCACGGGGCTGACGCACCGGACGCTTCGCCACTACGACGAGATCGGGTTGCTGCAGCCCAGCGGTCGCACCGACGTCGACTACCGGCTGTACTCGCGCGCCGACCTGGATCGGTTGTTCTCCATCCAGCAACTCAAGGCGTTGGGCCTGTCGCTGACCGAGGTCGCCGCCGCTCTCGACGAGGGGGTCGACGCCGCCGAACTGCTGGGGCGTCACGCGGAGGTCGTCGAGGCGAGGATCGCGGAGGAACGCGAATTGCTGGCCACCCTGCGGAGGCTGCAGGCCGCGGCGGACACCGGCTGGGATGAGGTGCTCGGCGCCATCGAACTGACGCAGCGACTGCGCCACCCGGACGCTTCGGTACGGTTCCGCACGACGCTCACCGACGCCCCCCGGGCGCCCGTCGACGTGCTGATCGAACTGCTGAGCGACCCGGCAGACGGGGTCCGCGAGGGCGCGACCTGGGCCGTGGCGCAGCGCCGGGACGTGCGGCCGGAGCTGGTCGAGCGGATGCTGCACGGCGACCAGCGCACCCGCCACTCGCTCGCCCACACGCTCGGCAAGCTGCGCGACCCAGAGGGCGTCGCGGCGCTCGCTGTGCTGCTGGCCGACCAGGACGAGGCGGTCGCCGCCAAGGCGGCCTTCGCGCTCGGGCAGGTCGGTGGGGTGCCTGCCGCCGAGGCGTTGGTGGCCGGGCTGGGCGACGCGAGGGAACTGGTCCGCGACGAGTCGGGCTCCGCGCTCGCCCGGACCCCCGAAGGGATACCGCTCCTGATCCTCGCCCTCCGGGACGCCTCAGCGACGGTCCGCGAGGAGGCCGCCGACGCGCTGGGGCAGGCAGCCTCCGTCGTCAGCGTCCCCGCGCTGATCGCGACCCTGGACGACGATGTGGAGGCGGTCCGCTTCGCCGCCCTTGTCGCGCTCGGGCAGGTGGACGACGAACGAGCCGGGCGCGCCATCGGGGAGGCTGTCGACTCCCCGGATGTGCGCACCCGGCTCGTGGCTCGTCGGCTGGTTGCCGACGCTCAGGCGAGGTAGCTCGCCGCGATCCGCGCGACCACGGCATCGTCCGAGGCCGAGAGGCGGCCGAGAGACGCTGCCGCACCCTCGCCGAGTTGGCCGAGCGATGCTGCCGCGGTCAGTCGCACCGACGCATCGGCGTCCCCGGCCGCTGCCTCGAGGGCCTCGACGGCGCCCGCCGCGTCCTCGCCCATGTGGCCGAGCGCCTCGGCGGCATGCTCGCGCGTCTCGACGCGGTCGCTGGACAGGGCCGCGACGAGCGCCCCGGTCGACGCGGCACCGATCGTGGCGAAGGCGTTGCTCAGCGCGTCGCGCTGCAGGAGGTCGCCGTCACCGAGCCGGGCGGCGAGCGCCTCCACGGCCGCGTCACCCCCGGTGTTCGCGGCGGCCCGGTAGGCCTTGATGGCGACGTCGGGATGCTCGTCGGCCACCAGGGGACGGACCCGGTCGAAGTGCTCGGGGTTGGCGACCTTGCTCAGCACGTGGGCGGCCGTGCGGCGGTCGCCCGGCTCCTGGCTGGCGAGCAGGTCGGTCAGCGCCGCCTCCGCCTGGTCGGCGTGCTGCACGATCGCCCAGGTGAGGTCCTCGCGCACGCAGGAGTCGGCCTCGACCCGGATCCGCTCGACCAGGGGGCCGACGACGCTCGCGTCGCGCTGGGCGCCGAGCGCCAGGGCCGCGTGCCGACGTTGGGTGCCGTCGGGGCTGCCGAGGGCCTGAATGAGGGACTGCGTGGTGTTCATGGCCCCGACGCTAAACCCTCACGTCGCGTGAAGGTCAAACGCCGCGCGACTCAGACCCCGCACGCCGCGCCGAGCACCCCTAGACTTGGGCCCCAGAGGTTGGGAGGAGACCCTGTGTCGAAGCCGAGTGTGCGCCGCTACCTGAAGACGCTGGCGCCTGGCACGCCGCTGCGCGCCGGCCTCGACCGCATCCTCCACGGTCGAACGGGCGCCCTGATCGTGCTCGGCAACAACAGCCACGTCCAGCAGGTGTCCTCGGGCGGCTTCAAGATCGGCGTCGAGACCACCGAGCAGTCCCTGCGGGAGTTGGCGAAGCTGGACGGCGCCATCGTGTTGAGCAACGACCTCTCCCAGATCGTGGCGGCGGGCGTGCACCTGGTCCCCGGGGGCGACCTGCCGACGGCGGAGACCGGAACGCGGCACCGCTCAGCCGATCGCACCTCACAGGCGGCAGGGCTGCCTGTGGTGACCGTGTCCGCGTCGATGTCGACGATCTCGATGTTCTACGAGGGGCGACGCCACGTCGTCGAGACCGTTCCGCAGGTGACGAGTCGCGCGAACCAGACGCTCGCGGCGCTGTCGCGGGTCTCGACGCGCGTCAGCGAACTGCTCGAACAGTTCACGCCGCTTGAGATCGCCGAGCAGGTGACCCTGCGCGACCTGACCCACGTCGTGCACCGCCTCGAACTCGCCCGGCGGCTGTCGGCTGAAATGCAGTTCCACGTCGATCTGCTCGGCGTCGAGGGGCGGATGGTGGCGCTGCAGCATGCCGAACTGGTCGCCAACTTCTCGGGGCTCGGGGCGCTGCTCGAGCAGGACTACTCGGGCAACGTGCCCGACCCTGCCGACCTGGACCTCGGCAAGCTCCACAACTTCTCCCACGACGAACTGTTCAGCGGCCAACTGGTGGCGGAGCGGCTGGGTTTCGGCCCCAACCCGAACCTGGAGCAGCACGTCGAGACCCGCGGCATCCGGTTGCTGACGACGCTCGGACGGCTGCCCTCCTCGCTGGTCACGAAGCTGATCAACGACTTCAGCCTGCAGGAACTCTTCGGCGCCTCCGTCGGCGTCCTGATGGAGATCGACGGCATCGGGCCCACCCGCGCAAGGCAGATCCGCGACGCGCTGATCCGGGTCAGCGAGACGAGTTGACCCAGCACCGTCCGGGTGGACTACCCTGGGGCCACACACAGGGGAGCGCCAAGGGGCGCTGAGAGTGCGGATATGACCCGCAGACCCTCAAACCTGATCCGGTTAGCACCGGCGTAGGGAGTGAGACCTCCTCGGCATGCGCCGAGCCTCCGAAAGGAGAACACACGTGTCACGCGCTATTTCCATCACCGTCGCGGGCCTCGCGCTGCTCGGCCTCGCCGCCTGCGGGCAGCCCGCCCAACAGCAGCAGCCGTCCGGCAGCGCCCCGACCCAGACCAAGCAACTGACGGTCGTCACGCACGACTCGTTCGCGCTGCCGGACGACCTGAAGGCCAAGTTCGCCAAGGACACCGGCTACGAGGTGACCTATGTCGCCCCGGGCGACACGGGCGCGCTCGTCAACCAACTTGTCCTGACCAAGGACGCGCCGCTCGGCGACGTCGTCTACGGCATCGACAACACGTTCGCGTCGCGGGCAGAGTCGGAGGGGATCCTGCTCGACTACACCTCCGCGGCGCTGCCGGACTCCTCGAGGCAGTTCTCGGCCCCGCAGTTGACGCCCATCGACTTCGGAGACGTCTGCATCAACGCGGACACCGCCTGGTTCGAGG